>NZ_JBIVNG010000003.1:0-569247 GCF_044753445.1 Pseudomonas sp. NPDC088368
GGAATCTAGGCACGTCCGTGACACTTACTGGGTATGGAGGCGGCAAAATTAGCTCTCTCTCATAAGCTCGCTCACACACCGGCCAATAAGCCCTCAAGGGGGAGAAAGAGAACCGCGACTACGTTTACGAGTATCGGCGCGTGCCGGAATTCGCGGAACTTGAGGGCCGCCTGGTCCTTGATTACAAAAAACCACGGGCCAACTATCTCTTTCTGGAAACCTGCTTGAAAGGCATGACACTCTCGTCGGTGTACGAAACGCCTCTCACGGTAGGCAAGTTTCCTGGTTTCAAGGAAGTGGATGTGACTCATAAGGAGTTGAAGCTAATCGTGAATCAAGGGCTGGAGTCTTGGCAGACGGCCCTCAGCGGCGTCGCTGGCGTGTATCTGATTTCAGACAATACCAAGGGCGAGCAACAGCTCTACGTTGGCTCTGCGACTGGTACAGGCGGTTTGTGGGATAGGTGGGTGACCTATTCCAAGAATGGCCACGGAGGCAACACGCGCATTACCGATTTGCACAAAAAACGCGGTGATGGCGTCGCAGACAATTTCCGCTTCAGCATTCTGGAGATTGTAGACAAGCACACCGGCGTGGATGAGATGAAGCTCAAGGAAATCCACTGGAAGCAGAGGCTTTTGCCTCGCGACAGCGGGCTAAATGGCAACTGAATCTGCACCATCACCTCAAACTGCCCGCCGCACGACCATTCTCGAAGAGAGTTGAATGACATGCTGCGGGCTATCTATTTGTGTCGCCTAGTCCCCGAGATCTGGCTGGTAAACGAAGAGACATGCTGGCCCTACGCGACCTTCTCTACGCCTTGATAAAGTACATTTCGATATCTTGGATGATCGCGAAGGACCGTTCGACGTTCTCATCAATCGTAGCGTTCAAACCCGCGACAACCGCCTTAGAGCGCTCAGTCCTGATGACTCCCAACAGATCCATTTTGTCGATCAGGTAGCAGACGAAGGTCATACAAAATGCCGTCAGAGCGCCAACCAGAACGGCAATTAGGATTGAAGCGATAGGAACAAACATTGGGACGCTAAGTATCAGTTTCTCGACCATCTCCTCCAACGCCACGCCTCCGATCACTACCCCACCAACCGCGAGAAGCTTCATGGCTTCGTGAGCGGCCTGGTCGAAGGTCAGTCCCTCAGGCGGGAATACCATCACCTTGAGAGCCTTGAGGAGGGAGAAAACACCCTCCCGAATCATCCTGACTGCTCTCTTACCAGTCGTTACAAACATGTTGATCAGCATCGTTACGGCGTTGGAAACGAAGCCAGATATGAAACCGCCCGAAAAACCTACGATGAGGTTTTGCCATTTTGCGGCCACCTTTTCACCTACGCTTCTCAGCCGTAGGATCAGTTCATCCAGCACCGTGTCTTTCTGCTTGCCGTTCTGATAAAGATCTTTGATTTCTTCAAATGAGCTGGAAAAAATCTCCACCATCAATATGCCGAACGCCTGCTGACTACCCATTTTCAGGCCTTCGTTGACACCTGTGACAGCCGCATTTTTCGCATAGAACGCCGATTTTTCTGCTAGAGACGGCGCATGCTTTTCTGCTGTCGCCTTCCCCTTTGCTACGGCAGCGTCGAACTGCTCCCGTTTGATTTTGAATTCGACCTCGTTCGTGACTGTACGACCATCAGATTTGCGATCCGCCCATTCAGGCTTGTCATGATCCCGCATCGACTGATTGATCGAACGTGCCGTCGACACCATGTTGTCCGTATCGGTGGCAAAGTCCGCCTTTTCGGTGTCGGAGAGCATGTACCCTCCTCTCTTATGAAACGCAGAATTGGCAATAACGTGGTCTGGACTGGAGTTGGAAGCTTTGATTCTCTCGCCGGTGTACCCATCAGTCAGGTAGGCATCCTGGTCGAGTTGGCTTTTGGTGAAGGTGCTACCAACAGAGTTCTTCCCCTGACCTTCGAATCGCTTGCCATCGCTATTTCGCGATCCTGTGTAATCCGTCCGCCGGTACTCATCCTCAGTTCGGGCGTAAATCTTCTGCTCGGCGTTGTGAATGGTCGTTACGTTCCCGCCCACTTTATCGTGGACCGCGATGACCTTACCAAGCCCTAACGGACCAGCAATAGCACCAATCACATCTCGCTGACATTTACTAAGCATGTCTTCAAGACGAGCTGAGTCAAATCCTGCCTCCAGCTCTTTTAAGAGCTGATCGGCCTCCGCAGAGTTGTCACTGGTTTCGAGAGACAGCGCCGAGAGAAAACTCATGGACGTCAGTCTTGAGAGATCGGCTTCAGCACTTAGCAGCTCAGCAACGGCCTCTGGAGCAGCCGCATTGTGGATTAACGGCCTCCCGCCTACAGCAGATTTAAGCGCTTGCTGCTTTTTGAATAATTCAAGTTTGCTCATTGAGATCCCATCCTTAGGCGGTTTTCAATTGATTCCACGCCTGCATAAAGGCATCTTCCTGGGAGTCGACGGTGCCGTCAGAACGGACTACCAAATTGATAATGTCGTCGAAGATCGACATCCCAATTCCCGACTCTTTCGCCAAGGCAAAAGCTTCAGGCAGCGTCGGAGGAGTCTCGTACAGGCACTTGATGTCGGCGATCACCGAATCGGGCATTTCAGCGGCGGACAGGCCTGAGATGAAAAGCTCAATGCTCTCCTTCTCTTCATCACAAATCACTCCGTCGCAGTTCGCGGCAGATATCGCGACAGCGTGCATCGCAACGACGCTATCAAAAAACCGACCTGCATCGGTCAGCAGTGTGAACACCTGCTCAAGCTTACCCCGCAGCTCTTGGACCACTACTGCGTTCTCGGCTTTCCCCGTTTCATAACCCTTCTGGAATCCCCGCTCCCGAGCGGCGCTTTCATCACCAAGGTGAACCCCAATCACAGCCCCGGCTACGCCTGCCCCTACAGCGGCGGCGACAGCACCACCGCTTGCGAGAGAACCTGCAAGCGTGGCCGCGCCCAACAAAGACCCGCCCCCGGTAAATGGCACCGCGGCCACGGCGGCAACACCTACGACTGCCCCGCCTGCGACGGCCCAATAATTCAGCGAGCCGTCTTCATTCTCAAGCTTCGTAGCGAGATCGCTGACGTAATCATGCGAAGCTTCATAAGCATCCGATGCAGCTTCAGTTACGGACTCAGTTACATTGGATATGGTTTCAGAGGTAGCTGCGTACGCGTCAGTAGCGACATCTACGACCTTGTCGGCTACATCAGAGACGACCTCTCTTGTCGACGAATACGCATCAGATACGATTTCTGCGGCAGACGAAACGGTATCGACAGTAGCGTCATAGGCGTCAGAAATCTTATCTGCCACCTTGTCGCCCGCCTCAACTACGGTTTCCTTGGCAGCGTCGTATGCCCTGGATAGAGCATCACCTATTGAGGAAAAGATATGGGTCGTACCTACTCGGACAAACAGGTCAGGAGTGGCATCCTGCTCACACAAAGCGCTGTAAAAATTTTCTGCCGTCTGACAATAAATCCTTCTAAACATCATCAACCTTCCTTCACAGCATTGGCCTGAGTGAGCAACAGCGCGAGACGCGATTAGGACCGGGTCGAACGCGCGAGCGATTACCAACGAATCGGCAGAAGGCTGAAAAGATTTAGGGATGATGAAGCAAATTGCTATCAGTAAAAGACGATGGTGCAGGTTGTATGCTGGTCACCACTCGCCGGCGCTTGGATCTATGAATCAGAGCGTAGGATTGGCAAGCCGCAGAGGGCCTACTAGCATCATTTCGTACCCCGCTCCCATCTAGTTGATCGTCGACTAAGGGACCCTAAGCTCAACGTTCTCTGCCGTAGTAGACGGCGCTTCTTTGCTGGGCGCGCGAGCGAGGTACAGCCCTAGCAACCCGCCAACAAACAGAGCTACCGCAACCATTAACAACGCTGAGTCGTAGCTCTGAGTAGCGTCCTTGATCCACCCCATCACAGGTGGCAGACCTAGCCCGGCGATATTGGCGATCGAGTTGATGAGAGCGATCGACGCCGCAGCCGCAGCTCCAGATAGGTACTCGGTCGTAGTGGCCCAGAAAACTGGCGTGGCCGCCCAATTTAAGCCTACCGCGATTACCAACATTGCATAGGCCAGCCACGAACTACTCGTGGCTACCGCAGACGCCAGAAGCGCACCTGCGATCATGAGTGGCAGCCCCAGATGCCAGGCACGCTCGCGCTTACGATCGGAATGAGTGCCGTTGAAGTACATGAAGATGCATGCAAACAGAAATGGCAGCGCAGACAGAGCGCTGACGGTAAAAGACTCTTGGCCGGAAACTGACTTCACAATTAACGGCAGAAACAGGGTTATGCCGATCGTGCCGAATGCTTGGAGTAGCCAGAAAAGGCTCAATAGCCAAACCTGCCGACTACGGAACGCTGCTGACCAGCCCGCATGGTGCGAGATCGGAGTTGCGGCCTGCTCGGCAGCGATTGTCTGGCTCAACCATTCCTTCTGGTCGTCCTGAAGCCAGTGCGTTGTCGCCGGACTATCTGGCAGGTAACGCAGAACAACGATCCCAAGAATGACAGCTGGCAACCCTTCCAATAGGAACAGCCAACGCCAGCCACTGATGCCGAAATATCCGTCTAGATGTAAAAATGCGCCTGAAAGCGGCAGCCCAATCACAGAGGCCAAAGCAGCACCGATGTAGAAGAAGGACATTGCTTTTGCGCGGTCGCTGCGCGGGTACCACTGTGAGAGATAGTAAATGATCCCTGGCGTGAAGCCAGCTTCTGCCGCGCCCAATAACAGTCTCATCCCGTAGAGCTGATTGGCACTCTGGACGAATGCAAGTCCTGCGGCAACGATGCCCCAAGTGATCATGATTCGCGCGATCCAACGTCGGGCCCCGACCCTGGTAAGGATCACGCTGCTAGGCACTTCGAAAATGATGTAGGTGAGGAAGAACAGCCCTACCCCGATGCCATACATTCTGGCGGTTAGCCCCAGCTCGGCGTTCATTTGAAGCGCAGCAACTGAGATGTTCGATTTGTCGATATAAGCGACCATGTAGAGCAACATCAAAAATGGAATGAGCTTGATGTTGAGTCGTTTCATGGTGCTGGCATGCAGGCCTGAATTCACGGACGGCTGTTGCATATCGCCTCTCTGTTTTTGTTATGAGACTTCTGGGTCGTGTGGCTCCACCATAGACGACCAATCGCAGCAACTCAACATATGACTATTAATCCCATATATTGGGATCTGGAATTTTGAATTTCAGTTGGCTTTGAGTTCTATTCAAAGGCTCAACACTGCTCGCATGTATGCAGTGCAAGCCATAGGCTATCATTCAGAAATGCCTCGCCTGATCGCAGTCAAAGCAACCCGTGCAGCTTGAAAACAAGGAATGTGTAATGAGCAAAATTTACCCTATTGAAGATGATGTCCCGCTACCTCTTAGTGACGACAAAGAAAAGCCAAAGAAGAAACCTTTAACCAAAGATGAAAAGATTGAAAAGGAGAAGAAAGAGCTTCTAGCTTCTGTGGCTGCCGCTGACTTCTCTTCTTTGAAACCCAGAGTTGCATATATACTAAATCTTTACCCCCACACTCGAAACAGCGACATCTCGCTCTCTTTGAAATACTGGGAAATATTCCAACCGGATCTTTACAAGGAAAGCGGAATTCTGCCGAAGGATTTGTTCAAGCTGGAAAGGCTCCATTACATAGTTCGTGCTCGTGCCAAAATACAAAATGAATATGAGCTGTTTTTAGCGGATACCGAAATCAAAAAAAGCCGCAGAAGAAATGAAGAAAAAATGGAAGGCGCGGTCATTGATGACTCACCGCCGGTCAAGAAAGTGCATATATTTTCTGATGAAACAGGAAAAACCCACAAGTTCGTTATGGTCGCATCTGTGTGGGTTCTCAATGGCAGAGCGGTATTCGCCACCAGCAAAGCAATAAATGACTGGAAAGCGAAATCTGTCTGGAAAAATAGAGAGATTCATTTTACAAAATTCGGCAAAAGCGATTACGAGACACTTAAATCGTATCTAGGGGTCATTTTAGAGAATCGTGAATATCTAGGATTTAAGTACATAGCGGTCGAACGGGCCAAAACCAATCGCCCGATCGAAGAAACAATTCTCAAATTGCATGAGCTGATGCTGGCACGTGGCGCAGCTCATGAGCTGGAAAACGGAAGGATAGACCTACCAAGAGAGGTTGAGGTAACTGTGGATGAAGAGCAATCGCTAGACTCGTTTGTGATTTCCGACCTAAGAGACCGTATCGGAGAAACCTTCCATAAACGGTATGAGCATAAGCTTCAACTGACTTCATTGCAGACTGCTTCATCCAAGAATAGCGCTCTCATTCAGTTGTCAGATGTCATCGCTGGGGCGATAGGTCGAGTTCTTAACCATGATGGAGAACGTAATTTCAAAGACGATATGGCTGACCTCATTATCCAGATGCTGGATCTAAAAATTGAAGAAGGCGACCTTGACGGACTCGATTCTGCGGCAAGATTCAACGTCTAAGGCTTCTGACAAGGCATGCCCATAAGCCGGGCATGCCTGCCAATGCCTCGACCCGCCCAGCGCCTTTAGGTCCATTCGTCTGTTCGGATTCGAGCACGACCCAGAGATCATTTCTCCAGATCTACCCAAAGAAGTGCGTACCAGGCGTCTTAGCCACATTACAACGAGGCATGCCGATACCCAGCGTTGGTGGAATCGCTACGCAGGCTCGCCGACATCGCTGGCTACTACAGGGCGGTGCGTACAGTTACTATAACTGGCGCAACTTGGCTGTCTTACCTCCTAGCCACGATGGTCAATTATTGGCTGCGCCGAATCGGCTAGGTCTCCCCTGCACATCTGCAACCTTGCTGGCATACGTTCGGATCTGACCACTCCACATTATCTATAGAGGACACCCTCCATCTATCCAGGCTCTTTTAATTGGTTGACACCTGATCTCACTGGTTCTGTGCCCTCATAAGCCCTCTCTACTCTTCCAATAGCCTGAACGGAGAAGTGCCTCTCCTCCGCTCGTTGACTGGCACTCTGCTAGCACCTACGATTCTCGTCCTTTAGCCGTCATGGAGAGATCGTTGTGGCTGATTCCAAGGTAGGAATGGTTTTTAAGTCGGCTGTGATGTGGCTGCTTTTTGCCGTGTTTGTGATCATTGGCTTGGTAGGCATGTTCGCGAGCGTTTTATCAGGCGCGATCATGCTCATCGCAGCCTGTATTTTTGTGCCTCAAATCAATCGCTCGATTGAAGAAAAAACTAACGTGCCCGTCACACCAGGCATGCGAACTGTGATCATTTTGGTGTGCCTTGGCTTTTTCATTTACACAAGTAACAACGCGATGGACGCCGACCGTGCTCAGCGCCAAGCCCAAGAAGCAGTTGCTAACCAGCAAAAGGCCGAGCAAGCCCTAAAAGAGAAACGCGAGTACGTTGCGGCCAATAAGGACGCGATCCTCGCAGAAATGAACACCCTGATCGTCAAGCAAGATTACGCCGCTGCTACTGCGCTGGGATCGAAGTATGGAAATGCCGGTAGCTACGACATCGACCAAGCGCTGTCGAAGGTATCTGCCCAAAAAGCAGAGGCTGAGAAGCAGCAGAAGAAAGCCACACTGCTAGCCTCGCTCAGCGGGCTCAAGCAGGACGATTACAAGGCCCAAGCGTCAACGTACGCGCAGCTCGCAGCAATTGATCCGTCCCACCAGTCCAATGCTGATAAATACTCAAAAATCGCTGAGCAACGGGCTCAGGAAGCCAAGGCACGCGAACAAGCCGCAGCTGAAAGGTCCCTGAAACAGACCATGGGCCTGATCTGGGACTATGCAGAGAATGAAGACAATATGTCCGGGAAATCTGTACGCCGGGCGTATGTTTCTTCCCTTAACACTGTGAATTTCAGATTTCCGTACGAGGGTACTCAGCGAGCCACCCTCACGATCCGTAAGCACCCTCGCTGGGGTACATCCGTATACATATCCATCGATAAAGGCCAGTTCGTCTGCGGCTACGATGACTGTGATGTCCGTGTGCGATTCTCTAAAGGCAGTGCTCAGCGCATGACTGCAAGCGAGCCTGACGATCACAGCTCGAACATCTTATTCATCAGCAATACATCGTCTTTTATTGGCCAAGCTCGAAAATCAGAAAAGGTCTTCATCGAAGCTGGTTTCTACCAAGAAGGCAATAAAGTCTTTGAATTCGACATCTCAGGTCTGGATTGGAAATGAGTGCTCGTCTGACGATGGGGCTTTTACGCTGCGAGGTTGAGATCAGGCGAGCTGAGAAGCCAGCGACATTACCCGCTCCTCTCGCTGAACCTCTGCCCCTACCCCTTCTGGGAGCTTTCGGCCGTAACGGCCGGTTTAGCTCTTCGTACTGACAAAAGTTTATTCTACGAGAGGTGCTTCTCGCACTGACCGCAGAGCTGCTCACTCAAGACCCACCTGGGCAGCTTCCAGGACGGATGCGCCTTTGGTCTGCGTCTCACACATCCGGATAAGGGGCGAGTCGAATCTCGCAGAGAATGCCCCCCCTTACGCTACACAAAATTTATACGTCGACTTCCTCAAGCCTGAAAAAACGGCCACCTACGCTGAGGGCAGGAAAAACCTTACATGTGGCATAGGGTAGGCTGTACTGGACGCTCGCCCGCCGAATATCGAACACATACTCACCCCGCCTCCTCCCGTATGCTTGTTCACATTGAAGATCGGTCAAAGTGCCTACGCGTTCGCCATTCGCCTCTGCTGTGGCAATGATGAACTCACATATGGTCTCAGGCTTCTCGTCAGCTATCTCGCCCGTTTTTTCGAACCGCCGCTGACTGGAAAAACTGCCACCCCCGGAGGATGTGCCGATCCGGTTGAACACAACCTCTACGAGGGTTACGAGTTCCATCACATGTCTCCTCCGCCGGAGCGCACGATCGATTGCACTCCATGGTGGCAGTAGAAAAAAAAATTGAAGATCGAGCGCATCGCGTCGTTCAACGCTTAGGCATCCTGCTGCTTCTGCAACTGGAGTTTCCCATCCACGTCCTTCACCAGCCCACTCGCCAAGAAAAGCGGCATCAGTCGATTGCGGATGCTGCCGTCGACAAATTGCTCGACCGTCGACAGTTGTAGTTCACCTGAAATATCCAGGTCTGCTTTGGTATAAGAGAGCCATGCCTTTTTCAAAGCTGCTAGGACATCGCTACCCGAGGTGATCGCGAAGCGACGATTTACCTGCCGGCCATCGATCTCAAACGTGTGTTGGTGGTCGTAGCCTGTCTCTACACCGCCAGCCGATTTGCAGCGAATACAGGTGCAAGGTCCAGCCACAAAGGCGTCACCGACCAGCTTGTTGAAGTCTCGGACCGGTTTAAGCGACAGGCGCTTATCCACCTCAAACAGGTCGCCGGTCATTTTTTCCTCTGAAGTCAAAATCGTTCCCTCTGTGTGGAATGTGTTTGTTGGCACGGCACAATATCAGCCGATTTCTGTTTGCAGCTATTTTCTGCACGCGTCCTGAATCGCAGATCCATGTAGGTGGGCAGTCAGCGATTTTTGTCAGGCGCTGGTTGCTACTCTTTTCTTACCCCGGGATCGGTCCGGTTTACATTGCGGGCTGAAGGCCGCGCATTTTCTCGCGCATCGGGCACCCACTCCAGTCAGATTACGGAGCACTACCTCCGTTTTTTGAGCATCAATTCCTGGCCGACATCTGAGTTCGGATGCAGGAAACCGATGACATCAAAGCCTACTTCCCCGCCCAGTCGGATGCCTCATCGCCCTGCGTTAAAGCCGCCTTGCCGAGGATGATCCCATGATGCCATAGTGACATTTCTAATGGACTGGAAGGTGGTTGCTGTGGAGTCAAAAAGGATTGCTTTACTCATCGATTGCGACAACGTAAGCCATGCCGCTATAGGGGGCGTACTCGATGAGTTGGCGAAATATGGAATGGTCAACATCAGGCATGCGCACGGGAACTGGAGTTCGCCGCATTTGGCAGGATGGGTCGAAAAAGTCCATCCCTACGCGATACGCCCGATGCAGCAATTCGCTTTCACCAAGGGCAAAAACGCCACGGACTCGGCGATGATCATCGATGCGATGGATCTGCTCTACAGCAAGAACGTCGACGCATTTGCCCTCATGACCAGTGACAGCGATTTTACCCCGCTCGTACTTAGGCTATTGGAGAGCGGTCTGCCGGTCTACGGATTTGGGGAGAAGAAAACCCCGAGACCATTCGTGGATGCGTGTTCCCTGTTTATTTATACCGAAAACCTTATGGGCGACGAGCAGGATAAGGCGACGGAAGATCAAGCGTCTGCATCTCCTAAGCGTTCTCGAAACGAGTTACGCAACGACACCTCACTGGTTCGACTACTCAGAACGGCAGCAGAAAAGACAGCCGACGATGCAGGCTGGTCGCACCTCAGCCAAGTTGGTCAGTACATCCGCAACAACAGCTCATTTTCAGCTGTGAATTACGGGTATCGAACCCTGGGCGATCTCATCCGAGCTTCAGATCTGTTCGACACTGATATGCGTCACGGAGGAACAGCGATGTTTATCAAGTCAGCTCGGCGAACTAATCCGACGCAAAACACGCCGGCTGAACGCGTCAACGCGTAGAGCTTGAGCTGATGGATAAGCAACAGCGATCACGCACAAACGCGCTGGACCTACTCGCCGATGCAATACGGTGCACCCACACCCTGAGTGCCACATTCACCAAAGCCAATCATCGTAAATCGGTCGGTTGCTTGGTTGCGATTTGAACGCCGCGCGACAGGCTCACCTCATCATGATCAGCGAGGCAACATGGCGCTATTTTCTCAGGACCAGCTAGAAGCGATTGCAAACGCCCTAGGTGATACAGGAGCGGGTCTAACTGGCAGGGAAATCGAGTTTCTCCTCGCCTCCGCCAAGATGAGTGATCCTGGCGCAATTACGAAGCGCATTAGAATCTATAACGCGTTCGCCGAAAGTCAAAACACCAAGCGCGATCGAAGCCATGTGCTGGCGTTCATACGGTTCGCCATGAAACCTGCCCGATACAGCCAGTCGCCAGAGCGATTCGAACCCATGCGGGCACTTCTCAACCAGGCCTTGGCATTTGCATCTCTCCAAGTCGATCAGGCAGGGAATCTCGTGTCCGCGGACGCGGTACACACCCTCCCTGAAGCTCAACGTCGAGCCCGTGACCTTCGTGCAGATCTGGAAGGCCGAGGTGTGCATCCAGATGTTTTGGAGTTCTGCCGTGCAGAGCTTTTGGCGGACAACTACTTCCACGCCGTTCAAGAAGCTGTGAAGAGTGTTGCCGCAAAAATGAGAACACGCACCGGTTTGACCGACGACGGAGGAACGCTGGTGGATCGCGTGCTCGGAGGCGAGCCTCCTCTTCTAGCAATCAATCCGCGTTCTACGGTCAGCGAGAAAAGCGAACAGAGCGGATTCGCAAATTTGGTCCGAGGCACCTTCGGAATGTTCCGTAACCCCACAGCACATGAAGCTCGCATCCACTGGGAAATGACTAAGGAAGACGCCGAGGATTTGCTCACCATCGTTTCACTTATCCATCGGCGCCTAGACAAAGCGCATATGCCATCAAGGGTGGTTTGATCGATTGGGGCTACGTCAAAATCCCTGCTTGCGCGATTCATCGAAGACATCTGCGCCGGGCGCGGATTGAGCTTTCAACACATAAAATTGATAAGGAGCGAGTTATGGTTTCGGTGGAGCGCTACAAGGCCGCGCTGAGCGAGCTAGCAAAAGAAGACTCCAAACTGATACAGAACGGATTCGCAATGCTCAAAGCTAACTACAGATCGCCAGGCCGATTGATCAGCGCGACGCGATTGTCACTCGCCGCAGATGAGAGCTACACCGCCTACGGCACGGCCAATATTCAGTATGGGTATTTTGCTCGTCGAATTGCTGAACTCATGGACCACACGCCAGATGTTGTCGTCGAAGGGGACCTTCGGTGGACTTACACGCTGTGCAATGCCCATGCAGACAAGGACCGCGATGGGCATTTTCAATGGATTCTGAGGCCAGAAGTGGCTACGGCCCTGGAGCAACTCGGCTTGGTTACAAAAACCAACGACGCTGATGCTTGGGATGACCTACAGGCTGCGGAAGCTGACGCTCTGGCGCTGCCCATAAAAGACCGCATCGCTTACCAGAAAGCACGAATTGGACAAGGTAGGTTTCGTGACTCGCTTATCAGCTATTGGGGTGGCTGCGCAGTCACTGGATGCAAGGTGCTCGAAATACTGATCGCTTCGCACATGAAGCCCTGGCGCGATTGTGATTTCTATGAGGCCACGACTATGCCCAACGGCCTTCTACTTCTTCCGAATCTGGACGCGGCCTTCGACAAGGGGCTCATCACCTTCGAGGATGACGGCCAGATAAGACTGTCGCCTCAGTTGAAATCGTCGACCTCCGAGATCCTAGGCATCAAAGGCGATATGCGCTTAGTCAAGGAACTCACTGACTACCACCTCCCATTCCTACAGTACCACCGAGCTGAGGTGTTCAGATCGAATCCATAGCTTACTTCCGAGTTAGCGGGACACGAAAGAAAGCGGGTGTAATCGGCCGTACCAAGCGTCCTTCCACTGTGCGCCGGGCCGCACAATACAAGCCGCACCGGCCGCTCGGAATATTCGGCCGCATCGGCCGGAATGGCCCCAGATTTCTTTTCCGGGTTTTATGCTGTAGGCCACGGCCGAATGAATGGCACGACATAAACGTCTGGCGGACAAATTTTCAAACCTTGGTTTCAGGCGATGAACCTTCCCTGCCAATTTCCTACAAGGGCTTGCATCGTTATAATACGTCCACTGCATTCCTTTTACGGGGCACTCTATTTGTTCCCAAAATGGTGCAGAATCACTCAAGCACTAGCTGATTCATGATTAAAAACTCATACGCGGCTGGGAGTAAAAGCGTCAATTGAATGATCTACTGGCTGCACTGGTTGAGTTTATATTCCAGGCAATTTGCTTCCCTATCGGCTGGCCTTTGATGAAGATCTTCACTTTAGGGAAGTATCCCTCTAAAGGCTCTTGGTTTTCAGAAACCCCTTCAGCCCAATGGACATCTGCGATTGGGCTAGCCGTTTTGGTCGGCGCGCTGATGGCAACGATGAAGCAGTTCGGGCTTGCTTAACAAGAAAGGCTAAGCAGTAGATCAACACGCTTGCCCAAGAGGAAACTGACAAATAGCGCTTGAGCGGCCACTGATGTTGCTGGTCGCAGGGTGACCAATGCATCAACGCTGAGCGCAGCTGCCTTGGGAAAAGCGACAGCAATCTCCCTCGCCTCTAGGTTCAGGTTCCTCGAATTGAAAGGCTAGACCTGAATTCGGTTAACCGTCCTCGCCATAAACACAACGGTCTCGGCCTAGGTGATGGGGGAAAGGATCCCAGGCGATACAGCTCGGCAGCCCGATCACTGTACCGAGCTTGTGACTCGGCAAATCACCGGATCTCCCCCTATGTTCAGGACCAGTATCTCATCGAAAAGACTGAAGCGCTTTCTACGGCAGGCATTCTTTATCATGAGGCCGCTACTCTGACTAACGAATCCAATGGCCTCTAAGCACTTGACTTTAAAGAATCAAAAATCACACTGACAGAATTTAAATACTTAACACTTTAATATATGAATATCGCATCAACGCTTTCTATAAAAATTTCAACAACGCCCTTGACAACATCGCCGGCGGGCTGCTTTTATTTACACACAGCATCCAGTACCAAATCTAAATTCCAGATGAAAACTGCTAACTCTCGGTGATCGAAAAATCATGAGATAGCCAGTTGATCATCTAACGACTGACGAACATAGGAGCTACTCATGATACCCCAAAAGCTACCAATCAGCAGACACGACTTGCATTTAAAAAAGATGACCTCCGTAGCAAAAACCCTGAGAAAACTAGCACCAGAAATCGAATCCCTTGGTAAATCAATGAATATAGTTGCAAAAGTACTGGGATATCAAAATCTCACTGATCTTCAAAATTCAGCTCTGCCTGTATTAGAAACCAACTATACGCAAGCTGAAATTGATCTCTACATTGCAAAAAAAACATTCAAAATAGCGTACTTTCTTAATACAAATGACAACATGCGCTGTTTGCAGATAGCACGACAAATGAAACTCTATCTTTTTGAATCGCTCAGGGTACGTTCAAATGAGCGAGTTGAACACTCGACCGATGAACAATTGGATTGTTCGGCACCGGATCAAGGTCCAGTAATCCCGATCATAATAAAAAAGCGCAAGCGCCTTTTGCTCAGACCGTAATGCAGTAGCACGGCTCGAATTTAAGAGTCTCAAGATGACTTGCGATGAACGATCAAGAAAGCAATATGTTGACCCCGCTCGTTATATTCGGCCGGATCGGCCGGAATGGCCCCAGCGCTTTTAGCTCAGAAACGTACCGCTTTCCTTGGAGACTGATTTCAGACGCGTCAACGCTCCTCTGGGTCTGCCTGGACGTTGTACTCTCGCAACAAATCATTGACGGCTCCTACTACCCTTGGCTCTCTGATCAACTCCAGGCTTGTGTATGAAACAGCAACGGCAATCTTCATCGCCTCCGGCGACAGAATCAGCGGATCAAAAGGCCAAATTTGGATTTGGCTCACAGTCGCGTCCCTAAACGCGAACGTCTCGACCTCGGTGATTGACGACGAGATTTGCCCCCAGCGCTCAAGGCTCACGCCATATGTCTTTTGAGGTCGGTCAGCGAGCATAGTGTGCTTCTCTAAAAAGCTGTCGCCCACTTCAGTAAATCCTGCCGAATCAAAATCCTTCACATAAACATCTGCGAGACGCGGCGATGACACGCACGCGCGGAGTACTCGCCATGGGGTGCGACCGTCATCCAACGTGTACTCCTCACTGAAATGCCGGAGGAGTCGCCGCAGAAGCTGTGGATGATTCGCCATCATGAGGCTTGAGCTATCAGTCACTTTCTTGCCCGCCTTTGCCAAGCCAATCGCGCTCAAGCACCTGAAGCAATGCGGTTAGCTTCCGGTACTCAGCTAGGGTCCTGAGTTCGCTGGGCGCCTTGTTGTCCAACTCAGGATTTCTTTGGCGCCACCAGCCCTCGGTCATCTCCGAATGTACTGTATAGAGGTCCAAGACTCGGACGATCACATCAGTCCGAATGTCGGCGATCGCCTGCTCTGCGCTGTCTGCTACAGCCTCATCGGTAAGCTGCGAAATCGTGGAATCGAACAAGACAGTTCGCGTGTAGCTAGCCCAACGCCCATCTGCATCGCCGCTCAGAATATTTCCCGCCGTGGTCTCCACCAAATAGCGCGGCAGTCCTCGTCCCGGCTTGAGACGTGTTATCCGATTTACGCGCCCTAAGCCGTACACCCCGTCTTCCGCAGACCCAGCGTCATTTGGGGACAAAACTTGGATCGTATCGATTGATACGCCCTTCTCCTTCCCACTCAACACTCGGTCGAGCAACACAAGGCTGGGAGTCATCATCATTCGATGCTCTGGGAAATCTGTAGGACGATCGCCCAGATAGCAGGCTTTCGCGCAGAACAGTCTGGCGTCCAAAGAATGTGAGACGTGATCGTAGAAGGTGTCGCTAGTGACACCACCACCTAAGGGGGCTTTCGAGTGAGTTTGAAACACGGTATTAGTCCTCTTTGCTTACAGGTTGGAATTGCAGTGGTACTAGGTGTGCTTAGCCAGGGTTATCAAGGCGGCATTGATCGCACAGCACACGAACCCAGCCTTTTGGCCCTCGCGCCATCACCCCTTTATTCCCACACAGCTCGCAGGTTACGTAAGACATAGCGACTGCTGTGTCGATTACACCATTGCAGTAGTCATCAGCACCGGAAAACGTGCATCTCAGAATTCCCATCTTGTGCTTGATTTCGGTAGCGACGATCTGTGGTCGGGCTGTGGCGTCGACGCGAAACTGAAGCTGCCTGCACATAGCAGCTATCAAGGGAGCCCAGCCATCTCCACAGTCAATCCCCCACAGATAGTCATCAGGGTCTGATTCCTTGATATTGAAAATTTCAGGAAACTTTGACAGCAGGGTTCTCTCAAGCTTTTCGTTCACTTGGGGCTCCTATAAGGACAATAACATTGACACTGACCGAGTTAACTAAAATTAAGGCATACAAAGTACATGCCCTCAAAGCAGATAACTGCATTACAGGCTGAAAGATGGAGTAACACGAGAAGCAAAAGTTGCTGACATCAGGCCACCTTAAGGCAGCAGTCGGTTAATTAACAAATACGCTACATGACTTTCTTCTCGAATTCAAATAGTAAAACACCCTATAGGGAGTCGCAAGTTTTTTCGATATCTGGCCCTATGCTTGCTTTTGCGGGCATGAGACACGATGGAATCAGCAGACGAGGAGCTACGCCAAGCCTTGGGTATCGCTTTGAGGGAAGTACGCTTACGCAATCATCTGTCCATCCTGGAGCTTTCCCAGCGCGTTAGCGGGCGTTCCTACCTAGGCGCCGTTGAACGTGCCGAGAAATTGCCCACTGTGGGGAAGGTGGATGAGATATCGCGCAGCATGGGCATGCATCCCCTAGCCCTCCTGACGCTTGCGTACCTTCGAATCGAGCAGAATACACCTGAGGAGATGATGGCCAGGATCAAATCAGATTTGGAAGCAATTGAGCTTTGGGGTCCTTGGGGATTTGGAAGCGAAGCCGTCGCAAGCGACAGTGAAGACTGAATCAGAGCGAGGAGAAGGTGGCGATGCTGTGGGACCGGGATAGCTTCTCAGCGCCCGCTTTCAAATGGCTTTGGGCGAACTGGGGGGTTGAGCGTCAGGACCTGACCAAGCCCTCAGCGCCGTACCCATAATATCGGTGAAAGTATCTTGGCAAATCTGAGGTGAAAACTCGGTTGTACATGCTGCAATATTTCTCCGGGTTCAGCGAAAACGCCTGTTAGTAATCGGCCAGTTCCCCACTATGAGTCAGTATGCATCTAGCCCTCTCCTAAGACCTTTACAACAGCCGGCATATGAAAACTGCCACACCAGCAACAACCACCATTAACTCGACGTTTCTAGACTCTCAACAATCACGTGCGCGTCTTCTATTGAGCGGGCTATCACTAACAGATCGTCAAGCTGGCACGGGGCGAAAAACGAAACATCTACATCTGGAAAGGTAGAGTCCGGGACAAATGTGCAAGTCAGAATTCTACACTTAACGCTCACCGCATCAAGAAACAGAAAAACATCTCTTAGGCATTCAGCTCTAAAGTCAAATTTACGCATACAAAAACCATTATATTGTTTTATTTACACCAAACATAATACAGAAAATATTATTAAAAACAACCAAACTTTCGCATTGTTAATTTATTTATATTTAAAAACAAAAGCGAAACAATGGTTAAAAGAGTCACAACTTGTAGAATATGATTGACATCATCGGAACGCACTAATGGAGAATCCAGCGTAGGGTCACTCCCCAGCACACAGGCAACATGATGGTTTTTCTTGACTGAATGACAAATCTGAGGAGGTCGAGTGACCCGCGTATCTGGGTACAGAAAACTCAGAAAAACGTAGCGATAAGATAATGAAGATCAAGAGCTGAAGATTTTTTTGACGAATGCTTGTCGTAAATGGCGAAATGCGCGCATCGAGTCGGGTCGCCTGACCCTCAGCCCTGAGCGGGCCAATCTTCGGCAGTTGGTAGAGTCGGTGGTCCGGGTTTTCGACGGTCTTGCGCGGCAAAAAAGCCTTTCGCTGCAACTGGACCTGGACAGCCGCATCAACATCGATGTGCTCATCGATCCCCTGCGCTTCAAGCAGATTCTTTCCAACCTCATCAGTAACGCAATCAAGTTCACCCAGCAGGGCCAGGTCCGCATCAGCCTGCAAGCCGAGGACTCCGCCACCGAGCAACAGGTTCGCCTGCACGTGGTCATCCAGGACAGCGGCATCGGCATTACACGGGAGGATCAGGCCCGGCTGTTCGCGCCCTTCGCTCAGGCCGACAACAGCGGGCAACTGGCCCGAACCGGCGCCGGGCTGGGACTGGTCATCTGTCGCAGTCTGTGCGAAATGATGGGCGGCACCCTGACCCTCGACAGCGAGCCCGGCCAGGGCACCCGCGTGCACATGATGTTCGACCTGACGCCTCTCGACCCGCTGGCCAACCTTCCCGTGGTCAAGGAGAACAGCGAGCATGACACCGCGACGCTGGACATTCTGGTGGTCGACGATCATCCCGCCAACCGTCTGTTGCTCTGCCAGCAACTGGTGTTCCTGGGGCATCGTTGCGAGGTGGCCGAACAGGGGGCTCAAGGGTTGGAGCATTGGCTGGTCCGACACTTCGATCTGGTGATCGTCGATTGCAACATGCCCGTCATGAATGGGTACGACCTGACACGGGCAATCCGCACCCACGAACGCGAGGGTGATCAGCAACCGTGCACCATTCTCGGCTTTACCGCCAATGCACAACCCGAGGAAATCCTGCGCTGCCGCGAGGCCGGCATGGACGACTGCCTGTTCAAGCCGATCAGCCTCACCGCACTCAATGATCGGCTGTCACGAATCGGGGTCGGGCAACGCTACCGGGGGCTCAAGACCGAAAATCCACCGTTCGACATGGGCAGTATCCTGGCGCTGACCGGCGACCGTCCGACGATGATCGAACACCTGATCAAACAGTTGATCAGCAGCTGTCGTGACGATGCCCAAGAGCTGAACGACGTGAGCACACGGGGCAATCGCCAGGAGATGCGCGACATCGCACACAAGATCAAAGGCGCCGCGCGGATCATCAGCGCCAGTGAGGTCATTGCTCTTTGTGACCAGCTTGAACACGCCTGTGACGATGAAAGCCCGCCGATCACGCTGAAGGATCACGCACAGGCATTGAGAGGCGCACTGATGAGGCTCGAACGCGCATTGCTTCAGCACCGCCAATCCTAGCGGTGAGCGCTGAGAAACGAATACAAAAAAGGGAAGCCCCCCAGACAGCGGCTTCCCTTTACGCACCTCACGCTATCAGTTGCGGTCCAGCTCGGTGAGCAGCGTCTTGTTGAACAGCACCGGATCTTCCATTTGTGGTGCGTGCCCTTTCCCAGGGAACTCCACCAGCCTGGCGCCCGGGATGAGCTTGGCGGTTTCTTTGCCCAGGACGTTGTAATGCCCGATCCGGGCTTTCACCTCGGGTGGCGCAATGTCGCTGCCAATCGCCGTGGTGTCGGCATCGCCGATCAGCAATACCGTGGGCACCTTGAGGCTGGGCAATTCGTAAACGACCGGCTGGGTGAAAATCATGTCGTAGATCAGCGCGGAGTTCCACGCCACTTTCTGATGCCCGGCACCCGCGTTCAGCCCCGCGAGCATGTCCACCCAACGCTCGTATTCCGGCTTCCAGTGGCCAGCGTAATAGGTCGCCTGCTCGTATTTGCGAATGCCGTCGGCATTAAGCTTCAGTTCACGCTGATACCACTGATCGACGCTGCGCCACGGCACCCCTTTCGCTTTCCAGTCTTCCAGGCCGATGGGGTTGACCATGACGAGCTTAGCGGTCTGCTCGGGGTAGCTCAGCGCGTAGCGAGCGGCAAGCATGCCGCCCGTAGAGTGACCGATGATGTCAGCGTTCTTGATGCCGAGGCTGGCCAGCAACCCATGGGTGTTGTCCGCCAGCTGATGGAAACTGTATTGATAGTGATCCGGTTTGGTCGAGGTGCAAAAGCCGATCTGGTCGGGCACGACCACGCGGTATCCGGCAGCGCTCAGGGATTTGATGCTGTCTTCCCAGGTGGCGCCGCAAAAATTCTTGCCGTGCATCAACACCGCTGTTCGACCGTTGGCGTTCGCTGTGGGCGGCACGTCCATGTAGCCCATCTGCAGGTGGGTGCCTTGGGATTCGAATGCGAAATAATGCAACGGATAAGGGTATTTGAAGCCTTCCAGATTTTCCCCGTAGCGGGACGTGGAAGCATCGGCCGCAGCGCCGGTGGACGCCGTAAAAATGAACGCACAGGCGAGCGCCAGGCGCGAGAGTTCTGATCGCAACATGAAAAGCCCTCTAAAAAAAGGCAGGCTTTCACCCGCTGGTTAAGACAGCGTTAAAACCTGAGGCCTTGGCCCGAAATGACAGCCGGGTGTGGCCCTTTCGAAATCAGGCGAGGCGGCGAGTTCCCGCCCCGCCCTTCATTCCGAAACCACCCCCGACTCGCTCTCAAGTGCGACACCAAACGCCGTGCTACGAGCCGCGCATTCAGAGCGGCGCCGCGTGATCCACGACCCGCGTCGACAAGCCGTCGATTACCAGCGACCGGCGTGCTGGCCGCCGTCGACGTTCAGGCGCTCGCCGGTGACGAACGCGCCGTTCTCCAGGTACATCACGGCGTCGACGATTTCCTGCTCTTCACCCATGCGGCCCATTGGGTGCAGTTTGCCAAGGAACTCATAATTTTCCGGACCGTGCATCGGCGTCTTGATGATGCCGGGTGCCACGGAATTCACGCGGATACCCTGGGTCGCGTATTCGATGGCCAGACCGCGGGTGACTGCGTCCAGACCCCCTTTGGTGATCAGTGCCAGGCCCGCTGGAATATCGGTCAACGCCTGGTTGACCAAGGTGGTCGTGATTTGAACGATGTGGCCGTTCTTGTGCTTCAGCATTTCCGGGATGGCCAGCTGGGTAATGTTGAAGAAGCCGTGAATATTGGTTTGCAGCATGCGGGCCAGGTCATCGGCGGTGTATTCCGTGAACGGCTTACCGATGAAGATGCCGGCATTGTTGATCAGCGTGTCGACACGACCGAAATGTTCAATGGCGGTGTCGATCAGCTTCTGCGCCGTTTCGCGGCTGGCGATGTCACCCGGCACGGCGATAACGCCGGTGTCCGACGATGGCTTGATGTTCCGGGAGTTTGCGATCACGGCAAAACCGGCATTACGATAGCCCGCGACGATTGCCGCGCCAAGACCTTGGGATGCGCCGGTGACGATGGCGACTTTTTGCGAATTGCTCATGGTTCTACTCTCCAAAAAGATCGGCGGGTCATTGCAGAACAGCCGTATTCAAACAGGGGAGTCGATTTTAGGTTCGCCGAAGGCACTTAAAAATTCGCCATCTTGTCTCAACGGCTGATAAAAAATGCACAGGTTCCGATGAGCTTGCCCGGCCTGTACCACAGCCGACCCACCAAAATTGCCACCTGCGCGCCGCCCCAAAAAAATATCTCAAAGGCCTGTAACCAAACGCTCTTCGCCAACGAAATGGGTGGCATAGCGGCACAAAGCCAGCCGTGCTCACTCCCCTTCGGAAGCCGATACCCCATGAAACTGATGCAAAAGTTGAACGACTGGCTGGGAACGCCAGTGCCCCCATCGCCCTCCGCCGACACGCCATTGTTGGCCAGCCTGTTGTCGATGGCCTGGTTGGTGGAAGCACGGGACCCCTACACCGGCGGGCATTTGTGGCGGGTTTCTCAGTATTGCGCGCTGCTGGCAAATAAAGCCGGTCTGCCCGCGACCGAGGTGCAGTTGATCGCGCTGGGAGGTTTTGTTCATGACCTGGGCAAGATCGGCATTCCCGATGCGGTGCTGCGCAAGGCGGGTCGGCTTGAGGAGCACGAATACGACGTCATCAAGACCCATCCCGAGATCGGCAAACGTTTACTGGAAACCCACCCGCTGGCCGGACTGGTAATGGATGCGGTCTGGTCCCACCACGAAATGCCCAACGGACGGGGCTATCCGCGAGGACTGATCGGCGACCAGATTCCGCGAATGGCCGCCATCACCGGCATTTGCGATGCCTTCGACGCAATGACCAGCGACCGGCCCTATCGCAAGGGCATGCCGCTCGATGATGCACTGAAGATCGTCGAGGACAGCGCAGGCAGCCAGTTTCACGAGGTCTATGCACATTTATTCGTCAGCCTGGGGCGTGAAGGTGGGTTGCAGCACATTTTGGGTCATACCGATGCCGGCATTCCGCTCAGGCGTTGTGAAAGCTGTGGCCCGACGGTCGTCGTGTCGCGCACCCATGGCGCAGGCGATCTGGTGTTCTGCCCGGCCTGCGAAATGGGTTACGAACTTTACCGGCCCGATCAGGGGAACCTGCTCAGGGTCCGTGGCACCGGCAAAAAAGGCACGGCTGACCAGTTGAAACCGGTCCCCGATCAGGCGTTGATCCAGCACCTCGCCCAACGGCTCACACCGTCGGTGGCCGCCTGATGTTCATCCACGCGCTGCACCCGAGTCGTGCAGTCTTTTCCGAGTATTCACGATGAGCGCAACGCCACAACGGCTGTTCAATTTTATCGCCGGGGAACAAGGGCCCTGGCAGATCCAGCGCCAGACAAATCGCACAGGGGCGCCGTTACCAGATGCCGCGCGCGTGTCGGTTCTGCCGGGCGTCGCAATTGAGGCCCCAAGCGTGTCCGTCTGGCACCTGCAAGGCATTACCAGCAACGAGCGCTACGTGACCCGCGATGAGAAAACCGCGCTCACTGCCCGCCAGCCCGATCTCGGGCGCCTCGCCGCCACCTGCGCGGCCTTGATCGCGCTGCGCAAGAATCCGGCGTGGTGGGCGCTGACCCAGGATGAGCGCCGAGGAATCATCGAAACGCAGTCCAACCACATTGCCATCGGCATGCGGTATCTCCCCGCCATCGCCCGACGCCTGTATCACTGCCGCGATCTCGCCATGGCTCAGCCCTTTGATTTCGTCACCTGGTTCGAATTTGCCCCGGCGGACAGCGCCGCGTTCGACGATCTGCTGGCGCGCCTGCGCGAATCGGTCGAATGGCAATTCGTCGACCGGGAAGTGGACATCCGTCTGGCGCAGGCAGGCCCGGCATGATGACGTCGGTCAGGGGCAAATTGATCGCCGGGTTTGGTGCGGTACTGCTGTTGACCGCGCTGCTGACCTGGAGCGCGCTGTACAACGTCAACCAACTCGCGACCCGCAGCCAGTCGCTGGTGGACAGCATTTCCCTGGACAGCCAGATCGCGAAGATTCGCCTTCAGGAGCATGACTTCGACCGCGCCATGGAGGCGTCGGCGGTTGAAGCCTTTCATCGGGAAATTGAACGGTTCGACCAGATCGTGGCCAGCGTCCAGAGCGATTCCGGTGACCGCGCTCTGGCGTCCGTCCAGCGCATCAAGACTGTGCGCGGTAGCTATCAGGACACGTTCAACCATTTCGTCGCGGCCCGTCGTCACGCTCAGGACGCTCAACACCTGATGACGCCGGTGATCGGCAAGATCAAGAGCCGACTGGAGCACGTCACCGGTGGACTGTTCGACGCGCTGGCGGGTGACCCTGTGCGCATCGGCGGCGCCCTTCAGTCCGCCGTGAAACTGCAATCACTGACCGCCACGTTGCAGGATCAGGTCGACAGTTACGTGCAGAACCCGACAGACGACGCGCACCGCATGCTGTCCTCCAGTGCTGACAGCATTCGCCAGCAGGGCAACGACTTGTGGGAGCAGTTGCCGAACGAAAACCTCCAGCAACTGTTGGAAGAAGCCCTCAGCACCGTGCTGGTGTATCAGGATCAGGTGGCGCAATTCCGTCAGGACATTCAAACCAGCCTGGAAGCCAAGGCGCAGATGCTTGCACAGGCGAAGGAATTGCAAACCCTGGGCGACACCCTTTATCGCCAGCATGTCGAGGGGCGTCAGGCGGATGTGCGTTTCGCGCAATGGTTCCTCTTCACCACCGCCACGCTGACGCTGTTGTTGGGACTGGGCGCCGCTTGGCTCATCACGCGACAAATCATCCCGCCGTTGAACCGCGCCCTGCTGCTCGCCCGTCAGATCGCGTCGGGGGATGTGACGGGCGAGCCCAAGACAGGCCAGTTCGGGTCGAGCGAATTCACCACCGGCAACCGAGACGAGATCAGCCAGATGATGACGGCCATGCAGGACATGGCCGAACAGCTTCGGCAAATCATCGGCCGGATTGGCGGCGGTGCCGAGCGCCTGACCTCGGCCGCGCAGGCACTGTCTGTCATCACCACGCAAAACGACGTGGGCGCCGGACAGCAACGGGAGCAGACCTCGCAAGTGGCCGTGGCCGTCGCAGACATGGTCGCCAGCGCGCAGCACGTTGCGCAAAACGCCCGAGACACTTCCCACGCCACCGAGGTGACGGAGCAACGCACTGTCGAGGGCGACCAGATCATCGCCCAGGCCTTGGTTCACTTCGATCAGTTGCTGACCCACGTGACGCAATGCAGCACGGCCATGACTCGCTTGCGCCACGACAGCGAACAGATCGACGGGGTGTTGGGCGTCATTCGCGAAGTCGCCGACCAAACCAACCTGCTCGCCCTCAATGCGGCCATCGAAGCCGCACGTGCAGGCGAAAGTGGACGAGGGTTTGCGGTCGTGGCCGATGAAGTTCGCAGCCTCGCACAGCGCACGCAGCAATCCACTCAAGAGATCGAGCAACTCATCCTGTCATTGCAGAACGGGGCACGGGACGCCACGGCGCTGATGGCGCAAAGCGAAAGCATGAGCCACTCCAGCGTGGAACTGGCCCGGGCCGCCGGACAGGTGCTGAGCGAAATCCGTGGCTCTGTGGCGTCGATTCACAGCATGAACCTGAACATTGCAGCCGCGGCGGACCAGCAAACCGAAGCCTCGAAACAGATCAGCAGCCGTCTGGTGCAGGTGCGCGACATCGCGGACGAGTCGGTGGAAAACAGCTTGAGGACGTCAGAGGCGAGTGCCGAGCTGTCGCGCCTGAGCATCGAACTCACGGCGCTGGTGCAGCGTTTCAAGGTGACCTGATCAGGCCAGACGCCCCGGTGATAAACGCCCTTGAGCTTGAGCAAGGGCCACTCGATAATGAGCCTCGCCTTTCTGCCGCCAGGACGTATCGATGAGAGCTGAAAATCTAAGCTGGGACGACCTCCGGATTTTCATGCACGTGGCCCGCTGCGAAAATCTGTCCAAGGCCGGCAAGCAGCTCAAGGTCGATCAATCGACGGTGAGCCGTCGGCTCAATCATCTGGAATACAGCCTCGGCTTCAGCCTGTTCGAACGCGGCAACACCGGGTTGCAGCTGAATGATCAGGGTGCCCGGCTGCTGGCGCAGGTCGAGCTGATGGGCGCCGGGTTTTCCGGGCTGCTGGACGAGCTGTACACAGGCACCAACGAAATCGCGGGCCGCGTCAGAGTCGGCACGATGGAAGGGCTCGCCTCGCTGTACCTCACCCGGCAGATTCCCAGGCTTCAAGCGCTGCACCCGAACGTGACCCTGGAGCTGGTGACGTCGACCCACCAATTGCAGGTCACCCGGCGCGAGGCTGACGTCTTCCTCGGCTTCTTCGAACCCAAGGGTCATGGCTTCCATTCCGAACGGCTGGCCAGCTTTGAACTGAACCTCTACGCCGCAGACGATTACATCGCCGAGAAAGGCTTGCCGGATGCGCAGAATCTGGCCGAACACGATTTCGTCGGTTACATCGAAGAGCTTATAGAAATCAGCGCCGTGCGCTGGCTGGATGACCTGATCGAGAAGCCGAACATCGTGTTTTACTCCAACAGCATGCTGTCGCAGATGTTCGCCGCAGCGGCGGGCGTGGGCCTGGTCATGCTGCCGTCGTTTTCTGAAGCCGAGCGCTTCGGCCTTCGGAAAATTGAACTGACGACCCCAGCCATTACCCGAGAACTCTGGCTGAGCGTTCATCAGGACCTGCGTTACATTGCCCGCATCAAAACCATGACCGCTTATTTGACCCGGCTGTTTAAAAACGACGAGCATTTCCGAAACGCTTAGTACAGGCCCGCCCCTTTCTTGGTGTTTTAAACGCAGCGCATTCAAACACGCCGCCCCGCCAACGTGCGCCCGATCGTCCCGCCCTTATCCTCAACCCGCTTTGAAGCAGTGCACTGGCAGCCCATCGAGCTGCCGTCAGCACTTCGCATTTTCAAATCGCACCAAAGCGTCGCACATCCGGTTTCAGGGCACTGAGATAGGGATGCAGGAATGCAACAGGCCTTGTGGCATTGCTGATTGGCGAAGCATTTCATTGATTTAGACTCGCCAACGTACTGCACACTTGCGAGGCCTGTTCATGAAACCTGAAAACATCTGGAACGCCATTTATGCGCACCCCGATTTCGCCGTATTGATTAGACGCCGAAGAAGGCTGGTGTCTCTTTTGATGTTTGTCAGCATGGCCGTGTACTTCGCGATCCCGGTCCTGTCCGCCTACTTCCCCGAGTTTCTGGCTTACAAGGTCATCGGCGCGATTAACGTCGGATTGATTTATCTCGTGGGTCAATACTTTTTCGGCGCCGCCATTGCCGTGCTCTACGCCTATCGCCTGAAAGGCATTGATCGCATGGCCGCCTCCCTCGTGACTGAAGTTTCCGTGAGATTCCAGGATGAACATGTCAAACATTAATTCCGCACGCCTCCTCCGCTCCCCTCACGCATCCGCTCATGTTTCAGGCAAGGCGAAACTTATAGCAGCGGCCCTACTTTCCATGGTTGCCACTCACAGTCAGGCCTCGACCTTAGTGTCGGACGGCAACCGGGCCATGACCTTTAGTGTGTTCGCACTGTTGTTCTTTATCACCCTGGCGATTACTTACTGGGCTGCGCGAAAGAACAACTCAGTCAAGGATTTCTACACCGCCGGCGGTGCGCTCTCCGGGAAAATGAATGGGCTGGCGATTGCAGGGGATTACCTGTCTGCTGCCGCATTCCTGGGCGTTTCAGGCCTGATTGCCATTTATGGGCTGGACGGCATCACCTACGTCATCGGCTTCTTCATCTCTTTCATCCCAGTCCTTTTATTAGTGGCAGAACCTTGCCGCAATCTGGGCAAGTTCACCCTCGGCGACGTGCTCGCTTTCCGCAACAGCTTCCGTGCCTCGAAATCTGCCGTGGCCCTATCAAGCGTGCTGGTGGCGCTGTTTTACATGGTCCCGCAAATCGTCGGCGGCGCCGTCATCATCGCCGCGTTGATTGGCATTCCGTTCGAGATATCGGTGGTGTCGGTGGGCGGTCTGATGTTGATTTACGTGCTGTTCGGCGGCATGCGGGCGACCACCTCGGTACAGATTCTCAAAGCCACCCTGCTGATCTCGTTCTGCTTCTTGCTGGTGGTGCTGAGTTGGGCACCCTATGGCTTCAACATCAGCGCGTTTTTCAGCGACCTTGTTGGCAACGCCGCCGTACAGAAACATGTGCTCGGAACGCTGCTGAACGGGGTGTCGAATCTGTCGCTTGAACAGGCCGGTCAACGCTTCATGGAGCCAGGCCTGTACCTGAAAAACCCGGTTGAGCAGATCTCGCTGAGCCTGGCGCTGGTGCTGGGCACGGCCGCCATGCCACACATTCTGATGCGCTTCTTCACGGTGCGTGACGCCCAGCAGGCCCGCACCTCGGCGCTGACCGCAATGCTGCTCATCGGTCTCTGCCACCTGTTCATCGTGGTGATCGGGTTCTCCGCCGCGCTGCACCTTGGTCCGTTCGCGGTGGTTTCCATGGACAAGGGCGGCAACCTCGCAGCGCCGATGCTCGCGCAATTCCTCGGGGGCGGCCCTGACAGCCTCGCGGGAAACCTGATGCTGGCCTTCGTCGCGGCGGTGTCCTTCGCCACCATCGTCGCCGTGGTTGCAGGCCTCACCCTCGCCGCCGCGTCCACCCTGGCCCATGACGTGTACGTCGGGGCGGTTCGCCAAGGCAAGGCCACCGAACGGGAGCAGACCAACGCCGCACGCATCGCGACCCTGGCCATCGCCGCCGTGGCCATTCTGGCGGGCATCTCCGCCAAGGGTCAGAACGTCGCGCAGCTCGTCGGCCTCGGTTATGCGGTGGCGGCGTCGGCGAACCTGCCTGCCCTCCTGCTGACGCTGTACTGGAAACGCTGCAGCACCGCCGGCGTGGTGGCCGGGTTGCTGGGCGGGACGATCCTGTCCATCGGACTGGTACTGGTGTCGCCGAACATGACCTACCCGCTGATGCAAAAACAGACGGCGATCAGCGCGGCGACGGCGGCCAGCACCAAGGTCGAGAAAATCGACAACGGCACCCTGCAAGCGACACCGGAAGAACGCGCCAAATGGGTCAGCGATGCCGCCGCGCAGACGGCCATCGCCAACGGAATTCCAGCCTCGGCCACCAGCCTTGTCGGCCTGAGCGAGCCGTTGATCCAGCTTCGCAACCCCGGCCTGATTTCCATCCCGTTGGGCTTCTTGCTGGTGGTGCTGTTTTCGCTGTTGTTCCCGAGCCAGCTCTCTCAGTCGCGCTGGGTTGAATTTTCCGTCCGGCGCGAGACCGGGCTGGGCGTCGCCGAAGCGGCACATCACTAAATCGTTTGAATAAGGTAAAGGTCATGGCACTCCCCACTGTCAAAGTCGCCGCCGCGCACGCCGCGTCGGTTTACATGAACAAGGCCGCCTGCGTCGACAAAGCCTGTTCGTTCATCGCAGAGGCCGCCGCCAACGGCGCGGAGCTCGTCGTGTTTCCGGAATCGTTCATCCCCGGTTTCCCGGTCTGGGCAGCGCTCTGGGCCCCCATCTACAACCATGACTGGTTCCGTCTGATGGTGGAAAACAGCGTGATGGTCGACGGCCCGGAAATCACCGCGATCCGTTCCGCAGCTCGTCGCCACAAGATCATCGTGTCGTTGGGTTTCAGCGAATCGACGCGGGCAAGCGTGGGTTGCATCTGGAACTCGAACGTCCTGATTGACGAGGAAGGCAAGGTCCTCAATCACCACCGAAAGCTCGTCCCGACCTTCTACGAAAAAATGGTTTGGGCACCTGGCGACGGCCACGGCCTGCAGGTCTCGAACACGCGTATCGGCAACATCGGCGCACTCATCTGCGGCGAAAACACCAACCCCCTCGCCCGCTATTCACTGGCAGCCCAGGGCGAGCACATTCACATTTCTGCATGGCCGGCGATCTGGCCGACGCGCAAACCGGGAGGCCAGAACTTCGATAACCTGGCGGCAAACCGCATTCGTGCGGGCGCTCACTCGTTTGAGGCAAAAGTGTTCGGCATCCTCAACGCGGGCTTCGTCGATAATTCGATGCTCGACCTGCTGAAAAAGAGCGGCGACCCGGTGGCCATCGACGTGCTCGACAACAGCCCCCGAGCCGCGACACAGTTTCTTGACCCGACCGGTGCAACCATCGGCGACACCCTGCAGAACGAAGAGGGCCTGGCCTACGCCACGTTCAACCTCAACGATTGCATCGAGCCGAAGCAGTTTCACGACATCACCGGCTACTACAACCGCTTCGACGTGTTCGACCTGATCATCGACCGCCGCCGCATCAGCCCCGCGACGTTCAAGGACACCGATCCGGCAAGTCGGCCGAACCTGGAGGCGTTGCCAGCGCTGGATTGATCATCCGCGGGACCTCTGTACATTTTCGCTCAGCCATTGAGCGGCATTTCAGAATGGTTCTGAGTGCGTAGCGGATTAGGCTGCCCCGGGCGTCCCGCGACGTGATGCCCGACCGCTCACGCTTCCCGGCGACGCCCCGTTGCACCCGCGTTAACCCATTCTCCGGGCTGTCGCCAGCGTTCAACTGACGCAACTGGCCACGGGCCTGAATGAGGTGCTCAAGAGGTTCGCCCTGTGACGGCCGCTCTGCGCTTTCGATCAGCGCCACGGCGGGGGCGGACACTTGATCGCTACCCCACCGCTTCATACCCCCCCCCCCGCACGTCTCGATTCACGAAAACAGATCGATAGCATCTCGATTAATTAATTTACATGATGCATACACGGGCTTACGTTGACCTGGCACTCAAACCGCAACCAGTGGCAGATTCTCATCGGATCTGAGGTTGTGGAACAACAATAATTTTCCACTGCACCACGGAGTCATCGTGAATAACAACCATGAATCAATCCGTATCCGTAATCATCCCCGTTATCAGGAACTGGTGTCCAAGCAGCGAAATTTCGTTGCGATACTGACAGCGGCCACACTGGTCCCCTACTTCAGCTTCATACTCGTCGCAGCCTTTTCCCCTCACCTGCTTTCCCTGAAACTCTCCCCCACCAGCATGATCAGCATCGGCTGGCCGCTGGGAGCCGCCTTCATCATTCTGGCTTGGCTGTTCACAGGGCTTTACATTCTTCGCTCGAACGGCGAGTTCACCCGACTCAACGCCGAGCTTCGCGAGTCCGCCCAAGTCAACGCTGCACTTCGCGAAGGAGCCCTGGCATGAACGCGCTCACTCGTGGCTTCATTTCGTTGGCCGTGTCAGGCCTGTTCTCCACGGCCGTTTCAGCGGCGGAGGCACTGCAAAACGTCGAGAAACAGCCGATCAACGTGACGGCCATTTCGATGTTTCTGGTGTTCGTCGCGGTCACCCTGGGGATCACCTATTGGGCAGCCTCGAAAACCCGGTCGATGGATGACTTCTACAACGCCGGCGGCGGGATCACCGGCTTTCAAAACGGCCTGGCGCTCGCTGGGGATTACATGTCGGCGGCCGCACTGTTGGGCGTGACCAGCATGTTCTTCTTCAACGGTTTTGACGGAGTGCTGTATTCGATCAGCTTCTTCGTCGCCTGGCCGTTGCTGCTGTTCCTGTTCGCCGAACGCATCCGCAACCTCGGACGCATCACCATTTCCGACATCGCTTCGTTTCGCCTGGACCGGGACCGCATCCGGACATTGACGGCATTCGGATCGTTGACCGTGGTGTGCTTCTACCTCGTGGTGCAAATGGTGGGCGCGGGGCAACTGATACAACTGCTGTTCGGCCTGCCCTATCACTACGCAGTCATCGCGGTCGGGCTGTTGATGGCGGTGTACGTGACGTTCGGCGGCATGGTTGCCACCACGTGGGTGCAAATCATCAAGGCCGGCTTGCTGCTCATCGGCGGCACGCTGCTGGCGATCCTGGCGATGAGCAAATTCGGTTTTTCATTCGAGTCGCTCTTTCAAAGTGCCGTCGCCGCGCACAAGGACGGCGAGCATATTCTGCTGCCGAGCAAGCTGGTGGCTGATCCGTTGGCGCTGATTTCGCTGTCGGTCGGGCTGGTGTTCGGGACGGCGGGCCTGCCTCACATCCTCATGCGTTTCTTCACCGTCCCCGATGCTCGGGAAGCTCGAAAATCGGTATTCGTGGCAACCGGTTTTATCGGCTTCTTCTACCTCATCGTAGGCATCCTGGGGTTAGCGGCCATCGTCATTGTCGGAAAAGACCCGGCTTTTTATGAAGGTGGCATCGTCGGCGGCAAGCTGATCGGCGGCAGCAACATGCCTGTCATGCACCTGGCGCAGGCAGTGGGTGGCGATTGGCTGCTGGGGTTCATCTCCGCCGTGGCGTTCGCAACCATTCTGGCCGTCGTTTCAGGGTTGACCATGGCGGGGACCTCGGCGATTTCCCACGACCTCTATTTGATGGTCTACAAAAAAGGCCGCGCCGGGGCCAGTGATGAACGCCGCGTATCGAGGATTGCATCGGTGGGGATCGGCATCGTCGCCGTGGTCCTCGGGATTTTGTTCAAGGACCAGAACATCGCGTTCCTGGTCGCCCTCACCTTTGGCGTCGCAGCTTCGGTCAACTTCCCGATCCTTGCGCTCTCGATGTACTGGAAAGGCCTCACCACCCGTGGTGCGCTCATCGGCGGCGTTGCCGGTCTGGTCAGTTCGGTCACGCTGGTGATCCTGTCCCCTGCCGTATGGGTCAAGGTGCTCGGTCATCCCGATGCCATCTTTCCCTTCGACTACCCCGCCATCATCTCGATGAACGTGGCGTTCTTCTTCACTTGGCTCGGTTCCGTTACGGACCGCAGTGTCGCGGCGCAACGAGAGCGAGGCGCGTTCGACGACCAACTGGTCCGTGCCCGAACGGGTATCGGCGCCGCTCAGGCCGTCAACCACTGACGCGTCGGCTTCACCCCATTCAATAGCGCATCTCTGTCCTTGGCTGCTCGGGCCATCAGGAGGCTGTCATGCAACTGCGAGATACCGGTTTACGCTTTTCGCCCATCACTATCGCGCTCCACTGGCTGGTCGCCTTCACACTGCTGGCACTGCTGGGCCTGCAGATCCAGATCGCGTTCACCTCGGATGAGGCCGCACGCGCCTCGTTTTCTCACCTGCAAAACCTGGTGGGGCTGATCCTGTTTCTGGTGTCGATCTACCGATTCTGGGCACGGGTCACGTCTTATCACCCGTTGCCGGTCGGGACACCCAACCCTATCGAGGTCATCGTCAGCCGCTCCGTGGCAGCCGGCCTGGCGCTGGCAATGGTGCTGCTGCCCATCGCCATCTGGGCGTCGAGAGCCGCGGGGGGTGAACCGACCGTCCTGCCTGGCGGCCTGTCGATTCCGGCGCTGCTGCCCACGAGTCCAGGGCTGAAAAGCCTGGTGGACGTGCTGTTCAACATTGGCGCCACGCTGTTCGTGGCAGGGCTGGCGCTGCATCTCTTTGGCGCCATCAAAAATCACTTCCTGCTGAAAAACACCACGCTGAAACGGATGCTCGGAAAACATGTGGAGTTATGACCATGAATGAAGTCACATTTTCAGGCAATGCATTGACGCAACTCTGTGGGGTGCAGTACCCCATTTTTCTCGGCGGTATGGCCGCCATTTCCAGCCCGCCACTGGTGGCGGCCGTGGCCAACGCAGGTGGAATGGGGGTGCTGGGCGGCCTACGTCTTCCACCCCTGACTCTGCGCCGCTGGCTTCAGGAAGCCCGATCGCTCACCGACAAGCCGTTCGGGGTAAACCTCGTGCCTCAGTTCGGCGGCCCCGACGTGTTCGAGGCGCAATTTCAGGTGGTGCTCAAGGAGAGACCCAGGCTGCTGTCGTTGTTCTACGCCGAAGCCTACGCCGCCGACATGATCCCCCGCGCCAAGGACGCAGGGATGATCGTGATGGTACAAGCCGGTTCCGTGGCGTTGGCGAGAAAAGCCATCGCCAACGGCGCCGACATCATCATCGCCCAAGGCAGCGAGAGCGGCGGCCATTTGAATCGCGGCACCATCAGCATCATGTCGCTGCTGCCTTCGATCATCGAGGTCGCGCAAGGTCGGCCCGTTTTGGCAGCCGGTGGCGTCGTCAACCGCGACGACGTGCGGGCGCTGATGTCCCTGGGTGCATCCGGCGTGACTGTGGGCACGGCGTTCGTGGCGACGGACGAATCGAACGCGCACCCGCTCTATAAACAGAAGATCGTGGAGGCGACCACCGACGACACCGAATACCGCATCGGCTATTCGTTCGGCTGGACATGGGGAACGCCGCATCGGGTGATCCCCAATCGCGACAAGTGGAACCTGCTTCGCCTGATCGGCGGCGGCGCCCGGGCCATCGACAAAGCCAGGATGGCAAAGAAACTGTCACTGTATGCGGGCCAGGGCGTCGGCAAGATTCACGGCGTGGTGCCAGCGGCAGAGCGGGTCGCGGAGTTGGCGCTGGGGTTGCCTTCGTCGGTCACGCGACTTCGGCAGGAAGTGTTTGAACTTCCTTACGCCCTGCATAACGAATCCAATATCGTTCGCCCCCTGGGTTGGCAATGAAACAATAAGAACGTCTGTTAAACGGCCCGGTCATTCCGGGCCGTTATTGTTCATCAGGCAACAGCGGCAACAGGAAGTTGATGTTGCGCCAACTCAATGAACGCGCTCATCGCGGAAGTCATCAATGAATCACTCCGACGCACGAACACGGTTGAAATATGTGCAAACTCGGGTGGCAGAGCATGACAATGAATTGAATGCCGCAAACTTGAACTTTCAGCCACGGCTTTCGGCAATAACGTCACCCCCATGCCCGCAGCCACGCATGACAAGATGCCGTCAAGGGTTCCCATTTCCATGATTTGATTAGGAATAAGCCCAACTTGGTAAAACCAGTTTTCAAGGGTCGAACGGTAAAAACAACCGGTGCGAAAGACCAGCACGGTCTGTTGGGGCATTTTCTCGATCAACGTCGCCAATGACGTGAACGCATGGCTGCTGACCAATACCAACTCTTCTTCGAATACGCCTTCCTGTACCAATGCCGCGTTCTGGTGATAGCCCCCCACAAACGCACCGTCAAGGCGATAACTTTCCACGGCCTTGATCAATTCCGAGGTCGTGCCCGTTTGCAGTGAAAGCTGAACAGAAGGGAAACTCTCACGGTATTTGGTGAGGATCTGTGGCAGGCGGATGGCGGCAGTGGTTTCCATGGACCCCAGACGGAGCAAGCCCACCGGCGTACCGGTGTCCATCAGCGCGCTGCGGCTTTCATCGGTCAATTGCAGGATGCGCCTGGCGTACCCCAGAAACGTTTCACCCGCAGCGGTCAGAACGACACCTGACTTCTTGCGAACGAACAGTTCCCGGTCAAGTTCGATCTCAAGCTCTTTGACTCGCATCGTCACATTGGATTGAACCGTGTTCACCTGCAAGGCGGCTGAGGTGAAGCTGCCCAAATCGGCCACGGCACAAAATATTTTTAGTTGACGCATTTCCATGACTATTGCCATCCATCATTAAAAGTGATGATTCGCATCAGGAGTCATTAGTTTACGGCGTTGCGCAAGGGTGAGTAAAGTCATTAAACCTTGCAAACGATAATGGGTTTACCTCATGACATTAGTGTCCAAAATAGAACGCATCTATGCTGGCGGGCTGGGTACACTTAAACCCGAAGGACAAACCACCGGCATGTATAAGCGACAAGTGTCTGGCGCTGTGCATGTACAGAAAAACGGCATCGTTGGGGACCAACATGCCGATACCCGCGTCCACGGCGGCCCGGAAAAAGCCGTGCATCACTACCCTGCCGAACACTATTCGAAACTGGCAGCCCGCTTCCCCCATTGTGTTGATGAATGCGTGCCAGGAAGTTTGGGTGAGAATGTCTCGGCCTATGATTTGACCGAAAAAACCGTATTCATCGGCGACATTTACCAGTTAGGCACGAGCATTCTTCAGGTATCACAACCTCGCACGCCGTGCTGGAAGATCAATCATCGCTTCGACACCGAACACATGTCCCTGTTTGTCGCCTCGGAGCGAATAACCGGCTGGTATTACCGGGTCATTCAGCCGGGTCTGATTCAAGAGGGGGATCTGATTCACCTGCTGGACCGAGCCGCTCACCGTTTTTCGATTGATGAGTTCTGGAACGTCCAGCTGCAGCATCGGCCCAACATCGACGATTTGCTCGACTTGCAGGCGACGCGCGGCTTGAACGAGGAATGGAAAAGGCGGCTGGCTGAACGTGCCAAATGGCTGCAAAAGCAGAGTTGAGTCAACGCGCAGAGGCGAGAAGTGACAGCCTTCCTGGCCTCATTTTTTGTGATTCAAAGGATCACAAATCATCATTTTACGTGAATGACCGTTTCTTCTAATTTACGGCATCCCTCTTCGGTTACACGCCTCGATGTTCTGGGACAATCGAGGTATTAACCACGCCAGATGACGTGCCGCTCCGGTTTGGCACGTCATCTTTTTTAATCCGCGATGAGCCGGTGTTCGCCCCTCCCCTTAGATCTCGGCCACGCAAAAACGAGCATGGATGACTCGGGTCGCCAGCTCCGATAACGCGAACGCCAATACCGCGAAACCGGCGCCGACGAGCCCCAGATTGTAGACTCCCACCAGCGGAATGAAGAAGGCACCGATCACCCCGGCCGCCGAGATACCGAGGTAGGTGAAGGACACGTTGAGGCCCAGCACCATCGCCGCTGCGTTGGGCGCGATGGAGACCAATCGGTGTTGTTGCGGCACCAGCAACCCCCATCCGCAGGCGCCCCAAACCAGGATCGCCACATCCGCGGTCCAGAGGTTCGCGCTGGTCCATGGCAGGGTCAGCAAGTCGAGGATCATCAGGGTCAGCATCACGATCAGCACCTTGCGCTCCCGCCAGCGCTGCAACAGTGGGCGCCAGCAGCGCGTACGACACCGCGAACACCGTCAACATCTGCGCCGCGGCGCCCGCGGATACGCTGAACGCGAGCGCGATCTGTGGCAACAGCCCTGCCACGATAAAACCGCCGGTGCCCAGTGAAAACATACTCGTCGCCAATGCCAGCAGGCGCCGATCCATAGTGGTACTCCTCGGTGGAGGGGGGATGAACCACTGAACGAACGCCGGGTGTATCCAGTGTTGTACGTGAGAGAGGGCCGCGGATATCGCAGCTGTCAGGATTAGGGGGCTTGCCTGCGCGTCACGGGAAGCTCGATGTCCGTTAGCGCCATGTCATTGAGGGAGTTGGCCAACGTGCAGTGCGCGCTAAGGCGATGTCGCCAATCCGGGCTCCCCTGTGGCGCATGTCATTTCAAGGGATCGAACTATGACCGCTCATGGCCTCGGTGATAATCCGGCGAGACCGCGAAGGACCTTGGATCAAAACGGGAAGATGGAGCGAGCCCGTTGCCTGAGGGGCATCGGGGCAATTTGGCTAGAGCTAGAAGAGAGGGGTATGGCGCGGGCAAGCACTTGACTGACAGGGCGCACGGCAGGATGAAGGGTGTTTCGCCCGGATCGAGACAAAAAAAAGCCACCCGTCAGGGTGGCTTGATCGAGACCCGGCATTAAAAGCCGGATCAAGGCGCGATCACTTTGCAGCTTCGATCGGCTTCTCCGGGTACCAGGCGTCAATCAGCGGGCTCACTTCAACCTTCACGAGTTCGCTACGGCCTTTGAGCCAGGCTTCAACGGTGGCGCGCTGCTCTTCGGTGACGGAGCCGCGGTTGGCCAGGCACACCAGGCCATAGTCATCACCACCGACATAATCCAGACCGTTGGCGTCCATCGCGTCGGAGAGGAAATCGTCCAGGAACGCGTCAATCGCCTCGTCGGACAGGTCCTCCTTGAATTCCAGATTCAGTTCAAAACCCAACTCTTGAAATTCATCCACGCAGAGCTTTTTGCGCAGGCGGCGGGAGCGATTGGTAGCCATGAAATAATCCTCTAGGTAATTACGGCGCGGAGTCTACCAGAGTCAGGCGTCAGGATGGCTGGTGATCTTTGACGCCGCGACGCACTGCCTGCTGCTTGCGGCCTGCCGCGTTTGAATAGGCGCGCACGGGTCACCTGAACGGTTGCCGATCTGCATGCTTGCTTCTCTCATGGTCTATAGCTTCGTAAAGCCTTGCCCGGGGTCATCCGCGTCAAACCTTGGGCAGGTCCAGTGCTGGAGTTCAGCGTTACACATTCGCCAAGACCCATGATTCAGGAGCACCCCATGCCGACCCCATCCCCCCTCACCGTCGCGGTTCTCTTAGGCTCGGTTCGCAGTGACCGACAAGGCATAAAGGCCGCTCGACTGCTCCTGACCGCCCTCGAAGCGCGAGGACATGAAGCCGTTCTCGTTGACCCGATGGTCACGCGCCTTCCGCTGCTGGACCGCATGTACAAGGAATACCCCAAAGGGTCCGCACCTGCCGATCTGGAAAACCTGGCCGCGCTTTATCGCCGTGCCGACGGTTTTCTGCTGGTGAGTGCCGAATACAACCACGGCGTCCCCCCTGCATTGAAAAACCTTCTGGACCATTTTCTGGAAGAGTACTTGTGGCGGCCTTCTGCGATTGCCTGCTACTCGGCAGGTGGTTTCGGCGGCGTGCGAGCGGCGATGCAGCTTCGAATGATTTTGGGGGAGCTGGGCATGCCGAGCATTCCAAGCCTCTTTTCCATCCCGCGCATTGGCGAGGCGTTGGCCGATGACGGTCAACCGAAAGATGAGCGGACGTTGAAGCAGATGGACAGGTTTCTCGATGAGTTCGAGTGGTATGCCGAGGCGTTGCGTCGGCAAAGGGATCAGGGCACACCTTATTGACGCGTGCGCTGAGCCGGGATGCTTGATTTCCTCCGCCTCTGCCAAGACAAGAAGCCCCCTGAAAGGTGGTTTTTCACGGCCGCCGATTTCGCGAAAACAGACAGAAGCCTGTCGTTTCACGTGACAATTCGACAAGATTTGAAAAAATAGGGCGGTTTGACGGCTGTCCCCCGGCGCAAGTCACGAAAGCTTGGGGCATAATGCCGCACTGTCACCGGGCGCTATTTTTGCCTGTTGGGCCGGGACACTTTTCAGTCGCGGCCGTTTTCATGTCACGAGGGAATCCATCCCCTCCGGTTGTCCCTCTTCATTGCAGTAGGGTTTATTGAATGATCAAGTCTTTGCGTCCGTTGTTTTTTGCCACCCTGCTTCTACCGATTTCGCTGTCTGTTGCCGCTGCCCCGATCAACACCGCATTGCCCCCCAAGGTTCAAGAGGCCCTCAAGGTCGCCAAACTGAACAACGATGCCCTCTCCCTGGTCATGCTTCCGCTGACCGGCCCGGGCACCCCGACCGTGTTCAACGCTGACGTCTCGGTGAACCCGGCGTCGACCATGAAGCTGATCACCACCTACGCGTCGCTGGAAATGCTCGGCCCGACCCATCAGTGGAAAACCGAGTTCTACACCGATGGCACCCTGAGCAACGGCGTCCTGCGCGGCAACCTGTTCCTCAAGGGCGGCGGTGATCCGAAGCTGAACATGGAAAAACTCTGGCTGTTGATGCGTGACCTGCGCGCCAATGGCGTGCAGCAAGTGACGGGCGATCTGGTGTTGGACCGCAGCCATTTCATCCAGCCGCAACTGCCGGTGTTCGATGACGACGGCAACGACAAGAACAAACCGTTCCTGGTCCGCCCCGATTCGCTGATGGTCAACCTCAAGGCCCTGCGTTTCGTGACCCGCAACGATGGCGGCAAGATTCTGGTCTCGGTCGAACCGCCTATCGCAGCCATTCACATCAATAATCAGGTCAAGGCGCTGTCGTCGAACAAATGCACCGGCGACGTGCTGTACAACCCGGTCCCTGAGGCCGATGGCGGCATCACCGTCACGGTGTCCGGCCAACTGGGCGACGGCTGCAACTCGCAGACTTACCTGTCGCTGCTCGACCACCCGACCTACACCGCCGGTGCCGTGCGCGCCATCTGGCAAGAACTGGGCGGCACCATTCTCGGCAAGGACCGTCTGGACGTCGTGCCCGGCAGCGCCAAACTGCTGGCCAAGGCCTACTCACCGGACCTCGCGGAAATCATTCGCGACATCAACAAATTCAGTAACAACACGATGGCCCAGCAACTGTTCCTGAGCCTGGGTTCTGAGTTCCGCAACGAGGCGGATGGCGATGACGCCAAGGCCGCGCAACGGGTCATCCGTCAGTGGCTGGCGAAGAAAGGCATCACCGCGCCGCATTTGGTCATGGAGAACGGTTCTGGGCTGTCCCGTGCTGAACGGGTGAGCGCTCGTGAAATGGCGCAAATGCTTCAGGCCGCATGGAACAGCCCGTACCAAGCCGAGTTCATGAGCTCGTTGCCGCTGGCGGGCATGGACGGCACCATGCGCAAACGCCTGAAACGCACCGCGCTGCGGGGTGAGGCGCACATCAAGACCGGCACCCTGAATACCGTTCGCGCCATCGCCGGATTCAGCCGTGACAGCAATGGCAACACCTGGGTCGTGGTTGCGATCCTCAACGACGCCCGCCCATGGGGTGCCTCGTCGATTCTTGATGAAGTGCTGGTGAGCATGTTCAACCAGCCAAAACTGGCCAACACGTCCATCTCGCTGCAACCGTAATAAGCGCTTCGAGCAGCGCGCTGTCGTGTCTCGCGACGGCGCGCCTGAATCCCCTCTCTGCTCTGCACGCCTCGCGCGCCCATGGGCGTCTGTGCATGTTCCCGCGCCATGCCCTGAAACGCCTCAAGCGCAGGCTGCCAATTCTGACAGTGATGTCATCCACTTCCTGTGCGGGTAACGCTAAGCTCGGCGTTCTGATTCACCACACAGGATTGCGACACCATGAAGATCACAACAGTCAAGCGACTGCGTGACACCCTGCTGATTTCCAGTCTGTTGGCATCCGCCATGCTGATGGCCGGACCCTCTCAAGCAGAAGATGCCAAGCCGACCCGCGTGCGCGGCGCAATCACCGCGATTGACGGCGATGTACTGAAGGTTCACAGCAACCGCAACGAAGACCTGCAGGTCAAGCTGACCAAAGACACACAAGTGCGCGGCGTGACGCTGGCACAGGTCGCCGATATCAAACCGGGCAGTTACGTGGGTTCAGCCGCCGTTCCCCAGGCCGACGGCACGCTGAAAGCGCTGGAAGTGCACGTGTTCCCGCCGGAAATGGCCGGCACAGGCGACGGCCATCGGGCGTTCGACCTGGGCAAGGACAGCACAATGACCAATGGCTCGGTGGGCGATCTGGTGACCAGCAACGGCCGCACCATTACCGTCAACTACAAGGGTGGCCAGAAGAAGATCGTAATCCCGGATGACGTGCCCATCGTCAACCTGGTGCCCGGCGACCGCAGCCTGCTCAAGCCGGGTGTGAAGATCATCGTGCAAGCCCAACCGGCAGCGGACGGTTCGCTGAGCGCACTGTCGATTTCTGCTGGTGAGAATGGCGTGACACCGCCGATGTGAGGCACTTACGCCGCTTTGATTCTGGCCGGATGGCCAGAATCAATAGCGCTTAAACAGCGTTTCAGCACCTCACAAGCACGTCGCCACCATCGCTCCACGCTGGTCCACCGCCTTGCCGCCGGGTTTGGCGTAGAAGCTGATTGCGGTGGAGCCGCCCTTCGCACTCACGTCTGCGAAATACTCGCCTTCGGTGGTGTACACCGTGAACTCCCCAAGCTTGCCCTGCTCCATGAAGACATCGGCGACATCACCGAACAGCTGCAAATTGCCCCAGCTGACCTTGATGCATTCGGCCACCGCAGCGGCAGGTTTCTGGCTCGCATACACCTGCGCAGGCCCGGCCGAACGCGTTTGATTCAAGCCCATGCACCCCGCCAGCAGCGCCAGCGCCACAGCTCCCGCCCAATGTTTCATGACAGTCCCTTCGATAAAAAGGACCGATCTTACCAGTAAGCGTAAGCCTGCCCTACTGACATGATGCGCATTGCCAACGCCGGACGCGCTGGATCAGTCATCCAGTCCAGCGGGGGGCGCGGCAGGTGCCGCTTTACCTGCCTTGCCCGGTTTGCCATTCTGCGTCGCGGCTTTGGGCTCCGCCGCGGGCGCGACCGGTGCAGCGGCTGCGGCCTCTTTCTCGGCCATCGGCATCTGGTCGATGGTGCTGAAAATTTCCTTGGGATCAATCGCGCCTTTGTGATCGATCTTCTTCTCGCCGTCCTTGCCCACCAGAATCACTTGTGCCTGGTTCTTGTCCAGCACGCCGAGTTTCAATTCCCGAATCAGCGCCATGGTCGACTGCGCGTCCATGTCCTTGCCGTTCCGTTGCCCGACCAGAGAGACGATGGTGTAGAGCACCATGTTGCGCTTGGCGAAGGCTTCTTTATTGGCGGGCTCATCGAGGCTTTTCTTCAGCTTCACCAGCGTCGGGTCCTCGGAACGGGAGGCGATGATGATCAGCGGACGCGACTTGCCACGCTCCTGCGCCAACGGGGTGTCTGCATCAGCTGCCAATAGGGGACCGGCAACAGCCAACAGGACGGCAAGGGTCAGCGACCGAGTAAACATACGCACCTCCTTTCGATTTCCATGCACTGATGATCGCGCATCGTGGCAAAAGGTCCAGCCGAGAGACTGAAAAATCAGGATTTTTTTCTGCGTAAGGGTTTGAGAAATAGAGAAGAAATGCCTGAAGCCACCGGTACACCTGAGCCGGAGCTTTTGGAGGAACGTAAAAAACACAGACAACAAAAAAGGGTGAGTCTCTCGACTCACCCTTTTCGCGACCGCCCAGCAGAGCGGATTTTGTTTGGTAGGCGCGATTGGACTCGAACCAACGACCCCCACCATGTCAAGGTGGTGCTCTAACCAACTGAGCTACGTGCCTGCTGTGGGTCGGCATTCTACGGATATTCAAATGTGTGTCAACGTCTTTTTTCACGTTAACCCTATGAATATGCGAATTTTTTGCAGAGGCCTCGCGGACGCGTTTCCACCACGCTCCGATCCGTCCCATGACCGTTGGTCGCCATGACGGCACTCTGTTCGATTCTCAAGAGCCTAAGTCAAGACAGGACCCTAGACATGGAGATCTCCCGATGAACAAATCATTTGCGGCACTGGCGCTGGGTTGTGCGCTGGCGTGTGGCTCGATGGCAGCGTTGGCTGGCGCGGCGTCTCCATCCGTAGGACCACCGCCCTCGCAGACGGGCCAGGATCCACGGATACAAGGCGCGGACATCGAACGACAAGGTACTGACATGGACCCAGCGAACCCGGCAAACGGCATTCGTCGCGGCATGAACACCGGCGCGATGAGCAACGGAACCGGCGGCAGCAATGACGTCGATTTGCCAGGCGGCTCTACCACCGGAAGCGGTTCGTCGGGCAGCGGTTCCAAGGCCTCGTCAGGCGGCTCGTCCAGCGCAGGCGGTGCTGGCGGCTAACCAATGCCAACCTCATGAAAAGGCGCCCGATCGGCGCCTTTTTCATGGCCGGAAAAAAGCCGGAACTGTCGTATCATCACATCCCTGTTACATCGCAGGGGTATTAAAGGCACAACCTCTCGCCCTGCCCTGTCGATAGCTGGGGAACATGATCGTGGGAATGAAAAAATCAGCGCTGGAACTCAAGCGCGACCTCAACGCCATCGCCGGCAACCTTGAACGCACGGCCGGAGAAATCAGCCGTTTGGCCGAGCGTATCAACGATGTAGACGTCGTGGCGGTGCTGCACCTGATGAACCAGCAGTACAAGGACGCGGATCGGTTACGGGCGTATGTGGATGAGATCAAGGCGGGACGTATTACGCGGGGCAAGGCCGAGACCTAGCGTGTTCAGGCTCGACACGTTCGACGACAAAAAAGGGCGACCCTCTCGGATCGCCCTTCTCATGACCGCCCAGCAGAGTGGATTTGTTTGGTAGGCGCGATTGGACTCGAACCAACGACCCCCACCATGTCAAGGTGGTGCTCTAACCAACTGAGCTACGTGCCTGCTGTGGAGCGGCATTCTACGGATATTCAACAGCCTGTCAACGGAGTATTTTTTATAACCGGCTGATAACTATCGTCTTTTGCAGAAATCCCATGCGGAGTGGCACATATATAAGACACCTAGCGGCCTCTTTCCCGCTGGTGACCGCCATTTATCTCAGGTAGGATCGCCCCATTCGTAAAAAATATTAAACAGGGGCCACAGGATGACGAACACCGCTTACCCTCAGTCTTATTACGCCGCGTCCGCCAATCACGCCCCTGAACGTCCGTCGCTGCAAGGTGAGGTGGAGACGGATGTGTGCGTGATCGGCGCCGGTTATACCGGGCTGTCGAGCGCGCTGTTTCTGTTGGAGAACGGCTTCAAGGTCACGGTGCTGGAAGCGGCCAAGGTGGGCTTCGGCGCGTCGGGCCGGAACGGCGGCCAGATCGTCAACAGCTACAGCCGGGACATCGACGTCATCGAGCGCACGGTCGGCGCAAGACAGGCGCAGTTAATGGGCGAGATGGCGTTTGAAGGCGGACGCATCATCCGTGAACGCGTGGCCAAATACCAGATTCAGTGCGACTTGAAAGACGGCGGTGTGTTCGCGGCCATCACCCCTAAGCAAATGGGTCATCTGGAGGCGCAGAAAAAACTCTGGGAGCGCTATGGCCATACCCAGCTGGAGTTGATGGACCAACGCCGCATCCGCGAAATGGTGGCCTGCGATGAATACATCGGCGGCATGCTGGACATGAGCGGCGGCCACATCCATCCGCTGAACCTGGCACTCGGTGAAGCGGCGGCCGTGGAGTCGCTGGGCGGCGTGATTTACGAGCAATCGGCCGCCATCAGGATCGACCGTGGCGCCAGCCCGGTGGTGCACACCGCCCAAGGCAAGGTGCGGGCGAAGTTCATCATCGTTGCGGGCAATGCTTATCTGGGAAATCTGGTACCGGAACTGGCCGCGAAGTCGATGCCGTGCGGTACGCAGGTCATCACGACCGAGCCGCTGAGCGAGGAGCTCGCAAGCACACTGTTGCCACAAGACTACTGCGTCGAAGACTGCAATTACCTGCTGGATTACTACCGTCTTTCCGCTGACAAGCGCCTGATCTTCGGCGGCGGCGTGGTATATGGCGCGCGCGATCCGGCGAACATCGAATCCATCATCCGTCCCAAAATGCTCAAGGCGTTTCCGCAGCTGAAGGACGTGAAAATCGATTACGCGTGGACCGGCAATTTCCTGCTGACCCTGTCGCGCCTGCCACAAGTCGGCCGTCTGGGCGACAACATCTATTACTCGCAGGGTTGCAGCGGCCACGGGGTGACGTACACCCACTTGGCGGGCAAAGTGCTGGCCGAAGCGCTGCGCGGACAGGCGGAACGCTTCGATGCGTTCGCCGGACTGCCGCACTACCCCTTCCCCGGCGGGCAGCTGCTGCGCACGCCGCTGACGGCGCTGGGTGCCTGGTATTACAGTTTGCGGGACAAGTTGGGGTTCTGATCACCCCACGCGGCAAAAGGTCTCGGGGGCGATGAGATGCCCCCTTTTATGACGCGTTTTCCACTGTGAAAGCGAAGTCATTCTGGGCGGCAATCCGACGAAAGATCTTTCAGGCGCTGGAGGGGCATGGTCCTGCACGAATGAATTCGCTCCCACAGGTGTTCTGCGGTGTGCCGGGCTTCTTGCGACCGACCTAACCCCTGTATCCAAAATGCCCATCACCGGCGTGCTGGCGTAGGCCGCATTCTCAATGCGCGGCATTCAACGCCTTCACCGCCTCACCCGCCGCCTGCTCCTGCCCCGCCTGCGCGAGATCATTCGCAGCCTTGAGCCAACGTTCGCGATCCACCGGCGATGGCAACTGACGAGGCCCCTGCACCAAAATCGCCCAGTTGCCCGCGTTGTCCCAGTCCGAAGTGAACTCGTCGAAACTCACGGTCAGGCGACCCAGCCCGGTATAGATGAGCATGTTGCGCTTGTTCTGGTTGAACCCGACAAGCACGCCATAGCGTTGCTCTTTCCACCACATCGAGCCTTCACTGAACCGCACCATCACCGGATAACCGGCGGACACCTGTGCCAGCAGATCAGGCAGTTGATGATCGACCGGGTACACCACGAAACCGTATTCGCGCGCCACGTTCGTCATGCTCTGTTCCAGGATTTTCTCCGACGCCGGCAGCTTCAACGGCTTTTCCAGCAAGCCGGGCGTGGTCTGCACGCCGTGCACACTCAGCATGCTGGCCAGCGCGAACGGTCCGCTTTGGTAGGACTTGCCCCGGAAGAACGGCACCGAGTTGAGCTCGACCCGGTCGGGCAGGCTTTTGTAGACGGGCGGATAACCCGGCTTGTACGCGTGAGGGTCGGCACACCCCGTCAGCATCAACGTCAAGGCCAGACCCCACCACATCCGTTTGCTTCCAGAGACTTCCATTCGAGACATTCTTCACTCACTTGTCAGGTGCCGGGGCAACCTGCAACCCGGCCTGGACGCCGATCATAGAGCCGCCGACGGTCCGGGTATAGCCTCTCTGCACAGTCGGTGGAACTGGATAGAACAAATCGGTCACAGAATTCCTACCACCGGTCAATTTTCAGCAACAACCCACGTACTAGACTGTCGATTACTGAGAGAACGAAGAGCGCAGAGCCGGAGGAACACATGAGCCTCGGAATGACCATTGTGATGTTGATCGCTGCCTGGCTGGCTGTGGCCGGTGCCATGCTGTGGGGAGTGATGCGGATTTCCCGCCGTCATCACCCGCATTATAGAAACTCAGAAACCACCCCAAAATCCGCGCCCATGAATGCGCGCAAACCCCGTCATGCCACGGCGCATTGACGCCCGTCCGACCTGATCGGATCACTAAAGAAAGCCGAAAAAAAACGGTCGGTGATGGTGTTCCCATCCCGACCGTTTTCATTGCGCCCGCCCTTTAGCTTTTAGCTGCCGCTGCCTGCGCGTCGAGCTTACGCTGCCGGGAACGACGCACCAGCATGTTCAGCACTTCGATCAGCGCCGAGAACGCCATCGCCGTGTAGACATAGCCCTTCGGCACGTGAGCGCCGAAACCTTCGGCAATCAGCGTCATGCCGATCATGATCAGAAAGCCCAGGGCCAGCATGACCACCGTCGGGTTTTCGTTAATGAACTTCGCCAAGGGCTCGGACGCCACCAGCATCACGATCACAGCGGCAATCACAGCGATGACCATGATCGGCAAATGCTCGGTCATGCCGACGGCGGTGACGATGCTGTCGATAGAGAACACCAGGTCCAGCATGAGGATCTGCCCGATGGCGGCCGCCATGCTCATCACGACGGTTTTGGAAATCGCGGCCTCTTCCTCGGTCTTGATGTCCATGCTGTGATGAATCTCGGTGGTCGCCTTCCACACCAGGAACAGGCCACCGGCGATGAGGATCATGTCTTTCCACGAGAACACCTGGCCGAACACGTCGACGACCGGCTCGGTCAACTGGACAATCCACGCCACCGTGCTGAGCAAGCCCAGCCGCAGAATCAGCGCCATGCTGATGCCGATGCGGCGCGCCTTCGTGCGCTGATGAACCGGCAGCTTGTTAGTCAGGATCGAGATGAAGATCAAGTTGTCGATGCCGAGGACGATTTCCATGACCACCAGCGTGGCCAGGGCGATCCACGCGGTGGGGCTTGCAGCCAGTTCTAAAAGGTATTCCATGTGCCGGTATCCATTGGGTCGCGTTGATGAGACAAGGCGGCATTCTAGGGACTGAAACACTTCAGTAAAATTCGTATTTATCAGGCGTATACTTCGCTTTTTACGAAGTGTCTGTGCCGAGGCGAATTCATGCTCAACTACCGTCAATTGCACTATTTCTGGGTGGTGGCCAAGACTGGCAGCATCGTGCGTGCCTGCGAGCAACTGAACCTTACGCCGCAAACCATCAGTGGTCAGCTTAGCCTGTTGGAGCAAACCTACGGGGTGGAGCTGTTCAAGCGGGTGGGACGCCAGCTGGAGCTAACGGAGATGGGCCGCATCGCCCTGCCCTATGCCGAGCAGATGTTTCAGCTTGGCGGCGAGCTGGAAGCGTTGCTGCGGGCGCAGCCAGATGAACAACAAATCCTGTTCCGGGTCGGTGTCGCGGACGTGGTGCCCAAATCCATCGTTTACCGGCTGATCGCTCCGACGATGGAATTGAGCGAGCCGATTCGCATCACCTGCCGAGAAGACCAACTGGAACGCCTGCTGGCCGACCTCGCCATTCAGCGCCTGGATCTGGTGATTTCCGACAGCCCCATGCCTTCGCATCTGGACATCAAGGGCTACAGCCAGAAACTGGGGGAATGCGGGGTGAGCTTCTTCGCCACGGCTGCCTTGGCGCGCACCTACGGCCAGGATTTCCCCCACGGCATGCAGGGCGCGCCGCTATTGATTCCCGGCCAGCAGACCGTGGTGCGAAGCCGATTGATGCGCTGGTTCGCCGAACAGAACGTGCAGCCGAGGATCGTCGGCGAGTTCGATGACAGCGCGCTCATGAAGGCGTTTGGCAAGTCCGGCAGTGGCATCTTCATCGCACCGAGCGTGATCGCCGATGAAGTGATGGCTCAGTACGACGTCGAACTGATCGGCCAGACCGATGCGGTGACCGAGTCGTTTTACGCGATCTCGGTCGAGCGCAAGGTCAAGCACCCCGGCATCGTCGCCATCACCGAAGGCGCGCGACGCCAGTTGTTCACCGACTAAGCGTTGCAGCCGACGGGGCGCGGCTTGAAGGTCATCAGCAGCAGGGCCAGCAGAATCGACAACAGGATGATCCCGGCCGCCGCGAAACCCAGGTTGGCCAGGCCGAGATGGTCGATCACCCGTCCACCGACGATGGCACCGATACCGATCCCCAGGTTCGCCCCGGCAATGTTCAGCGACGCGGCAAATGCCGGGGCTTCCGGGGCGGCCTTCATCAAGCGGACATGGCTGACCAGGAACAACGCCGCCTGCGTCACGCCCCAGACTGCAAGGGCCAACGCCAGGGCTGGCAGTGAATGCATGCTCGGCGCCACCATCACCATGCCGCCAATCATGAACGTGCAGAACGTCAGGCTGGCGATCAGCGGATGCCGGTCCACCAGGCGCCCACCCAGCGAATTGCCCAGCAGGCCCACGGCGCCAAAGCCCATCAGGCACCAGCCCACCACGGTGCCGTTGAACCCGGCCAGGCGTTCCAGCATGTCGGCCAGGTACGTGTAGGCCGTGAACATGCCGCTGAAGACCAGCACCGAGAGCAGCACGTGGCCCTGCATGATGGGGCTGCGCAGGATGCGGAACTGACTGCTGAACGACGCCTGATCCTTGTGCATGCTCTTCGGCAGATAGATAAACAGCAACAGCGCCTTGGCGAAGGCCATCACCGCCAGCACCACGAACGCGGTGCGCCAGCCGAACCCGTCGGAAATCAACGTGCCCACGGGAATCCCGAACACCGTGGCGCAGACGATACCGAAGCCGATCTTGGCGATCGCCCGTCCTGCGTGATCGGGGCCGACGATATCGACCGCCGTTTCACTGGCCAGCGCCCAGAACACCGGCAACCCGAGCGCCGGAATCAGCCGGGCTACGGCCATCACCCAGATATTCGGCGCGAACGCCGCGACCACGTTGGCGACGCCGAACATGATCAGCACCGAGATGAACAGACGCTTGCGCTCGAAGCGCGAAAAGTACGCGGTCAGGAACGGGCCAAAGCACGCCACGGTGAAGGCGAACAGGGTCACCAGCAGACCAGCTTGCGGGATCGTCACGGCCAGGTCGCGAGCGATGGCAGGCAACAGGCCAACGATGACGAATTCTGTGGTCAGCACGGTAAAGCCAGCTGCCGACAACAGGTAAATAGGGAAAAACATGAAATCTCCAAAAACGACAAAGAGACCAGTCCTTGCGGAGCGGCCAATCGGGATGACGTAGTGCGAAGCGCGGAGAGTACCAGACATCGGCGCCAGAGTCGGTCGACCGGCGCACAAAAACAAAACCGCCGCCCGAACAGATCGGACGGCGGCCGGATTCAGAGGTTCAGCGCAGGCTGACGGGCTGTATCAGTAGGTGCCCATGTAGTCGCGCTTGCCCACTTCCACACCGTTGTGACGCAGCAGGTCGTACGCGGTGGTGACGTGAAAGAAGAACTGTGGCAGCGAGTAGTGCAGCAGGTATTTCTGAGTGCTCATGCGTTTTTCTTTGTCGGTGCCTGGGCGCAACACGATTTCGCGCTCTTCGTGACCGTCGACCTGTTCAGGGGTGACGGTGTCGATGAAAGCCAGCACTTTGGTCAACAGGGCTTGCAGGTCGGCGAAGGTGACTTCGGTGTCTTCGGTGTCTTCGTACTTCGGCGGCTCGATGCCCGACAGACGCGCGCTCGCGCCCTTGGCGAAATCGACGGCGATCTGTACCTGGCGGACCAACTGGAACATGTCCGGGAACAGACGCGCCTGCAGCAGTGCGTCTGGCTGGATGTTTTTCGCGGTGGCGTGGGCTTCACCCTTGGCCAGCACGGCGCTCAGCGCGGTGAGCATTTGCTTGAAGACAGGAATCGAAGCGGCGTACAGAGAAAGGGTCATGACAGTTCCTGATGGAGTGAGTCGCATTGGGGAGGCATGAGTGACATGCGAACGCGGCTTGTCTTTTACCTCATCCAGCCCCTACCCTCATAGCCTTTTCAACACACAGGGAACGGGCCATGTCCACCGAGCTGGATTCCGATAACGGTCGCGACGACGCAGACACGCTGCAGTTGAACAGCACCGAAGTGCGTATTTTGGGCTGCCTGATCGAGAAGCAGGCCACCAACCCTGAAACCTACCCCTTGACCCTCAACGCACTGGTCCTGGCCTGCAACCAGAAGACCAGCCGCGAGCCGGTGATGAACCTGACGCCCGGTCAGGTCGGCCAAAGCCTGCGGGCGCTGGAAAGCCTGCAATTGACACGTCTGGTGATGGGCAGCCGCGCCGATCGTTGGGAACACCGGGCTGACAAGACGCTGGAGCTGGTTCCGGCACAGGTCATCCTCACCGGCTTGTTGCTGCTGCGCGGCCCGCAAACCGTCAACGAACTGCTGACTCGCAGCAACCGCATGCACGATTTTGAAGACACCGACGCGGTGGTCCATCAACTGGAGCGCCTGATCGGTCGCGGGCTGGCGGTGCTGATCCCGAAACAGGCCGGGCAACGGGAAGACCGTTACATGCACGCGCTGGGCGATCCGGCAGACATGGAAGCCATTCTTGCGGCGCGGCAGACTCCGGTGGAGCGTTCGAGCGGCGCGGGTTCGGCGCTGGCGGAACGGGTCGAAGCGCTAGAGGCGCGGATTAACGAGCTGGAAGAGCGGCTGGCGAAGCTGGAGGATTGAAACGGCTACAGATAGCCGCGACTTGATTGTCTGACCGATCTGTCTCTGTCGCCTGGTCGGCCGCATCGCGAATGAATTCGCTCCCACAGTTGAGCTGCGTCAGATCCAACATCTCGATGCGCACGGATTCCTGTGGGAGTGAATCTATTCGCGAAAGGTTTTTCAGGCGACACCCATGCGGTGAATCTACTGGCCCCAATCGCGAATGAATTCGCTGCCACGGTTGAGCTGCGTCAGACTCAACATCTCGATGCGCACGGATTCCTGTGGGAGCGAATTTATTCGCGAAAGGCTTATCAGGCGACACCCATGTGTTGGCTGTACGCGTCAGCCGCGAGCAAACGCCGCTGCGGCTTGATATTGCTCATCGGTGGGGCGGACGCCGGTGTAGAGCACGAACTGCTCCAGCGCCTGAATCGCGGCGACTTCATCCCCTGTGATCAAACGCTTGCCCGCTTTTTCCGCCGCGACGATAAAAGGCGTACGGGCCGGGGTGGCGACGACGTCGAACGCCGTGTCGGCGGCTTCAATGGCCGCTTTCTCGAAGGCCAAGGCATCCGCCTGATCCCCGGCCATCCCCAAGGGCGTCACATTGACCAACAAGCGCGGCCGCTCGCTGCCCAGGTCCGCTTGCCATTCAAACCCGCAGGTCTTCGCCAGCGCCCTGCCCGCCTGTTCATTACGCGCCACAATCAGGCCATCGGTGAAACCGGCATCCCGCATCGCGCAGGCTACGGCTTTCGCCATTCCACCGCTACCTCGCAAAGCAAACCGGGTACGTGGCACGGCATGGGTATCCACCAACTGAGCGATGGCAATGTAATCGGTGTTGTAAGCCTTCAGATGCCCGTCGGTATTGACGATGGTGTTGATCGACTGAATCGCCGCCGCCGATGAGTCCATCTCATCGATCAACGCAATGCTGGCCTCCTTGAACGGCATCGACACACCACACCCGCGAATGCCCAGGGAGCGCATGCCCGCGATGGCCGCCGGCAAGTCAGTCGGTGAAAAGGTCTTGTAATAAAAGTTGATGCCCAACAGTTGATACAGATAGTTATGAAACCGCACCCCAAAGTTGCCGGGGCGCCCGGCGAGGGACATACATAACAGCGTTTCCTTGCTTGCAGTCACTAACATGAAATCTCCCGAACGGTATTCGTTAACGCCCTGAGAAAGGCGTAGAATTCAGTTGCTTGCGGCATTAACCGAAGCATTTGTCATCAAAGTCACCGAATACCTTACACAAAATTTACGCAGCGGCTTCGCAGATTTCCGGAAAGTCGCTGTCTGATCAGTTATCCCGTGGCAGTGCCTGAGCATAACGCAGGCTCGCGACAACGGGACTGAACACCGAGGAACAGTCATGATTCGTCACATCCCCAAGGTTGCCTTGTTGTTAGGTGCCCTCGCCCTCGCAGGTCAGGCTGAAGCCCATGGCGGCGGCCCAGGCTGGGGTGGAGCGGCAGTGATCGGCGCAGTCGTCGGCGGCGTGGTGGGTGCAGCGGTGGCTTCCGGCCCTGTGTACGCCGCACCGGCTCCGGTGTATGCAGCGCCAGCGCCGGTGTACTACGCACCGCCGCCACCGCCTGTTTACTATCAGCCGGCCTACGTGGTTGAGCGTCCCGTCGTTTATGGCCCACGCTACTACGGTCCGCCACGCTACTACGGCCCACCACCGGGCTACTACCACGGTTATCACGGTGGCGGTCGCTGGTAACAGCGATGCCCTGAATCCAAACTGCCGGTCTTCGATCGGCAGCCTCCCGAATACCAGACCCCGCCTAACCGGCGGGGTTTTCGTTTCTGCTGAGTGTCGACCGTGGCGCTCGATTCTGAAGGGGTCACAGGTTTCGGATGAGAACGGATGCACAATTCCTGTGCCCCGGCAGCAAAAAAACTGACCTGTCACTCATCAATGACGACTATCGAGAGCGGTGATTTCTGCTGATCGGGATCGCGCCGTAAAGTAGCGCCATAGATTGATGGAGGCACTTATGACCAAGGTTCAGATCATGTCGGTAGTCGGCAGTGCAGTTCCCGCATCGCTTCGCGAACGTGGCTTGCTGGCCTGCTGGTACCTGGTCCAGAACGGCGAGCCGGTCAGCGGTCCTCTGCCCTCGTTGCCTGCGGCCCAAGCCCTGTCCCAGCAATTTGAAACCCGCAAGCTCAACAGCTGAACTGAATTCGTTATTCCCTGAATCGTGCGTTGCTCCGCACTTCCCTTTGGCCCGCATCCCAGATGCGGGCTTTTTTTTGCGCGGGAGACGCCGGCGGCATCCGCCTGTTTAACAGAATCAAACCCGCTCAGCCTGGGTCGCATTCACCTGGCAGCGATGTGCCAATTTCTGCAACCGTTTTTCCAACGCCCCGAGGACGACCCGGTCCGAACGGCCACTTTCCAGTTCTTCGATCATCTCATTCGCCACTAACCGCAGTTCATGAGCGATTACGACACGGTCGTCGTTCTGGTCCAGCTTGTGCGACTCGAACAGCCGGTGCAGGTAATCCTCAAGCGTGCGCTGCAAGCGGTGCCGATCCGCCGCCCGCAAATGCACGAGGTTCACCGTAATTTTCGCCAGCAGCTCATTGAGTTCGCCACACAGGTACTGCATCCGCCGCGCATAGCCGGTTTCGCGATCCCGCAATTGCTTGCGCTGCAACGCCAAGTCCTGACGTTTCTGAATCGCAGGCACCGTAATCGCCATCATCAGACCGACGATCAGGCCGATGGCCTGAATCCAGCCCGCCCAGTCCGACGGCCGCACGAACAAGCCCGCGACGAGCAAGAGCACCGCAACGATGGCCGCACCGAACACCAACGACGCGTAATCCTTGCTGATAAACCCTTTGGGCATTGCACAACTCCTAGGTCATTTGAGGGATAAACATCAATGGCGTCGAATGCTAATTCGTGACTGGCCGCAGTGCCATGAATATCGACACGCCCACCGCAAATACAGGTTTTTTGCTCCCTTAACCTGAACGGATGCCATACAAGCGGTTTTTAATACCAAAACGTCCTATGCCGGCCATCGACATAGTTAGAAACATGCTCCTAAAATGCGCCCATCTTGTTGTCGCTCTTGAAAAAAGTCCGACTGTCCACCCCCTCTCCATTCTTTTTAAGTGAGCTTCGCTCTTGAACATTCGCACAACCCTCATCGGCCTGTTTTTTGCGCTCACAGGCTCGGCACTTTCCACCGGTGCCCTTGCGAACGAACCCGCTGCTTTCAATCGTGACCCGGCCAATCTTCATCTGGCTTCCGGCAGCGCCATGATCACCGATCTGCAAACCGGCCAGGTCCTGTACTCCAGCAATCCCGACGTCATCGTGCCGATTGCTTCGGTCACCAAACTGATGACCGCCATGGTCACCCTCGACGCCAAGTTGCCGATGGACGAGATGGTCAAGGTCGACATCTCCCAGACCGCCGAAATGAAAGGCGTGTTTTCCCGCGTGAAACTGGGCAGCGAACTCAACCGCCACGACATGCTGCTGATTACCCTGATGTCGTCGGAAAACCGCGCAGCGGCAAGCCTCGCGCACAGCTACCCGGGCGGCTATCCGGCGTTCATCAAGGCCATGAACGCCAAGGCCAAGGCGCTGGGCATGAGCCACACCGTGTACATGGAGCCGACCGGTCTGTCGGTGTTCAACGTGTCCACCGCCCGCGACCTGACCAAACTGGCCCTGGCGGCGCGCAACTACCCATTACTGCGTGAGCTGAGCACCACCCAAGAGAAAACCGTGAGTTTCCGTAAACCCAACTACACCTTGGGTTTCAGCAACACGGATCACTTGGTGCGCAAGTCCAACTGGGACATCAAGCTGACCAAAACCGGCTTCACCAACCAGGCCGGGCATTGTCTGGTGCTGCTGACCAGCATGGCCAACCGTCAGGTGTCGGTGGTGATTCTGGACGCCTTCGGCAAGTTCACTCACTTCGCGGACGCCAGCCGTATGCGCCTGTGGATGGAGACCGGTAAGAGCGGTCCGGCACCGGAAGTCGCGTTGCAGTACAAGAAGGAAAAGAATCTGGTCATGAAGCAGAAAGGCCTGCAAGCGTCGGATTGATTCGACGCTTCGCATCATCGGATTTGCCCTCAATGGCGTTCGCCAGAACGCCACCTTGCCCCCTTCCCCGGCAGCGCTAAGCTGCGGAACTGACAACAGTTTCATCAATCCTGCCGCGCATAACGGCCGCGACCCGCTACGCTTGAGGTGTATCGGCTTGTTTCGGATACCGCTCGGGGGAGTAGCACCATGGTCGTCAAGTGGATAGTGGCTGCGTTGCATCTGTTGGCGTTCGGTTTCGCGCTGGCGGCGGTTCTGGCAAGGGGGCGGGCACTGCGCAGATTGCGCACGGACGATCCCCGTTCCTTTCGCGACGTGTTCGTGGTCGACAACATCTGGGCGGTGTCAGCGGGGATTCTGCTGATCACCGGCGCCTTTCGTGCGTTCGGCGGGCTGGAGAAAGGCTCGTTCTACTACCTCCATCAACCCTTGTTTCACCTGAAAGTCACGGCCTTCGTGGCGATTCTGGCGCTGGAAGTTGTGCCGATGTTCGCCCTGATCAAATGGCGCATCGCGTTCAAGAAACAGCTCCCCATCGACACCTCCCGCTCACGACGTTTCGCCCGCATCAGCCACATGGAAGCGGCGTTGATGGTGATTATCGTGATCGCGGCGACGGGGATGGCGCGAGGGATTTTGTTGAGTTGAAAACGCTACGAAGCAAAAGCTCTGGTCGCGCCACCATTCTGCTTCTGCCGAAGGCGTGGGAGCTGGCTTGCCTGCGATCTGACGGGAACCGTCAGTGAAATCAGCTAACCCGGTGTATCAGCATGATTGAGTCATCAGGTCTTGCTGTTGCTTCGCAACAGATCGTAGGCAAGGTGGAGCGCCACCCCGGCACTCCCACGGCCTGCGGCCAGAAGCGGATCGAGGTATAGCCATCATTTCGGGCCAGAATCAAAAAACGTGGCACCGGATCGAACGCCGCAAGCGCCACCAAACTCAACTCACCCAAAACACCATCAACATCACGTTCGCCAGCGAGATCAGGCCGAACAGCCCCCACGCCAGGACCTTGGTCACGGTGTTATTGGCAAACGGCCCCATGAGCTGTCTGTCGCTGGTGAAGCGGATCAGCGGCCACAAGGCGAACGGCAGTTGCAGGCTGAGGACGACCTGGCTCAGCACCAGCATCTTGCCCACCGCCCCGTCGCCGAACCAGATCACGCCGGCCAGTGCCGGAATCAGCGCCAACGCCCGCGTGATCAGGCGGCGTTGCCAGCACGGGATCTTGGCGTTGAGGAAACCTTCCAGCACCACCTGACCGGCGATGGTCCCGGTGAACGTCGAACTCTGCCCCGCCGCCAGCAGCGCAACCCCGAACAGCACACTGGCCAGGGCGCCGCCCACCAGCGGATCGAGTAGGTGGTAGGCGTCCTGAATTTCCACCACGTCGGAATGGCCGTTGCCATGAAAGGCCGCCGCAGCAAGGATCAGGATCGCTGCGTTGATCACCAGCGCCAGGCTCAGGGACGCGATGGTGTCGACCCGCGCATAACGAATCGCACTGGCCTTGCTCTCGACAGAAGTGCCGTTGACCCGGGTCTGCACCACTGACGAGTGCAGATAGAGGTTATGGGGCATGACGGTCGCGCCCAGAATGCCGATGGCGATGTACAGCGGTTCTTGCTGACTCAACACGTCCCACGACGGTTTCAACCCGGCAACCACGTCCGGCCAGAAGGGTTTGATCAGCACCAGTTCAATAAAGAAGCAGGTGGCAATGGTGGCGATCAGGCCCAGAATGATCGCTTCCAGACGACGAAAATTGGCGCCCTGCAACGCCAGCACAATCACCGTGTCGAACGCCGTCAACGCCACGCCCGTGGTGATCGACACGCCGAGCAGCAGGTGAAAGGCCAGCGCCGCGCCCAACACTTCCGCCAGGTCCGTCGCGAGAATCGACAGCTCGGCCAGAATCCACTGCCCCATGCCCACACGACGGCTGTAGCGTTCAGCCGACAACTGCGCCAGGTCTCGGCCGGTGGCGATCCCCAGACGCGAACACAAGTTCTGCAACACCATCCCGGACAGGCTCGCCAGCACCACCACAAACAGCAGCGCGTAACCGAAACGCGACCCCGCTTCGATAGCCGTCGCCCAATTGCCGGGGTCCATGTAGCCGATGGAGATCAGCAGGCCCGGCCCGACGAACAGCATCAGCTTGCGCAGGAACGAAGCATTGGCCGGAATCGCGACGGTGTCGGTCACGGCAGAGGGGCAAAACGGCGCAGTGGCGGTGGTGGGGAGTTTGTATTTCACGGGAGTCCGGCGGGTGATTGCGATCAGCCATGAAGCTTAAACGCAGGGAAATATTTTGTCTTGAATCTCTGCAAAAGCTCTAACATGCGTCGTCCCACGGAACTGGAAAACAATAATGTCTTCGCTTTCGCCCTCCTCCGACCCTGCCCAAACCCCAATGGATGGCATCGACCCCGTTCGTGCCGCCCGGATTTCTGCCCGCATCGATCGCCTTCCTGCCGTTTCAACGATCTGGAAACTGGTGGCGCTGCTGTCCATCGGCGGGTTCTTCGAACTCTATGACCTGTTCCAGACCGCCTACATCAGCCCCGGTCTGATTCGCGACGGCCTCTTCGCCACGGGCGCGCAGGGCGTGTTTGGCTTTTCCGACCAGGCCGCATTCGCCTCGGCGACCTTTCTCGGCCTGTTTCTCGGCGCCAGCCTGCTTAGCCCGATTGCCGATCGCTTTGGCCGCCGAGCGATCTTCACCTTTGCGCTGATCTGGTACACCGTCGCCACGGTACTGATGGGCATTCAGACGTCAGCGCTGGGCATCATCTGCATGCGTTTTCTGGTGGGCATCGGCCTGGGCATCGAGCTGGTGACCATCGACGCCTACCTCTCGGAGCTGGTGCCCAAGCGCATGCGCAGTTCGGCGTTCGCCTTTGCGTTCTTTGTGCAGTTTCTGTCGGTGCCGTCGGTGGCGTTGATGTCTTGGTGGCTGGTGCCACAGGACCCGTTCGGCATTGCGGGCTGGCGTTGGGTGGTCATCGCCAGTGCGGTGTTCGCGCTGTTCATCTGGTGGTTGCGTTCACGGTTGCCGGAATCGCCACGCTGGCTGGCGCAGCACGGACGGTTCGCCGAGGCCGAAAAGATCATGGACGACCTCGAAGCACGCTGTGTGAAGGACCATGGCCAGGCGCTGGACGCTCCGGAAACCCACAACGTGGCTGTCGAAGGCAAAGGCCGTTTCGCTGACATCTGGCAGCCGCCTTACCGCCGTCGTGCGCTGATGCTCATTGTGTTTCATGTGTTCCAGGCCATCGGCTTTTTCGGCTTCGGCAACTGGCTGCCGGCCTTGCTCTCGGGTCAAGGCGTCAGCGTCACCCACAGCCTGGCATATGCCTTCATCATCACCCTCGCCTACCCGCTGGGGCCGCTGCTGTTCGTGAAGTTCGCCAACCGTTTCGAGAACAAGTGGCAGATCGTCGGTTCGGCGCTGGGGGCCATGATCTTCGGCACCCTCTTCGCGCAACAGAGTACGGCGGTGGGGCTGATCGTCTGCGGGGTGATGATCACGTTCTGCAATGCGTGGCTGAGCTTCGCCTATCACTCGTACCAGAGCGAGCTGTTCCCCACCAATATTCGCGCCCGCGCGGTGGGGTTCTGTTACTCGTTCAGTCGCTTGTCCACGGTGTTCAGCAGCCTGTTGATCGGCCTGTTCCTCGACCATTTCGGCACGCCGGGGGTGTTGACCTTCATCGTCGTCAGCATGCTGATCGTGATCATCACCATCGGCGCGTTCGGGCCGAAAACGCGGAACCTGGCGCTGGAGGATATTGCGCATCGGTGAGGGGCGCAGGGCAAGGGCTTTTGATTCTGGCCGAAGGCCGTGGGAGTCCAGCTTGCTGACGATCTGGTGCGAAGCAGCAGTAAAACCAATGAGCGCGATTTACCTGATACGACTGAGTTGTCAGGCTTTGCTGCCGGTGCCCGGCAGATCGTCAGCAAGCTGGACTCCTACGGCCTCCGGCCAGAATCAAAAGCGGAGCCTGGCGCTCACTTGATCGCCAATCGCTTGGCCAGCCGACTGAGGTTGGCCCGGTCTACGTTTAACTCGCGCGCCACCTCGGCCCACCGTCCCTGATGCCGGGCCAAGGCCTCATTGATCAACATCGTCTGAAACCCGTCGACCGCCTCTTTCAGCCCCTCGCCGGGTTTGACCACCGGATGCACGTCCGCCAGCAGCGGTGGCGTACGGGGGGCGATGGGCGATTCATCCTCCAGCCCCAGCGCGGGCGCCTCGATGGTCAGAATGCGGGGCCTTTCGCTGTGGGCCGACAGGGCTTTCAGCACAGCGCGGCTGATCAGGTGCTCCAGTTCGCGCACGTTGCCCGGCCATGAATAACCCAGCAACACCCCTTGCGCCTCGGGACTCATCCGTAGGCTGCGCAAGCCCATCCGTGCGCGGTTCTCTTCCAGAAAATACCCGGCGAGCAGCAACACATCCCGGCCTCGCTCGCGCAAGGGCGGCACCACCAACGGGTACACGCTCAGACGGTGATAGAGGTCAGCCCGGAAACGCCCGGCGCGCACCTCTTCCGCAAGATCACGATTAGTGGCGGCGATGATGCGCACGTCCACGTGATGCTCCTGATCGGACCCCACCCGCTGCAATTGCCCGCTCTGCAACACCCGCAGCAACTTGGACTGCACCGGCAGCGGCAACTCCCCTACTTCGTCGAGGAAGATCGAGCCCCCGTCGGCCAGTTCGAACTTGCCGCTGCGTCCACTGACTGCCCCCGAAAAGGCGCCTTTGACGTGACCAAACAGTTCGCTTTCCACCAGTAATTCAGGGAGGGCGGCGCAATTGAGGCTGATCAGCGGCTTCTGCGCACGAGGCGATTGCAGGTGAATGGCTTCGGCCACCAACTCCTTGCCGACCCCGGTTTCCCCAGTGATCAACACCGTCAGCGGGCTGTTGCCCACCAGCTGGATTTCCTGCTGCAAGCGGCGGTGCACCGCGCTTTGCCCTATCAACTCTCGGGGCCCGCGCCCTCCCGCGGCGCGTTTGTAGACTTCAGCCAGTTGCCGCTGATCTTCAACGCTGCGGGCCAGCAGGCTCATGCGTTCACTGGCCATGACCGTGGCTGCCGCCAGGCTGGCAAACGCTTGCAGATCCCGCAGATCGGCGCTGCCGAAACGCGCCGGGTCCAGCGAGTCCAGCGTGATCACGCCCCATAACGTATCCTGCACGTACAGCGGACAGCCGAGGCAATCGTGCACTTCGAGGTCGCCATGCACGCCGTCTACCAGACCGTCGTAGGGGTCCGGCAAGTCACAGTCGGTGGAAAAGCGCGTGGGCTCGCGGTTTTGCACGATGATGTCCAGCCGCGGGTGCTCGCCCAATCGAAAGCGTCTGCCCAAGGTGTCAGGGCTCAATCCCTCGACCGACAACGGCACCAAGACGTCCTCCTCAAGCCGGAGCAACGCGACGGCATCACAGGGCAGCAACTGCCGCAGCGAGCGTAACAGCCGCCGATAACGTTCCTGGTCTGGCAAATCGCGGGACAAGTCGGCCACAAGGGGCACGAGGGCCAGCAGCAAGGGGTGGGTCATAGAGCTCCAGAACACGGTTAAACGCCGAAAACGTTGTCATTATGACACTGGCTCGGAGCGCCGCCACGGCCAATTCGCGCCATTTCATCCATGCAACGGCTTGAATATACGTCATTAGTTGGTCGCCAATTAATCGCCGCGCGCTGTTTCACCCTTGAGACATTTGCACTTCATAGTGCGGGTAAAAATCGCTGTTTAATTCTGACGTCAGACACTCGTCGCACCGCGCAGGACCCTTTAATTTAAATGAAGTTTCGAAAAAACATTTTTGTTTATAGTCGGACTGATCCCCAAAGGAGCACCCGAACATGGCAAGAATTCAGGGAAGAGTTCAGGAAACGTTTCCCCCCCTGGTCGTTGATCTGGACGGCACATTGTTGCGTTCGGATCTGCTCATGGAAACAGCCATGGCCTTTGTCAGAGGCACGCCACTGAAGGCGTTCAGCCTCTTCAGGTGGTTGCTCAAAGGCAAGGCGGCGCTCAAGGAAGGCTTGGCACTGGGGACGGAAATCGACGTATCCGTATTGCCGTACGACCCCCAGATCATTGAAATGATCCAGTCCGAAAGAGCCACGGGACGCATGATCGTATTGGCCACGGCCAGCCATGTCAGCCTCGCTGAAAAGATTGCCGAACACCTTCAACTGTTTGACCTGGTATTGGCGTCCAACGCCAATCGCAACTTGTCCGGCAATAACAAACGTGACCTGTTAGTTGCGCACTACGGTGAAGGCGGCTTCGATTACATCGGCAACTCGAAAGATGATTTGCCGATCTGGAAAGTCTCCCGCCAAGCCTATGTGGTCAACCCGGATTCAGGAGTAGAGTCCCGCGTCGAGGCCATGACCCAAGTCGAACCGACGATCCGCACCAACACCGCCAGCCTGCGGGACTGGCGCAAGGCGCTGCGCATGCACCAGTGGCTGAAAAACGCCCTGATTTTTGTGCCACTGCTGGCGTCCCACCGCCTGGCGCAATTCGACCTGATGCGCGACGGCATATTCGCCTTCTTCTGCTTCGGCCTCTGCGCCTCCAGCGTCTACATCCTTAACGACCTGCTGGACCTGTGCGACGACCGCCACCATAAGAGCAAATGCAACCGCCCCTTCGCCAGCGGACGGCTGTCGATCAAGGCCGGGCTGATACTGGTGCCAACCCTGTTGCTCACGGCCTTCGGCGCGGCGTTGCTGTTACTGCCCTGGCAGTTCTCGGCGGTGATGGCGGCCTACTACGGCCTGACACTGGCTTACTCGCTGAAGCTCAAACGGCTGATGGCCTGGGACGTGATCGCGCTGGCGATGCTCTACACCGCGCGCATCATTGCCGGGGTCGCCGCGTTCAACCTCACGCTGACCTTCTGGATTCTCGCGTTCTCGATGTTCATCTTCTTGAGTCTGGCGATGGTCAAGCGCTACGCCGAGTTGCGCGACGCTCGCGCTCGGGAAGTGAACACCTTTGCCCGAGGGCGCGGCTATTACCCCGGTGACCTGGACATGATCGCCTCCCTCGGTGCGTCGTCCGGGTATCTGGCGGTGATGGTCCTGGCGCTGTACATCCAGGACGCCAAGACCACCGCGCTGTACGTCACGCCCCACGTGATCTGGCTGGCGTGCCCGCTGTTGCTGTTCTGGGTCACCCGCGTGTGGATGCTGACCCATCGCGGGCAGATGAACGAAGACCCGGTGGTGTTCGCCATCCGCGACCGCACCAGCCAGCTGATCGGCGCGATTTTCCTGCTGATGTTCTGGATCGCCGCATGAGCACACCCCTGTATTCCTGGGGCCGCTATCCCCAGAGTCCGCAAAAGGGTCACAGCTGCGTCTGGCTCGACGATCTGCCCGCGCACCTCGACCAGGTGATCGACGATCATCGCAGCAGCCTGCCTTATGGCAACGGCCGCAGCTACGGCGACAGTTGCCTCGCGACCAGCGATCAGGTGCTGCACATGCGCTCGCTGGACCGTCTGATCGAAGCCGACTGGGACAACGGCGTGCTCAAGATCGAAACGGGCATCACCCTCGCCGAAGTCCTGAGCGTCGCGATTCCCCACGGCTGGTTTCTCCCAGTCACCCCCGGCACCCAATTCGCCACCGTCGGCGGCGCCATCGCCAACGACGTACACGGCAAGAATCACCACGTGCGCGGCACGTTTGGCCGCCACGTGCGCAGCTTTGGTCTGCTGCGCCACGGTCAGCCCGAGATGGTCTGTTCCCCCAGCGTCAACGCGTCGCTGTTCGCGGCGAGTATTGGCGGTCTGGGGCTGACCGGGATCATTCATTGGGCGCAAATCCAGTTGATGCCGATCCGCGCCAGTCAGATCGACACCACCACCGTGCGCTTCGCCAACCTCGCCGAGTTTTTCGCGCTGTCGGATGAACTCGACGAGCAACACGAATACAGCGTCGCCTGGGTCGATTGCCTGGCCAAAGGCGCCGAAACCGGGCGTGGCGTGTTCATCGTCGGCGACCACGCGCAGTACGGCTCGCTGACCACCGAACGCCGCGCCAAATTGAGCGTTCCAGTGACGCCGCCGGTCTCGCTGATCAACAAACTGTCCCTGAGCGCTTTCAACAACTTGTATTGGCGCGTGCATCCAAGCAAGCGCACACCAGGGCGCAGCGCCTACGAACCGTTTTTCTATCCGTTGGATCGCATCCTGCACTGGAACCGCATCTACGGTCGCCGAGGCTTTCAGCAGTATCAATGCGTGATTCCTACCGCCAACGCCGAAGCGGCGATGGGCGAGTTGTTGCGCGCCATTGCCGATGCGGGGCAAGGCTCGTTTCTCGCGGTGCTCAAGCGCTGCGGCGACGTGCGTTCGCCGGGCCTGCTGTCGTTCCCGATGCCAGGCACCTCGCTGGCGCTGGATTTCCCCCAGAGCGAACACCTGGAAGACGTTGTATTCCCGCGCCTGGACGACATCGTTCGTGCTGCGGGAGGCCGCTTGTATCCGGCCAAGGATGCCCATATGAGCGGCGCGGACTTTCGTCGGGCGTACCCCGCCTGGGAGCGACTGGAAGCGCTGCGCGATCCCTCTCTGATGTCCCGTTTCTGGAGCCGCGTGCTGCTATGAACACACCCCACATGAAAAAAGTGCTGATCATTGGCGCGACATCGGCCATCGCCACTGCCTGCGCCCGTTTGTGGGCCACCGAGGGCAGCGATTTCTTTCTCGTCGCGCGCAACGTCGACAAGCTCCAGCAGACTGCCGCCGACCTCAAGGCCCGGGGCGCGAAGAACGTCACGCTGCACGAGATGGACGCCAACGACATCGATGCCCACCCGTTGATGATGGGCCGCTGCCTGACCGCCCTGGGCCAGATCGACATTGCGCTGATCGCCCACGGCACCCTCCCTGATCAGAAAGCCTGCGAACGCGATGTGCATCTGGCCCTGCGTGAATTCGCCAACAATTGCACGTCGGTCATCGCCTTGTTGACGGTGCTGGCAACGCAATTCGAGACCCAGCGCTGCGGCAGTCTGGCGATCATTTCGTCGGTGGCGGCAGATCGCGGGCGGCCTTCGAATTACCTGTACGGCAGCGCCAAGGCGGCGGTTTCCACCTATTGCGAAGGGCTGCAGGCGCGGCTGTTCAAGCTGGGTGTGCACGTCACCACGATCAAGCCGGGCTTCGTCGACACCCCGATGACACAAGGCCTGTCGCTGCCCGCCGCGCTGTTGGCGCAGCCGGCGCAGGTCGCGCAACGGATCGTCAAAGGCATCGCCAATAAGGTGCCGACCCTGTACGCGCCAGGGTTCTGGGCCTTGATCATGCTGATCATCCGCTCGATCCCGCAGCCGGTGTTCAAGAGGCTGAACCTGTGAACGCGACAGCCTCCGAAGAGCCGGTCCAGCTGTCGGGCTGGCGCTACCGCGCTGTCGTGCTGTCAGTGGTGGGCTCGGCGCTGGGCTACCTGGCCTTTTCGCTGTGGGGCGGCTGGCAGGCCGTGGGCGCGGCGGTGCGCGAGGTTGGCTTGATCGGCATCGTCATCGCGCTGTTCATGTCGTCGGTGAACTACGGTCTGCGTTTCGTGCGCTGGCAGGCCTACCTCAAGGTGCTGGGTCATCCCATGCCGTGGCGCCCGAGCCTGAACATTTACCTGGCCGGGTTCGCCTTGACCACCACGCCGGGCAAAGCCGGAGAAGCGTTGCGCGGCGTGCTGCTCAAACGCTGGGGCGTACCCTACCCGCAAAGCTTCGCCGCGTTCTTCAGCGAGCGCCTGTCGGACCTGTTCGCCGTGGTGCTGCTGACCCTCTTCGGCCTGTCGCTATACCCCGAGGCGATGCCGATGATCGTGGTCGGGGTCAGCCTGGTACTGGTCGGTCTGCTGGTGCTGTCGCAGCGACGTCTGCTGGAGCGCCTGATGCTGATGGTGCCCTCCGAGGGCGGCAAGGTCATCGGCCTGTTGCGCCATCTGCTGCAAGTGCTGGTGCACGCGCAGCAGTGCCATCGCCTGCGCCTGATGCTCGGCCTCACCGTCTTGAGCGTCGTGGCCTGGAGTGCGGAAGCGCTGGCTTTCGACTGGATTCTGCACTGGATGGGCGCCGAGATTCCGCTGACTTTCGCGGTGTTCGTGTACGCCTTGGCGATGCTCGCGGGGGCGGTGAGCTTCATGCCGGGCGGCCTCGGTGGCGCAGAAGCGGTGATGGTCGGGCTGCTGGTGTGGAAAGGCATGAACAGTGCCGACGCCGTGGCCGCCACCGTGCTGATTCGCGTGGCGACCTTGTGGTTCGCCGTGGCCATCGGCGCAGTCATGTTGTTCAAGCTCAAAGGTGAAACGGCGCCTCGGCGCGAAGCGGTTCAGTAAGGTTCACGCGCACCCCCGTTCGGCTGCGCGTCATGGAAAAACAGGGACAGGAGTGCAACTCATGGTGGCAGCTGTACGCAATCGATCAATGCTGATTTCCGCGCTGTTGATGATCGGGGCGATTCTCGCCAGCTTTCTCGCGTCAAGCGGGCCCATCCAGTGGATGGACAACGGCATGTTCCTCGCCGATGCGTCCCAAGGCCATTTCTTCAGCCAGACCCTCGGCCCGCTGGATCACCCGCTTTATCTGTTCGTCAGTACCGCGCTGTTCGCAGGCTTCGGGCCGCTGGTCTTGAGCTTCATGAATTCGCTGTTGCTGATCCCGCTGGGCTGGGCCATCTACCGTCTCGCCAAAGGCGTCGGCGCGACGAGCCAACAAGCGCTGATCGCGGTGGCCTCCGCTGTCCTGTGTCACTGCGTGTTCTGGGTCTCGACCAAGGCCGAGGTCTACATCCTGCACACGGTGCTGGTGATCTTCGCCTACATGATCCAGTTCAACGACAAACCGCGTCTGGGCGTGATGCCCGCGCTGTTCCTGATCGGCGTCTTGACCGGCCTCGCCGCTGCGATTCACCAGTTGACCTTCATCGTGCTGTTCCCGCTCTACGTACAGATGCTTTGGCAGCACAAGGCGCGGGTGCTCGTCACTCTGCCCGGCTTCGTGGTGGGTTTCGCCGTGGCGATCCCCGGCGTCATCAATGAAATGCACAACGGGCTCAGCCTCTACGACATCGGCCACCGCTACCTGATCGGCATCCCCGACCGCACCACGGAGCAAAGCTGGCAAGGCTCGCTGTTCCGCTTCGACGACATGTGGCACGAGAAAAACTCGGTGGTGCTGCTGATGCTTTCGCTGATCGGCCCGCAACTGGTTGGCCTGCTGCTGTTCCCCAAGCGTCCGGCGCTGCGGGTGTTGTGGGCGGCGGCGATGATGAACTTCATCTTCGCGGTCTCCTATAACGTCACCGACCGCTTCACCTTCTTCCTGCCAGGGGCCGTGCTGCTGAGCATCATCGGGGTGATTCAGCTGTACGCCCTGCTGCCGCGCAACGCCACCGGACTGGCGACCGCCTCGCCCCTCGCCGCCCCGGTGCTGATTCTCGCGGTATTCGCCGTCTACGCCAGCGGCGCGATCCAGTTGCCCGTGCACAAGGAAACCTTGCCGTTTCGCGACGACATTCACTATTTCATGGTGCCGTACCTGACCGACCGCTCTGCCGAAGAGTTCGTGCACAGCTACGAAAAGTCCGCCCCCGAAGGCGCCCTCATCATCGCCGACTGGACGCCCAACGGCGCGTTGCGCTCGGCCCAGGCCAGTGGTTTGCTCAAGGGAAGGACGTTTGAGTTGTGTGAGGAAGTCGCGAACATCGACGCTTATTTGAAAGGGCCAGGGGCGTACCTGGCAAGGACGAGTTACTGCGGAATGATTGCGGATCGGTTTACGTTGGAGACGCTGCCGGTGGGGTATGAGTTGAGGGTGAAGTAAAAGGCTGTTAGTGCCCCGCTTTGATGCTCGGTCACCCTTACATCACCAACAACCATCGTCTCCACAGGTGCTGCGAGTGATTACTTGGTCATCGTTAAATCATCGACGTAGAGCGCGTGCCAAGCGTCCGGGACAACGATCCTGGAACTGAACCTCAGAAACTTTATTTTCCGCTGCGCAGTACCACGGACCGTGACAGTGGCTGTCGTAAACTCAGGGCTGGGAAACGTATGGGTCTCGATCATCCCCCTGGAGGCGTCGAGCGCTTCTACCGTCACGGATGCTCTTCCTTCCCACCCGGTCTGAGATGTACTTCTAAACGAGACGACGGAATATTCTTCTTTAAAATCCATCACGTAAACCGTGCTGTAATCACCACTGCTGCCTGCTCTACCGTTGAACGAACTTATTAACAAAGACTTGCCCGATCCTGGATTATTACCTCCCTCTAAAATACGAGTGGGCGGATTAACACCGTTGCCCAGATGCCCCTCATAAGAAGTCGCACCCTGGTAATACGGACGAGAAAGCGCAAAAAAAGTCCCCATCGGTGCGGTCTCGAATGTTTCTTCGTGCGGCTTCTCCAATTCGACAATTACGCTCCACGCGGGCGACTCTTTACCTTTATAACTCGCCGTCAGACTGTGTGCAGCGACGGGTAATCCGGAGTGGGCATAGTCCCACTTTCCATCAACCACATCTGCCCAACCCAGGTGCTGGCCATTATCAAGAATTTCCAAGCGTTCCTCAGCAGATACTGTTTTCATCGATAAACCCCTTTCTATCAATAAATCACCTTGCCTCAGTATGGACACGAGAAAATCTTTTGCAACGGACGTTATTTACGTTGAGCGTTAGAAAAAAACAACACCCGCAACGTTCTCCCTGCCATTACAAGCACTTAGTACTTATAAATAGTGAATTGGAATAATGTTTAATTCGATCAAATCTAAGCCGCACAGCTTAATGTGAAAAAACAGAAACGCTTACGTCATCGGCATATGCCCAATTCACGTACAGTCTGTCCGCCCCGTACCTGAGCAGGATACGCTGAATACGACCTTACACCGCTTCACACCTTCTCCGACGCCCCTTCTTTATGCATCGCCAGATGCCCGGTCTTGTCACTCTTGACCTCATACTGCGGTTCATCTTTCGACGCAGGCCGATGCCGTCCCATGAATTCGACGTCCTTGGTATGCACCTGGGTGACCACTCCCACCACATGCCCCACGTCCGAATTCCAGCGCACGTGATCGCCTTTCTTTAATGTGTGGGCCATGTGACTGCTCCTTGATAAGCGTCAGGGCTGCCAGAGGTCTGGCTGCCCCAAGTTTGCGGTCGAGGAAAGTGGGGGCGCTGATGGGGCCATGTGGCTCAACGCCTGGAGCGTGTTGCCGACTGGATGGAAGTGAGTGTCGAGCCGACTGCCCCCCCCAACGGCGCCCCGCGCTCGGCCCAGGCCAGTGGCTTGCTTAAGGGGCGGACGTTTGAGTTGTGTGAAGAAGTCGCGAACATCGACGCCTATCTCAAAGGCCCGGGGGCGTACCTGGCGCGGACCAGTTACTGTGAGATGATTGCGGACCGGTTTACGTTGGAGACGTTGCCGGACTTCGGCACAGCAGATAGGCAGTGGCCACCGTCGTCTTCAGCTCGATGGGAAGTTGCGGAATGGTCAAGGCAAAGGTGCGGGAACTGGGGCAGAATGTGGTTGTGGTAATCGATGGGGGCGGTTCCGGTATAGCGATCTGTGCGTTCCACCAGAATCAAAGCTTTATCCGCTGTACCATCCTGTACGCCGCGCCCAAGGGTCTGACCTATCTGACGTGAGGCGCCAGGGTCAGTTGGGGAACATACATTTATTGGCGCTGGCGTGCACCTTTGAGATGCACGGAAGCAGGGTCATCATCGAGCAGAGACTTCGAGGGTGTCGACATAAATTCGGAGCGCCGCACCGCCTTCATCAGCGGGTATCAAATTGAATCGCAAAGCTCGTATCGAGCGCTCTCCATTGCTCAGAACAATCCGTTGCAACCCTCTGGTATGGGGTAATGTGAAGCTATTTAAAATGTCATTACTATCGTTCAACGTTTCGATCCATCTGCGCGACGCTTCGGTATGAGTCTGCACATAGCAGTCAAAGGTGACAGTTTTCCATAATGAATGGAATGTCATCGTATAGATGCAATCACTGACGATGCCATTCACCCGCTGAGCCACCAGATCGAGCGCTTTTCCATGGAGCCCAAGCCTAGAGCCGTTCAGTGTTGCTTTTGGCCTTAACGCATTGTTCGGATTTTGGGGCGCCCAAATCGCACTGTACCAAGATTGCTCGAACTCAGTGAAACGTTCACTAGGTAGCCCCTCAAAGTCCTCGACATATTCTGAAGCCCCCTGAGCAAATAGCCAGGGTGTGGAGTCCGTTCCCCGGTATCTGCCAACGACTCGGTGATCTCCCTCGTCCAGATCGCTTAAATCATAAGACCAGATTCCATCCTTGATATCCGCCCACCCCACATGTTCATCCTGATCCAGAATTTCCACCCGATCTTCCATCGATTCGGTATTCATTTCTCGACTCCTTGCCTCAGATAAACATCCCTCTACAGATTATGACCATGACCGGGCTAATTACAATCTGCTGCGCCGGACTGAGGACAGACAGCGATCACGATGAAAAGATTATTCTCATGTCCGACAGTCAGTTATGACTTTTCAAACATGCATTGGAAATAACAGTTACTTCAAATGATTCTAAAAACCGTGACCGCGTCAGGCGAGCAGAGTGACTTAAACTTTCTCCAACGCATTTTCTTTGTGCATTGCCAAATGCCCGGTCTTGTCACTCTTTACCTCGTACTGCGGCTCGTCTTTCGACGCAGGCCGATGCCGTCCCATGAACTCGACACCTTTGGTATGCACCTTGGTGACAACCCCCACCACATGGCCCACGTCGGAGTTCCAGCGCACGTGATCGCCTTTCTTGAATGCATGGGCCATGTGATTGCTCCTTGATGAGGGTCAGGGCTGCCAGAGGGTCTGGCTGCCTTCGAGTTTGCGGTCCAGAAAACTTGCCGCGCTGATGAGTGCCAGGTGGCTCAGGGCCTGCGGCGTGTTGCCCAGATGATGACCGTGGGTGTCAAACTCTTCGGCGTAGAGGCCGAGGGGGTTGGCGTAGCGCAGCAGTTGCTCGAATTCCAGGTGCGCCTGTTCCACGCGCCCTGCCCTCGCCAAGCATTCGACGTACCAGAACGAGCAAGCGACAAATGCACCTTCGTCGCCGTCGAGGCCATCGCCGTAGCTGTCGTCGTTGCGGTAGCGGAAGACCATACCGTCACGCACCAGGGTGCGTTCGATGGCATCGAGGGTCGATAGCCATTTCGGGTCGCTGGCGCCGACGAACCGCACCAGCGGCATGAGCAGCATCGAGGCGTCGAGGTTCTTGCTGCCCTTGTGCTGGACGAAATGGCCGAGGTCGTGGTCCCAGAAGTTTTCCCAGATGTCGTCGTGGATGGCCTGACGCTCGTTGGTCCAGCGCTCGAACGGCGCGGGCAGCGAACGCTTGAACGACAGACGCAGCGCGCGATCCAGTGCCACCCAGCACATCAGTCGCGAGTGCAGGAAATGCTGATCGTCGCCGCGCATCTCCCAAATGCCAACGTCCTTGCTGCGCCAGTTTTCGCAGAGTTCGTTGACCAGTCGGGTCGTGTGCTTCCAGCCTTCATGGGAGATGGCTTCGCCGTATTTGTTGGCCAGGTACACGGCGTCGAGCAGCTCGCCGTAGATGTCGAGTTGCGTTTGTTTGTAGGCCTCGTTGCCGATGCGGACCGGGGTCGCGCCGCCGTAGCCGGACAGGTGGGACAGGTTTTCTTCGGGCAGCTCTTCCTGACCCGCGAGGGAATACAGGATGCCGAGCTTGGTCGAGTCGTCGCAGCAATCACCCATGCGCTCGCGGACCCAGTGCATGAAGGCGTTGGCTTCGTCGATGTAGCCCAGGCGCATGAAGGCGTAGACGGTGAAAGACGCGTCGCGTATCCAGGTGTAGCGGTAGTCCCAGTTGCGCTCGCCGCCCTCTTCTTCCGGCAGCCCGAAGGTGGCCGCCGCAACGATGCCGCCGTGCTTGCGCGAGGTCAGAAGTTTAAGGGCGAGCGCGGAACGGTTGACCGTTTCCCGCCAGCGGCCCCGGTAGTTAGAGTGACGGCTCCAGTGTTGCCAATAGTCCACGGTGCTTTTGAGGTCGCAGTCGCATTGGGTGGCGCGGACGTTTTCGTCGTCGGCACCGCCGAGCATGAACTCAACGATATCGCCCTGCTTCATCTCGAATTCGGCAATGGCGGCGTGGCCGTCCAGCGACAGGTCCACCGTGGCGCAGAGGCGCATGGCCGGTTGACCATCAGCTTCGAAGCGCACGTCTTTGCCCTCCATCTGCGCGGTGGTTTCCGCGCGGCTGTAGTCGTGGCGGACGCGGCACAGCATCCGCGCTTTCGTCGTGCCATGGCGCACGTGAATGCGCCGTACCAGCCGTGGCAGGTCCTCGACATCGTCGGCGATGGGCATCAGGTCGGTGACTTCGACCACTGCATCCTTGGCGATCCAGCGGGTCATCAACACGTTGGTTTCGGGCAGGTACAGCTGCTGGCGGCGTGCGTCAGGAAGGATGGGCGACAGCTGGAAGATCCCGGCGTCCGGGGTGTCGAGCAGCGCAGTGAAGATGCTCGGGCTGTCGAAATCCGGCCAGCAACAGAAGTCGATGCTGCCGGTGTCGGCCACCAGCGCCGCGCTGCGCATGTCGCCAATGATGCCGTGGTTCTCGATGGCATTCTGCGGCTCGTCGCGCGGGTCGTGTTGCGTGCGGGAAGGCTCAGCCATTGTTGCGGAACTCCGGGTACAGGCTCATGCCGCCGTCGATGAACAGCGTGGTGCCGTGCACGTAATCGGAGGCGTCGGAGGCCAGCCAGACCACGGCGTTGGCGACGTCTTCGGCTTCGCCCACGCGGCCGTAGGGGATCAGTTTCAGGAGTGCTTTCTCGGCGTCGCCGGTGGTGGCTTTGGTGTTGATGGCCGTGCGAATGGCCCCCGGCGCGATGCTGTTGACGCGGATGCGCTGCTCGCCGACTTCCTGGGCGATGCTGCGCATCAGCAAGTCCACCCCACCTTTGGAGGCCGCGTAGTTAACGTGTCCGGCCCAAGGAATGACCTGGTGCACGGAACTCATATGAATGATCTTGCCCAGTGCGCGGGAAATCTCGGGACGGATTTCCTGTTTGGCGAACTGGCGCAACGCCGCACGGGCGCAGAGAAACTGGCCGGTAAGGTTGACGCTGATCACGGTGTTCCAGTCGTCGAGGCTGAGTTCGGCGATAGGGGCGTCTTTTTGCAGGCCCGAGTTGGCGAGCAGGATGTCCAGACGACCAAAGGCTTTCAGGGTTTCGGCGAACAGGGCCTCGACCTCCTCCTCTTTCGACACGTCGGCGCGGACGGCAATGGCCTGGCCTCCCGCTTTCAATATCTCATCTACCAGTTTTTCTGCGGGTTCGGGTTGGGAGTGGTAATTGACCACGACCGCGGCGCCGGAAGCCGCCAGCCCTCGGGCCGCGCCCAGGCCCAAGCCAGAGCTGGCACCGGTTACCAGTGCGACCTGGCCTTTCAAGGAAATCTGCATGGAATGTCGTGCCTCAGATGAGCGTTTAAATGCTGACTGATGGCGCTGGATGGAAGTTCATTGAGGCTGTCGCCAGACTGGACACGATCCGAATCTGTAGGAGCGAATTTATTCGCGAATCGTCGGCCCAGGCGCTGCATCTCCTTCGCCTGGAATACCGTTTTCGCGAATGAATTCGCTCCCACAAATTAGGTCCGTGTCTGGCTCAGACGCCGCAGCGCAGGTGAACCTGTGGGAGCGAATTCATTCGCGAATCGTCGGCCCAGGCGCTGCATCTCCTTCGCCTGGAATACCGTTTTCGCAAATGAATTCGCTCCCACAGGTCTGTGCGTCGGTCGACAGGCACAGGGCGCAAAGCCCTTCCGTTAACCAACCGGTCCGCGAAACATACGGTTACGCTGGACGGCGGGCGACAGCGCTCCATAAACTGCCGGTCATCATTTCGCAGGCTTTCAACGAGCAGGGTGACGAATGTCGCGTAACGGGGATCAGGTATGAATCGCAACGAACTGCGCAAGGCCGACATCAACCTGATGGTGGTGTTCGAGACCTTGATGCAAGAGCGCAACGTGACCCGTGCCGCCGAGAAGCTGTTCCTTGGCCAGCCCACTATCAGCGCCGCCCTGAACCGGCTTCGAGCGTTGTTCAACGACCCCTTGTTCATCCGCGTTGGCCATCGCATGGAACCCACGGCCCGCGCTAACGAGATCATCCATCACCTCTCGCCCGCCCTGGACGCGATGTCCGTGGCACTGAGCCTGACCCGCGATTTCGATCCCGCCAGCAGCGACATGACCTTCCGCATCGGCCTGTCCGACGATGTCGAATACAGCCTGTTGCCGCCCCTGTTGCGCGCCATCCGCCAGGAAGCACCGGGCGTCGTGATCGTCATTCAGCAGGTCAGCTACTGGAATGTCTCCGAATTGCTCATGTCCGGTGAGATCACGGTCGGTGTGTGCCTGACCCGCGAACTCCCCGCCAATGCCAAGCGCAAGTTGCTGCGCAGCGTGCAGCCGATGGTGGTGCGGGCAGACGATTCGCCCGAACCCTTGACCCTGGACGAATACTGCTCACGGCCGCATGTGGTGGTTTCTCACGTGGCGAACATTTCGAGCTTCGCGGATGAGTGGCTGGCGGCCATCGGGCGCAAGCGCAAGGCCGTCCTGTCTGTGCCGCAATACAGCACCCTGCCCGCCTTGATGGCCGGAACGGATCTGCTGTGCAACCTGCCGGATCATCTGACGTTGGCGATGGGCAATTCGGGACTGTTGAGGGGGGAGCCGTTGCCGTTCATCACCCCGAATCTGGAGCTGTCGATGGTCTGGCTGAGCGTGATGGACACTGATCCGGCCGAGCGCTGGCTGCGCAAGCGGCTGGAGCAGTTCATGGGGGATTACAGCCCGATTCCGCCGCTGCCCAAAGGCTGAGGTGAAGCAAGCCCAACTGTAGGAGCGAATTCATTCGCGAGGCGTTCAAACATCCGATAGAGAAGTGTCGGATGTACCGGCCCTTTGCGAATGAATTCGCTCCTACAGAGGTTTCGTGGTGCTGCAGGTCTACAAGGTGTTCGGGGTCGTGCCTGTGGCAACCCGGTTGAGCGGCCACAGGCAACGGCGTGGGGCGTGAATCAGCCGAAACGACCAGTGATGTAATCTTCGGTCTGGGTCTTGGTCGGCTTGGTGAAGATGGTGTCGGTGTCGCCGTGTTCGATCAGTTCGCCCAGGAACATGAACGCGGTGTAGTCCGAGCAGCGCGCGGCCTGTTGCATGTTGTGGGTCACGATAACCACCGTGAACTGTTCCTTCAGCTCAGTGATCAGTTGCTCGATGCGACCGGTGGAGATCGGGTCGAGTGCCGAAGTCGGTTCGTCCAACAGCAGCACTTGCGGACGCAGGGCGATGGTGCGGGCGATGCACAGACGCTGCTGCTGACCACCGGACAGGCTCTGAGCGCTTTGCTTGAGCTTGTCTTTCACTTCGTCCCACAGCGCAGCACCGCGCAGGGCTTCTTCGACACGCTCTTCCATCTCGCGACGCGACAGCTTTTCGTGGTGCTTTACGGCATACGAAATGTTGTCGTAGATCGACATCGGGAACGGCACTGGCTTCTGGAACACCATGCCTACGTGGCTGCGCAGACGGTTCATCGAATAGCCCGGCGCCAGGATGTTTTCGCCGTTGAGCAAGACTTCGCCCTTGGCTTCCAGTTTCGGGTACATCGAGTAGATCCGGTTGAACACGCGCAGCATGGTCGACTTGCCGCAACCCGACGGGCCGATGATCGCCGTGATGCGCTTCTCGGGAATGGTCATGTTGATGGACTTCAACGACTGGTGGCCGTTGTAGTAGAAGTCGAGGTTGCGGACCTGGATCTTGGTTTTTTCGTCGGCAAGCGAAAGGTTATTCATCAGGATGCCTTATTGCGCAGAAGAAGGAGACGGGAGCTGAGGCTCAGCAACAGTACGAACAGGGTCATGATCAGGGCGCCGGCCCATGCCAGAGAGTGCCAGTCGTCGAACGGGCTCATGGCGTATTGGAAGATCACGACGGGAATGCTGGCGATCGGCTTGAGCAGGTTACCGCTCCAGAACTGGTTACCGAACGCGGTGAACAGCAGCGGCGCGGTTTCACCGGTGATGCGCGCCAGGGCCAACAGAATACCGGTGACGACACCGGCACGGGCGGCACGCAGGACGATCTGCAGGGTCAGTTTCCACTGCGGAACGCCAAGGGCCAGGGCCGCTTCACGCATGGTCGCCGGTTGCAGTTGCAGCATTTCGTCGGTGGTACGCACCACGACCGGAATCACCAGCAACGCCAGGGCGAGCGCACCGGCAAAGGCCGAGAAGCCAATGCGGTGGTCGGTCACGGCACTGATCGGCAGGATCACGGCGGTGTAGACAAACAGGCCGAGCACGATCGACGGTGCTGACAGCAGGATGTCGTTGATGAAGCGAACGGCGTTGCCCAGCTTGGTGTGGCGCGCGAATTCCGCCAGCCAGATACCGGCCATCAAGCCGATAGGGGTGCCGATCAACAGACCGATGCCGGACATCAGGAAGCTGCCGTAGAAGGCGTTGGCCAAACCACCTTCGGCGCCGGGCGGCGGCGTCATCTCGGTGAACAGGCGCAGGTTCAGCGCCTGAAAACCGTTGACCAGGGTGGTGATCAGAATCCACACCAGCCACAGCAGACCGAACACGGTCGCGCCACAACTCAGGACCATCGCCAGCTTGTTTTTGAAAGCCCGCATCCGATACAGGTTTTCGTTGTCGACCTTACTCATAGGCCCTCCTTGCGCGACAGACGGGACAGCATCAGGCGGGCAATGGCCAGCACGATGAACGTAACAACGAACAGCAAGAAGCCCAGGGCGATCAGCGACGAGCGATGCAGGTCGGTGTACGCCTCACTGAATTCGTTGGCGATCACAGACGCAATCGAACTGCTTGGCATCATCAGCGATGCAGAGAACTGGTGAGCGTTACCCAGTACGAAGGTCACGGCCATGGTTTCACCCAGTGCGCGACCCAGCCCCAGAAAGACGCCGCCGACCACCGCCGAGCGGGTGTAGGGCAGGACGATGTCCCAGACCACTTCCCAGGTCGTGCCGCCCAGTGCGTAGGCCGACTCTTTCAGGGCGACTGGCACGCTGCGGAACACTTCCGTCATGACGGAGGTAATGAACGGGGTAATCATGATCGCCAGCACGATACCCGCGGTGAGCATGCCGATGCCGAGCGGCGGGCCTTGGAAGACCGGGCCGATCAGCGGCAACGCGCCGAGGTTGTCGTTGATCCACGGCGCCAGGTACGCAGCCATGAACGGGCCGAAGACGAACAGGCCCCACATGCCGTAGATGATGGAGGGGATGCCCGCCAGCAACTCGACAGCGGAAGCAATCGGTGTGCGCAGCCAGGGCGGCGCCACTTCAGTCAGAAAAATCGCGATGCCGAAACTCACCGGAACGGCAATCAGCAGCGCAAGGAAAGAGGTGACCAGCGTGCCGTAGATCGGCACCAATGCGCCGAAATGACCGGCGACCGGGTCCCATTCGGTACTGGTAAGAAATTCGAAACCAAAGGTCTTGAACGCCAGGGCACCGCCCCAGAGTGTCGAGCCGGCGATGCTCGCCAGCAACAGCAGCACCAACAGAGCCGCTCCCAGCATCGTGCGCCGGAACCAGGCGTCGTGTCGGTGATCGCGGGCCGCGCGTTTTTCGCTCTCGGATTCAGCATCCGGAATCACAGCGGACATATATTGGGTGTTCTCAGTCATGGTGGGTCCACTCGCAAGGAAACCCTGTCACCGAGCGCTCGGTGACAGGGGTTAGCCGGATAACGTCGAGTTCTTACTTGAACTCGGCTTTCCAGTAGGTTTCGATCTTGCTGACCAGCTCTTTAGGCAGTGGAACGTAGTCCAGGGACTCGGCTTGAGCCTGACCGCTTTCCAGAGACCACTTGAAGAAGTCGAAAGCGGCTTTGCTTTCTTCAGCCTTCTTCGGCTGCTTGTACATGATGATCCAGGTGGTGGCAGTGATTGGCCATGCCTCAGCGCCCGGGGCGTTGGTCATGATCAGGTTGAAGTCCTTGGCGCTTGCCCAGTCAGCGGTAGCAGCGGCAGCGGCGAACGCTTTGGCGCTAGGCTCGACCGTTTTGCCAGCAGCGTTTTCCAGCTTGACGTAGGAAATGTTGTTGGTCTTGGCGTAGGCGAATTCCACGTAGCCGATCGAACCCTTGATCTGCTTCACGTAAGCAGCCACACCTTCGTTACCCTTGCCACCCACACCGACTGGCCACTGAACAGCCGAACCTTCGCCAGGACCGGCTTTCCAGTCCGGGCTGACTTTGCTGAGGTAGTTGGTGAAGTTGAACGAAGTACCCGAACCGTCCGAACGGTGAACCACGGTGATCGCGGACTCAGGCAGCTTCAGGCCTTTGTTCAGCGCAACGATCGCTGAATCGTTCCACTTGGTGATTTTGCCCTGGAAGATGTCGGCCAGGACTTTGCCGCTCAGTTCCAGCTTGCCGGTTTCGATGCCTTCAACGTTGATGACTGGAACGATACCGCCGATCACGCTTGGGAACTGACCCAGGCCCGAAGCCTGCAGGTCTTCGGCTTTAAGAGGGGCGTCGGAAGCACCGAAGTCAACGGTGGCTGCCTTGATTTGTGCGATACCGCCGCCGGAACCGATCGACTGGTAGTTAACCTTGTTGCCGGACTTTGCGCTGTACTCGGTCGCCCATTTCGAGATGACTGGGAACACGAAGCTCGAACCAGCACCAGTGACGTCCGTAGCGTGTGCCATTCCGGACAAGGCCATCGAAGCCAGCAGGAGTGACAGGCGTGTTTTTGTCAGCAGATTCACGGCAATACCTCAGCAAGAGAATGTGTATGTGTGGTCGCAGTTGAAGACCCGATGCAGATTTAAAACCCGAAACATTTCTGTTTGATGACAGTCTTGGGACACACCTTCGAATCGAGGCGATTTTGTAGGTTATTTCCTACACCCTGTTAAAACAAAACCCCCGAATTCATTGGCTCCCAACCGGGTTGTCCACGTTTTTAGAAATTAATATCAATGCGCCACAATCGGCTCGATAACGGCTCTGAAACCCCGTGTTTTCGGCGTGAAGATGACAAAACGGTGTCAGGATGACCGGTGTTGATGTCGGTCTTGCGTGTGATGGGTCAACAGAACGTTGCGATGAAGTCATTAAGGTGTTTCCAGGTTTTTCAGACCGTTCGAAACGACCGTTCGTCGGGACCACGGCACGTCTCCGAACGGCTACCAGACCAATGTGTATCCACAACAGAAAGGGATTCACATCATGATCATGAAAAAACTGACGGCTCTGACCCTTGCCAGCCTGATGGCTATCGCAACCGGCTCTGCATTCGCAGGATCGACAGGCCCCACCAACCCGGTCGACACCAACTCCAACACCACCGGCCCGCGTAATGGCAGCGCCGGCCCGAACACTGACGGCACTCCAAAAGCCGGCAACAGTTCTACCCCAGGCACCAAAGGGATGGGCAGCTCGGACGGTAATGGCGCCGCTGGCCAGGGCGGCGGCATGAGCAATGGTAGCGGCATGGGCGGCAGTGGCGGTGGCGCGGGCGGCACCGGCGGGTCCAGCGGCAGCAAATAAAGGGCAGCGAGCCGCCAGCCTTGAGTCGCAAGCTGTGAGCCTCAAACCGTGCGCGGTGTTGCGACTGTCTATGAGCAGTCTTGAATCACAGTGAGGGGGAGCGAGATGATTCGCTCCCCCGCCGTTTCTGACAGCCGCTCAGCACCTTACCTCTCCCAACGCATTGGCCTCCCGCTCAATCCTCCGATTGGCCACTGGCATTTACGCCGTCCCCCACTAATATGGCTCCGTTGAAAGACGATATCGTTTGTGACGGAGACATTCGCATGACCCTGGAAACCTGCAACACCGTTCGGATTCACGCCGCTCATGGCCGCTCTCAAGAACTGGGCGAGTATTTGGCCGGTGTCGTCAAAAACCTCCCTTCCGTGTCCGGCTGCCTGAGCAGCACCCTCAACCGCGACGAAGCAGACCAGGATCTGTGGATCATCGACGTGCGCTGGCCGTCCTGCGAAGTCATGGCCGCCCACTTCGCCAAACCGAGCAATGAAGGCTTGAACGGTTTGCTGAGCAACTGTTTCGTGCGTCAGGTGGCGTTTGAGAGCGACGCTGAACATTGCAACTTTCCGACAAGTCGTTGAGCGTTCGGACAGGTGATTCCCCTTGAACAAACACTTTAACGACCCCGCTTAATTGCCTGTTAACTAATCCAATCGTCAGAAAAACGGCCTGTGGAGGGGCTGATTGCGCGCGGAAAGTGGCGAACTCAAAAACCCGGATTACGCTTCTGCTCTTGCAGGCAAGTGGACGCTATCGCACGCACGCCGTGATAGCACGTTGCCTCAGGAACTTGAGAGGTCATGCCATTATGAGAATGCTAAGTCTGAGCTTGATCGCACTGGCGGTTTCAGCGGGATATGTCCAATCGGTGGAAGCCGCCGAGGCGTTTGTCAGTGACCAGGCCGATGCCAAGGGCTTCGTCGAGGACGCCAAACTCAACGTGCTGTTGCGCAACTATTACTTCAACCGGGATGGCAAAAGCGGTGCCGGGGATCGTCGGGACTGGTCCCAGGCGGCCATGGCCAACTTCAGCTCTGGTTTCACGCCCGGCACGGTCGGTTTCGGCGTCGATGCCTACGGCTGGTACGGCCTGAAACTCGACGGCGGCGCGGGCCACTCCGGCACGGGCAATATTCCGGTCGACAGCAGCGGCAACCCAGAAGACGAATTCGCCACCGCTGGCGGTGCAATCAAAGCGCGCATCTCCAAGACCGAACTCAAGTGGGGCACGATGCAGCCTACCGCGCCGGTTTTCGCGGCAGGCGGCACCCGGCTGTTCCCGCAGACCGCCACCGGTTTCAGCCTGCAAAGCAGCGAACTGCAAGGGCTTGACCTTGAAGGTGGTCACTTCACCGCAGGCAACGGGCCGCAGCACACCAGCTCCAGCGGCGAGCTGTACGCCAGTTATGCCGGGGTGACCACGAGCAGCGTCGATTTCGTCGGTGGCAAGTACGCGATCAACGACAGCTTGTCCGTTCAGTTATACGGTTCCGAATTCGAAGACGTCTGGCGTCAGTACTACGCCAACGCCAACTATGTGCTGGCGATGCCGAGCGATCAGTCGGTGACCTTCGACTTCAACATCTACCGCACCAACGACGAAGGTCAGGCCAAAGCCGGTGAAATCAACAACACCACCTGGTCGCTGGCGGCCGCCTACAGTTTTCTGGCGGGGCACACCTTCACCCTCGCCTACCAGAAAGTCCATGGCGACGAGCCGTTCGACTACGTGTCTTTCGGCGACAACGGCCCTGGCACCACTGGCGACTCGATCTTCCTCGCCAACTCCGTGCAGTACTCGGACTTCAACGGCCCGGGCGAAAAATCGTGGCAAGCCCGGTATGACCTGTCGATGGCGACGTATGGCGTGCCCGGCTTAAGCTTCATGGCGCGTTACATCAACGGCCGCGACATCGACGGCACCAAAATGGCCGCCGACAGCCCCTACCGCGCCTATGGCTATGGTGAGGACGGCAAACACCACGAAACCAACCTGGAAGCCAAATACGTGATTCAGGACGGCCCGGCGAAGGATCTGTCGTTCCGCATCCGCCAAGCCTGGCATCGCGGCAATGCCGATCAAGCCGAGGGGGATCAGAACGAATTTCGCCTGATCGTCGACTACCCCATTTCTGTCCTCTAAAACGGGGCGCTGCAATTGGCCCCCTGATCTTTCCCCGGATTGGCAGTGTGACCGATGGCACGCGAGGCTTAGCGTGTCACCTGTCACCCCTTTTCGGAGCACCGTTCATGAAACTGCTGGCCACCACCCTCTCCTGCCTCGCGTTCTCCCTGTCGCTGTCCTTCACCGCGCAAGCCCACGACGACACACACGAAAAAATCACAATCCTGGAAAATCACCCGATGCTCAACGCGCCGGGCAAAAAGGCCATGGCCCTGACCGTCGATTACACGCCCGGCCAGGCTTCCATTCCCCATAGCCACACCGGCAGCGCCATTGCCTATGTGCTCGAAGGCGAAGTCGTTTCACGGGTCAACGACGGCAAGGCAACCACCTACAAGGCAGGGCAAACCTGGTACGAACCCGCTGGATCGAAACATTACGAATCGCGCAACGCCAGTGCCACACAACCGGCGAAATTGCTGGTGTTCATCCTGCTGGACGAAAACGGCGAGGTGCTGACGCCACTGCCGCAGTAACCTCGACGTCGACCCTCGCGGCGCTCTGGCACACCGCGCCGCCGGTCAGCGCCCCATCACGCAGCACTCAATTTTTTCGGTCAACTGTCGATAAGCCATCAGTAGAGCCCGAACACCGGGCCGGACTTGATGAACGAAAGGCACAGGCATGTACGACATTTATCTGCTGGTAGAACACGGCCGCGACCAGGGCGAAGTTTCCGTTTTGGGCTGGTTCGATGACGAGCGAGCGGCCAAAGACACGGCAGAAGCGATGGAATGGAAGGCCTACCGCGAAGAATCGAAGCGTCTGCATCAATGGTCCAGCCAGCCGCTGCTGCCTCCGGACCAGACCTCCCATCGCCGATTCTGGGTGAAAGGGATTTCGAAGTTTACCCACACACCCGCGCCACGCTCTTGGGCGGTGCATTGAGCTCGCGCTTGAATGACACGGCACCGGACCGCATGCCGTGCTCAACCCTGCCGTGGCTCTGGTGGCAGCGTTGTAGATGACTCCACGCCTGCAATGGGCTGCCAGTCGTTCAATGGGGTCAGGAAGTGAAGCTCGAACCGCCTGGACACGAACGCCCATTTCCCTGCCCGGCGTTCGAACCGGTCGTGATAGAGCCCGCTGACTTGCACCGGGCCTTTGTCGATGTCATGAAACAGGCAGTCCGCGGCGACGGTGCCTGTGGCACTGTCGCCTGCGATCTCGATCAGAGGATTGGCCATCCAGTGGTGCATATGGGGCATCTGGCGCCAGCTGTTTTCAGCCATGGCGAGGATGCCGTCACGGCCCGTCGCGGTGCCGAACCCCGGTAGATCGAGGCTGGCGTCGAGGTGCCAGATGTCCTTCAAGAGCCTCGCATCGATGCGGTCGAATGCGTTCGAGTAAGCGCTGATGAGTCGATCGATCGCGGCGCGGCTTTCCAGTGCGTCGAGTCGAGCGCTCAGGGTTTCGATGTCCATGGTGTTCTCCTGTGGGGCGTGAATGCCCCTGATTGATCCACGTGCCCCGTTGCTTCAAACGCGTTAGCGAAAGGTACGCAGCAACTTCAGATTTGCGACAAACCACCGTCGACCATCAATTCCACACCGTTCACGTAACGGGCATCGTCAGAGGCTAGAAACAGTGCGGCACTGGCGATTTCTTCCGGCTGTGCCATGTAGCCCAATGGGGTGATTTGCTCGACGTATTGTCGGAGGGCGGCAATGTCGCTTTCGCTCATTTTCAGCCCGTTGTCCATCAGCGGCGTACGGGTGAAGCCGGGGCTCAACACATTCGCGCGAATCTTTCGGTCCTTGAGCTCGTTGGCCCACGTGCGTGCAAACGAGCGAACGGCGGCCTTGGAGGCGTTGTACAGGCTCAGGCCTTCCATGCCGTTGCTGGAGCAGATCGAGGCGGTCAAGACAATGGAAGAGCCGTCCTTCATCAACGGCAAAAGCGTCTGAACACTGAAGAAAACCCCTTTGACGTTCACATCGAACATTGAGTAATAAGCGGTCTCGCTGGTCGCTCCCACCGGGTTTTTCTCACAGATACCGGCGTTCGCAAACACAACGTCCACCTGGTCGTCTCGCGCCTCGATGGTTGCCTTGAGTGCGTCGAGATCCGTCTGGCGTGAGACATCGGATATCACTGCGATGGCCTTGGGGCCCAGCCTGGACACTGCGGCCTCAAGCGTCCGCGCTGAACGCCCCGTGACGTAAACGCGTTTGGCGCCCTCGGCGATCAAGGCGTGCGCGATGGAAAAGCCGATCCCGGTGGAAGCGCCGGTCACGACGGCGACCTGATCGCTGAACTTACCTGACATGTCTGACTCCTGAGTCGTGAATAAACGGTCGTTTGGAACGACACGCCCATGGTGAACATCCCTGAAGCGGAGCGGCACTGCCACGAATGAACGACGGCCGTGCAGTTTTGTAAGGCGCAAAAACGGCGAGTGATCCTCAAAATCGGCGGCAATCGGCTTGACCCGAGTCGGCGAAAAACCTGCTCGACCGAGCCTGTTTTTCAATCGACGTCTCTCGTTCGCCGTAAACCTGAGTGGCCACACAGGATGCCTGTCATGTCTCAAATTGAAACCGAAGTGTCCGAGCCACGGCGCTGGGTGATGTTCGCCATCTTGCTCGTCGGCGCATTTCTGCCCCCCCTGGACTTTTTCATCGTGAATGTCGCGCTGCCCTCGATACAGGGAGATCTGGGTACAGGGTCCTCCGCCGAGCAGCTCGTGATCTCTTCCTATGCAACGCTCTACGCCGTGACGCTGATTACCGGCGGTCGACTCGGCGATCTGTACGGTCGCGGGCGGATGTTCTTTCTTGGCCTGCTGGGCTTCGCTGCCGCATCCCTGATGTGCGGCCTTGCGACGTCGCCCTGGGTCCTCATCCTCGGACGCGCCTTGCAAGGCGTCACTGCTGCCGTGATGGCGCCTCAGGCACTTACTTCGGTACAGGCCATTTTCCCGGCGTCGGAAAGGCCATTGGCATTGAGCTTGTATGGAGCGGTGTTTGGACTGGCGTCTGTGATCGGTCAAGCACTGGGCGGCGTTTTGATTGCGGTCGACGTGTTGGGCATGGGGTGGCGGGCGATTTTCCTGGTCAACCTGCCGATCGCTTTGCTGGTCATTGCGTTCGGTATCCCTCTGCTCAAGGAAACCCGCGCCCGGCACGCCAGCAAGCTGGACCTGGTGGGCACAGCATTGTCGATGTTGAGCCTGACCGCCCTGGTCGTGCCGTTGATTGAAGGCCGTGAGGCGGGGTGGCCCCTGTGGGCATGGTTGTCGCTCGCCGCCGCTGCCGTGCTGGCAGTCGTGTTCTGGCGTTACGAAAGCCGGCTGCACCGTGCTGGCGGAACCCCCATCCTCGCGCCCGCCGCCCTGAAAGCACCCGGCCTGGGCCGCGCGTTACTGGTCGCGCTGTGCTTCTATGCCATCGGGGTATTTTTCCTGCTGTTCTCGATGTACATGCAAGGTGCGCTGCGAATGACCGCGCTGCAGGCCGGCCTGATTTTCCTGCCATTTGGCGCAGGATTCCTGCTGGGCCCCCTGTCGGTCCCTCAACTCAGACGCGTCCTTGGCGGCTACGTGAATCCCGTGGGCATGGCACTGGAAGTGGTGGGGTTTCTATGGCTGGGCTGGCTCGTTTCAGTGACGCCACCTGCCCTCGCCCCGCCGCTCACGTCGCTGGCCACCATTCTTTTCTTGATTGGCTTTGGACAAGGGCTGGCCTTGCCGACCTTGATGCGCATGGTGACTAGCCGAGTCGCACCGGCGTATTCCGGGATGATTGCGGGCATCACCAGCGCCACGTTGCAGATCAGCACATCGCTGAGCGTCGCACTGATCGGCGGCGTTTTTTATACCTTGCTGGGGGACCAGACAACTGCGGCCAGCATCACTCATGCGTTTACGATTTCCGTGCTGTGCATCGCGGCTTGCCTGGCGGTCGGTGCTGCGGTGAGCCTGACCCTGGCGCGGGAGTCGACCCTGGCATCGGAGGTGTCAGGGGTTCGCTCGTCCTGAAGGGCATGGACGCTCTAACTCGAGCCGATCATGCTCGACGCAAGGTCGGCCAGCGCTCGCAGGCGGTCCATCTGGCGCATGTCCTGGTGATACCCCATCCAGATGTCCCTACCCGGCGGGGGCTCATGCTCATCCAGCAGTCGCAGTCCCGGCACCGAATCGCCCAGGACGCGTGGCAATACGGCAATCCCATGGCCCATCGCGCACATCTGCGCCTGGACGGTCCGGCTGCTGCTGGTGAACACGGTGCGCGCCTGCGGATAGCGCTGCTGAAGCCAGAGCACGTCCGGGTAGTGAGCCTGGGCGACGCTCATGAGGATCAGGCCCACACCTTCGCCCTCCGGATGGGGCGCCGGCGCATGCACAGCGGCATAGAGTCCGTATGGCAAGGTTGTCAACTTGCGGTGCACGACGTCGGGTTCGGTGAAGGGCACGATGCGGAATGCGATGTCGGCATCCCGCCGGGCAAGGTCGAACAGTCGATGCCCTGCGATGACTTCTGGAACGATCAATGGATACCGACGCACCAGTTCGCTCAGGACCGGTGACAATACATGACAGGCGAACCAGTCGGCCGATGAGATACGCAACAGCCCTTCCGGCTGATCGCTGTCCCCTGCCAGACGACGTTCGATGGCCAGGGCGCTGTGTTCCATGTCCTGCGCCAGACCGAGAATCCGCTCACCGCTGTCGGTGAGCACCAGCCCCTGCGCAGTTCGCAGAAAAAATGGCTGCCCACTGATTTGCTCAAGCACCTGCAACCGACGCCCGACCGTCGGATGACTGACCCCCAACTGCCGGGCAGCGCCACCCAGCGAGCCGCTGCGGGCAATCGCCAGGAAGATCCGCATGTCGCTCCAGTCCATGCTCCACCTCGTACATAAATGAACGACGAGGTTGCAACAACGGCACGCCGGCAGCAATCCCCCGCGCCAAAGCCGAGCGGCTCACGTTGCCTCCCGATAATCCCCCGGCAACGCCCCAAACCGGTCGCGGTACACCTCGCTCAACCAGTCGATAAACACCCGCACCCTCGGCGACAGATGCCGGTGGTGCGGGTACATCGCTGACACTGACAGGCCCGGGCTTTGGCAATCACGCAAGACCTCGACCAGTCGCCCATCATTCAACGCCTCCTCAATGTGGTAACGCGGCACCTGAATCAAGCCGCATCCGCGCAGTGCACACACCACGTAGCTTTCCGCGTCGTTGACCGCCATCCAGCCGTCGAGGTTGAACGGGCGGATCTGGCCGTCGATGATCAGCTCCAGAGGGAAACTCGAGGTCCCGGTGCTGGAGAAGAATTTGACGACCTGTTGGGTCGCCAGGTCGTCCGGCGTCTGGGGAGTGCCGAACCGCTTCAGGTAGTCGGGGCTGGCGCAGATGATTTGTGGCATCACGGCCAGCGGTCGAGCGACCAGCGTCGAGTCGCGAGGGGTGCCAGCGCGCACGACGCAATCCACTCCTTCCTGGACCAGATCGACCAGCCGGTCTCCCCCGCTGGCGGTCAGTTCGATGCCAGGGTAGCGCGCTCTGAACTCGTCGATTCTCGGCAGCACGATTTTGGTGGCGTGGGTGCCATGCATGTCCACCCGCAACATGCCTTGCGGGTTCGAAGCGACGTGGCGCAGGGATGACTCGGCGTCGTCCAGTTCGCTCAGCACAAACACGCAGCGCTCGTAGAACGCCTGCCCGTCAACGGTCGGGCGCACGTGTCGCGTGGTGCGTTCCAGCAAGCGGATGCCCAGCCTGTTCTCAAGTGCCTTGATCGCATGGGTCGCGGTCGCACGGGGGATGTTCAGCACAGCCGCCGCCCGGCTGAAACTGCTCAGCTCGACGATGCGGGTGAACAGCTGAAGCGAGTCGAAACGGTCCATGCATTGTTGTCCCCCGCTGAATAGTGTTGCCAATCTATACGTATTTATCCGGCAACAGCAAACAAGCATCATCGGCATCACAGGACGCTCATGCCCACCCACTCGAATGACTGGAGTTCTTCATGACCGACAAGATCGTGCAAACCGCCATCGTCACCGGCGGTTCCCGTGGCATCGGCCAAGCCATCGCCACTCGCCTGGCCGCCGATGGGTTCGCCGTGGTGGTCAACTTCACCCACAACGCCGCCAAGGCGCAGGAAACGGTCGCGACCATCGAGGCGGCAGGCGGAAAAGCCATCGCAGTGCAGGCCGACGTCGGTCAGCCGGACGAAGTCGCCGCCTTGTTCCGCGCCGCCAAAGACGCATTCGGCAGGATCGATGTCGTGGTCAACAGCGCTGGCGTCATGCCGATGGCGAACATCAGCGAAGCCAGCCTGGCGGACTTTGACAAGGTGATCGCAACCAACTTGCGTGGCGCGTTTCTGGTGCTGGCGCAGGCTGCCGCTCATGTCGAAGACGGCGGCCGCATCATCGCGTTGTCCACCAGCGTGATCGCCAAATCGTTCCCGGCCTACGGTCCGTACATCGCCTCCAAGGCCGGTGTCGAAGGGTTGGTCCATGTGCTGGCGAACGAGCTGCGCGGCCGTCGCATCACCGTCAACGCCGTTGCCCCTGGGCCTGTCGGCACCGATCTGTTCCTTGATGGCAAAACCCCGGAGCAGATTCAGCACATCGCGCAACTGGCACCGCTCGAACGCCTTGGCACACCGGAAGACATCGCCAATGCGGTGGCCTTTCTGGCAGGCCCGGACGGCGGCTGGATCAATTCGCAAGTGCTGCGCGCCAACGGCGGCTTCGCCTGAGACATTCGCCTGAGACCGACGACTCCATGAGGAATGCCCCCGTGACAGAAGCGATCAGCATCATCGAGGTTCACACCCGACACCTTGCCGCCTCGTCGTGCGCGTCGCAGCTCTCGTCGCTCGCGGCCCTCATGCTTGATACGCCGGGGTGCATCACCTATCAGGCCCTGCACAACCCTGGACGAAGCGGTCTCTGGATCATCACTGGCCTTTGGGAATCCACGCAGGCCATGGAACGCCACTTCCACCACCCTGCCCTCGGCGAACTGATCAACCTGCTGGGCGCAGAGTCGGTGAGCAAGGTCACCGCCAGTTCATTTCCATCCTCCGCAACAGCAAGGAGTTGTGACCATGGACACCTCGACACCTGAAAACCGGTCGCGCCGCCGGAATGAGCGCCTCGGCCCGAAACGCCTGCTGATTCCATCGTTGGCGCCGCTCTACGCACGCGCCGAGCCGCTCATGTACGCGCTTTTGCGTGCAAGCTTCGGGGTGATCCTGTTCACCCACGGCCTGCCGAAAGCCCTCGGTATCTCCCATGGTTCCATGGCCGACCCGATGGCGGGTTCGATCAACTAGATGGAGAACGTGCTGGGGCTGCCATTCGCCCATGAACTGGCGTTCCTTGTCATGCTGCTGGAAACGCTGGGCGCCATCATGCTCGCTGTCGGCTGGTGGACTCGACCGGTGGCGCTGATCGTGGCGATGGAAATGGTGGGCATCAGCTTTGCGTTGGGGCCAACCTGGCCATGGGTCGATCGGGGCATCGAATACCCGGTGTTGATGGCATTTCTCGCGCTTTACATGGCCGTGCGAGGGGGTGGAGGGTTTTCAATGGATCGCCGATGATCCGCCTTCGTCTGCGAAATTGCCGACGCCCCACTCCGCAATGGAACCATTGTCATCGCGGCGCACTCGTTCGATGACTCGAGTCGCGGACCGTGCACCGCCTCGAAGGCTCTGGAAAGGCACATTCAGCGGCCTTCTCCCACTGTCGGCACGGCCTTTTGGCCTTCTTTCAAAACCGCCCCGCTGAAAACGGGCTCCCAAAAAATGCGGCCAGAGCGCTTCGGCCTGCCGTTTCTCAGTCGTGCAACCCGCGTGCAGCGGGCAGCAGCCCCCGAAACTTCCTGTACCGCGCCTGCAAAACGGGTTGTGCCGATGGCATGGGCTGATACCGCGCCTTGATCGGCAGACCTTGCCGTGGCAGATCGGCCCCCTGCCCGATCGCCATGAACCCCAGTTTCGCGGCCCCGATGCACGCGCTCAGTTCGCTGCCCTGCAAGGTGAAGACTTCCCGATCCAAAATATTGGCCAGCAACTGCGCCCAGTATTCGCTGCGCGCGCCACCGCCCACCAGCGCGAAGGCGTTGACCGATGCGCCTGCCGACAGCGCGGCGTTCATTGCATCCAGCAACCCGAAACCGACGCCTTCCAGCACCGCGTAACCGAGCATCGCGGGCGTACTGTCGTGACCCAGGTTCATGAAACCGCCCCGCAGCAACGGGTCGTTGTATGGCGTGCGCTCACCTGCCAGGTACGGCAAGAACAGCGGTGCGTTTTCGGCGACAGGCTGGTCCACTGGCAGGGCTGTCTGCACCAGCGTCAGCAGCGTTTGTTCGTCCGGCTGACCGAGCAAGCGTGTCACCCAGCGCAGACAACTGGCGCCCGCGAGCATCGCGCCCATGGTGTACCAGCGGTTCGGCAGCGCATGGCAGAAACTGTGCACGGCGCTCGGTGGATGACCCGCTGCGTGATCGGTGATCGCGACGATGGCGGCGCTGGTGCCGAGGGTGACGAACGCATCCCCGGCGTTGACGGCGCCGATGCCCACCGCCGAAACCGGGTTGTCCCCGCCCCCGGCCGCTACGGGCAGGCTCACGGGGAGTTCAAGCTGCCGGGCCGCTTCAGTCGTCAGGTGGCCCGACAGTTGATCGGCTTCCAGCAGGCGCGGCATCTGCGCTAGGGTCAAGCCGGTAGCATGGAGCATCGGCGCGTACCATTCGCGCCTGGCCACGTCGAGCCAGAGAGTGCCCGCCGCATCCGACATGTCGCTGACCCGCTCGCCGGTCAACAGCAATCGCAGGTAATCCTTGGGCGACAAGACGCAGTGGATGCGGGCGAACAACGCGGGCTCGTGCTGCTTGAGCCACAGCAGCTTCGGCGCCGTCAGCCCGGCCATCGACAGGCTGCCGGTCGCTTCGGCGTAATCGGGAAAGTCGCGGTTCAATTGCTCGGCTTGCGCCATCGCTCGGGAATCGTCCCAGAGGATGGCGGGATAAAGCACCTCGCTTGCCTGATCGAGTAAGACCGCGCCGTGCATCTGCCCCGACAGTCCAATGCATTCGACGCGCTTCCACGCCTCGGGTTGTTCGGCGCGCAGTTGATCCAGCGCGGTCACGCAGGCCTGCCACCAATCGGCAGGATTTTGCTCCGACCAGCCGGATTGGCGGCGCGACACGCTGATGCGCGCCCCCGCCTGCCCCAGCACGTCACCCTCGGCGCTCATCAGCACGGCCTTGAGTTCCGAAGTGCCCAGATCGATGCCCAGAGAAACAGCATGACTCATCGTTGTTCAGTTCCTGTCAGCGAAAGAGGCTCAAGGGCATCCACATGAGTTTCGGATGCGTAACGTCGCGGCCAATCGCTCCGAGCCTCGTCGGCCCTCCGGGTTGTCGATGCGTTGCAGCAGCAATTGAACGGCGCGCTCGCCCAAGGCTTGCACCGGCTGCGCAATGACACTCAAACGTGGCAGGAAAAAATCCGCCCAGTCGAAATCGTCAAAACCCACCAACGCCATCTGCTCTGGCACCGCAATCTTCGCATCCCGCAACGCGTGCATGGCGCCGATGGTCATCAGGTTGTTGGCGGCCATGATCGCCGTCGGCGGCGTGGCCAGAACCAGCAATCCCGCAGCCGCCTTGCGCGCTGACTCGCTGTTGGATTCGCCATTCACCAGCAGCGTCTCGTCGAACGCAAGACCGGCATCTTCCAGCGCCAGGCGATAACCGTCGATGCGTTCCTCGGTGGTGCTCAAGCCGCGATGGCCGGCGATCATGGCAATGCGAGTGTGACCGTGGCCGAGCAGGTGCGTGACCAGTTCGCGGGTCGAATCGCGGTTCTCCACGCCGACCTGATCGAAGCCGTCTGCCGCGAGCCGATCCACCAGCACCGTGGGGATGGCATTGGCCTGGAGATAGGCCAGCGCCGCCTGTTCGGGATCGCTGGAGGGGGCCAGGAGGATGCCGTCCACCCGCCGATGGTGCAGCGCCCTGACCACGCGCAATTCCTGCGCGGGATCGTCGTGGGTGTCAACGAACAGCATCATGATGCCGTGGCGCGCACACTCGGTTTCGATCGCGTGAACGGTCTCGCTGAAGTAGTGGTTGGACAGCGCCGAAATCGCCACGCCGATGGTGTTGGTGCGCGAACGGGCCAGCGAGCGCGCGAGGGTATTGGGGATGTAGCCCAACTCCCGCACTGCCTGCTGCACCGCCTCCACCGTTTCCGGGCTGACCTTGCGCGTGCCGTTCAGCACGTGAGACACCGTCGATGTCGACACCCGCGCCCGTCGCGCCACGTCCTCCATTTTGACCACTGCGTTCACTCCCTCCGCTTTCCGTTTCAGCGCTTGCTCGACCAGCCAGTGTACGAACCGACGTTGTCACGGGTGATCAGCTTCGGCGTCAGTTGCGTGACGGCTTCGGCCGGTTTCTTGTCGTTGAGCAGGTCATTGCCGATGACCACGGCTTGCTGCGCCATGGCCCACGGGTCCTGGCTCGCGGAGGCCTGAATCGACGACTCGGATTTCAGTGCGTGCTCGATGTCCGGCGCGCCGTCCACCGAGGTGATGACGATGCCGCTGCGTTTGAGCTGACGGGCCGCGAGGTCGCTGCCGATGGCTTGCGGGTCGTTGATTGCAAACAGGCCGTCGATTTTCGGGAAGCGCGTGAGGTAGCCCTGCATCGCGTTCAAGCCGCCGTCGCGGGAGCCTTTGGCGTCCTGATCGTCGGACAGCACCTTGATGTCAGGCGCCGCAGCGAAGGCGGATTTGCAACCGGTCACGCGATCGGTCACGGCGGTCACTTGCGGGCCGTTTTCAATGATCACGTTGCCCTTGCCCGAGAGCTTGTCGACGATGAACTGGCAGGCTAGTTTGCCCGCTTCGACGTTGTCGGTCTGCACCGTGGCGTCCACACCGGTGGCGCTGACGTCAACGGCCACGACTTTGATACCTGCCGCCTGGGCTTTCTTGATCGCCGACGCGATGGCTTTCGGGTCCACGGCGTTGATCAGGATCAGATCCACGCCCGCCGCGATGAAGTTGTCGATCTGCGAGAACTGCTTGCTCAGGTCGTAATCGGCGGACACCGAGGTAACCTTGGCGTTGGGGTTGATCTCCAACGCCTTGGCCTTGGCGCCGTCGGCCAGGGTCACGAAATACGGATTGCCCAGCGAACCGAGGCTGATGCCCACGGATTTCAGTTCGCGGGCCTCGACGCCCTGGGACAATAGCGCCGCCAGGCACAGGGACACGACAGCAGGGAATTTGCGTTTGAAGTTCATGATGCCTCTCTTGTGGTTATTGTCAGAGCCAAGGGATGAAACGCGTACAGCCAGAATGACGAATCAGGTCCGCGCACCGGACTGGCGATAACGATCCAGCGCCACCGCGCCGATGATCACGATGCCTTTGATGATGTATTGCCAGATGTCCGAGACGCCGAGCAGCACCAGGCCGTTGGTTAACACCGCAATGATCAGCGCGCCGATCAACGTCCCGCCGATGGTGCCGACGCCACCGGTGAAACTGGTGCCGCCGAGGATCACTGCCGCAATCGCGTCCAGCTCGTAGGACTGCCCCAGTTGCAGGCCATTGGCAGCGAACAGGCGTGACGCGCTCATCACCGCGCCCAGCCCCGCCAGCGCGCCGGAAACGGCGTAGACGAACAGCAAGACCTTCCAGACCTTGATCCCGGACAACCGCGCCGCCTCGGGATTACCGCCCACGGAATAGATCTGCACGCCCATGACCGTACGCCGCAAAATGAACCAGGAGATCACGATGACGGCCACGGCGATGATCACCAGCCACGGCACGCCGAGCACCGAATCGTTGCCGATGAAGGCAAAGGGCAAATCAGGGTTGAAGACGGTTTTGTCGTCCGCCAGCAACCGCGCCAGACCGCGCATGGCGGTCAGTGCGCCGAGGGTGACGATGAACGGCGGCAGGCGCATGAAGGCGATCAATCCGCCGTTGACCAGCCCGAGCAACAGGCCGAACCCGACCCCGGCGAAAATCCCGAGCATGCCCCATTGCGGCGACATCGAGGCCTGCAACGCCACCACCGCCGACGCCGCGAGAATGGCGCCTACCGACAGGTCTATCCCCGCCGTCAGAATCACGAACGTCATGCCCGCCGCCAACACCACATTCACCGACGCCTGCTGGGTGATGATCGAGAGGTTCTGCAGGGTCATGAAGCTGTCAGTCATCAGCGCGAAGCCGATCAGCAGCAGGATCAACACCGGCAACATGCCGATGGTGCGCATCAGCTCACGCACCCGCTCGCGCTTGCTGATCGCGGCGACGGTGGGCGAGTTCTCCAGAGGCAGACTCATGGCCTGGGTTCCTTCTTGTTGTTATTGAATAGATTGGGCGCATCATCCCGATCGATCTGATCGAACGCCGGCGTCACCTGTAGGAGCGAATTCATTCGCGAGCGGCCAGTACATCCGACACATCTCTGTCGCCTGGCCTACCTTTCGCGAATGAATTCGCTCCTACAGGTTTTGCGTCATCCGCCACCTGTCGCCAGATCAATGATCCGCTCCTGAGAAATCGCTTGCCCCGACGCGCCGCCGACCTCCGCCACCAACTGTCCTTCGCGCATGATCAGCACCCGATCACAGGTACCGATGATTTCTGGCAGCTCGCTTGAAATCACCACGATGCCGACCCCGGCCTTGGCCAGTTCATTGATGATCCGATAAATCTCCGACTTCGACCCGATGTCCACGCCACGGGTCGGTTCGTCGAGAATCAGCACGTGGGGTTTGACCTCCAGCAGTCGCGCCAGCAGCACTTTCTGCTGATTGCCACCGGACAGCGCGCCAACGTTGACCTTGCCCGATGCCACGCGAATCGACAGCGAACGAATCGCTTCCACCGCCCGCTGCGCCCCGCGTCCACGATCCAGCACGCCACCGGCATGGGCATCGGGCACGCAGGCGCAGACGTTGATGTTGTCGCGCACGCTCATGTCGAGAAACAGGCCCTGAGCCTTGCGATCCTCAGTCAGATACACCACGCCCGCACGAATGGCATCGGTGGGATTGCGCAGTTCGGTAACCGGTTTTCCAGTGACTTCCAGCGTGCCCGAGGTGCGCGGGTCGGCGGCAAAAATCAGTCGTGCCAGCTCTGTGCGCCCTGCCCCGACCAACCCGGCGATGCCCAGCACCTCGCCCGCGTGCAGGTCGAAACTGCACGCCTTGACCCGCTTGCCGTCGGCCATGTCGCGGACGCGCATCACCACTTCGCCAGGGTCGTATGCCGCGTGTTCTTTCTTGTAAAACCCGGACAGATCGCGGCCCACCATCATCTTCACCAGCACGTCCGCCGACAGCCCGTCGCGCTGCAACATGCCCACGTACTCGCCGTCGCGCAGCACCGACACGCGATCCGAGAGCTCGTAGATTTCCGCCATGCGATGGCTGATGTAAATGATCGCCAAACCTTGATCCCGCAGCTGTTTGATCAATGCAAACAGCCGATCCGTTTCCCGGGACGACAGCGGCGTGGTCGGCTCGTCCATCACCAGAATCTTCGCGTTGGCGTGCAACGCCCGGGCGATCTCCACCAGTTGGCGCTCGGCAATCGACAACACGCTGACCTTGGTCGAAGGTTTGAAATCCGCACCCAAGCGGATCAGCACCTCGACGCAACCGGCCTCCATCGCCTTGCGATCAATGCTCCAGCCGCGACGCAGTTCACGTCCCAGGTAAATGTTTTCGGCGACGCTGAGGTTCGGGCACAGGCTCAGTTCCTGATAGATCACCGCAATGCCTTGGGCTTTCGCAGTGAGCGGATCGAACGCCGCCAGCGTCTGACCGCCAATGCGGATCTCACCCCCGGCGTCTGCCTGATAAGCCCCCGACAGGATCTTCATCAACGTCGATTTGCCCGCACCGTTCTCGCCCATCAGCGCATGGACTTCACCGGCATAGACTTTCAGGGCGACATTTTTCAGCACGCGCAGGCCGTTGAAGGTCTTGGAAATGGCGTTCATTTCCAGCACGGGCAAAGGATGTTCAGCGAGGACGGCACTCATGGGCGAGTGCCTGAAACAGGGAAAAACGGCGCATAAAGCGCAGGGAAAACACGCGGCAATCCAGCCAAAAAGCTGTTCATGGGTCTCTCCGAGGTTTCTTGTTCTTATCGGCGATCCACCTCGTTTTCGGGTGGCGCTCGGGAATAACGTTGAAACACTCTAGAACAGCTGAATCGTTTCACGCAAGCGCTTGCTTTTTGAGGGTGATGAAAGGCGGGCTGGTTGTGGGTCTCGTCATATCAGCACCCCATACCTTGGCTCTGAATGGCCCTCCAGTTCAAAACAACCCCATCTGCCCCCCAATCAATGTCGCGAAATCCTCCTGCACGAACGGCAATATCGCATCGGCAATCGGCTGCAGCTGTCGGGTGATGTAGTGGTCGTAGTCGATCGGCGCCGTGCGCACTTCCAGCGGTTCCGGCCCGGCCAGGGTGATGACGTAGCTGATCCAGCCCCGGTTCTGGTATTGCAGCGGGCGGCCTTGCTGGCGGTTGTATTCATCGGCCAGGCGGGCGGCGCGGACGTGGGGCGGGACGTTGCGTTCGTAGTCGTCCAGCGGGCGGCGCAGGCGTTTGCGGTAGATCAACTGGTCGTCCAGTTCCCCGGCGAGGGTGCGGCGCACGTAGTCGCGCAGGTAGTCCTCGAACGGGCGGTTGTTGAAGATGCGCAGGTAGAGTTCTTTCTGGAAGGTCTGGGCCAGCGGCGACCAGTCGGTGCGCACCACTTCCAGCCCTTTGTAGACCATTTCGTCTTCGCCATTCGCGCGGGTGACCAGCCCGGCGTAACGCTTTTTGCTGCCCTCTTCCGCACCGCGAATGGTCGGCATCAGGAAGCGTTTGAAGTGGGTTTCGAATTGCAATTCGAGGGCGCTTTCCAGCCCGTACTCCGCCTGCAAATGCTCGCGCCACCAATCGTTGACACCCTTGACCAGCGCGTTGCCGATCTGCGCCGCTTCTTCCTGACCGTGACGTCGCTTGAGCCAGACGAAGGTCGAGTCGGTGTCGCCGTAGATCACCTCGTAGCCTTGGGCTTCGATGAGTTCGCGGGTCCGGCGCATGATCTGATGGCCGCGCATCGTGATGGACGACGCAAGCCGGGTGTCGAAGAAGCGGCAGCCGCTGGAACCGAGCACACCGTAGAAAGCGTTCATGATGATTTTCAGGGCTTGGGACAGCGGCGCGTTGCGCTCGCGTTTGGCGACCTCGCGGCCCTCGGCAACCCGGGCGACGATGGCTGGCAGGCAATGCCGGGTGCGGGAAAAACGCCCGCCGCGAAAGCCTTCCACGGACTCGCTGTCATCGGGGTGTTTCAGGCCTTCGATCAGGCCCACCGGGTCGATGAGAAAACTGCGAATGATCGACGGGTACAGGCTCTTGTAGTCCAGCACCAGCACCGACTCGTACAGGCCGGGGCGAGAATCCATGACGAACCCGCCGGGGCTGGCTTCGGGCATGCGTTCACCGAGGTTGGGCGCGACGAAACCCTGCCGGTGCATCAACGGCATGTACAGATGCTCGAACGCCGCCACTGAACCGCCGCTGCGGTCGGCAGGCAAACCGGTGACCGTGGCGCGTTCGAGCAGGAACGTCAGCAGCTCGGTCTTCGCGAAAATCCGCGTCACCAGTTCGCAATCCTTGAGGTTGTAGCGCGCCAGTGCGGGCTTGTCCTCGGCGAACATCCGGTTGATTTCGTCCATGCGCTGGTAAGGCGTGTCGATGGCCTTGCCCTCGCCCAGCAGGGTCTGCGACACGTTTTCCAGGCTGAACGACGGGAAACTCCAGGTCGCCGAGCGTAGCCCCTCGATCCCGTCGATGATCAGACGCCCCGCTGCCGAGGCGAAAAAATGACTGTTGCGCGCGCCGTGTTCACGCCAGCCCATGGCCTCGCCGTCACGCCCCAGACGCAGCGGCACGTTGAGGCGACGGGAGTGTTCGTGCAGCACACGAAGGTCGAATTGCACGACGTTCCAGCCGATGATCGCGTCGGGATCGTGCAAGGCCATCCAGTCGTTGAGCCGTTCCAGCAACTGCGCGCGACTGTCGCAATAATCGAGTTTGAAATCGACGATGGCATCATCGCCATTGGGCGGGCCAAGCATGTACACCTGCCGCTCGCCACAGCCTTCCAGTCCGATGGAATACAGCTCTCCGCGCTCGGTGGTTTCGATGTCCAGAGACACCAGTTTCAGGCGCGGGCGATAGTGAGGATCGGGTTTGAGTTGCGCGTTCTGCCAGATACCGTCGGCATCCGGGGTGCCGCTGAACTGCACCGGCGCGGTGATGAAACGCTCCATCAGGTAGCGCTCGGGCGGACGGATGTCGGCTTCGTAGACGTCGACACTGGCCTGACGCAGCGCTTTCTCCAACCCCATCAATTGGCGATGGTGCCGGGTATAAAGCCCCAACACCGGACGGTGGCGAAAATCGCAGAGCTGCAATGGCTTGAGCTCGACGCCCTGTTCCTGCCGCAACACCGCCTCGGCCCGAGCCCGATGCTGTTCCGGAATGAACGCCGTGGAAGTTTGAAGAGGCAAGCGCAAGTGACGCGGGCCGTCGTCAGTGGCCAACCAGACGTCCACCTCTGTCCCCGCGTCCGTGTCGCGCCAATGCCGGGTCAGGACAAAGCCCTGCTGTAAATCCACCGCTGCAACCTCGAAAACTCACGTACCGAGGTGGGATTCTACGGGGATCGGTGTGGGAAAGCGCGTCGTCTGCGCCACCCAGCGCTCCCCCCTCAACGCTTATCCACTCATTCGAGGGGAACAATGCCGAACCACGGGTGATCAGACCCTACGAGACTCGCACATCATCTGAGGGATCCAGCATGCTCGTTCGACGCACCTCCCTGGCGACCGCCGTAGCCGCCTCGCTGCTTTGCTCCATGGCCTTCGCGGCCGACCTGCCCCCCGATCAACTGCTGAAAAAAGCCGAAGCTGAACAGAAGCCTTACCTGGCCACCGTCAAGCAATTGGTGGACATCGACACCGGCACCGGCCAGGCGCCGGGGCTGAAAACCGTCAGCGCGGTCTTGGTGGACCGGCTCACGGCGCTGGGTGCGACGGTCGAGACGACCCCGGCCACCCCGTCTGCCGGGGACAACATCGTCGGCACGATCAAAGGCACGGGCAGCAAGACCTTTCTGCTAATGATTCACTACGACACCGTGTTCGGGCCGGGCACGGCGGCCAAGCGACCCTTCCGCATCGATGGCGACCGCGCCTACGGTCCGGGCGTGGCGGATGCCAAGGGTGGCGTGGCAATGGTCCTGCACACGCTGAAACTGCTGCAAGATCAAAAATTCCAAGGCTTCGGCACGATCACTGTGCTCTTCAACCCCGATGAAGAAACCGGCTCCGCAGGCTCGAAAAAGCTGATCGCCGACCTCGCGCGCAAGCACGACTACGTGTTCTCGTACGAGCCGCCGGACAAGGACGCCGTGACCGTCGCCACCAACGGCATCAACGGGGTGTTCGTCGACGTCAAGGGCAAGTCGTCCCACGCAGGATCGGCGCCTGAAGCGGGGCGTAACGCCGCGATGGAGTTGGCCCATCAGCTGGTTCAACTGAAGGACCTGGGCGACCCGGCCAAGGGCACCACCGTGAACTGGACGCTGATCAAAGGTGGAGAAAAGCGCAACATTATTCCTTCCAGCGCCTCGGCCGAGGGTGACATGCGTTATTCGGACCTGAGCGAATCGGACCGGGTGCAGGCCGACGGTGAGCGCATCGTGAAAGACAGGCTGATCGACGGGACCGAGGTCACCTTCCGCCTCGAAAAAGGCCGTCCGCCTCTGGTGAAAAACCCCGCCAGCGAAGACCTCGCCCGCACCGCGCAAACGCTGTACGGCAAGATTGGTCGTACCATTGAACCCATTGCCATGCGCTTTGGCACCGACGCCGGTTACGCCTACGTCCCGGACAACCAGAAGCCTGCCGTGCTGGAGACCTTGGGCGTCGTCGGCGCCGGGCTACATGCGGATGACGAATATTCGGACCTGACCAGCATCGCCCCGAGGCTGTACCTGTCGGCGGCGATGATCATGACGTTGTCGGCGGAGAAATAAGGTCTGCCTGATGCAACCGAGGTAGCCGGTCTTGCTGCCGGTTCCCGGCAGATCGCAGGCAAGGTGGGGCGCCACCCCGGCAGCTCCTACACCTTCGGCAGAAGCTGGGCACGACGCGGCCATGGCTTCTGCTTCTGGCCGGAGGCCGTGGGAGCAAGCTTGCTCGCGATCTGTCGCGAAGCGACAGCAAACCCTGTGCACACGGTCTGCCTGACACACCTCGCCAGACGAAAACAACATCAATCCCTGCCCGTTCCACCCAAAACTCCCAGCACAGCCGCCACGATCCGCTCCACATCCCCGTCATCAATGATCAACGGCGGCAGCAACCGAATGGTCTGGCCCCGCGTCACGTTGATCAACACCCCATATTCCTGCGCCGCCATCAGGCACAGATCCCGCACCGGCGCCTTCAACTCGATCCCCACCATCAACCCCAATCCACGCACCTGCACCACGTTCGGATGCCCGGCCAAAGCATCGCGCAGCAGGGTCAGCAGCCGTTCGCCCTGCCCGGCCGCGTTGTTCAACAGGCCTTCGCGTTCGATGATGTCCAGCACCGTGCAGCCGACCCGGCACGCCAGCGGGTTGCCGCCGAAGGTGCTGCCGTGGCTGCCGGGTGTGAACAGCCGGGCCACGGCCGTGGTGGCAAGGCAGGCGCCAATCGGGACGCCATTGCCCAGCGCTTTAGCCAGTGTCACGACGTCCGGAACGATGCCGTCGTGCTGGTACGCGAACCAGCGCCCGGTGCGCCCGATACCGGTCTGGATTTCGTCGAGGATCATCAGCCAGGCGTTCTGCGTGCAATGGGCGCGCACGGCTTTCAAATACCCTGGCGGCGGCACCGCCACGCCGCCCTCGCCCTGCACCGGCTCCAGCATCACTGCGACGATCCGTTCACCATAGGTTGCGGCGGCCTGTTTGATCGCGCCCATGTCGCCGAACGGCACCTTGATGAATTCCCCGGACATCGGCTGATACCCCAGCCGCGCCGCACCGTTGTCACTGGCCGATAAGGTCCCAAGCGTGCGGCCGTGAAACGCGTTGTCCATCACCAGCACCAGCGGCTGTTCGATGCCCTTGGCCCAGCCATGCAGCCGCGCCAGCTTGAGCGCGGTTTCATTGGCTTCAGCGCCGGAATTGTTGAAGAACCCCTGATCCAGACCGGATAGCTGAGTCAGTCTGGCCGCCAGTTGCTGCTGCCAGTCGATGCGGTAATGGTTGGAGGTGTGCAGCAGTAAACCCGCCTGCTCGGTGATGGCCGCGACGATCTGGGGATGGCTATGGCCGACATTGGTCACGGCGACGCCCGCCACGGCATCGAGGTACTGGCGACCGGTGTCGTCCCAGAGTTGCGCGCCCTCGCCTCTGAGGAAACTCAAGGGCATCGATTTGTACGTGTTCATCAGGCAGGCGGCGGTCATGGCCTTCGCTCCAGCAGTGGTGTGTGACGCCAGTATCGTTAACCCGTTTTCCTGTATAAAGATCGACATTCTTGAGTGACTTTTAAGCAGGACTTGATAATGGACGTGTTCCAGGCGATGACCGTGTTCGTGAAAGTGGTGGAGACCGGCAGCATGACCGCCGCCGCCCGCCAGTGCGAAATGTCGACGACAATGGTAGGCAATCACCTCAAGGCGCTGGAGCAACGTCTGGGCGTGAGCCTGTTGCAGCGTACGACCCGTCGCCAGAACCTGACTGAATTTGGCATCCAGTATTACCGCCGTTGTGTCGAGGTGCTGGGGCTGGTCAATGACTCCGAGCGCATGGCCGAACACGTGCAGACCCAGCCCAGCGGCACGTTGCGCCTCACGGCAGCCCCGGCATTCGGCGCGGAGCGGCTGTCGCCGATGCTCAGTGCGTTCACCCAGCGCTACCCGGAAATCAAGGTGGAACTGGTGCTGAGCAACCAGTTGATGGACCTGGTCGAGCACGGGTTCGACGCCGCGATCCGCTTGGGCGTCCCCGAGTCATCGGCCTTGATCGCCCGCCCCCTGCGCGACTACACCCTGACCATCTGCGCGTCGCAGGATTACCTGAACCGCCGGGGCACGCCGCACACGGCAGACGACCTGCGCGATCACAACTGTCTGGCGTTCGCCTACCCCGCTGGCGACGACTGGCGCGCCGCCGACAAGCTGTGGAAGCTGACAGGGCCTGAAGGCGTGATGGAAATTCCGGTGTCTGGCCCGATGATCGTCAACAGCTCCCCCGCCCTGCGTCAGGCGGCCTTGGCGGGCATGGGCGTGGCGATGCTGCCGGACGTGCTGATCAGCGAGGATTTGAAGGCCGGCACCCTCATTCCGTTATTGCAGGCCTACACGCCACCGAGCCGCCCGATGTGGCTGATGTACCCCCAGGACCGCTACCGACTGCCCAAGGTCAGGCATTTCGTCGAAAGCGCCTTGGCGGCGTGGGGAAAATGAAAAGCTGCCACCGGGCACGCCGCAAAACCCGGTGGGAGCGAATTCATTCGCGAAGGGGGTACATCCGACGCTGACGTGTCGCCTGCCAAACACTTTCGCGAATGAAGTCGCTCCCACAGGGGGTACGGTGAACGTCGCTACCCCGCCACCGCAATCAAATCCATCTCCACCGTCGCGTTCTTTGGCAACTGGTACACCCCCACCGAACTGCGCGTGTGCGCCCCCGCCTCGCCGAACACGAAGAACAGCAACTCAGAGGCCCCGTCCGCGACTTCGCTCTGTTGGGTAAAGCTGTCGGTGCACTGCACGAACAGGGTCATGCGCAGCACGCGTTTAACCTGATCGAGACTGCCCAGACTGCGCTGCAACAATGCGATGGCGCGCAGGGCACTGATCTTCGCACCCAATTGCGCCTGTTCCAGGGTGACATCGCCTCCTGCACGCCCGGTCACCATGACGGTATCGCCGACCCGGGGAATCTGCCCGCTGATGTACAGCTGGTCCTCATGGCGCACCAACGGCACGTAATTGCCGCCGATCTTGATCTCGCCCTCGAAGTCATAACCCAACTGCTCGCACGCCTGTTTGAAGCGAAGATCACACGACATGGCCGGTTCCTGATTCCTGTTGCTGTGATTGAACAATGAGCGAACGTCGCGACGGTCGCCGCGAAAAACGCGTTATGTGGATGCCGGTGCCAAGAGTTCCAAAAACCCCAATTGATAACGGGCATGTCCGGTATCGACAGACAGAAATAGTCGATAAAGCCCTACCTCCGTAAAGTCATTACAACCCTAATCAAATGAGTCGAGGTTGGAAATGTCCCGCGCCATCAAATTTCATCGCTTCGGCAAAGCCGATGTGCTCAGTTGCGAGGAGCAGCCTGACCGGTCACCCGGCCCACAGGAAGTGCTGGTTCGTGCCGAAGCCATCGGCATCAGCTGGGATGATGTGTTGTGGCGGCAGAACCTGGCCCTCGCCCCCGTTCAACTGCCTGCGGGCATTGGCAGCGAAATGGCCGGTATCGTCGAGGCTGTGGGCCCGGACGTCACCGATCTGAAAGTCGGCGACAAGGTCGCCAGCTTCAAGGCCATGAGCGCCAACGACTACCCGGTGTGTGGCGACCACGTGCTGGTGCCGCGCACCGCTCTGGTCCGCTACCCCGACGTATTGACGCCGGTGGAAGCCAGCGTTCACTACACGCCCATGCTGCTGGCGTACTTCGCCCTTGTCGACCTGGCCCATGTCCAGGCGGGTCAGACCGTGCTGGTCACTGATGCGGCCTACAGCCCCGGCATCGCGTTCGTACAGTTGGGCAAGGCACTCGGCCTGCGGGTGATTGCGGCCACTCAGCACGCCGAAGACCGCGAATACCTGCTTGCCAACGGTGCTGAACGGGTGATCGTGACCGACGAGGACGACATCTGTCTGCGCATCGACGCCCTGACCCAGGGCCAAGGCATCGAAGCCGTGTTCGACGGTTTCGGCGGCATGCAGATGTCGATGCTCGGTGATGTTCTTGCGCCTCGGGGCAGCCTGGTGCTGTACGGCCTGCGCGGTGGTAACCGGACGCCGTTCCCGGCCCTGCAGGCGTTCAAGAAGAACATGCGCTTCTTTGTCCACTGCCTGGAAAACTTCACCGGTAAAGCGGAGTTGGGGATTGAACAGGACAGCGCGGCCATGAAACGCGCTCTCGAGGTCATCAATGAACTGACCGTCAATGGCCAGCTCAAGCCTGACATTCACCGCACCTGGCCGTTCGAACAGTTCGGCAAGGCGCACAACCATCTGGATGAAGACCCGGTGCGGGGCCGCGTGGTGTTGCTGGTCAAGTAAACGCGTCCGCAACACACCAGGTAACGTTTGCGCCGGCGCTGTTCGGTTGACCAAAGGCCAAAAGCAGACAAGTCTTTTGACCGATACCAAGGGCATGTACACGCCCGGGCGGCTCAGAGCAGCAGCCGCCTTTTACCACGTCAAGGACTGACACCATGAACCGCACTCAACGCCACGCAGGCGCGCCCGCTCACCTGAGCTGGATCGCCGAAACCCCTGACATCGAGCAACTGCGCATCGATGAACTGATCCTGCCGGGCACCCACAATTCCGGCAGCGACAAACAATCGCCCAATCTGGGCGTGCCCCAGGAATACGCACAAGACGAATCGCCGCTGGAACAACTGCGCCAAGGCATTCGCGTGCTTGACCTGCGCGTCACCTTCAAGGAAGGCTACGTCGAAGGCGACCCCAACCGCTTCCAGCTATTCCACCTAACCTCCTCTGGCCGAACCGTCGCCGTTGACATCGTCGAAGCCGTTCGCGAGTTCTTCGCAGAGCTGGAAAGCTCAGGTGAACCGGCACGGGAAATCGTCATTCTCGACTTCCACCAGTTCGACGGTTTCACTGATCGGGCTCATGCCCAGCTGCAAGCCATGGTCTTCAACGAACTGGGCGCTCGCGTCATACCGGATCGCCTTCGCGGCTGGGCGCTGGAACACCTCTGGGCGCAGCACCCTGGTCGTAATGTCGTCGTCGCCTACAACCACGACAGTGTGTCCGATGAAGGCTGGGATGGTGTGAGCCAGCGCTGGCCGGGTGAAAACCTGTTTAACACCAACACGCTCAAGGCCTTCGTGGACCAAGTGGCAGGGGAACACAAGCGCATCGAGCAACTGCGCGCCGTGCAATGCGCCAAATATTCTCTACCGCTCCACGCGCCGACCGACCTGAGCCACAAGGTCGATGAGTGGTTCGAGTCGGTCGACGAGAACAGTTACATCCAGAACTTCTACATCATTAATACGGACTGGACATCGCGCAGTCGGCTGGTCGCTAACTGCCGGCACGCCAACGCCATTCGTGGCGGGCGCAAACTGAGCCATCCCCGTGAGGAGTTGCAACCCCTGAAACGCTGATTCAGGTGCGGGTGATCAGCCCTTGCCGTGCAATGCGCGTCAGATGGCGGATCACCCCTGCAGCATCCTCGGCGGTCGGCGACTGAATGACGGCCAGGTCGAACTGGTCATTGCCAAACCGCTCAAGGGTGTCGTGAAGGTCGATGAATTGAATGAGAAAGGCGTGGGGGCCGTGCTGGCGCCGAGGCCAGCCATCGAGATAGCGCAACAGCGTGGGCTGGTGAGAACCGCCCAGCAGAATCTTCGGATTGCGACGGCTGAACTGGCTGCCGATAGGCGCCAGGCGAACGAGGGGGCGGGGGCTGGAATTACTGCTCATAGTGTCGTTTCTCTGCCTCAGTGTTCCGCTGGGCAGCGGTGAGAGGCAACACCGAACCAGCGCTTTAGCGGTATTTCGGTATCGTTGTTCACGACACCCGGCGCCCCGCAAGTAGCTGTTTAAATCGGCGCATGAGCGGCATCCTAGAGAAGCCGCACGGGGATTGTCAATTGAGTGTGTCAGGCTTTGCCGATTGTTTCGGTGAGATTCATTCGCGGATCGCCACCTTGCGCGGCGACGGGCTCTCCAGCGAACTGCGTTCCTGATCGTAAGCGAGGTAGTACTTGTTCACGCTGTTGACGTAGGTGACCACGTTCATCCCCACCTGCTCCATCGCCACCCGCTCCACCTGAAAGAACCACTGATTGGGGTTCAGGCCCTGACGCTTCGCTTCGGTGCGCATCGCCTGCACCCGCTCCGGACCCAGGTTGTAGGCGGCCAGGGTAAATGCCATGCGCTCGCGTTCGTTGATCTTCGGGCTGGCAAAGAACTTGTGACGAATCATCGCCAGGTATTTGCTCGCGGCCTGCACGTTGCCATCGACATCGTGGATATTGCCCACGCCGACCCGCTGCGCTGCTGACGGGGTGATTTGCAGCAAGCCCGTCGCGCCACTGCCGCCCTTGGCGCTCGGGTTGAGCTGGGATTCCTTGAACGCCAGCGCTGCCAGGTCCAGCCAGTCCATCTTCTGCGCATCGGCATGTCGTTGCAGGGTCGGGCGCAGTTTTTCCAGACGCTGGCGGTCTTCACGGGCCAGCGGATAGTGAACGCGGTACAAGTCCTTGTAAGCCTTCTGGAACGCGGCGTCTTGATTGGCGGGCGGCTCGTAGGTTTCGAGGAAACGATCCACCGTGGCGTGCAGCATCACCGCGTCTTTGCGCACGAACCAGCTCATGTCCCCCGGATCGCTCAGCGACAGCCCACGGTCGACCCGCAGTTTGGGCATGACCCGCGCCCAGCGCTCGGCAATCGGCTGCTCGACGACGGTCAGGTGATAGATTCCGGCCTGCACCATTTCCAGCACGTCTTCGACGGCAAGGCTGGGATCGACCCATTCGATTTTCACCGGCGGCAATTTGCGCAAGGCAAGCTTCTGGTTCAGTTGCACGAGGGCTTCGTCGGCGGCGCTGCCGTTGGTCAGCATGACCGTCCGGCCGGACAGTTGCTCGGGGCGCTTGAAAACCCGCTCGCCCCGCACACCGACCACGACCAGCGGCACATGGCTCACCACCGGTTCGGTGGCATCGACGTAATGGGCAGCGCTGGCGTCGAGCAGTTCGCCAGGGGCCACCATGTCGCCGTCGCCCCGTTGCAGCGCAGCGAGCAGTTGGTCCTTGGCCTTGGGGATCAGTTTGATCGAGACTTTCTGGCCGTCGCGGGCGTGGCCGTTGAGGTATTTTTCGAAGGCTTGCAGGCGGCGGTATTCGACGCCAATCGGCTCACCCTGCACTTCGCCGGAGCTGTTGCGGCTCTGATTGACGAGGACGCGCAGGACTTTGCTGCTGCGGATGGCCGACAGGTCGCGAATCTGGGTTTTCTTGACGATGACCGGCGGCCCTGCCGGGCGGGTCGAAACCTGGGCGGACGCCGGATGGCTAACGAGCAGCAGGCACAGCGAAATGAATGAGGCTCGGATCATTGACGCTCCGGGAAAATGCCGAAAAAACGGGCGTGAAGTCTGTGTCGGGCAGCTGCGTTCGCCTCAGGCGTGCGCCTGAGCTGGCAACATCACAGGGGTCTAATCATGCCAAGCAGTTGAGTCTGCTTGATTTTTTATGGCTTCAATCGCTCTGGTATTCTTCTCGGCCTCCGGCCTGAGGTGAACCATGCAACTAATCGACATCGGCGTCAATCTTACCAATCCAAGCTTTGCCTTGAAGGAACGCGACGTTCTCGACCGCGCCTACGCTGCCAGCGTGGGTCAATTGATCCTCACCGGCACCAGCGTCGAGGGCAGCGAACAGGCCTTGCAGATGTGCCGCCAACTGGACGAAAGCGGCCAGCGATTGTTCAGCACCGCCGGGGTTCACCCCCATTCGGCGAGCGATTGGACACTGGACACTGAAAAACAGTTGCACGCCCTCCTGAAAGAAAATTCCGTGTGCGCGGTGGGCGAATGCGGCCTGGATTTCAACCGTGACTTCTCCCCTCGCCCGCAACAGGAAAAGGTCCTGGAGGCCCATCTGGCGCTGGCCGTGGCCTTGAACATGCCGGTCTTTCTTCATGAGCGTGATGCTGACGAACGGCTGCTGGCGATCTTGCGCGAGTATCGCGATCACCTGCCCGGCGCGGTGGTGCATTGCTTCACCGGCGAAAAACGCGCGCTGTTCAATTATCTGGACATGGACCTGCACATCGGCATCACCGGGTGGATCTGCGACGAACGCCGGGGCACCCACTTGCACCCACTGGTGCGCGAAATTCCGCAAGGCCGCCTGATGCTGGAAAGCGACGCGCCGTACCTGCTGCCGCGCACCCTGCGGCCCAAACCGAAAAACGGCCGCAACGAACCGGCGTACCTGCCGGAAGTGCTGCGGGAGGTGGCCTTGCACCGGGGCGAAACCCCGGAAGACCTCGCTGCCCACACCACCGCCTGTGCGCGTGCGTTCTTTTCGCTGCCTGTGATTGATTGACACCCTCAGGTCATGCACCGAAATCCGGGCACGCCGCAGAACCCTGTAGGAGCGAATTCATTCGCGAAGGCGGTACATCCGACGCAGATGTGCCGCTGCCAAATCCTTTCGCGAATGAATTCGCTCCCACAGTGGGGTCTTCGCCTGGAGGCCGGTTTGCCGAACAGGCAACCGGAGGAATTGATACAGATCAACGCTTCTGTCATGCACAGCTGAGACACTGATGGCACCTTGCCTTATCACGTGCAATCACAGAAGAGCTTCCTCATGGGCCGCTGGTTGAGCAACATCTCGCTGAAATACAAATTCTGGGCGGTCAATGCCGTCGCGTTCATCACCACCTTACTGCTGGTGCTTTACGCACTGAACCTGGAACAGCACAGCCGCGCCGAGGACGCCAGGGTCGCGGCTCAGGCTCAGGCGCAGTTGTTGGCGGCGTGGCCTGCCGGGCAGCCGGCGCCCACGCCCCCGCCGCTCCCCACCGTGCCGGGGCTCAACGACCTGCTGGCCGAACATTTCACCGAATACGCGGTGGCCGTGCTGGTGCTGATGCTCGCCATGCTCAGCGCGTCGCAGTTGTTGATCCGTTTTCTCCTGACCCACCTCAACACCCTCAAGGACGTGATGCTGCACGTCGAGCGCAGCGGCGATCTGTCGGCGCGTGTGCCCCTCACGGGCGAAGACGAAGTCGGGCAAATGGCCAAGGCGTTCAACGCCATGCAGGCCGGGTATCAGCGCATCGTCGGCACCGTCGCGCAGTCGGCGGCGCGGCTGGATCAGGGCGCCGTGCACTTGGCGACCGGCATGAGCGATGTGCGCGAAGGCATGCTCGGTCAGCAAAGCGAAACCGACCAGGTCGCCACCGCGATCAACGAAATGACCGCCACGGTCTATCACATCGCCCAACACGCCAACGCCACCCGCGACCAATCGCAAAGCGCCGACGCCTTGGCGGGCAGCGGCAAGGCCGTGGTGGACCGGGTGCAGAGTTCGATTGCCGGGCTGTCCAGCGGCGTGCAGCAAACGGCAGGAATGATTCAGCGCCTGGCCGAAGACAGCCAGAAGATCAACGGCGTGGTCAACGTGATCCACAGCATCGCCGAGCAGACCAACCTGCTGGCCCTGAACGCCGCCATCGAAGCGGCGCGAGCCGGAGAAATGGGACGGGGTTTCGCCGTGGTCGCCGACGAAGTGCGCAACCTCGCCAAGCGCGTGCAGACCTCCACCGACGAAATCACCACCATGGTCGCCGCGTTGCAGGCGGGCACCCGCGATGCGGTGGACTTCATGCAGGAGAGTTCGTACAAGGCCGATGACTGTGTGCAGCACGCTCAGGAAGCCGGTGAAGCCCTGACGGCCATCGCCGATGCCGTGGCCCAGATGCGCGAAAGCAACACGCAGATTGCCGTTGCGGCGCAGCAGCAGAGTCAGGTCGCGGAAGAGATGAACCGGGCAGTGGTCAGCATCCGCGACGTCACCGAACGCACCGTGCGCCAGACCGTGGATTCAGCGAGTACCAGTGATGAACTGGCGACCCTGGCGGGCGAATTGAATACGGCGATCGGGCAGTTGAAATTGCGGGGATGACGTCAGCGTGCGGGTACCGGAGATGGGATTGCTCGCAAAAACCGGGCACGCCGCAGAACCCTGTGGGAGCGAATTCATTCGCGAAGGCGGTACATCCGACGTAGATGTGTCGCCTGCCAACTCCTTTCGCGAATGAATTCGCTCCCACAGTGGAGATACCGCTGTGCTTGCTAAAGGCGCAGGTGAAACCGCAGACGGGATTATTCGCAAAAACCGGGAACGCCGCAGAACCCTGTGGGAGCGAATTCATTCGCGAAGGCGGTATATCCGACACAGATGTGTCGCCTGCCAACTCCTTTCGCAAATAAATTCGCTCCCACAGTGGGGATACCGCCGTGCTTGCTAAAGGCGCAGGTGAAACCGCAGACGGGATGATTCGCAAAAACCGGGAACGCCGCAGAACCCTGTGGGAGCGAATTCATTCGCGAAGGCGGTACATCCGACGTAGATGTGTCGCCTGCCGAATCCCTTCGCGAATGAATTCGCTCCCACAGTGGGGACACCGCCGTGCTTGCTACAGACGCAGGTGAAAGGGGTCGATTGCTTTCCTCCATTCCACCTATGAAGCCCATAGCAAACCTCGATTCGCCGCGATGCACTCACAGGCCTATTCTGAACCCATCGAAAACGGTTCTTATTAGGCTTTGTGAGGTCAACGTCATGCCCAAATTCATTGCAAACCTGCACCTTGAAGATTTCTTCTCCAGCGCCCATAAGTCCGGGCTGTCGTCCAATCTGGTGCTGTCGTCTCTGGCGTTTCCGCTGTCGATCGTCTCGGGCCTGTTGCTGCTCGACGGTGCGCTGAGTGCCAGCATCACCTCGGCGGGCATCGGGATTCTGGGGCTCATTGCCGCGCAGGCGATCAAAACCCGAGGCCAGTAACGGTCTCGGGATGCCCCCTCCCCACCTGTCAATCAGCCAAACACGGTCACCGTCTGACGGCTGATCGCGACCAACTCCCCGCTCGACGCCCACAAGCCTGCTGCCACATGGCCGTAGCCGTCCCGCGCATGCTCAATCACCGCCTTGTATTGCGTCCAGTCATGGGTGGTCATGGCCGGAAGCGGCTGCACGAACTCAATCGTCCAGGTCAATGAACTGCCCGGCGCCGGTTTGCTCAGGTGCGGCAGGACCGCAGGCGGCCAGGTGTCGACCAGCGCCAGCACATGCGCTTCGGTCAATGGCTCTTCCTTTACATGCCGCAATCGCGCATACCCGCCGATCGCTGGCGATGGCGTACCGCTGTACGGAAAACCGCCCAGCGCCCAGCGCATCTCGATGAATTTCAAATATTCCGGCATCACGCCCGCAACAAACGGGAACGGCGATACGTCCTCCACGGGTTTCAACGTGGGCGCAGGCTCGGCAGCGACTGAAATCGATGACTCACGGGGCGCGCCGAAGCTGCCTTGAATCAAGGTCACCGTCTCGCCGTTCTGCACCGCCCGCCCCAGCACCTGACTGACCGCCTTGCCTTCGCGCAGGATTTCCACCTCGAACGAGATCGGCACATCAATGGCGGGAGGACCGACGAAACAGATCGCCAGCGAACGCACCGGGCGGTCGGCGGGCACTTTGGCGCGCATCGCTTCGAATTGCAGCGCCGCCATCAGGCCGCCGAAACAGGAGCGGCCCTGGGACCAGGACGCCGGAATGGTCACAGCCTGCGGGTGGGTGCGAACGGCGTCGAGCAGTTCGGAAAAGGTCATGGGCACTCCGTGGGGTTCACTGGAAACATGCCCGGATCTTAGCGAGACGCTGCTTCCCGAACAGCGCTCATAACTGCCAATTCTGCGGCCTGATCGGGATCAATGCCTCGGGGCATCGCCAAAGCAAGCGTGGGCGAGCTTGTCCAACGCCTTGTCCGACTTCTCTTCGGCACGCAGGATGCCCAATTCCCAGCCCGCCACACAGGGCGAAAGGTCGTGCTGATGTTCCGCTTGGGCGAGCCATTGCAGGTGATCGTGCCAGTCGCCCAGCGCCCCTTGCGCCGACTTCAAGCGTTTCTGCATGCCGTCGGGTTGATGACTGAGTTCGGGGTAGGCCTCGGCGGCGTAGCGCACGCGCTTGATCAACAGCCGCAGACGATGCCGGTCGTGAGCCGGGTCGGCCATGGCTTCGCGCAGTTTCTTCCACTGTTTGTCCATGCGCTTTTCAATGCGCTGGCGCAGCTTCTTGAGCAAGCCATGCCGCTGTTGGGCGCGCAGGAACGCGGGCAGTTGATCGAGCACCCCGAACAGACGGTTCAATTCCGGGGATGTCGCGACTTGCGGGCAGGCGGTTTTAAGAAACGTCATGCGTTTCTGCGCCGCCTGACCCTGGCCCTGCTCCGCCAAAAACGCTGCCAGCACCTGCATGTCACGCAGCGGCGTGGTCAGGTCACCGACGCCCTTGGCCGCTTCTTCGACTTGGTCCAGCCCCGGCAACCCCCGCAAAGGCCGCAGCACGCTGCGCAGACGCCGAACCGTGGTGCGCAGGTCATGCAGCGCTTCGCTGTCGGTGGACGCGGCCAACCTTGCATGGCACGCCAGCAGCTTGACATTGAGACTGAGAATCTCGGCGATCAGGTGATCGACCATGGCAGACATTGAACACTCCTTGGTTTTTCATGACGACGGTTCTTCATGACGACGGCTTGTCTTTGACCGCAGACAAGCGCCAGGGCAAACGGCGACGCAAATCTTTGAGACGCCGACGCAGGTGCCCGACCGAACCGGACACACCGGCATAACGCTGGGCTTCGAATTCCTGAGCGAACCCTTCGATGGCCTCGGCATGATTCGGGAAGCGCTGAGCGGCGCGGGATGCGAAGGCCCGAGCCCCTTCCCCCGGCTGACGTTTTAGACCGTGCCGCGCCAACAGACGTTCGAACCTGTTGAACAGGCGCAGTTGCGAATCGCTCTCCCGCCGCCACGGCTTGAACAGCCACAGCGCCAGCAGCCCGAGAATGACCAGCGCGCCGCCCGCGAACACCGGTGCCTGAAAGCCCGAAAACCAACGCCCCAGCACCTGCAATTGCTGCTGCCCCTGATACCCCAGCACCCAGCGCTGCCAGCCGTAATTGAGGTTATCCCAACTCAAGCGAATCGAATTGATCCAGGCCAAGTGACGGTAGCGCAGTACCGACATCGGCGAATCGGCAAGAAACTCCTCATCGTCGCCGAGTGCCGCTTCCAGCCCCTGTTCGATCCGCGCAGGTGATACGGCGGCGGTCGGGTCGACGCTGCGCCAACCGACGCCCGCCTGCCAATACTCGACCCAGGCATGGGCATCGAACTGACGGACGCTGATGTAATTGCCATCCGGGTTCAGCTCGCCGCCTTGATAGCCCGCAACCACCCGCGCCGGAATGCCCGCTGCCCGCAGCACGAAGGTCATGGCCCCCGCGTAGTGCTCACAGAACCCGGCGCGGCTGCCGAACAGGAAGTCGTCGATGCCGTTCGGCCCGAGGGTCGGCGGTTTCAGGGTGTAGCGGAACGGCTGTTCGGTGAAATACGCCAGCAGGCTTTCCACCAGCGCGTCAGGTTTGGGGTGGCGCCGGTGCATGTCCGCCGCCCATTCCCGTGCTTCCGGATTGCCTTTGGCAGGCAGTTGCAAATCCTGGGAGCGCGCTCCGTCACTGAGGCTGGTTTCCCGCACCGCATCAGGCCAGGCGTTGACGCTGTACAGCACCGACTGCTCAATGGGCCGCCGACGCTGCCAGCGGAAATCGCTCATCTGTCGCGCACCGACAAGGTCGGTTTCGCCGACGTCCAGGGTCATCAGCCACGGCTTGCCGCTGGGTTCCATGACCACGCTGTAGCTGACTTTTTCACCGGTCTTGCGCCAGTCAGGCGCATCGGGTACCAGCGCGCGGGACGACTGGGACCAGCGACGCCCGTCGAACTGCTCCAGCGTCAGGCCGCGCCAATACTGCTGATTACGCGGTGGAACCGGCCCTTCGAAACTGGCGCGAAACACCAGCGCCGCCGACCGGCTCAGCTCGGCCACGTCCCCCGGCGCCATCGTGTCGGAAAGCCCTGTCAGCCCCTTGTTGCTGGGCTGCGGCAGTGACCACAGAGGGTCGAGGCGGGGAAAGAACAGAAACAGCAAAACCATCAGCGGCACTGCCTGCAACAGCAGCTTGACCGCCAGTTTCAGGGTGCTAGCCGGTTTGCTGGACAGGCTGGACTGCTGCAGGCCGATCAGCCCCGCCAACAGGGTTGCCACCGGCAGAAGCGTGAACAGGCCCCAGAGCAGCGCGTCTTCGAACAGGTAACCGACTGCCACGCAGAAAAAGCCAAGGAAGATCAGCACCAGCGCGTCTCGCCGGGTCTGCATTTCCAGCATCTTGAGGATGAACGCGGCGATCAGCAGCGCAGCGCCAGCGTCGAGCCCGACCAGGCTGCCCCGCGCCAGAAAAATCCCGCCCGCCGTGCCCACCAGCAGGCCGCACTTGACCCATGTGCCAGGCATCCGCACACGCATGCGAAAAATCTGGATGCGCCAGAAACTGCACACCAGCCACAGCACCACCAAGGCAATGGGGATGTGCATCGAAAACGGCACGATGACCAAGGCCTGTGCGATCAGCAGCCAGTTGAGGCTGACCCGGGGGATCGGCTGGGCTAGGTTGACGGAGGTCATGCGTGCGCCGCCTTCAGGCTCGGTGTCATGCCCGCACCCCGTACAGCGCCAATTGCCGCAGGCAAGCCTCGCGGTGCGCGTCGCCGCTGTCCACCGCCGACAGGAAACCCGGGAGGCGCAAGGCGAACGGCTGCTGTCGGTGGGACAATTCCAGCACCCAATAGCACAGCCGCGACAGGCGTTCTTCGATGTCGCCGCCCAGGGCCATAAAGTCCAGGCACAGGTCGTGGCCGCTCAGGTCAGTGAATTCCTTGACCATCAACCCTTGCCCACGCGACCAGGCTTTCCAGTGCATGCGACGCATGGAATCCCCCGGCTGCCAGGGACGCAAGCCCTGATAATCATCAACGCCCTGCCCTTGGGTCGCCTGGCCATCGTCGTCGGCGTGGGGCTGAACCCCTTGCAGCAACGGCAGGCTGCCCGCCACCGGGCGCGGGTAGATCAACACCGTCTGCTCCAGGTCCAGCCAGCTCCAGGCACGGAAGATGCCCAGCGGAAACACGCTCTCGACCCGCAGACGCGGTGCCCGCAACCAGCCGCGATTGAGCGCGGGCAAGGTCAGCGCCACCTCCACCTGCTGTTCAGGCTCAACATCGGTTTGCTCCAGTTTTTCGGTGTCCCAGCCCAAGGCGATGGCCTGATGACCATTGGACGCACTCTCCAGACGCAGCCGCAACTGGACCGGCTCGCCGACAAACACCGAGCGGGCGTGGGTCGCGCTGAGCACCAGCCCGCTGAAATTGCGGTAGGTATGGAGAATGCCGAGGATGCCCACCGACGACATGAGGAACGTCAGGCCGTAGGCGAGGCTGTTCTGGTAGTTGATCGACACCAACAGCAGCAAAAACAGCACGAGCATGAGCGTGCCCCCCGCCCGGGTCGGCAGGATGAAGATTTGACGGTGATTCAGCTCGATCCGCGAAGCCGGGGGGATGCGACGTCCCACCCAGCGCTGCCAGAACGGCTTGAATTGGGGCATCAAAGCACCGGCACCTCACGCAGCAGCCATTGAACCAACGCCCCGCCGCCATGCCCGGTCGGGTCGCTGCGGTCGCGCAGACGATGACCGATCACTGCAGGCAGGATCGCTTGAACGTCTTCCGGGATCACGTAATCGCGCCCGATCAGCAGTGCCCAGGCCCGCGCCGCCGAGAGAATCGCCAGGCTCGCCCGGGGCGACAGGCCGTAGGCGAACTGCGGCTGACTGCGGGTGGCGTCCACCAACCGCAACACGTAATCCACCAGCGCGTCGCTGGCTCGCACCCGACGGGCTTCCGCTTGCAAGGCCGCCAGTTCAGTGTGGTCGAGAATCGGCTCGATGCGCGGTAATAGCTCGCGTCTCGATTCGCCCAACAGCAACGCCTTTTCAGCCGAGCGCGCCGGATAGCCCAGCGACAGTCGCATCAGAAAACGGTCCAGTTGCGACTCGGGCAACGCGAAGGTGCCACCCTGGCTGAACGGGTTTTGCGTGGCGATGACAAAAAACGGATCAGGCAGCAACCGGGTGGCGCCTTCGATGGTCACCTGCCCTTCTTCCATGGCTTCGAGCAACGCGCTCTGGCTTTTCGGCGTGGCGCGGTTGATCTCGTCCGCCAGCACCAGTTCGGCGAAGATCGGCCCGGGATGGAAGGTGAATTGCCCGGTCTCCCGGTCGAAAATCGACGTGCCGAGGATGTCTCCCGGCAACAGGTCGGAGGTGAATTGAATCCGCTGAAAGCTCAACCCCAGGACCCGCGCCAGCGTGTGGCTCAGGGTGGTCTTGCCCATGCCGGGCAAATCTTCGATCAGCAGATGACCGCCGCCCAACAGGCAGGTCAGGGCCAGACGGACTTGAGGCTCCTTGCCCAACACCACTTCGTTGATTGCGTTGAGACACGCATCCAGTTTTCTGCCCATCGGAAAGCCTCCCCAGGCGACAGCTCTTGGCTAGTAGGACTGCAGCAGATGCCAGACGTGCAGCCACTTTAAAGTCAGCGTAGGCCTTTTCGCCAGAGCGGATGAGAGGAATCGAGAGGATTTATGAGGAGGATGCGGGGACAGGCGTTCTGACGCGAGATTTTCAGGCCAGGCCGGGACCTGTAGGAGCGAATTCAGTCGCGAAAGCGGTACATCTGCGCAGATGAGGGCCTGCCAAATCCTTTCGCGAATGAATTCGCTCCCACAGGGGATGTGCGTGTCCGCTATACCGGCGCATCAACCGGCAGCGAGGCTTATCGCCCGGCGCGGGATTCACGGATGTAGAAACGCGCCTTCTCGGCTTTCTCGTTGCAGCCTTCGAACGCTTCGAACTGTTGCTGGGTCTTGGCGCCGGTCAACAGCGAAAGCGCTTTGGAGTAGCTGACGGTCCCGGCAAAACCTTCGGCTTTGGCGAGGTCCAGTTCGTGCCAGGCGGCGTCCAGGTTGGTGGCGCAACTGTCGCGATAAGCGGTTTTCCCCGCGCAGCCTGTGAGAACAAGGGCGAGCAGTGGCAGGCAGATCCAGGCTTTCATCGGGTGTTCCTCAAGGGTGGAAAGTCAATAATGGAATCAACGATGCGGGTTTGACGATGCGGCGATGTAAAAGTGCCATAACGACAGGTCGCAGGGCCGTTGTTTTTTGTCGTAGCGGTTATACACGCGCCGGATGAAAAACAGCACCCTTGGGCGTAGGGTAGAGCCACTGCAACGGGGAGCCTGCGAATGAAAAAAAGAATCGCGCTGGTATTGGGGTCCGGGGGCGCCAGAGGCTATGCACACATCGGGGTGATCGAAGAACTGGAGCGACGCGGGTACGACATCGCCTGCATCGCCGGTTGCTCGATGGGCGCGGTGATCGGCGGGATTTACGCAGCGGGCAAACTGCCGGAATACAAGGCCTGGATCGAGAGCCTGGATTACCTCGACGTGCTGCGGCTGGTGGACGTGAGCTTTCGGCTGGGGGCGATTCGCGGGGAAAAAGTCTTCGGGCAGATTCGCGAGATCGTCGGCGAGATCAACATCGAAGACCTGCGTATTCCCTACACCGCCGTGGCCACGGACCTCACCAATCAGCAGGAAATCTGGTTTCAGGAAGGCAACCTGCACTCGGCCATGCGTGCGTCGGCGGCAATTCCCAGCCTGTTCACGCCGGTGGTTCAGGGCAATCGCACGCTGGTGGACGGCGGCCTGCTCAATCCGCTGCCCATCGTGCCGGTGGTGTCCAGCCACTGCGACCTTATCGTGGCGGTCAACCTTAACTCCACCAACCAGAAGCAGTACCACTTGCCGGTGATCGAACGCCCGCCGGCCGTGAAGAAACGCTTTGACGCCCTGATCAACTCCATCGGCTCGCACCTGCCGTTCCGCCGCAAAATGGACGTGGCGGCGGGCGACGTGTTGCGTCTGGAGCAGGACAGCCTCAAGGCCACGGCGGCCACCCTGCCCGACTCCTGGCTGGGCCAACACGACGCCGACTCTGCTGATCCCCAAGGCCAGCAACCCGCCGCCGCGCCGACCGAACCGGGCGCCCCGAAATCGGCCAGCGGCTCAGTGATCATCGACAACGTCGGGCCTGCGTCCCTGCTCGATTTGATCAACCAGAGTTTCGAGGTGATGCAGACGTCACTGGCGCAGTACAAGATCGCCGGGTATCCACCGGACATCCTGATCAACGTGCCCAAGCGCGTGTGCCGGTTTTTCGAGTTCTACAAGGCCCCGGAACTGATCGCACTGGGACGGGAGATTGCGCGGGATACGCTGGATCGGTATGAGCGGGAGCATTGAGAGCAAGGGTGTACAGAAACCTCAAGACGCCACCAACCGATACCCCACCCCCGCTTCGGTCAGGATGAACCGGGGTGCAGCGGGGTCATCCGCCAGTTTTTGCCTCAAGTGCCCGACGACGATGCGCAGGTAATGGGTGTCTTCCACATGGGTCGGGCCCCAGATGTCCTTGAGCAGTTGCTGCTGGGTGATGACCCGCCCCGGATGCCGCGCGAGTTGCGCCAACACCGCGTATTCCTTTTTGGTCAGGGCGACTTCGTGGCCGTCCAGCAGCACCCGCCGATATGCCAGGTCCACGGTCAGCGGGCCGATCACCAGCGCCGAGTCGGCCTGCCCGGTGTCCGGCGCCTGCCGCAATAACGCGCGAATTCGCGCCAGAAACTCCTGAATTCCGAACGGTTTGGTCACGTAATCGTTGGCCCCGGCGTCGAGCGCGCGGACCTTTTCAGCCTCGCTGGCGCGCACGGACAGCACCAGCACCGGCACGGTCGACCATTCGCGAAACTGGACCAGCACGTCTTGTCCGTCGATGTCCGGCAAACCGAGGTCCAGCACCAGCAGATCCGGCTTGTTCAGCGCCGCTTGGGTCAAGCCTTCGGTGCCGGTTCCGGCTTCGATCACGGTGTAGCCTTGTGAGGCGAGGCTGATGCGCAGGAATTTGCGGATCTGCGGTTCGTCGTCGATCACCAGAATGGTTGCGGTCTGGCTCATGGTTTTCCTGTCACGTTGTCACCCTTGGTCCGTAACGGACCCAAAACCTGTAGGAGCGAATTCATTCGCGAAAAATAGTCCAGTCGATAGAACAGTGTCGACCGTACGATCCCTTCGCGAATGAATTCGCTCCCACAGGTTGATGGGCCACACCGGTGAGTCATTCATTTACAGGCCTATTTTTTTGTTAACACCGAGGGTAACCCATCGCCTATTCACCACACCTGCTCCACGTCCGCCTGCGGCTGGGCCTGCAACGGCAGGTGCAGCGAAATGCAGGTGCCACGTCCGTCGATGCCTTCGCCGACACTGATCCGCCCGCCATGGGCACCGACCATGCCCTGACAGATCGCCAGCCCCAGCCCGGTGCCCTGCCCGCCGCGATCCCCCCGGGCGGCGGTGTAGAACATGTCGAAAATCTTTGCCCGCTCGGCTTCGGGAATGCCCGGTCCTTCGTCGCTGACAGCAAAGGTCAGTTCATCGGTCGACGCGACGACCCGAATTTGCAGGCGGCCGTGACTTGGCGAAAAGCGCGCGGCGTTTTCCACCACGTTGATCAGCGCTTGTTCGATCAGCGCCGCGTGCACGTACAGCAGCGGCAGTTCGGCGGAGAGTTCCGTGCTGACCTGCAACGGCGCCAGCACCGCACGCAAGCGGTTGAGGGTGCTGCCGACGATGTCTCCCGGCGAGACCCAGTCCCGCGCCAGTTTCAGCGCGCCGTGGCCCAGTCGGGTCATGTCCAGCAGGTTCTGGATGTAGCGGTCCAGCCGCTCGGCCTCGTCGCGAGTGCCTTCCAACAATTCGCGGCGGTCGTCCAGCGGAATCGCCTCGCCCAGCGCCAACAGGCTGTCGATACTGCCGCGCATGGCGGTCAGCGGGGTGCGCAGGTCGTGGGACACCGAGGCCAGCAAGGCGCTGCGCAGTTGTTCGGTTTCGCCGTGCAAGCGCGCGGCTTCCAGGTCTTCGGCCAGTCGCGCGCGGGCCAACGCTTGTCCCAACGGCTGACTCAACGCGGTCAGCAAACGCCGACGCTGGGCGCTGAACGTCTGCCCCGGACGCGCCCGAACGCCGAGCAGCGCCAGCGGCGCCTCATCGACCCACAACGGCAGCCACCACCACTCACCCGACGGCAGCGTCCCGGTGCCTCGGCCTGCGGGCTGGCCGTGTTGCCAGGCCCAGTCGGCGGCGGCGCGTTCGAACTCGGAAAACTCCAGCGCGCCGCCAACCTCGACCTTCCAGCCTTGATCCCCGTCCCGGTCAAGCATGCACACGCTCAGTTCTTTCCAGCCCGCCAGGTGATGGTCGGCGGCGCTGAGCACGGCCTGCCGGTCGGTGGCAGCGGTGAGGCGTTTCGACAGGTCGAGCAACTCGCTGGTCTCTTCCTGAGTGTCGCGCAACGCCTGCAATTGGCGACGCTGGCGGGCGGCGAGATTGCCGGTCAGCGCGGCCATCATCAGGAAGAACAGCAGGGTCAGCACGTCTTCTTCGCGCTGAATGTTCAGGGAGAAATTCGGCGGGATGAACAGAAAGTCATAGGCCAGAAACGACAGCACCGAACAAACCATCGCCGGGCCCACGCTGCTGCGCACCGCCACCAGCAATACCGCGGCGAGAAACACCAGCGAGATGTTCGGCAAGGCCAAGACACTGGACACCGCCCAGGCCAGCGCGCTGGCGCAGACCGTCGCCAGCACGGCCAACAGATAGTCGAATCCGCTTAGCGTGCGGGGCGTGGTCGAATACGGCTGATCGGGCCGCGCTTCGCTGTCCAGCACGTTGATTTCCAGGCCGTGGGCGTTACGCAGCAGACGCGACGCCAGCCCACCGCCGAACACCCGCCGACGCAATAAAGGCCGCGACTGCCCCACCAGCACCAGACTGGCGCGGCGTTCGGCGGCGTGCTGGATCAGGGTTTTCGCCACTTCCGGGGCGCGCAGGACCACCACTTCGCCGCCCAGCCGTTCCGCCAGTTGCTGAGCGCGTTGCAGGCGGCTGCGCGCCAGTTCATCGAAAAAACGGCCATTGTCGACGTGCACCAGCGTCCACGGCAGGTGCCTGCGCTGAGCCACGCGGCTGGCGTGTCGCACGAGACGCTCGGCCTGGGCATCGCCATCGACCCCCACGAGCAGGCGCCCACGAACGGCGGGCGCCGACTGGCCCAATTGCCGATAACCCAGCGCCAAATCGTTATCGACCTGGGCCGCTGCGGTTTGCATCGCCAGTTCGCGCAGGGCGGTAAGGTTGGTCTGAGTAAAGAACGCGTCGATGGCCGCTCGCGCCTGCTCAGGCACGTACACCTTGCCGTCGCGCAGCCGCTCCAGCAGTTCTCGCGGCGGCAGGTCGATCAACACCAGTTCGTAGGCTTCCTGCAGCACCCAGTCCGGCAGGGTTTCGCGGACCTGCACACCCGTGATGCCGCGTACCTGATCATTGAGGCTTTCGAGGTGTTGCACGTTGACCGTGGTGTAGACGTCGATCCCCGCCGACAGCAGCTCTTGAATGTCCTGCCAGCGTTTGGCGTGGCGGCTGCCCGGCGCGTTACTGTGGGCCAGTTCATCCACCAGCACCAGTTTCGGCCGGGCCGCGAGCAGGCCGTCGAGGTCCATTTCTTCCAGCACCACGCCCCGGTATTCGGAACGCAGCATCGGCAATTGCGGCAGGCCACCGAGCAGCGCTTCGGTTTCGGCGCGGCCATGGGTTTCGACAACCCCAGCCAACAACGACCCCCCTTGGCGCAGTTGCGTGTGCGCGGCCTGCAACATGGCGAAGGTCTTGCCGACGCCGGGGGCAGCGCCGAGAAACACCTTCAAGCGGCCACGGTCATCCCGGGGGAGCGTGGCCAGCAAGGCATCGGCGCGGGTGTCTGAGTTCACGGGGTTGTCCTGATGTAATGATCAAATCGTAGCGCAGTGCCCCATTGTAGGAGCGTGGCTTGTCCCGCGACCGGCTGCGAAACAGTCGTGAATCCATACGCACTGGCCGTTTCAGATATACCGTGTGCACAGGTTTTACGACGGGTTCCCCGCCGATCGCGGGACAAGCCACGCTCCTACAGGTGGTACGTCGTTACTGGCGAATCTCACCCAAACTCTGATTCAACGCCAACACGTTGACCACTGCCGGGCCAATCAACGGGCTTTCGGTGTTGGCGACAACCAGCCGCTGCACTGTCTCCCGAGACACATGCCGCGCCGCCGCCACCCGCGTCACTTGATAATCGGCAGCGGCTGGCGACAGATGCGGGTCTAGGCCACTGCCCGACGTGGTCAGCAGGTTCAACGGCACTGGCCCCTGCCCTTCCACCTGTTCTTTCGCCGCATCATCACCGATCCGGGTCGCCAGCGCAGGATTGCTCGGGGCCAGGTTACTCGCGCCGCTCGCCACCGTGGCATAAGCCCCGGCCGACGGACGCGGGTGAAACCATTCTTCGCCGGTAAAATTCTGCGCGATCAATTCCGAGCCGCGCACCTTGTCCTGATCGTCATACACCAGGCTGCCGTTGGCCTGCTCCGGGAACGCCACTTGCGCAACGCCCGTCACCACCAGCGGATAAGCCACCCCGGTGATCAGGGTCATCAGCACGATCAGGCTCACAGCGGGACGCACTATAGTCGACATCATTCATTCCTCAATCAAATCGGGTCGCGACGAGGCAGGACACGCCACCCCGCCGCCGAAAAACAGCGCTTACACCAGATGCAGGCCGGTCAACAGCAGGTCGATCGCCTTGATCCCCACGAACGGCACGAGAATCCCGCCCAGCCCGTAGATCAACAGGTTGCGGCGCAGCAGGTGTGCCGCACTCGCCGCCTGCACTCGCACACCACGCAGGGCCAGCGGAATCAGCACCACGATGATCAGCGCGTTGAACACGATGGCCGACAAAATCGCGCTCTGCGGGCTCGCCAAGCCCATGATGTTGAGCACGCCCAGTTGCGGGTAGATCGCCGCGAACAGCGCGGGCAGGATCGCGAAGTATTTGGCCACGTCGTTGGCGATGGAGAACGTGGTCAGCGCGCCACGGGTGACCAGCAATTCCTTGCCCACTTGCACCACGTCCAGCAGCTTGGTGGGGTCGCTGTCGAGGTCGACCATGTTGGCCGCTTCCCGCGCCGCCTGGGTGCCGTCGTTCATCGCCATGCCGACGTCCGCCTGGGCCAGCGCCGGGGCATCGTTGGCGCCGTCGCCGCACATCGCCACCAGACGCCCGTCGTTCTGTTCCTGACGAATGCGCTCCAGTTTTTTCTCCGGCGTCGCTTCGGCCAGCACGTCGTCCACCCCCGCTTCGGCAGCAATCGCGGCGGCGGTCAGCGGGTTGTCGCCGGTGACCATGACCGTGCGAATGCCCAGTTTGCGCAGCTCGTCGAAACGCTCGCGGATGCCCGGTTTCACCACGTCCTTTAGGTGAATCGCGCCCAGCAACGTGTGATCCACCGATACCAGCAGCGGCGTGCCCCCGGTCTTGGCGATCTTGTCGATCTCCCGGGCCAGGCTTTGCGGCAGGTCGGCGCGGTCACGGCCAATGAATGTCAGCAGCGAATCCACGGCGCCTTTGCGGTACACGCGGCCGCTGAAGTCCACCCCGGACAGCCGCGTTTCAGCGCTGAACGGCACGGCGGTCAACTGGCTCGGCGCAGGCTCGGCCATGGGATTCAGGCCCCGCAAATACTCGACGATGGATTTGCCCTCGGCGGTGTCGTCCGCCAGCGAGGCCAGCAGCGTGCCTTCGCTCAGCTCCTTGCCGCTCACGCCGGGTGCCGCGTACACCGCTGCACAACGGCGGTTACCGAAGGTGATGGTGCCGGTCTTGTCCAGCAGCAACACGTGCACGTCCCCCGCCGCTTCCACGGCCCGACCGGATTTGGCGATGACGTTCAGGCGCACCAGGCGGTCCATCCCCGCGATGCCGATAGCGGACAGCAGGCCGCCGATGGTGGTGGGAATCAGCGTCACCAGCAGCGCCACCAGAAACACCAACGGCAGGCTGCCCCCGGCGAAATGGGCGAAGGGTTGCAGGGTCACGACCACGAGCAGAAAGATCAGGGTCAGGCCGATCAGCAGGATGTCCAGCGCGACTTCGTTGGGGGTTTTCTGGCGTTTGGCGCCTTCCACCAACGCGATCATGCGGTCCAGCGTCGACTCGCCGGGGTTGGCGCTGATGCGCACCAGCAGCCAGTCCGACACCAGTCGGGTGTTGCCGGTGACGGCGGAACGGTCGCCGCCGGACTCGCGAATCACCGGCGCGGATTCCCCGGTGATCGCCGCTTCGTTGACCGCCGCGATGCCTTCGATGACCTCGCCGTCACCGGGGATCAGCTCCCCCGCCTCGACGCGCACCACATCGCCCTTGCGCAACGTGCTCGCGTTGACCGTGATGAACGCGCCGTTTGCTCCTTGCAAACGCGCTTTCAGGCCTTCGCTCCCAGCCTTGAGGCTGTCGGCCCGGGCCTTGCCACGCCCTTCCGCCAAGGCTTCGGCGAAGTTGGCGAACAGCACGGTGAACCACAGCCACACCGCAATCTGCACCGCGACGAAGGTCGGCACGGCCGGGTTGGGGATCAGGCACAGGATGGTGGTGAGGATCGCGGTCAGCTCGACCACCAGCATCACCGGCGCACGTTGCAACTGACGCGGGTCAAGTTTGACGAAGGCCTGAACCAGCGCCGGACGCCACAGGGCGGCGATGGCGGTTTTCGCAGGTTCGGCGGTGTGCTCGGGGTTCTTTGTCACAGGCGCATGCATGTTCATGATTCGGTCCTCAGAAGCCCAGGCTCAAGTGTTCGGCAATCGGTCCCAACGCCAGGGTCGGCAAGAACGTCAGGCCCCCCACCAGCAAAATGGTCACGGTCAACAGGGTGACGAACAGCGGGCCATGGGTCGGGAAGCTGTTCAGGCCAAGGGGCGCGGTCTTTTTCGCCGCCAGACTCCCGGCCAGCGCCAGCACCGGCAGGATGTAACCGAAGCGGCCGATGAACATCGACAGGCTGAGCATCAGGTTGTGGAACAGGGTGTTGGCGCTGAACCCGCCGAACGCCGAGCCATTGTTCGCCGTGGCCGAGGTGTAGGTGTACAGCAGCTGGCTGAAGCCGTGGGCGCCGGGGTTGCTCACCGCCCCCGCAGGACCGGGCAACGACGCCGCCAGCGCACCGAACACCAGCACACCGACGGGCATGACGATCAAAGTCGCCACCAGCAGTTTCACTTCTCGGGCCTGCAATTTCTTGCCGAGGTATTCCGGTGTGCGGCCGATCATCAACCCGGCGAGGAACACCGCGATCAGTACGTTCAACAGCATCCCGTACAACCCCGCGCCGACGCCGCCGAAGATCACTTCCCCGACCATCATGTTGGCCAGGGCGATCATGCCGGCCAGCGGATTGAGGCTGTCGTGCATGCCGTTGACCGAACCGTTTGAGGCCGCCGTCGTCGTGGTCGCCCACAGCACCGTGGCGGTGGTGCCGAAGCGGGTTTCCTTGCCTTCCATCGGCGCGGTCTGCTCCACCGATGCCAGGTTCAGCGTCGGGTTAGGTTGGTATTCGGCCCACAACGCCGTGGCGCCGCCGATCAGGAACAGCACCAGCATGCAGGCCAGAATGGCCCGGCTCTGGCGCAGGTCCTTGACGTAATGGCCGAAGGTGAACACCAGCGCCACCGGGATCAAAATGATCGATGCCATCTCGAACAGGTTGCTCCACGCGGTGGGGTTCTCGAACGGGTGCGCCGAGTTGACGCCGAAGAAGCCGCCGCCGTTGGTGCCCAGTTGCTTGATCGCGATCTGGCTGGCGGCCGGGCCGAGGGGAATTGTCTGGTCGGCGCCTTGCAGCGTCACGGCGTCAACGTAATGGGCGAACGTCTGCGGCACGCCCTGCCAGACCAGAAACAGCGCCAGCACGACGCACAGCGGCAGCAAGCCGTAGAGGGTGGCGCGGGTCATGTCAGTCCAGAAGTTGCCGAGGTGCTGGGTCGAGCGACGGGCGATCCCGCGACAGAACGCGACCAGCACGGCAATGCCCGTGGCGGCGCTGACGAAGTTCTGCACCGTCAGGCCCGCCATCTGGCTCAGGTAGCTCAGGGACGATTCGCCGCTGTAGCTCTGCCAGTTGGTGTTGGTGACAAAACTCATTGCCGTGTTGAACGCCAGCGACCACTCCATCCCCGGCAGGCCTTGCGGATTAAGGGGCAGCGCGCCCTGGAACAGCAAAATCGCGAACAGCACGACAAAGCCCGCCAGGTTGAACGCCAGCAGGGCCAGTGTGTAGGTTTTCCAGTTTTGCTCGACCGTGGGATCGACGCCGGACAGGCGATAACACACACGCTCCACCGGCCCCATCACCGGGCTCAGCCACGTGCGCTTGCCTTCCATGACCTTGTAATAGAAGCGGCCCAACAGCGGCGCGGGCAACAGCACCAGCGCGAAGAACGCCAGAATCAGCAGATAGTCATACCCGTGCATGGCCGTCACTCCTCGACCCGACCGGCACGCAGCAGCGCCACCAGCAAATACACGAACAACCCTGCCGCCAACAGCAGAGACACCCCATCCAGAACGCTCATGAAAAACTCTCCGTCATACGGCGACTGCCGTGTGAGGGAATTGTCGGATCGGAGGGTGTAAAGGAACGAGATCGACGGGGCGCCAAACGCATAAAGAAAGCGTAAAGAGTCATGCTCAGAAGGGATCGAGGCCCGTCAGCAGTGGCTCGTGCGCCGCGCGTGCGGCAGTGAGGCGGGTATGGGGCTTCGCCTTAATGAAATGGCGTTATTGCGCCTTTTTTCGGTAGGCCATCGAATCATCGATCCGCTTCAATATATAGGCCCCGGCCGTCACCGGAGGGTATGACCCGGTGTCCACGCCCAGGTCACAGGGATCGACCACCGCACTGAACGTCGGGTCGTAAAACGTCGCAATCGAATACCGTTCATGCCCGGACTTATTGATGACCCGATGCAATGTCGAGCGGAAGCGGTCGTTGGACCAGCGCGCCAACAGATCCCCCACATTCACCACCAGGCTGCCTTCGATCGGCGTCGCATCGATCCAGCTGTCGGTGGACAGCTCACGCACTTGCAACCCGCCGCTGTTGTCCTGATACAACAACGTGATGCACCCGTAATCGGTGTGCGGCGCGACGCCGAATTGATCGGACTCTGCCATCGGAGGATGCGGCGGGTAATACACCATCTGCGTGCGCTGCAAACGCTTGCCGTATTTCGGCGAAAAGAACTCCGGCTCGATGCCCAGCCCCACCGCCACCGCTCGCAACAAATCCGCCCCTGCCCGACCCATTGCCTCGTAATAGGCGTCCAGCGCCAGGCGCAGTTCCGGCATGAAATCCGGCCACTGGTTCGGCCCGCGCAGCGCCTCCCCCGCCAGGACGCACGGATCGTCTTCCGGCAGCTCCAGCCCCATGCTGAAGAATTCCTTGAAATCCGGCTTGGTCGCCTCGTACATCAACGCCCCGCCTAACGCGTGCCAGCCGCGATGGCGTTTGTTTACCGCCACCTGGCGTTTCACTTCGGGCGAGAAGGCAAAGAAGGTTTTCGCCGCCGCCATCGCCGCATCGATCACCGCTTGCGGCACACCGTGGTTAATGATGTAAAAAAACCCGGTTTCACTACAGGCCTTGCGAATGGCCTCGCCGGCGCGATGCAGCGCGGCCTCGTCGCCTTCGCGGACACCGGCCATGTCGATCAGCGGGAGATTGGCAGTGACAGTCATGGGGGCTCCTGTGAAGGGGGAAATAGGGCTGTATAGACAGGAGGAAGCATTTTGTATGCCGCGCCTCTTTAGACGAATGGGTGCGTCAGATAAGCCCCTTCCCCACGGTCGCAACCTCCAATAGCCCCCCACCGTGAGCGTGTCGTGAATGCACGTCAGGTTTCGCAACGCCCCAGCAACGTGCACGCCGGATTCATTCGGTGCAACTTTTGGTGACATCGCTGTCACTGCCCCACTATCGAACAGCCCTGCCACGGGGTGCATGCTGGCTAATCTCAACTGGCCTGCATCTTGCCTCAGCTGTCTATACAGCTTGTCCAAGGACTCCCATGCGTCGTTATCACACCGGTTCCGATTGCCTGCGCGCGCACAGCATTGCCGAACTGGCCGACATGGCCCGTCGGCGGCTGCCGCATTTCGCGTGGGAATACCTCAACGGCGGCGCTGAAGAAGAGCTGACCCTGGCCCGTAACCGTCAGGCCTTCGCGGACGTCAGCCTGTTGCCGCGCACGCTGGTGCCGTGGAAGACGCCCGACACACGCCGCACCCTGTTCGGCCGCGAACAACCGCTGCCGATGGTGATCGCCCCCACCGGCTACAACGGCATGCTGCACCGCGACGCCGACATTCACCTGGCCCGGGCCGCCACCGAGCGCGGCCTGCCGTTCACCCTCAGCACCGTGTCGACCAGCTCGCTGGAGCAGATTGCCGCGGCCGTCCCGGACGTCAACCTGTGGTTTCAGCTCTACGCCATGAGCGACCCGCAAGTGCAGGAAGACTTGCTCGCACGGGCCGACGCCGTGGGCTGTCGCACGCTGCTGCTGACCACCGACGCCGTGCTGCTGGGCAATCGCGAATGGGACAAACGCAATTTCTCCCGGCCGCGCCAGTTGAGCCTGCGCAACAAGCTCGACGTGCTGCGCCGCCCGCGCTGGGTCCGGCAAACCCTCTGGCCCCACGGCATGCCGAGCATGGCCAACCTCGACCGCTACCTGCCCGCCGATCAGCGCAATGCCGCAGGCGCCGCGCATTTCATCGGCGCAAAGATGGAGAACCAGTTGAGCTGGGACTTCCTCGCCCGCCTGCGCGACCGCTGGCCTCATCGCCTGCTGCTCAAGGGCGTGATGCACCCGCAGGACGCCGAACAAGCCGTGCAGCTGGGGCTGGACGGCATTGTCGTCACCAACCACGGCGGCCGACAGCTGGACGGCGTGCCCGCCAGCCTCGATTGCCTGCCCGCGATTGCGGACGTGGCCAAGGGCAAATTGAGCATTCTGCTCGACAGCGGCATTCGTCGCGGCACCGACATTCTCAAGGCCTGCGCGCTGGGCGCCGATGCCGTGCTGCTGGGCCGCGCCACGTTGTATGGCGTGGCGGTAGGCGGTCAGGCCGGTGCCGGGCATGCGCTGGACCTGCTGAGCCGGGAACTGCACCTGGCCCTGACCCTGCTCGGCCAGCCCGACCTGAATCAATTGCGTGTGAGCCCGAAGGCTGACGCGACCTTTTCCGTGAGTTGACCCCATGAGTGACGTGCAACACACCCTCAAAGCATTACGCGCCGCGTTGGGCGATGCCCAAGTGCTGACCGGTGACGCCATCAGCCCGCGTCACCACACCGACTGGACCCGTCACGCGCCCGCCTGCCCGGCGGCCTTGATCCTGCCCACGGACACCAAGCAAGTCGCCACGGCCCTGCGCATCTGCAACGCGGCGCGCCAATCGGTGGTGCCCCAAGGCGGAATGACCGGCCTGGCGGGCGGCGCGGTCCCGCGTCCCACCGACTTCGCGCTGTCGCTGGATCGCTTGCAAGGCATCGAAGAGATCGACGAAGCGGCGGCCACCGTCACCGTCAAGGCGGGCACCACGCTGCAGTTGATTCAACAGGCGGTGGCCGACGCGGGCTATCTGTTCCCGCTGGATCTGGGTGCGCGGGGTTCGTGCCAGATCGGCGGCAACATCGCGACCAATGCCGGGGGCAACGCGGTGATTCGCTACGGCATGACCCGCGATCTGGTGCTCGGCCTGGAAGTGGTGCTGGCCGACGGTCGCGTGTTGAACCTGATGAACAAGATGATCAAGAACAACTGCGGTTATGACCTGAAACAGTGCTTCATCGGCAGCGAAGGCACCCTTGGGGTGATCACCCGCGCCGTGCTGAAAATGGCGCCGCAACCCGGCCACAGCACCACGCTGTTGTGCGCCCTGCCCGACTACCCCAGCGCCGTCGCCTTTTTGCGTCGTGTGCAGCGCAGCGCCGGGACGCCGCAAGCCTACGAACTGATGTGGCAGGACTTCTACCGCATGGGCGTGTCATGGCTGGAAAACCCCGTCGCGCCGATGCCCGATCATCATCCGCTGTACGTGCTGCTGGAATCATCGGCCAGCGCCGAGGTGCTGGAACAGACGTTGAACGCGGCCCTCGAAGCAGGCGAGGTTGTCGATGCGATCCTCGCCAGCTCGCAGGCCCAGGCCCGCAGCCTGTGGAAGATTCGCGAAGCCACCGGCGAATTCCCGGTGCGCCTCGCGCCGCTGAATTTCGACATTAGCCTGCCCATCGGCCAGATCGGTGAATTCGCCGACCTGTGTCGCCAGCGTCTGGACCTGCGCTGGCCGGGCAATCACAGCGTGTATTTCGGCCACATCGGTGACAGCAACCTGCACCTGACCGTAGACCTGAACAGCCTGCCCCAGCCCGCGCCGGTCTTTGAAATCGAAGACCTGGTGTACCGCGCCGTGGGCCAGTTGGGCGGCGCGGTGTCGGCGGAACATGGCATCGGCCTGCTCAAGCGCGAGTTTCTGCACCACTCCGTGAGCGCCGAAGCGTTGCAAACCATGGCCGAGCTCAAGCGCAGCTTTGACCCCAACGGCATTTTGAATCCGGGAAAAATCTTCGATTAGACGCTGTGCGGGTTGTATAGACCGGTATGGCACGCTAACTGCACATTCACATCACACAACCGTTCCACCTGACCCCGATCACGACGACACAACACTGCATCTGATGAATGAGGAGTGACCCCATGCAACTCGATTCCCGCTTCGGTACACACGTGTTCAGCAAGACAGTCAAAAGCCTGAGCATGGCAGTGGCACTCGCCCTGTTGCCTCTGGCCGCCCACGCCGACCAACTGGCCGACGTGAAGAAAGCCGGTGAGCTGGTGGTCGGTACGGAAATGCAGTTCGCCCCGTTCGACTTTCTCGAAGCAGGCAAACAGCAGGGTCTGAACGCCGAGCTGTTCGCCGAGCTGGGCAAGGAACTGGGGGTCAAGATCAAGTTCCTCGACCTGCCATGGCCAAGCGTGCTGCCGGGCCTGGAAGCGAAGAAATTCGACGTGGTGGCCGGTCCTATCATCGTGACCAAGGCGCGCAAGGAGCGTTACCACTTCGTCTCGCCGATTGCCGAAGCGACCGTGGCGCTGATGGTCGGCGCCAAGGACGACAGCATCAAGAAGCCTGAAGACATCGCGGGCAAGACCGTCGGTGCAGGCAAAGGCTCGGCGCAACTGGAAGAGCTGAAAACCTTCGCCGCGACCCTGCCGGAGAAGGTCACCATTCGCGAATACGTCGACAACAACCAGGCCTACGCCGACCTCGCCGCCAAGCGTATTGTCGCGGTGGCCAACTCGCTGCCAAACATCTCGTTCGTCGCCGCACAGAAAGCCAATCTGTACAAAGTGGTGCAGCCGCCGTTCGGCAAGAAATCCTACTTCGCCTACCTGGGCCGTAAAGACGCCGACGCCGACAGCCTGATCGCCGCGCTCGATGCCGCCGTGAACAAAATGCACGACGACGGCCGCCTGGCTGCCCTGCAAAAGAAATGGCTCGGCGCCGAAATGGACGTGCCGAAGGGTGATTTCGAACCGACCTGGTAAGGCCATAGCCCTCTGAAACATCACGCGGACAACGAGATTGTCCGCGTCCCTGTGGGAGCGAATTCATTCGCGAGACGTAGGTACAGCCGATAGAGATTTTTCGAATGTACCGGCCCATCGCGAATGAATTCGCTCCAACAGAGGGAAACGGGTTCAGCCTGAAAATCAGAGGAGCCTGCGTAAATGAAGGTCTTGTCCCGAAAACCGGTCGCTGCACGATTTACTGTGGGAGCGAATTCATTCGCGAAAAAATCTTCAGGCGCTGGAGATGTATCGCCTGTACTGCCCTTCGCGAATGAATTCGCTCCCACAGGGCATCTCCACAGGGCGTAAACACATCGTTCGAACTTGCACCGATCCACAGCTGGAGTCACACCGTGTTCGATTGGCCCTTGCTGCAACAGAACGCACCTTTATTGCTCGGCGCCCTGTGGGTGACGTTGCAGGTGTCCATCGCCGCGCTGGCGATCGGCTTCGTCATTGGCGTGGTCGTCGGGGCGTTGCGCCTGTCGCCGATTCCCCTGCTCCGCCGTCTGGGCGGGGCCTATATTTTCGTGTTCCGCGGCATTCCGCTGCTGGTGCAACTGCTGTTCATTTATTACTTCCTGCCCCGCGTCGGCCTGCCCAACGTCTCGCCCACCGTGGCCGCCGTGATCGGCCTGTCGCTGGCGGCAGGCGCCTATACCGCTGAAATTCTGCGGGGTGGATTCCTGGCCATTCCGGGCGGCCAACTGGAAGCCGCCGGTTTGCTGGGCCTGAGCGCCAGCCAGATGCTCGTGCGCATCCGCGTGCCCCAGGCCGTGCGCCTGACCCTGCCCGCGCTGGTCAACGAAATGATCCTGCTGATCAAGGCCTCGTCGCTGGTGTCCGTGGTCGGCCTGGCTGACCTGACCCGCACCGCGCAAAACCTCGCCGCCAGCGACTACATGTTCGTCCAGGATTACCTGATGCTCGCGGGCTTCTATTGCCTGATCAACATCCCGCTGGCGTATTTTGGTGGCGTGCTGGAACGCCGGTTGAAGGAGCAAGGCGCATGATCTTCGACCCGAAAATCATCACCGATTACCTGGACGACATTGGTTCGGGTTTTCTGGTCACCCTCGGCACCTGGAGCAGCGGCGTGGTGCTCGGCATCGTACTGGGCATGCTGATCGCCGTCGCGCAAATCTTCGGCAACAACCTGGTGCGCGCGCCACTGCGGGTGTTCATCGAACTGATCCGCAGCACGCCGTTTCTGGTGCAGTTGTTCCTCGTTTATTACGGCGGCCCGTCGTTCGGCCTGAGCCTCGATCCGATCCCGGCGGGCATCCTTGGGCTGGGGGTGTACGGCAGCGTGTACTTCGCCGAAATCTTCCGCTCCGGTTTCGATTCGGTCGCCCGTGGTCAACTGGAAGCAGCGGATTGCCTGGGCATCACCCGCCTGCAATGCATCTGGCGGATTCAGGTGCCGCAGATGCTGGTGATCATCCTTCCGGCGCTGATCAACATGATCACCGTGCTGTGCAAGGAAACCGCCGTGCTGTCGATCATCACCATTCCGGAGCTGACGATGGTCCTGACCGGCATCGGTTCGGAGACCTTCGCCTTCGTCGAAACCCTGCTGATGCTGTGCATCGGCTACCTGATTCTGGTGGAACTGTGCTCGCGGCTGGGCATGTTCCTGGAAAGCCGCGTCGGCCGCTTCATGAACAAACAACCACGATGAACAGCCTCCTGATTCCCAGCGGCGCCGTGTCCGAAAATACACGCGAGAAACAAGGTGAACGCATGAAGACTTCGGCAACCCCACCCGGCGAGCAGCCCACCATTCTGACGCTGAACAAGGTCGGCAAAAGCTTCGGCACCCTGCGCGTGCTCAAGGGCATCGATTTGCAGGTGCAGCGCTCGGAAGTGGTGTGCCTGATCGGCCCGTCCGGCTCCGGCAAGAGCACGCTGTTGCGCAGCATGGCGTTCCTTGAGGAGTACGACGAAGGCTCGATTCACATCGAAGGTCAGTTGCTCGGCTGGCAGGACACTGACAAGGGCCGTCGCCGCGCGCCGCAATCGCAGATCAATCAGGTGCGCCGCAACGTCGGCATGGTGTTCCAGCAGTTCAACCTGTGGCCGCACATGACCGCCATCGGCAACGTCTGCGAGGCCCTGCGCCGGGTGCGTAAATTGTCCGCCGATGAGGCGAACAAACGCGGCATGGCGATGCTGGATAAGGTCGGTCTGGCGCACAAGGCCACGGCCTACCCGGCGCAGTTGTCGGGCGGTCAGCAGCAGCGCGTGGCGATTGCCCGGGCGCTGGCGATGGAGCCGCACATCATGCTGTTCGATGAACCGACCTCGGCGCTGGACCCGGAACTGGTGGGCGAAGTGCTGCAGGTGATGAAAACCCTCGCCAAAGAAGGCATGACCATGGTCGTGGTGACCCACGAAATGGGCTTTGCCGCGCAGGTGGCGGATTCGGTGATCTTCCTCGATCAAGGCGAAGTGGTCGCTCGGGGTACACCGCAGCAGATCTTCCACAACGCCGAACAGCCGAGGTTGCAGCAGTTTTTGCAGAATTATCTGGACCGCAATGCGTTTTGGCAGGATGGCAAAGCGTAGCGCCAAGAGGTCGTGATGGACAAACCCGCCCCACAGGCCCTTTACCGAAAAGCCAAGGATTTCGTGCAGGGCAAGCTGGTGTCCGGGGAATGGAAACCGGGCGACCTGATCCCGTCGGAGAACCGGCTGGTGCTGGAGCTGGGCATGTCGCGCATGACGGTCAACCGGGCGCTGCGCGAGCTGACCGAAGAAGGTCGTCTGCTGCGAATCTCCGGGGTCGGTACGTTCGTCGCCGAGAGCAAACCGCAGTCAAACCTGCTGCACATCACCAACATCGCCGATGAAATCCTCGCCCGGGGCCACCGCTACCGTTGCCAGGTGCTGCACCTGGCGCGGGAATCGGCGTCGATGCCCATCGCATCAGCGCTGTCGTTGCCTACCGGCGCGTCCGTGTTTCATCTGCTGTGCGTGCATTATGAAGACGACGTGGCGGTCCAGCTGGAAGATCGCTACGTCAATCCGCAGACAGCGCCGGAGTTCCTGCAACAGCCGTTTGGCGACACCTTGCAGTCGGCGCGCTACCTGCTGAAAATCATCCAGCCGGACGAAATGGAGCACATCGTCGAGGCCAGCCACCCCTCTCCCGACGAGCTCAAGCACCTGCAAATCGAGGCCGACGAACCCTGCCTGGTGTTGATCCGCCGCACCTGGAACAACGGCCGCGTCGTCACCTACGTGCGCCTCGCTCACCCTTCATCCCGCTATCGCCTCGGCAGTCGCCTGCCCGTGACTGGCGCTTACCGCGACAGCTGACAACCGCTCGGCAGATTCATCGAACGCCTGCAACGCGCTGCCCTCGATATCGATAAGCCCCGGAGAATCCGGTATCAAGAAGAGGTGCATATGGCTACCCAAGATACGCGTCAAACCAACGACCGCAACGACCCGGCCATCGACCCGGACACCCCTGACAATCACATGGGTCAGGACAAGCCACCGGCGTCGGGAGGGTCGCAAAGCCAGAGCAACAACGGCGCGCAAAGCCAGGAGAACAACGGCAACCGTTCAGGCGAGAACAGCTTCACCCCTGACTTCGAGCCGGAAGAGCACGAGTCGCCGGACAAGACCAAGGACGAGAACCAGACCGGGGCTACGGATCGGGATATTGATACCGCTGGCGGTTAAACTGGGTTTCAGGCCCTGTGGGAGCGAATTCATTCGCGAAACGCACGTACAGCCGCAAGCTATGCTTCGGATGTACCCGCCCCTCGCGAATGAATTCGCTCCCACAGGCTTATGCGTCGTGTCTGTCTCCGGTGAATCATCCAATAATCCGCTTCAATTCCTGCGCTCTGTCCATTGCATAGCCCCCTAACAAAGCGGCACCATCACGCTTCTGATTGCGTATGCAGCCCTGCCTGCACTTTTCTCCGGAGCGTTGTCGATAATGGCCCAACCTGTCACTCAAGATGCCCAGCGCGTCAGCGATAAACTCACCTCCCGCGAATTTCGCGGCATGGTGGCGATTTTGCTGTCCATCGCCCTCGCTACCCTCGACACGGCCATCGCCAACACCGCCCTGCCGGCCATTGCCGCCGACCTCAACGCTTCCCCCGCCGCGTCGGTGTGGATCATCAACGCCTATCAACTGGCGGCAGTTGCAACATTGCTGCCCTTTGCGGCCTTGAGCGGGGTGTTGGGCCAGCGCAAGGTGTACCTCGGCGGCCTGATTCTGTTCGTGGTGTCGTCAGCGTTGTGCACCTTTTCATGGTCGTTGCCGACCCTGACCGTGGCCCGCGTGCTGCAAGGCATCGGCGCCAGCGCGATCATGAGCGTCAACGCCGGGCTGATCAGCTCGATCTTCCCCGCCGAACGCCTCGGGCGCGGGCTGGGGATGAACGCGCTGGTGGTCGGCACGTCGTTCTCCATCGGCCCGACCATCGCCTCGCTGGTGTTGTCGGTGGCCCATTGGCCGTGGCTGTTCGCGATCAACTTGCCTATCGGTATTTTCGCGCTGGTGTTCGCCTGGAATTCGTTGCCGGTGACCAAACCCGGCAGCCTGACCTTCGACCGCGTGACGGCGATCCTCAACGTCATCACCTTTGGCGCCCTGATTTTCGCCTTGAGCCAGGCAGCGCAGTTGGGGTCGATGAGCAGCGTGTTGATTGCGCTGGCGATCTTTCTGGTGGGTGGCGCGGCGATGCTCAAACGCGAGGCCGGGCACCCTGCGCCGATGTTTCCGCTGGATTTGTTGAAACGCCCGATGTTCGCTCTCTCGGCGCTGACAGCCTTTTGCTCGTTCGCGACCCAAGGCCTGGCGTTCGTGTCGCTGCCGTTCTTTTTTGAAACCACGCTGGGTCGCGATCCGGTGCAGACCGGGTTTCTGATGACGCCGTGGTCAGTGGTGGTGGCGATGATCGCGCCGTTTGCCGGGCGTATGTCGGACCGATATCCGCCGGGGCTATTGGGTGGGATCGGGCTGGCGATGCTCTGCGTCGGGATGATTTCCCTGGCGACCATGCCGGCCGACGCGAGCGTGATCTCGATCATCGTGCGGATGATTCTGTGCGGCATCGGCTTCGGGTTCTTCCAGGCGCCGAACCAGAAAGCCCTGATGACCAGCGCGCCGAAGGAGCGCTCCAGCGGCGCCAGTGGAACCATTGCCACCGCCCGTTTGATCGGGCAAGCCACCGGCGCGGCGTTGGTGGCGTTGAGTTTCGGCATTTCCAATGCCCATGGGCCAGTGCTGGCGTTGAGCATCGGCGCAGGGTTTGCGGCGGTGGGCAGCATTGCCAGCGGGTTGCGGTTGGTGACTAATAACACGGCGAATCCTCGGGTCTGAGCCCCGATCAGGCAACCGGCACAGAACCTGTGGGAGCGACTTCATGTTGGGCGGCAATCCGACGATGGGCCGGTTCACCCCACCCGTCTCCACCGCCTGAATCCATTCGCGAATAAATTCGCTCCCACAAAGGGCGTGTGGCGTTGTCGATATCCACGGCAGAATCAGGCAATCATCGCGTAGAACTGGGTGAGCGGGTTTCGGTCTGCTGTTCCTACCATGGGGACTTTCTGCAACCGCAACACGCTTCGAGAGGGAAACGTTATGAGTTCGACAAAAACCCTGTTCATCACCGGCGTCAGCACAGGTTTCGGCAAGGCACTGGCCGCTCAGGCATTGGCCGCGGGACACAAGGTCATCGGCACGCTGCGCAATCAGGACGCCATCGAAAGCTTCGAAGCCCGGGCCCCTGGCCGCGCCCACGGCGTGCTGCTGGACGTGACTGAATTCGCCGCCATCGACAGTGTGGTCAACGATGTCGACAAAGCCTTTGGCCCGGTGGACGTGCTGGTCAACAACGCAGGCTACGGCCACGAAGGCGTGTTCGAGGAGTCGACGCTGGAGGAGATGCGTCACCAGTTCGACGTCAACGTGTTCGGCGCCGTGGCGATCACCAAAGCCTTCGTCCCGCTGTTCCGCCAGCGCCGCAGCGGGCACATCATCAACATCACGTCCATGGGCGGCTTCATCACCATGCCGGGGATCTCGTTCTACCACGGCAGCAAGTTCGCGCTGGAAGGCATTTCCGAGACGCTGGGCAAGGAATTGAAGCCGTTCAACGTGTTCGTGACGGCGGTCGCACCGGGCGGTTTCCGCACCGACTGGGCCGGTCGCTCGATGCAGCGCTCGCCACGGCAGATCGCCGATTACGATGAGTCCTTCAACCCGATCCGCAAGGCCCGGGAAGAGCGCAGCGGCAAACAACCGGGTGATCCGGTCAAGGCCGCGAACGCGATCCTGACGCTGATCGCCAGCGACGCCCCGCCCGCGCATTTGTTGCTGGGCAGCGATGCGTTGAAGCTGGTGCGGGACAAGTTGGCGCAACTGGAAGCCGAGATTGCCGCGTGGGAAGACGTGACGCGTTCGACGGATATTTGAGACCGTGGGGGGTGGGGGCAGCCCGAACGCGTGGCTGTCCCCGATCCTCTGTAGGAGCGAATTCAGGCTGGCCAAAACATCCCGACTGCCCTCGATTTTCTGTGGGAGCGAATTTATTCGCGAAGGGATCGTTCAGCCACCGCATCTCCGTCGTCTGCCCCATCATTCGCGAATGAATTCGCTCCCACAGAAATCGGCAGGCATCCATTCTGCCGCGCATTGCGATGTTTCACCGGGCAGCTCTCGCAGTACGCCAACCCACCGACGAGATATCGCACGCAGCACACCCGCCGCTGGCGCTTCAATTCGGTTTGCCCCTCGACCTGCAGATAACGCACCGGCTGGTACAGCGGATTGCGTCGCCCATCGGGCAGGGTCTTGGCGTTGAGCACGTCACGCCCATGACGCAGTTCGGCGTGAGGCACCTCCCCCGCCAGCACGCCCAGCAACCAATCAAAATAATTGCCCGCGTTGCTCCACAGCACATGGGGCGACAGGCGTATGCGACTCGTCACGCCCTCGATGAAGGGGCGCAGGTGATGCTCGATCAGGTCGTCGAAACGCTCAAATCCATCGGCAGGTTCAGGTGACCATCGCCGACCGGAATCGGGGAGTTTGAACCCCCGCGGCATGCCCTGCCCGTCCAGCATCAGCTGCAAGTCAGCGAAGTCCAGCGGCAGCCGGTGGTCAAGAATCAGCGAGGCCGCCGCCACCGGCGGGATCAGTTTGACGCAGTAATGCTTGGTCCAGATCGAGGCCAGGCCGCGTCGGTCGCTGTCGGGGTATTGCTCGCCGAAACGGGTCAGGGTGTCGTCGAATGCACCCGACGTGAAGAAGGTGCGCAGCGGCACGCTTGGGCGTGGATCGTCGTCGAGCACAAGGACGTCGCGGTAGTGCGCGAAATCGCCAATGAACAACGGCGTCAGCGCGGGGATCACTGCACGAATCACCGGGCCGACGCCGTTTTTTCCAGCAAGATGTTAATGAGGCTGACGCCGCGCCAACACCAGCAATCCCTGCTCCAACGCCGGGAACAGGCTGTTGTTGAAGTTGTTCCAGCGCAGTTCGAGGATGGTGTCGTCCGGCGCAATCGGCGTGTCGAGCACGTCAAAAATCACCTCGCCCGAATCGATGCCGTTGTCCACGTAATGGAACGAGGCGCCGGTCATGTCCACCACCGGGATGTCGACGGTTTCGCGGGTTTGCCAGTCAATGACTTTCTTGCCCTGCGCGCCGTACAGCGCGTCGAGGGTGGCGTAGGCGCCGCGACGTTCATAGGGCGATTCCAGGCGGGTGATGCCCGGGTGGATATTGACGATGCGACGATGGAAATCCGCGTCGGGACGCACCAGTTCGTCGAGGATCACCAGCAGCCCGTCGAGGACCACGACCTCGGCTTTCAGGGCGTGCAAACGCTCCCCTAGGCGTCGCTCGAAATCCGATTTTCCCGCTGGACGCTGGCTGTCGCCCAACGGCAAGGCACGGTAGGTCGAGGGGACGTTTTCCAGCAAGTCGTTGACCGGACGGCCCTGCACCTTGAGGTCTGCCGGGTAGAACCAATGCGCCCCCTGTCCCGGCGCGAAGCCGTAGTCCTTGATGTTCTCGCGGTCCCGCGCCGACTCGGGGTTGTCGTCGCAGATGATGCCTTCCAGCGAGTAATGATCGCCCAGTGGCGTGTCGTTGAGCGCCTGCACCAGATACTCCAGCGGCGACTTCATGTAGCGTTGTTCGCCGTGGTAATCGACGTATTGACCGGCTTTGTCAGCCGCGCCATTGCGCAGCGACCAGACGTACACCAGTTTGATTTTTTGCATGGGTTTCGAACTCATGGGGTGTTAAGCAGCGCGTCGCCATTGACGCCTTCGGCCATCGCAACGACCACTTTTCGCTCGCCGCTGAAGGGCTTGCGCGAGTGGGCAGTGAGCATGTTGTCGAGCATCAGCACGTCGCCGGTGTGCCAGGGGAAGACCACTTCGCACTCGCCGAGCACGCCGCGAATTTCCGCCAGCGCGTCGTCTTCCAGCGGGCTGCCGTCGCCGTAATAGACATTGCGGGGCAGGCCTTCCTCGCCGACGGTGTCCAGCAGGATTTCCTGCATTTCCGGGTCGAGGTTGGAGAGGTGGAACAGGTGCGCCTGGTTGAACCAGACCCAGTCCTTCGTGCGCGGATGTTGGGCAACGCCCTGGACGCGTTGTCGGGTGCGCAGGTCGCCGTCTTCGTTCCAGTCGCACTGAATGCCGCGCTTGCGACAGTAATCCTCGACCTCGCTGTGGCGCTCGGTGTTGAACACCTGTTGCCAGGTCAGGTCGAGGCCGTTGCCGTAGTTGCGCACGTACATCAGGCGCTTCTCTTCAAAGCGCTTGCGCAGGGCCGGGTTGATGCGACGGAACACCTCGCGGCTGTCGGCAATCGGCGTTTCGCCTCCGCTGGCGGCGGCCTTGGCGCAGTAGAACCAGATGCGCATCGGCCACTCGTTGGTGTAAGCCTGTTCGTTGTGCAGCGGGATCGAGCGGTGCGCCGGGTATTCGGTGGAGGTGTAGACCCCTTTCCCGTCCACCTGACTGCGCGGGGTGGAGCCAAACTCATAGTTGAGCAGCGGATGGCCGAACGCGGCGGCGAAACGCTGGAAGCCGTCGACGCCTTCACTGTTGAACCCGCTGAACAGAATGGCGCCGTCGCGTTCGAGCAACCGGTCAACCACGCCGCGCAGGGATTCGAATTCGGCGGCCAGGGTCGCGCCGGTCTGGCCGGGGTAGACCCGCAGTGGGAAGCCGGTTTCGACGTGGAGGGTGTGTGGCGTGAGCATGCTCATGTTCATGGGCAAGACGCTCCAGGGCAGCAGTTCAAAAAAGGGGGTGAATCAGGCCATGGCCTTGCGCAGGCTCAGGGGCCGCATGTCGGTCCAAGTGGTTTCGATGTAGTTGAGGCAGGTCTGTTTGTCGCCTTCGACGCCGACGCTTTTCCAGCCTTCGGGGATGGCTTTGTAGTCGGGCCAGATGGAGTACTGTTCTTCGTGGTTGATGACTACGCGGAATTGGGTGTTTTCGCCGTCAAAGCTCATGGGGTTGCCTCTTCGTGATGAGTGGCCGCGTGTGATGCGGGTTTATCTAGAAGACGAATGAGGGGGGCGGATGATTAGTGTTTTTTCTTGAAGCGGGTCAGCGGTGGCGCATCGTTACGTGTGTTTATCCATTGCTGCGGTAACGGCTGCTTAGGGTTCCGCCCTTACGGCGGGTCACTTTTGGCAAAAACGCCCCAAAAGTAACCAAAAACGCTTTGCTCCTGGTTTGGCTTCGACTTCGTCGAAGTTCCCTCACTCCGGCGATGCTCCGTGGGCCCGCGCCGAACGGACATCCATGTCCTTGCGGCGCTCTCGCGGCATCCATGCCGCTCGACCCACTCCGCATCGCCTGCGTTCGGCCTGCACCCAAGTCGCGTTCGGCGGTGTCTGGAATTTCTCGGTACAAAAGCCAAAGCCAAAGCCAAAGCCAAAGCCAACATCGCGATTTGAGGTGGACATTGTTCTTTCTGCTGGCCCGATTTCACGGCTTATCAGGATCTCGCTTCTGCCGAAGGCGTGGGAGCTGGCTTGCCTGCGATCTGACGCGCAGCGGCAGTAAAGCCAGAGACCTCGGTTATGTCAGAAACCCCCCGCGTACAGGGTTTGAGGGTTTGCTACTGCTCCGCAGCAGATCGCAGGCAAGCCAGCTCCCACGCCTTCGGCAGAAGCACGATCCCGACACCAAGTCAAATACGGTTAGCTCCAAGGAGGACATGCACATCGAACCGCTACATCGGGTGTTGCTCTTGCTCTTCAATCGCGACAGCCCAGACACCGCCGAACGCGACTTGGGCGCAGGCCGAACGCAGGTGGCGCGGAGTGGGTCGAGCGGCATGGATGCCGCGAGAGCCGCGCTGGGCCATGGATGGCCCTTCGCGGCGGGCCCACGGAGCGTCGCCGAAGTGAGGGAACCCGAGGAACGAGGGCCTAGCCAGGAGCCTGAGCGCTTTGGTTACTTTCGCGCTTTTCGAAAGTGACCCGCCGGGGGGCGGAAAGGTGAAGGTGGGCCGCCACCAAAATTGGAAATGGACTAATAACGAAGCGCCACAAAAAACAAAAAGGGCAGTCACGTCACCCGTGCCTGCCCTTCTCTTCAACCGCCAATTCTTACCAGCGGAACGCCACCGTACCCAGCACGGTACGCTCTTCGCCCCAATAGCAACGACCAGCGTTGTTACACCCGCTGACATACTCCTTGTCAAACAGGTTCTTCGCGTTCACATCCACCGACCAATGCTTGTCGATGTCATACCCGACCAACGCATCCACCAGCGTCACATCGCCCGTCTTCAACTTGCCGTACAACGTCGGCGCGGTGTACGCGAAGGTGTTGTCGAAATACCGCACACCACCGCCTACACGGAAGCCGCTCAGCGGACCGTCGAGGAAGCGATAGGTCGCCCAGCCCGACGCCTGGTTACGCGGAATACCGGTCAACTGGTGATCCTCGAACAACGACCCCGGCGCATCCTTGGTCACCCGTGCATCGGTGTAGGTGTACGACGCCGTCAGGCTCAGGTTCTGGGTGATGTCGCTGTTGGCTTCCAGCTCGATGCCCTTGGACTTGCTCTCGCCCACCTGCTGGCTGAAACCGTTGGACCCGGCCACGACGTCGTCGGTCTTGGTGAGTTCGAACACCGCTGCGCTGAACGTAGTGTTCCAGCCTTTCGGCTCGATTTTCACACCGGCTTCGTATTGATGGCTGAGGATCGGGTGCAGCAAATCACCATTCGGCTGCGACGACTGCTGCACCGGAGTGAAGGCCGTCGAATAGCTGACGTACGGCGAGATGCCGTTTTCGAACTGGTACATCAGGCCGGTCTGCCAGCTGAAACGGTGATCCCAGCCGTCCAGATCCGCCACGCCGCTGGTGGTACCGGCGCGGTTGCGGTATTTGCTGTTCACGAAGTCCTGGCGACCGCCGAGCAGGAAGATCCAGTTGTCGTACTTGCTCTGCAACTGGCTGTACAAACCGTACATCTGCTGGTCGAGCTGCGAGTTCTGGATCGTCGCGAGCATCCGTGGATTGCCCGCCGGGAACACCGGGTTGAAGGCGTTGAACGTACCACCGTTGCCCGCCGCCCAATCCTGGTTGAACGAGGTGCGGTCGTAGCTCGCGCCCAGCAGCACGGTGTTGTCCAGCGCGCCGGAGGTGAAGTGGCCTTCGATCTGGTTGTCGACCGAGTAGGCGATGGATTTGTTGTCGCGGTCGTACGCGGTGCTGGTCAACGTGCTGCCGAAGCCGCCGTTGTTCAGGTTGTTCGGCCAAGTCTCGTGGCGGTCGATGCGCGATTCCATGTAGCGCGAGTTCTGGCGGAACTGCCAGTTCTCGTTCAACTGGTGGCTGAACTCGTAGCCCAGGGTCCAGCTTTCACGCTCGAAATCGTCCCAGTTCGGGTTGCCGTTGAATTGGCTCTTGCCGATCTTGCCGTTGGGGTTGTTCAGCAGCGTGCCCGCCGCCGGGTAGCCCAGTTCCAGTTTGGTGCGATCGCGCTGGTAGGAAGACAGCAGGGTCAGCGCGGTGTCTTCGTCGAAGTTGAAGGTCATCGACGGCGCGATGTAAATGCGGTCGTCCGGCACGGAATCGACCTGGGTGTCGGCGTTGCGGCCGAGCATGACCACACGGCCCAGAATGCGGTTGTCGTCGGTCAGCGGGCCGGAGACGTCCAGGCTGAGTTGACGACGGTTGTTGCTGCCGTAGGTGAACTTGGCTTCGCCTTGCGCGACTTCGGTCGGGCGCTTGCTGACCAGGTTGACCAGACCGCCCGGCGCGTTTTCGCCGTAGAGGATCGAGCTCGGGCCACGGAACACTTCGGTACGTTCCAGACCATACGGCTCGGTGGTGGTGTCGTAGCGGTTGCCTTGCAAACGCAGGCCGTCCTTGAGCAGGCCGTAGCCGTAGTCGGTGGCGTTGTAGCCGCGAATGGAGAACAGGTCACCGGCCAGGCCGTCGCCGACCGCGAACGGTGGCGCGAAAATGCCCGGCACGTAGCCGAGGATGTCGGTCAGGGTTTGGGACGCCTGATCCTGCATGCGCTGACGTGTCACGACCGATACAGAACGCGGCGTTTCCGATAATGGCGTGCTGGTCTTGGTGCCCGCCGTGCTGTTTTTCGCCTGGTAGCCTACGTCCGTTTCAGCCACCGGGGCTTCGCCTGACACCACCGAATTCTGCAATTGAATGGTGGCGCCTTTCGCCGGTTTCGCAGGGGCATCGTCGGCCCATGCCAGACCGTGGCACGCGACTGTTGCAACCAGCGCTGCCAGGGCTTTCACCTTGAATTGATTATTGTTGTTGCTGACCATCCGAACTCCCCCTCCCTTGAAGAAACACGGGGCCTCTGGCCCCAAATTTTGACCGCATATGTCAAAAAAGCGTGAAAATGTAACAGAGAAACGTTCTCATTACTATTGCTATTCATTACCGAATGCGAAGCGCAGTCCCTTGTCACTTCGCGGATACAGGGGTGGGTTTAACGGGTGTGGACGGCGGCCGATACGGCGGCACTGAAGATGTCGGCGATCTGGTCGATCTGCGTCGCGGTGACGATCAGCGGCGGCAGGAAACGGATGACGCTGGAGTGACGTCCACCGACTTCGATGATCAGCCCCCGTTGCAGGCACTGGCGCTGAATCTTCGACGCCAGTTCACCGCTGTGGGGGAAACGCCCGAGCAGGTCCGGACGCCCTGCGGGATCGACCATTTCCACGCCGAGCATCAGGCCCATGCCGCGCACGTCGCCCATCTGCGGGTAGTCTTTTTGCAGGGCACGCAGATGGCCGGTCAAGCGGTCGCCCATGGCGGCCGCGTGCTGGTCCAGTTGCTGTTCGCGCACGAGGCGCAGGGTGGTGGAACCGGCGACCATCGCCAGTTGGTTGCCACGGAAGGTTCCGGCGTGAGAGCCCGGTTTCCAGACGTCCAGCGCCTTGTTGTAGACCACCACCGCCATCGGCTGACTGCCGCCGATGGCCTTGGACAGCACCAGCACGTCCGGGACGATGCCCGCATGCTGGAAGGCAAACGGCTTGCCGGTGCGCGCCACACCGCACTGGATTTCGTCGAGGATCAGCGGCACCCCGGCGTCGTGGGTGATGCGGCGAATCTCGCGGAGCCAATGGGCCGAGGTTGGCACCACACCGCCCTCCCCTTGCAGGGTTTCGAGGATCATCCCGGCCGGTGGCAGCACGCCGCTCTCCGGGTCGGTCAGTTGGTTCTCGATGTAATGCAAGCCGATGCGTTCCCCCGCTTCACCGCCCACGCCGAACGGGCAGCGGTAGTCGTAGGGGAACGGCAGGAACTGCGCGTTCGAGGCCATGCCTCCCAGATACGCCTTCGGCCCCAGGTTGCCCATCAGGCCCAACGCGCCCTGGGTCATGCCGTGGTAGGCGCCGTGGAAGGCCATCAGGTTGCTGCGCCCGGTGGCGGTGCGCACCAGTTTCAGCGCCGCCTCGACCGCGTCGGTGCCTGCCGGGCCGCAGAATTGAATGCGCGCGTCCTTGGCGAATTCCGGCGGCAGCAAGGCGTACAGCTCGCGGATGAATTCATCCTTGGCCTCGGTCATTAAATCCAGGGTGTGCAGTGGACGCTGGCCGTCCAGCAGGTCGCGCATCGACTGCACCACCTCAGGGTGGTTGTGGCCCAATGCAAGGGTGCCCGCACCGGCCAGGCAATCGATGAACCAGCGCCCTTCGCTGTCCTGCACGTGAATGCCCTGGGCGCGCTTGAGTTCCAGCGGAATGCGCCGTGGGTAGCTGCGGGCGTTGGACTCCACGGCGGCCTGCCGCTCCAGTCGCGGCGTAGGCGCGAAGCGGTAATCGGCGTTGATCAGTGCCGCCTCGGGGCTCAGCTCGCCAATGGACGTCACGTTGCGTGGGCTATGCATATTCCTGCTCCTGGAAATCGTGGGACTGAGGGCGCTCGTTGACCTGCGCGAGGGACTCGGCCAATTGGGTAATGAACGACTGATCACGGACGATCGAGAGGTGGTCGGCATCGATCCAGGCCGAAACCCGCATGCGCCCACCCATGCCCTGCTCCAGAAGAGCCGGTGCGTTTTCGTTGTTTTCCGGAGACCGCTCGGCCCACCAGGCGTACACCGGCACGCGGAGGGCGGGGATGTCCCGGCATTGGTTGGCCAACTGGCGCATGTGCCGCTCGACGCCGAGCAACTGCTGCCAGTGTTCGTCGCCTTCGGCCTCGCCGTCAGTCAGGGACTGAGGCGCCGTTTCAGGGACCGGCGGACGCGGCTGCCCGGCGCCCGGCACGTAGCCGTCGATCAGGCCGACGAATTCCACGCGCTTGCCCAGGCGGGTCAGCAGACGGGCCATTTCCAGCACCATCGTGCCGCCCATCGACCAGCCGATCAGGCGATACGTCCCGGACGGCTGCTGCTCCAGCAACGCCTTGACGTAGTCGCGGGCCATTTGCTCGATGGACGTGTCGCGCCACTGGCCGTCCAGCACCTGACGGTTCTGAATCCCCCACACGTCCCACTGCGCCGAAAGACGCCGCGCCAGCGCGTAATAACCCACCACCGTGCCGCTGACCGGGTGCACGCAGAACACGGCGGGTTTGTCGCTGGCACCGCTGCTCAGGCGGATCAGCGGGTTCGGCGTGCCAGGGTTGCTGGCCGCTTTGGCCTGAGCGGCTGGCGAGGCGTCTTTGATCGGCAGGCCATCCAGCAACGCCACCAGCGCGGCGCGATACGCCGCCTGCAGCCGCTCGATGGTCTTGCGCTCGTAACGCTGACCGCTGAAGCGGAAGGTCAGCCCCAGTTGCCCGGCGAAGACCTGGCCGTTGATTTCCAGTTCGCGATTGAGTGGCGTGGCCGGGTCGATCAGGTCACCGGCAGGCACCTTCGACGGCGCGAAACGGCCATCCCCCAAATCCTGATCGAACTGGCCGAGGTAATTGAACACCACCTTCGGCTCCGGCAAGGCGGCCAGTCGTTGACGCACGGATTCGCTGCCCAGGTAACGCAACAGGCCGAAACCGACGCCTTTGTCTGGCAGGCCCCGTACGACGGCGCGCACCTGTTCGACGGTCTGCCGAATGCCGCTCGCGGCCTCGACCCGCACCGGGAACAGGCTGGTGAACCAACCCACGGTGCGACCGACGTCCAGCCCTTCGCTGAGCGCTTCACGACCGTGGCCTTCCAGCGCGACGAGGTTGGCACGTTGACCGGTCCAGCCACCGAGGGCCTGAGCCAATGCGGCCAGCAGGATCTCATCCACCCGCGCCTCCAGCGCCGCCGGGGCTTCGCGCAGCAGGCGACGGGTCAGCTCGGCGTCCAAGAGGAGCTCCGTCTGTTCAAGGTCTTGCTGGGTGGCGCGACCTTCAGCATGGTCCACCGGCCAGACGCCCTCGCCCTGCCCTGTTTGCGCGGCCCACCACGCGGCTTCAGCCTGGCGTTCAGGAGCCTGCGCCGCCTGCACCAGATGCTGCGCCCAGCGCTGGTAACTGCTGGATTTCGGACCGAGATTGACGACCGTGTCCGACGCCAGTTGTGCGTAGGCCCGGGACAGGTCTTCCAGCAACACACGCCAGGACACGCCATCGACCGCCAGGTGATGGGCCACCAGCAACAGGCGTTGCCGTTGAGCCGTCTGCGCCAGTACCAGTCGCAACAGCGGTCCGTTTTCCAGATCGAGGCTGCGTTGCGCCTCCTGACACAACGCCGTCAACCCGGCGTCATCGGCCACATCACGCACCCACAGGCTGTCGCTGGCCGGGGTCTGGCGATACGCCTGTTGCCAGGTGCCATCGTCGCGGCGTGTGAAGCTCAGGTTCAGCCCGTCGTGGTGACGTAGCACGGCGTCCAGCGCACGATCCAGCACCGACGCCTCCACCGGACGCTGAACCTCCAGCAGCAGCGCCTGATTAAAGTGCCCGCGACTGACCATCGACTGTTCGAAGAAATGCGCCTGAATCGGCGTCAGCGGCAGTTCGCCGGTCGGTGTTTCATCGACGATCACTTCCGCGCTGGCTTCAACCGCTGTCAGGCGCAGGGCCAGGTCTTTCAGCCGTGGGTGGCTGAACACGTCCTTGGGCACCAGTTTCAAACCGACCTGACGCAAGCGGGTGATCACCGCCAGCGACTGAATCGAATCGCCGCCCAGCTCGAAAAAGCTGTCCTGGCGGCTCACGGTGTCGATGCGCAGCAACTGCTGCCAGACCTGCGCCAATTGCGCTTCGCGCTCGCCTTGAGGCGCTTCGAAGGTGTGGCTGCTGATCTGCGGATTCGGCAGCGCGTTGCGGTCGAGCTTGCCGTTGGGCAGCTGCGGCAGACGTTCCATGATCACGATATGAGCGGGCACCATGTATTCCGGCAACGTGCGGCCCAGTTGCTGCTTGAGACTGTCTTCGCTGAGGACATTGCCGCCCACATCTCCGCCGACATAGCCCAGCAACTGTTTACCGCTCGCCCCGTCACGGACGATGACCAAAGCCTCACGCACGCCGTCGCAACCCTTCAACGCCGCTTCGATTTCACCGGCCTCGATGCGGAAACCGCGAATCTTGATCTGGTGATCGATGCGGCCCAGATACTCCAGCAGCCCTTCGCTGTTCAGACGCACGCGGTCGCCGCTGCGGTAGAGGCGTTCACCGGCGCGGAACGGGTGCGGCAGGAAGCGTTCAGCCGTGGCGCCCGGACGGTCCAGATAGCCCCGTGCGACAGCGCCGCCGAGATACAGCTCACCGGCAATGCCTTGGGGCAGCGGGTTCAAATCCGCGTCCATCACGTAGCCCTGACGATCACCGACCAAGTCGCCGATTGGCGCATAGGCCGTGGTGAAGTCCGCCGTTTCCGAGGACGCCAGCCAGAGCGTTGGGGTGACCACCGTTTCGGTCGGGCCGTAGCCGTTGATGATCCACAGCGGCTGCAAATTGCGAATCACATCGTGGAGCATTTCGCGGGTGAACGCCTCACCGGCGAAGCAATAGGTTTTCACCCCTGGCCCTTTGCCCTGCAAACCGGCCCAGTCCGACAGCTGACGCAGGTAGCTTGGCGGGAACGAGGCCACGGTGATGCCTTCGCGAATCAGCGTGTCGTAGGTCTGCTCGACGCTCCACAACTCCTGATCGCGCAACACGACACGAGCGCCGTAACACATCGGCATCATCCAGCCTTCATGAGCACCGTCGAAGCTGATCGACAGAAAGTGGAATTTGCGGTCTTCGGCGGTGAAGCGGTAACGCTCGCCGATGGTCTGGATGTGCATTGAAATGTCGGCATGGGCAATGGCCGCGCCTTTGGGTTTGCCGGTTGAGCCTGAGGTGTAAATCAGGTAGGCCAGCTGTTGCGGATGGATCACAACGTCGGGCGCAGTGTGCGGTTCAGCTGTAATGTCCAGCTGATCCAGATTGAGCAACGGCACGTCGCCCACCGGCACGCGATTCAATGCCGCATCGTGGGAGATCAGCAGCTTCACACCGCCGTCTTCCAGCATGTAGCGCAGGCGTTCGGTCGGGTAATCCGGGTCGAGTGGGATGTACGCCCCGCCCGCTTTCAGCACCGCCATGAACGACACCCACAAATCGACGCCGCGCTCCATGGCAATCGCCACCCGCACTTCCGTACCGATGCCGCGAGCCCGCAGGGCGTGGGCCAACTGGTTGGCGCGGCGGTCAAACTCGGCGAAGGTCAGGCGTTGTTCGCCGTGGACCAGCGCGATGCTGTCAGGACGCAAGCGGGCGTGATCGGAAATCAGCTCATGAATCGGGCGATCCACGTATGGCGAGAACAGCGGCGTGTTCCATCGATCCAGCGCCGCGAGGTCGGCCTCACTGAGCAACGGCAGATCGCCGATGGCGGTGCCCGGCGCGGCGCATACGGCGTTCAGCACGGTCAACAGTTGATCGTACAGACGCGCCACCGTGGAGGCGTCGAACAGATCGGTGGCGTAATCAAGGTAGCCGCTGAGGCGGTCGTCCTGATGTTCAAAGGTGCCGAGCACCAGGTCGAACTGCGCGCCTTTGATGTCCCACTGCTGCGCTTCGATGCTCAGGCCATCGAATTGCAGGCGGGACATGTCCGGCTGTTGCTGGTGGTTGTAACTCACCTGGAACAGCGGGTTGACGCTCAGGCTGCGCGCCGGTTGCAGCGCTTCCACCAATTGCTCGAACGGCAGGTCCTGATGAGCATGGGCGCCCAACAAGTTGTCCTTCACTTGGGCCAACAATTGGGTAAACGGCTGACCGCCGCTGACCTGCGCTCGCAGCACCAGGGTGTTGACGAAGAAGCCGATCAGGCCTTGGGTTTGCAGGTCAGCACGCCCCGCCACCGGCACACCGATGCGCAGGTCGCGCTGGCCGCTGAGGCGATACAACAGAGTGTCGAACGACGCCAGGAACAGCATGAACAGCGTCGCGTCCTGCGCCTTGGCCGTGCGCCGCAGCCGGTCGGCAAGGTCCTGCGGCAACACGAAGGCGTGGCGCCCGCCCTTGCCGTCGCGCTCGACGGGACGGGAACGGTCAGACGGCAATTCCAGCACCGGCTGCTCGTCGCCCAACGCCTCGCGCCACCAGCTCAATTGCCGCTCACGCTCACGACCGCTCAGGTAGTCACGTTGCCAGGCGGCGTAGTCGGCGTATTGAATCGTAAGGGTCGGCAATTGCGCATCGATGCCTTCAGAGAACGCGCGGTACAGCTGCGCGAAGTCGTCGAGCATGACCTGCACCGACCAGCCATCGGAGATGATGTGGTGCATGCACAGCAGCAGGCGCCATTGATCATCGGCCACCCGCGCCAGCCCTACACGCCAAGGCGCGACATCGGCGTCGAGATTGAACGGTTGGTTCATGAAGCCCTGGGCCAGTTCGGCGAAGTCGGCCTCCGGTTGGACGCTGTCCCGCAGGTCATGGCGGGCGATCTGCACGGAGCCGACCGGCAGAATGCGTTGCAGCGGCACGCCCTGCTCACCCGGCGCGAAGCAGGTGCGCAGGCTTTCGTGACGTGCCGCCAGCCCATCGAAGCTGCGCTGCAAGGCATCGACCTTCAGCGTGCCGCTCAGGTTGAGCACGCACGGCAGGTTGTACGCAGCGCTCTCCGGCTCCAGTTGCGCGAGGAACCACAGCCGCTGTTGCGCGAACGACTGCGGCGCAAATTCACGCTCAACGCGGGGCAACAACACAGGCATGGCCGCTTGCTCGGCGCGGGTGTTGAGGAACTGCGCGAGATCGACCAGCACCGGCGACTCGAACAGCGCCCGCAACGGCAGCTCCAGCTTAAGGTCGCGCCGGATCTGCGCCACCAACTGGATGGCCAGCAATGAATGCCCGCCGAGTTCGAAGAAATTGTCCTGACGGCCGACCTGCTGCACGCCGAGCAGGTCTTGCCAGAGTTCTGCCAGTTCGCTTTCAACGCCTTCCAGCGGGGCTTCGAAGGTTTGTTGTTGCAGCTGCGGTTCCGGGAGTGCCTTGCGGTCCAGTTTGCCGTTGGCCGACAGCGGGAATTTTTCCAGCGTCACCAGATGTGCCGGAACCATGTAGTCCGGCAGGCGTTGCTTCAGTTGGCTGCGCAGCTGCTCTTCGTCGAACATGTCTGCAACCAGATAGCCCACGAGCTGCGTACCGGTGGCGAGTTGACGGGCGACGACCACGGCCTCGCTGATCGCCGGATGATCCAGCAGCGCCGCTTCGATCTCGCCGATTTCCACGCGAAGGCCACGCAGTTTGATCTGGTGGTCGAGGCGTCCCAGGTATTCAACCGCGCCGTCGGCACGCCAGCGTGCCAGATCCCCCGTACGGTACAGACGCTCGCCGTTGCCGAACGGGCTGGCGACGAAACGTTCGGCGGTGAGGCTCGGACGTTGGTGGTAGCCGCGAGCGAGGCCAGCGCCGCCGATGTACAGCTCGCCCGGCACGCCGATGGGTTGCGGGTTCAGGCGGCTGTCGAGGATGTGGACGTGCAAGTTGGCAATCGGGCGGCCAATCGGCACCGAAGCGCCAGGCTCAGTGGTGCAAGTCCAGTGGGTCACGTCGATGGCCGCTTCAGTCGGGCCGTAGAGGTTGAACAGGCCCGCGTTCGGCAGACGTTGCAGGGTTTCCCGCGCCAGATCGGCAGGCAATGCTTCGCCGGAGCAAACGATGCGTTTCAGCGAAGCGCAGCCGGACAGGTCTTCTTGAGCCATGAACGCAGCGAGCATCGACGGAACGAAGTGCAGCGTGGTGATTGTGTGCTGTTTGATCAAAGCCGTGAGCAACGCAGGGTCGCGATGATCCCCCGGCTGCGCCATGACCAGCCGCGCACCGACCATCAGCGGCCAGAAAAACTCCCACACCGAGACGTCGAAGCTGAAGGGTGTTTTTTGCAAGACGGCGTCGGAGGCGTCCAAACCGTAAGCGTTCTGCATCCACGCCAGCCGGTTGAACAGCGCGGCGTGCGTGTTGCCTGCACCCTTCGGTTGGCCGGTCGAGCCGGAGGTGTAGATCATGTAGGCCAGTTGTTCGGGGTGAATCTCCACATCCGGCGCCATGATCGGTTGATCGTCGGCAGCCAGTCGATCCAGATTCAGCACCTGCAACCCGTCAATAACCGGTAGGTCATCGATCACCGCATCGTGGCTCAACAGCAAACCAATCCCCGCGTCTTCCAGCATGTAACGCAGGCGATCCACCGGATACTCAGGGTCCAGCGGCACATAGGCAGCCCCGGCCTTCACCACCGCATACAGCGCAACGACCATTTCCACCGAACGCAACGCTGCCACGCCCACCAGTGATTCCCGGCCCACGCCCTGCCCTCGGAGGTAATGAGCGAGTTGGTTGGCACGCTGATCCAGCTGCCGATACGTCAGCACCTGCTCCCCACAACGCAACGCTTCACGTTCAGGGTGCAACTGCGCCAGACGCTCGAACTGACGATGCACGACAAGCCCATCAACGCCCCAATCACGAACGGTGTCATTGGCCTGAACCAACTGCGCCCGGTCCTGCGCATCCAGCAGTTCAACATCGCCAATCGCCGCCTCAGGCCGCTTGAGCAACTCATCGAACAGCTGCACGAAACGCTGATGCAAACGCTCGACGCTGCGGTGATCAAACAGGTCCGTTGCGTAATTCCACGACCCGCCCAACGAACCGTCCACGTCTTCCCACGTGTTCAGCGCCAGGTCGAACTGGCTGCTGCCATCGGCCAACGGCAGCACCTCAGCGGACAGCCCCGTCAGGTCGGCGAGCGGTTCGAAGTCCCGTTGCTGATGGTCGTACGCGACCTGGAAAAGCGGGTTGTGGCTCAGGCTGCGGTCCGGTTGCAGCGCTTCCACCAGTTGCTCGAACGGCAGGTCTTGATGGGCCTGGGCGCCGAGGGTCGTTGCCTTGGCCAGCGCCAACACGTCGTGGAAAGTCAGATCGGCAGACACCTCGGCACGTAGCACCTGGGTGCTGACGAAGAAGCCAATCAATCCTTCCACTTCCAGCTGCGAGCGCCCGGCAATCGGTACGCCGATGCGCAGGTCGTTCTGCCCGCTCAGACGATGCAGCAGCACTTGATAGGCCGACAGAATCGCCATGAACGGCGTGACGCCCTGGGCCTTGGCGAACGCACGCAGGCGCTGGCTGAATGCGGCATCGAAGCCGAACAGCAGGCGATCACCCTGATAACTCTGCTGGGCCGGACGCGGCCGGTCGGTGGGCAATTCCAGCACCGGGTGCTCGTCGCCGAGCTGCTGTGTCCAGTACGCCAGTTGGCGCTCGCCCTCGCCCGCCGCCAGCCATTCGCGTTGCCAGACCGCAAAGTCTGCATACTGCACGGGCAACGGCGCCAGCTCCGGCGAACGGTTTTCCACTGCGGCGCGGTACAGCTCGCTGAATTCCTGCAACAGCACGCGGACCGACCAGCCGTCAGAGATCATGTGGTGCAGGCACAGCAGCAGACGCTGTTCATCCGCCGCGACCCGCACCAGCGCCAGACGCCAGACCGGGCTGTGCGAAAGATCAAAGGGACGTTTGACGAAGGCCTGCGCCAGCGTATTGAACGCGGTTTCAGCATCCGTTTCGTGGCAGAGGTCCAGACGCTCGATCTGCACCGCACTGGCCGGTTCGATCTGCTGCAACGGCACGCCGTCGCCCGCGACGAAGCGGGTGCGCAGCACTTCATGACGGGCTGCCAGCCCATCGAACGCCGACTGCAACGCGACTTCGTTGAGGTCGCCGCGCAGGCGCACGGCCCCCGGCAGGTTGTAGGCGTGGCCGCCCGGTTGCAGTTGGTCGAGGAACCACAGCCGCTGTTGCGAGAAGGACTGCACGGCACGGGTCGCATGACGCGAGGTCAGCGCCAATTGCGTGTCCGGCTGTTCCCGCTGCGCGATGCGCAGGGCGAAATCCACCAGACGCGGCGCGTCGAACAACGCCCGCAGCGGCACACTCAGGTCGTGTTCATGGCGCAGGCGCGAGATCAGCTGCATCGCCAGCAACGAATGGCCACCCAGTTCGAAGAAGTGATCGTTGCGACCGACGGCTTCGAGGCCCAGCAGCGATTGCCAGGACGCCGCGAGCTGCTGTTCCAGCGGGCCTTGCGGGGCCTGATAGTCGCTGGAACTGACCTGCGGGTCCGGCAGCGCGTTGCGGTCGAGCTTACCGTTGGGCAGTTGCGGCAGGCGCGCCATGACGATGATGTGCGCCGGAATCATGTACTCCGGCAGGGTCACCTTGAGGTGCTGTTTGATCCGCTCGTCGTTCAGGTCGTTGCCGTCCACATCACCGCCGACATAGCCGAGCAACTGTTTGCCGCTCGCCCCGTCGCGGACGATGACCAGCGCCTCGCGCACACCCTCGCAACCCTTCAACGCCGCCTCGATTTCACCGGCCTCGATGCGGAAACCGCGAATCTTGATCTGGTGGTCGATGCGGCCCAGGTACTCCAGCAGACCTTCGCTGTTCAGACGCACACGGTCGCCGCTGCGGTAGATGCGTTCACCGGCGCGGAACGGGTGCGGCAGAAAGCGTTCAGCGGTGGCACCCGGACGGTCCAGATAGCCCCGTGCGACAGCGCCCCCTAGGTACAGCTCGCCCGCGATGCCTTGAGGCAGCGGGTTCAAATCCGCGTCCATCACGTAGCCCTGACGATCACCGACCAAATCACCAATCGGCGCGTAGGCCGTGGTGAAATCGGCAGCCTCCGAAGAGGCCAGCCACAACGTTGGCGTGACCACCGTTTCGGTCGGGCCGTAGCCGTTGATGATCCACAGCGGCTGCAAATTGCGAATCACGTCATGGAGCATTTCGCGGCTGAAGGCTTCACCGGCGAAGCAATAGGTTTTCACCCCCGGGCCTTTGCCTTGCAAACCGGCCCAGTCGGAGAGCTGGCGCAGATAACTCGGCGGGAAAGACGCAACCGTGATGCCTTCATGAATCAGCGTGTCGTAGGTCTGTTCGACGCTCCACAGTTCCTGGTCGCGCAACACGACCCGAGCGCCGTAACACATCGGCATCATCCAGCCTTCATGAGCGCCGTCGAAGCTGATCGACAGGAAGTGAAACTTGCGGTCCTCGGCGGTGAAGCGGTAACGCTCGCCGATGGTCTGGATGTGCATCGATATGTCGGCGTGGGCGATGGCCGCGCCTTTGGGTTTGCCGGTCGAGCCTGAGGTGTAGATCAGGTAGGCCAGCTGTTGCGGATGGATCACAACGTCGGGCGCAGTGTGCGGTTCAGATGAAACATCGAGCTGATCCAGATTGAGCAACGGCACGTCGCCCACCGGCACGCGATTCAATGCCGCATCGTGGGAGATCAGCAGTTTCACGCCGCCGTCCTCCAGCATGTAGCGCAAACGTTCGGTCGGGTAATCCGGGTCCAGCGGAATGTACGCCCCACCCGCCTTCAGCACCGCCATGAACGACACCCACAAATCGACCCCACGCTCCATGGCGATCGCCACCCGCACTTCCGTGCCGATGCCGCGAGCGCGCAGGGCGTGGGCCAGTTGGTTGGCGCGGCGGTCAAACTCGGCGAAGGTCAGGCGCTGTTCGCCATGGACCAGCGCAATCGCCTCGGGACGCAAGCGGGCGTGATCGGCGATCAACTCATGAATCGGGCGGTCCACGTACGGCGAGAACGGCGGCGTGTTCCAGGCGTGCATCTCGCGGACGTCGCGCTCGGTGAGCATCGACAGGTCGCCAATGCGCGCTTCTGGAAAGCGGCAAATGCCGTCCAGCAACGCTTGAAAATGGCCGCACAGGCGGTCGATCTGTTCGGCGCTGAACACGTTGCTGTGGTAGTTGACGTGAATGTGCGCACGCTCGCCCGCCACCACCGCGAGGCTCAGTGGGTAGTGGGTTTTGTCGCTGAGTTCGACGGCCCCGATGTTCACGCTGCCTGCCTGCTTGTCGCGCAGCACGGCGTCCACCGGGTAGTTCTCGAACACCACCAGGCTGTCGAACAGGTCGCGCCCGGCATGCCCGGCGAAACGCTGGGCTTCGAACAGCGGCGTGTGTTCGTGCTCGCGCAGTTCAAGGTTGTGCGCTTGCAGGTCGTTGAGCCAGTCGCCGACCTTCTGCTGCGCGTCCGGCGCTTGCACCAGTGGCAGGGTGTTGATGAACAGCCCGAGCATGCGCTCGATGCCCGGCACCTCGGCCGAGCGACCCGACACGGTGGCGCCGAAGGCCACACGTTTTTGCCCGGTGTAACGCTGCAACAGCAGCACCCAAACCGCTTGAATCAGGGTGTTGGCGGTGACGCGCTGACGGCGGGCGGCGCTGTTGAGCAGTTCGCTGTTCAGGTCCATCGACGTGACCCGCACCTGGGTCGGCAGCGGTTCGCCGTTGGCCGACATCGGCGCGGTCAGGGCCGTCGCCATCAGGGTCGGCTGTTCGAAACCGGCCAGGTGGGTCTGCCAGAACTGCGCGCTGCGCTCGGCGTCGCGGCTCAGCAGCCACTCGACGTAATCGCCGTAATGCCCGGCCGGCATCGGCGCGGTGTCGGACATCGCGGCTTGAATCACCTCGCCCAGCACCGCCGCACTGCTCCAGCCGTCGAGCAGGATGTGGTGGAACGTCCAGACCAGTTTCCACAGTGTGTCGCTCTGGCGCACCAGCAGCACGCGCATCAGCGGCGCTTGGTGCAGGTCGAACGGGGTTTCACGCTCGGCGGCCAGTATGTCGGACAGCGATTCAGTGCTGCTGCGCAAATCCAGCTCGCGCACTGCCAGCACGGCGTCGCGGCGAACCAGCTGGACCGGTTGCTGGCTGCCACTCAGGCGCAGGAACGACGCCCGCAGGATCGGGTGACGTTGCACCGCCGCCGTCCATGCCGATGTGAAGCGGGCCAGCGGCAGGTGATCGACATCCAGCGCCACCTGATTGATGTACAGGTCTCGCGCATCGTCGCCGGACTGCACAGCGCTGAGTTCGCTGTGAAACAACAGGCCCTGTTGCATCGGCGTCAGCGGGTACAGCTGTTCGATGTGGCGGGCGGCGACCGGCAGTGCATCGAGCTGCGCCTGAGTCAGCGACAGCGCCGGGAAGTCCGACGGGGTCACGGCCGAGTGAGCGCGGCAGTGCTCGATCACTTCGTTCAACGCCACAGCGTAGGCGTCGAGCAGGTGCTGAATCGACGCGCTGTCGTGACGTTCGCCGCTGTAGCTGCACGTCAGAGTGAACTGGCCGTCGCGCACCTGCGCATCAAGGGACAGCTCGCAGGCCAACGGCGCGTCGGCGGCGCGTTGGGCGCCACTGCTTTCGTGGGCCAGAGTGAACAGGCCGCTGCTGTTTTGCACGCGACCCATGTAGTTGAACAGCACGCAGCTTTCCAGCGACGGCAATGCTTCGCCACGCAGGTGACGCAGCAGGCCGTAGCCGACGCCGCCGTGGGGCACGGCACGCAGGGTTTCTTTGGTGTGTTTCAGCGCCGCATCGAGGCTGTCGTGGGCGTGCAGGCTGACCGGGTACAGGCTGGTGAACCAACCCACGGTACGCGAGGGGTCGACACCGTCGAACAGGTCTTCGCGGCCGTGGCCTTCCAGCGCAATCAACGCACGGGGTTCGCCGCTCCAGCGTTGCAGCGCACGGGTCAGTGCGGTCAGCAGCAGGTCGTTGATCTGCGTGCGATAGGCCGCGGGGGCTTCATTGAGCAGCGCGTGGGTTCGGGCGGCGTCCAGTTGCAGGTGTTGCTGCTGCACGACGCTTTGCTGCGCCTTGCCTTGAGGGTTGGCGCACGGCAGTGGCGGCGCAGGTGGCAGGTTGCGCCAGTAGTCGGCCTCGGCCAGCACGGCGTCGCTGTAGGCAAAGTCCAGCAAGCGGTTGGCCCAGCGCTGGAACGGCAGGCCCTTCTCCCCCAGATCGACGTTCAGTCCGGCCTGGGCCTGGGTATACGCGTTGTGCAGGTCTTCCAGCAGCAGCCGCCACGAAACCCCGTCCACCACCAGGTGATGCACCACCAACAAAAGGCGCTCGCCACCTTCGGCCAGTTTTAAATGCACGGCGCGCAGCAGCGGGCCGTCCTTGAGGTTGAGGCTGGCCTGGGCTTCGTCACAGGCGTGAGTCAGCTGATCGGTGCTGACTTCGCGCTGCCACAGCAGTCCCTCGGCGCTCTCTTCGACGCGATAGCGTTGCTGCCAGTGGCCGTTGTCCTGTTGCGTGAAGCTCATGCGCAGGGCGTCGTGATGAGTGATCAACGCGTGCAGGGCTTGAGCCAGCGCCGGGGTTTCCAGCGCTTCGGTCGGGGTCAGCAGCAGCGACTGGTTCCAGTGGCTGCGTTGGCGCATTGGCTGCTCGAAAAACCAATGCTGGATCGGCGTGAGCGGAATGTCGCGGTTGTACGCGATGCGCGCCAACGCGGCGGCCTCATCGCGATCCACCACCTGCGCGACCTGGGCCAGTTCGGCGATGGTCTGGCGCTCAAACATCTGCCGGGGCGACAGCTGAATGCCGCGCTTCTTGGCGCGGGAGATGATTTGCAGGCTGAGGATCGAATCGCCGCCCAAGGCGAAGAAATTGTCCTGACGCCCGACTTGCTGCACGCCGAGCAGGTCTTGCCACAGTTCTGCCAGTTCGCTTTCGACGCCTTCCAGTGGAGCTTCGAAGGCCCGTTGTTGCAGCTGCGGTTGCGGGAGTGCCTTGCGGTCCAGTTTGCCGTTGGCCGACAGCGGGAATTTTTCCAGCGTGACCAGATGGGCCGGGACCATGTAGTCCGGCAGGCGTTGTTTCAATTGGGTGCGCAGGTGTTCTTCGTCGAACGCTTGGGCAACGAGGTAGCCCACGAGCTGCGTACCGGTGGCGAGTTGGCGGGCGACCACGACGGCTTCGCTGATCGCCGGATGATCGAGTAACGCCGCTTCGATTTCTCCGATTTCCACGCGAAGGCCACGCAGTTTGATCTGGTGGTCGAGACGGCCCAGGTACTCGACAGCCCCGTCCGCACGCCAGCGCGCCAGGTCGCCGGTGCGGTACAGCCGCTCGCCGTTGCCAAACGGGCTGGCGACGAAACGTTCGGCGGTGAGGCTCGGACGTTGGTGGTAGCCGCGAGCCAGGCCAGCGCCGCCGATGTACAGCTCGCCGGGTACGCCGATGGGTTGTGGGCTGAGGCGGCTGTCGAGGATGTGGATTTGCAGGTTGCTGATCGGGCGGCCGATCGGCACCGAAGCGCCGGGTTCAGGGGTGCACGTCCAGTGCGTCACGTCGATGGCCGCTTCAGTCGGGCCGTAGAGGTTGAACAGGCCCGCGTTCGGCAGACGTTGCAGGGTTTCCCGCGCCAGATCGGCAGGCAGGGCTTCGCCGGAACAGACGATGCGTTTCAGTGATTCGCAGCCCGACAGATCGTCCTGGGCCATGAAGGCGGCCAGCATCGACGGAACGAAGTGCAGCGTGGTGATCGTGTGCTGTTTGATCAAAGCCGAGAGCGACGCAGGATCACGATGATCACCGGGCTGCGCCATGACCAGCCGCGCACCGACCATCAGCGGCCAGAAAAACTCCCACACCGAGACGTCAAAGCTGAAGGGTGTTTTTTGCAGCACGGCGTCGGTGGCCTCCAAACCGTAGGCGTCCTGCATCCACGCCAGACGATTGAACAGCGCGGCATGGGTGTTGCCCGCGCCCTTCGGTTGGCCGGTCGAGCCGGAGGTGTAAATCATGTAGGCCAGTTGTTCGGGTTGAATTTCCACATCCGGCGCCGTGATCGGTTGATCGTCAGCAGCCAGTCGATCCAGATTCAGCACCCGCAAGCCTTCCACCACGGGCAGATCGTCGATCACCGCATCGTGACTCAACAGCAGCCCAATCCGCGCGTCCTCCAGCATGTAACGCAGGCGATCCACCGGGTACTCAGGGTCCAGCGGCACATAGGCAGCGCCCGCCTTCACCACGGCGTACAACGCCACGACCATTTCCACCGAGCGCAACGCCGCTACGCCCACCAGCGATTCCCGCCCAACGCCCTGCCCGCGCAGGTAATGGGCAAGCTGATTGGCGCGCTGGTCCAGCTGCTGATACGTCAGCACCTGATCCCCACACCGCAACGCTTCACGGTCAGGGTGCAGCTTTGCCAGACGCTCAAATTGACGATGCACCAACAACGATTCAGCACCCCAATCCCGCGCCGTATCGTTCACCTCAACCAACTGCGCCCGGTCCTGCGCATCCAATAATTCAACATCACCAATCGCCGCCTCAGGCCGCTCCAGCAACTGCGCAAACAGCTGCACGAACCGCTGATGCAAGCGCTCAACGGTGGTGTCGTCATACACGTCCGTCGCGTAATTCCAGTTACCCGCCAGCTCACCGGCCGCGTTTTCCCACGTGTGTAACGCCAGGTCGAACTGCGCGCTGCCGCTGTCCAGCGGCATCAGGGTCGCATTGAGGCCAGGCATCAATTGCAGCGCTTCGTCCTGACGCTGTTGATGGTTGTAGAGCACCTGAAACAGCGGGTTGTGGCTCAGGCTGCGCTCGGGCGCCAGCGCGTCCACGAGTTGTTCGAACGGTAAATCCTGATTCGCCTGCGCGCCTTGGGAGGCCAGGCGAACGTTGTCGATGATCTGGTGGAACGTGGCATCGGCCGTGACCTCGCCACGCAGAATCTGGGTGTTGACGAAAAAGCCGATCAGCCCCTCGGTTTCTGCGCGCTGACGCCCGGCAATCGGCACGCCGATGCGCAAATCGTGCTGCCCGCTCAGCCGGTGCAGGAGCACCTGATACGCGGCGAGCATTACAGTGAACAAGGTCGTGCCGCGCTGTTTCGCCAGTTCGCGCAGGCGTGCCGAGAGCGTGGCGTCGACGCTGAACGGCAGGCGTGCGCCGCGAAAACTCTGGCGCGCCGGGCGGGGTCGGTCGGCGGGCAATTCCAGCACCGGTGGCTCATCGCCGAGCTGCTGTTTCCAGTAATCGAGCTGACGGTCCGCCTCGCCCGCGTCCAGGCAGGCCCGCTGCCAGAGGGCGACGTCGGCATAACTCAAGGGCAACGGCTCAAGGGCGTCGTCGTCACCTTCGAGATACGCGCGGTAGGCCTGAACGAAGTCCAGCAACAGCACCTGAATCGACCCGCCGTCAGCGATGATGTGGTGCAGGCAGACCAGCAGCACGTGTTCGTCATCGCTCAACGTGACCAGCGCCACCCGCCACAACGGGCCTTGGGCGAGGTCGAACGGGCGCCGGGCGAAGGCATCGGCCAGCCCTTGCAGTTCACCCTCATCAGCGGCGTGCACCTGTTCGAACGGCATTAGCTGGGACGCCTGAATCACCTGTTCCGGCGTGCCGTCTTCAGCGGTGCCGAACACCGTGCGCAGGCTGGCATGCCGCTCGGCCACGCGTGCAAACGCGGACTGCACGGCGGCCACATTCAGCGTGCCTTTCAGGCGCAAGGCACCCGGCAAGTGATAGGTGCTGTTGCCCGGTTCCAGCTGTTCGAGGAACCACAACCGCTGCTGGGAGAACGACGTCGGACTGCGCTCCCCCGCCACCCCCGGCGGAATCGGCAAGGCCGATGCATCCAGCCCCTGCTCGCGCAGCTTGCCCAGAAACACCCGACGTTGCGCGGCGTTGAGGCTGAGGAAGCGTGTGGCGAGGGCCAGCAGCTTGCTTTGCGAAGTCATGCTCGGTTGCGACATCAGTTGCTTTCCTCCAGCTCATTCATGAACTCGTCCAGGGCATCGAGCCGGTCGAGCGTCAGGGTCTGCCCCTGCAAGGTGTCGATCAGGGCCGCCTGCGCGGCGACGGTGGTTGCTTCGAAGGCTTGCGCCAGCGGAATGCTCACCCCGAGGCGCTCGCGGATGCGTGACAACAGACGCGTCGCCAGCAGCGAGTGCCCACCCAGTTCAAAGAAGTTGTCGTCGCGCCCCACCCGCTCGACTTTCAGCAGGCTTTGCCAGAGTTCGGCGAGGACTTCCTCGCGCTCGCCCACAGGCGCTTCGAAATGGCGTTCCTCCACGGTCGGCGTTGGCAGCGCCTTGCGGTCGAGTTTGCCGTTGGCGTTGCGCGGCAGACGCGCCAGCAGCATCACGTGGGCCGGGACCATGAACGCGGGAAGCGCTTGCGCCAGCGCGGTTTTCAGCACGTCGGCGGACAACGCCTGCTCCGCTTCGGCGACCACGTAGGCCACCAATTGCGGGCCGTGGGGCGTGGGTTGCGCGCTGACCACGGCGTCGCGCACCGACGGTTGAGCCAGCAGGACGCTTTCGATTTCCCCCAGCTCGATGCGCTGGCCGCGAATCTTCACCTGGAAGTCGGCCCGGCCCACGTATTCCAGCGTGCCCTCGGCATTCCAGCGCGCCAGGTCGCCGCTGCGGTACAGACGCGCCCCCGGTTCACCGAATGGGTCCGGCAGGAAGCGCTCGGCGGTAAGGCCAGGGCGCGCCGCATAACCGCGACCGACGCCCACGCCACCGATGTACAGCTCGCCCACTACGCCCGGTGCCGCCAGTTGCAGGCTGGAATCCAGCACGTACAAACGGTTGTTGTCGGTGGGGCGGCCGATGGGCATGTTGGCCTTTGCGGCCGGTGCGCCGGTGAGGGTATGCAGCGCCACGTCGTCGGCGCATTCGGCCGGGCCATAGGCGTTGACCAGCGGCACGTTCGGGTAGCGATTGAACCAGCGGGTCGCCAGGTCCACCGTCAGCGCCTCGCCGGTCGGAATCAGCCAACGCAAGGCGTCGAGCCGATGGGGGACGACCGCGAGCATGCCGTCGATCACGGCGGGCACGCATTCCAAAACGCTGACGTGGTGGGCGACCACTTCTTCCAGCAGCCGTTGCGGGTCATGCACCACGGCGTCCGGCAGGATTTCCACGCGACCGCCGAACAGCGGCGCCGTGAGGAACTGCCACACCGAAATGTCGAACCCGGTGGCGGCGGTTTGAGCAATCACATCGCCCTCGCCCAATCGCAGGTACGGCAGCTTCGACATCTGGTTGTTGAGCATGCCGCGCTGGTTGACCATCACCCCTTTCGGCTCGCCGGTGGAGCCGGAGGTGTAGATCACGTAGGCGAGCTGCTCGGCGCTGGCGTAGCGGCCGGGATTGTCGTCGCGGTCGTTGGCCAGCAGGTCTTCGAGCATCAGCAGGCGAGGCGGGTTCTCCATCAGCGCCAGAATCGCCTCGACCTGAGCCAGACAGTCACGGGGCGTGAGCAACACGGGCGCGGCGCTGCTCACCAGCATGCGCGCACTGCGGCTCGCGGGATGACGATCGTCCAGTGCCAGGTACGCGCCACCGGCCTTGAACGCGCCGACGATCATGCTCAGCAACGGCAGGCCACGGGGAGCGAACAGCGCCACCACATCATCGCCCCGCACCCCCTCTGCGATCAGGCCGTGACCGATGCGGTTGGCGCTACGATTGAGCGCGTCGTAGCTCAGGCTCTCGCCTTGGCATCGCGCCACTTCCCGTGTCGGATGGGCCTGCACCCGCGACTCGAAACGCTCCAGGTAGCTGATGTCGTACCAATGTTTTTGCACCGGGCCTTGGCCCTGTTCCAGCAGTTGCTCGCGCTCGGCCTGTTCCAGCACCTGCAATTGGCTGAGGGTCTGTTGCGGGTTGTCGATCAGCTGTGCGAGCAGGCGACGGAAGTGGCCGACCAGCGTGTTCATGTCGCCGTCGTTGAAGTGGCGGGTGTCGTAAGTCAGCTGCAATTGCAGGGACTCGCCGGGCAGCAGCACCACGGTCAACGGGTAGTTGGTGTGAGTGCGGTTGGCGAGCGGTTGGATGCGGTATTCGTTCACGGCCTGCTGAACCTCGGCGCCCAACGGAACGCTTTCAAAGACGAACAGGCTGTCGAACAGCGGCTGACCGCGCGGGGTGTCCGCCAGCAGCTGAATGTCGGCCAGCGACAGGTGTTCGTGCTGACGCATTTCGGCGTTTTGCGCCTGCAACGCGTTGAGCAGGTCCAGCGCCGATGCGCCCAGACCCGGACGCCGAATGCGCAATGGCAACGTGTTGATGAACAGCCCCAACGCGCCTTCGATGCCTTCCAGTTCAGTGGGACGACCGGCCACGGTGACGCCAAACACCACGTCGTCGCGGTCGCTGTGACACATCAGCAGCAAAGCCCACGCGGCCTGCACGAAGGTGTTGGCGGTCAGACGATGCTGACGGGCCTGATCGGCCAGTCTGGCGGTCTGCGCGTTACCGAGGGCCAGGGTCACGTCGCGCATCTGCGGCTCACCGTGAGGACTGTGACGGTACGGCAGCGGCGTAACGTCGGTGAACCCGGCCAGCGCCTCGCGCCAGTAATCGCGGCTGACCGCTTCATCCTGCTCGGCAAGCCAGGCGAGGAAATCCCGATACGGGCGAGCGGCAGGCAAGCTGACGTGGCGCCCTTCCAGAAACGCGCGGTAGTGGGCGAAGAACTCGGTAAGCATCAACCCCCGGCACCAGGCATCGATCAGCGCGTGGTGGTGGCTCTGCACGATGCGGAAATCCGCCGCGCCAAACTTCACCAAACGCAGACGCAGCAACGGCGCCTTGGCGAAATCAAAGCCCTGTTCGCGCTCGGCGCTGAGCAGCGCTTCCAGCTCGGCCTCGGCGGCAGCGCGGGACAAATGGCTGAGGTCGATCAGTTGCGCAGGCGACGGCACGCGGCGCATGACCACCTGACGCTGCACGCCGCTTTCCAGCCCGTGGAATGCCGTGCGCAAGGCTGGATGGCGCTGCACCACCTGCTGCCACGCGTGTTTGAACGCCTCGAAAATCACGTCGCTGCCGACGGCGTACTGGTCTTGCATCAGGTAGATGCCGTTGCCCTGTTCCAACAGGCTGTGCAGCAGAATCCCTTGCTGCATGGGCGCCAATGGCAGGATGTCTTCGATCTCCCGCGCTGGAATCGCCAGGGCGTCCAGTTGCGTTTGGGTGAGGCCCGCCAGCGGGAAGTCCGACGGGGTCAGGCCGGCGTTGTGCTCGTCGCTGCAATGATTGATCAACTGCACCAGCTGCGCACGATACAGCGCCACCAGTTGCTCGATGGTTTCGCGACTGAAACGCTCGCGACTGAAGGTCCAGTCCAGGTGCAACTGGCCGCCGCGCACCTGACCGTCGATGGCCAAGGCGTTGGCCAGTGGGCCTTTCGGGTCCCGCAGGTGCTGGAGGGTTTGGCTCGACAGCGAGAACAGCGCGTCCCCGGAATCACCGAAACTGTCGTCAAAACGACCGAGGTAATTGAAGGTCACGCCCTGCCCCACCAGCTCGGGCAAATCGGCCCCGGCGAGGTATTTCAGAACACCGTAGCCAAGGCCTTTTTCCGGCACGGCACGCACGGCTTCCTTGACCGATTTGAGCGTGGCAATGGCGTCGTCATCCGCCTCCAGCGCCACCGGGTACAGGCTGGTGAACCAGCCGACGCTGCGGCTCAGGTCCAGCGCGTTGCCGTTTTCAAAGACGTCTTCACGGCCATGGCCTTCGAGGCTGATGACATGACGCCGACGCCCGCTCCACTGCCACAACGCTTGAGACAGCGCGGCCAACAACAGGTCGTCGATGCGGGTGCGATACGCCGCCGGGGCTTCGCTGAGCAGGCGACGGGTGTCCTGTGCATCGAGGGTCAGGCTGATCGTGTCGCCCGCGCCGATCAGGCTGTGAACCGAGGTGTCGCCCGGCAGGCAGGCGTCGGCGGCTGACAGCTCCTGCCAATGGGGCAACTGCGCGGCCAGTTCAGGGCTGCGCGCCAGCTTATGCAGGGACTGCGACCAGCGCTGGAAGCTTGCGGTTTTTTCGGCCAGCGCGACCGATTGCCCCACCACCAAGCGGCTGTAGGCGTGTTGCAAGTCTTCCAGCAGCACGCGCCATGACACGCCGTCCACGGCCAGGTGATGGATGGCGATCAGCAGCCGCCCCTCACCCGACGGCAGACGGGCATGGACCACGCGCAGCAGCGGACCGGTCTCAATGTTGAGACTGCGCTGGGCTTCGTCGCTGAGGGACGCGAGGTCTTCTTCGCGGCTCAGCTCGCAGGTCCACAGCAATCGCTCGGCGGTTTCGGTCTCGCGATAGCGCTGCTGCCATTGGCCGTCGTCGCTTTGATGAAAGCTCAGGCGCAGGCTGTCGTGATGCGCCAACAGCACGGCCAGGGCCTGTTGCAAGACGCTGATGTCCAATGCGTTCGGCAGGTTCAGCAACAGTGACTGGTTCCAGTGGGAACGCTGCGCAACGGGCAAGGCAAAGAAACGCGCCTGAATCGGGGTCAACGCGAAATCACGGGGCATTACCGGCGCAGACACGGGGGCAGCGACCGGTTTGGCGTCGGCCAGCACCGCCACTTGGGCCAGCTCGGCGATGGTCTGTTTTTCGAACAATTGCTTGGGCGTCAGGCGAATGCCCTGACGGCGGGCGCGGGCGATGATTTGCAGGCTGAGAATCGAGTCGCCACCGAGGGTGAAGAAATTGTCGTGACGGCCTACGGATTCAACGTTGAGCGCGTTTTCCCACAGCGCGGCCAACGTGGCTTCGACACCTTCACGGGGGGCTTCGAAGGTCTGGGAGACTGTGTGCGGCGCAGGCAGCGCGGCATGATCGAGCTTGCCGTTGGGCGTGACCGGGAAGGCTTCCAGCGTCAGCACGTGGCTAGGCACCATGTAATCCGGCAGGCGCTTGGCCAGTTGCGCCCGCAGGGCTTCGCCGTCGGTTTGCGTCCCTTTGGCGATCAAGGCATAGGCGATCAATTGGCCGCGGTCGTCGACCCGCACATGGGCGTCACGCAGGCCGTCCAGCTGACGCAGGCGCTGGGCGATTTCCCCCAGGGCCACGCGGTAACCGCGGACCTTGACCTGGTCGTCGGCGCGCCCGAGGAATTGAATCTGCCCGTTGGCCAACAGTCGCGCCCGGTCGCCGCTGCGGTACAGGCGACGGCCACGGCCACTCGGGTCGGGAATGAACACGGCGGCGGTCATGGCCGGGCGGTCGTGATACCCCCGCGCCAGGCCCGGTCCGCCGATGTACAGCTCGCCGACGTCGCCCTGCACCACCGGTTCCAGCTGCTCGTTGAGGATTAGCGCAGTAGCGTTGGGCAGCGGACGGCCAATGGGGGCGCTGTCGGCTGCGGTCTGGAGTTCTGCCAGCTCGTTGCTCAGCACGCCGACCGTGGTTTCGGTCGGGCCGTAGTGGTTGATGACGCGGCACGCCGGTTTCAAGCATTTGACCTGCGCCACCAGCTCCCACGGCAAGGCATCGCCGCCAAGAATCAACGCCTGCTCCGGCAGCACGTCGGCAGGATTGGCTGCTTGCAGCAGGCCGCTCAAATGGGTCGGCACGATTTTCAGCACGCCCACGTTGTGAGCCGCCATGTACGCGGCAAAGCGGTCGGCGTCAGTGGTGCGTTCCGGGCTGATCAGGTGCAGCGTGCGCGCCGAACACAGGGCGCCGAACAGCACGGTGTGGCCCAAGTCGGCACCTACCGTGGAGACCATGGCCATGCTCGCGTCAGCGTCCAATGACAGACGCGACAGCAAGCCCTGCACGTAATCGGCCAGCGCGCCGTGGCTGATGACCACGCCCTTCGGCGTGCCGCTGGTGCCGGAGGTGTAGATCAGGTACGCGGCTTGTTCAGGGTGCAGCGGCAGGTTCAGCGCCGTGGCCAATTGGCAACGCCACATGGCCGCCGCCTCAACGCCGATGACCTCGCCGCTGAAATCGGCAGGCGCAGGCGCATCGCTGATCAGCCAGCGAGCGCCGCTGTCAGCCAACACGAACGCCTGACGCTCGGCCGGCCATTTCGGGTCCAGCGGCACGTAGGCAGCGCCGGTCTTGAGGATCGCCAGCACACCGACGACGAACTCCACCGAGCGTTCCAGCAGCAGGCCGACGCGGCTTTCCGCGCCCACACCGGAAGCGCGCAGGTGCTGGGCGAGTCGATTGGCGTCAGCGTCGGCAGTGGCGAAATCGATGCCGTGATCTTCACCCTGCAATGCCAGCGTTTGAGGCTGCGCGCTGACACTGGCATTCCACAGCGTCAGCACGTTGGTGGCCGGGAATGACACCCGCTCGGCCTTCAGCTGTGACGGCACGGCAGACACTTTCAGGTCTGCCAGTCGCGCGTTGGGGTCTGCCACGACTTGCGCGCAGAGGCGCACCAGGTCGGCGGCAAAACCGGCGATGCTTGGTTCGTCGAACAGGTCGCAGGCGTAGGTGAAAACCGCCTGAATACCTTCGTCGCTGTCGGTGATGTCCAACCCCAGGTCAAAGTGCGCGGAGAAGTCATCCAGCTGGTTCACGTCCATGCGCATGCCGCCCATTTCAAGGTTCTGTGGCAGCGGGAATTGCTGGGTGAATTTCACCTGGCACAGCGGGTTGTGACTGAGGTTGCGGGACACGCCCAAGGCTTCGACCAGGTGTTCGAACGGCAAGTCCTGATGGTTCTGGGCACCCAACGCGGTGTGTTTGACCGCGTCGATCAACGTGCTGAACGAGTGCAGCGGTGAGACTTCGGTGCGCAGCACCAGCGTGTTGACGAACAGCCCGATCAGGCCTTCGGCTTCGGTGCAAGTCCGCCCTGCCACAGGCACGCCGACGCGCAGGTCGGTCTGGCTGCTGTAGCGCTGCAACAGGGTTTTGTAGGCCGCGAGCATGACCATGAACAGCGTCGCGCCGTGAGCACTGGCGAGGTCGCGCAAGCCTTGGCTCAGCGCACTGTCGAACGCGAGGGCATAGCGGGCGCCACGGTGGCTTTGTTGCGCAGGACGTGGACGATCCGCTGGCAAGGTGAGCACCGGCTGGGTGTCCCCCAGACGCTCACGCCAGTAGGCCAGTTGCCGCTCACCTTCGCCCCCTGCCAGGCGCTGGCGTTGCCAGGCGGCGACGTCGGCGTATTGAATCGGCAGTGGCGCCAGCGCTGGTACCTGCCCTTTGGCGTGAGCGCTGTAGAGCGCCGCGAAGTCCTTGAGGATGACCTGCACTGACCAGCCGTCAGCGATGATGTGATGCAGCACCAGCACCAGTTGCTGCTGACCGGGGGCTAGCCGCACGTTGAGCACGCGCCACAACGGTCCGGTCTGCAAGTCCATGGGTTGCTCGACGGCGGCCTTGGCCAGTTCGCCCAAAGCTTCGAGGGGTTGTGCGTGCAGGCTCAAGTCGTGCTGTTCGATGACCACCGGCTGGGCGCCGTGGATGCGCTGCACCAGCACTTCGTTGGCGTCGATGGCGAAGGTGGTGCGCAGGCTTTCATGGCGGGCGACCAGCTCGTCGAAACTGTGTTGCAAGGCGACGTCGTCGATGGCGCCGCTCAGGCTCAACTGGCCACACAGGTGATAGGCGCTGCTGTCCGGTTCCAGTTGCGCGAGGAACCACAAGCGTTGTTGAGCGAACGACTGCTCAGGCGCGGTATCGCGGGAAATCCGCGTTACGGCGGGGGTACGCTCAGCGGTGCGGGTTTGGCTTGCAACGTGGGCGCTGAATGCACCAAGCGTCGGGTGTTCGAACAGGTGCGCGGGTTCCAGCTTCAGGCCCAGCTCGCTGTTGAGGCGCGACAATACCTGCGCAACGCCGACCGAATCGCCGCCACGGGCGAAGAAATGGTCGGCGGCTTTCAGCTCATCCTTTCCCAGCACTTCTCGCCATGCGGCGACCACTTCGGGCAACAGCGAGACGTCATCCACCGGCTCGCCCTCGACGTCCAGCAGACGACCGTCCTGCCAGACCGCGAAGCTGTCGAGGCTGCCGTTCTGCCAGCCGACGCGGCAGGCGGAGCGTTGCAATTTGCCGCTGGTGGTGCGCGGCAAGGCGCCGGGTTCCAGCAGCACGATGACTTTCGGTGCCACGAGAAACAGTTCCGACACGGCATCGCGGACGGCGTCGCAGATCATCTGCGGCTTCATCAGGCGGCGCACGTTGCGGCTGATTTCCAGCGCCAGGCCGACGCCTTCCGCGCCTTGTTCATCGGTCACCGGGAATGCGGCGATACGCCCGCGACGCAGCAGCTCGACGGTTTTTTCCAGCGACTGTTCGATGTCCTGCGGATAAAGGTTCTGGCCGTTGAGAATGATCAGATCCTTGAGGCGGCCGGTGATGAACAGCTCGCCACCGCTGGCGATGCCAAGGTCGCCGCTGCGAAGCCAGCGCTGGCCGTCTTGCTGCACAAAGGTCTGCGCGGTGGCCTCGGGGTTCTGCCAGTAGCCTTCGGCAACGCTGGGGCCGCCGATCCAGATTTCGCCGACCTGCCCTTCCGGCAAAACGGCCTGACTGGCGGGGTCGACAATGCGCAGCCCATGGTCGTCGCGGCACCAGCCGCAACCGGGCAAACGACTCGTCGCGTTCTGGTGGGCGAACAGCGCTTCGTCGGCATCACCCGCAGCGAGCTGACTGCCGTCGAACCGCTTGATGCCGAAGGGCACGGCCCGGTGGGCGGCGCTGACGAACAACGTCGCTTCGGCGAGGCCATAACTCGGGGTCAGGGCGCGGCGGTCGAAACCGGCGGCTGCGAAGTGCTCGCTGAAGGCGTCCAGCGTGGCGATGCGAATCGGCTCGGAGCCGGAAAACGCCAGGCTCCAGTGGTCCAGCTTGAGGCCCTTGACCGCGCTCGGCTTCACCCGCTCGACGCACAGGCGATAGGCGAAATCCGGGCCGCCGGAGAAGGTGCCGTTGTATTCGCTCATCACTTCCAGCCAGCGCGCCGGGCGACCAAGGAAATAATTCGGCGACATCAGCGTCAGGGTGCCGCCGTAGTACAGCGGCAGCAGCAGGCCGCACATCAGGCCCATGTCGTGGTAGAGCGGCAGCCAGCTCACCCAGCTTTCGGTGGAGGCGTCGGTGACGAAGTGCCGGGCCATGGCGACTTCGTTGGCCATGAGGTTGTTGTGAGAGACCATCACGCCTTTTGGCGCGCTGGTGGACCCCGAGGTGTATTGCAAAAAGGCGAGCGACGAAGTGTCGATCAACGAGGGCTGGAACGTGCCTTGCCCACCGTCGATGTCTTCAATGGCGATGAAGCGTCCGCCCGCGGGCATGAACGGTTGCAATAGGTGTTGGAATTTATCCAGGTCTTCGCGGCGGCCCAGCACCACGCCCGGCGCCGCGTCCTGAAGAATGCCCGTTAGCCGATCCAGGTGCGTCTGCCGGTTGTACTCGGGCGCAAACGCGGGCACGGCGATGACTTTTGCGTACAGACAGCCGAGAAAGGCCGCCGCGTAATCGGCACCAGTGGGCAGGATCAGCACGCAGCGCTCGCCGCCTTGCGCACCCAGCTGATGCTGCAACACACCGGCCACGGCCCGGGCCTGGCGGTCCAGCTCGGCGTAGGTGGTCAGCAGCGGGGCCTGATCTTCATGGACGATGTGTCGAAGGGCAATCCGGTCCGGCTGGCGCTGCGCATACAAGCCCACCAGTTCGGGAAAATGCGCGGCCTGATCTCGTATGGATGTCATGCTTTCACCTGTTTGTTTCGGCAAGGCTCAACCCACGGAAGGCCCGGTCAGGCCTCCCGCAACGTTGTGAAAAAGGATGAGGCGGCCGCGAACGGCCACCGTTTGGCGACGAGCGCTACATCAGCGCGCCAGCTTCAGCGCCACCCGCTCATGGGGGTGCGCCGGTCGGGCTGAGCAAGGCTGCTCGTAGTCGGCGAAGATCGACTCCACCACTTCCTGGGAACGCACGGCCAGCACGGACAGCAGCGTGTCGCTCAGGCCATGGCTGTCTTCGCAGCAACCTTGCAGAAAGATGCCCGCTTCGCTGCCCGCGCTCAGTGGCAGACGATAATTGCGGTCAACGTTCGAGCCCTGGATGTACGCCTGCACACCGGCCAGCAGCTCAAGGTGATAGTCGCGACGGTAACCGGTGGCCAACACCACGACGTCGAAGGACTCGCTGTGCATCTGGTCATGGGGCGCGTCGCGCAGGAACAGCTCGATGCCCGCCGCGCTGACTTCGGCGTGGGCCACTTCGCGGTTGGTCAGCAAGCGATGACGCTGCTCACCGCGAACCTTCTGCTGGTACATGCGCTGGAAGATGGTTTCGATCAGGTCGGTGTCGACCACCGAGTAATTGGTGTTGCGGAACTCAGTGAACAGCGCGTCGCGGCGCTCTTCGCTGTGATTGAAAATTGTGTCGGTGAACGACGGGTTGAAGATCTGGTTGACGAAGGGGCTGTCGTCGGAGGGCTTCAAGGCGCTGCCACGAATCACCAGGCTGGCCTCGACATTGTCGAAACGGCTGGCCAGATCCTCGAAGATTTCCGCCGCACTCTGACCGCCGCCGACCACGGCCACGCGCACGGGGCCAGGGCGGTTGGTCAGCAGCTTCTCGATGCCGCCACGATAGCCCGCCGAGTGCAGGATGCGCGGGTCGCTCAGGCCGTCAAACGCCGCCGGGGCTTGGGGAATGCCGCCGATGCCGAACACCAGATTGCGTGCGCGACGGCGGGAAACGCCACCGCCCGGCCCTCGGGACAGCACGTCCACCGCGACGAAGCGGCCGTCCAGAAAATGCGGCTCGACCGAGATCACTTCTTCACCGTAATGGGCCTGCTCATTGAAGTGCGAGGCCGCCCAGCTCAGGTAATCGGTGTACTCCTCGCGGGTCGGAAAGAATGTCTTGAGGTTGATGAAATCCTGCAGACGCCCCCGCTCCTTGAGGTAGTTGACGAAGGTGAAACGGCTGGCCGGATTGCGCAGCGTCACCAGATCTTTGAGGAAGGAAATCTGCATCGTCGAGCCGTCGATCAGCATGCCTTCGTGCCAGTTGAACGCGGGCTTCTTTTCGAGGAAACACACCTGGGGCGCCAGACCGTTGCGCAGTGCATGCTCCTGGGTGGCGATCGCCAAAGCCAGGTTCGACGGGCCGAAACCAATGCCGATGTAGTCGTAGACGAGTTCCATGCTTCCCTCTCGTTAGGCGCGATGCGCGATGAGATCCAGCTGCAAAGGTATTGCCACAAGCAGTTGGGGGCAGTTCACGCGCATCAGTGATGAATAGGACTGATTATCATTAAAGACGCCTGAGCCTTTCGGCTGTTTAGTCTTCGGGGGTGAAAAACTTACAAAGCCTTTACGGTTTTCAGCGAATACGCGCCGCCGATTTCTTCCACGGCGTCACGGCTGGCGTTGTCGCGGCGATCACCCTGCAATTCGCTGAGCTGACCGGACTCCATCTTCACCAGACGGTCTGCCAGATCGAAATACTGGTCGTCGTGACTGACGGCAAACACGGTGATCCCGGCCTGCTTGAACATCGGCAACAGCTCGCGGTAGAAGAAGCGGCGGAACAACGGGTCCTGGTCGGCGGCCCACTCGTCGAGCAAGAGAATGTCGCGTTTCTCCAGCACCGCCAGCAGCAGCGCCAGACGCTTGCGCTGCCCTTGGGAGAAGCGCGTGTCGAGCAGATGGCCGTTGCCGATCTGCACCTTGTGCTTCATGTGCAGTTGGTCGAGCCAGTGATCGATGTGCTCGGCAGCGGCGTTTTCGCCGTCGGCACCCAGCAGTTGCGAGAACAGATGAAAGTCAGTGAACACACTCGCAAACAGGTGCCGATAGGCGAGCCAGTCGTCCGAACCGATCACTTGGCCGTCGATCAGAATCGCCCCTGCCGAGGGGCGATACAGGCCGCTGAGCAGGCGCGCCAGGCTGGATTTTCCGCTGCCGTTGCCACCCATCAGGAACACCGTTTCGCCACGGCGCAACGTCAGGTTCACCGGGCCCACATCGAAACCGGGCTCATCGCCCTGCGCCGGGTAGTGGTATTCGACGTCGCGCAATTCGAGGGTTTGCCAGTGGCCGACAATGTGGCTCGGCGCGATCTCGAAGCTGTCGTGATGCTCGGCCAGCGCCAGGGATTCGACCTTGTCCAGCGCCACGCGGCCAGAGATTTGCGCCGGGATCGCGGCGACGGCCAGCACCAGCGGCGTGCGCATGAACAGCACGGTCAGCGCGTAGGTCGCGGCCACTTCGGTCGGTGCCCAGCCCAGGCCGTTGGCCAGGTAAAACGCCAGGCCGATGGTGCCGAGAACCATGATGTTTGCCCAGTTGCTCGCCAGGCCGTGGTAGCGGTCCGCGAGGGTGAAATGCTCGCGATAGCGCAAGGCGGCGGCGTCGAAGGTTTCTTCGTACAGACGACGTGCGCGGTCACGATTGAGGGTCAATTCCTTGCGCCCGTCAATCACGCCTTGATAGCTCTGGTACAGCTTGTCTTCGGACTCACGCAGCGCGCGGATGTGGGCGTTGAGTTTGCCCACCAGCAGCCAGCCGACGCCGAGGGTGAAGGCCATCCAGCACAGCGTGGTGATGAACAGCGACGGCGACAGCCAGGCCAGGTAACTGAAGGCGGCAACGCTCAACACGGTGCCGTAGATCAGGTCTGGCAACTGCACGAACGCCATGGTCACGGCACGAATGTCGCTGGACAGGCTGGCAAAGATTTTCGCCCCGCCGATGGCTTCGATGCGCTCGATGTTGGTGTCGAGCAGGCGCTTGACCATCACCCGACGCAGGCCGTAGACGAAACGATGGCCGAGCGCGGTCAGCGACAGCGACGCCCCGGATGCCAGCGCCAACAGCAGGACCAGCATCAGGCCGAACTGCCACAACGCGGTGCCCAGACCGTCGTGGGTGCTGATCATGCGCTGGTTGACGAAGGCGATCACACCCACGCTCAACAGGCCGCTGCTGATGCTCAACAGCAACACCATCGCGAGTGGCCAACGGTATTGCTGGAAGACCAGACGAACTAATTTCATGGATGACTCCGGGCAGTGAAAGCAGAAAACAAAGGGTGAAGCGTCGGCGGCTAAAGCTCGCCCAGCCGGGCGCGGCAATGGGACAGGGTGTCACGCAGCAGGAAGTTGACCATCGTCGGCGAGGTGCCGATCACCTTGGCCACATCGCGCTGGGTGTAGCCCTGAATCTGGCTGAGGTTGAAGACGATGCGCATGCGCTTGGGCAGTTCGTTGAGGGCGCCGACCAGTTGGTTCAGCGACTCGCGCCCGGCGAGTACGCGCTCGGGTGAGACCTCGAAACGCGGCGGCTCGTCCAGCTCGGTTTCGGCGCCGTGGTTGCGCTCCAGCCGCTGACGACGCAGGCGGTCGATGGCCAGGTTGCGCACCACGCGGAACATATAGCGGGCAGGCTCGATAGACGACAGATCGCTTTCGAGCATCTTCAGGAACGCGTCCTGCACGACGTCTTCGGCGCGGGCACGGCAGCCGAGGAATTTGGCGGCCAGCCGCAACAGCCCCTCGCGATGGGTGTTGTAAGTGCCCATCAGCGCGTCGAGACGAGGATCTATCGGGACACAAGCCCCGCCCACACAGGAGGAGCGAAGCCTTGTGGGCTGGCTCATTGCAGGTTGAAAACCCATCTTGTCTGGCATCCCTGGTGTCAAAGAGACGCGAAGGATAACGCAAACGATTCTCATTGCAACGTAAGAAATTTTACCGATTGGTGAAACTTTCGTTATAAGCACATGGTCGTTTTGTTGTTCGACAAGTGGCGGCGAAATGCTGGCAAACGCTTTTTAAAATTATGATTCAGAAGGATTTTTGTCGTTTAAAAAACGTTTTGATGGTCGCCTATTTCCTACGCGGCAGCAATTTTGGGGGCGTGAAAATCGTGTCATTGGCGACACATTTCATAGCGGACTTGCGACGGGTGTCGCATGCCCTCTGGGAGGAACACAGTCTTGCCTCTGCCCGAAGGGCGTAGGAGCTGGCTTGCCTGCGATCTGGCGCGCAGCGGCAGCAAGCCCGGTAAACGCGGTGCATCAGATTCACCGCGTTGTGTGGTTTTACGACTGCTGCGCAGCCGATCGCAGGCAAGCCAGCTCCTACGGCCTCCGGCCAGAATCAAGAGCTTGAACCGTGCCGCTAACTCGCTTCTGATCAGAGGGCGTGACTCACCATGGTAGTAAGCCACGCTCTCTGCGCAGCAGTCGCAAAACCTCAATGTGGTGCCTCTGACACACCGCAGACTCCACCACTGCTGAACCTTTCCCACCCCATGACGCTCATTAGTCCTGACACCGACCACAGGACGCTCCATGGGCCAATACGCCGCGACGCCCCCTTCTACCCTCCGCATCGAGCGTGAACTGAGCCTGCGTGCCGTGTTGACTGGCGCTGTGCTGGGCACTCTGCTGACGCCTTCGAACGTCTATGCCGGACTGAAAATCGGCTGGTCGTTCAACATGTCGATCATCGCGCTGCTGGTGGGTTTCGGAATCTGGCAAAGCCTCGCCCGTCGCAATCACCGGCAGCCGCCGTGGACCCTCCATGAGAGCAACATCAACCAGACCGTCGCCTCGGCCGCCGCGTCGATCATCTCGGGCGGGCTGGTGGCGCCGATCCCCGCGTACACCCTGCTGACCGGCCAGCAACTGGACCCTGTGCCGATGATGGAGTGGGTGTTTTCGGTCAGCTTTCTCGGCATCTGGATCGCGTGGTATTTGCGCCCCACCCTGCTCAACGACAACGGCCTGAAGTTTCCCGAGGGTATGGCGACGCTGGAAACCCTGCAGCACATTTATCGTCACGGGCAGGAGGCGGTGACCCGCATCAAAGTGTTGTTCGGCGCGGCGTTACTGTCGGGACTGGTGAAGTGGATCGACGGCTTCGTCTGGGCAATTCCGCGCTGGGCGCCCACTGCGCAACTGGAGCGGTTGACCTTCACCCTCGACCCTTCACTGCTGCTGATCGGCTTCGGCGGGATCATCGGCATTCGCGTCGGTGTGAGCCTGCTGATTGGCGCGTTGCTGGCGTGGGGGCGGATTGTCGCCATGGCTGCTCGATCACGGCTGGGTGATGCTGGCCCCCGACGCCACAGGTCCGCAGTTTGCCAAGCTCGTCGAATGGCTGCTGTGGCCGGGGGTCAGCCTGATGGTGTGCTCGACGCTGACAGCGTTGGGCATCCGCCTTTTCATTGGCCCCAAAACGGACCAAAGCCCCAAAGAAAAACGCGCCCGTGCACCCTTCTCTCCCGGCCCCGCCGTTGGCCTGGTGCTGTCGATTGCGCTGGTCGTCGGTCTTCAAGCCGCGCTGTTTGGGATCGACCTATGGATGGCGTTGTTGAGCATTCCGCTGGCGATCTGTCTGGCCGTCGTGGCCGCGCGGGTGGTCGGCGCCACGGGTATCGCGCCCATCGGCGCCATCGGCAAGCTGTCGCAATTGACGTTCGGCCTGATCGCGCCGGGCGAGGTGCCAATCAACCTGATGAGCGCCAACACGGCGGGCGGCGCGGCCGGGCAATCGACGGACCTGATGAACGACTTCAAGGTGGGCCTGGCCATCGGCGCGACCCCGAAAAAACAGGTCGTCGCCCAATGCATCGGCATCTTCATCGGCAGTGTGGTCGGCGTGCTGGTGTACCTCGCCCTGATTCCCGATCCCCAGCACATGCTGCTCACCGAGCAATGGCCCGCCCCTGCTGTCGCCACCTGGAAAGCCGTGGCCGAAACCCTGACCCATGGCCTGGGGTCGCTGACGCCGCAGATTCGCTGGGCGATCGTTGTCGGTGGGCTCTTCGGCGTGCTCCTGGGCGCGCTTGACACCCTGCTGCCTCAGCGTCTGGCGCGCTGGCTCCCCAGTTCAGCAGCTCTGGGCCTGGCGTTCGTCCTGCCGGCCTCGACGTCCTTGATGATGGGGATGGGCGCGGTGCTGACCTGGGCCGTGAGCCGTCGCTGGCCGAGCCTCACCGAACGGTTTGCGATCACCGCGGCCGCCGGGTTGATCGCGGGCGAGAGCATGACCGGCGTCGGGGCGTCGTTCTGGGAGATGTTTAAAAACCTGTAGAACACGGGCATGTATCGGACCTGACACACCCGCAAGCCGCGTTTCAAAGCCCTGGAGTATTGATTGTATCGATAGCGAACATCCACACGAACGCCGTTCATTTTTTGCGCGCAGATCGGGATCATGTCGGCATTGACCAAACTGAACAAGGATTTCACCCATGTCCATCAACATGTCCATTCTGCTGATGCTGATCGTTTCCTTCTCCATCGCGCTCGCGGGCGTCGGTCACTTCTGACCCTTCACGCGGTGTCCCTCCTGCGCCTGTAATCCCCGTCGCGTGCTGTCCTGCCTGATCGGGTTGGACAAGTCGTCTATCCAACGCTACACCTCTTGGGTTGTCGAGCACTCGCCGATCCGCATTGCCGCGCCCCGAACCCAGAACTGCGCCGCTCGTGCGGGCGCCCCTCGGTCGCTGCTCAGAATGGCCAATCCGTCAATCGGATCGCTCCGTCAATCGGACAGCAAGGACTCTTCTCCATGGACAGCTTCATTCTGAGTACCCGCAGCAAAGCCAACGGTGCTTTCGGCACAGACGTTGGCCCAGGCACCTACCTGAAAGTGCCGCCCGATGCGGCCGAGCCGTCGCCCATTCACAGCATCAATTCGGCCAAGCAATGGATGACCGCGATTCTCGAACAGGCCGCCCCGGCAAAGGGCACGGCGCTGGACGTGGTGTTTTTCGTGCACGGCTACAACACCAACTCAAAAGAAGCACTAACTCGACAACGGCTGATCGAACGCGAGCTGCGCGCCCGCAACTACCCGTGCATGGTGGTGGGGTTTGATTGGCCATCAGAAAGCAAAACCCTGCTGTACCTGGCGGATCGCGGCAAGGCGCAAGACTCCGCCGCGCTGCTGGTCAAACGCGGCATCGTCCCGTTCATGACCTTCTCGCTGCCCGAGTGCCCGATCAACGTCCACGTGATGGCCCACTCCATGGGTGCGTTTGTGGTGCGCGAAGCTTTTCGGTCGGTGGACAAAATGCGTGATTCGGGGCTGGCCAACGACTGGCGCATCGGCCAGATGGTGCTGTTTGGCGCTGACATTTCGTCGTCGTGCTTCGCGCTGGGCAACTCGGACATGATCCCGACGTTCAGCCATTGCGGGCGGCTGACGAACTATTTCAGCGGTTATGACGAAGCGCTGGCCGTTTCGAATGCCAAAAACATCGACACCAGCTCACGGGTCGGCCGGGTCGGCATGCCCGAGGACACTCCCGCCGACGACAAGGCGCTGGACGTCGATTGCGGTCCTCGCTATCTCGCTGTGAAAAACCGCAAGTTCGAAGTGATCGACGGGCTGGTGTCACATTCGTGGTACCTGGAAGACGCGAACTGGTACGACGATCTGGCCTACACGCTTCAGGGCGGGATTGACCGCAACTCCATCCCGAGCCGGACGCTGCGGATGAAGAATGATTTTGTGTTGAATTAAAGATTATGCTGCCGCATCGCGGCAGTCAGACCAGACACCCTGATGGTGTCAGGCACTTCGCGTCCATCGGGTTTGCGACTGCTGCGCAGCCGATCGCAGGCAAGCCAGCTCCCACGCCTTCGGCAGAAGCGGGATCGCGGCGCGATTTAGGCTTTAGATTCTGGCCGAAGGCCGTGGGAGCTGGCTTGCCTGCGATCTGCCGGGCACCGGCAGCGAAATTGGATTGCAGGGTTTGCCTGACACACCGAAGTCTCAGGGCCTCGGCCAGAATCGAGGGCGGTGTTCCATCACTCATAAAACGCCGGCACCGTCTCCTTGCTGCCCACAAAGAAACTGTCAGCCACGATCCTCAGTGGCTGCAAATCAAGATCACTGCGGCCCTCGGCGATCAATTGCGCGAAATGCCGGTACATCGCGGGGTACTCGCCCTCTTCCGACACGGCCTGCGCCACGCCATTGAGGCTGACCTCAGCCCCGCCCGAATCCAGACGCAGCACGCCACCATCGCTGTGCAACTCGATGCGCCACAGCTCATTCACGCTGTGGTCGAAATCGAACGCCGCCTTCACCGACACGTGCGCGTTGCGGATATTCAACGACGCGGCGATGGGGGACTGACAGTTGCTCGGCACGCTCAGCGCGGCGGACTCGACGAACAGCGCGCCCGGCAGCAAGTCAGTGACGATGGACAGCGCGTTGATCCCCGGATCGAAGACGCCCAGCCCGCCCGCCTGCCAGATCCAGGTCTGACCCGGATGCCACTTGCGCACCTGCTCTTTCCACTCGATGCGCACCTCGTTGAGCGTCGTGCCTGCAAGCCACGCCTTTGCAGTCGCCACGCCTGGCGCAAACCGTGAGTGCCAGGCGAACAAACCGCTCACCCCGGCCCGTTCGACGTGGTCGATCAGCGCAAACGCCTCACCCAACGTCGAGCACGGCGGCTTTTCCACCAGCACATGCTTGCCCGCATTCAGCGCTTCGTCGACCAGCGCGAAACGCCCCTGGGGCGGCGTGCAGAAGGCAATCGCGTCTACCTGAACGTCGCTGGCGAGCAATTCGGACAGCGACCCGAAGTTCTCGACACCTGGACAGTGCGGCCCCAACGTCGCCACCGCTACCAGTTCGAATTGCGGGTTGGCGCGGATCGCCGGCACGTGCTGGTCCTGTGCGATCTTGCCGTAACCCACCAGCCCTAAACGAATCGGATGCATCGATGACTCCTGTGATCGTGACGTGTCATGTAAAGACGCGCTCCGCAGAACGCGTATGAGAATCGAATGAATGAACGGCGCTTTGCTGGTATTCCCGAGGCGTGCAGCCGAACTCGCGGCGAAACACCGTGTGCAGATATTGCGCGGATTTGAAGCCGCAGTGCTGGGCAATGTCGGCAATGGCCGAATCACTGTTCTGTAGCCGTGAAGCCGCCGCCGCGAGCTTGAACCCGAGGATCTCGTCGTGCACGGTGCAGCTGCGTTCCTTGCGGAAATGCGCTTCCAGTGACGACCGGGAGATACCGACATAGCCCGCGACCTGGGCCGTCTTGATGCCCTGGCAGGCGTACTGCCGGATGAAATGCAGCGCCTGCATCACATACGGATTGCCCAGCGGCTGATGAAGGCTCGATGCCTGGACGTTGATCGCCTCGGGCGGCACGAGAATCTGATGGGTCGTGGACGGCATGCCGTGGAGCATCTGGTGCAGCATGTGCGCCGCCATCCGCCCCATGCTTTGCGTGCCCTGAATCACCGAGCTCAACGGCACGCGAGTCAGGGTGCGGGTCAGTGGGTCGTTGTCGATGCCGATCAGCGCCACTTGCTCCGGCACCGCGATGCCCGCGGTCAGGCACGCCTGAAGCAACTGCCGGGCACGGGCGTCGCTGACGGCAATGATGCCGATGGGCTTGGGCAGGCGTTGCAGCCAGGCGATCTGCTGCTCCACCGCGCTGTCCCACAACGGCGCACTGGTGCTCAAGCCGCGATAGACCTCACCACGCACGCCATCGCGCTTGAGCAGGCTACGAAAGGCGTTTTCCCGCTCCTGGGCCCAGCGATTGCTCTGCGCCTCGGGCAGGCTGAAGCAGGCGAATCGGGTCAGCCCCGCTTCGATCAGGTGCTCGTACGCCATTTTGATCAAGCCGACATTGTCGGTGGCGACATAAGGGATGTTTTTCGGGTAGGCGTCGGGGTCGGCGTAGGAGCCACCCACCGCCACCACCGGCAGCGTGCTGTGCGCCAATGCTTCGCCGATCAGCGGGTCGTCGAAATCGGCAATGATCCCGTCGCCTTGCCAGCGCTCGATGCCTTTCAAACGGCAGAGGAAATCCTCCTCAAGGAACAGGTCCCAGGACGCGCGCGTGCTGCTGAGGTAATCGCCAATGCCGGTGATGATGCCGCGATCATAGATTTTGCCGCCGTTGAACAACAGCGCGATACGGTGCACGGGCGGGACGGTTTTCATTGTTTTTCTCCCGGGCCTGCCAAACAGGTGGGCACAGACTAGGCCTGCCGAGAGGGAATCTCAACACTCAAAATCGAACACCGAGTTGGTGATTTTCGTAATCGGAAGGCCCAAGGCCGTTGCTAGTATCGGGGCAACGCCAAGAACAATAAGGAAATACTTCGATGCCCTGCTTCCCCGAAATCGACACCATTCGCTACGAAGGCCCGCACAGCGAATCCCCCCTTGCCTTTCGCCATTACGACGCCGACAAGCTGATCCTCGGCAAGCCGATGCGCGAGCACCTGCGCATGGCGGCCTGTTACTGGCACACCTTCGTCTGGCCGGGAGCCGACATGTTCGGCGTCGGCACGTTCAAGCGACCCTGGATCAAGACGGGGGATGCCATGGAGGTGGCGCGCTTCAAAGCCGACGCGGCGTTCGAGTTCTTCTCCAAGCTGGGCATCGACTACTACAGTTTCCACGACACCGATGTCGCCCCCGAAGGCGCGAGCCTCAAGGAATACACCCGCAACTTCGCCCAGATGGTCGATGAGCTCGAACGCCACCAGGCCCGTACCGGCCTGAAACTGCTGTGGGGCACCGCGAACTGCTTCAGCAATCCGCGCTTTGCCGCAGGCGCTGCGAGCAACCCGGACCCTGAGGTGTTCGCCTTCGCTGCCGCCCAGGTGTTCAACGCGATGAACGCCACGCAGCGCCTCAACGGTTCGAACTACGTGCTCTGGGGCGGTCGCGAAGGCTATGAAACCCTGCTCAACACCGACCTCAAGCGCGAGCGCGAACAGCTCGGACGGTTCATGGCCATGGTGGTCGAGCACAAGCACGCCATTGGCTTCAAGGGCGACTTGCTGATCGAGCCCAAACCCCAGGAGCCGACCAAGCACCAGTACGATTACGACAGCGCCACGGTCTTCGGTTTTCTGCAGCAGTTCGGTCTGGAAAAGGAGATCAAGGTCAACATCGAAGCCAACCACGCGACCCTCGCCGGGCACAGCTTTCACCACGAAATCGCCACGGCGGCCTCCCTCGGTATTTTCGGCAGCATCGACGCCAATCGTGGCGACCCCCAGAACGGCTGGGACACCGACCAGTTCCCCAATAGCGTCGAAGAGCTGACCCTCGCCACCTACGAAATCCTCAAGGCGGGCGGCTTCCAGAATGGTGGTTTCAATTTCGATTCGAAGGTGCGTCGCCAGAGTCTCGATGAGGTTGACCTGTTCTACGGCCATGTGGCGGCGATGGATGTGCTCGCCCTGTCCCTCGAACGCGCCGCCGCGATGGTGGAGAACGATGTCCTGCAGCAGTTCAAGACCCAACGTTATGCCGGGTGGGACCAGCCCTTCGGTCGCGCCGTGCAGACAGGCGAATTCAGCCTCGAATCCCTCGCCCGACATGCGCTGGAACATGACCTGAACCCGCAGGCAGTCAGCGGCCGACAGGAGATGCTCGAAGGCGTTGTGAGCCGGTTTATCTACCGCTGACGGCATTCACCGGGAATTGAATCTGTGGGAGCCGGCTTGCTGGCGAAAGCGTCCGGTCAGTGACAGTGAGGTGGCTGATTCACCGCCTTCGCCAGCAAGCCGGCTCCCTCAGGTTGAGTGAGTTGCCGGCGAGTTCCAACCAAAATGTGGTGACAAACTCGCGACAATTCTCTGCATCACGTCGCCACTGAAGTCTCTACAGTTTCCTCCGCGACACGCTCATGAAGTGCCTCTAAACAACAATAAAAGGACGCACCACAATGAAGAACCTGAAACGCACCTTGCTCGCCTCTGCCCTCGCCTTGCTCAGTCTGCCGGTCATGGCGGATGCGGCTCATCCGAAAATCGGCTTTTCCATCGACGACCTGCGCCTCGAACGCTGGTCCCGGGACCGTGACTACTTCGTCGCGGCGGCCGAAAAAATGGACGCCAAGGTGTTCGTGCAATCGGCGGACGCCAACGAGCAGAAGCAGATTTCCCAGATCGAAAACCTGATCTCTCGTGGCGTCGACGTGATCGTCATCGTGCCGTTCAATGCCACCGTGCTGACCAACGCCGTGGCCGAAGCGAAGAAGGCGGGGATCAAGGTCGTGTCGTATGACCGGCTGATTCTCAACGCCGACATCGACGCCTACATCTCCTTCGATAACGAAAAAGTCGGCGAAATGCAGGCTTCAGGGGTCTTGAAGGCGCAGCCCAAAGGCAATTATTTCCTGCTCGGCGGCGCGCCCACCGACAACAACGCCAAGGTGCTGCGCGAAGGCCAGATGAAAGTGCTGCAACCGGCCATCGACAAGGGCGACATAAAGATTGTCGGCCAGCAGTGGGTCAAGGAATGGAACCCGACCGAAGCCCTGAGCATCGTCGAAAACGCCCTGACCAAGAACAGCAACAAGATCGACGGCATCGTCGCCTCCAACGACGCCACGGCCGGTGGCGCGATCCAGGCCCTGGCGGCGCAGAAACTCGCCGGCAAGGTGCCGATCTCTGGCCAGGACGCCGACTTGGCCGCCGTCAAACGGGTGATCGACGGCACCCAGACCATGACCGTGTACAAGCCGCTCAAACTCATCGCTTCGGAAGCCGCCAAGCTCTCCGTGCAACTGGCGCGCAACGAAAAACCGGCCTTCAGCTCGCAATATGACAACGGCACCAAAAAGGTCGACACCATCCTGCTGACGCCGACGCCATTGACCAAGGACAACATCGACGTGCTGGAGAAGGACGGTTTCTACACGAAGGATCAGATAGCGGGGAAATAACGGATCGCGTTGAACAGACCCGATCGGCTGCCGTGACGCGCAACCTGTGGGACCGAATTCATTCGGGAGGGGCCGGTACATCCGGCATGGATGTATCGCCTGATACGACGTTTCCCGAATGAATTCGGTCCCACAGGGTATTGCGCAAACCGGCAGCGTTGCACCCGCCTCTGGCTTTTGTGTGAGACCCCGCAATGTCCGACTACCTGCTGCAAATGAACGGCATCGTCAAAACCTTTGGCGGTGTCAAAGCCCTCAATGGCATCGACATCACGGTGCGCCCCGGTGAATGCGTCGGCCTGTGTGGCGAAAACGGCGCAGGCAAATCAACGCTGATGAAAGTGCTGTCGGCGGTCTACCCCTACGGCACCTGGGAGGGGGAAATCGTCTGGGACGGCCAGCCCTTGGAAGCGCACTCCATCGCCGAAACCGAGGCCGCCGGGATCGTCATCATTCATCAGGAACTGACCCTCGTCCCCGACCTTTCGGTGGCGGAAAACATCTTCATGGGCCACGAGCTGACACTGCCCGGCGGGCGCATGAACTATCCCGCCATGATCCACCGCGCCGAAGCGCTGATGCGCGAGCTCAAGGTGCCGGACATGAACGTCTCGTTGCCGGTGTCGCAATACGGCGGCGGGCATCAGCAACTGGTGGAAATCGCCAAAGCGCTGAACAAGCAGGCCCGCTTGCTGATCCTCGACGAGCCCTCTTCAGCCCTGACCCGCTCGGAAATCGAGGTGCTGCTAGACATCATTCGTGACCTCAAGGCCAAGGGCGTGGCCTGCGTCTACATCTCTCACAAGCTCGATGAGGTGGCGGCGGTCTGTGACACCATTTCGGTGATTCGCGACGGCAAACACATCGCGACCACGGCCATGGCCGACATGGACATCGCCAGGATCATCACTCAGATGGTTGGCCGCGAAATGAGCAACCTCTACCCCACCGAGCCCCACGACGTCGGCGAAGTGGTTTTCGAAGCACGCCATGTCACCTGTTACGACATCGACAATCCGAAACGCAAACGCGTCGACGACGTCTCGTTCTCCCTTCGGCGCGGGGAAATCCTCGGCATCGCCGGGCTGGTGGGTGCAGGCAGGACCGAGCTCGTGTCAGCGTTGTTCGGTGCCTACCCCGGTCGCTACGAAGCAGAGGTCTGGCTGGAGGGTAAACCCGTCGACACGCGCACGCCGCTGAAATCCATTCGCGCCGGGCTGTGCATGGTCCCTGAAGACCGCAAACGCCAAGGCATCATTCCCGACCTGGGGGTCGGCCAGAACATCACCCTTGCCGTACTCGACAGCTTTTCGCGCCTGACCCGCATCGACGCCGAAGCCGAGCTGGGCAGCATCGACAAAGAAATCGCGCGCATGCACCTCAAGACCGCAAGCCCGTTCCTGCCGATCACCAGCCTCTCCGGTGGCAATCAGCAAAAGGCGGTGCTGGCGAAAATGCTGCTGACCCAACCCCGCGTGCTGATCCTCGACGAGCCCACCCGAGGCGTCGATGTGGGTGCGAAATACGAGATCTACAAGCTGATGGGCGCCCTGGCCGCCCGTGGTGTATCGATCATCATGGTGTCGTCGGAGCTGGCTGAAGTCCTGGGCGTGTCTGACCGCGTGCTGGTGATCGGCGAAGGCCAGTTGCGTGGCGACTTCATCAATCAGGGCCTGACCCAAGAGCAGGTGCTGGCGGCGGCCCTGCACCCCGCTGGCGCCAATCACAATAACGATCAGCCCCGTGATGCGAGGGAAACGCGTACATGAATCAGCTCAAACACTTGTTCACCCGCTACAAGATGCTCGCGCTGGTCATCGCCATCGCGGTGATCTGGCTGTTCTTCAGTTGGCAAACCGAAGGCGGCTTTATAACCCCGCGCAACCTCTCCAATCTGCTGCGGCAAATGTCCATCACCGGCATTCTTGCCTGCGGCATGGTGCTGGTGATCATCAGCGGGGAAATCGACCTGTCGGTCGGTTCGTTGCTAGGTTTGCTGGGGGGCGTTGCGGCGATTCTCGATGTGGTTTATCACGTACCGCTGATCCTGAACCTGGGCGTCGTTGCATTGTGCGGCCTGGCGATCGGGCTGGCCAACGGCTGCATGACCGCTTACCTGCGCATCCCGTCCTTTATTGTCGGTCTGGGCGGCATGCTGGCGTTTCGCGGGATTTTGCTGGGGATCACAGGCGGGACCACCATTGCGCCGGTTTCCCCACAGCTGGTGTATGTCGGCCAGGGTTATCTGCCGCCGTTGGTGGGCGTCGTACTGGGCGTTTTGCTGTTTGCCCTGACGCTGTTCCTCACTTGGCGCCAGCGTCGTAACCGCGCGCTGCACGGCCTCGCGGCTCACGCGTTGGTGCGAGACATTCTGCGGGTGCTCGCCATTGGCGCGGTTCTCGCCGGTTTCGTCTACACCCTCAACAGTTACGACGGTATTCCAGTCCCGGTGCTGCTGCTGTTGGTATTGCTCGGCGTGTTCAGCTACATCACCAGCCAGACCGTGTTCGGTCGCCGCATTTATTCGGTGGGCAGCAACATGGAAGCCACGCGCCTGTCCGGCATCAACGTGCAGGCAGTGAAACTGTGGATCTTCGGCATCATGGGCGTGATGTGCGCCCTTGCCGGGCTGGTCAACACGGCGCGACTGGCCGCAGGCTCACCGTCGGCAGGCAACATGGGCGAACTGGACGCCATCGCGGCCTGCTTCATCGGCGGCACCTCCATGCGTGGCGGATCGGGCACGGTGTATGGCGCGCTGCTGGGTGCTCTGGTGATCACCAGCCTGGACAACGGCATGTCGATGCTCGACGTGGACAGCTACTGGCAGATGATCGTCAAGGGCAGCATTCTGGTACTGGCCGTGTGGGTCGATGTCAGCACGCGCACCGGGAGGCGCTAGCGGCGGGCGCGAATACCGGCTTCACGCATCGCTCAAGCACCTGAAAACTTGTAGGATGCGTGTCGCAAGACGCTTCACAGGCCTCACTGATGTGCGCCTCGGACACCTCGGGCGCAGACCATTCCAGACAGGAAGTACGGAGCAAATGGCATGACACAGCCGTTCGTCATGATTGTGGCAAAACGCATCACCCTCACCCTGCTCGCCGCCGCGGCCTTGCAGGGTTGCGCATCCAACCCGACAGGCCGTCAGTGCCTCGACAACTTCCGCACCGATGGCAACATCCTCGTCGGCAAAAGCTTCAGCACCTACGGCTACCTGCCCGACACGCCCTACAAAAGAGCCTTCAAGAACGTCAACAATATCCTCACGACCGAGGGTTTTCAGATGAAGGTTTCCAACCCTGAAAGCGGCATCATCAACGTCTACCAGCAGGTCGGCGCCAGCAAGGTCGCGCCGCTGAATGCGCTGGTGGAGAAGTCAGGCAGCGGCTCGAAAGTGACCATGACGTTCGTCACACAGGCAGGTCTGTACACCCCCGAGGATGAGGCGAAGAAGCATTTTTGCGATTATCTGGACCGGGCGGCGAAGTAATGCCCGGGGCCGCGCGACGTGGGAGGTCGGTCCCCTGATGGACAGGACCGAATGGCATTCACGCGTTTCAGGCGGGGTGTCTAACGCCCTTCCAGCAACGCCCCGGCCTTGTCCAGCAAACCCAGCGGGTCGTCGGTCTTGTGAATGTCCACTGACAGCAGTTGACGGAATTTGCGCGCGCCGGGGAAGCCGGTGCCCAGGCCCAGCACGTGACGGGTGATGTGATGCATCGAGCCGCCGTCGCGCAAATGGGCTTCGACGTAAGGCCGTAGTTGCGCCAAGGCTTCGGCGCGGGTGATCGGCGGCGCGTCACCGCCAAACAGCTCGCGGTCCACTTCGGCCAGCAGATACGGATTGTGATAGGCCTCGCGGCCCAGCATCACGCCGTCGAAGGTCTTCAGGTGTTCCCGGCAGTCTTCCAGGGTTTTGATGCCGCCGTTGAGAATGATCTCAAGGTCGGGGAAATCCTGCTTCAACTGAGCCACCACGTCGTAACGCAGCGGCGGAATGTCGCGGTTTTCCTTGGGCGACAGGCCTTCGAGGATCGCGATGCGGGCGTGGACGGTGAAACTGGTGCAACCGGCGTCGCGCACGGTGCCGACGAACTCACAAAGTTGCGCGTAGCTGTCCCGCCCATTGATGCCGATGCGGTGCTTGACCGTCACCGGTATCGAGACCGCGTCGCGCATGGCTTTCACGCAGTCGGCGACCAATTGCGGGTGTCCCATCAACACCGCGCCGATCATGTTGTTCTGAACCCGGTCGCTTGGGCAACCCACATTCAGGTTAACCTCGTCGTACCCTGCTGCCTGGGCCAGACGCGCACTGGCCGCGAGGTCCGCCGGGTTGCTCCCGCCCAATTGCAGGGCCAACGGATGTTCGCTCTGATCGTGGCGCAGGAAACGTTCGCTGTCGCCATGCAGCAGCGCGCCGGTGGTGACCATCTCGGTGTAGAGCAGCGCGTTTTTGGAGAGCAGACGCAGGAAGAACCGGCAATGGCGATCCGTCCAGTCCATCATCGGGGCCACGGAGAAACGGCGAGAAGGTGCGTCGGGCTGGGTGGCGGTGCGCGGGGCGGTCATTGGCAACATGTGAGCGATCAGGCGGGTCGGGCGTAATGGGCGCACAGTTTACCAGTTCGCGCGGGGCGAAGTGTCCGGACAAGAAAAAACCCGCCGAAGCGGGTTGTTTTCAGGTCATGGCCATTCCAACATCCTGTCGGTAGCGCTCCGCGCAATGGCTGATCGTCCGTGATCTCCGAAGCGGTTCCTTTGCTTCAGTTCATGGATCCAATGTAATCCTCGGCGTGTGGCTTTGGAAGGGCGTTTTCGCTGGATGGCGTGTAAGCCTTTCGCTATGGCATCAGGACGAAAAACGCCTGATGACCCATTCCATTGAGGCCCGCGCAAGGAACGACTGCCGCCCTTCGTGCTCCAACCAGTCTGGATCGAGTCTCCGCCCTTCTCGGGAACCGACGAACATGAACCCTACAGACCGAAAAACGTCTGCGTGTACCCGGTTCGTGGCTGGTGTACAGGCCTGCTGTTTGCGCAAACGCAGGCCTCTAAATCAGCGTCTCTGAAGCGGTTTACGCCCTTGAGTGACCGGCGGCGCTCGGGTAATGTCATCAAACCCACAGGACAGAGCACGCTCATGACTTCCAAGCTGGAACAACTCAAAAAAATCACCACCGTCGTTGCCGATACCGGCGATTTCGCTGCGATTGAAAAGCTCAAGCCGGTGGACGCCACCACCAACCCTTCCCTGCTGCTGAAAGCCGCGTCGAGCGACAGCAACGCCGACCGCCTGAAAGAAGCGTTTAGCGGCGCCAAGGATGACATCGGCCTGGCAAGCGACCGTTTTGCCGTTGCTATAGGCCAAGAGATTCTGAAAGTGGTGCCAGGCCGCGTTTCCACTGAAGTGGACGCCCGCATTTCCTTCGACACCAACGCCTGCATCGAACGCGCCGAGCGTCTGGTCGAGCTGTATGACAAGGCTGGCATTGGCCGCGATCGCATCCTGATCAAACTGGCTTCGACCTGGGAAGGCATCCGTGCTGCCGAGCAGCTGGAAAAGAAAGGCATCCAGTGCAACCTGACCCTGCTGTTCTCATTCGCTCAGGCACAGGCCTGCGCTGACGCCGGTGTGTTCCTGATTTCACCGTTCGTGGGCCGCATCTACGATTGGTACAAGAAGGCAGAAGGCAAGGACTACGTCGGTGCGGAAGACCCGGGCGTGAAGTCCGTGACCCGCATTTACAACTACTACAAGGCCAATGACTACAAGACCGTGGTCATGGGCGCCAGCTTCCGCAACCTGAGCCAGATCGAAGAACTGGCCGGCTGCGACCGCCTGACCATCAGCCCGGACCTGCTGCAAAAGCTGTCCGAAGACAACGGCACGCTGACGCAGAAGCTCAAGCCAGGCAATGGCGGCGAACCGCGTCAGACCCTGAACGAAAGCCAATTCCGCTGGGCGTCCAACGAAGACGCCATGGCCACCGAGAAACTGGCCGAAGGCATTCGTCAGTTCGCCCGTGACCAGGAAAAGCTTGAGGCACTGCTGCGCGCCAAGGCTTAAGCACCGGCCACGCAGTCACAAAAAGGCGGCACCCTTCAGGGTGCCGCCTTTTTTATACCTCAGTTATGGAAAGTTTTGGCCTGAGCAGGCACTCAAAAACGCTTATTGGTGTTCGAGCGCATTCACCAGATCACGAAAGGCTTCGCGATTGGAGTCATTCAAACCCATCAGAATCTTGTGCGCTTCCAGCACCTTGGCTTTCACCACATCCTCGCACTGATCCTGCGACGGCAAATCGCTCAGCGCTTCGGGACGGGGAATTGGACGACCGACGATGTTGAACACCTGATCGAAGCCCATCGACTGCAACAGGCGCGTGATGTCCTCGTGAGTGGTCACGACGGTGGGCAACAGGCCCGCTTTCTGACGTGACAGGATCGACAACTTGGCCAACAGGCCGAGAGTCGTGCTGTCAATGCTGCGCGTTTCGGTCAGATCGATCACCACCGTCGAAAAATTCATCGAGGTGAAGATCCGCTCAATCGTCGCATCCAACGCCGAACAGAGGGTCAGGCGCACTTCTCCCACGAACTTCAGGACGAAGGTGCCATCTTGCTCGGCAAACTGGATTCTACCGGTACTCATTAAAGGTTCCTGCTCAACACTAACAAGGCGATATCATCCGGCATCTCCCCGAGCGTGGCCAATCCAAACTTACGACGCAGACCATCCAGGCTGCCGCCCGCCGACTTCACCAATTCAGGCAAGTTGGCCTCTTTCTCTTTGAGTGTATCACCTGGCAACAGGTCCAGAATGCCATCAGACAGCAGGGTCAGACTAAAGGACTCCGGCAGGTCCAGCACATGGTCCGAATACGTTGCTTCGTTGAACAACCCCACCGGCAGGCCGCGCCCTTCAAGGTAGCGGGTTTCTGTCGGCGTATACAGCACCGGCAAAGGCAAATGTCCGCCGACGCTGTAAGTCAATTTACCGCTTTGCTCGTCGATCACGCCGCCCACCATCGTCACGTGCTTGCCCAGCTTGCAGCTGATCAGACCCCGGTTGATGTGGCCCAAGACCTCGGAAGGCTTGAACTCGGGCAGCGTGCCGCCGCGCTTGGACTCGAACAACAGGCGCGTGGTCATGAACTTCAACAACACGGTGATGAAAGCCGATGACGCACCATGGCCCGACACGTCGGCGAGATAGAACGCAACGCGGCGCTCATCGACGCGGAAATAATCGACGAAGTCGCCGGACAGGTACAGGGACGGGATGATTTCGTGTTCGAATTCGAACGAGTCAATCGCCCACGGGTTGGTCGGCAGCATGTTCATCTGAACCTGGCGACCGGCATCCTGGTCTTCCTGCAGCAGATGCAGGCTGGCTTCGAGTTCGCGGTTGGCGGTCTCAAGCTTTTGACGGTAGAGCTTGTTTTCCTGAAGGAGGCGCGCGCGATCCAGTGCCCGCTTGACCGAGTGCTCAAGCACTGCAAGGTCTTCCAGCGGTTTGATCAGGTAGTCGGCCGCGCCAAGACGCAATGCTTCGACAGCATCGCTCATGACACCCGCGCCGGAGACCACGATCACCGGGGTGTCGGGCGATAGGCTGGTGACCTGACGAATCAGCTCCAGGCCTCCAACTTGAGGCATGCGAAGATCGCAGATCACGAGATCAGGCGTGTTTTTCTCGAAGGATTCCAGACCTTGCGTGCCATTGCTGGCCTGCAAGACGCTGAACCCACTGTCTTCCAAGTAGGCCGCGAGGCTCGCGCGCACCACTTCGTCGTCATCGATAATCAGCAGCGTGGCACTGGTTTTTTGCATGTGGGCAAACGGCGCCAGATCAGGTTGGCGTAAGCGGTCGGATTCTGTCAGGCCGCTTACTGGATTCGCTTCTAGCCTCTCTGTACGGTGGCAGCGGACTTTTGGTCAAACGCTTCAGTCGTCAGAGGTGCCCTTCAAGGCGCAGACGGTACTCCCATCCGCCGGGCGTTTCAAGCTCGCTCCAGCGGTCGGCCGGCGTCTTTACATCTCAAATCGCCCGGAGTTATAAGAACCCCTAAATCAGCAACAAAAATGAAGGATGCACCATGGGTCAGATCGATCGCGACTATGCAGAGAAACGAGACTACATCCGCATGCGTGTCGACGCGGACATCAGCCTGATCTACGCAGGCCAGATCATCCCCGCCGTGTGCGTGGATTTATCCAGCTCCGGCATGCAGATACAGGCGCCTCGGTCGTTCAAGGTCGGTGACCGAATCAGCGTCCGAATCGAGTCCGAACACGCCGCGCTCAAAGGCCTGGAAGCCGACACTGAGGTGGTCTGGATCGCCGACGTCGAAGGTGACGAGCAGAAACTGGGGCTGACCATTTTGACCATGAAGTGATATCAAAACGGAACCACTTCACAGATTCGGCAAAAAGAATTACGAAAAAATACGAAAAAAAGGCGACTCGGAAGTCGCCTTTTTTGCATCTGCGCAACAGTCAGCCGCGATTAAAAATCGTCGACGACCTTGCCATCCTTGACCTTGAACTCGCGGTTTTGCAAGTAGGCGTTACGGATGAAGATGTATTTGTCGCCGTTGACCAGTTTTTCAGCCGACAGCAGGCTCGCACGGGTGTCCACCACGCTCACGCCAAACGCCGTGTTGCGGGTCGGCACGTGATCGATGTAACGGTACGGCATGGTGTAGGTGTCAGGGTATTTAGCGAAGGCATCACGCACGGTGCTCGGACCGAAGAACGGCAGCATCACGAAAGGCCCGCTGCCCACACCCCAGTGACCCAGGGTCTGGCCGAAATCTTCGTCGTTGCGTTGCAGGCCCATCTTGGTGCCGACGTCGAAGAAGCCCAGCAGACCGAAGGTGGTGTTGATGATCAAGCGCGCTGTGTCCACGCCTGCCGCGTGCGGTTTGGCCTGCAGCACATCGTTGGCGAAGTTGGTGACCTCACCGACGTTCTTGAACATGTTATGGATGCCGTCTTCGAGAAACTGCGGCGTGATGAAGTCATAGCCTTGGGCGATGGGCTTCAGCGCGTAGGTGTCGACAGTGTCGTTGAAACGGAAGATCGCACGGTTGACGCCTTCCCACGGATCATCTTCAGCGGCCTGAGCGGCCATCGGCACCAGGGCCAGACTGGCCCAGAAACACGTTCGAGCCAGACGATTGATAAAGCCTGCACCGGTCACGGGCATAGCAAAGACTCCCAGTCAAAAGTGATGAAGCGGGCGCTACGCCCCCCAATCAAAGGCGAGAGTATAAAGCCTTCTGTGACTATTTACGTCGCCGAACACTGACGGAATGTGCTGTTCTTTAAACATCCGCTCACAATGTCACCCGTTGGTCATCGCACTGTCATGAAACTCCCTTAGCGTCTTGGGCATTTGAGAGGGAATTTCATGCTTGCCCCGGTCGCCGTGCCCGCCCCTTCGTTCACCGCCGTGCTCTTTGGTCTGAGCGGCTGTCTGGTCGACTTCGGCGCTCAGGTGCGGACCCTGCGCAGCCGCGACGGCCAGTCGTTCGACTCACACGACGCCACGCCCTTCTCCCACCCCACTCCCGGCGCGATGGTGGCCCTGCGAAACCTCAAGCAGCAAGGCATCCCCTGCGCGTGGATCGATGAATACCCCGCCGCGATCACCGAGCAGTTGGCGTCTCCACTCGCCGGTCTGGTGCACCCCACCCCAAGCCCGAACAACCACTGGCCTGCGCCGGACGCCTGCTGGCAGGCCCTGATGAGCCTGAATGTTGCCCAGCTCGACGGCTGCGTGCTGGTCAGCGGCGACCCCCGCCTGCTCACGGCCGGGCTCAACGCGGGCTTGTGGACCGTGGGCCTCGCGTCCTGTGGACCGTTGTGCGGGCTGTCACCGGCGCACTGGGACGCTTTGAGCGACCTGGAGCGTGAGCGCCTGCGAGGCCGCGCCACCCTGGAGCTGTACGCGACGGGCGCGCACTCGGTGATCGATCATCTGGCCGATCTGGAATCCTGCCTGGCAGACATCACGCTGCGCCGCATGAAGGCCGAAAAGCCCTGATTGATCAGGGTCATGCAGAAAGGCCCAGTGTGGATTAGTCTTAGCGACAAAGGACCTTTGCCGAGGCGCTGAGGTCCATGCAGAGACTATTCACAAAGGGAGCACCCTATGCCCGCCCGCGAACTGCAAGAACAACTCGATACCTTGCGCGAGCAACTGGAACAGAACCCGCCGCTGACCCAAGAAGAACGCGAAGACCTGCATGCACTGATGGCGCAGATCGAGGCCGAGATTGCCGTCGAAAACGCCACCCCCGACAACAATCTGGCCGATGGTGTGAACCTGGCAGTCGAACGCTTCGAAGTCGAACACCCCACCATCGCCGGCACGTTGCGCAACATTGTGCTGACGTTGGGGAATATCGGGATTTAAGTCGAATCGACTGATGCAGGAACACCTGTGGGAGCGAATTCATTGGCGAAGGGGCGCTACGGCCAATACATCTCCATCGCCTGAACCCCTTTTCGCGAATGAATTCGCTCCCACAGGGACATTGGTCAGCGCCCCAACATCGGGCTATTGCCGCGCCAACCGCCCATTCTCCAGCGTCAGCGTCTCAGTGCTGCGGTACGGGTTGATGTCCAGCCCGCCACGACGCACGTAACGCGCGGAGACCGTCAGCTTTTCCGGTTTTAGCAGCCTTTGCAGGTCCATGAAGATGCGTTCGACGCACTGCTCGTGGAAGTCCGAGTGCTGGCGGAAGCTGACGATGTAGGCCAGGAAGCTGGCGTGATCCAGCGCTGCACCGCGATAGGCCACGGCAACGCTGCCCCAGTCCGGCTGGCTGGTGACCGGGCAGTTGGATTTCAGCAGGTGGCTGTGCAGCGATTCTTCGACCAACCGCGACTCGTCGCAACGCAGCAATTCAGGCTGCGGGCGGTCGTAGCTGTTGATGCTCACGTCCAGATCGTCGACGCAGACGCCCGGCACCGCCACGATGCCCTCGGCTTCGATGTCCTTCAGGGAACGGATGCGCACGCCCACCGGCTTGCCAGCGGCGGCCGACAGGTCTTTCTCCAGCACACTGACCAAATCGTCCTGCGACGCGAACGGCGTCTGGTTCAGCGAGTTGAGGTAGAGCTTGAAGGATTTGGATTCTATGATGTTCGGCGAATCGGCGGGAATGCAGAACTCGCCAATCGCTACCACCGGTTTGCCCGGCGGCAGCAACCACGACAGTTCGTAGCAATTCCAGAAATCGACACCCTGATACGGCAGCGTCTCGGCGGTCAGCCCCAGCTCGGCCCACTTGGCGGTGCGCGGAATGGGAAACAGCAGGGACGGCGTGTAGGTGGCGATGTATTCACTGGACTTGCCCAGCGGCGAGTGTTCGGCTGCGGGATGCATGGCGGGACCTGAAAACGTATAAAAAGAAGGCGGAAGTGAAATCCTGACCGCCGAGTTTATAGGTTTTGTCCCGCTTTTTCAGCGATTACTCGGCGATCGATACCTTGCCGACCATGCCCGCCTGATAGTGACCCGGCAGATTGCAGGCGAATTCCAGGTTGGTGGCCTTGGCGAACGTCCACGTCAACTCCGCCGTCTTGCCCGGCTCCACCAGCACGCTGTTGGCGTCGTCGTGCTTCATCGCACTGTGATCCATCCCGGCCATGTCATGCTTCATGCCGGTCGACGTCAACATGCCGCTGGCGACCATCTTGAGCATTTCCTGCTGATGCGCCGCGTGCATGGCGGCGTCACCCAGATTGAATTCGTGAAGCAGTTGGCCCTTGTTCACCAGCACGAAGTGCACGGTCTCGCCTTCTTTGACGTCGAGGGCCTTGGGTTCGAAATACATGTCGCCCAGCGTCAGCTCGACAGTGCGGGTCGCCTGATCGGGCTTGGCCGGGTGACCAAAATCAAAATGCTCGCCGGGGGAGGCCTGAGACGAAAGGCTCACACCCAGCAATACGGCGGCAACGACAAAACGAGCGAACATGGGAATCTCCAGTCAACGACAATCGATGACCTTAAGGTAGGCTCCCGCCACTGGCAATCAGCTGACCGCAAGATTACAACTTTGTAAGCTTGGCCCCTGCTCGCCCCGCTCACGTTATAAAGCGTGACGAATGAGCGTCACTGGAAGCGACCGATCACCCATGAAATTACTGATCATCGAAGATCAAGCGAAAACCGGCCATTACCTGCGCCAGGGCCTGTCCGAAGCCGGGTTCACCACGGAACTGGTCGCCGACGGCACCAGCGGTCAGCATCTGGCGCTGACCGGGGACTACGCGCTGCTGATTCTGGACGTCATGCTGCCGGGGCGGGATGGCTGGCAAATCCTGCAGGCTGTGCGCAGCGCGGGCCTCGACACGCCGGTGCTGTTCCTGACCGCCCGCGACGCTGTCGAAGACCGGGTGCGCGGCCTGGAACTGGGCGCGGATGATTATCTGGTGAAGCCTTTCGCCTTCTCCGAACTGCTGGCCCGAGTGCGCAGCCTGTTGCGCCGGGGCGGCAGCGCCAGCCCGGAAACCCACCTGCAGCTGGCCGACCTGCGACTGGACCTGTTACGCCGTCGCGTCGAGCGCAATGGCCAGCGCATCGACCTCACCGCCAAGGAGTTCGCCCTGCTGGAGCTGATGCTTCGACGCCAGGGCGAAGTGCTGCCCAAATCGCTGATCGCCTCACAGGTCTGGGACATGAACTTCGACAGCGACACCAACGTGATCGAGGTCGCCATCCGCCGCCTGCGCCTGAAAGTCGATGACGATTACCCGAACAAGCTCATCCACACCGTGCGCGGCATGGGTTACGTCCTCGAAGAGCGCAGCCTGTGATGTTCAGGCGCATTTCTCTGGGCAGCCGACTGGCCCTGCTGTTTGCTGCCTGCACGGCGGTGGTGTCATTGACGGCGGGCGTGCTGTTCAACCAGGCCAGTGAAAGCCATTTCATGGAGCTGGATCAGCAACTGCTGGACAGTAAACTGCCAACAGTGCGCGATGTGCTGATGGATGTATCCAGCGCGGAGCAACTGAACCAGCGCCGTCCGACGTTGATGAGGGAGCTGGCCCACTCGCCGGACCTGGCCTTGCAGGTTCGCAGCCCTGATGGCGCGCTATGGTTTGACAGCCTTTCCCCTTCAATCCCGACACCTGCAGCCCATGAAGGTCTGCACACCCTGACCGACAACGGCACCGCTTACCGCGCCTACACCGTGCCCCTGCAACCCGATCAGCCAGGCACGCCGCAACTGACCCTGCTGCTGGACATCACCCATCACCAGCACTTTCTGGAACGCATGCAACACCTGATCTGGCTCACCGTCGGCCTGTCAGCGCTGGCCACCGCCCTGCTGGGCGCCTGGGCGGCACGCAGCGGTCTGCGGCCCTTGCGTCGAATGAGTGAGGTCGCGGCCAGCGTTTCCGCCAGCTCGCTGACGACACGCCTGCCGCACGCCGAGATGCCCAGCGAGCTGGCCGAACTGAGTCAGGCTTTCAACGCCATGCTGGGTCGTCTCGATGATGCGTTTCAGCGCTTGTCTGCGTTTTCCGCCGACATCGCCCATGAACTGCGCACGCCTCTGTCGAATCTGCTGACCCACACGCAGGTCACCCTCACCCGCCCCCGCGATGTGGCGGAGTACCGCGAAGCGTTGCTGGGCAATCTGGAGGAGCTGCAAGGGATGGCGCAGATGGTCAACGACATGCTGTTTCTCGCCAAGGCCGAGCATGGGTTATTGAACCCGAACCGCGAACGTCTGGCGCTGGGGGAAGACGTCGATGCCTTGCTGGAGTTTTTCCTGCCTGTCGCCGAGGACGCGCACGTGGCGCTGAGCCGTGAGGGCGAGGCCGTGGTGAAAGGCGACCGACACATGCTGCGCCGCGCCCTGTCCAACCTGCTGGACAATGCACTGCGCTTCACCCCTGTTCAGGGTCAGGTGTCGGTGAAACTGGAATCGTCTGTCCAGCGCGTGCGAATTGGCATAGAAAACACAGGCCCGACCATTCCGGCGGAGGTGCTGCCACGGCTGTTCGACCGGTTTTATCGCGCTGACCCGGCACGTCATGTGGGCAGCCGTGAACATGCGGGGTTGGGACTGGCGATCACCCAGTCGATCATCAAGGCCCATGGCGGGACGATCCGCTGTGAATCGCGGGAGGGCGTGACGCGTTTTTTGATTGAATTGCCCGTTTGAGACCTGTCACCCGCCCCAAACGCACCACGGTGTAACTGGGTAAATACAGCTCTCCTGTGGGAGCGAATTCATTCGCGAGGGGGCCTCCCGACCGATGCCTCTCTATCGGCAGAAAGACTTTCGCGAATGAATTCGCTCCCACAGATTATGCGTACGCCTAAGCCAACGAGGCAGACCTATTCATACCGCAGCGCATGGGCCGGCTGAATCTGCGAGGCGCGATACGCTGGGTAGATCGTCGCCAGAAAGCTCAGGATCAACCCCGCCGCACAGATCATCACCACGTCACTGCCTTCCAGTTGCGATGGCAGGTTGCTGATGAAGTACACGTCCGAGGTGAAAATGTGCTGGCCGGTGACGCGCTCGACCCAGCCCACCAACTGACTGACGTTGATCGCGGCGATCACGCCCAATACGCCGCCGATGATCGTGCCGATCACGCCGATCACCGAGCCTTGCACCATGAAGATGGTCATGATCTGACGAGGCGTCGCGCCGATGGTGCGCAGGATTGCGATGTCAGCGCCCTTGTCGTTCACCACCATGATCAGCGTGGCGATGATGTTGAAGGCCGCGACAGCGACGATCATCAGCAACAACAGGCCGATCATGGTCTTTTCCATTTTCATCGCGCTGAACAGGCTGCCCTGTGTGTGGGTCCAGTCATCGGCCTTGTAGTCCGCGCCCAAACTGCCCGCGATGGCGGTCGAAACCTGCGGTGCCGCGTACAGGTCGGTCAGCGCCAGGCGCACGCCCTGCACCTGATTCGGCTGCCAGCGCTGGATCGTCGCGGCATCGGCCACGTTGACCAGCGCCATGGAGCCGTCAAGCTCGGCGCCGACCTTGAACACGCCGACCACGGTCAGGCGTTGCAGGCGCGGGGTGATACCGCCCGGATCGCTGCTGATTTCCGGGACGATCAGGGTGATTTTGTCGCCCACGTTCAGGCGGAAGCGCCGCGCCGTGATTTCACCGATGACCACGCCAAACTCGCCAGCCTTCAAGTCCTGCAGGCGGCCCTGAACGATGTGCTGGGTGACGATGGAGACCTGGGATTCCAGCGCCGGGTCCACGCCGTTGATCTCGATCGGCTGCATCGACCCCTTGTACGAGAGCATGCCGTCCATTTGCGTGAATGGCACGGCCGCCGTGACTTGGGGGTTCTTCAACGCGGCGTCCGCAGCAGGTTTCCAGTCGTCCAGCGGCTTGACCCCGTCGATGACCGCGTGGGGCACCATGCCGAGAATCCGCGAACTCATTTCCTTCTGAAAGCCGTTCATCACGGACAGCACGACGATCATCGCCAGCACGCCCAGCGCCAGCCCGATCATCGAGGTCATCGAAATGAACGAGATGAAGTGGTTGCGCCGCTTGGCCCGCGTGTAGCGCGTGCCGATGAAGATGGATAACGGTCTGAACATTCGTGGAGCACCGTAGCTAAATAGGAACACCCCGACGCCATGAAGCGGGCGTCGGGTTCAATGCATCACGCCTCGACGAGACGGCCTTCTTCCAGACGCCACACGCGGTCCATCTGGCGAGCCAGCGACAGGTCGTGGGTCACCACCAGAAACGCGGTGCGCGACGAGGTGCTGAGCTCCAGCATCAGGTCCTGAATGCCTTGGGCCGTGTGGGAATCGAGGTTGCCAGTCGGCTCGTCGAGCATCACCAGACCCGGCTGATTCACCAACGCCCGGGCAATGGCCACCCGCTGGCGTTCGCCACCGGACAGCTCGGACGGTTTGTGCGCCAGACGGTGCTTGAGCCCAACCCGTTCCAGCAACGCGGTGGCGCGCTGACGGGCTTCCGGGATCGGGGTCTTGCCGATCAGGAGCGGCATGCAGACGTTCTCCAGCGCGGTGAACTCTGGCAGCAAATGGTGAAACTGATACACGAAACCCAGCGCCCGGTTGCGAAGCAGGCCACGGGCCTTTTCGTTCAACGCGGACAGCTCTTCGCCAGCCAGCCATACGCTGCCCTCGGTCGGCGTGTCCAGGCCGCCCAACAGGTTGAGCAAGGTACTTTTGCCGGAGCCGGAACTGCCGACAATCGCGACGCGTTCGCCAGGGTGCAACTCCAGTTGCAGGCCCGACAGCACGACCACGGATTCCGGGCCTTCCTCGTAGGATTTGCCCAGGTTGCGGCAACTCAGTACAGCTTTATCACTCATGCGCGACTCACTCATAACGTAGCGCCTCCGCCGGCTGGGTGCGCGCGGCACGCCAGGCGGGATACAAGGTGGCGAGGAAACTCAGGACCAGCGCCGCGCCGCATACCATCAGCACGTCACTGGTCATCAATTGCGAAGGCAGATAGTCGATGAAATAGACATCTGCATTGAGAAACTTGTGCCCGATCAGGCCTTCCAGCGCCGAGATCGCGGCACTGACGTTCAGCGCTGCAAGGATGCCCACCGCCGCGCCGATCGCCGTGCCGACCACACCGATCACCGTGCCCTGCACCATGAAGATCGCCATGATCTGCCCTGGCGTCGCCCCCAGCGTGCGCAAGATCGCGATGTCGCCACGCTTGTCGTTGACCACCATCACCAGCGTCGAAATGATGTTGAACGCCGCCACCGCCACGATCAGCAGCAAGAGCAGGCCAATGATGGATTTCTCCATGCCGATGGCCTGGTACAGGTTGCCGTGGGTGCGGGTCCAGTCACGAGAATAGTACTGATGATCGCCGAGGCTCTGCGCGATGTCGTAAGCCGTGCGCGGCGCCTTGAACAGGTCGGTGAATTTCAGCCGCAGCCCCTGCACCTGATCAGGCTTCCAGCGGTGCAGACGGGCCAGGTCCTGAAGGTTGGTCACGCCGAGGTAGCCGTCGAGTTCGCCTGCGCCGACGTGGAAGATGCCAACCACGGTGAAGCGCTTCATGCGCGGGAACATCCCAGCGGGTGTGACCGTGACCTCAGGCGAGACGAAAGTGACTTTGTCGCCGATCCCCACGCCCAGCTTGGTCGCGGCCTTGTCGCCGATGACTACGCCGAAGCCGCCTGACACCAGGTCGTCAAGTCGGCCCTGTTTCATGAAGCCATCGATAATCGAAACTTTGCGTTCCTGAACCGGGTCGATGGCATTGAGCAGGATTTTCTGCACATTGCCGTTGTTGGTCAGCAGGCCCTGCATCTGGGTGAACGGCGCAATGGCTTCGACCTGAGGGTTCTGCTTGACCTTCGCCGCGAGGCTTTGCCAGTCGTTGATCGGCTCGCCGGATTCGATGGTCGCGTGGGGCACCATGCCGAGGACGCGGGTGCGCATCTCATGATCGAAACCGTTCATGACCGATAACACGACTATCATCACCACTACGCCCAGGGCGAGACCGATCATCGACGTCAGGGAAATGAAGGAGACAAAATGATTACGGCGTTTTGCACGGGTGTAACGCGTGCCGATAAATACAAAAAGAGGTCTGAACATGTGGGGGCTTGTTCGGAGGAATGGGAACGTCCTTGTGGCGGGCCTGGGCCTGCGGCTTTACACTCGAATCGCTGAGTCGCAAATGAGAGCAATCACTCTGACAACCGCCGCTACCATGGGTTCGCCATGTCGACATTAGATGAAGAAGAACGCCGCGAATACTACCGTATCGAGGACAGCGTCGCACTGGAAATTCAACGCATTCCAGCGTCCGGCTCGGTCGATGAGCTCGCTCATCGGGACACCTCGACGCTTTTCGATCTGCTGAGCGAGTTGCACGTCGCCGAGTTCGAATCGCAGCATCTGCTGCGCCAGCTCGACGACCGCGACCGTACCACCAACAGCTTCCTGCGGGCCATGAGCAAACGCATCGATTTGCTCGGTCAAGTGGTGGCTCAGACGGTTCTAGGCAAGCTCGGGGCTCCGCAAAAAGTGATCATGTCCGAGGGCGGCCTGCAATTCAACGCTCACCAGCCCTTCCCCGTCGGCAGCCTGTTGTCGGTCAAAATGGTGCTCATGCCCCAGGCGTCCGGGATGATGCTGCGGGCCAAGGTCACCCAATCCCAGTCCCTCACCCTTGGCGATTTCGAGATCGGCACCGAGTGGGTCGAGCTGAGCGATGCCCAGCGACAGCTCCTGGCCAGACACATCCTGCAACGACAAGCCGCGCAACGACGCCTGGCCCGAGAGCAAAACACCCCTGATCCATCCTGACTTTGAGCCTGTAGGCGCCTTCGTAATTCAAGGAGTATTTGTGACCCTAATCTATGGCCACCGCGGCGCTAAAGGCGAAGCACCGGAAAACACCCTCACCAGCTTTCAGGAATGCCTGAAGCACGGGGTCAAGCGTTGTGAACTGGACCTGCACCTGTCCCGTGACGGCGAACTGATGGTCATCCACGACCCGACCCTGAAACGCACCACCGACCGGCGCGGCAAAGTGGTCGAGCATGATGCGAAGGATCTGGTGACCTACGACGCGCGCAGGGGCGGCCCGGGCTGGGTCAATCCGTGCCCGATTCCGCGTCTGGAAGAGCTGTTCGAGAAATGCGATTTCGACCACTGGCAACTGGAAGTCAAGAGCGCGTCACGCACCCGGGCGGCCACGACCGTATTGGCGATCCGCGAAATGGCGCAGCGTCATGGCCTGCTGGACAGGGTCACCATTACCTCGAGTTCGCGGGAAGTGCTCAAGGCGGCGCTGGAGCTGACCCCGGACCTGTCGCGAGGGCTGGTGGCCGAATACGCGTGGCTCGACCCGTTGAAGGTCGCCACGAGTTACGGCTGCGAGATTCTGGCGCTGAACTGGACGCACTGCACGCCCGAGCGCCTGAAGAAAGCCCAGACCCTGGGCCTGCATGTGTCCGTCTGGACCGTCAACGAGCCCGCGCTGATGCGCAGACTCGCCGACTTCGGCGTTGACAGCCTGATTACAGACTTTCCCGGTTTGGCCAGCGCCACCCTCGGGAATTACTGAAATCGGTCTCCCCGGCCGGCTCAGGCCACCGGCCGGAGCCGCTCAAAAAAGCCGGTTGAGGCCGTCGTACGCCGCGACCCGATAGGCTTCGGCCATGGTCGGATAGTTGAACGTGGTATTGACGAAATACTTGAGGGTATTCGCCTCACCCGGCTGGCTCATGATCGCCTGACCGATGTGCACGATCTCCGACGCCTGGTCGCCGAAGCAATGCACGCCGAGAATCTGCAGAGTTTCGCGGTGGAACAGGATCTTCAACATGCCCACCGGCTCGTTGGAGATCTGCGCGCGAGCCATGCTTTTGAAGAACGCCTTGCCCACTTCGTACGGCACTTTGGCCTGGGTCAGGTCGTGTTCGTTCTGACCGATCGAGCTGATTTCCGGGATGGTGTAAATGCCGGTCGGCACGTCGTTGACGAAGCGCCAGGTGCCGTTGTCCACCGCTTTGCCCGACGCCGAACGCCCTTGGTCATACGCTGCACTCGCTAGACTCGGCCAGCCAATCACGTCGCCAGCGCCGAAAATGTTGGGCTTGCTGGTGCGGTATTCCTCATCCACTTCGATCTGGCCACGGCCATTGGCCTTGATGCCGACATTTTCCAGACCCAGTTTGTCGGTGTTGCCGGTCCGGCCGTTGCACCACAGCAAGGCGTCGGCCTTCACTTTCTTGCCGGACTTCAGGTGCAGAATCACGCCGCTTTCGAGGCCTTCGACGCGCTCGTACTCTTCGTTGTGGCGCACCATCACGTTGTTGTTGCTGAAGTGATAGCTCAGGCCTTGGGAGATTTCGGCGTCGAGGAAGCTGAGCAGTTGGTCACGGTTGTCGATCAGCTCGACGTCCACGCCCAGACCGCTGAAGATCGACGCGTATTCGCAGCCGATCACGCCAGCCCCATAAATGATCAGCTTGCGCGGGGTGTGGCTGATGCTGAGGATGGTGTCGCTGTCGTAGATACGCTTGTGGGAAAAGTCGATATCCGCTGGGCGATAAGGCCGTGAGCCGGTGGCGATGATGATCTGGTTGGCGACCAGTTTTTCCACGACGCCGGTGTTGCAGACCACATCGACGGTGCGCTCGTCGGCGAAACTGCCGGTGCCGAAGAACACGTCGACGCGGTTACGGGCGTAGTAGCCAGTGCGGGACGCGACCTGTTTATTGATGACTTTTTCAGCGCTTTTCAGCACGTCCGGGAACGAAAACCAGCGCGGCTCGCCAATGGCCCGGAACATCGGGTTGGTGTTGAACTGGATGATCTGCTTGACCGAGTGACGCAACGCCTTGGACGGGATCGTGCCCAAGTGGGTGCAGTTGCCGCCGACCTGCCGACGGCTGTCGACCATGGCTACCTTGCGCCCAGCCTTGGCGGCGTTCATTGCCGCGCCTTCTCCAGCTGGGCCGGAACCCAGTACCACTACGTCGTAGTTGTAGACAGCCATGCGTACTCCTTAGAACAGGCCGAGGCGCCACTCTGGCGTCTCTGGCTAACCCATGCCGCGCCTGGCGGCATGAAGAATCGAAACTCGCGGCGCAGTCTAATCGTCCGGCGTCGCGGGGAACATTAACCCTTGGTCGCGTCGCAGGCCAATTTTGTCTGCGTTGCGTGACACTCGTCACCTTGGTGAGGCGCGGAAAATGCCCAATGGGTGCGGATGATAAATGTGTTGGTGGGGGGAATCCCAATAAAAGCTGCATTTTTTGTGGGGTTGAGCCGTGGAGGGCGTTTTTTGCCGTACAACGACAGGGATTCGACGGCACGACTCGGCATCAGGCAGGACGCGGTCTTCACTTTGGGAGCGAATTTATTCGCGAAAAATCTATCGGTCGCTGGAGATGCACCGCCATGTCTGTGCGAATAGCGTAGGCCGTTTGCATACCCCGCTGCACCGCGCACCGCTAAAAATGTCATACCCTTACCTCAACCCCTCGCCACAGAAGACACCCTCATGCGCCACCGCCTCATTCACTGGATGCTCCTGCTTGCCGCGTTCGCCAGCCCGATGGCCATGGCGTCTCAGGCGGACTTGCTCAAGCAGGCCAACTTCCCTGCCCGGCTCGACGGCCATTCCCCGGCGCTGGAGCGCAAGAACCAGGCGATCCTCACCTACCTCTGGACCGACGTTTACGCCGCCGCCTTTTATGCCGAGCCTTCAATCAGCGCCAAACAGGCTGCGTTCACCCAGTCACCCCAGAAACTCGAGCTGTATTATTTTCGGGACATCGACCGCCAGGACGTGATCAAGGCAGCCAATGCGGCCCTCGAAAAACAACAGCCGCAAGACACCCTCGTTCGCTTGAAACCCGAACTCGACCGCCTGCACCAAAGCTTCCAGAACATCGTCAAAGGCGACCGTTACGACCTGACCTGGGACCGCACCGATGGCTTGAACCTGACGCGCAATGGCAAGGTGATCTTTGCCAGCCCCGACCCCGAGCTGGCAAAGGTGTATTTTGCGATCTGGCTGGCACCGGACGGCCTGTCGACTGACCTGCGCGAGGCCCTCCTTAAATAAGCTAGCCCGCGAGGCTCAGAAACAACCGCTGCGCGATCTCCTTGCCGATGGCGCTGCGGTACACCCGGATCACTTCCTTGTTGTCTTTTGCCGCCTTGACCTGGGCCTTATAGCCCACGAACCGTTGCTCCGGGAGTTTAAGGTGCGCCGCGGTAAAGCTTTCCGCCGCCGCGCTTTCGCTGGCGTAATGAAAATGCGCCCACCACAACACATGCTGATGCTTGTCACGAATCACGTACTCCTGCAGAAAATCGTTTCGCTTGGCCCCTGACAAGTTCTTGCGGCCGTCGAAGCGGGCGATATCCACCTCTCCCTCCTGTGCCAGCCACGCCAGACGCCCCGCCGTGGGTGGCTGAGCCTTGATCATCGCAATCCGCAACGTGCGCCCCTCTTCCACCAGCCGCGCCGCTGCTGCGCGCAAAGCGCTCACATGTTCCTGAGCCATTTCGTCGCTGCCAGCGGCGCTTGCCAGCTTATCGGCCAACGCCGTTAGCCTGTCCGCTCTTTGCGTCAGGATGTCCTGCATATCAGCCGGCTCATCCGCTCTTCTGGACTGACGGCGGGCATTAGTGATATCTGCGTCGACACGTTGCAGCACTGTGACGGCCTGACGCTTGAGGTCCGCCAGCACGACGACAGGTACGGGCTTGTCGGGCTGCGCCGCCACGACTGTCTCGACTTCGACCCACTCCCCGTTCTCATGCAGGTGGTACGTCTCGATCACGGTTTTGCCCATGGATTGCGTGACATCGACCACCGCACCCGGCATGTCGGGTTCGCCTTCGCGCAACTGTCCCACCAGCGTGCGATGGGCGCGGGTCTTGAACACCCGCTTGCGCGGCTGCCGGACGCGTGGCGCGTAATCCACAGGACGCGCCATCGGTTCGGTGCTCTCGCGGATCAGATCCGACAAGCGCGTCTCCGCACGGTCCGCTATCCAGCCGAACTCCTCCAGAAAACGGGCGAATCGCACCGGGTCGAACGCTTCCGGTACGCTTTGTTGCGCACAGGTGGCGATCAGGATTCCCCGGTCATACTCCCGTAACGAGCTTTCCAGCACGTCGATCTGCTCGGCGAGGGTGTAATCGTTGGGTTTTTCCAGCTCGATCTGCGAACTGACGGCCGCGTGGAGACGGTCGTCCGTGCGCAATGACTTGAGTTCCAGGCTGCCCTGCCTCGACAAAATCACGTCCTTGCTGAAACTCAGTTCCAACAGCGACCATAGGCGCGTCGCCCGCCAGTCCAACTGGGTGAACACATTGCTGCGGACCAGATCCAGCACCTCGTCATGCCAGATTTTTTCGCCCACCTTGGGCACGTCACGCAGACGCTGCCACAGGTCTTCTCTCAGTGCGGACCACGTCGCGCCTCGCTCTTCAATCAACAACATGTCTTCGAACAGCGCGACGTAACCCTCCACGTTCTCTCGCGTCAACGCCGACACTGAAACCGCTTCAAGCCGGTCCATTTGGTTGCGCGCCAGCTTGACGAGGTTTTGCAGCAGCACCCCCTCATAAAACGCGATACGCCGGACCAGCGCCTGGAGGTCTTTGGCCACGGTCGGTTCGGACGCCCGGTCGGCGGGTCGCAAGGAAACCTGTAAGCGCTGGCGTTCCTCAACGATGGCTTTCAGTTCGTTCAGGTCGGTTTCGATCAGGTCATACAGAGTGCCGGGCAGTTGCGCTTTCGCACCCCGGCAGGTTTTGTTCCAGCCGACGAACCGTTGAAACAGCACGACCTGGTGCTGATCCAGCACCGCTTCACGCTCCGTCACCGCCTTGAGCTTCGCCGCGTTTTCCAGGGCAACCTGTCGAGCGTTACGTTTCGGCCCCCCGCCTCGCAGGCCGAGAGACAGATCCAGTGTCCAACGCCCGCCTGTGCGCCGTAGCCTGGGACCCACTATTGCCGAGGACCGAGGGTCGATCACTCGCACGTCTTCATCCCTGAACGCCACGCGGTACACGCCGCTGTCCAGCCGGGCGTGCCACTGTCCGTCGTGCAAGTAAAGGCCTTCCCTGCCCGGTTCCGCCGACGGCGCACTCAAGTCCGGTTCAGGCATGACTTTCAGACGTTCAAGGTCTCGGGCCTGTGCCGGTGTCAGCCGATGCCGCACGCTGGACCAGGAAAAATCCAGCAAGGGTGTCAGGACAGTCGCCTGCGACTCGCCGTCCACCGTCTCCGGCGCTTCGGTGGGCCCATGCCCTGCCCGCGTCGCCTCCCCCTCCGCGACTTCGGCTGGGGGCGTTCGCAGGCGGGGCACGAATCCTTCGTGCATAAGCATCATGGACACCGTCAGCAACAGCGCCGTCCACGCTTGCCGCTCCGGGTGACCGACCGCACGCTTGCGCGCCACCAGCACTTGATCCACGGCACTCATCAGCTGCACGAGCCACAACGCATTGCCGACCGAGCCCGACAGAAAAGGCATCACCACGTCCAGCCCGAGCCAGCCTGCCCGCTGAATCATGGCCCAGCGGCTTTCTGCGTTGGAGACTGACTCACGATCCGCGAGCTCCACCAGTGCCCGGGCGTTCGCATTGAACAGCGCAACGAGCACGTCACCGTCCACTTTGGCGACACTTAATTGCGCCGGTGCGGGGTCCTCGATCAGCGTAAAGTCGGAGCCCAGCCCGAAACGGACGATGTGAGGCTGATCGAAGCCGCCGTTGGCGTAGCGCTGCCGCCCATGATCGGTCATCCAGTCGAGCGCGTCGTCTTGCAGTTCGTCTGTCGTGGCAATGGCTCTGCGCAGTTCCGGCCACGTGGCAAACTCCATCAGCGGCATCGGCGCCAAGGGTCGATACAACACGAACGGGCCAACGGTGGTATCCAACGCGCCGATCGCGAACTGGTTGCAGACGTCATCCGCGACAGCCCCCGGCTGCGCAACCCACGCCAGCGGGCGCAACACCGTGTCGCTGCCAGCGTGTGCAGCAGAACGCTCAAACAGCGAACAGACCCGCCGATAGCCCGCGTCCGTCAGCCCACCTTCGCCCCGGAGTTTCTGCTCCAGCACCTTCAGCGGCAGTTGCACACGCAGTTGATCGCCGAACAGCAGTTGCCGTCGCGACACCTCCACGGGGTCTGTCATCAAATACTGACGCACCAACGTCGGATACGCGCGGCCGATGTCAGCCCGCACCACCAACTGCTTGAGGTAGTTGATCGTCAGCCACCGCGGCAGCGGTCCTCCATCGCGCAACGACAATACGATTGTGCCGCTGGGAACACTGCACAGGTTGCCCAACGCAAAGTGGGCCACGCTCATGCGCTGATGTTCGATGCTGCCAATGGGAATGAACTGCCCCGCCGACGGCACAGGGACGGCTACCACCTTGTCGATGTGCACCGTGACATCGTCCAGTGTCAGCCAGGTGACGTCCGGGTGATCGCCACGCATCAGGTCTTGCAGGGTCTTGCGCGCGTAATCGAGCAGCGGCGGCACGTCGTCGTCCCAGGAGCGTCCCGCCGCTCGCGCGTTCACGACCGCCAACGCCGCGAGTCGGCGGCTGAAATCGAGACGATCGGCGGACGAGGCACGGCTCAGCCAGTCCGGCAGTTGCTCGAACCGCGACAGGTGCCGGGCAATCGCGGCGTCTTGTGCGTCGCTCAGCCACGGCAGGATGTCAGTGGTCTTGGCCACGTAGCGCTCGATCTCGTCGAAGTCATTCAGGCCAAGCGAGGGAATGGCCTGAAGATCGGCGAGTTGCGCATCCAGTATCGCCAGCGCCTGCTGCTCGAAAACGCTCGCGTCAGTGTTTTCCGGGCGCCGCTGAGCCAAGGCGTCGGCCAAACGGGCACAGGGCGTGGCGCCGTCTGCACCCGCACGCTCCCAAAAAGCGATCAAGGACCCGGTGAAATCATCGAGCAGACCCAGAGAGACCGTGTCGACGAGGATGGCCAGCGCCTCCATGTCGATGTCAGGAACGGCGACAAGTGAGAAGGCTGGATCGACGACCAGCGCATCGGCCCCGTTCTTCCAGCGGGGTGTCTGGCCGCGGGCGAAAAATCTTCGTAAACAGGCCATCAGCGTAGCGGCCGTTTGCCCGCCGTTCGCGGTCGGCGTGGTGATGACGGTCACGTCGGGATCGAGCGAGAGATGGGGATAATCCGCGACAAGAGCGGCTTTCAAGGAGTCGCTCGCTTGCCGTGAGAGAGAGGGTCTGTGGGAAAAAATATCGATCAGATCAAGCTTGATGGTCATGGTGCTTTCAACTCGCAAGAAAGGGGCGGTGAGCCGCGCAGGAAGGTGGCGGTCACGGCAGAACAGGTCAGGCGAGTTAAAGGCAGACGCGAGGGCGCGGTGACATATACAAATATTGCGAAGCACCGCCCAGGGCAGACGCTCGAAAAGCCCGATACAAGGCTTCTGATTGCCATCCGCCACTTTTACACATATCGTTACAAATCTGTGCAGTGCGAGGCCAAGCTCGTACCGCGCGGCAGAGGACGTATAAATACAACGGATTCCCCCCAGCTAGACAGCCTAAGTGAGTAATTCCAAATGGCCTCGACCACAGGCAAAGGCAAAGCGATTTTTCGCGTTGTCAGCGGCAACTTCCTTGAAATGTTTGACTTTATGGTCTATGGCTTCTACGCCACAGCCATCGCCAAAACCTTCTTCCCGGCCGACAGCGAATTCGCATCCCTGATGCTGTCGCTGGCCACCTTCGGCGCAGGCTTTCTCATGCGTCCATTGGGTGCCATCTTCCTCGGCGCCTATATCGACCACCATGGCCGTAAGAAAGGTCTGATCATCACCCTGGCCATGATGGCGATGGGTACGATACTGATCGCTTGCGTTCCGGGTTACGCCACGCTGGGCGTTGCCGCGCCGTTGCTCGTGTTGATCGGTCGTCTGCTGCAAGGCTTCTCCGCCGGTGTGGAACTGGGCGGTGTGTCGGTGTACCTGGCTGAGATCTCGACGCCGGGCCGCAAAGGCTTCTTCGTCAGTTGGCAGTCCGCAAGCCAACAGGCAGCGGTGGTGTTCGCAGGCCTCTTGGGTGTTGGCCTCAACCACTGGCTGAGCCCGGAAGAGATGGGCCAATGGGGCTGGCGTGTGCCGTTCCTCGTAGGCTGCGCGATCGTTCCGGCGATCTTCATCATCCGTCGTTCGCTGGAAGAAACCCCTGAGTTCGAAGCCCGTGCACGCAAACACCGTCCAACCATGGGCGAAGTGATGAAGTCCATCGGCTCGAACTTCGGCATCGTCATCGCCGGCATGGCGCTGGTGGTCATGACCACCGTGTCGTTCTACCTGATCACCGCGTACACGCCGACCTTCGGCAAAAACGAACTGCACCTGTCCGACCTGGACAGCCTGTTGGTGACCGTCTGCGTCGGTATCTCGAACTTCATCTGGCTGCCGGTGATGGGCGCGGTGTCTGACAAGATCGGTCGCAAACCCCTACTGCTGGCGGCGACCATTCTGGCCATCGTCACGGCGTACCCTGCCCTGTCCTGGCTGACCGCCAACCCGAGCTTCGGTAACCTGCTGATGGTCGAGTTGTGGTTGTCCTTCCTGTACGGCTCCTACAACGGCGCGATGGTGGTCTCCCTGACCGAAATCATGCCCGTCGAAGTGCGTACCACCGGTTTCTCCCTGGCCTACAGCCTGGCAACCGCAACCTTCGGTGGCTTCACTCCAGCGGCCTGTACTTACCTGATCCATGAGCTGAACAACAAGGCTGCTCCGGGCATCTGGCTGAGCGGCGCTGCCGTGCTGGGCCTGATCGCCACGCTGGTGCTGTTCCGCAAAGGCGGTCATGCGCACGTGGAAGCGGTCACGAGCTAAAGGCTGCAAGCTGCAAGCTGCAAGCTGCAAGCTGCAAGCTGCAAGCTGCAAGCTGCAAGCTGCAAGCTGCAAGCTGCAAGCTGCAAGCTGCAAATGGAAACGCAAACGCCCTGACTGGTTCAGGGCGTTTTTTGTTGGGCGGTCTATGAACATTTTTCTGCAACGCCGACGACATCCGTTTTGACACCACTCCCCTGTGGGAGCGAATTCATTCGCGATGGGCGTTACAGCCGATACACCTTTGCCGCCTGACGCGTTTTTCGCGAATGAATTCGCTCCCACAGGGAATCCGCCGAGGCTCGGAGTTTGGCCGGACTCAACCCCCACAAACAAAAACGCCACGACCGGATGCTCCGGTCGTGGCGTTTTTTAGTGGGTTTGCGGCTTGCAACTCGTGACTCGTCGCCACTTTAGCAGCTTGTAGCTTCTAACTTGCCGCTCGCCGCTGCTTCTACCTTATTTAGGGAAAGCAGGCGGGTTGACCCCGGCCATGTCTTCCATCACGCGGACCACCTGGCAGCTGTAACCGAATTCGTTGTCGTACCAGACGTACAGCACGACGCGGTTGTCGTTGACGATGGTGGCTTCGGCGTCGACCACACCGGCGTGGCGCGAGCCGACGAAGTCGGTGGAGACCACTTCCTGCGAGGCCACGAAGTCGATCTGCTTGTGCAGGTCCGAGTACAGCGCGGTGTGGCGCAGGTATTCGTTGACTTCTTCACGGGTCGTTTCAGTGCCCAGGTTCAGGTTCAGGATCGCCATCGACACGTTCGGCGTCGGAACACGGATCGCGTTGCCGGTCAGCTTGCCGGCCAGCTCAGGCAACGCCTTCGCGGCCGCGGTAGCAGCGCCGGTTTCGGTGATGACCATGTTCAACGCGGCGCTACGGCCACGGCGATCGCCTTTGTGGAAGTTGTCGATCAGGTTCTGGTCGTTGGTGTACGAGTGCACCGTTTCAACGTGACCGTTGACGATACCGAACTTGTCGTTGATGGCTTTGAGGACCGGCACAATGGCGTTGGTGGTGCAGGACGCAGCCGAGATGATCTTGTCATCGGCGGTGATCTGCTGGTGGTTGATGCCGTGAACGATGTTCTTCAGCTTGCCTTTGCCCGGCGCGGTCAGCACGACGCGGTCGATGCCAGGGCATTGCAGATGCTGGCCCAGGCCGTCGGCATCACGCCATACGCCGGTGTTGTCGACCAGCAGTGCGTCCTTGATGCCGTACTGGGTGTAGTCGACCTCAGTCGGGGTCTTGGCGTAGATCACCTGAATAAGGTTGCCGTTGGCGCTGATGGTGTTGTTCGCTTCGTCGATGGTGATGGTGCCGTCGAACGGGCCGTGAACCGAGTCACGGCGCAGGAGGCTTGCACGCTTGACCAGATCGTTCTCGGCGCCTTTGCGCACGACGATAGCACGCAGACGCAGGCCGTCGCCGCCACCGGTTTTTTCGATCAGGATCCGTGCCAGCAGACGACCGATACGGCCGAAACCGTACAGCACGACGTCGGTGCCCTTACGGTCGCCGGAATTCTGTTGGCCAACGATTTCGGCCATTTCTTCGCGGACGAACTGCTCGGCCGTGCGGCCATTGGCTTCGGCCTTGTATTTGACGGCCAGCTTGCCCAGGTCCACCGAAGCGGCACCCAGTTTGAGCTCGCTCATCGCTTTGATGAGCGGGAAAGTTTCGTGTACGGACAACTCGGTCGCGTCGGCTTGACGATGACGCGCAAAGCGGTGTGCTTTGAGAATCGCAATCACTGAACGATTGATCAGGGTGCGGCCATAGATCGAACTCACCACATTGTTATTGCGGTAGAGCTGACCGATAAGCGGGATCATCGCCTCGGCGAGCGCTTCACGATCGATCCATTCACCAAGACACTGGTCGGGCTTCTGAGTCACGGGAACCTTCCACATGTAGGGGCTGAAAAAAGGGACTACATTATGCCCAAGCCTTTGTTTATGAGCAATCCGGAGTTTTGAACATCCCCGGCACTACATAATTCGGCGAGCACAAAACTGACAGCGGATTCCCGATTTAGTTACAATCCCCGGCTTTGCCGCAACGCCTGGAGCTTTATCTTCCGTGCCCGTTCTGCGCCTACCGATTCTTCCTGCTGCCGCAGGCAAACAACATTGGGGCAACCTGCCCGGTGCCGCTCAAAGTCTGGCCATCGCCGAGGCTGCAAGCGCCGCGAAACGCTTCACCCTGCTTTTGACCGCCGACAGCCAAAGTGCCGAGCGACTGGAACAGGAACTGAAGTTTTTCGCCCCCGATCTCCCGGTGTTGCATTTCCCTGACTGGGAAACCCTGCCCTACGATCTGTTCTCGCCCCATCAGGACATCATCTCCCAGCGCATCGCCAGCCTGTACCGGCTGCCGGAGCTGGTGCATGGCGTGCTGGTGGTGCCGATCACCACGGCCCTGCATCGCCTGGCGCCGACCAAGTTCCTGCTGGGGAGCAGCCTGGTGCTGGATGTCGGCCAGAAGCTCGACGTCGAAGCCATGCGCACGCGGCTCGAAGCGACCGGTTACCGCTACGTCGACACGGTCTACGAGCACGGCGAATTCACGGTGCGCGGCGCGCTGATCGACCTGTTCCCCATGGGCAGCAAACTGCCCTACCGGATCGACCTGTTCGACGATGAAATCGAAACCCTGCGCACCTTCGAGCCGGAAACCCAGCGCTCCATCGACAAGGTCGATTCGGTGCGTCTGCTGCCCGCCAAGGAATTCCCGCTGCAGAAAGAAGCGGTCACCCGTTTCAAGGCCCGTTTCCGCGAGCGCTTCGACGTCGATTTCCGCCGCAGCCCGATCTTCCAGGACCTGAACAGCGGCATCACCCCGGCAGGCATCGAGTACTACATCCCGCTGTTCTTCGACGAAACCTCCACGCTGTTCGACTACCTGCCTCAGGACACGCAGGTGTTCTCGCTGCCGGGCATCGAAGCGGCGGCGGAAACCTTCTGGAAGGACGTGCGTAACCGCTACGAAGAGCGCCGCGTCGACCCCGACCGTCCGCTGCTGCCGCCCGCTGAATTGTTTCTGCCGGTCGAAGACTGTTTTGCCCGCCTCAAAAGCTGGCCCCGCGTGGTCGCCAGCCAGGACGACGTTGAAACCGGCATCGGTCGCGAACGCTTTCCGGCGCTGGCACTGCCAAATCTGGCCATCGAAGCGAAGGCCAGCCAGCCGCTTGCGGCACTCTCGACCTTCCTCGACGAATTCCCCGGTCGCGTACTGTTCACTGCCGAATCCGCCGGTCGTCGCGAGGTGCTGCTGGAGTTGCTGGAGCGCCTGAAACTGCGGCCGAAAAACCTCGACAGCTGGCAGGAATTCGTCGACAGCAAAGAGCGGCTGGCGATCACCATCGCGCCGCTGGACGAGGGTCTGGTGCTTGAACAGCCAGCCCTGGCGCTGGTCGCCGAAAGCCCGCTGTTCGGTCAGCGGGTCATGCAACGCCGCCGTCGCGAAAAGCGCATGGACGGCCACTCCAGCGACGCGGTGATCAAGAACCTCGCTGAGCTGCGCGAAGGTGCGCCGGTGGTGCACATCGACCACGGCGTGGGCCGCTACCTTGGGCTGGCGACGCTGGAAGTGGAAAATCAGGTCGCCGAATTCCTGATGCTGGCCTACGCCGAGGACGCCAAGCTGTACGTCCCGGTGGCCAACCTGCACCTGATCGCCCGCTACACCGGCAGCGATGACGAACTCGCGCCGTTGCACCGCCTAGGTTCCGAGGCCTGGCAGAAAGCCAAGCGCAAGGCGGCCGAACAGGTGCGCGACGTCGCCGCCGAACTGCTCGACATCTATGCCCGCCGCGCCGCCCGCGAAGGTTACGCGTTTGCCGATCCGAAGCTGGATTACGAAACGTTCAGCGCCGGGTTCCCGTTCGAAGAGACCCCGGACCAACAGACCACCATCGAAGCCGTGCGCCACGACATGCTCGCGCCGAAACCGATGGACCGTCTGGTCTGTGGCGACGTGGGGTTCGGCAAGACCGAAGTGGCCATGCGCGCGGCGTTCATCGCCGTGCACGGCGGCAAGCAAGTGGCGATTCTGGTGCCGACCACCCTGCTCGCCCAGCAGCACTACAACAGTTTCCGCGACCGCTTCGCCGACTGGCCGGTGACGGTCGAGGTGATGAGCCGCTTCAAGTCCGCCAAGGAAATCAACGCCGCCGTGGCCGACCTGGCCGAGGGCAAGATCGACATCGTCATCGGCACCCACAAGCTGTTGCAGGATGACGTCAAGATCAAGAACCTGGGCCTGGTGATCATCGACGAAGAACACCGTTTCGGTGTGCGCCAGAAAGAACAGCTCAAGGCCCTGCGCAGCGAGGTCGACATTCTGACCCTCACCGCCACGCCGATCCCGCGCACCCTGAACATGGCCGTGGCCGGCATGCGCGACCTGTCGATCATCGCCACCCCGCCCGCCCGACGTCTGTCGGTGCGCACATTCGTCATGGAGCAGAACAAGCCCACGGTGAAAGAAGCGCTGCTGCGTGAACTGCTGCGCGGCGGTCAGGTGTACTACCTGCACAACGACGTGAAGACCATCGAGAAATGCGCCGCCGACCTCGCCGAACTGGTGCCGGAAGCGCGGATCGGCATCGGTCACGGGCAGATGCACGAACGCGATCTTGAACAGGTGATGAGCGACTTCTACCACAAGCGCTTCAACGTGCTGATCGCCTCGACCATCATCGAAACCGGCATCGACGTGCCGAGCGCCAACACCATCATCATCGAACGGGCTGACAAGTTCGGTCTGGCCCAGTTGCACCAGTTGCGCGGTCGGGTCGGTCGCAGTCACCACCAGGCGTACGCTTACCTCCTGACGCCGCCGCGCAAGCAGATCACGCCGGACGCCGAGAAGCGTCTGGAAGCCATCGCCAACACCCAGGACCTCGGCGCAGGCTTTGTGCTCGCCACCAATGACCTGGAAATCCGTGGTGCGGGCGAGCTGCTGGGCGAAGGCCAGAGCGGGCAGATTCAGGCGGTGGGTTTTACCCTCTATATGGAAATGCTCGAACGCGCGGTGAAGTCGATCCGCAAGGGCGAGCAGCCGAACCTGGACCAGCCGCTGGGTGGCGGTCCGGAGGTCAATCTGCGGGTGCCTGGGCTGATTCCCGAGGATTACCTGCCGGACGTCCACGCGCGGCTGATTCTCTACAAGCGCATCGCCAACGCTGCCGACGAAGAAGGCCTCAAGGACTTGCAAGTGGAGATGATCGACCGCTTCGGCCTGCTGCCGGAGCCGACCAAGAACCTGGTGCGCATGACGTCGCTCAAGCTCAAGGCCGAGCAGTTGGGCATCAAGAAAGTCGATGCCGGCCCTCAGGGTGGACGAATCGAATTTGCCGCCGATACGCCGGTAGAACCCTTGACGCTGATCAAGCTGATTCAGGGCCAACCGAAACGCTACAAATTCGAAGGTGCCACGCTGTTCAAGTTCACGGTGCCGATGGAACGTCCCGAGGAGCGTTTCAATACGATCGAAGCGCTGTTCGAGCGCCTGACCCCGACATCTGCCTAAGGACTCACCATGCGTGTGCTTCGCTCGCTCACCCTGCTCCTGGTGCTGATCGCCCCGGCAGCCTTCGCCGATGGCATTTATCAGGTGGAGCTGATTCTCTTCCGTCAGAACGGTGAACCTGCGGCCACCAATCAGGCGGCTCCGGAAGATTGGGCTGCGGGTGCGCAACCCTTGGGCGCCGACAACCAGACCTCCACCGGGCTGGACGCGTTGGTGAGCAAGCTTGAATCCAGCGACACCTATAAAGTGCTGCTGCACCGCGCCTGGCAACAACCCCTGAGCGCGACGCCAGGCAAGGTGGCGATCAGCAGCGGCCAGGAACAGTTCGGCCATTACCCCATCGAGGGCACGGTGAGCCTGGGCCTGGCGCGCTTCACGGACATCGACGCCAACTTCTGGGTCAATCAGCTCGACGAGCATGGCGTGCTGGTCACCAGCGAACGCATGCGTCAGGCAACCCGGGTCAGGAACGGCGAACTGACCTACATGGATAACGGGAGTCTGGCCATGTTGATCAAGGTCACTCCTCTTCAAGCACCGCGTTGACGTAGGAAAAGACGTGTCATCCCTATTGGAAAAAGTCCTGGCCCTGCCATGGGAACCCCTGTTCAAAGCACAAAGCGTGGAGCGCGGGCTTGAGTATGCCCAGCAGAAACGTGTGGCCGTCGAACACCTCAGCGGCGACCTTGTGCGCACGGTTTGCCGGGGTTCGGGCCTCGAAATGTACACCCAGACCTTGATGTTCAAGGACCCCGAGCGCACGCGCACGTTCGTGATCGGCAAATGCACCTGCCCGGTCCGCACCAACTGCAAGCATTGTGCGGCAGCGCTGTTCTACCTGCAGGCGCCGGAAAACCAGCCGGACATACTGGCCGTCGTCAACCGCCAGTCCACCGACCGCGCCACCGTTGTCCAGCCGAAGCACAACCTGCCTGAAAAGCTGGAAAAAAACATCAAGCCCAAGCCTCGGCTGATCCTCGCCAGCTTCGAATTCAGCGCCTACGAACCGCGCAACGGCAAGATGCAGCGGCACATCCAGCACCGCGCCGCGCTGGCCTTCCGTTATCGCGAACTGTACGCCTCGGGCACCCCAAGCCCTGGCCGTTCCAGCGATCTGCTCTGGCACCTGAAAACCGAAACCCTGCGCATCCGGCGGCATCTGGAGGTCGAAGCGCAGTTCCGCAGGCAGTTGCAGGACCTCGGCTTTCGCATCGCCACCCGCCAGAGCAAAGCCTTGCCGGACAGTGCCGGGGAAATGTTCGAACTGCCCACCGACAAGGCCTGGCTGAGCTTCATCCTCGAAGAACTGCCCAAGCTGCGGGACAAAGGCTGGCAGGTCGAAATGAACGACGATTTCGGTTTTGACGTCACAGCCGTGGACGACTGGTACGCGGTGGTCGACGACGAGCCGGAGCGCGACTGGTTCGACCTGGAACTGGGTATCATCGTCAACGGTGAACGCCTGAGCCTGCTGCCGATTCTGATCAATCTGCTGCGTACCCACCCGGAATTGATGACCGCGGCGGGCATCGCCAAACGTCGGGACGACGAGCAACTGCTGGTGCAGCTCAACCACTTCACCCAGCGCGGTGGCGTGCCGATTCAAGTGGCGCTGCCCTATGGCCGCCTGAAAACCGTGCTGGCGACCCTCGGCGATTTCTACTGGCGCGAAGACGGCAATAACGCCATCCGCCTGAGTACCGCCGACGCCGCCCGCCTCAAGCACCTCGACGAACTGCCGCTGGTGTGGCAAGGCGGCGACCGGCTGCGGGAGTTTTCCGAACGGCTGGTCAACATCAAGGACGCACCGGTCACTGCACCGGAAGGGCTGAACGCCACACTCCGGCCTTACCAGCTGGAGGGTCTGAGCTGGATGCAGGCCCTGCGCGAGCTGGAAGTCGGCGGTGTGCTGGCCGACGACATGGGCCTGGGCAAGACCCTGCAAACCCTGGCGCACTTGCTGATGGAGAAACAGGCCGGACGGCTGGATCGCCCGGCGCTGGTGGTGATGCCCACCAGCCTGATCCCCAACTGGGTGGACGAGGCGAAACACTTCACCCCGCAGCTCAACGTACTGGCGTTGTACGGCGCGAATCGACATCAGGACTACGATCGCCTTGAGGAATATGACCTGATCCTCACCACCTACGCCCTGCTGCCCAGGGACGTCGAGCTGTTGAGCAAACAGCTGTTGCACGTGCTGGTACTGGATGAAGCGCAGTACATCAAAAACCCCAACAGCAAGGCGGCGCAGGCCGCGCGTCAACTGAACGCCCGCCAGCGTCTGTGCCTGAGTGGCACGCCGCTGGAAAACCACTTGGGCGAGTTGTGGTCGTTGTTCCACTTCCTGATGCCGGGCTGGCTGGGAGATGCCAAACAGTTCGGCAGCAACTACCGCACGCCCATCGAAAAGCTCGGAGACGGCGCCCGGTTGCAGCACCTGAATGCGCGGATCAAGCCGTTCCTGCTGCGCCGCACCAAGGAAGAGGTCGCCACCGAGTTGCCGCCGAAAACCGAGATTGTGCACTGGGTCGAACTCAACGACGCTCAACGCGACGTGTACGAGACCATGCGGCTGGCGATGGACAAAAAGGTTCGTGATGAAATCACGCGCAAGGGCGCGGCGCGCAGTCAGATCATTATTCTCGAAGCCTTGCTCAAATTGCGGCAGGTCTGTTGCGACTTGCGTCTGGTCAACAGCGCGCCCCTCAGCGCCCGTCAGTCCAGTTCGGCCAAGCTGGAAAGCCTGATGGACATGCTGGAAGAACTCTTGGCGGAGAATCGCAAGATCCTGCTGTTCTCGCAGTTCACGTCGATGCTGGGGCTGATCGAAGCAGAATTGACCCAGCGCGGCATCGAATACGCCCTGCTGACCGGCCAGACCAAGGATCGCCGCACGCCGGTGCAGGAGTTCCAGAGCGGCAAGCGTTCGATCTTCCTCATCAGCCTCAAGGCCGGGGGCACGGGGTTGAACCTGACAGCGGCAGACACCGTGATTCACTACGACCCGTGGTGGAACCCGGCGGCGGAAAACCAGGCGACGGACCGGGCCTATCGCATCGGCCAGGAGAAGCCGGTGTTCGTCTACAAGATGATCGCCCGGGGCACCGTGGAAGAGAAAATCCAGCAGTTGCAGCACGAGAAATCAGCGCTGGCGGCGGGTGTGCTGGATGGCCGAATGTCGGGAGACTGGCGACTGCAGGACGACGACATCGAAGCGCTGTTCGCGCCATTGCCCCTGCCGCCGAAGCGGGTGAAGCGGTAATCCCGGACGGTAAGCGACCCTCCCGTGGGAGCGAATTCATTCTGGGCGGCATTCCGACGAAAAATGGAACAGGCGATTGAAGGTGTCGACGACACGATCCCTTCGCGAATGAATTCGCTCCCACAGGTCAGCACAGGGTTCCCGGCAACCGAACGGTTGCTACAGGGAACTGACCTCAATCGGGCCGTGCGCCCACTGCACATAACACACCACCACTGGCATCTCATGCTCGGCGCAGAAGTCCAGCCAGCGCAGTTGGTTGTCCTGCAAGCGGTCGCCCGGCCCTTTCACCTCGATCATCCGGTAGCGGCGCTGTCCGGGGTAGAACTGGATCAGGTCGGGCATACCGGTGCGGTTGGCCTTGATGTCTTGCAGCAGACGCCGGAACCAGCGTTTGAGGTGGCTGGAAGGCAGACAATGCAGCGCTTGTTCCAACAGCTCTGGCGTGAGCGTGCCCCAGAACACGAACGGTGATTGCAGGCCGAACTTGTTCACATAGGTGTCGCGGATGACCGTCAGATAACGCTCATCGTCCAGTTGCGACAGGCACTCCTCGAACAACGCCGCCCGGCGCTGATAAAAGTCGGGGCTGTACAGGTCGCTCGGCGCGCTGTGGAACGGGTGGAAGAACGCACCCGGCAGCGGCGCGAAAATCGCCGGCCAGCACAGCAACCCGAACAGCGAATTGACCAGCGCATTCTCGACGTAGTGCACCTCGCTGCCCTCTTCGGCCAAGTGCTGCTGGATCAGCCGCTCGACACTGTGGTCGGGCAGCGGCGTCACACTCAGGTCCAGCCGCGTGACTGTCCGCGCCTTGCGTTTCACCCCTCCGCCCTGCCCCAGCTTCTTTAATAGCCGTGGTCGAATCCGCAGCAGGTGCTGAATTTCTTCGTCGTTTTCAGGCGTGGCTTGAGCCTCTTGCAACAGGGCCATGGCCTCGGCGTACTGCTCGCCACGTTCCAGCACCCGAACCCTGCGCACCCGTGCGCCGGGGTAGCTGGACTGGGCGTAAACGCTCAGCGCCAGCGGCCATGCCTGTTGGCGCTCGGCTTGCTGGCCAATCTGGAACAGCAGCTTGGCCCGGCGCATCGACAGCCACGGATTGAGGGTCTGGATCGCCAGGGCCTGAGTCGCCAGCTCTTCCAATTGCTCCGCTTCGTCCAGCGCCTGCCGACAGCTGTGCAGATTCAGGCAGATGTCGATGTCTTCGCGCTGACTGATGCCTCGCGATTCAAGGGAAAACTCGACCTTTTCATAACGGTAAATCCCCAGGTCCGCGAGCACGAATTCGGACCACTCCTGATAGAGATTGCCGAAATACAGCAAACGCAACCGGTCGCACAGCGGCATGACCTGCAAGGCAAAAATCACCTCATCGACGTCTGAAAACCAGTGATCCAGCGGCTGAACGTGTTCGAAAACCGGCAGCAGACGTGCCAGCAGATCGGCTTTTTTCTCAGTGGCTTTGATGCCATGGGCCTTGAAGCACTGACTCAGTTCGTCCTTGCGCAACAGGGCGAACAGCGCTGAAAGGTCGAGATGTGGCTGATCGTCAACCCAGCCACACGCCAGCAACGGCGCGACAGCCTCGCGGGCGTCACCGATTTCCGCGTAGGTCAGCTTGCTGGCGCGAAACAGCACGCCCTTGCGCATGACCATCCGCACTAGCAAGGCCTGCGCAGGCTGTGGCAGTTGGGCGAAGTCGTCGATGAACGTGCGTTCTTCCTCGTTGAGCAGGTCGTCGTAACGCTGGCCGATCCAGCCCAGCACCTGGCGAAAGTTCTCCAGGTAATAGAACGGATTGTCGAGGGGGGAAGTGCTCACGGCGCGGTCACGTTACGGCTGACGGAAAGGCGTCAGGATACTGGTTATCCGTACAGATTCCAGCCCCACCGATGAGGATTTTACCTTGGACCGATCAACGGCAACCGAGCGAGGGGCTACACTCGGGCCACTGTTTTTGCGAGGGGCCTGTGATGCCTTCCCTTTCCACACCGCGTATTTATCTGGCCGGTTTCGATGTCTTTCGCGCCGATGCCATTGAACACGGGCGCTACCTTAAAATGCTGTGCGAGGCCCACGGTCTGGAAGGCCTGTATCCATTCGACAACGAGGTCGAACAGGGACTGTCGCCCCAGGACACCGCCAAACGGATCTGCCACGCCAACATCGACATGATCGAACGCTGCGACGCCGTGCTGGCGAATCTCAACCCCTTCCGGGGAATCGAGCCGGACTCCGGAACGGCGTTCGAAGTGGGCATGGCCGTGGCGCTGGGCAAGCCGGTCTGGGCCTACTTCGAAGACGCCCGGCCCCTGCGCGAACAGATTGACCACGATGTCGACGGATTTGATGCGCAGGGGTATCAAGTGGAGGATTTTCAGCTGCCGAAGAACCTGATGCTGGCGTGCACGTGGGCGGGGTTCAGCGGGACGGTGGAAGTGGCCGTTGCGGCGTTGGCGGCGCATCTGTAGCGATCACATCTGAGTCGCTTCTTCCAAAGGCCTAGGACGCCCGGGGTGACGTCCCATCTTGCCTGCGATCCATTGCGCAGCAGTCGCAAATCCTGCCTATGCGGTACACCTGACACCTTGTGCACTCAGTATTGGCTGCCAGTTTCTGGCAGATCGCAGGCAAGCCAGCTCCCACGCCTGCGGCAGAAGCGAGACCGCGTTTTTTGATAAACCGGGCCATAGGTCGTTGACCTCAACCATAGAATCTCCCACGGCCTGCGGCCAGAATCAAAAGCCTGGACCGCGAAATGGTCCGACTCGCAGAACTCACCCCAACGTCGAAGACCCGATGTCCAGCTTGTCCGCATCCTCGAACTCGTCCAGCCGCAAATCCCCCAGGTCCAGGTCGCCTTCCGGGTCGCTGTCTTCGTCCGCGTCGGCGTCGTTGAGGGGCGATTGATCGCCGCCAAAATGCTGGTCTTCGTGGTTCATGAAATACGGAATCCGGGTGTATTCGTGTGGCTGTGCCTGCATGCTTCTGGCCTCCAAATGGCTGTTCACTGTGGTTGCTGTCTGTTTCAAGGCTACTCCCGAACGCCTCGGGATTACACCCAACTGAAAAACGAGCCCCCGTCGTCGCGCAGCATTTGCACCATCGCGTGGGCCGCGGGCGAGAGGTAGCCCTCGCGGCGCAGAATGACGCAGATGGTCCGCGTCATGGTCGTAGCTTCCAGCGGCACCTCCCGCAGATATTGCATGTTCTTGCCATATTCGAGGGTTTCCCGGGCGATGAAGCTCAACAGGCTCGTCTGGGCGATCAGCCTCGGCAACAGCGAAATGGAATTGGCCTCGATCTGCACCACGGGCAAAGGCAGGTGATGACGGGTGAACGCCTCATCGACCCAGATCCGCGACGACACCCCCAACGGCGGCAACACCCAGCGGTAGTTGCACAGGTCGCTCATCTGGTAGGGGGCGTTGAAGATCGGGTGATTGCGGCTGGCGATGACCACCGCTTCGTCGGTGAGGATCGGGTAGGCAGTGAATTCGTCTTCGATGCCGCGTTGGGAACAGATGATCATGTCCAGATGCCCTGAGCGCAGTTGCTCGCGCAGCATGTCGTCCTGACCGATGACCAGCTTCAGGGTGATGTCCGGAGCCCGTTTGAGCAACGCATTGGTCAGCTCGGGCAGCAGGTATTCGGCCATCGTCGCCGCACAACCCAAGCGGATTTCCCCGACGGCACCGCTGGCGAAATCCCGCACCTCGCGCTGGGTCTGGGCGATGCTCTGCTGCAACATCTTGCCCCGTGCCTGCAACAGCTCGCCCACCGGGGTCAGCTTGATCCTGCGCCCGTCGCGCTGAAACAGCTTGGTGCCAAACGACTCTTCCAGCCGCTGAATGCTTTTGGTCAACGCGGGCTGGCTACGATTGAGCTTTTCAGCAGCTCGACCGAGGTGACCGAGTTCGGCGATGGTTTCGAAATAGGTGAGGTCCCGCAGGTCCATATATCAACCAAAGTTATCGATTCATGATTATTAGAAAATAGACTTGATCAATTGAAGTGTCGATAATTTTGCGCATTGGACAGAACTCCATCAGGAAACCGCCCATGCTCTGGAGATCCTCGTTGTCGCGCCCCACCCCGTTTTCCCTCGACACCCTGCACCCGCTTTTGCAATGGCTGCTGCTCATCCTTCTCGCCGGCAGCGCCGGCCAACTGTTCCGCTACTTCCACGTTCCTGCTGCGCTGTTTCTCGGCCCGATGCTGGTTGCGATTGGCTTTGGTGTGTCCGGTGCGTCGATCCGGATCAACAAACATGTGTTCCGTCTGGGACAAGGCTCGGTGGGGGTGCTGGTCGCGCACTCCATGACCATGGGTGTGTTGCTCACGGCGATGCATTCGTGGCACGTGATGGTGTTCGCCACCGTGCTGACGATCGCGCTGAGTGCCGTGGTAGGCATCGGGTTGGCGCGCTGGGGCGGGATTCAGGGCAGCACGGCGGCCTGGGGCACTTCGCCGGGGGCGGCGTCGGCGATGGTGGCGATGTCCGAAGATTACGGCGCCGACTCGCGGGTGGTCGCGACCATGCAATACGTGCGGGTGGTGTGTGTGGTGATGGTCGGCGCACTGGTGAGCCGAGTGATTGGCGCCGACGTCGGCGGCACCGATGCGCACAGCACCAACGCGATGCTGCAAGGGGTGAACCTCCTGAGCCTGGGCCTGACCGTGCTGACCATTGTGGTCGGCGTGACCCTCGGCGCTCGGGTGCCGGCAGGCGCACTGCTAGTCCCGCTCCTGTTGGGCGGCGCACTGCAATTGAGCGGCATTTTGCAGATCACCATGCCGACCTGGCTGCTGGCGATTGCCTACGGCGCCATCGGCAGCTACATCGGCCTGCGGTTTGACCGGGTGACGATCAACTATGTCTGGCGTCGCCTCCCCGCGATGATCCTCGGGGCGCTGCTGTTGATCCTGCTGTGCGCCCTCTCGGCCTGGGTGATCGCCGAAATGATGGGCAAGGACTTCCTCTCGGTGTACCTCGCTACCAGCCCCGGCGGCCTCGACGCCATGGCAATCATCGCCATCGACACCCACTCGGATGTCGGCTTCGTGCTGGCCATGCAGACCCTGCGCCTGTTCGGCGTGATCGTCACCGGCGCCTACATCGCGCGACAAGTGATTCGCGTGACCCAACGGTTGGCTTGAGGGACCGCCGCATGCGGTACACCTACCCGTAGGAGTTGGCTTGCCTACGATCCATTGCGCAGCGATGGCAAATCCGGCGTGCGCGGTGTGTCAGGCGAATGACGTTGTCAGGTTTTACCGCCGCTTCGCGCCAGATCGCAGGCAAGCCAGCTCCTACGCCTTCGGCAGAAGCAGACTGCGGTGCGGTCGAGGCCTTGATTCTGACCGTAGGCGTTGGCTTGCCTACGATCCATTGCGCAGCGATGGCAAATCCGGTGCACGCGGTGGAGCGGTGGCACAGGGGCTGGCTGACCTGATGCCACCGCAGGCAAGCCGTGCGGCTACAACGGCTTGCTTTCTGCGTCAAACACCTCACCGCGCCGGATGATGGTCGCCTTGGCCAGCAACGCCCCCGGCGCCAGCACGGCGTTGGCGCCGATGCGGCTGCGGTCGCCGATCAGCGCGCCGAACTTCTCGCAGCCCGTAGCACGCAGACGGCCGTCGATGCGCACGCGAACTTCCTTGTCGTCGCGCTCGTTGCGGTAATTGCAGACGATGCTGCCCGCCTCCAGATTCACCCCCGCCCCCAACACCGAATCCCCCACAAAATTGAAGTGCGCGAGCTTGGTGCCATCAAAGACGAACGAGGTTTTCAGCTCCGCGCCGGGACCGAAGATGCAGCGCTCACCCACCCAGCAACCACCCCGCAGATACGCGCCGCTGGCGACGAAGCACTCAGGGCCAATGATCAATGGCCCTTTGAGCACCGCCCCCTCCTCGACCACCACCGTTTTGTGCACGGCGATATCGCCCCGGATTTCGTAGTCTTCGCCCAGCGTCACCAGCAATTCGCGAACGATTTCAGGGGCACGGCTGACCAGTTCCCACGGCGTGAGCGAGGCCCAGCGCGACAGGGCTGAGGTGTCCAGCGATTCGATGAAATCGCCGATGCGGATCATTGCAAACGCTCCAGCGCCGTGGCGAGGCTTTGCGCCAGCGGCAAGACGGGCAACAACGTCGCCTGATACGCGTGATACAGGTCAGGTTTGCCCGGCCAGATATCAGTGCTCGGCTGATTCTGCGGATTCAGCTCATGGCGCCAGCTGCCGTGCTCGCGGTCGATGAACAGGGTTTCGTTGAATTCCCAGAAGGTCCGATACCAGGTTTCGTATTGCTGCTCGCCGGTGCGCTGAAGCAAGGCGGCCGACGAGGCGGCGGCTTCGGCGTGGGTCCAGTGCAGACGATGACGCACCACCGGGCGATTATCCCAGTCCAGCGTGTACACGATGCCCTTCGCGCCATCGACGTCCCAGCCAAAGCGGCAGGCGTTTTCGAACAGCAGCCGTGCGTCCTCCAGTAGCCAGGCCGGGGTGTCCAGTTTCGCCGCCTGACGCGCCGCTTCCAGGTGCAGCACCAGCCGCGCCCATTCGAAGGCGTGGCCCGGCGTCGTGCCATAGGGGCGGAAGCCGTCGTCCGGCTTGTCGGCGTTGTACTCCGGCACTGGCTGCCATTGCAGGGTGAAATGCTCGATGACTTGATGATGATTGGCGGCGGCGTGCTGATGAATCACCCGCTCGACAATGCTCAGCGCCCGGTCCAGCCAGCGCGCATCGCCGGTGACATCGGCCAGGGCCAGAAACGCCTCGGTGCTGTGCATGTTGCTGTTGGCGCCGCGGTAGGCTTCTTCGTCGCTCCAGTCCCGGGCGAAGGACTCGCGCATGGCGCCTTCTTCTTCGCTCCAGAAGTGCTGGCTGATGACCTGGATCGCCTGATCGAGCAAAGCCTTGGCGCCAGGGCGCTGTGCAACGACAGCCGAGGAAGCGGCCAGCGCAACGAAGGCATGCAGATACGCGGCTTTGCCCGTGCTGCCGCCTTTATCGAGGGGCTTGTCGAACCAACCGCCATGCTCGGCATCCCGCAGCGGTCCCGCCAGCGCCGCAACGCCGTGGTCGACCAGCTCGGCGCAACCAGGAATGCCATTGATGTGAGCGAGGGCAAAGCTATGGGTCATGCGGGCAGTGTTCATGGTTTCCGCAACGGCGTCGGCAGGCAACCGTCCCTGCTCGTCCAGATTGCCAAAGCCCTGAGGCAGCGTGGCCGCCCTGGCGAACCCCAACAGGCGATTGCCCTCCTGTGCCAGCCACGCCTTGTGTCCGGGCGCGCGCAACCAACTGCTGAAACCGCGATTCACATCATCCATTGCCTTGTCACCTATCTGCTCGGCAGGTTCAGCCCGCCAGGAATTATTAGACGGGGAGAATCATGCAAGCCAACGCCGGGTCAGGCAAGTGAATGAGGTGAATCCTTTAAGCAACGTCTGACCGGGAGGACGCTGGCATGCGCCAAACCGCAGCGGCGACATCAGCAATCAGATCACACGCGAAACCGCGTCACCACCTGATTCAACTCCCCCGCCAGGCGCGACAGCTCAGTACTGGACGCGCTGATCTGGTTGGCACCGGAGGACGACTGTTGCGACAGGTCGCGGATGTTGACGATGTTGCGGTCCACTTCCCGCGCCACTTGCGCCTGTTCTTCGGCGGCGCTGGCGATGACCAGGTTGCGTTCGGAAATCTGGTTGATCGACGAGGTGATGCGGGTCAGCGACGCCCCCGCGCCTTGCGCCAGCTCCAGCGTTTCCGTGGCCCGCGTGCGGCTGACCAACATGGACGCCAGCGCGTCGCTGGAACCGCTGCGCATGGTCGAGACCATCTTGTCGATTTCCAGCGTCGATTGTTGGGTGCGATGGGCCAGTGCGCGCACCTCATCGGCAACTACTGCAAAGCCGCGCCCTGACTCCCCGGCGCGTGCGGCCTCGATGGCGGCGTTCAGCGCAAGCAGATTGGTTTGCTCCGCGATGGAACGAATCACGTCCAGCACCTTGCCGATGTCTTGGGACTGATCGGCCAGGGTCTGCACCAGCATCGAGGTGTGTTGCACGTTGCTGGAGAGGTTCTGGATCGAGGTCACGGTTTCAATCACCCGCGCCTGACCGTCTTGCGCCGCGTCGTTGGATTCGCTGGACGCCTGGGACGTGGACACTGCGTTACGCGCCACTTCTTCCACGGCAGAGGTCATTTCGTTGACCGCCGTCGCGGCCTGTTCGATTTCCGCGTTCTGCCGATTGAGCCCGCGATGGCTGTCTTCGGTGACCGTATTGAGGGCGGTGGCGGCCGAGGCCAATTGGCTGGCAGAACTGCCGATCAGGCTCAGGGTGCCCCGCAGATTGGTTTGCATCAGACGCAGCGCGGTCAGCAGTCGCGTGACCTCATCCTTGCCTTCGACGCGAATGTCGTGGGTCAGATCGCCCTTGGCGACGAATTCCGCCGCCGTGACCGCTTCTTCCAGCGGCTGGATGATGCTGCGGGTCAGCCACAGGGCCAGGATGACGGTCGCCAGCGCCGCGATCAGCACAAACACCAATACAACATTGCGCGACGCGCTGTACTGAGACTCTGCAGCCTTGCCTTCCTGTTCGACCTGCTGCGAATAGAAGTCCGTCAGGTCGCCGAGTTGCGCGCCCGAATTGTCGACGGCGGTTTTCATGTCCACCAGCAGCAACGTGTTCATGGCCTTCGTATCACCGCTTTCCGCCAATACGAATGACTGGCTCAGGCCGCGTTGGTAATCGGCCAGCGTACTGCGGAATTTGTCGTACAACACCTTCTCTTCAGGGGTGTCGATGAACGTGTCGAGGGTCCCCAGTTTGTCGTTCAGCACCTTGACCCGCGCGTCCATCTGGCCCTTATAGGTGCCGACGCTCTTGGGGTCGGTGTCCAGCGCCATGCGCAGCGAAATCGTGCGGATGCGCAACATGGCTTCGCGAATCTCGCTAACCAGCCGCATGCTCGGCATCCAGTTGCTCTCGACGGCCACCTCGCTCTGACGAATGGTGGACATCTGGCTCAGTGCAAACCAGCCCAGCAACGCGACAAGCAGGGAAATCAGGGTAAAACCGAGGCCCGCACGTCGGGCAATGGTGAGGTTGCGTAGGTTCATGACCGTAGGCTCATTATTGTGGTGGCAGTGATCGCAGTTGTCGTACGACCTCTGCTTATCGACGTGCATCGGGGCTTCTTTAGCGAACACTTCATGAAACATCCGATCGAACCTTCGGGAAACCTTGGGCCAGTGCGAGGTCTAGACCTATGAGTCGACCCCAGTGAGAACGGAGGCCCATCATGCATCTGGAAGGTTCCTGCCATTGCGGCGCGGTGGAGTTCAGCCTGAACAGCGCCCACCCCTACCCCTATCAACGCTGCTATTGCTCGATCTGCCGCAAGACTCAAGGCGGAGGCGGCTATGCCATCAATCTCGGTGGCGATGCCAAAAGCCTGAAGGTCAAAGGCAAAAGCAGCATCGCCATCTACCACGCAAAAATGCGCGATGATGAACACAAACACGTGCACACCAGCAGCGCCGAGCGGCATTTCTGTCAGCAGTGCGGCAGTGCATTGTGGCTGTTCAGCCCGGAGTGGCCGGAGCTGATTCATCCGTTCGCCTCCGCCATCGACACGCCCCTGCCCACCCCGCCCGAGCACACGCACCTATTGCTGGATTCAAAGGCGTCGTGGGTCGAAGTCCAGGCCGGGCCGAAGGATCAGCAGTTCGAACAGTACCCGGAAGAGTCAATTGCCGGCTGGCATCAACGCCTGGGTTTAGAGCGGTGAGTGCCGAGCTGCAAGCGGCAAGCTAAAAGCAGCGCTCAAGATGCTCACGATTGCGTTTTTGCTTGCAGCTTGTAGCTTGCTGCTCGTAGCTGGCACCTTGCCGCTCGAAGCCTGCAGCTGAAAAATCGGTGAACCTCTATCGAGCCCGCTGACTCCCAACAGAAAGCCTGGGAGGAATTGAACATGGCAATGCATCGAGTCGCGAGCCTGGCCGATCTTCGTCGAGATCGCGGGATTCAGGTTGAAGCAGGCGAGAAAAAAGTCGTACTGGTGCGTCATGGCGATGAGGTTCGCGCTTATCAGGCGGAGTGCCCCCACGCAGGCGCGCCCCTGGCCGACGGTGCGGTGTGCAACGGCCATTTGATCTGTCCGTGGCACAAAGCGGAATTTGCCATTTCCGACGGGCATCTCTGCGAACCGCCTGCGCTGGACGCCCTGACCCGCTACCCGCTGCAAGTGATCGAAGATCAGATTCACGTCGACGATCAGGCGCTGTCTGTCGAGCACGACAGCCGCCCTGATGACGGCCGCTGCTTTGTCATCATCGGCGCCGGTGCCGCCGGAACGGCCGCCGCGTGTGCGCTGCGGGAAAAAGGCTTCAATGGCCGCTTGTTGCTGGTGGACCGGGAGGTCGCGCCGGGTTACGACCGGACGGCGCTGAGCAAATTTGTACTCGCGGCCGACATGCGCCCCGACGAAACCCCGCCCCTTCGCGACGACGCGTTTTACGATGAAAACCACATCGAGCGCATCGAAGGCGAGGTCATGAAGCTGGACGTTGTCAACAAGCGCCTGACCCTGTCAGATGGCCGCCGCTTCGCCTACGACGCCGTACTGATCACCACCGGGGGCGAACCTCGCGCCCTGCCGCTGATTGGCGCGGACCTGCCGCAAGTCCTGACCCTGCGTTCCCGTGACGATGCGAAGAAAATCCTCGCCGCTGCCAAACCGGGCAAACAGGCACTGATCGTCGGCGACAGCTTCATCGGCCTGGAAGCCGCGTCTGCGCTGCGCAAACACGGGGTTAACGTCACCGTGCTCGCCCACCATGAAGTGCCGTTCGCCGATCAATTGGGCGAGCGAATCGGCAAGGCGTTGCGCGCCCTTCATGAACAAAATGGCGTGCTGTTCCGCACCCATGTGGACGTTAGCCGCTTCGAAGGCGATGGACATGGGGGGAAGAAACGTCTGGAAACCGCCTTGCTGAATAACGGTGAGCGGCTGCCGGTGGACCTCGCGCTGATTGGCATTGGCGTCTCCCCGTCCACACAATTTGTCGACGGCCTGCAACTGGAAAAAGACGGTTCGCTGAGCGTCGATTCAGGGATGAAAGCAGGCAAGGACGTGTGGGCGGCGGGCGACATCGCCACCTTCCCGATCAATGGCCAGCCCCTGCGGATCGAACACTGGCGGTTGGCGCAACAGCAGGCGCGGATCGCCGCAAGCAACATGCTGGGCGCTGAAAAACATTACAGCGACGTCCCGTATTTCTGGACCTTCCATTTCGGTAAGCGGCTGGATTATCTCGGCCACGCCAAGGAATGGGACGACATCGTTTACCTCGGCGAACCGGAGACCTTCGAGTTTCTGGCGCTGATCTGCAAGCAAGGGACCGTTGCTGCCGTGGTCGGTTGCAAGCGGGAACGGGAAGTGGCCCTGCTGGCCGAACGCATGAAACAGCCCTTGTTCAAGGACGAAGCGCTGATGCTGATCAAGCAAATGAGCGAAGGTGCGTGACAACGCACGACGATCGATTCGAAGGAGATATGACAATGACGAAAGCCTCAGACCGGGAAGACCTTAAACACGCCCCGGAAAATGCTGGCAAGGTCGGCGAGCAGCACAAACAGGCGAACCAGCAAGGCGAACAGCCGCGCCATCCGGAGCATCCGAAAGACAACGCTCAGGACACGGATCGCAATCGGAACAAACCCTAAGGCCAGTGCCACAGAAGCTGGGCACACCGCGCCGTGCGGAACTTGACGCGCCTGGAACTCTGGAAGCGAATTTATTCGCGATACGATCGTACAGCCGTTACACCTCTGTCGCCTGACCCATCTTTCGCGAATGAATTCGCCCCTACAGGAGGCCGGATTCGCCGCAAGATTAGGAGCCTGACGCGGAGCTAACTGTGGGAGTGAATTTATTCACGAAGCGATGTGAAAGGCGATGCTTCTCTGTCGCCTGACCCATCCTTCGCGAATGAATTCGCCCCTACAGATGTCCGCCGCGCTATCTGGCTGGCTTACCCGCGGCTCGCGGCCTGCTGCCGGTTGCAACGTCGACTATGGCGACGCTTTGACGGGGTCTCCGAAGCTTTTTCGACTTTCATCCACCACGCCTCGCCTCGGCTTGGGTAGTCGATGTAGAACGGCTGGCCCATTTCCGGTGTGGTGATCGAGATACTCCGATCCCAGGCCAGTGCCAGAATCCGGTCGAACGGTTCGTGCCAGGCATGCATCGCTAGGTCGAACGTCCCGTTGTGAATCGGCAACAGCCACTTGCCGCGAACGTCGATGTGCGCTTGCAGGGTTTCTTCCGGCTGCATGTGCACGTCCGGCCAGTCGACGTTGTAGGCGCCGGTTTCCATGAGCGTCAGGTCGAACGGGCCGTACTCCTCGCCGATCAACTTGAAGCCCGCGTGGTAGCCGGTGTCACCGCTGAAGAAAATCCGTTGCTCGCCATCAAGCATCACCCACGAACACCACAGCGTCTGGTTGCCGTCGCGCAAGCTGCGCCCGGAGAAATGCTGGGCGGGCGTGGCGACGAAGCGGATGCCGTGAATCTCCGTCGATTGCCACCAGTTCAGCTGCTGAACCTTCTCGGCCGGGACGCCCCATTCGATCAGCGTGTCGCCCACGCCCAGCGGCGCGATGAAGTGCTCAGCCTTGTCCTTGAGCGCTTGGATGCTCATGTGGTCGAGGTGATCGTAGTGGTTGTGCGACAGAATTACCGCCTTCAGTGGCGGCAGGTCTTCGAGGCTGATCGGTGGCTGGTGGAAGCGCTGAGGGCCCGCCCACTGAATCGGCGACGCACGCTCGGCGAACACCGGGTCAGTCAGGAAGTATTGGTTGCGAAGCTTGAGCAGCACCGTCGAATGGCCCAGGCGGTACACCGTGTTGTTCGGCGCGGCCAGCAATTGCTGACGGGACAGCGGCTGAACCGGAATCTCACCAACCGGGCGGGTGTGGCGAGGCTTGTTGACCATGGCGTTCCAGAAAATGCGCAGCGTCTTCAGGAATCCGGAGCGCTGCATCGGCTTCTGGTTGCGGTAGCGGCCCTCCTCGCGAGAAAGAACGGGCAACGGGGAAGCGTTATCGAGGTTTTTTTCGATCGAGGCCATGAGGTGCTGACTCCATGAAACGGGTGGAGGTTTCTGCAACGGCGGACGCGTTGCAGAATGTTGCATACGACGGAAAGAAGTAAGCGAGAAGTTGTAACAGGCTTTTACACTACACAGTGTAGTTTCAAGCTTGCACGAACCGCAAAGAGAAGTAAACTGCTCGGTGTAATTTTCTCGCTGGCGATCATTCCCAGCCTCACCTTCCAGAAGCGATGCCATGACTGCGCCCCAACGACTGACCGACCGAAAACGTGAATCCATCGTGCAGGCAGCCATTGCCGAATTTCGCGACAACGGTTTCGAGGTCACCAGCATGGACCGCATCGCGGCGCGGGCGGAAGTCTCCAAGCGCACCGTCTACAACCATTTCCCGAGCAAGGAAGAGCTGTTCTCGGAAATGCTCCACCGTTTGTGGGCACGGGCCACGGCACAGCCCGAGGCCATCTATCGGCCCGGCGTGGCGTTGCGCGATCAACTGCGCGACTTGCTCGACGCGAAAATGAAAACCCTCGCCGACAGCAACTTCCTCGACCTCGCGCGCGTCGCCATCAGTGCCACCATCCACTCCCCCGAACGCGCACAGGCGTGGGTCAACCGCCTCAACGAGCGCGAAGAGACGTTTACCGTCTGGGTGCGAGGCGCCCAGCAGGACGGCCGTTTGAAAGCCGTCGAGCCGGGGTTCGCTGCGTCGCAGATTCACGCGTTGCTCAAGGCGTTCGCGTTCTGGCCGCAGGTCACCCTTAACGAACCGATCCTGACGCCCGAAAAACAGGCGTCCGTGGTGGAGTCGGCGCTGGACCTCTTCCTCTGTTGGTACGAAATACCGTTGCAGGCCCCAACCGCTTAGCGGTTGGCCGCCACGCGCTCGACGATCTGGCGACGCGCTTCCAGCCCGGCGGCCGCACGCTGCTTGGCGAGGGCAAGGATGTGAGCGGGCGCGGTGTCCGGACGGCCTGAGTCGAACGGCTGCGCGGGCGCGTATTCGATTTGCAGCTGAACGGCCTGCGCGGTGTCTGCATCGAAGAGTTCGCTGATCAGGGTCAGGGCGAAATCGATCCCCGCCGTCACGCCGCCACCGGTCATCAGGTTGCCATCCCGAACGACACGTTCATGAACCGGAATCGCCCCGAATTTCTCCAGCAAACCGTGAGACGCCCAGTGCGTAGTCGCACGCTTGCCTTCCAGCAACCCTGCCGCGCCCAGCACCAATGCACCGGTGCAGACCGACGTCACGTATTGCGCGTTTTTTGCCTGGTGCTGGATGAACGCGAGGGACTCGGCATCTTCCAGCAACGCGTCGATGCCGACGCCGCCGGGCACGCAGATGACGTCAAGGTCCGGGCAGCTTTCATAGGTTTGGGTCGGAATCAGGCTGAGACCGGTGCTCGACAGCAAGGGATCGAGGTTTTTCCAGACCAGGTGCACCGTGACGCCCGGCAGGCTGGCGAACACGTCATAAGGACCGGTGAGGTCGAGTTGTTGAACCTTGGGAAAGACCAGCAGGCCGATGTGCAGCGTCATGAGGGTGGCTCCTGATTGAGTGAAGTGGACGAATTCACTGTAGCGAGATAGGCTCTGGCGGATACGCCATTAAGCCCACATTTTCCGCCAACCCTGCAGTCGAGTCCGGCCATGACCCATGCCCTCAGAGCCATCCATATCCTGGCCTTCCCCAACGTGCAGTTGCTTGATGTGACCGGTCCGTTGCAGGTCTTCGCGTCGGCCAACGAACACGCAGTGCAACAAGGCTTTGAAACCCCGTACGCCCCTGCCGTCATCGCCAGACAAGAAGGCAGCGTCGTGTCCTGGGCGGGCCTGGGTCTGCACACGCAACCCCTGCCCGAAACGCCCTCGGACACCTTGATCATTGCGGGTGGTCGCGGGGTTCACACCGCGTTGAAGGATCAGACGCTGGTGCAATGGGTCCGTGATCAGGCATCGAGCGCGCGGCGGGTGGCGTCGGTCTGCACCGGCGCGTTCCTTTTGGCGGAAGCAGGATTGCTCGACGGACATCGCGTGGTGACCCATTGGGACAGTTGCGACGAACTGGCCGTCGGTTACCCGGCCTTGCAGGTCGACCCCGAGCCGATCTTCATCAACGAAGACGCGCTGTGGACCTCGGCTGGCGTGACGGCGGGCATCGACCTGGCACTGGCGATGGTCGAAGCCGACCTCGGACGCCCGGTGGCACTGGCCGTGGCGCGTGACCTGGTGGTGTTCCTCAAACGGCCGGGTGGGCAATCGCAGTTCAGCACCGCGCTGTCGATGCAGCACGCCACCCGCAGTCAGGACAGCCGCTTTGGCGATTTGCACGCGTGGATGCTCGACAACCTCGCGAGCGACCTTTCCGTCGCTACCCTCGCCGCCCAGGTGGGCATGAGCGAACGCAGCTTCGTCCGCCATTACCGCGCCCACACCGGCAACACCCCGGCCCGCGCCATCGAACAACTGCGGGTCGAAGCGGCACGCCGGTTGTTGGGAGACAGTGCCTTGCCGATCAAGCGGATCGCCGACCGCTGCGGCTTCGGCACCGAAGAAACCCTGCGCCGCAGCTTCATGCGGGCCGTGTCGGTGACGCCGCAGGCGTATCGGGAGCGGTTCAGTGCGGGTTAAGGGCTGGCGATGACAACGGGGTTGCGCTTTTGATTCTGCCGAAGGCGTAGGAGCAAGCTTGCTCGCGATCGGCTGCGAAGCAGTCGTAAAGTCTGCCCCCGCGATCCTTCTGACACACCGCGATTACACGTTTTGCTGCCGCTTCGGTCGGACGCGACCCCGGGCCGATCGTAGGCAAGCCAACTCCCACGGCCTTAAGCCGATCGCGAATGAATTCGCTCCCACTGAACATCGACCATGTGCCCCAGTGATAAGAAATTAACTTTCATAAATTGATATTTATATCCGTTTTCGTGTAATTTAATTTTCATCACGAACTCAGAGATAAAAATAATGCCTGCCTGTGATCGTCGTTTTTCGACCCCTCCTGCACCCCGCTCCCCTTTCGCAACACCCACTGCCGAGACCGATTTCATCGCTAAGCCCCGTTCGGACTGACCTCCGCCGAGCTTCCGCCTGACTGACCCTTTTCTCTGCAAGGAACCGTTGCATGCCTCCCTCTACCGGCCTGTCCCTGTTGATCTACGCCGCCATCGCGATCATCGCCCTGATCGTGCTGATCGCCCGTTTTCGTCTCAATCCGTTCGTCGTCATCACCCTGGTGTCGGTGGGCCTGGCGCTGGTCGCCGGGATGCCCGCGACATCGGTGGTCGCCTCCTATGAGGGCGGGGTCGGCAAGACCTTGGGCCACATCGCATTAGTGGTGGCGCTGGGCACCATGCTTGGCAAGATGATGGCCGAGTCCGGCGGCGCCGAGCGGGTGGCGCGGACGCTGATCGACCGCTTTGGCGAGCGCAATGCCCATTGGGCCATGGTCTGCATCGCCTTTCTGGTGGGCCTGCCGCTGTTCTTCGAAGTCGGTTTCGTGCTGCTGGTGCCGATTGCCTTCACGGTGGCGCGCCGGGTCGGGGTATCGATTTTGATGGTCGGCCTGCCGATGGTCGCGGGCCTCTCGGTGGTTCATGCGCTGGTGCCGCCCCACCCCGCCGCGATGCTGGCCGTTCAGGCCTATCAGGCGTCGGTGGGCCAGACCCTGTTCTACGCGATTTTGATCGGCATCCCGACGGCGATCATTGCCGGGCCGGTGTACGCAAAATTCATCGCATCGCGCATTCATCTGCCGGACGTAAACCCGCTGGCCAAACAGTTCCTCGACCGCGAACCGCGCAAACAACTGCCCGGTTTCGCCGTCACCATGGCGACCATTCTGCTGCCGGTCCTGCTGATGCTACTGGGCGGCTGGGCCAACCTGCTGTCGACGCCGGGCAGCGCCTTCAACAGCTTTCTCTTGTTCGTCGGCAACTCGGTGATCGCCCTGCTGCTGGCGACCTTGCTCAGTTTCTGGACCTTGGGGATTGCTCAGGGCTTCAGCCGCGATTCGATCCTCAAGTTCACTCAGGAATGTCTGGCGCCGACGGCGAGCATTACACTGTTGGTCGGCGCCGGTGGCGGCCTGAACCGGATTCTGGTGGACAGCGGCGTGACCAACGAAATCGTCGGGCTGGCCCAGGATTTTCACCTCTCCCCACTGCTCATGGGCTGGCTGTTCGCCGCATTGATGCGCATCGCGACCGGCTCGGCCACCGTGGCCATGACCACCGCGTCGGGCATCGTCGCACCCGTGGCCATGGGCCTGGGCTATCCGCACCCGGAGTTGCTGGTGCTGGCGACGGGCGCGGGCTCGGTGATCTTTTCTCACGTCAACGACGGCGGGTTCTGGCTGATCAAGGAGTATTTCAACATGACCGTGGCACAGACCTTCAAGACCTGGACGGTCCTGGAAACGCTGATTTCGGTGATCGCGTTCCTCCTCACCCTCGGCTTGGCACAGGTGCTCTGAGTGGACATTCTTTACCAAATTCGCGCCCGGCAGGATTCGTTCAGCGCCGGTGAAGGCCGCATTGCCAGGCTGATTCTGAGCGATGTCGCCTTCTCCGCCAGCGCCAGCCTCGACGAACTGGCCACCCGCGCCGAAGTCAGCAGCGCCACGCTTTCACGCTTCGCCCGCTCGGTAGGCTGCAAGGATCTGCGCGATCTGCGCTTGCAACTGGCCCAGGCCAGCGGCGTCGGCAGCCGTTTTCTCAAGCCGGAACAGGCGCCCGAGCAGTCGGCGTTTTTCAGCCAGATCGTTGGCGACATCGAATCGACCCTGCGCCAGCACCTCGCCGGGTTCGACGATGCGCGGTTCAAGGCTGCCGTCGCCCTGCTCACCCCCGCGCGCATGATTCACAGCTTCGGCATGGGCGGTTGTTCGAGCCTGTGCAGCGAGGAATTGCAGACCCGGCTGGTCCGTCTCGGCTACCCCATCGCCGCCTGCCGCGACCCGGTGATGATGCGCCTGATCGCTGCCACCCTGGGTCCCGACCACAGCCTCATCGTCTGCTCCTTGAGTGGGCTGACCCCGGAGCTGCTGGACGCCGTGACCCTGGCCCGCAGCTACGGCGCGAAGATTCTGGCAATCACCCTCCCCGGCTCGCCACTGGCGGCGTTGGCAGACGTGCTGCTGCCGCTGCAAATCGCCGAAACCAATTTCATCTACAAACCCACGGCCGCGCGCTACGGCATGCTGCTGACCCTCGACGTGCTCGCTACGGAGCTGGCGCTGATCGCCCCTGACGACAATCAGGAACGCCTGCGCCGCATCAAGCTGGCCCTCGATGATTACCGCGGCGGCGACGACGGCCTGCCGCTTGGAGACTGACCCATGCTTTACGACCTGATCATTCGCGACGCGCTGGTGATCGACGGCAGCGACACGCCGGGCTACCGCGCCGATGTGGCGGTGCATGACGGGCGCATTCAGCGCATCGGAGATTTGAGCGGCGTCTCGGCCCGAGAAAACATCGACGCGGCCGGTAGGGTGCTGGCGCCAGGCTTCATCGATGTGCACACCCACGACGACACCGTGGTGATTCGCCAACCCGACATGCTGCCAAAAATCACCCAGGGCGTGACCACGGTGATCGTCGGCAACTGCGGGATCAGCGCCTCGCCGGTGACGCTGGCAGGAGATCCGCCTGACCCGATGAACCTGCTGGGACCGGCCAACGCGTTTGCCTACCCGCGCTTTCGCGATTACCGCGACGCCGTGGACAAGGCCCGTCCGGCGGTCAATGTCGCTGCGCTGATCGGTCATACCGCGCTGCGCAGCAATCATCTGGACGACCTGTTCCGCACCGCCCGCCCGGCCGAAATCCGTGCCATGCGCGAGCAATTGCATCAGAGCCTGGAAGACGGCGCGCTGGGGATGTCCACCGGCTTGGCCTACGCTTCTGCGTACTCGGCAGAAACCGATGAGGTCAAACAACTGGCCGAAGAACTGACGGCGTTTGGTGCGGTGTACACCACCCATCTGCGCAGCGAATTCGAGCCGGTGCTGGACGCCATGGACGAGGCGTTCGACATTGGCCGTCACGCCAAATCGCCGGTGGTGATTTCGCACCTGAAATGCGCGGGCGCGGGGAATTGGGGACGCAGTCCTCAGTTGTTGGCGTCGCTGGAAAACGCCGCGCTGACCCACCCGGTCGGCTGCGATTGCTACCCCTATGCAGCGAGTTCATCGACGCTGGACTTGAAGCAAGTGACCGACGCGTTTCCCATCACCATCACTTGGTCAACGCCACACCCGGATCAGAGCGGACGCGATTTGAAAGACATTGCCGCCGATTGGGGCTTGTCGCTGCTCGATGCCGCGCGTCAGCTGCAACCGGCGGGCGCGGTGTATTACGGGATGGACGAGAACGATGTGCAGAACATCCTGAAACATCCGCTATCGATGATCGGCTCCGATGGCCTGCCGGAAGACCCGTTCCCGCACCCGCGTCTCTGGGGCGCGTTTCCACGGGTGTTAGGGCATTTCAGTCGCGACCTTGGGCTGTTCCCGCTGCACCGGGCCATCCACAAGATGACCGGACTGACCGCCACCCGCTTCGGGTTGCATGAACGGGGTTTCGTGCGCGAAGGCCATTGGGCAGACCTGGTGCTGTTCAACCCCGACACCGTTCGCGACGTCGCGGATTTCAAAGCACCGAAACGCGCGGCAGAGGGCATCGACGGGGTTTGGGTGAACGGGCATTTGAGCTATGCCGATGGCAAACCGCTAGGCGAGCGACAAGGCCGGTTTTTGCCCCGGAGCGGGTCGCTGGTGGCAGGCTTTACCCAAACCTGAGACTCGCTGCGCCGGTCACGGCCTTTCGCGAATAAATTCGCTCCCACAGAAGAATGCGGTCAACCTGTGGGAGCGAATTCATTCGCGAAGGCGTTGGGTCATCCGGCGACTATTTTCGACCTATCCAAGAATGACACCTCGGCACTCACCAAACCCGATACTCACCTCGCCATCCCTGCGGCAGCGGGCCTTGAGGATCACTTCATCCCCTGCTTCCAGAAACTTCCGGGTCTCGCCGCTCGGCAATTCCACAGCGTGTTTGCCGCCTTCGGTCATCTCAAGCAGGCTGCCGAACTGCCCCGTCTTTGGCCCCGACAGCGTGCCCGTGCCGAACAGGTCACCCGGCTGCAACTGACAACCGTTGACGCTGTGGTGGGTGACCATCTGGGCGAAGGTCCAGTACATATTCAAGGTGTTGCTCACCGCAAGACGATGAGGCGGCAAACCCTGTGCCTTCATCTGCACGGTGAGCAGCAACACTTCCAGTTCCAGGTCCAACGCGCCCTGCTGCTGGTCCTGATCGTTGAACAGATAATCCAGTGGCTTCGGATCACCTTCGGGTCGCTTGGGCTGCGCGGTGCGGAACGGAGCCAGTGCCTCCGCCGTCACCACCCATGGGGAGATCGTGGTGCTGAAGCTCTTGGAGAGAAACGGCCCAAGTGGCTGGTATTCCCAGGCTTGCAAGTCCCGAGCGGACCAGTCGTTGAGCAAGCAGAAACCGGCAATGTGATCACCGGCGTCGGCAATGCCAATCGGCTCACCGGCCTCATTGCCTGGCCCCATCCACACGCCCAGCTCCAGTTCGTAGTCCAGACGTTTGCTCGGCCCGAAGGTCGGCACTTCTGCGCCCGGCGCAAGGGTCTGGCCGTTGGGGCGTTTGACCGGCGTGCCCGACACACGCAGCGTCGAAGCGCGACCATGGTAGGCAATCGGCACGTATTTGTAGTTCGGCAGCAGCGGGTTGTCCGGACGGAACAGCTTGCCGACGTTCATCGCGTGATGAATGCCGACATAGAAATCGGTGTAATCCCCGACCTGTGCAGGCACGTGCAACTGGCAGTCGCTCATCGGCACCAGCAACGCCTCACCCAGCGCCTGCAAGCGCTCACGGTGCGGGCTGTTTTCATCCAGCAGTTCCAGCAGTTCGCGACGTAGCACCTGACGCGGCGCAGCCCCCAGCGCAAAAAAGGCATTCAATTGACCGCGACTGGCGGCTTCGACGGCTTCCCGAGCCCCCTCACTGAACACGCCCGCATCAAGGGCGGTGCGCAAGTCCAGGATACGGTCGCCGATGGCCACGCCACCCCGCCGTTTGCCGTCCGCACGACTGAACACGCCAAACGGGAGGTTCTGCAATGGGAAATCAGGGTGATCGTTGGCAGAGGTCACCCAACTGCGCGAAGGATGGGAAGTGCTCATCGTTGGCCGTCCGTATCGAAAGGTTTGAAGGTTCTGGCGATGCCGCTCCAGCAGGCATCGTAGTCGCTTTGCAATTGCGGGCACTCCAGCGCGTGGCGGCTGGGGCGCAAAGGTTTTCCGGTCTCGAACATGAAGGCCATGGTCTGCTCGATCTTGTGCGGTTTGAGGTCCGCGGCCATGGCTTTTTCAGCGGTGGCGTTGTCCGGGCCGTGAGCGCTCATGCAGTTGTGCAGCGACACGCCGCCGGGCATGAAGCCTTCGGCTTTGGCGTCGTAGGCGCCGTCGATCAGGCCCATGAATTCGTTCATCAGGTTGCGATGGAACCACGGTGGCCGGAAGGTGTTCTCCGCCACCATCCAGCGTGGCGGGAAGATCACGAAATCGACGTTGGCCTGCCCGTGGGTCGGACTGGGCGAGGTCAGTACCGTGAAAATCGACGGGTCCGGGTGGTCGTAGCTGACAGTGCCAATGGTGTTGAACAGCCGCAGATCGTACTTGTACGGCACGTTGTTGCCATGCCACGCCACCACGTCGAACGGCGTGTGTTCGAGGGTGGCTTCCCACAGTTCGCCAAGGAACTTCTGCACCAGCACAGTGGGTTGCGCGCTGTTTTCGAAATGCGCGACAGGCGCCAGGAAATCCCGAGGGTTGGCCAGGCCATTGCTGCCAATCGGCCCCAGGTCCGGCAAGCGCAGCGGGCTGCCGTGGTTCTCGCAGAGGTAGCCCCTTGCCTGCCCGTCGAGCAAGTGCACGCTGAACTTAAGCCCGCGCGGGATGACGGCGATTTCCTGCGGCGTGATGTCCAGCAAGCCTAGCTCGGTGATCAGGCGCAAACGGCCCTGTTGCGGAACGATCAGCCACTCGCCGTCAGCATTGAAGAACGCCCGCTCCATGGACTGATTGGCGGTGTAGATGTAAACGCTGACGCCTTCGGCCTGGTCCGCCGCCGAGGTGCTGGCCAACACAACCAGGCCGTCGATGAAATCGGTCGGTGCGGTGGGCATGTCGAAGGCGTTCCAGCGCAGGCGGTTCGGGGTGATCGGGCCTTGCTGCCCGCCACCGGTGATCTGCCGTTCAAGACGCTCAAACCGGGGGTGCGCGGCGGACGGCGCAATGCGGTACAGCCAGGTTCGGCGAGCTTCGGCGCGGGAAACGGTGAAGGCCGTGCCCGAGAATTGCTCGGCGTAGAGCCCGAGGGGATGGCGCTGCGGGGAGTTCTGGCCCACCGGCAACCCGCCAGGCACCGCCTCGCTGCTGAATTGATTGCCGAATCCGGACTGGTAGCTCAACGCCTCGAATGCAGGTGGGGTGAACATCTCGACCTCATATTTTTGTTTTACGTAACCAGATTACGCATAACGTAATTTGAGTTTGCGGAACGGTCAAGCTATAAGACAGCACTTTCAGACCGGCGCCTTGACCCATGACAGACGATTCCGCATCCCCTGCAATCCCGCGCCAACAGAAGGTGCAGTCCGCCGAAGTGGGCGTCGGCATTCTCAAGGCACTCGCCGAACTGGCTCCCGCCACGTCGCTGTCGAAGCTCGCCGAACACGTCGCCATGCCCGCCAGCAAGGTCCATCGCTATTTACAGGCCCTGGTGGACAGTGGGTTCGCCGAGCAGGACCCGGTCACTAACCATTACCGCCTCGGACGCTCGGCGTTGCAGGTGGGGCTGGCGGCGCTAAGCCAGCTGGACGTGCTGAAAACCAGCGCCCCGGCGTTGATCGAATTGCGCGACGAGCTCAACGAGACCTGCTTTCTGGCGGTGTGGGGCAACAAGGGGCCGACCGTGGTGTACGTCGAGCAATCCTTGGGCGCGGTGACGCTGGTGACCCAGATTGGCTCGGTGCTGCCCCTGCTCAGTTCGTCCACGGGGTTGGTGTTCGATGCGTTTCTGTCGACTGCCGAAACCGCTGCCCTGCGTGAAGCCGAATCGGCCAGCCTTAACGCTAAGCAGCTCAAGGAAATCGACCGCCACCTCAAGGAAATCCGCAGCACCGGCGTGCACCAGATTCACGGGCTGTTGATGGAAGGGGTCAATGCGGTGTCGTCCCCCGTGTTCAGCATGGGCAACAAACTGGCGGGCGTGATCACGGTGGTGGGCTCGGCGTCGGTGTTCACGGATCAACGCCAGACGGCGGCTGCGGGGAAATTGCGGCAGACGGCGCAGATCATCAGCGAGCGGATGGGCGGGGAAATGCCGAAAGGCTAGGCCCCGGAATCCACGCCGGACACAGATCCTGTGGGAGGGAATTCATTCGCGAAACGGTGTTCCTGACGACACATTTTCCGGGTCCGCACGGGCCATTCGCGAATGAATTCGCTCCCACAGTTAAAACCTCGCCAGGCCGGAACCTTGCGGCGTTCCCGAACACCTGTGGGAGCGAATTTATTCGCGAAACGGTGTTCCTGACGACACATTTTCCGGGTCCGCACGGGCCATTCGCGAATGAATTCGCTCCCACAGTTAAACCCCGTCAGGCCTGGATTTTTCGGCGTTCCCTAAAATCTGTGGGAGCGAATTTATTCGCGAAACGGTATTCCTGACGACACATTTTCAGCGTCTGCATGGGCTATTCGCGAATGAATTCGCTCCCACAGGTTAAAACCGCGCCAGACCTTAATTTCGCGGCGCCCTCCCACAGTTGAACCCGCATCGACGGTTAATTTCAACCGCTGACTCTCAATCTGCGGTCAGCACTCCGCGCCGCAGCTGATCGCGCTCGATGGATTCGAACAGCGCCTTGAAGTTGCCCTCGCCGAAGCCGTCGTCACCCTTGCGCTGGATGAATTCGAAGAACACCGGCCCCATCAGGGTTTCCGAGAATATCTGCAACAGAAGACGCTGATTGCCACCTTCCGACGTGCCGTCGAGCAAGATCCCACGTGCCTTCAACTCATGTTCCGGCTCGCCATGACCCGGCAGGCGCCCTTCGAGCATTTCGTAATACGTCTCCGGTGGCGCGGTCATGAAGCGCATGCCCAAGGCTTTCAAGCGGTCCCAGGTGTCGATCAGGTCTTCGGTGAAGAAAGCGACGTGCTGAATCCCTTCGCCGTTGAACTGCATCAGGAACTCTTCGATCTGCCCCGCGCCCTTCGACGACTCCTCGTTAAGGGGAATGCGGATCATGCCGTCCGGCGCCGTCATGGCTTTCGAGGTCAGGCCGGTGTACTCGCCCTTGATATCGAAGTAACGAATTTCACGGAAGTTGAACAGCTTTTCGTAGAAGTTCGCCCAGTACGCCATTCGGCCGCGATAGACGTTGTGAGTCAGGTGATCGATAAATTGCAGCCCTGCCCCTTCAGGGTGACGCTCGACGCCTTCGATAAACACGAAGTCGATATCGTAGATGGACGTGCCCTCGCCAAAACGGTCGATCAGGTACAGCGGCGCACCGCCAATGCCTTTGATCGCCGGCAGGCGCAACTCCATCGGGCCGGTGCCGATTTCAATCGGTTGAGCGCCCAGTTCCAGCGCACGTTTGTAGGCCAGTTGCGAATCCTTCACCCGGAACGCCATGCCGCACACGGAAGGACCGTGCTCGGCAGCGAAGTAGGACGCTTCGCTATGAGGCTCGTTGTTGAGGATGATGTTGATCGCGCCCTGACGGTAAAGCGCCACGTTCTTGGAACGGTGGTTGGCGACTTTGGTGAAGCCCATCATCTGGAACACGGGTTCGAGGGTGTTGGGGGTTGGCGAGGCGAATTCAATGAATTCGAAGCCCATCAGGCCCATCGGGTTTTCGTAGAGATCAGTCACGGTCTTGCTCCTGCTAAAAAGTGAAATGCACAGCGGCGAGGATCACTGTTCAGCGGGTGGCGCGCAGGGAATGCCCCGAACGCTGCGGGCGAGGAAGTCGCCGAAGATCAATTGCAGACCGAAGATTTTCATGTAGGAAAGGTTACTCCGGCTTATCGGATTGCGCATCAGGATGCGCTTTTTGGAAGGCGGGGTGAGGCAGCGCCAGCGCTTCGACCCGGCAAATACGCGGGAACGCCGCCAGATCGACGTTGAACCGGCGCGCGGCATACAGCTGCGGCAGCAAATAGACATCAGCCAGACCGACGGCCCCGAAGCAAAACCCCTCGTCGCCGATGAGCGCCTCGACGGCCTTGAAACCTTCAGTGATCCAGTGGCCGATCCAGGCGTTCACATCGCCTTCGTCACGGCCCAGGCCACGCAGGCGATTGAGGACAGCGACATTGTGCAACGGGTGAATGTCGCAACCGATCAGCGCCGCGACCTCACGATGCCGGGCACGCTGGAACAAATCGTCAGGCAACAGTGACGGTTGCGGGTAGCGCTCTTGAAGGTATTCGATGATGGCGGGCGACTGAATGATCACCTCGCCCTCTTCCAGACGCAGCGCCGGCACGCGGCCCTGAGGATTGACCCCCAGATAATCAGCCTTGCGATGCTCGCCGCCGTCGCGGATCAGATTGACGGGAATGGCGTTGACCTCAAGCCCTTTCAACGCCAGCGCAATGCGCACGCGGTAGCTGGAGGTCGAGCGGTAGTAAGTGTAGAGATCCACGGGCAGGCCCTGCTTTTTTGTTATTTTCGTAAACGGTTTACGCTGTGCGTAAGTTGACGCACCCAGAGCGTGGTGTCAAGAAAGCCCACCCGTCAGATACGTCCTACGCGTTCTGCTGCATTCAGACTGCCGGGGCTAGAGTAAAACGTACACCTAGCAAGGATTGCTGCCGTGCCATCTGCCCTTCATTCCTACACCCCAACCCTGACCGCGCTGGAGCCACGCGGGCTCACAGTGCGCTCGGTTCGCTGGTATCGGGCCGAGAGCGAAGTCGAGGCCGAAGCACGGGTTTCGCAATCACGGCTCGATGCGTGGGGTCGGGTGGTCGAACAGCGGGATGCGCGGTTGTTTGCTTCTGCCGCTGCTCGGCCCAGAGTGTGTAAAAACGTCACGAGCGATGATGAGGCAAGGCAAAAACAGGCGAAAAAGCGGCCGGGGTCGCGATCGACTCTAGGTGTTCTAAATGAGCATTTTTCGCCTGTTTTTAACGCAGCATCATCGAGCGCAGTAGTTTTTACACAGTCTGGGCCGAACCTGGCGACGGTTCACAGCCTGTCTGGCAACACGTTGAAGTCCGATAGCGCGGATGCTGGCTGGCATGTCGCGTTGAACAACGAAGATGGCTCGACCGCTGAGCGTCGCGACAGCCGAGCCACTTACACGCGCTACGAGTACGACGTCCTGCGCAGAGTCATGGCAGTGTTTGAAGCGTCTGTGGGTGCAGGCGAACGGTGCGTTGAGCGCTTCATCTACGGCGACGACCAAGCCGATTCCTCCTACAACCTGCGTCGGCAGATGCTGCGCCATGACGATCCGGCAGGCACTCGTCATATGCATGCCTACGACCTGAACGGCTTGCCCCAGCAGGAACGGCAACACTTCCTCGGCAGTCTGGAGTCGCCAGACTGGCCAGACGACAACGATGCTCGCGACGCGCTGCTGGAATCCGGCGACGGCATGCTCAGCCAGTGGGAATATTCGCCTTGGGGTGAACAGCTGGGGATGACCGATGCGGCGGGGAATCAGCATGAGCAACGGTTTGACGTTGCGGGCCGCTTGATGGTCAGCACGTTGCAGCCCGCAGAGCAGGAAGCGGCCACCACGCTGGTCGAACAGGTCCGCTACAACGCCTTCGATCAAGTGCAGTCGCAAGTCGCCGGCAACGGCCTGACTACCGAAACCGCGTACGATCCCGCCGATGGTCGACTGTCCCGCTTGCTGTGCAAATCTGCGAATGACGCCCAAGCCCTGCAGGATATTTCCTATTTTTACGACCCCGTGGGCAACGTCGTTCGTCATGAAGATCACAGCATCGAAAGTCGATACCACGGCAATCGCCGGATCGATCCCGTGTCGACATTCCGCTACGACAGCCTCTACCAACTGATCGAAGCCAGCGGTCGCGAACGCCTCGGCGCAGGTCGAGGCCCCGAGCTGCCGGGCGTGATCGACTTTTCCGGCAACGATGAATCGCTGATCGGCACCTACACCCGCCGCTACCAATACGACGCCGGTGGCAACCTGCTGCTGATGCAGCATCAGGGACAAAACGGCCAGGAACACACCCTGCGGATGGCGGTTTCAAGCGCGTCCAACAAATCGATCCCCTGGCGAGAGGGCCTGAGCGACGAGCAGATCGAGAACACCTTCGACGCCAATGGCAACCTCGGCCAATTGCAGCCCGGCCAAACCATCCACTGGGACCTGCGCAATCAACTGGCCCAGGTCACCCTGATCGAACGCGAAAACGGCGAGTCAGACACCGAACGCTACATTTACGGCGGTGGCGGAAGGCGCCTGCGCAAATACGCTAACCGACAGGCCAGCGGCATCATGCATCACACTGAGACCCGCTATTTGCCAGGGTTGGAACTGCACGCAGACAGCGCCACCGGCCAGCGTCGCCACGTGGTGAACATCAATGCCGGGCGAGGAAAGATCAGGTGGATGCGCTGGCTCAGCACGCCGCCCGCAGGCTTGCGAGAAAACTCGTTGTATTACGGTTTCGATAATCAGCTGGGCTCAGTCACGCTGGAGACCGACGAGCACGGCCAAGTGACCAGCCGCGAGGCATATTACCCTTTTGGCGGTTCGGCTTTGATCGCCAGTCGCAATGAAGTGGAAGTGTCGTTCAAGACCCTTCGCTACAGCGGTAAAGAGCGCGATGCGACAGGGCTTTATGACTACGGCTATCGGTATCTTGCGCCGTGGCTGTGTCGCTGGCTGAATCCCGATCCGGCGGGGGCGGTCGATGGGCTGAATCTGTTCAGGTTTGTCGGGAATAATCCAGTGACCAAGGTGGATGGGGATGGGAGGATGTGGCAAGACCCAGAGGAACCAGAGCTCGACGCCCTGTTGAACTGGTCCGTAGATACACTTCAGGGGCCTGCTCCGGAGTCACTGAACGAGGTTCCCCCCTCCAGGCCTGCAAGTGCAATGTCAGTGGCAACCGTGGACACCGCCCTGTTCAACTCACCTCCGGGGTCACCCTTGTCTCCGGCAAACTCACTTTATTTCGAAAGCCTACCCCCTACGCCGGCTCCCCAAACAGCTGAGCCTCAACTGGAAGGTGTGGTGGCGTATTACCCTCTAGGTGGGGGTCATGTTTCCTTCATTGGCTGGGAGGTTTCGCCTTCCTCTACTGAGCTTAGCGAGGGTTTCCGGATTCCCGCCCCACCTCAGGCAATGCCTGGACCGTCCACCAGATCAATTAGCACGAACAACCGGCGTTTCGTATGCGAGACCTGCAACAGATCCTATGCCGCCATGAGAAGTCTGGAGGTCCATAAACGGTCGCATAGCACGAAACCTTACGCCTGCGATTTGTGCACCAAATCCTTCATCACCCGAAAGCTGCTGACAGTTCATCGTCGGGTCCATACTGGCGAACAGCCCTACATTTGCGATTCTTGCGCTAAGCCCTTTGCTGACCCTAGCGCCTTGGCAAGGCACAAGCGTATTCACTCCGGCGAAAAACCTTACACGTGCAACGAATGCCACAGGGCGTTTACCACTTCGGACCAGCTTCGACAGCATCAGTGGGTCCATACGGGTGAAAGACCCTATAGTTGCCCATTCTGCGATTCAGCTTTCACACAGAGAGCCTCGTTGACCACGCATAAAAGAAATCTGCACCCGGGTTCACGCGCCTGACGCCCTTCAAACCCACCCCTCCAACCGCAACGTCGCCCTCACCAAGCGCTGCTCCTCGTTCTCAATCTCCCGCAAGTTTTCGCAAATGCTCTGAATGTGCGCGACGGCGGCCTTGCGCGCCTGCTCGGGCAGCCTTCCCGTCACAGCGTTGTACAGCCGCGCATGGTGCCGGTCGATCTGGCGCTTCTGTTCATGTCGGTGATACAGATTGTTGACCGAGGCAAACACGGTGTTGAGCAGCAGATCCGTCAGCGAACGGAGGGTCTGCACCAGCACCGGGTTGTGCGACGCTTCGCAGATGGCCAGGTGAAACGCGTGATCGAGCCGTGCGTGTTCGGGCGCGGGCAGTTCGTGATCGTGAGCGGCAACAAGCGCGTCGTAGGCGCGGGTGATGAGGACAAAATCGGCGTCGGTCCCTCGCAGCGCCGCCAGCCGTGCAGACTCTCCTTCCAGCAGGCTGCGCACTTCGAAGAGGTCGTACAGGGTGCGAGGTTGCGAGGCGAACAGGTGCATCATCGGGGAAGCCGCGGTGACGCCCAGGCCGCCCATTTGCGCAACGAACGAGCCTTGGCCGTGGCGGGTGTCGATGATGCCCCGGGCACGCAAGAGTTTGAGCCCTTCGCGCAACGCGGTGCGGGACACCCCGAGTTTTTCAGTCAGGCGCCGTTCGGAGGGCAGCAATTGCCCAACCTTGAGCACGCCGTCGACGATCAGCCGCTCGATGCGTTCGCTGACCACGTCGGCGACTTGTTGCGGGCGTTCGGGTTTGAGGATGTCCATGAGTGGTGACGCCTTGCAAGAGGGTGAAAATCGCGCATCCCTTGTAGGAGCCGGCTTGCTGGCGAAAGCGGCCTGGCTGCACCGATGAAGGTGACTGATATAGCTCATTCGCCAGCAAGCCGGCTCCTACAGGTCTTTTTCGCTCACCAACGGTGGTATGACCAGTGCCGATTTAGAGCGGCCTTAAACCTAAGGCTATGAACATGTGATTGATTTATCTGGGTTTTATCAAATCGCATTGTGCAAACGCCAAAAAAAACTGGTTCGACCAGTGCGTTCAGACATGGACAGTAAATCCCGCGCAGCCAATGATGCAAGTCAGCCGTAGAACGTTCCTGCCGTGAACGGGCCTTAATCAATAAGAACAAAACAGGGTTGCGAACCCCATCATGAATATTCTGTACGACGAACGCGTCGATGGCGCGCTGCCTGCCATCGACAAGGCCCAACTGCTACAGGCCTTGCAGACCCGCCTCCCGGATCTGGACATCCTCCACCGCGAGGAAGAGCTGCGCCCCTACGAATGCGACGGCCTCTCCGCCTACCGCACCACGCCGATGCTGGTGGTGTTGCCGGAGCGGGTTGAGCAAGTGCAGACGCTGCTCAAGGTCTGCCACGAACGCGGCGTGCCGGTGGTGGCACGCGGGGCGGGCACCGGACTGTCCGGCGGCGCACTGCCGCTGGAAAAAGGCGTTCTGCTGGTGATGGCGCGTTTCAACAAGATCCTGCACATCGATCCCGCCGGACGTTTCGCCCGCGTACAACCCGGCGTGCGCAACCTGGCGATTTCCCAAGCCGCAGCGCCCTACGACCTTTATTACGCCCCCGACCCGTCCTCGCAAATTGCCTGCTCCATTGGCGGCAACGTCGCGGAAAACGCAGGCGGCGTGCATTGCCTCAAATACGGCCTGACCGTGCACAACCTCCTGAAAGTGGACATCCTCACTGTCGAGGGCGAGCGCATGGTGCTGGGCTCCGACGCGCTGGACACCCCCGGTTTCGACCTGTTGGCGCTGTTCACAGGTTCGGAAGGCATGCTCGGCATCATCACCGAGGTCACGGTCAAACTCCTGCCCAAGCCGCAAGTGGCGCGGGTGCTGCTGGCAGCCTTCGATTCGGTGGAAAAAGCCGGCCGTGCCGTGGGCGACATCATTGCCGAAGGCATCATTCCCGGCGGGCTGGAAATGATGGACAACCTGGCGATTCGCGCCGCTGAAGACTTCATTCACGCCGGTTACCCGGTGGACGCCGAAGCGATTCTGCTGTGCGAACTCGACGGCGTTGAGGCCGATGTGCACGCCGATTGCGATCGTGTGCGGGCCGTACTGGAAAAGGCCGGCGCCACGGAGGTGCGTCAGGCCAAAGATGAGGCCGAGCGCGTGCGCTTCTGGGCCGGTCGCAAGAACGCCTTCCCTGCCGTGGGTCGGTTGTCGCCGGATTACTACTGCATGGACGGCACCATCCCGCGTCGGGAACTGCCGGGCGTGTTGAAGGGCATTTCCGCGCTGTCCGAGGAATACGGCCTGCGCGTTGCCAACGTTTTCCACGCGGGTGACGGCAACATGCACCCGTTGATTCTGTTCGATGCCAACCAACCCGGCGAACTGGACCGCGCCGAAGCGCTGGGCGGCAAGATTCTGGAGCTGTGCGTGAAGGTCGGCGGCAGCATCACCGGCGAACACGGCGTGGGTCGCGAGAAGATCAATCAGATGTGCGCGCAGTTCAACAGCGACGAACTGACCCTGTTTCATTCGGTAAAAGCTGCGTTCGACCCCAGCGGCATGCTCAACCCCGGCAAGAACATTCCGACCCTGCATCGCTGTGCCGAATTCGGCTCGATGCACGTGCACATGGGCAAACTGCCCTTCCCTGAACTGGAGCGTTTCTGATGGGTGCCGAACGTCAATTGAACCTCAGCGCGTCGGACCGCGACGCCAGCGACGTGCTGCTGGAACAGGTCAATCAGGCCATTCAAGTGGGCCTGCCACTGCGCATTCAGGGCGCCAACAGCAAGGCGTTTCTCGGTCGCGAAGTGGCGGGTGAAGTGCTCGACACCCGCATTCATCGCGGCATTGTGGCGTACGACCCGACAGAGCTTGTGATCACCGCCCGCGCCGGCACGCCGCTCAGCGAGCTGAATGCCGTGCTTGAAGCGGCAGGCCAGATGCTGCCGTGTGAGCCACCGACTTACAGCGACGGCGGCGTGACTGACGCGTCGGTGGGCGGGATGATTGCGGCCGGGCTGTCGGGGCCGCGTCGGCCCTGGTCCGGTTCTGTGCGGGATTTCGTTCTCGGCACTCGCGTGATCACTGGCCTGGGCAAGCATCTGAAATTCGGCGGCGAAGTGATGAAAAACGTCGCGGGCTACGACCTGTCGCGCCTGATGGCGGGCAGTTTCGGCTGCCTAGGCGTGATCACCGAGGTCTCGCTGAAGGTCCTGCCCAAGCCTCGGCTGTGCACCAGCCTCGCGCTGGAAATGGACAGCGTTCACGCCCTCGCCCGCCTGGCAGAATGGGGTCAGCAACCGCTGCCGATCAGCGCGGCGTGCCATGACGGGCGCGTGCTGCGATTGCGTCTGGAAGGTGGTGAAGGCTCGGTGGCGGCCGCTCATGATCGCCTCGGTGGCGAGTCCATCGACCCTGCGTATTGGGGCGCGCTGAACGAACATCGGCTGGATTTCTTCACCGACGGCCGCCCGCTGTGGCGCCTGTCGTTGCCGACGAACACCGGGGTGCTGGACCTGCCGGGGGATCAACTGATCGACTGGGGCGGCGCGCAACGCTGGCTGAAAACCGACGCGCCGGGCAGCGATATTCGCGCCCTCGTCAATACCGTCGGCGGCCACGCCATTTGTTACAGCCACGGCCTGGATGACAGCCCGTTTCAGCCGTTGGCGGAGCCACTTTTGCGCTATCACCGCCAGCTCAAGGCGCAACTCGATCCGCACGGAATCTTCAATCCGGGCCGAATGTACGCGGAGATCTGACCATGCAGACCACCCTGAGCGAACACGCGAAAAGCCTGCCCCGCGCCGAAGAAGCGGAAAGCATTCTGCGCAGTTGCGTGCATTGCGGTTTCTGCAACGCCACGTGCCCGACCTATCAATTGCTGGGCGACGAGCTGGACGGCCCCCGTGGCCGGATCTACCTGATCAAACAGGTGCTGGAAGGCAAGGAAGTCACCGAAAAAACCCAGCTGCACCTCGACCGCTGCCTGTCCTGCCGCAACTGCGAAACCACCTGCCCGTCCGGGGTGAATTACCACAACCTTCTGGACATCGGCCGGGCCGTGGTCGATGCCGCCGTGCCGCGGCCGATGGGTCAGCGCGTGGTGCGCGAGAGCCTGCGTGCCGTGGTGCCCAACGCCGGGCTGTTCAAGTCCCTGACCCAGATGGGCAACGCGTTTCGGCCACTGCTGCCCGGCGCGTTGAAGGACAAGCTTCCGGGCCAGATTCGTCCGGCCAAGGCGCGCCCTACCGAGCAGCACGCCCGTCAGGTATTGATCCTCGAAGGCTGCGTGCAGCCAGGCCTGTCGCCCAACACCAATGCGGCGACGGCGCGGGTGCTGGATCGACTGGGCATCAGCGTCAAATCCATCGCTCAGGCCGGGTGCTGCGGCGCGGTGGATTATCACTTGAACGCGCAGGCGCAAGGCCTGGAACGCGCCCGTCGCAACATCGACGCGTGGTGGCCGAGCGTGCAGGCTGGGGCCGAAGCCATCGTACAGACGGCCAGCGGTTGCGGGGCGTTCGTCAAGGATTACGGGCACATGTTGCGGGACGACCCCGCCTATGCCGACAAGGCGGCGAAGATCAGCGCGCTGACCAAGGACCTGGTGGAAGTGATGCGCGCCGAGCCGCTGGAAAAACTCGGTGCCTGCACCAGTGTCAAGCTGGCGTTCCACTGCCCTTGCACCCTGCAACACGCGCAGAAACTGGGTGGCGCGGTGGAGTCGGTCCTGACGCGATTGGGCTTCAACCTGACCGCCGTGCCGGACAGTCACCTATGCTGTGGCTCGGCGGGCACCTATTCGATCACCCAGCCGGTGCTGTCGAAGCAACTGCGCGACAACAAAATGAACGCCCTGGAAAGCGGCAACCCGGAGGTCATCGCGACCGCCAACATCGGTTGCCAGACCCATTTAGCCAGTGCCGGGCGCACCCCGGTCAAACACTGGATCGAACTTATCGAAGACGCCTTGCATCCCAGTTGATCACGGGCCGTCTTGCACACTGACCACACCCCTAAGGAGCGCTGCATGAAAACCAAAGCCGTATTGACCCAGACCGAAGTCACCCAGATCCTCGCTGCTGCCCGTGCCGAGGCGCAGGCCAATGGATGGGCGGTGTCGATTGCCGTGACCGATGACGGCGGCCACCTGCTGGGCTTCGAACGCCTGGACGGCTGCGCGCCGATCGGCGGCTACATCGCCATCGAAAAAGCCCGCACCTCGGCGCTGGGCCGCCGCGAATCCAAGGGCTATGAAGAAATGGTCAACGGCGGGCGCACCGCGTTCGTGACGGCGCCTTTGCTGACGTCGCTGGAAGGTGGCGTGCCGGTGATTGTGAATGGCGAGACCATTGGTGCGGTGGGCGTGTCAGGGGTGAAAGCCGATCAGGACGCGCAAGTGGCCAAGGCTGGCGTGGCGGCCGTGAACGCAGGTTAAACCTCTCGAATTGACCCTTTCCAAATCCCTCGGGATTGATGGCTGAACGCAACCCCTGTGGGAGCGAATTCATTCGCGATTGGCCGGTACATCCGACACATCTCTATCGGGTGTACGTACGTCTCGCGAATGAATTCGCTCCCACAGAGACCGCATCAACCGTAAGCAGAATTTTTATGGAGACCCCGAGATGACCGAATTCGTCAACAGCCACAACCTCAAGGTGGCCGCCAATCTGAAACGCTTTGTCGACGAGGACGTGCTTCCCGGAACAGGGTTGAGCCCGGAGGTGTTCTGGGCCGATTTCGATTCGCTGGTCCACGACCTGGCGCCGATCAACCGCGAGCTGCTGGCCGAGCGTGATCGCTTGCAGACCCAGCTCGACAAGTGGCACAAATCCAACCCGGGCCCGGTCACTGACATGCCCGCGTACATCGCCTTTCTCGATTCCATTGGCTACCTGCAACCGGTGCCCGACACCGTCCAGGCGACCACCAGCAAGGTCGACATCGAGGTCAGCGAACAGGCCGGTCCACAACTGGTGGTGCCTGCGGCCAACGCCCGTTACGCCCTCAACGCCGCCAACGCCCGCTGGGGGTCGCTGTACGACGCGCTGTACGGCACCGATGCAATTTCCAGTGCCAATGGCGCCGAGATCAAGGCCGGTTACAACCCGTTGCGCGGCGCCAAAGTGATCGCGTTCGCCCGCGCGCTGCTCGACGAGGCCGCCCCGCTCGCCTCCGGTTCCCACGTCGACGCCAAAGCCTACGCCGTGGACAGCGGCGCGCTCATTGTGACCCTCACCGATGGCAGCCAGTCGCCGCTCGCACAGCCGGAGAAATACGTCGGTTATCAGGGCGATCTTGCACAGCCCACGGCGATTCTGCTGAAGAACCACGGCCTGCACATCGAAATCCAGCTCGACCCTACCAGCCCCATCGGCAGCTCCGACCCGGCAGGCATCAAAGACTTGCTGCTGGAAGCCGCGCTGTCGACCATCATCGATTGCGAAGACTCGGTGGCCGCCGTCGATGCCGACGACAAGCTGGTGATCTACCGCAACTGGCTGGGCCTCATGAAAGGCGACCTGACCGAAGAACTGGTCAAGGGTGGCAAGACCATCATCCGCCGCCTGAACCCTGACCGCGAATACGTGGGGGCGGACGGCGGTCGGCTGACCTTGCACGGTCGCTCGCTGCTGTTCATTCGCAACGTCGGCCACCTGATGACCAACCCGGCGATTCTGTACGACGGCAACAAGGAAATCCCCGAAGGCATTCTCGACGGCGTGATCACCAGCCTGATCGCCCTGCACGACCTCCACGACCGCACCAACTCGCGGACCGGCAGCGTATACATCGTCAAACCGAAGATGCACGGCCCGGCGGAAGTGGCGTTCGCCGATCAGTTGTTCGGGCGCATCGAAGACGTGCTGAAGGTCCCGCGCAACACCTTGAAAATGGGGATCATGGACGAGGAACGGCGCACCAGTATCAACCTCAAGGCCTGCATCAACGCGGCTTCGGCCAGGGTCGCGTTCATCAACACCGGTTTTCTGGACCGCACCGGCGATGAGATGCACACCTCGATGGAAGCCGGGCCGATGCTGCGCAAAGGCGACATGAAAGCGACGCCGTGGATCAAGGCCTACGAGCGCAACAACGTGCTGGTCGGGCTGGCCTGCGGTTTGCGCGGTCGGGCGCAGATCGGCAAGGGCATGTGGGCGATGCCGGACCTGATGGCCGACATGCTGGAACAGAAAATCGGTCACCCGAAAGCCGGTGCGACGACAGCGTGGGTGCCTTCGCCGACGGCGGCGACGCTTCATGCGCTGCATTATCACAAGGTCGATGTGAAGGCCGTGCAGCAGACGCTGGAGAACATCGATCTGGACAGCGAGAGCGAACAGATCCTGCTGGACTTGCTGAGCATCCCGGTCGCTGCCGATCCGAAATGGACACCCGAGCAGATTCAGCAGGAAGTCGAAAACAACGCTCAGGGCCTGCTGGGCTACGTGGTGCGTTGGGTCGAGCAAGGCGTGGGCTGTTCGAAGGTGCCGGACATTCACAACGTCGGCCTGATGGAAGACCGCGCAACACTGCGCATTTCCAGCCAGCACATTGCCAACTGGCTGCGCCACGGCGTGATCCATGAGCATGAGGCGATGGAAACGCTCAAGCGCATGGCCAAGGTCGTGGACAAACAGAACGCCGGGGACCGGGCCTACAAGCCGATGACCGAGAATTTCGAGAAGTCGGTGGCGTTCCAGGCGGCGTGCGCGCTGGTGTTCAAAGGCTGCGCGCAACCGAGCGGGTACACCGAACCGCTGCTGCACGAGTTCCGATTGGCGTTCAAGAAGGAAGAGTGATTCTCAACGGCTGAAATGCGGTTTTACTGTGGGAGCGAATCCATTCGCGAAAGGCTCGTACACTCGATGCACATGTGTCGTCAGTGGCGCCGTCTCGCGAATGCATTCGCTCCCACAGGTTGATCGTGCCCACGCTCTGCGTAGGAACGAGCACATTATCGTTCATGAGTTAAAACGCAGTCCCACTGTGGGAGCGAATTCATTCGCGAGAGGCCAGTACATTCGATGCACATGTGTCGTCTGCAACGCCGTCTCGCGAATGAATTCGCTCCCACAGGTTGATCGGTGACCGGTTGCGATCAGGTACTTTCCCGCACCACCAACTCAAATCCCAAGTCCACCTGTTCCTCCTGCACATTGCCGTCCAGCAACCCGAGCAGCAATTGCGCGGCGCGCTGGCCGACCTGTTCGCGGGGGGTGCGGATCGAGGTCAGGCGCGGGACCATGTGCGCTGAGCCCGGCAAATCGTTGAAGCCGATCAGCGACACTTGCTCAGGAATTTTGATTCCCCGACGCAGCGCTTCCAACGTCGCGCCCTGGGCCAGGTCGTCGTTACAGAAGAAAATCCCGTCAACGTCCGGATGCGCCTCCATCAACTGCGCGAACATCTCCCCGCCCAACCCGATCGATGACGGCATCGGCGTGGAAAACTGCAACGCCTCGTCATACAGCCCTTCCGCTTCCAGCGCCCCGCGAAACCCGGTGCCACGCTGGATCACTCGCGGGTCCAGTTGCGCCGACACATACGCCAGCCGCCGACGCCCACGACTCAACAGATGCCGCGCCGCTTCGGCCCCCGCCTGCTGCTGGGAAAAGCCCACGCAGGGCTCGCCGCGCTCGGGGTCGAGTTCCATCATGTGCACGCACGGCACGCCGCTGCTGGCCAAAAGCGTCTGCGCCGCCTGGCTGCGGTCAAAACCGGTCAGCAAAATGCCTCTTGGGCGATTCGCCAAATGGCTGCGCAGCAAATTTTCTTCTTCGACCGGCGAGTAGTGGTAGTTGCCGATCACCACTTCCAGACCGCGAGGGCGCAATACGGTCTGAATCGCTTCGAGGGTTTCGATGAACAGCTGGTTGGACAGCGACGGCACCAGCACCACCACCGACTGACTCTGCGAGGACGCCAGAGCCCGGGCGGCAGGGTTGGCGACATAGCCTAGACTCAGCGCAGCCGCCCGCACCTTCTCCACCAATTCCGGCGCGACCGTGGCCACGCCGCGCAGGGCGCGTGACGCCGTAATGGGCGAGACAGCGGCCAGTTTTGCGACTTCATTCAAGGTAGGACGACCGGTGGAGCGGGAACCAATGCGTGTCATGCGTTGCCAACTGATTGGAAGTGAAAGCGAAGGGGTTGCGATTGTGTCGGATGGGCTCTAAGGTAGCGCTATCTCACGGAGGCCCGCAACTTCTTCGACCCATGCGTCGAATGGAGCCAATGCATCTCATGGATAAGCGAGATACCCATAACAATGACTACACCCGGAAACAGTCTTGCCGGATTTGCACACCATCCGACAAAGACAGCGCTGTCTTCGGGAAGAGGTTTCTATGACGACTGCTCCACACGCTATCTCCGCCCTCGTGATCATGGGTGTTTCAGGCTGCGGCAAAAGTGCCGTGGGTGCTGAAATCGCCAAACACAGCGGCGGCCGCCTTATCGAAGGCGACGCCTTTCACCCCAAAGCGAATATCGAGAAGATGAGCGCTGGCCATCCCCTCAACGACGAAGACCGCGCTGGCTGGCTGACCCGTCTGGGCGAAGAAGTGGCCACCGCGCTGCGCAACGGCGAAAAGCCAATTCTCACCTGCTCTTCCCTCAAGCTGATTTACCGAGACCGCCTGCGCGCTGCAGTGCCGGGCCTGGGCTTCGTGTTTCTTGAGCTGACCAAAGAACTGGCCACCGAGCGTTGCGCCCACCGTCCGGGGCACTTCATGCCGGCCAGTCTGGTGGACAGCCAGTTCGCCACCCTCGAACCGCCGTACGGGGAAGACCGCACGCTGGTCGTGGATGCGACGAAATCCATCGAGACCATTGGCGTGGAAGCCGCCGACTGGTGGAAAGCCTCGCAAACCCCATCTGCCAACGCTCTCACCGGCTCCTGATTCAGGATCAGGTGTGAGCGACAAAGATAGCGCTGTCTTTTCAAGTACACACGGCAGTGAACAACAGCGTTGAGCAGTAGCTCCAAAAAAACAAAATACAACGGAGAGACACCCCATGTTCGGTATGACTCAAGAGACGTATCTACTCGTCGATGCGTTGGTGACCATCATTGGCCTCGTGCTATTGATCACCAAGTTTAAAGTCCACCCTTTTATTGCACTGACCATTGCAGCCGGTTTCCTCGGCCTGACCTCCGGGATGCCGGTCGACAAAGTCATGAAATCGTTCCAGGACGGTTTTGGCGGCGTGCTGGGCTTCGTCGGTATCATCCTCGGCCTGGGCACCATGCTCGGCAAGCTGATGGCCGACTCCGGCGGTGCCGATCAGATCGCCCAGACGCTGATCCGCCGCTTCGGCAAGGATCGCGTGCATTGGGCCATGATGTTTTCGGCCTTCCTGGTCGGCATTCCGCTGTTCTTCGAAATCGGCTTCGTGCTGTTGATCCCGTTGGTGTTCATCGTTGCCCGTCGCAGCGGCGTGTCCATCGTCAAGATCGGCATCCCGCTGCTGGCGGGTCTGTCCGCCGTTCACGGCCTGGTGCCCCCGCACCCGGGGCCGTTGCTGGCCATCGGCATCTTCAACGCTGACATCGGCAAGACCATTTTCTACGGCCTGATCGTGGCGTTCCCGACGGCAATCATTGCCGGCCCGATTTTCGGCAAGTGGATCGCCAACCGCATCCCCGGCAACCCGAACAAGGAGCTGATGGACCAGATCGCCAAGGAATCCACCAGCGAGAATCTGCCAAGCTTCGGCATTACGCTGGTGACCATTCTGCTGCCCGTGTTCCTGATGCTGCTGAAGACTTTCGCGGACGTGGCGCTGCCGAACGGCCACATCTTCCGCATCTGGATGGACTTCATCGGTCACCCGATCGCCGCCCTGCTCTTCGCCCTGCTGCTGGCGTTCTACACCTTCGGTTCGGCCCGTGGCTTCAGCCGCGAGCAGATCATCAAGCTGCTGGACCAGAGCCTTGCGCCGGTCGCTGCCATCGTGCTGATCGTCGGTGCGGGCGGTGGCTTCAAGCAAATGCTGGTGGACAGCGGCGTCGGCAACCTGATCGGTCACATGGCCGTTCAGGCGCAGATCTCGCCGATCCTGCTGGCGTGGCTGGTAGCCGCGGTGATTCGTGTGGCCACCGGTTCCGCGACCGTGGCGACCATCACCGGTGCCGGTATCGTTGCGCCGGTCGTGGCGCTGGTGCCAGGCGTCAACCGTGAGCTGCTGGTGCTGGCCACCGGCGCGGGCTCGCTGATCCTGTCCCACGTGAACGACGCCGGTTTCTGGCTGGTGAAGCAGTACTTCAATATGACCGTGGTCGAGACCCTGAAAACCTGGACCGTGATGGAAACCATCCTGTCGGTGGTCGGCATCATCCTGATCATGCTGTTGTCGCTGGTGGTCTGATCCGCTGACCGCCGCACACGCTTCGCAACACCCCATGCCCACCCTCGCGGTGGGCATGTCATTTCTGAATCCCTCCCGATGCTTGAACGCCCTCCATAGGCCGTTTTACACGTGCTATTCCCCCAAATGGTGGGCATAACACTATTTCTTTCCGCGCGTTCTCACTTTGCCGTCACACAATTCGGAAGTCTCCTACACTGCTCTAGGAGATCGCGCACAGGCAATTCAGCGAAAAATTTCATCGCCGCCCGGCACGAGTTCTTTGCAATAAATGCGAAAGGAGTGTGCAATAGGCGCCGCTCCGGATTTGGCTATGGAAGTCATAGCCAATCTGTAGGGGACTTACTGCACCAAAGCAGGCAAAAATTCGTGTGCCAGTTGGCCTCAGGGAAACCCCGCCAATGACAAGAAGATGAACCTGGGGAATTAAAAACGTACCAACGGCGTCATACTGATGAACGCATTTGGATGCACTCGGCAATAACCACCACCCAAAGGCTAACGCCAGCCTCCTGGTAGAGGCGCTTCAAGAGGCCATCAAGGAAAAGATTATGTTGATACTCACCCGCAAAGTCGGCGAAAGCATAAACATTGGTGACGAAATCACTGTCACCATTCTGGGCGTTCAGGGCCTTCAGGTCAGACTCGGCATCAACGCGCCGAAGAACGTTTCAGTACACCGTGAAGAAATCTACAAACGTATCCAAGCCGAGATCGCGCCAAACCAAGAGCCACAACAGTAAGCCCACCCGGTTCATCTTCTTAGTACGTCGTCTGCCACTACCCGGTGACAGACAAAAAAGAAACGGCGCAGGCCCCGGCGCCGTTTTTTTTCGCGTAAGTTTTGGATCCATGAGACGTTCATGCTCAAGACGCGAAGCGCAGACAAAAACGGCGAGCACCCCGGAGAGTGCCCGCCGTATCGATCACCGGAACCCAAGCCAATCAGTGAAGTGACGTGACCTGCTGGACGATCTTGTCTTTGGCCAGCAAACGTTTTTCCTTGAGTTTCTTTAGCTGGTCGTCCGAGACATCCCCCGCAGACCCCGCCTCTGCCTTGAGGATATCGGCATCCAGCGTCTCGTAGTCATCCACCAACTGATTGAGCTTGGCATCTTTGCTCCGATGCTTGCCCAGTTCGTCCCGGGTGATGTTCAAATCGGCGTACAAATCGTGCTTGACGGGCATGGTGCGCTGCTCCTCTGACTGCGGATGTTGAAGTATTGAGGGTAGCTCACGGCAAAGGTTCGACGTTTTTTGCCGAGCTGCCGGACCACCAACAGACCCTCCAACGTGTCGCATTTCGACATGCACAATCCTGTACAAGCCGCTAGGGTATGAACCGAAACCTTCCATAACAACATCAAGGATCGACCCATGACGCTGCTTTTCGCCCGCTCCTTTCTCACCAGCACCCTCGCCCTGAGCCTCGCTTTTCTGGCCGTTCCCGCTGCCCTCGCAGAACCCCATAAACAGGTGCAAGCCGATGCCGAGCAGTACAAGGACGAAGCGCTGAAACTGCTGGAACGTCTCGTCAATATCGACACGGGTTCCGGCTATGAGCCCGGTCTGACACAAGTGCGGGAAATCACCGTCGAGGAACTGAAAAAACTCGGCGCCACCATCGAGACCATTCCCAATACCGCTCCCGACAAAAGCAGCCATGTAGTCGCCACACTCAAACGCACCGGCAAGGCGAAAATCCTGCTGATGGCGCACATGGACACTGTGTTCAAGGAAGGCTCGGCCGCAGCCCGCCCTTTCCACATCAAAGACGGCCGCGCGTACGGACCGGGGGTGATGGACGACAAGGGCGGGATCGTTGCCGGGCTTTATGCGCTGAAGATTCTGAAAAACCTGGAGTTCAAGGACTACGCACAGATCACCTTCCTGCTCGATGCCAGCGAGGAGACCGGTTCCAAGGGCGCGACCGAGCTGATCCAGAAAGTCGCGAAGCAGCACGATGTGACATTGAACCTCGAACCGGGTCGTCCTGCCGATGGTTTGGTGGTGTGGCGCAAAGGCAGCGCGACGGCCGTGGTCGAAGTGAAAGGCAAGGCCTCCCATGCCGGGGTCGCGCCGGAATTGGGCCGTAATGCGGCGATGGAGGCTGCGCACCAGATCCTGCAATTGGGTCAGTTGGGCGACGCCGAGAAGAAAACCACCATCAACTTCACCGTGCTCAATGCCGGGGATCGGGTGAACGTGATCCCCGATCAGGCAACGGCCAAGGCGGACGTACGCGCAGCGGTGCCGGAAGAATTCGACCGCATCGAAAAAGACTTGGCGCGGGTCTCGGCGAACAAGCTGATTCCGGAAACCGAAGTGACCACCCACCTGGACCGTGGCCTGCCACCGATGCCGCAGACGGCGGAGTCGGACAGACTGGTGGCGATGGCGCAAGGCATCTACGGCGAAATCGGCCGCAAATTGACCATCGAAGGCAGCGGCGGCGCGGCGGATGCCAGCCTGTCGGCGGGGGTGGGCGTGCCGACGCTGGACGGCTTTGGCATTGTCGGTGGCAATATCCACACGCCGGAGGAATACGCCGAAGTGGACAGCGTCTCGCCACGGATTTACCTGCTGACGCGGATGATCATGGAATTGGCGAAGACGAAGTGACTGATCGCCACGCTTGATACGCATGACCAAGGTGAGAGCGAACCGTTCGTGAACAGGCGCAGATGATGGATATGCGTCGGATGTGCCGCCGCCTCGCGAATGAATTCGCTCCCACAGTAGAGACCGTGCGTGCCTCAACGCGCGCGGTGAGGCACGGACACGCTCAGGCGGTCCACAAAGTGCCAGTCAACCCTGTTCACGCACTCGACGGGCTTCGTAGGACTTGAGGTTCAGGTAGACGACATCAAGGGGCGACAGGTCGTCCTGCGTAGTGCTACCCCGCCGGGCAACCATATCGCCAATCAGGTGCTCGACTTCGATGGTCGCGCCCCGCTCCACATCTCGCAGCATCGATGCGGTCATCTTGGAGCCTTGAGCGGTCAGCATGGTCTGGAAACGCTGCCGGACCTCCTCCCGAATGCCGTGACTGGCTTGCGTGGCGACGGCTGCGCATTCTGCAAGGAGCTCAAGAATAAACGACGCCCCTCCGCTGGCGATCACGTCCCCGATGCTTGCGCGCAGCGATCCCGTCACGCCGGCGAGCGTGGCAATGAAACACCACTTTTCCCACATTTCCTGAACGATCTGCTCACTCAGCGTGGCGACGAATCCTGCATCGGAGAGGGCTTCTTCCACCTTGAGAATTCTCGGCGTCCGCGCACCCTCCAACTCGCCGAAGGTGATCTGATGAAGCTCGTTCAAGTGCAGAATCTTGCCCGACGCGTCGCGGTCCACCGAGATGAACGCCAGACCGCCCAGCACGTTGTCCGGGCTGAAGCGCTTGCTCAGTCGATCCAGATGAGACATGCCGTTGAGCATCGGCAGAATCAGCGTGTCAGGCCCCACCGCAGCCGCGAAAGACTCCATGGCCGCATCGAGGTCGTAGGCCTTGCAACTGAGTAGGATCAGGTCGAAGGTCGTGTTCAACATGGACGTCATGACATGGGGGGGCGACGGGTAATCGATATCACCCGCCGGACTGCGAACAATCAGACCGTTCTGGTCCAGCTCTTCTGCTCGTCCCTGTCGTACCAGAAAGGTCACGTCACGCCCGGCTTCCAGCAAACGACCACCGAAGTAGCCCCCAATCGCACCTGCACCCACGATCAAAATACGCATGTTCTGTCGATTCCTCGTCGAGACGGTCAGAGTGTTCCGACACTCCAGAATAGATGCCCGGAACAGATGATGGCGCCGACTCTACCCAAAAGTTTCATGATGACCAACATATTGCAGGCAAAAAAAATCCCGGCCCGCGCAGGCGGTCCGGGATGTCGATGCAGCAAGGCCGGGTCAGGATTGAGCGTTGGCCAAGACCGGCCAGAGGAACGGATGGCGCTGATCTTCGCGGCTGACAACCTGTTTGCGGCTGAGGCTGACCGGTTGCAGCACAGGCTGCTGCAAGCGCTGAATGACAGCGTCGATGACGGCTCCGCTGGCATCGTGGTGGAACTGCCAGACGCCATAAATGCGCCCGTCAAATGAGGCTTCGCTGCCCAGTCGAGGGTCTACGCCCAGCCCTGCACCCAAGCCGAACAAGTGAAGACCGAAGAGCCGCTGTCCATGGCTGTCGAGCGGACACCCCGACGGGTCGGAATCCACGCCGCCTTTGACGGCCATCAGGTTGATGGCACCACCGCCTGCGTAATTCAGCGCAGGCAGCAAGGGCTGATAACCGGTGCACTGGACCACCACGTCGGACTCCAGCAACGCCTGGCGCGCACCTTCGTATTGGCCTTGCGGACCGTTCTGGGTTTGCAGCAGTTGCACCCGCACGCCCGTCTTGCCGATGTGCCCGTTGGCCAGCGCCTCGCGTCCGACGTCCAGCGCTCGATAGCGCAAGCCGCCCGAACGATTGACGCGACCGGACACCGGACACACGTCTCTCAGCGGGTCGAAGGCATAACCGGCATCGGTTGCCGCCTGCGCGGTCTCGTAGAACAGCCGGATGGGAGAACGGTGCACCAGCGTCACTTCGGTCAGGCCTGCAAACTCCAGCGCGTCCGCCAGATTTTCCAGCACTGAAAACGCGCTGTGCGAACCGCCGACTACGCTTATTCGGCCCTTGCCCGCCAAGGTGGGCGCAAAATAATCCCGCAGTTGCACGCCATTCATGCGCAGCAGCAGATCAGCGCTCAGCACCCGCGATGACGGTGGAACGGCGAGGCCTTGATCCGCCAGGCTGTCGAGCAAATGCTGGGGGTCTTGACGCCCACCGAGGTTCAGCACGACAGCGCGGCAGCGAATACGCCGGGAACGCCCCTCGGACTCGACCCACACCTGATACTCGTCGTCGTGGCTCACCACTTCGGTGATCGTCGTACTGGTCCACAGCTTGACGCCGTAATGTTCGACGATGAAATTCAGCACCAGGGTCGAGGCTTCCGCGAGCAGTTCGGCGACATCTGCCAACTGCGGGGCGCTCTGCGCCTGTCGGCGGATACGCCAGTAGGCAGGTGAATGCTCAAGCGGCTCGAATACGTCACGCAGCGCAGGGTCGCGAAGACAGTCCAGGAACACGTCACCCACGGAGTTCGCGGTAATCCGGTAATCCCCAAGGCGACCCGTACCCGGTGTGGGGCTCGCATCGACAATGATCAGGCCTTCCTTGGCCAGCTCCGGCATTGCGCCGCTTTTCAATGCATTGAAAAGCAACCCCATGCCTGCAGGCCCGGCACCCCCTACAACACAACCGCAAACGGTTTCCAGATGATCTCCATACATAATCTTGACTCCGAACTTAGTCGATGCTTTGAGTGCAGCCCGAAGACTGAACCCTGAAGAACAGGCACAACCCGCTGCCCGCGCTGACGTGACTTCCATTTATGTCAAACTGGATACTGACAACTAATAAGTTGATAACAAACTCGGGGTGCGACTACTGTCACAAGTGGCCGTGTGCGCCAACGCTTGAAACAAACGTATCTCACACGGCCCGGGCAGTACTCCGTGGCACATTTAGGCGTTTACAGACACTTACTCAAATGTCGGATACCACTGATCGGCACGCCATAAATGGCATGTTTATCAGTGAGTTGAAAAAACGAGCGATGGATTTTCAGAGACGCTACCGCCCTGTCGCCGGGCGTCCTTGGTGCAGCATCTGAGGTGCCGAGTTCAATAGGTAGTTGGCTATCTAGAGGCCCGTTACTATCAAAACTGTAAAGCGATAGTTTCAAAAAACCCGAGAAGTGTCAAATTTTCGAGAAAATGACAGCATCGACGTTTACACTTTTCAACAGACTGATTTATATGAGTTTTATATTTTGACGACAGAATACTGTCAGCCTGCAGCAAACCCATCGATTTTTAAAATAGAAAAACAGTATGTTCGTCCTCAATGCGAGAGGGTGTGCATTAAAAGTTGGACGCTTACTTCCCACTAAACAGTCGACTTTCTGCCGCCAGTAACAAGTAATGATGCGGCCGATGCAAAAGACACGCATTAAATGATCAGCAGCCAATACCAGGCAATTAAATGACGCCGGTTTTACTGAGGTGCGACATCGCGCTCAATCCTGACGCCAAATTTGACAGCCGATGAATGGCGCCCCTTCCAGTCAAAAAAACAGAACTATTTCAAGCAGATCCTGCTCCATTGTCAGGCTTATGCTCACTTTTGAATGGATATAGAGGTCGCCGCCATGAATGCTGAGAAAAACCTTCGGTCCAGCATTGCCGAAATCGATTACTCACGGGACACCTTGTTCGGCCCGATCCCCATGCAGGCGACGTGCAGAGTCCGGTTGGCGACGATCGAACACGACGGCCACACCTTGCGCGAGCTGACCATCATTGGCGACGTTCCGGACTACCTGTCCAAATCAGCGATCATTCGGGTCGCGATGGACGGCCGGATAGAGGCAGGTCCTGTACGTGACCATTACGCGACGCAAGACAGCGGTGAGGCGCAGTTCAGGCTGCTGTTCGAGAATGAGCATCGGCGACGCGCGCACTGAGGGCGTCAGCCTGAGAACGGAGGCAAGGGTCTTTTAGGCGTTCAATGTCGAGGGCGTTGGGTCGAGGCACGCATGTCGGTCTCAGCGTGTAACTCGTCAGTGTGCTGCATCAAAGCGCGGGTCAGCGCCCCACCCTCTTGAGACGTATCGTTTTCCACCGGCGAATATCCGCCGGCTCCTGCGCCCGAGCCGGGCTCGTCTTGCCGGCCATAGCGCAAGCCATCAAGCTTGGGCGCCGCGTCGAGAATCGGGTCGGGCGGCAACAGGCGCTGACGCTCAAGCTCCGTCATCGGAGGTTGAAACGAGGCATTTCTGGCTTCCAGACGTTGCAGCATGATCAGAATCGCCGCCACGCACACCAGCACAATGCCCAGCAATGCACCAACGCCTATCATCACCTTGCGTCGGCGAAGCATCTTTGTGAAGGATTCACCCTCTGCAAACGCTGGGGTGGTTCCGGGGCGAAACTCAGCCATGCATTCCCCTTGGCCTCAATTCAGATCGTGATCAGCATACCGCCGCCGATGGCGACCTAAGATAAAAGGTAAATCAACGCTTTGCCACTGGCTTTTGCACTGCCACTCCTTTGCGGACCTGGCAGGGCGTGCCACCTAAGGTCATTGCTGAGGGAAAGTCGATGATTCAACACGATAAACGCTCATATTTTCTCTTCATTCGAATGCGCAAGCGTGAATATAACGTTCATCTGCACAGGTGTTGAAATATCCCTTTGATAACGCCAAAGGTATATATAGAAAGTAGTAAAGATTGGAGAAGCTTTACGTCGAACGCCGCGCAACCCCTGAACAGCAAAACGCCCAAGACAATGAACTCGTCATGGGCGTCCTATCAATAAAAACCGGAGATTGTTCAACTGGCCAAGGCCTGCCTTTGCAGGTGTTGCGTATTGATCAAGTCGGCCCGCAATTCAGAAATCAGCTCGCAAAGCGCACGACTCGTGTCCAGCTTGTCCAGCTTGATACCGCTGGCCAGCAGCTCAACCCGCTCTGTGAGGGGATCAATGACTTCAACGGTCATGGTGTCGTCCAGGACGGTGCAATTGCAACGCTTGGGCAGAAACGCACTTTCTATGATGCTACGCAATTCAAGATTCGAGAGGGTGCATGCAATCATTGGCGATATCCTCCAGAGGCGCTCCCTGTTACCACATAAACAGTGGTCCGCCTAACTAACGGTCGAAAGTCTGCCGAGGCTTACTTCCTCCAATTCGTCATTTAAACCCCAGCGTTTTTGGCGAATAACCCAGTTATACGCCTCGCCCAAAAGTGAAGCAACCGGCCAAAAAAGTGCACCCTATTGGGGAGCCGCATAGGGCAGAAAAAGAAAAAACGTTTCACCGGTGCGAACAAGCGGAATACTGACAAGGTTTACATCGAACACGCGCGGCGTGCGATCGAAGTAAGTGCTGTAATGGTGGTTTTTTTTGACCGGCCATTCGTCGGTCGCTCGAAAGCGTACCGACGAATGACGCAGATCGCGATCATGCGTGAGGCAGGCGCAGGTGAATCAGCGCCACGCGATTGCCGCGCTTGTCCAGCCGCTCCTCGATGGCGAATGGCTTGAAACCGAGCTTGGGGTAAAACAGCAGGCCAGGCACGTTATGGTTGAAACATGACGCGGTCAGCTCTTTGGCTTCGTGCTTGCCGAACGCCAGCTCCATCATGCAGCCGATCATGTAGCGGCCCACGCCCTTCGAGCGAGCGTGAGGCGCGATGATGACGTTGCCCATGGAGCAGCGGCCACGAAAATCGTATTTGGAGAAATTGGCAAACCCGACCACCTCGCCGTTGAGCTCGATGACGGTGTTGTCCGAACGCTGCTCGATGGCGTCGCTCAGTTGGGCAGGGGTCAGCGGAAACACCGCCTTGGGAAACATGTAGAAGAGCTCGTCGACACTCTGGGGCATGTCACAGATTGCCGGGATGTCTTTTTCTTCCAGGGGGCGATGTATGAACATGACGGTTAACCTCTTGAAGAAACAGGAGCTGAGCGGAAACTATAGGCCAAACACTGGCATCAAGACATCACCGAAAGGTCGTAAGCGCACATATAGATGTCATTCCGATGATGCCGACCCGCGTAAGCCTGACTCCATAGGACACTTTTTTCGGAAAAATGTGCCCGAGTGTTTCGATGAATTGCCCGAACACGCGAACAACCCGCTGCAACCCCCTGATCCGACTGAACTTATTGCAACCGGGCAGAACGCCCGCGCTGTACCGCCCCTTCATGCAATTTGCATGAACGTCAGATATTTAAACATTTTCAACCCATTGATAAATAACGATTTATCCGCGCAAGACCGACTGGCACAACCGCTGCAATGGTCACCAGCGAAGTACCACATTATTCGCATGGAGCAGCACAACATGAACGTCACGCCTGATTCTTATCCTGCCGCCGTAGAAGAACCCTCCTCCGTCTCAGGTGTGTCCTGGGGCGCCATCTTTGCCGGTGCCGCTGGCGCCGCTGCGTTATCACTGATTCTCGTCTTGCTGGGCTCGGGCCTGGGCTTCTCGGCCATGTCGCCGTGGGCCAACGAAGGCGCCAGCGCCAAGACCCTCGGTATTTCCACCGTGGTCTGGCTGGCCTTCACTCAGATCGTCGCCTCGGGCCTCGGCGGCTACATCGCGGGCCGTTTGCGCGTGAAGTGGTCGAACATGCACGGCGACGAAGTGTATTTCCGCGACACCGCTCACGGCTTCCTGTCCTGGGCCATTGCAACCTTGGTGGCGGCGGTGTTGATCGTCGGTTCCGTCAGCGGTCTGGTGGGCAGCGGTGTCAAGGCTGGTGCCAGCGCGGTAGCCGGTGTGGCCGGTACTGCAGCGGTTGCAGCGGGTAACACCAGCAGTGACCAGTACGGCTACTTTGTCGACAGCCTGTTCCGTGATGACCGCCCTGCCGCCGTCAGCGACGACGCAGCCCGCGGCGTCGTGGTGCGCATCTTCACCAAGACCCTGGCCAACGACGGCCAACTGGCCCCCGAAGACCGTACCTACCTCGCTCAACTGGTCGCTCAGCGCACCAACCTGAGCCAGGCCGATGCCCAGGCCCGTGTTGACCAAGTGTACGGTCAGGCCAAACAGGCCGTTGCCGATGCCAAGCTGAAAACCCAACAGGCTGCTGAAACCGCTGCGAAACTCGCGGCTGCCAGCGCCCTGTGGACCTTCGTCGCGCTGCTGTGCGGTGCCTTCGTCGCGAGCTTTGCCGCGATCTGGGGTGGCCGTCGTCGTGACGCCGTGACCTACGTTGAAACCCGTGCCTATACCAACACTGCCAACATTCGCTGATCAAGGAGATCCATCATGCGCTCATTACTTCTGTGGTTCCTGGGTGTGCCTATTCCAGTGATCATTCTGATCGCGCTGTTCATGCACTGACACTGATGCACTGACAGAGTCGTAGACGATCCGCGCGGCGCCCTTCGCAACACAGGGCCTGCGCGGATTTTTTTCGTCTGACGAAAAGCGATCCCTCTCAGTTGCCGGACATCTGCGCCTTCATGTAATCCACCAGCGTTCGCTGCACATTGGTCAACAAGCGGTTGCCGCTCACCAGCGCCAGCTCGCTTGGAGGCACTGGCGCAAACCCCTCTTCCACGCTCAGCAGCCGATGATCATCGAGCATGGCCGATGAGGGCAGCAGACTGATGCCCAGCCCCGCCGAGACCGCCGCCTGAATCCCCACCAGACTCTGACTGGCGAACGCCACTCGCCAACGCCGCCCGGACGACTCCAGCGCGTGCACGATGCGGTTGCGGTAGATGCAGCCCTGCGGATAGACCACCAACGGGACCGGGTCATCGATGACCTGCACGCCACGCCCCGTCACCCAATTTACCTGTTCCGGCCAACTGGCCAGTGCGGGCTCCTGTTTCGGTGAGCGATCACGCTTGATCAGCGCCAGGTCGATGTCCCTGCTCTCCAGCCGGGCGTGCAGATCGACGCTCAGGCCGTTGACGGTGTCGAGGCGAATCCGCGGAAAAGCCTGCGCGAAGCCGGACAGCAACGTCATCAGCCGTTGCACGTCAAAGTCCTCCGGGACCCCAAGCTTGACCACCCCGGAGTCGTCACCGCCGCACAGCACGCTGTGGGCTTCGAGCGCCAGCGACACCAGACGCCGCGCATAGCCAATCAGGCGCTCGCCGTCTTCGGTGAGTTCGATGTGCTTACTGGCGCGCTGGCGCAGCAGCAATGGCCGCCCCAGATGCTCTTCGAGTTTGCGAATCTGCTGGCTGACCGTGGACTGCGTGCGATTGACCCGCTCCCCCGCTTTGGTGAAGCCTCCGGAATCGACCACTGAAACAAAGGTGCGCAGCAATTCGAGGTCGAACATGGCAGCCTCTAACATTTGATTAGCGAATTAACTTCGCAATTTAATTTAATTTTACGATGAGCACCATGGCTTTTAAGGTGGAGTTACACACTCGTTCACGGAGCCGACCATGACCCTTTCCGCTCACTCTCGCCCACGCTGGATCACCTTCGATTGCTACGGCACGCTGATTCAATGGGACGAAGGCTTGCTGAGCTATGTCCGCGAACTGCTGGAACGCAAAGGCAGCGCAACGCTGGACACCGACGGGTTTATCACGATTTATGACCGTCACGAACACCGTCTGGAGCAGACCCCGCCGCACCAATCGTTCGCCGACATTTCGCGGCAGTCGATGGCGCTCACGCTGGATGAGCTGGGCCTGCCGTGTGAGCCCGAAGACGCCGAGGGGCTGATCCGTCGCATCGGCCAGATGCCGCCGTTCCCGGAAGTGCAGGCCACGCTGAAATGGCTGAAGGATCAGGGCTTTCAGCTGTGCATCGTCTCCAACACCGACGACGACATCATCGCGGGCAATGTTGCGCAACTGGGCGGCCACATCGATCGGGTCATCACCGCGCAACAGGCGCAGGCCTACAAACCGAATCATCAGCTGTTCCTGCACGCGCATCAGCACTTGGGCGTCGGCATCGACGAGGTGTTGCACATCTGCGCCAGCCCGCACCTGGACCTCGAAGCCGCCAAGGGCATGGGCATCCTTTGCGTGTGGATCGACCGCGGGACGAAACGCAAACCGTTGACGGACTACACTCCAGACGCGACGCTGCCGGACCTGTCCCGTGTGCCGGACTATCTGCGCGGCAAGGGCTGGGCCAACGAATAAGGAGACGAGGCATGGCGCACGACTTGCGTATCAGTCAGTTCAATGAACGGCACTACCACGAACTAGAGCACGACCTCAATGCCCCTGCCGTCAAGGCAGCCCGCGTCGATCTGGCCGCAAGCCTGCGCATGGCGGCGCGTCTGGGATTGAGCGAGGGCATTTGCAATCACTTCTCGGCGTTGGTGCCGGGGCATCCGGAGCTGTTTCTGGTCAACGCGTATGGCCTGTCATTCGAGGAGATCACGGCGTCGAATCTGTTGATCTGCGACTTCGACGGCAACGTGGTCATGGGCGACGGCAAACCAGAAGCGACGGCGTTCTACATCCACGCCCGCCTGCACCTGCACAAGCCCCGCGCGGTGGCGGCCTTTCACACGCACATGCCCAACGCGACGGCGCTGGCAATGCTTGAAGGCGAGCCGCTGGCGTGGGCCGGGCAGACGGCGCTGAAGTTCTACGGGCGAGTGGCGGTGGACGAGGATTACAACGGCCTGGCGCTGGACAACCGGGAAGGCGACCGGATCGCAGCGTCGATGGGCCAGGCCGACATCGTGTTTCTGAAGAATCACGGGGTGATGGTCACCGCGCCGAGCATCGCTCAAGCGTGGGATGACCTGTACTACCTGGAACGCGCGGCGGAGGTGCAGCTCAAGGCGATGAGCAGCGGACGATCGCTCAAGCAGATCGAGCCCGAGGTGTTGCTGCGCACGGCCCGGCAAATGAGCGAGGAAGACCCCGACAGTGCGCGGGCGCATCTGGAGAGCGTGAAACGCTTATTAGCGCGACATGAGCCAGATTTCGCAGATTGAGCGACGAAAAAGGCCCCCGAAGATTCGAGGAATCGACGAGGGCCAAGGCACTGCGCTCACAGTTCGGTTACAGGTTCAGCATGTCGTTACGGCATCCCCAGCCAGTTCGGCAACGCCAGCGAGATGAACGGCACGTACGTCACCAGAATCAGGAACAACAACAGGATAGACAACCACGGCAAGGCTGCGCGGATCGTTTGTCCCAGGGTCAGGCCCGTCACCGCCGAGGTCACGAACAGGTTCAGACCCACCGGTGGATGCACCAGACCGATCTCCATGTTCACCACCATCACAATGCCGAGGTGAATCGGATCGATCCCAAGCTTCGTGGCGATCGGGAAGAAGATCGGCGCCAGGATCAGCACGATCGCCGAAGGCTCCATGAAGCTCCCGGCCACCAGCAACACCACGTTGACCATGATCAGGAAACCAATCGGCGTCAGCCCCTCAGAGATCACCCAGTTGGTGATTTGCTGCGGGATCTGCTCGGTGGTCAGCACGTGGGCGAACAGCATCGCGTTGGCGATGATGAACATCAGCATGATCGACAACCGACCCGACTCCAGCAGCACTTTCGGGCAGTCACTTACGCGCATGTCCTTGTAGACGAACAGCGCGATGAAGGCTGAGTACACCGCCGCCACGGCCGCTGCTTCGGTCGGGGTGAACATGCCGCTGTAGATCCCGCCGAGGATGATCACCAGCAACAACAGCCCCCAGAACGCCCGCCGTGCCGTGGCCAGCCACTGACGGAACGACACGCGCGGTTGCGCAGGCAGTTTCTTGACCCGGGCGACGATGTAAATCACCACCATCAGGATCACGCCCAGCAGAATCCCCGGCACGACACCGGCGATGAACAGTTTGCCCACCGAGGTTTCGGTCGCGGCCGAGTACACCACCATCACGATGGACGGCGGAATCAGAATCCCCAGCGTACCGGCGTTACAGATGATCCCGGCGCCAAACTCCTTCGGATAGCCCGAGCGCACCATCCCCGCCACGGCAATCGACCCCACCGCCGCCACCGTCGCGGGCGAAGAGCCCGACAGCGCCGCGAACAGCATGCACGCCAGCACCGCCGCAATCGCCAGACCGCCGCGAATGTGGCCGACGCAGGCGTTGGCGAAGTCGATCAGACGTTGCGCCACACCGCCGGTGGTCATGAACGCGCCGGACAGCAGGAAGAACGGAATCGCAAGAAAGGTGTAGCTGTCGGACGTCTCGAACAGCTTGATCGCCAACGAGCTCAACGAGTCCGGGCTGAACAGCAGGATCGAGGTCGCACCGGCGAGTCCCAGGGAGATCGCGATCGGCACGCCCAGGAACATGAACACGAACAGCAACAGGAACAAACAGATAACCGTCATCAGTGTTGCTCCTCATTGGGGTTGGCCAGTTTGCTGGCTTCTGCCGCTTCATCGGCCAGGCCCAGGCCGGTCTGACGATGGGTCCAGATGCGGTAGAGGATTTCCAGATACCGGGCGATCACCAGCGCGAAACCGATGGGCACGATGACCGTGATGTAGGCGACCTTGACGCCGTAGCGGTCGAGGTCTTCGGCCCCGATGCCCGCCACGAACAGCGCCGACACCCATTTGTAGCTGGCGATGAGGAACAGGCCGGCATAGGCCAGGCAGCAGGCGCACGCGAGCATCGCAAGAAGGCGCTGCACCGGTTTGCTGGTTTTTTTCACCAGCGCGTCAACGCCCAGGTGACCCGCCGTACGCACGCCGTAGGACACGCCGAAAAAGATCAGCCAGCCGAACAGGGCTTTCGTCAGCGCCACGCTCCAGGTCATTTCCTGGGCGTACCCCATGGTGTGGTCGCCGAGGAAAGAGAAGAAATCGCTGGTGACGGTCCATTTGTCACTCAGCGTGTAAAACAAGGTGTAGATGTTGTTGAGCGCCACGTAGACGAACGTCACGAGCGTCATGGCAGCCAGCAGAAAGGCGATCATGCCCTCCTCCAGATGCTCCCAGAGTCGCGTCAGCGATTGCATAAGAAATCTCCGCACATAGAGAGAGCGGCCACCCCCCTCTCCCAGAAGAAGCGGGTGGCCACGCAGGCCCGGGGCCTGTATCGATCAAACCGTCATGCGGGTGATCAAGGCGCCTTGTTGGAGTCGTCAGCGGCCTTGATCAGGTCAGGCCCGATTTCTTCGGCGAACTTGTCCCAGACCGGCTTCATGACTTCGCGCCATTTGGCCCGTTGCTCGGGGGTGAGGGTCACGATCTCGCTGGTCTTGGAGTCGATGATCTTCTGCTTGGCGGTCTGGTTCAGGGCTTCAGCCTGTTTATTCACCTCGACGGTGACCTGGTCCATGATCTTCTGCAGTTCGTCGCGGACGTCAGGCTGCAGACCGTTCCAGAATTTCGAGTTGGTGATGACCATGTAGTCGATCAGGCCGTGGTTGGACTCGGTGAAGAACGGCTGCACCTCGTTGACCTTCTGGCTTTCATAGTTCGACCAGGTGTTCTCGGTGCCGTTGACGGTGCCGGTCTGCAAGCCCTGATAGACCTCGGCGAAGCTCATCTTGCGCGGGTTTGCTTTAAGCGCGACGAACTGCGCTTCCAGCACGCTCGACGCCTGGACGCGGAATTTCAGGCCACGGGCGTCTTTCGGCTCAACCATCTTCTTGTTCGCCGACAGCTGCTTCAGGCCGTTGTGCCAATAGGCCAGGCCGTGAATGCCTTTGTCGTCCATGGAGGTCAGCAGCGCCTTGCCCTGCGGGCCTTGCTGGAAACGGTCGACGGCGGCCAGGTCGTTGAACAGGAACGGCAGGTCGTAGATTTGGGTTTTCTTGGTGTATTGCTCGAACTTGGCCAGGGACGGCGCCAGCATCTGCACGTCACCGAGCAACAGCGCTTCCATTTCCTTGCCGTCGCCGAACAGCGAGGAGTTCGGGTAGACCTCGACCTTGACCTTGTCTTTCAAGGCGGGATCGGCCGCTACCATTTTCTGAAACATCAAGGCGCCCTGGCCTTTCGGGGTGTTTTCCGCCACCACGTGAGCGAACTTGATGACGACGGGGTCAGCGTGGGCCATACCGGCCACGGACACTGCAGCGGCGCAGAACAGCGCCTTGGTCAGCTTCAACATCGATATCACCTTTTTATTTTTGTAGGAGCTTTATAGTTTTTGGAGCAGTCGGTGGATCATGAGCGTTGTGCCATCTAACAGTGCCCAACCCTGCGTGTTTCGAGAATCAGCTTTTATGTAAGCCAGCGTTCGGTGGAGCTGAACGCCGCCACGTTTCCATGAATCATTCCCCACGGGCGAGCCAGACGCCTTGTAGCAGGAAAGTTAGCAGGCTAATGAAGAAGTGCCACTATTGAGCGCATCGCCACAATGGATGCTGATCAAACAGGAGACTGGAGTGCGCGGTCCAAAGGCGCAGGTGGCCTCTGTAGGAGCGAATTCATTCGCGAGACGTCGTTACAGTCGATGAACGGTTGTCGCCTGGAATGCAGCCTCGCGAATGAATTGGCTCCTACAGAGGGGTTGCGTGTCAGCCAGCGGCCAACGCCAACAACCGCTGTGCCCGTTGCAGCACCGGCGCATCGACCATCTGCCCGTCCAGCTGAAACGCCCCTGCCCCACCCGCCGCTGTGCTGGCTTCCACCACGCGCCCGGCCCAGGCCAGGTCATCGGCACTGGGCGCGAGGGCGGCGTGGATCACTGGCACTTGTTTGGGGTGAATGCACAGGGCGCCGCCATAGCCCATGTCATAGGCGTGACGAATCACACGGTGCAGACCGTCGGGGTCGCCGATGGCCGGGTGAACGCCGTCCAGCGGAGGCAGCAGATCAGCACCTCGGGAATGCAATTGCACCGACATGCGCGCCTGATCGAGAAACAGCTGGGCGGCCTGGGTGCCGGTGTTGAGGTTCAGGTCCAGCGCCAGGTCCAGGCCACCGAACGACAGACGCTCGACTCCCGGCGCACGGGCGATTTCCGCGAGGGCCAACAGCCCCTTGGCGCTTTCGATGATGGGTAACACCGATTTGCCCGTGGCGTGAACGGCGGCCACATGGGCGGCGCTTTCCACTTTGGGCAATAGCACCCCGGCAACGCCTGAGTGCTGTTTGCAGAACGCCAGGTCCGCCGCGTGTTCGGCATGATCCGGCGCATTGACCCGCACCCAGACCGCCGCTTCAGGGTGGTCGCGCAAAAACGCGCCGAGGTTGTCCCGGGCCTCACGCTTGAGCGGCTCTTCCACGGCGTCTTCGAAATCGACGATCACCGCATCGGCCCCGGCGGCCAGTGCTTTGGCGAATCGCTCGGGTCGGCTGCCGGGCACAAACAGCGCGGAGCGGATGATGGATGGGGGCATGGTCTATATCCTTGTGAAATGTGTTCTGTGGGAGCGAATTCATTCGCGAGACGTCGTTGAGACCGATGGAAATGCGTCAGATGTACCGGCCAATCGCGAATGAATTCGCTCCCACAGTGAAACCGGGTCCGCCATAAAATCGCGGCCAGACGGCGACCTAAACCACCCCGGCCTTCGTCATCCGCGCCTGATCGTCGGCGCTGAAACCCAGTTCGCCCAGAATGCTCGCCGTGTGCTGCCCCAGCCCCGGCACGCCGTCCATGCGCGGGGTGAAGGCGGCGTTGCGACCCGGTGGCAGCAACGAGGGCAACGGGCCGGACGGGCTGTCCACTTCGCGCCAGCTGTCGCGGGCCTTGAGTTGCGGGTGATCCCACACGCCTTGCATGTCGTTGACTCGGGCGTTGGCGATCTGCGCGTCTTCAAGCCGCGCGACCACTTCATCCACACTCAGCGAGGCAAAGCCTTCGACGATGATCTGCCGCAGCACCTCGCGGTTTTCCGAACGCTTGAAGTTGGCCGAGAAACGCTCGTCGGTCGCCAGCGCCTTGTCCAGCAGCACCTTCTCGCAAAACAGCGCCCACTCCCGCTCGTTTTGCAGCCCGAGCATGATCGTGCCACCGCCCCCGGTCGGGAACGGGCCATAGGGGTAGATCGTCGAGTGCGATGCTCCGGCCCGAGGCGGTTGCGGCGCGCCGTTGTAGGCGTAGTACATCGGGTAGCCCATCCACTCCACCAGGCTTTCCAGCATGCTGACGTCGATGCGGCTGCCTTCGCCGGTCTTGTCCCGCAGCATCAGTGCCGAGAGGATGCCGGTGTAGGCGTACATACCAGCGGCGATGTCGGCGATGGAGCAACCGGCCTTGGCCATGTCGTTTTCACCGGGGCCGCCGGTCACCGACAGAAAGCCACCTTCGCTCTGGATCAGCAGGTCGTAGGCCTTCTTCTTCTCATAAGGGCCGCCTTCGCCGTAGCCGGAAATGTCGCAAACGATCAGGCGCGGGAAGCGTTCGTGCAGGGCCTCGAACGACAGGCCCATGCGTGCAGCAGCGCCGGGTGCGAGGTTCTGCACCAGCACGTCGGCCTGGCCCAGCAGCGATTCCAGAATGTCGCCCGCCTCGCCCTGTTTCAGGTCCAGGGTCAGGCTTTCCTTGGAGCGGTTGGTCCAGACGAAGTGCGAGGCCAGGCCGTCGACACGCTGGTCATAGCCACGGGCGAAATCGCCGACGCCAGGGCGCTCGACCTTGATCACGCGGGCACCGAGGTCCGCCAGTTGGCGCGTGCAGAACGGCGCCGCGATGGCGTGTTCCAGGCTGACGACGGTGATGCCGTCCAGAGGACGGGGGTTGTTTTGAGTCATGTTTTTCCACCTCTCACGCATCCCTGTAGGAGTGAGCTTGCTCGCGATTGCGATCTACCTGTGCCGAATACTCAAACTGACACACCGCTATCGCGAGCAAGCTCACTCCTACAAGTTCGGCGCATGCCTTAAATCAGGTCGCTCAACGACTGCGCATCGCGCAGCTGCCAGACCCGTTCGATCAACGCCTTGCCCTGCTCCACCGAGCGGGCGCCGGAGAACGCCAGCAAACGCTGCACCTTGTCTTCCAGCTCCGGCCGCGACAGGGTGTTGCCCGGGTCGCCCTTCGGGTCGTCGATGGCGGCAGTCAGGTTGCGGCCGTCGGTGGTGGTGACGATCACGCGCCCCAGCCAGCGTGCCGGGTAAGCGCCGTCGACTTCAGGGTCCAGCTCCATCGTCACCTTCTCGCGGAAGGCCGCGACGTCGGCATCCACCAGCGCCAGATCGCGGAATTCGATCAACTGCGCGCTGCCATGCACGGCAATCAGACCCAACACCGCGCCCATGGAAAACTTCGCCTGATGCACGGTCTGCGGCACATCGACCCGGCCCAGCACGTCAATCGCGCCTTGGTGAACGCGGGTCACGACCTTGGCGATCTGGTCATGGCGCAGGCCTTCGCGCTGCATCAGGTGCAACAGCGCATCGGCGGCAGGATGGGTGTGGCGGCACGAGGCGTGGAATTTGAACGAAGTCTCGACCAGCGCCCAACGGGAGCCCAGACGATCCGACAACTTCGACGGATCGCTGTCCGTGGACATCCCCGCCGCCAGGCCCTGATCGCCTTCCAGAATATTGCGTGCGCCGGTCAGGCCGTCTTGGGTCAGGTACGCCGACAGCACGCCGTCAGCCGCTGCCTTGGCGGTGTGCAGCTGTTTCGAATCCGCCGCGTCACGCAGGAATTCCCACAGGCCCGCCGCTTGCGTGCCTGCGGTGCCGAGCAGATTGATGAACTGCTCCTGATTGAAGTTCAGCAGCTTGCCCACCGCCACGGCGGCGGCGAGGGTGCCGACAGTGGCCGTGGTGTGGAAGATGCGGTAGTGCGAACGACCCATGAATTCGCCGATGCGAATCCCGGCCTCGTAACCGGCCACCGACGCCAGCAGCAGGTCCTGGCCGGATTTGTCCAGGTCCTGCGCCACCGCCAACACGGCGGAAAACACCACGGTCGCCGGGTGCAATACCGAGCTGTTGTGCAGGTCATCCTGCTCGACCAGGTGCGAGGCCGCGCCATTGACCAGCGCCGCAAAATACGCCGACGTACCGCGACCGTTCACCAGAATTTTCGCCTTGCCGCTCGCCGGGCCGACCCGTTCGGCGTAACGCTCGAAAACGGGAATCGGACGGGCGCCTTTGCTGGCCAGCGCCGAACCGATCCAGTCGAGGAACAGGTCTTCGGTGCGATCCAGCACGTGGCCAGGGATCTGCTCGTATTTCAGCTCGGCGAGGAAGCCCGCTAATACCTGAGTGTGGCTTGCCTGGGTATGACTCATCTCGATGTCCTCAGAAGCTGCGTGGCAGTTCGAGCAAATGCTCGGCAACGTAGGAAAGAATCAGGTTGGTGGAGATCGGCGCGACCTGGTACAGACGGGTCTCGCGGAATTTGCGTTCGACGTCGTATTCGTTGGCGAAACCGAAGCCGCCGTGGGTTTGCAGGCAGGCGTTGGCCGCTTCCCACGACGCCTTGGCCGCGAGGTACTTGGCCATGTTCGCCGCGGCGCCCGCGTTCTTGCCGCTGTCGTATTCTTCGCAGGCGCGCCAGCGCATCAGGTCGGCGGCTTCGATTTCGATGTGGGCTTCGGCAATCGGGAATTGCACGCCCTGGTTCTGTCCGATCGGGCGGCCAAACACCACGCGGTCGCGGGCGTAGGCGGCGGACTTTTCGGTGAACCAGCGACCGTCGCCAATGCATTCGGCGGCAATCAGCGTGCGCTCGGCATTCAGGCCGTCGAGGATGTATTTGAAGCCCTTGCCCTCTTCGCCGATCAGGCTGTCAGCGGGCAGTTCGAGGTTGTCGAAGAACAGCTCGTTGGTTTCGTGATTGACCATGTTGGCAATCGGCTGAACGGTCAGGCCGTTGCCGATGGCTTCGCGCAGGTCAACGAGGAAGATCGACATGCCTTCGGATTTTTTCTTCACCTCGGCCAACGGTGTGGTGCGGGCCAGCAGGATCATCAGGTCGGAATGCTGAATGCGCGAGATCCAGACCTTCTGGCCATTGATCACGTATTTGTCGCCCTGCTTCACGGCAGTGGTCTTGATCTTGGTGGTGTCGGTGCCGGTGGTCGGCTCGGTCACGCCCATCGATTGCAGGCGCAGTTCGCCGCTGGCGAGTTTTGGCAGGTAGTAGCTTTTCTGCGCTTCACTGCCGTGACGCAACAGGGTGAACATGTTGTACATCTGGCCATGCACGGTGCCGGAGTTGCCGCCGCAGGCGTTCACTTCTTCGAGAATCACCGAGGCTTCCGCCAGACCCAAGCCCGAACCGCCGTATTCAGTCGGGATCATCGCCGACAGCCAGCCCGCGTCGGTCAGCGCCTTGACGAAGGCTTCCGGGAAACCCTTCTCTTCGTCGATCTTGCGCCAGTACTCGGCCGGGAACTCGGCGCACAGGGCGCGCACGCCTTCGCGGATGGCATTAAGGTCTTCGTTATCGTATGGACTCATGGTCTGTGCTCACATCTGGCGGCGGCGCGACGGCCCGCTCTATAAAGGAAGAGATTCAATCGAAGGCGGCTCAGTCAAAAACCACTTCGGCGCTCTGGGCCACGCCTGCTTCATTACCGGCCCACAGCTGCGCCTTGCCCGGCTCGCTGATGCGGCCACCCACGCGGAACGGCGTCGGCACGTTCAGCGGGCGCACACCGCGATAGGCGAAATGGCGCACGCGCGCCTCGGGGTTGGCACGAATGAACGCGCGCAGGTTGAAGGTGGCGATCATCGGACCGTGCACCACCAGCCCCGGATAGCCCTCGGTTTCGGTGACGTACGGGTAGTCGTAATGGATGCGGTGGCCGTTGAAGGTCACGGCGGAATAGCGGAACAAGAGGGTCGGCGTCGGCTCGATGGTCTCGCTCCAGTGGCCCTGCTCCGGCGCTTCACCGCTGTTGAGCTTCGGCGGATTGGGCTCGCGGTAAACGATGTCTTGCTCTTCGCGCACGCACAGTTCGCCGTTTTGCGAATAGTCATGACGCAGGGTGACGAACAGCAGCGAGCCGGTGCGGCCATGCTTTTCTTCGATGTGCAGGATGGTCGACAGACGATGGGCATCGGCGCCGACGGTCAGCGGCCGGATGAACTCGACCCGGCCACCGGCCCACATGCGGTTGCGATTGTCAGCGGGAGGCAGAAACCCGCCGCGAGCGGGATGGCCGTCTGCGCCGAGTTGCGTTTCGAACACCGGGTCCTGAAAGAAACACCATTGCCACAGCGGTGGCAACGCGTCGCCATCGGCAGGCACCGGCTCACCGAACGTGGCGGCGATGCGCTTGATCAGGTTGTGGCTCAGGTGATCCCGAGCCTCTTCGGTCCGACCGATCCAGGCGCTGAAATCCACCGGCGACTCTGAAGCACTCATGTGAAAGAACCCTCTGCAAATTGTTGTTATGAGCGGATCATGAGAGCCTATCGGCATTCTGTGAATTTGCATTTGCGTATACCGGCGTTCATATATGCTGAACGCCTTCACCTGTCCGGACATCCCCATGCACTTCGACCTGGCTGACCTGCGCCTCTTCATCCACATTGGCGAATCCCCAAGCCTCACCCAAGGCGCCCGCCGCGCCTTCCTCTCCCCAGCCGCTGCCAGCGCCCGGATCAAGGCACTGGAAAGCCAGCTCGACACGCGCCTGCTGTACCGCGACAGCCGCGGCGTCGAACTGACCCCCGCCGGTCAGCGCCTGCTCAAGCACGCGCGGCTGATCATGAGCCAGGTCGATTACCTGAAAAGCGAATTCACCACCTACGGCACCGATTCCGCCGGGCACATCCGCATCTTCGCCAACACCACGGCGGTGACCGAATTCCTCCCCGAAGTGCTGGCAGGCTTTCTCGCCCAGCGTCCCGGCGTGACGGTGGACCTGCAAGAGCGTTTGTCGCGGGACATCGTGCGCGGCGTGCTGGACGGCAGCTCGGACATGGGCATCATTGCCGGGCCTGTGGAAGCAGCCGGATTGCAGGTGATCCACTTCAGCACCGACCGCCTCGTCCTGACCGTTCCGGAAGGTCACGAACTGGCGACGCAGAAAACAGTCACGTTGAAGCAAACCCTGGCGTTTCAGCACATAGGCCTACACGAAGGCAGCACGTTGTTGAGTTTTCTGCGTGATCACGTGGAGCGATTGGGGTTGAACCTGTCACTGCGGATTCAGGTGTCGAGCTTTGAAGCGATCTGCCGGATGGTTGAAGCGGGGGTCGGGATCGGCGTCATTCCCGAGTCCGCCGCGTTGCGACATAGCCGGACGATGAAGCTGGTCACTGTTCAACTCGACGAGCCGTGGGCCGTGCGTGAGCGCAGCATTCTGGTGAGGGAACTGGACGCCCTGCCAGGGGTGGTCAGGGCGTTGATTGCGGTGTTGATGCCCTCCGCCCACGAGGCAACCAAAACCAACAAATAGCTCGCTCAGAGAGAGGAGTCATGACGTTCGTGACGTCAGTTCTCACGTAAACGGGTATTTGTTATAGCGCGGCAATCTGGATATTGTCGATGTAATAATCATTACCGTATCCGGATTGCTGATGACTTTTAATAGCAAATTCCAGGACACTACTGTTTGCCACGACTGTTCCGCCTAACGCCTGCCAGGTCGCCAAAGGCTCGTATACACCTGCTATTTGTACGCCAGCGACCTCCAGCGCCAGCCTTGCCGTTTGCGTTATAGGATTGACGATTTGCCTACACCTTATTTCAAAGCGATAAGAAGCACCCGGTTTGAGCCCCGACAGTGATTTTCTAAGAACAACACCTGACTGGCCATCACCCTGAGTGGGATTGAAAAGATATTTGCCCTCAGCTCCAGTCTCGAGTCTCAAGTCGCGCCCCGCTGGCCCGGCTACCCAGCCGTTCCAACTGCCATTCTCAAAATCCGTAAAGTCTACAAACGGTGGTTCTACCACCGTTATACGCCAGCTATTTGAGGTAATCGTCCCGATCTTGGCAGTGAAACTGTGCTGCCCAATCGATAATCTGGGGACCGGAAATTGCCAACGCCCTGCGACCACCGGAGCGTTACCAATAAATGCATTGCCATCGTAGATTTCTACAATCTGCTCAGTTGAACTGATCCCGCTCAAAAGAAGTGGTGCTTCCACTCCGTCGCTCATAATAAAGTCCTTTTAAAAGGCCAAGTCGGATAGTCGATTGCCTGTTGGAATGGATGTAACTATAGGCGACCCCATAGAAGGTATGACTCTTTGTTCGACGGCCCATGAGAACCAGCCCCGCTAAAAAATCAGCCAATACAAAACCTTAACTTTTTTATATTTCTAATAACACTAATTACAACTGCAAAATAATCTAAAGAGTCTCTACCTGCTCATCGTTATCCACCGGAACCTGAAGTCCTTATCTGAAAACAGGCTCAGGAAGGCACTCGTCCCAACATCTTCAGCCACTTCCCCGGCGGATACCCGAACGTCTTCACGAAATGTCGGGTCATGTGGCTCTGGTCGGCAAACCCCGCCATCACCGATGCATCGGTCAATGCCACGCCGCACGAAATCGAATGGCGCACGAGGTCGAGGCGTCGCAGGGTCAAATAGCGGTGGGGGCTGGTGCCGAAGAGTGCGCGAAAATCCCGGGACAGGCGCCAGCGGTCGGTGTCGCTGGCCTGTTCCAGCGCCTCCAGGCTGACGCCCTGTTCAAGGCTGGCCATCAGCAGTTCGCGGGCGCGTTCGGCGGCGGCGTAGTCGGTGGATTGCCGCCCTCTTCTCACGCCTGCCGCGTCTTGCAACGCGACGGTCAAATCAAACACTGCGTCGTCCAGTTCCAGCGGTTCGAACGGGTTGTGCAGGTCTTTCAACAATGCCTGGCTCGCCCTGAACAACCGAAGGTCACGGGACACGCCGCCCTTGATGAAGGGCAATGGCTTGCCGCCCAGCACCTGCTGGATCATCGCCGGTTCCAGGTAAAACATCCGGTAGCGAAAGCCGTCTTCGGTGCCCGCGTGGCCATCGTGGGGTTCGTCAGGGTGCAGGACGATGGTCTGGCCCGGCAGGTTGTTCACCTTGTCCTTGCCGTACTGAAAACTCTGCACCCCCGACAGGGTGTGGCCGATGGCGTAGGTGTCGTGGCGGTGCATCTCGAAACCGTGGCCGTGGAAATATGCCTCGATGCGCTCCAGGTTCGGCAATGGCTGGGCGCGCACGACCCAATCCCGCTCGGAATGCGCGAGGTGGGCTTCTCCGTTTGAATACTTGTCCATGGCGCGGCTCGTGATCGACAACTGACACAGGCGAACACAGATACCACTTGGCGCGTTGCTTGGGAATGGCAGGCAGCCTAACTGTCGATGAAGGGCGAGATATGCGACTATTCCCGACTTTTCCTACACCAGTCTTTCTCAAAAAGAGACGCGCATCGGTAACGCAGCCTCGCCAATGATCTGCAAAAGCGCCCCTCTCATTGCCTTCAAACGGACGTGCCTTTCATGAATTTCCTGCGCCGCGTACTCCTCGATCGTCAACTCAAACAGGGGCTGGCCCAGAACAAATGCCGTCTGGACAGTGGCATCCGTGGGCTGCGGCGAGACATGGAGCTGACGCTGGAGCATGGCGTGAAGCTGCATCAGGTAAAAATCAACGCGGAGCGCCTGAGCATCGGCGCCTACACCGACATCGTCAGCGGTACCGAGTTGCAGAACGTCGCGAGTATTGGCCGCTATTGCTCCATCGCCCGCGACGTGACCATCGGCCAGAATCGCAAATCCCACCCGCTGGAATGGCTCAGCACCCACAGCGCGCTGGGCGGGTTGCGTCAGCAGCAGGCAGGATTGGCGCAGCATGAGGCGGTCAAGCAGACCGTGATCGGCCACGACGTGTGGATCGGCATGGACGTGTTGATTCTGGAAGGCATCACCATCGGCACCGGCGCGGTGATCGGCGCGCAATCCTTGATCACCAAGGACGTGCCGCCCTACGCCATTGTCGTCGGCTCCCCGGCCAAAGTGCAGCGTTATCGTTTCGAGCCGCACATCATCGAAGGGTTGCTGGCGAGCCAGTGGTGGAACCTGACGCCGCACCAATTGGCCGAACTGCCCATCGAAGACCCCGAAAAACTGCTGGAAGCATTGAAGGGTTTTGTCGTGCCGGACAGCCATCCCGGCAAGGTCGTGGTGCGCAACAAACCTTTTTCGGTGAGCCACCAGGCTGCGCAGTGATTCAGCCACGCTTGAGATCGATCTGTGGGAGCGAATTTATTCGCGAGACATCGGAACTGACGATACATCTCCGTCGCCTGAAACACCTATTCGCGAATGAATTCGCTCCCACAGTTTGAATGCGCGTCACGCCTCGGACTCCGCGGCGCTACGGAATCCCTGTGGGAGCGAATTTATTCGCGAGACATTGGCACTGACGATACATCTCCGTCGCCTGAAACACCTATTCGCGAATAAATTCGCTCCCACAGTTTGAATGCGCGTCACGCCTCGGACTCCGCGGCGCTACGGAATCCCTGTGGGAGCGAATTCATTCGCGAGACATCGGCGCTGACGATACATCTCCGTCGCCTGAAACACCTATTCGCGAATGAATTCGCTCCCACAGATGCCCCGTGGCGCTGCGAAAGCTGAGGCGTGGCATGGGTTCCCTTCTACAGGTTTAAACCGCATACACCCCTTCACCCTCACCCCGCCTGTTTAGCTGGCGCTGCGGAGTCGTTGGACGCATGCACCGGTGGCGCTTGTTCGTTGAGCAGCGTCTGAATCGCCTGACCATAAGCCTGACGCCCGAGGTTCATGCTGTTGTTGTGATTGCCGCCCGGCACCATCAACAGGTTCTTCGGTTCTTGCGCGGCCTGGAACAGCTGCTCACTGAAACGCGGCGAGACGAACTGATCCGCCGCGCCATGGACGATCAGCAGCGGCATGTGAATGTCAGCAATCTTGTCGATGGAATCGAATTTCTGCGACACCAGCCAGCGCACCGGCAATGACGTGCGGGTGCTGGCGACAGACGCCGCGACGTCCGCGAGGTTGGTGAAGGTGGACTCGATGATCAGCCCTCGCGCCTGAATCGGCTCGTCGCCCTTCTGCGCATCGCGCCCCAGCTCCGAGGCCAGGTCCACGGCCACCGCGCCACCCAAGGAATGCCCGTAGATCAAGCGTTTGCGGGCGTCGGGTTGCAGCTGTTTCAAACGCGACCACGCGATGCGCGCGTCTTCATACACCGACGCTTCGGACGGCAGTTGCCCTTTGCTTTCGCCAAAGCCGCGATAGTCGATGGCCAACACGGAAAAGCCCAGCGCGTGCAGTTGCTCGATGCGGAAAAATTGCCCGGTGAGATTCCAGCGCGAGCCGTGTAGATAAAGGATCGCGGGCGCGTCTTTCTTCTCGGCCAGCCACCACCACGCGTGAATGTTCTGCGACACGCCGAACGACGGCGCCTTGAGTTCCAGCTCCTGCATATCGGCGGGAATGCCGTGGTACCAGCTGGCGGTGCCGGGTTCGATCATGAACACCAGCTCCCGCTCCTTGTGCTGCAACGCCGCGCAGCCGACCGGCAGGCCGACGACGATCAACAGCATGCACAGCCAGAAAAACCAGCGGGCCTTGAAATGCGCCAGGGAGAATTGCGGCATGAGCGATGGATTCCGGAAATCGAATGAGACCTCCGGCAGTTTGCCATTCATTGGCGAGGTCGGTCATGCCCTTCAGCCGAATGGAGCAGCGGTGCGCGTGTCCGGTCACCGATAGCCCATGACGATACGCACGCCCCTTGTAGGAGCCGGCTTGCTGGCTCCTACAGGTCGAAAAGTGCACGCAGGTCGGATGATGCACACCACCCGAACACCGCGCACGGTAGAGCGGGATGAACAGCCTGTATCAATACCCCGAACCCGACGCAGGCGCGCCGCTGACAATCGCAATGCCGGAACTGGTGCCCAGACGCGTCGCGCCCGCTTCGATCATCGCCACGGCCGTTGCGTAATCCCGCACGCCGCCCGAGGCTTTGACGCCCACGCCCGCACCGACCACCTTGCGCATCAGGGCCACGTCTTCCAGCGTCGCCCCGCTGCGGCTGAAGCCAGTGGAGGTTTTGACGAACGCGACGTCCAGCTCTCGGCAGATCTCGCACGCGGCGGTCTTCTGCGCGTCATCCAGCAGGCAGGTTTCCAGAATCACCTTCAGCGGCACGTTACCACAGGCCTGTTTGACCGCTGCGATGTCATCCCGCACGACATCCAGCAAGCCGTCCTTCAGCGCGCCGACGTTCAGCACCATGTCGATTTCGCCCGCACCGGCAGCAATCGCCTGCTTCGCTTCGAACGCCTTGGTGTCAGTAAGGCCGGCGCCCAACGGAAAGCCGACCACGGCGCAGACCTTGACCGGCTGCCCAGTCAGCAACGATGCCGCGTACGGCACCTGTCCAGAGTTGACGCACACCGAATAGAATCCATGTTCCTGCGCTTCACGGCACAAGGTGGCGATCTGCGCGCGCGAGGCATCGGCGGCCAGCAAGGTGTGGTCGATGTACTGCGCGAGCGCGGCGGGTTCGATCTTCATTGACTCTTCCTTCAGAAGCAGTGGTTAGCGATAAGCGGTAAGCTTCGAGCGACAAGCAAGGGGGTGTTCACTCGCTCGTCACAATGTTTGAAATATAACAGACTGTGTTACTTTTATATCACGATAATCGACAGCCGGGATGACCGTGGACAACAAGAAATCCGACCGCATCAAACTGATTCAGCAAGCCCTGCAGGACCAGAAAGCCATTCACCTGCGTGAAATGGCCGCGCTGCTGGATGTCTCGGAGATGACCCTGCGTCGCGACCTGGGACGTCATCCGGAGAAATTCCACCTGCTGGGCGGGCACATCACGCTGGCGTTCGATCCATCGGAAGCCAGCGATTACAAAGTCACCGAGCAAGGCACGCGCCACGTCGAGGAAAAACGCCGCATCGGCAAACTGGCCGCTGCCTTCATCAAACCCGGCGACACGGTGTTTTTCGATTGCGGGACGACGATTCCCTTCGTCATCGACTTCATCCCTGAGGAGCTGGAGTTCACCGCCGTGTGCAACTCCCTCAACGTGCTGCTGAAACTGCAACAGAAACCCAACTGCCACATCGTCCTGTGCGGCGGCAGTTTCCACCGCAAGAACCAGGTGTTCGAACACCACAGCGAAGCCAGCATCCTCGACGGCATTCGCCTGACGTGGGCGTTTGTCTCGGCCGCCGGGGTCAGCGACGAGTTCGGCGTGACCTGCTTCAACTTCAATGAGGTTGAAGTGAAGCAGAAGGTCTTGCGTCAGGCCCGGCACTGCATGCTGCTGGCCGACCACTCCAAATTCGACGCCGTGCGCACCGCGCATTTCGCCACGCTGGAGCATTTCCAGGTGGTGGTCAGCGACAAGAAACTGCCCAAGCCGTACCGCGACTTGATTCAGGGGTATGGGGCGCAACTGGTGGTGTGATCGGGTGCTGAATCCTCGTTGCCTGGGCCGCCGCTATCGCGAATGAATTCGCTCCTACAGGTCGATCGCGTTTTATCGTGTGAAATGCGGTCCCAACCTGAAGGCGCAAATTCATTCTGGGCGGCATACGACGAAAGGCCTTCAGCGTTTCAGATCACCTTCCAACTGCCGCACTTCCCCAGCCGCCAGATACCCCGTCGTCACACTGAACGACGCCCTCTCCCCCGCCCCCAATTCCCGCACATTGCCCTTGGCCTTTTCCGCCAGATACCCCTCCGGCTCGCAGGTCGCAGGCAGCACGAACGCGGCGACCTGCTGGTCGGCGTTGTGCAAAACCCAGCGCGCGGCACGGTCGAACTGCGCCGGTGGGTAGCGGGTGTAGAACGCCGGACCGTCCGGGTGCTTGAGCAGAAAATGCGCGTCGCCCTTCGCGTCCGTCTGTACGCCGTCGAAGAAACACACGATTTCCGGGTCGTATAGCTCGGGCGTGTTCAACGTCTGCAAGCGCGACGGATCGTCGGTCAGCTCGGCCATGTACGAAGTCCACGCCGGGGTCGGCTTCACATGGGCGGGCACACTGCTGCGCACCCGCGTGCGCTCGACACCCAGCGGCTCGACGAACTGCCCGCCAGCCACATACGCGTAGTTCATGTGCGCCATGTACATCAGCTCCATCGCCTTGCCTGCGAGGTTCTGCACGTCCATGCCGATGTCGAACAGCGCCGAGCCCGGACGCAAGGTCACGCTGGGCCGGGCGCGGTAGTGATCGCCGAAGCCCATCACGTATTCGTACTCGCCGCTGAGGCGCAAAAAGGCGCCCGCCGCATCCGTGCCCACTTCCAGCCAGGCGCGGTCCATCGGCGCGCAGGGCATTTCGCCGTGCAGCGGATGGTCGTCCTGTGGTGTCGGGCAGCCGTTGCGCAACATGCCGCTGTGAAACATGAAGCAGCCATAAGTGCCGATCACCGTCGGGCTCGGGCGTGGCTGGTCGAACATGTTGCGCATGGTCAGATCACAGCCGTCGAACACCGCCGACCAGATCATCTGCCCCTGATACGGCAGCACCACGACGCGGCCACGGTTGTTCTCCAGCGCGAGCGCCTTCACGCCGCTGGGGTAGGTCCAGGCCAGCACGCGGAAGTCGGCGGACTCCAGCAGGGTCTTCTCATCCCCTGCAAACAGCTCGGGAAACAGCGCGACAGTCGTGTTCATGAGGCGGTCACCGCACCGACCGGCGCCGTTTCGCTGCTCGGGTCACGCAGGCATTTGATGGCGTACGCGACGATGACCACGAAGCACAGCAGCGGTACGCTGTAGGCGATCTGCATGTTGCCGTGGGTCGCGTCGGACAGCAGGCCCTGGAAGATCGGCATCACACCGCCGCCGACGATGCTCATCACCAGCAGCGAACCGCCGACACCGGTGTCTTCGCCCAGGCCGTCAATGGTCAGGCCGTAAATGGTCGGCCAGCACGGGCCGAGGAAAATGCTCACGCCCACCGCCGCGTAAACGGCGCTGATGTTCGGCACCAGAATGGTGTAGGCCAGCAGGACGATGGTCAGCACGCCGTAAATCGCGAGGACTTTGGCCGGGTGCAGTTTGCGCATCAGCAGGTTGGCGATCATCTTGCCGACAAAGTACGCCGCAAAGGTGGTCAGCAGGAACCACGAGGCGCTGCGCTCGTTCATCCCGCCCATCTGCATGGCCAGGCGAATGGTGAAGCTCCACACGCCCACTTGCGCGCCGACGTAGAGAAACTGCGCGACCACACCGAAGGTGAAGCGCGGGTTGCGCCACAGGCGGGACAGGCTCTGGCCGATGCTGCTCTTCTTCACGTTCTCTTTGACGTTGCCCTTGCACGCCGGGAATTTGGTGAAAGCGATGAGCACGAACATCAGGATCAGCACCGCGATCATCCATTTGTACGGCAGCAACGTGGACTGGATCATTTGCAGCTGCTGAATCGCCGCGTCGGACGCGCTCATCTGGGTCAGTTGTTCGCGGGTGGCGTCGGTGTCCTTGAACATCACGAAACTGCCGACGTACACCCCGGCCATGGCGCCGAACGGGTGGAAGGTCTGCGAGATGTTCAGGCGACGGGTGCCGGTTTCGCGAGGGCCCATCAACGTGGAGTAGGTGTTACACGCGGTTTCGAGGAACGACAGGCCCGCCGCGATGACGAACAGCGCCAGCAGGAACATGCCGTACGTGGCCATCGAGGCAGCCGGGAAGAACAGCGAGCAGCCCACCATGTACAGCAGCAGGCCGATCAGGATGGTGGTCTTGTAGCTGAAATGCCGGACGACCATCGCCGCCGGAATCGCCACGAAGAAGTAGCCCAGGTAAAACGCCGACTGCACGAAGGCGGTCTGGAAATCGCTGAGCAGAAAAGCCTTCTTGAAGTGCGCGATCAGCACGTCGTTCATGCTCGCCGCTGCGGCCCAGAGCGCGAAGCAGCAGCACAGCAGGATAAAGGCGAACCAGGGCGTGCGGTTCAGGTAGAACCCGTCCGGTGATTGTTGGAGCGCGGGCTTTGTCATTGTTGTTCTCCGTGAAGTGCGGGATACCGCGCCGGGCCGTCAGCGTGACCGGCCAAAGCGCGGCGGCTCAAGGGTGACTTATTGCGTATTTTTTGAAGAGCAGGTGTCGAGAAAACGCCCGAACGTGGCAGCGTCCGGGTAGGAACTCTGGGTGCCGAGGCCCGTGACCGAGCAGGCGGAATAGGCCACGGCCTGAGTCATGGCGCGGCGCATGTCGCCGTCTTCGCTCCAGTGGCGGGCGAAGCAGCCGATGAAGGCATCGCCTGCGCCAGTGGTGTCGCGGGCGTCGACTTTCAGGCCCTCGACACGGAACTCGCCCTCCTCGCCCACGTACAGCGCGCCCTGTTCGCCGAGGGTCACGATCACGTGGCGAATGCCGTCCTGCACCAGCTTCAAGGCAGCGGAGCGGGCGGATTCGAGTGAGTCGACGACCTGCCCTGTGATCAGGGCCAGTTCGCTTTCGTTGGGGATGAAAAAGTCGAGTTTCAGCAGGTGTTCACGACTCAGACCCTTGACCGCAGGCGCCGGGTTGAGCAGTACAGGAATACCGTTGGCCTTGGCGAAATCGATGGCGTGGTAGACCGTTTCCAGTTCGATTTCCAGCTGCAGGACGATCAGCGTGCAGTCGCGCAAGGCAGCTTGAGCGGCGTCGATGTCAGCAGGTTTGAGGTGCGCGTTGGCGCCTTTGACGATGAGGATGCTGTTGTGGGAATCGCTCTGCACGAAGATCGGTGCGACGCCACTGGAGACGCCGGGCACCCGCTGCACGAACTGGGTGTCGATACCGTGGCGCTGGAAATTGGCGAGGGTGTTGTCGGCGAACATGTCGTCGCCGACCCTGGTCAGCATCAGCACGTCCGCGCCGAGCTTGGCGGCCGCCACGGCCTGATTCGCGCCCTTGCCGCCGCACCCCATGGCGAAGTTCGGCGCTTCGAGGGTTTCGCCCTGAGCCGGCATCCGGTCGATGTAGGTGATCAAATCCACCATGTTGCTGCCGATGACCGCGATCTTGTTCATGTGTGTCATTACCTTGTGTACGCGCAGGGACCGCAAAACCGAACCGCCGACGCGATATTATTTTTGTTATTTAAATAACATTTGTTGTGACTATTCAACCTCTATTTTGTGGGGCTTTCACCGACCACACGCAAAAACGGGCCAGGCATCGCTGCCTGACCCGTTGAAAGCCGGAATCTAGAGGGGTTGAGGCTGCTGATGGATTCAGACAGCCGGTGGTCGCAATCGTTTGCGATGAGGGGATATGGATGCTGCTGTAAATTCGAATACGCCGCCGATCCGCTGTTGATTCTGCCGAAGGCGTGAGAGCTGGCTTGCCTGCGATCTGCTGCGCAGCTGTAGCAAAACCCGGCCACTCCGTACACTAGCCACGCCGCATGCGCCGGCTTTACTGCCGCTTCGCGCCAGATCGTAGGCAAGCCAACTCCCACGCCTTCGGCAGAAGCGGATCAGTGCGCGCTCGAGATTTTTGACGTTGACCGAGCCTGCGGGCAGAATCAAAAGCCAAGCGCTACATCAGGCAATACAACAACACGATATTGACCACCAACATCGCCAGCGCCGTCGGTATCTGCGCCTTGATCACGGCGTATTTGTCGGGCAATTCCAGCAAGGCCGCCGGGATGAGGTTGTAGTTCGCAGCCATGGGCGTCATCAGCGTGCCGCAGTAGCCAGAGAACATGCCGATGGCCGCCATCACCGCAGGGTTGGCGCCGTACATGCCCACCAGCACCGGCACCCCGATGCCGCCGGTCATCACCGGAAACGCTGCGAAGCCGTTGCCCATGACAATCGTGAACAGCGCCATGCCCAACACGTAGACCATCACCGCCACCAGGCGGAAATCCAGGTTGATGTAGGCCGTCGCCAGGTGCGCCACTGCTTTGCCAACCCCCGCGTCATTGAACACCAGCCCCAGCATCGCCAGCATCTGCGGCAACACCAGCGCCCAGCCGAGCGCTTCGGTCAGACGCCGGGATTCGCGCATGGCCTGCACCGGCGTGTCGCGGGTCAGCCAGCACGCCAGGGCCAACGCCACCAGACTGCCGATCCCCAGCGAAACAAAGGTGCTGTTGGCCGGGTCGAGCAAGTACACATCGCCAAACTTGAGGTTTTTCAGTACGACAGCGCCAATCACCGTCACCAGCGGAATCGCCAGCGCCGGAATGAACAGCTTGTTCTTCAGGCGCCCTGCACTCTCCCGCCGCGCCTTGTCCGGCAGGTTATCGTGCTGGCCGAAGCCGACGCCGCCGAAACCCGCGATGAGCGCCATCACCACCACGCCTACGCCAACCCACACGGGCGGCAAACGATCACCGATCAAAAACGCAATCGCGAACAGCCCCCAGAACAGCCCGGTGGTCCAGCGCTTGGGGTTGCTGCGGTCAGTGACGGTCATGAACGCGGTGATCGCCAGAATCACACCGGCCAGCCAGTACAGGTATTGAATGGACAGGATCATGGCGTCACCTCCTGAGCGACCGGCGATGTCTGCGGCAATGCCTTGAGTTCGCGACTGAGGCGCTGATCGAAACGGTGCAGGCGAATGGCGTGAATCACAAAGGCACAAATCGCCGTCGGAATACCCCAGACCGCGATGTGCATCGGATCGACGTCGATCCCCGAGCCTTGGAGAAAGGTGTGCATCAGGGCGATGGCGCCGAACGCGACGAAAATGTCCTCGCCGAAAAACAGCCCGACGTTATCGGTGGCTGCGCACAGGGCCAGCAGCTTGATGCGCAAGGCCTCGGGCAACTTGCCGAAGCGCGATTCCGCAGCCCCTTCGGCCATCGGCGCGAGCAGCGGGCGAACCATTTGCGGATGCCCGCCGAGGCTGGTCAGGCCCAGTGCTGCCGTGGTTTCCCGCACGAACAGGTAAGCGATCAGCAGGCGTCCGGCGGTGGCGCGGGTGAAGCGTGCGATCCAGTTCTGGGCGTGCAATCGCAGGCCGTGGCGCTCCAGCAGACCGATGACGGCCAGGGGCAGCAGGATGATCAGCGGCAAAGTGCGGGTCTTGATGAAGCCCGTGCCGATAGTCGCCAGCACGGTTTCCAGCGGCATGCTCGCCGCCAGGCCCGTGGCCAGCGCCGCGAGGGCGACCACCAGCATCGGGTTGAAACGCAGGACGAAGCCCAGAACGATGACCAGCACGCCCAGCAGCGGCCAGAGGTTGATAGCGGTTTGCATGATGGGAATCTCGATGTTGTGACTCGGAAGAACAGCCGACGCGAACCTGTAGCAGCCCGGCTTGTCGTGCTGCTACAGCGGCGTGCCGGTACAAGGGCGTGCGACTCACCACAGAGGCAGCGTGTAACTCACGATCAGCCGGTTTTCGTCCAGGTCATTGCCGAAGTTCGAACGCACGGTCGCGTTGCGCCATTTCACGCCCAGGTTCTTCAACGCACCGCTCTGGATCACGTAGCCGATGTCCATGTTGCGCTCCCACTCTTTGCCCTCGCCGCCCGCCGCACGTTCGACGTTGTCGCCGGACACGTAGCGGGTCATGAACGTCAGGCCCGGCAGCCCCAGCCCTGCGAAGTCGTAGTCATACCGCGCCTGCCACGAGCGCTCCTTGGCGTTGGCGAAATCGCCGATCTGAATGAAGTTGACCAGGTAAGGATCGCTGCCCGTGATGTAGGGAAACGGATCGCTCCCGGTCATCCGCTGGTAGCCAAAACCGAAGGCCTGGGCGCCGACCTTGTAGGTGAACATCGAACCCAAGGCCTTGTTGTCGAGGTCGCGAAAGTTGCCGTCCTCGCGGCTGCTGGCGTAGCGAATGTCGGACTTCAAGCTCTGCCCCACGCCCAACGGCAGCACGTGCACCAACCCGCCGTAATACTGCTGATAAACGTTTTCCAGCTGGCCGTAATGGGCACTCAGCGCCAGTTGCGGAGTGACCTGATACTCGCCGCCGCCGAAGTTGAAATCGTTGCTGGTCCCGCCGATGCGGTTGGCGCTCATCTCGGTGAAGTCCGAGGAGCTGTTGGCCTTGATGCGGTCGATGTGGCCGCCGGTGAAGGTGAAGTTGTTCAGGTCCTTCGAGGTCAACAGCCCGCCGCGAAAGGTCTGGGGCAACAGGCGGGTGTCGTTGGAATTGATCACCGGGTCCTTGAAGAACAGCGAGCCGACTTTCAGCTCCGTCTTCGACACCTTCATTTTTGCGGTCAGGCCGAGCTTGGCGTAGTCCTCTTGCGAGCCGCCGGACGACAGGTCAGCGGGCAGCAACCCGGTGCCCGCCGTGCCGTCGCCCGAATCCAGCTTCAACCCCACCATGCCCAGCGCATCAAGGCCGAAGCCGACGGTGCCAGGGGTGTAGCCCGATTGAAGACGCAGCAGGAACCCCTGCGCCCATTCCTCGGCCTTGTCCCGAGCGCCTGTCTGTCGAAAATCGCGGTTGAAGTAAAAGTTGCGGGCTTCGAGCTCGCCTTTGCTGTCGCCGAAAAAATCGGCCTGTGCGGTCAATCCACAAGTCAGCGTCGCGCCGCCAACGAGCAACGCGCAGACGTATTTTTGGTTGTTATGTGTCATTGAAGCCTCTTCCCATGAGCGCGCAGCGGTAACGACCGACTGCTGGCAGAGCGCAGCTGATGAATGAGGTCGGGCATTGAAACACCCCGACCCTGAAGGCTGGACGCGTGGGTCGGGGCGAAGTGATTCGGCCCCGGCGTCGTACCTTTCTCGTGTCGGCGGTCATCTTTCGGCAGGCTGGCGCGTGGCGTCCAACGGGAAAAAACCGCTATGCCTCATAAAAATTTCTGTTGGGGCGGTGGCATGTAACCTGCTGACCGTAGGAGGCACCTGCTGGTGATGACGAGGCTAAAAGCCGCCTCCGAACGTCCCGCCGCCGCTCAATCGCTCAAGGAAATCGCTCGGTGAATCTCAAGTTTCTGGAAACCTTCGTCTGGGTCGCACGGCTGAAAAGCTTTCGCCTGACCGCCGAAAAACTCTTCAGCACCCAAGCCTCCATTTCCAGCCGGATCGCGGCCCTGGAGGACGAAATGGGTGTGCGATTGTTCGTGCGGGACTCGAAGGGTGTGTCGCTGACGTCCGAAGGATTGCGGGTGCTGGAATACGCCGAGCACATCATGGACACCCTGCAAAACATGAAGGCGGCGATCAAGGACCCCAGCCAGGTACGGGGTCGAATCCGCATCGGCGCGATGGATACGGTGATACACACCTGGCTCAGTCCGTTGGTAACACGCCTGATGAAGTGTTACCCGAATCTGGAAATCGAGCTGACCGCCGAAACCGCGAGCAACCTGTGTTCGCAGTTGGAAAAGGGTTATCAGGACATCATTTTCCAGACCGACATCCTGCGTTTCGACAGCGTGCGCAACGCGATGCTGGCGCGCTATCCGCTGCACTGGGTGGTGCCGACCGGCTCGCCGCTGGACCGGCCGGACGTGACGCTGGAAGAGATCGCGCAGGAGCGGATCGTCACGTTTTCGCGCAACTCGCGGCCCCATCAGGACATCCTGAACATGCTGCACACGGCGAACATCATCACCCCGCGCATCAACTGCGTGAACTCGGCCTCGGCCATCACCCGACTGGTGCGCGACGGGTTCGGTATTGGTGCATTGCCGGTCACCCTGGTGCGCGGGGAACTGGTGCAGGGCGTGTTGACCCAGATCGAAAACGTGCCCTTGCCGCCAGTGATGGACATCGTCGCGAGCTGGCGCACCGGCGCCGGGATGGAACTGGTGGAGGACATCGTCGGGCTGACGCGGGAGGTGGTGAATGAATACGCGCAGGAAATGCCGGAGGGGTTTGTGTTGGAGGCGGGTGAGGATTGAACGCTGATGCAGGGCGTGGCCCCGGCCATCGCCACCTTCCCAAATTGAACACGCAACCCGCTGTTGATTCTGCCCGGAGGGCGTAGGAGCTGGCTTGCCTGCGATCTGACGGGAACCGTCAGTGAAATCAGCTAACCCGGTGTATCAGCATGATTGAGTCGTCAAGTCTTGCTGTTGCTTCGCAACAGATCGTAGGCAAGCCAACTCCCACGGCCTGCGGCCAGAGTCAAAAGCATGGACCACGCCCATCTCGCTTCTGCCCGAAGGGCGTGGGAGCCCCGGGTTGGCGCTCCCACGGCCGCCAGAATCAAAAGCGACGGGACGGTGCTCCCACCCCGCCTAAAGCTTCACGTCAAAAACGGCATCACCTCAGCCATCAGCGCTTCCGGAATCTCCTCCGCCAGGTAATGCCCACCCGGCAATGGCTTGCCCCGGACGTCGGTCGCGACCTGTTGCCATTCCTTCAGCGGGTCGAAGCATTTGCCTACCGTGCCTTCCGCACCCCACAGCACCTGCAGCGGCAATTGCAGATGATGGCCTGCGTCGAGGTCGGCGCGGTCGTGTTCCAGGTCGATGGTGGCACTGGCGCGGTAATCCTCACAGACCCCACGTGCGGTGCCCGGCAATTTGGCGCAGCGCACGTATTCGGCGAACGCTTCGTCGGTGAACGGCGTCAACCCGGCGCTGCGGCTGCCCATGACACTGCGCAGGTACTGCTCGGGATCGGCTTCCAACAACGTTTCCGGCAGCGGCGCCGGGCGGATCAGGAAGAACCAGTGCCAGTACGCCCGGGCGAACGCCTCATTGGTCTGGCTGTACATCGCCAACGTTGGCGCGATGTCGAGCAAGGTCATGCGCGTCACGGCATCGGGATGGTCCAGCGCCAGTCGATGGGCCACGCGAGCACCCCGGTCATGGGCGAGAATCGAGAACGTCGGCAGCCCCAGTTCGCGCATCAACGCCACCATGTCGCGGCCCATCTCCCGTTTGGAATAGCTGGAATGGTCCTCCGTCGCGAGGGGTTTGCCGCTGTCGCCGTAACCGCGCAAATCGGCCGCGACCACGGTGAAATGCTGACTCAGCCGCTCGGCGATCTTGTGCCAGATGACGTGGGTCTGCGGGTGCCCGTGCAACAACAGCAACCCCGGCCCGTTGCCACCGATGCGGTAGGCGATCTGCACACCATTGACCTGGCGCTGGTCTTTCTGGAATCCGGCGAACATGGATGACTCCTTGTGATTGTTCCTGCTCATCCTAGATCGCTGAGCCAGCGGGGCAAGCCGCAAAACGTGGCAGCGGCGTTCATGAAGCGTGTTGCCAGCAAGGAGACCAATCGTCCGGGAATGGCGCGATTGGTCTCCTGATATCCCACCCCATTGGCTATTCGGCCCCGGCCTGTCTGGGCGTAACGTAGCACCACGTTCAGCGACATTTCTTACCTTTCCAACGGAGCACACGCACATGAACAAGCGCATCGCCTGGGGTCAAAAATCGCCGGAAGCCTACAAAGCCATGTCCGCGCTGGAAAACGCCGTGGTCAATTCGGGCCTTGAACACTCCCTGCTGGAACTGATCCGCCTGCGCGCTTCGCAGATCAACGGCTGCGCCTATTGCGTCAACCTGCACGCCAACGACGCCCGCAAGGCCGGTGAAACCGAAGCCCGCCTGCAAACCGTGACGGTCTGGGCCGAAACCAACTTCTTCACCGAAAAAGAAAATGCCGTACTGGCCTGGACCGAGAGCCTGACCCAACTGTCGATCCACCACGCGCCGCAGCATCAGTACGAAGCGCTGCTGGCGCATTACAGCGAAAAAGAAGTCGCCAACATCACTTTGGCCATTGCCACCATCAACGCATGGAACCGATTTGGGGTTGGCTTTGCCATGACGCCCTAGCAGCGACGAGTTGTGAGCTGCAAGCTGCAAGAGGGCGTCGCGACGGCGAGCGTCGCTATTAGCTTGAATCTCGAAGCAGCGACGAGCGGCAAGCTGCAAGCTGCAAGAAGTGGGCGCGACGGTTGCTTGTAGCTTGTAGCTTGTAGCTTGTAGCTCGCGGCTGCATCAACGGATGGAATCCCACGCATCAGCACTTTTCGTTGGTGCGCCCTGCCCGCTTCGTCAACAATCGAGCCTTCCTTCAACGGCTCAAGGCTGACGCGAACATGGCACTGGATATCCTCAGACTCTCGGCATTTTCCGACGCGGATCAAGGCGGCAATCCCGCTGGCGTGTGGATCGGTGAGACCTTTCCCGACGACGCCACGATGCAGGCTGTGGCCGGCGAGGTCGGTTATTCGGAAACCGCATTCGCCGTGCCGGAAAACGACGGTTGGCGGGTGCGCTATTTCTCGCCGCAAGCCGAGGTGCCATTTTGCGGTCACGCCACCATCGCGCTGGGGGCTGCCTTGGCGGGTCGCTATGGCGAGGGCGAATATTCGCTGCACCTCAACCATGCGCAGATCACCGTCGAGGGCTATCAGCAGGGCGCGTTGACGTCCGCTGCCCTGCAATCCCCTCCCACCCACAGCCAGCCGGTCAGCCGGGAAGTGCTCAGCCAGGCCATGGGGCTGGTCGATTTGCAGGCCGAAGACATTGACCTGCGCATCCCGCCCGCATTGATCAACGGCGGCGCGCAGCATCTGGTGCTGGCACTGAACCGTCGCGAAACGCTCAAGCACATGCGCTACGACTTCGAGGCCGGTCGGGAATTGATGGTGCGCGAGGGCCTTGTGACGATTCTGTTGGTGTTTGCCGAGTCCAATCGCGTGTTCCACACCCGCAATCCGTTCGCTTTTGGCGGCGTGTACGAAGACCCGGCCACCGGTGCGGCGAGCGCGGCGTTTGCCGGTTACCTGCGCGACATCGGCTGGGACCACGGCGGCGTGATCGACATCGTGCAGGGCGAAGACATGGGCAGCCGCTCGCGGATTCGCGCCGAATTCAGCGACGTGCCCGGCAGTTCGATTCGGGTGTCGGGCACGGCACGCAAGCTGTAACGATCAGACTTTCAGATAGCGACCGCTGATTGCCACCCCCAGCAGCATCACCGCGATGATGAGGAACGCCACGCCGAGGCTGCTGAGGTGGGCGACGAAACCGATGCCCGCCGGCCCCATCAGAATGCCGATGTAACCGAGGGTCGTGATGGCCGGGACCGCGACGTTTTCCGGCATGGTCTTCTGCCGCCCCACCGCGCTGTAGAACACCGGCACGATGTTGGAACAGCCAATGCCCACCAATGCGTAACCGCACAACGCGGCCTGCCAATAGGGGATCAACGTCGCCACGGCCATGCCGATCGCCGCGCACAGCCCGCCGAACAGGATGATCTTGTGCACGCCCAAGCGGCGCACGACGGGGTCGCCGCACAATCGGCCGATGGCCATGGCCAGGGCGAACACCGCGTAGCCGAACCCGGCGTAGGACGGCTCGACACCGCGCTGGGCGCTGAGGAACACCGCGCTCCAATCGAGCATCGCGCCTTCGGTGAGGAACACGGTGAAGCACATCAGGCCGATGAACAGCACCACGCCGTGGGGAATCGCGAACGCCGGACCGCCCGCTTCGCTGCCATAGCCGAGCATGTTCGGGCCTGCTTTGTACAACGCCAAACCGATGAACAGCGCGACGAAGGTCATGGTCAGCCACGGCCAAACGCCTACGCTCAACAGCGCAGAAACGCCTGCCGCGCCGAGAATCCCTCCACAACTGAACAGGCCGTGAAAGCCCGACATCATGGTCTTGCCGCTGGCCCGCTCGACGATGATCGCCTGAATGTTGGTCACGCACCCCAAGGCGCCCATGCTGGCGCCGTAGACGAACAGCGTCGCCACCATCAGCGGCACACTCGTGAGGGTCGCGAGCAAGGGAAGGCACAGGCAGGCGAGGCTGCCGACCATGACGATGATGCGCCGACAGCCGTAACGCACGGTCATGGCGCCAGCCAGTGGCATGGAGAGAATCGAGCCGATGCCCAGGCACAACAGCAGCAGGCCGAGGCTCGCGTCGTCCAGACCAAGGCGGCTCTTGGCGTACGGCACCAGCGGCGCCCAAGCGGAAATACTGAACCCGGTGATGAAAAACGCCACCCGGGTGGAAAACTGTTCCAGCCGCCCAGGCACGACCGGTGCCGCGGTGCCGATGGAGGTCATTCGCCGCTCCCTTTGCAAACATGTCGGCCCTTCATGAGCCAACCAAACGAAAGCCTAACAAAGCACGGGCGAATGCCGAAGAAGGAATGTCGAGGGGTGATGCCTCAGGAATGCCTCAGGCAGGCCAATCGAATACGGAATGCCGATCCTGCCCTCCCTGCAAACGTTCTGCCGGGCGCAAAAACTGTGGGAGCGAATTCATTCGCGAGAGGGGAGTCCATCCGACACCTCTCTCTCGGATGAAAAACCGCTTCGCGAATAAATTCGCTTCCACAGGTCATTACCGCGTACCCGTTACGCCTTCCAGGGCGACTGACGAATGATGTTGACGAAATTCATCGGCTTGAACTTCGGATTTTCGTCCACCAGCACATCGGCGTTCACAGTGCCGAAGGTCGTGTCTGGCTTATGGCGGAAGCCGTCGGCGAAGGCGCACAGGATGCACTCTTTGAACGCTTCACCACGCGGGTGGGCATGGGTCACGACTTCGCGCTGCTGGTCGCTGAACTGGTCGTAGTTGATGCCCAGCACGTCCATTTCAACACCGGCAGTCACCAGCGCAACGTTCGGGCGCAGGTGCTCGGGAACGCCCGGCGTGGTGTGCAGCGCAATGGACAACCAGACCTGCTCCAGATCGCCTTCCGACAACCCGAATGGCTTGGCGAACGCATGGGCTGCGTTGGCACTGTCCACTTCGAAACGCAGGTCCGGGCTGCTGTGTTTTTTCACCAGGCCCAGGTCATGGAACATCGCGCCGACGTACAGCTGCTCGGCGTCGTACTTGAGGCCTTTGCGCTCACCGGTCAACGCGCCCCACAAAAACACCCGACGGCTGTGGTTGAACAGCAAATCGTCTTCTTCATCACGGATGTATTCGGTGGTGGCGCGGGCCAGGGCGCTGTCAGGGATTTTGATACCGGCGATTTCTTGGGTCATGGGGTCGTCCTCAGTAGGCGGCGCCGGTGTGGCGCGTTGAGGACAATTCTCCGGGACCGCCATTTTTGCCTCAACGAGCGCACGGTCTCGTTCTCTGCCAAACGTGCATCGTTTACTGCCAGCGGACCTTGGGTTTATCAGAATGCGAGCGAACGGCGGGCGGGGGTTCGGCTAGACTGTGCGCCGCTTCCTGCAAGCGGGCCATCAGAGCCTGGCACGGGTTGCGCGTCCAAACCCTGTCCTTTTGAACCGAACCAAGGAGCCCCTGTGTACAAGGGTGTTGCGTTATCGGTCATGGCCTCCTGCCTCTTCGCGGTCATGTACTACTACACCTCATTGCTGAAACCTTTGAGTGGAGAAGAAATATTCGGTTGGCGCATGCTGCTGACCCTGCCTTGCGTGACGGTGTTCATGCTGTCCAGCGGCGACTGGAAACTGGTGCGCGCCATGACGAATCGCATACGCCAGACGCCAGCCTTGCTGGGCGCGATGATGCTGTCCGCCGCGCTGATGGGCGTGCAGCTGTGGCTGTTTCTGTGGGCGCCGCTGCAAGGGGCGCAGTCTGGAGGTGTCGCTGGGGTATTTCCTGCTGCCCCTGACGATGATTCTCACGGGCCGCGTGGTCTATGGCGAGCGCTTGTCCTACTTCCAGAAAATCGCCGCCGCATGCGCGATGGTCGGCGTTGGCAACGAGCTGATCCGCTTGGGGAGTTTTTCCTGGGAGACGCTGCTGGTGTGTGGCGGCTACCCGATCTACTTCGTGCTGCGGCGCAAGCTCAAGACCGACAACCTCGGCGGGCTGTGGTGGGACATGCTGCTGATCCTGCCGGTGGCGGTGCTGTTCATCTGCCAGGGCAATCCAGGGGTGGTCGAGGCATTTCCGCGTTTCTATATCCTGATCCCGATCCTTGGGGCGATCAGTGCGTCGGCGCTGGTCAGCTATTTGCTTGCCAGTCGCTTGCTGGCGTTCAGCGTGTTCGGGCTGTTGAGCTACGTGGAACCGGTGTTGCTGGTGGGCGTGGCGCTGCTGCTGGGTGAAAGCATCGGCCGGGATGAATGGATGACCTACCTGCCGATCTGGCTCGGGGTGATGGTGCTGATGGGCGAAGGCGCCAAGCACGTGCTGGTGCAGCGGCGCAGGAACAACGTCTGATTGCTGGATTTACGCTTGTGCTGAAGGCGTAGGCATTGGCGTGATCCAGAACGTTGATCGTGCCTGAGTTGCTTCAGCCGAAGGTGTGGGAGTTGGCTTGCCTACGATCCATTGCGAAGCGATGGCAAACCCTGACCACGCGGTGGATCAGGCAAACCACGTTGTCAGGTTTTGCTGCCGGTGCCCGGCAGATCGCAGGCAAGGTGGAGCGCCACCCCGGCACTCCCACAGCCTTCGGCCAGAATCAAAAGCGTCGGCGCATCATCGCCCAAACCGCGCCAGTTGCATCTCCTGCAACCGGCTCAACGTCCGGCGAAAGGCGAAGGCCAGGTAGCCCTCGGTGTACAGCGATTCCATTGGCAGCGCCGCCTCCACGTACAGCGGCACTTTGCGGTCGTAGCATTCGTCGACCAGCGCAATGAACCGGCGCACACCGTCATCGTAAGGCGACAGTTGCGGCAGTTCGCGGTCCCCCGCCACCACTTGCTCGACCCCATCCTCGGTGCCCCGAGCAATCCGCCCTTCCCGCTGCGGCGCGCTCAACGCAGGCACTTCGCTCACCAGCACGGCCGTGTAGCGGTCGCACAATTCGATGAAGTCCATTGCTGCCAACGGCTGTTCGCACAGGTCTTTGTAACGGCACCAGACCACGGTCTTGCTGCTGCGCACCACGGCCAGATGTCGGCGCCCCAATGGCACGGGCCGGATCGACACCAGCTCGCCGTTGCTCAGGGTTTCGAATACCTCGACCAACGCGCTCGGCCCCGATTCGGGCGTCACCCAATACCGCTGCTGCGCCTGACCGGGGTGCAGGCGATGGTCTTCGCCGCCGTCCACCGACACCACTGTCATGAAGTGATTGATCGCCGTGATCGCCGGGACGAACCGTTCGCGGTTGTGCCCGGTGGCGTACAGCTGCTCGGGCAACTGGTTGGAGGTGCAGACCAGCACCACGCCTTCGTCGAACATCGCCCGCAGCAACCCGCCGAGGATCACCGCATCGCCGATGTCATTGACGAAGAGTTCGTCGAAGCACAGCACCCGCACGTCCTGCCGCAGTTCGCGGGCCAGCACATTGAGGGGATGGGGCACGCCGGTCAGCTGGAACAGGCGCTGATGGACCCAACGCATGAAGTGATGAAAATGCTGGCGTCGGGCTGGCACGGTCAGGCTGTCGAAAAACCGGTCCATGAGCCAGGTCTTGCCGCGCCCCACCGGCCCCCACAGGTACACGCCCTTGAGCGCGTCGCGAGGGCCACTGTCACGCAGCGCCTGCCAGCACGCCTGCAATTGCTGCGCGGCCTGGCGCTGGGCCTCGTCCGGCTGAAAATCCTGTGTGTCGACTGCCTGCTGCCAGGCATCCAGAGGGGAAAGCGCGCTCATCGAAACCGGTCACCGCGGGCTGGAGGATGGGTCGTGGCGCTTGGAGTACGACGCCCCCAACAGGTAGAAACAGCCACCCGCCACAATAAAGCCCGCCAGCATATAGAACATGAACGCCGGTGGCTGCGCCGCCAAGGCAAAACCACACAATACCGGGCCCAGCGCGCCGCCGAGGTTGGACAGGTTCTGCGCGCCGTAATACATCCCGCGCAAATGCGTCGGGGCGATGCGGTCGATGAACATGTATTCGGCCGGGAAAACGATGATCTCGCCAAGGGTGAACACGGCCACGGCCAGCGACCAGTGCAGCACGGTGCTCGACATCGCGAAACCCACCACGCCCATCAGGAACAGGCTAAAACCCAGCGTGAGCCACTGATTCAGGTGTTGATGGCTGATGTGTTTGCCGACGAAATACTGCAGGCAGATCACCACCGCCGCATTCACCGCCACCACCGAGCTGATGACGCTGTAGGTGAATTCCGGGGTGCTCGTAGTCACCAGGTATTGCGAGATGTAGGCCGTGAACTGGCCGAACACCACGGCGCTGAGCACGCCGCCCACGGTGAAGCAGATCAGCCGATAATCCTTGAGCAGAATCCGCCCCACAGCAAGGAACGACACCGGCGCGTTGGCAGGGTCCGCCGAACTGAGCTTGCGGTCACCGTACATCGCGTACACCACAAAAAAGCCCAGCCCTAAAGCTGCCGACATCAGAAATGGCAGCTTCATGTTCCAGTGCGCCAGCCCCGCGCCAATGAACGGGCCGACCGCGTAGCCGATGTTGATCAGCGTGTAGCGCACCGAAAACACCTTGCTCTGCTCCGCCACCGGCAACAGCTTGCCGAACGCGGCCTTGACCACGATGTCGATCACCGAATAGGCGAAGTTGAACGACACCAGAAACAGAAAGAACAGCCACAGCCGACCCGTCAGGCACATGCCGATGAAACCGACAAAGAAGAATCCGGTGAAACACAGGATCAGCTTGTAGCTCGACAGCTTGTCGGTGAGGTAGCCGCCGTACAGGCTCAGCAAGGAGCCGACAATCAGCGCGCTGCCGACGATCATGCCGATGTCGCTGATGCCCAGCGTGAAGTTGGAGGACAGATAAATCACCAGATACGGCAAGGTGATCGCCCTGCCCAGCGTCAGAAACAGCGACGACGACAGCAGGAGATTGACGGAGGCAGGGTAATGTCTGAGCGCGGCGAGCATTGGGGTGCTGTCCTTGGCAATGAGCGGTGTTCATTCTGGCGAAACATCGTTACACAATCCGGGTTGACTGGACACTGAGATAAATTCATTTGCGTCATGCACATGTCTCGTTTCTGCCGAAGGCGTGGGAGTTGGCTTGCCTACGATCTGCCGCGAAGCGGCAGCAAGCCCCGGCGACTCAATTAACCTGACACAACCAAGGTGGCTGATTTTACTGCCGCTTTGCGACAGATCGCAGGCAAGCCAGCTCCTACGGCCTCCGGCCAGAATCAAAATCAGTCAGACTCGCTGCGATCCCGCCTCTGCCGAACGCGCTCTATCATCGACCTCGCGCCTCACATTCCGTAACATCCCCACCCTTTGCGCCTTCTCTTTCAGGTAACCCATGAAACCCGCTCGCCTGCGCGCCGACGTTCTTGCCGGCCTCACCACTTCGTTTGCCCTCGTTCCTGAGTGCATCGCCTTCGCCCTTGTCGCGCACCTCAACCCGCTGATGGGCCTGTACGGCGCGTTCATCATCTGCACTTTGACTGCTCTGTTCGGCGGCAGGCCGGGGATGGTGTCGGGCGCGGCGGGCTCGATGGCGGTGGTGATCGTCGCGCTGGTGGTGCAACACGGCGTGCAATACCTGCTGGCGACGGTGTTGCTGGGCGGGCTGGTGATGATCGCGTTCGGCGTGCTGCGGCTCGGCAAACTCGTGCGGATGGTGCCGTATCCAGTGATGCTCGGCTTCGTCAACGGCTTGGCCATCGTCATCGCCATGGCGCAGCTGGAGCACTTCAAGAGCGGCGAACACTGGCTCAGCGGCACGCCGTTGTACCTGATGCTCGGCCTCGTCGCGCTGACCATGGCGGTCGTCTACCTGCTGCCGCGCCTGACCCGTTCGGTGCCCCCCGCCCTCGTCGCGATCCTCGGCGTCGGCTTGCTGGTTTACTTCTTCCACCTGCCAACCCGCACCCTCGGCGACATGGCTCACATTGCGGGCGGCCTGCCGAGCGTGGCTTTGCCGGACGTGCCGTGGAACCTGGAAACACTGGGCATCATCGCCCCGTACGCGATTCTCATGGCCCTGGTCGGCCTGCTGGAAACCCTGCTGACCCTCAACCTCACCGACGAAATCACCGAAAGCCGCGGCTACCCGGACCGCGAGTGCGTGGCGTTGGGCGTGGCGAACATTGCCTCGGGCGTGTGCGGCGGCATGGGTGGTTGCGCGATGATCGGTCAGACCGTGATCAACCTCAGTTCCGGCGGTCGCGGGCGTTTGTCGGGCATCGTCGCCGGGGTGATGATTCTGATGTTCGTGCTGTTTCTGTCGCCGCTCATCGAGCGCATTCCGCTGGCGGCGCTGGTGGGCGTGATGTTCGTGGTGTCGCAGCAGACCTTCGCCTGGGCCTCGCTGCGGGTGCTGCGCAAGGTGCCGCTGAACGACGTGCTGGCGATCATCGCCGTGACCATCGTCACCGTGCTCACCGACCTGGCCACCGCCGTGCTGTTTGGCATCCTCATCGCGGCGCTGAATTTCGCCTGGCAACAGGCCCGCGAGCTGTACGCTGACAGCCACACCGACGCCGACGGCAGCAAGCTGTACCAGTTGCACGGCACGCTGTTCTTCGCCTCGACCACGACCTTTCTCAACCAGTTCGACCCGGCAGAAGACCCGGCCATCGCCACGCTGGATTGCCGCCATCTGCGCTTCGTCGACTACTCGGCGATTGCCGCGCTGATGACCCTGCGTGAACGCTACGAGAAAGCCGGCAAGCACCTGCGCGTGGTGCATCTGTCAGAGCGCTGCAAGAAGCTGCTCAAGCGTGCCGGTGTGCAGCACGCCTGATCGGCGTTAAAGGGGCTTTTGCCAGGTGAAGCTGTAAGCCTTGTCGGGGAGCGCCGTCTGGCACTGGCCGTTGTCGGCATCGGCCCCGACCAGAAACCATTCGGCGCGGGACGTATCGCCCACGCTGCGGGCCTTCTGCGGGTCGTAGCAGCGCGACATATCCTGCGCAGGCACCAGCGCGAAAGCCTTCGGATGACTGCGCAGCCACACCGCCGAATGCTCCAGCGGTTGCGTGTCTTTGAAGCCGAAGTGCACCAGCGGCTGCCGGGCGAAGACCCAATGCCCCTCGCGCCAATCCACCAGCACAAGATCAGCGTGCTGCGTTGCCGCCGCCACATCGCGCATCATGGTTTCGTGAGGATTGATGCCTTCGAGGCGAGGCTCGACAAAGCCGCGCACGCACCACGCGCAGAGCCACAGCACGGTCAGCGAGACGAACACTGTTCGGCCTTTGGGCCGCTTGCTGAACCAGCGGCGCAGCATCCACGGGATCAACGGCGCGCTGACCAGCACCAGCGCGGGCACCGCCGGAAAGATGTACAGCTTGCGCTTGCCGGTGCTGATGCTGAAAAACACCAGCACCAGCACGACCCAACCCAGCAACACCAGCACTCGACCGTCGTGTCGCAGCAGCTGCTTGCGCCACGCGGGCACCAGCCACGGCAGCATGAACAGGATCGGAATCCAGTATTTGGGAATGACCTGAACGAAGAAATACCAGAACGGCTCGCGATGATCCCAGGCGTTGGCGTAGCGACTCGCTGTCTGCTTGAAGAGAATTTCCTGCGCGTAGGCCACGCTGTCGGCGCTGCCTTGCGCGACGATCACCAACAGCGGCAGCAGCCACACGGCGATGGCCGCCAGAGCGACCAGCAACCCCAGCCACCATTTTTTCGTGCTGCCGGAGGGCATTGCGACCACCCCGCTCCACCCCTTGCGCGCCGCGTAGGCATACGGAATCAGCATCAACGCGGGCAGAAAGCCCACCCCCTTGCTGATGATTCCGAACCCCATTGCCGCACAGGCGAGGTAATACCAGCGCCAGTCCGGCCCGAGCAGCAGGTGGCGACATAGTCCGTAAATGCCGAGCACCGTCCACAAGGCGAGAAAGCCATCGATCTGCCCGGTCTGCAGAATGCTGTAACTCTGATAGGTGCAGAGAAACAGCAGCGCCGAAATCACCCCGACACGCCGCCCCCACAGGCGCCGCCCCAAGTCATACAGGCAACCGGTGGTCACCGCTCCCGCGATCAGCGCGGGCAGGTACAACGCCACTTTTGGCAATTGGGTGAGCTGCACAAACAACGCCACCGTCCACATGAACAGCGGCGGTTTGTCCGCGTAGATTTCCCCCGCGCGATGGGGAATGAACCAGGAGCCGTTCTGCAGCATCTCCAGCGCGACGCCGAGAAAACGCTCTTCATCGACGTTCAGCGGTTGGCGCCAGCCGAGTCCGGCGCCCAACAGCAATACCGACAACACGACAAAAAACCACAACTCCAGGCGAGGGTTCGCCAATCGAATCCGCACGGCTCAATCCTTCTGTTCGACGACGCCCTCGGGCTGCTCTTTGAATTTGGCGATCAACTGCAGGTTGCGCAGGTACACGATGAAACCGAAGGACTGGCCGACGATGAACACCGGGTCCTGCCGATAGATGGCGTACGCCAAAAGAAGTGCGCTGCCGATGATGCTCAGGTACCAGAAGCCCACTGGAATCACGCTGCGTTTCTTGTACTCGCTGTACAGCCACTGCAGGACGAAACGCCCGGTAAACGCCAGCTGGCCGATGAAACCCACCGCCAGCCACAACGATTCTCTGCCCATGTCAGACTTCGCTTTCCCGTGCGTTGACGTCCAGTCGGGTGCGGCGGATCAGCCACCACACACCGAACAGGTCGAGGATGCCCACCAAAGCGCGGTCCAGGTTGCCGTAGTTGGACACCCCTGCCCCACGCTCGCGGTGATTGACCGGGTGCACCAGCATCCGGCCGTTATGGCGGCGGATCAGCGCCGGAATGAAGCGATGCATGTGGTCGAAATACGGCAGACGCAGAAACGCCTCGCGCTCGATCAGTTTGATACCGCAGCCGGTGTCGGGGGTCTGGTCCTTGAGCAGGCTGCTGCGCAACTTGTTGGCAAAGCGCGAGGCCCAACGCTTGCTCGCGGTGTCCTGTCGATTGACCCGATGCCCGGCCACCAGCTTCACGCCGTCCGACTTACCTTCTGAGCCGCGCACCAACGCGAGCATGCCGGGCAAGTCCGCCGGGTCGTTCTGCCCGTCGCCATCCAGCGTCGCCAGCCACAGACCCCGCGCCGCTTCCGCCGCGTGATACACCGAGGTGCTCTGCCCCAGCGAGCGGGTGTGGCTGAGCACGCGCAACTGGCTGTAGCCACCTTCTTGCAGGCTGCGCAGCTGGGCCGCTGTGGCGTCGGTGCTGCCGTCGTCGACGACGATCACTTCGAATGCTTCGTCCGCAAACGCGGCGCGCACTTCTTCGAGCAGGGGAATGAGGTTGCCTGCTTCGTTCTTGGCAGGAATCAGAACCGACACATAGGGGCGTTCGTGCATGACATTCCTTGCAAAAGACAAAAGAGAGAACGGTTAAACCCGGTAATAGCTGCAGTACCAATCGACGAACGACGGCACACCGGTGGACACCGTGACCTGCGGCCGGAAACCGACCCGCTCTTCCAGCTCGCGGGTGTCAGCCCAAGTGTTGAGCACGTCTCCCGACTGCAACGGCAGAAAGTGCTTGATGGCTCGCGTGTTCAGCGCGTCTTCGATGCATTCGATGAAATCCAGCAGCTTCACCGGGGAGCCGAAGCCGATGTTGTAGACCTTGTTCGGCGCACCGTTTGCGGCCTCGGGCGGCAGTGGAATCAAGCGCACAAGGGCTTCGACGATGTCGTCGATGTGGGTGAAATCCCGGGACATGGCACCGTCGTTGTAGACCTCGATGGGACGGCGCTTGAGGATCGCGTCGGTGAACTTGAACAGCGCCATGTCTGGCCTTCCCCACGGGCCGTATACGGTGAAAAAGCGCAGCCCCGTAGTAGGAATGCCATAGAGGTGCGCGTAGGAATGCGCCATCAACTCGTTGGCGCGTTTGGTCGCGGCATAGAAGGAAATGGGCTGATCCACCGCGTCGCGAGTGGCATAAGGCAGCTTCTGGTTGAGCCCATAGACCGAGCTGCTGGAGGCATAAATCAGATGGGCCGGCGTGTGAGCCCGGCAGGCTTCCAACACGTTGAGAAACCCCACCAGATTGCTTTGCGCGTAGGTGTCGGGGCTGTCGATGGAGTAACGCACGCCCGCTTGAGCGGCGAGGTGAATGACCCGGTCGAAACGCTGCTCAGCGAATAGGTCCAGCAGACCTTGCTTGTCCGTCAAGTCCAGCTTCTGAAACTGGAAGTTGCCGTGAGGGGCCAACTGCGCCAGCCGCGCCTGTTTCAGCTCGACGCTGTAATAGCTGTTGAGGTTGTCGATCCCCACCACCTGATGACCGTCACGGCACAGACGCTTTGCCGTGTGATAGCCGATGAAACCTGCGGCCCCGGTGATCAGTATTTTCATGCGCTCACGTCCATGGCTCTGCGGGAATGACATGTTTTTTCAGTTGCAGAGGCTTATATCAATCGCGAATGACCGTTTTGTGTGTGGCAGATGACGGAACGACGACGGCGTGAGCAGGCCGGCGAACATCGGCGTCAGCCGAATGGCAGGGCGAGCGTTTACCGCACGCTTCTCGCGCACAAAGCGTGAGCTCGACTTATTTTTGTTCCAAAAATACTCATATTTTGTGCACAACTTATCTTTGAAATCCTTTTGAAACAAAACGTCAGACGGATCACGACCTTTGAATCAGAGGGTTACGGACGTGTATGGCCTTCATAATCTGACCACTTGATCAGTTTCATGGCCCATTTATTGCTCCGCCGCACCCACCAGCACTGTTCCATCGTGGTTGTGCGCGCGTATTTGTGGAGTTTTCCATGCCTGTCTGGCGAAAGAGTATTCAGTGGCAATTGACCCTGAGCATGGGGGCCGCGCTGGTGATCAGCAGCCTGATCGTGATTGGCATCTACGCCTTTGCCCTGAACAGGCTGACCGATCGTTATCTACTGCAACAGGCCATGCCCGCCAGCGTCGATGCCATCCGCAACGACCTCGAACGGCTGTTGGCGGCGCCTCTTACGGCGGCCAGCGACATCGGCGACAACACGCTGGTCTCGGACTGGCTCGGCAATGGCGAAGATCCTGCGCAACAGGCGGCCTTCATCCGCTACCTGGCGAAGATCAAGGAACAGCACAACGCGCTGACCACCTTCATCGTCGCCAAGGACAGCGGCCACTACATCACCAACAAAGGCGCTGACCGCACCCTGCAACGCGGCCCGGCGGACAACGACTGGTTCTACGGTTTCCTCGACAGCAACAAGCGTCGCTCGCTGGACATCGATATCGATGCCACGACCAAGGTGCCAACGCTGTTCATTAACCAGCGCATCGAGCACAGCGGCACCGTGGTCGGCGTGGCGGGCCTGGGTTTCAGCATGAGTGCGCTGTCGCAAATGGTCCGTGATTTCCACTTCGGCAAAGAGGGTCAGGTGTACCTGGTCAGCCCCGACGGCAAGATCAAGGTGCACCCGAATGCTGATTTCAACGACCGCGAATCGCTGACGCAACTGGTGGGCGATGCGGCTTCCCGCACCCTGCTCAGCCAAAGCGGCAAGGGCCAGGCGCTGGAGTTCGAACGCAACGGCGAGCCTTACGTGGCGGTGGCCAAACCCGTGGACTCTCTCGGCTGGACGCTGGTGAGCGAAGTACCGCTGGCCGAAGTCTATGGCCCGGCGAAAGACGCGTTGACGACGATTTCAGCGATCAGCCTCGCAGTGGTGCTGTGCTTCCTCGGTTTTGTCGCCTGGATTGCGCGGGGCATCGTCCGGCCGATTCAGCAAGTGACGAACGCGCTGGTGGACATCGGCGGCGGCCAGGGTGATCTGACTCGGCGTCTCGACGACAGCCGCGCCAACGAACTGGGCGATCTGGCCCGGGGCTTCAACCGTTTCATCGAAAGCCTGCGCCTGCTGATCGGCGACGTGCTGCAGACGACCGAGCAGGTGCGGCACAGCGTGGTGGACGTGGCGCGGGTGGTCGACAGCACCTCGACCCGCGCGCTCAAGCAGCAACAGATGACGGACATGGTCGCCACCGCCGTTCACGAAATGGGCCTGACCGTGCAGGAAATCGCCCGCAACGCCGGCGCCGCTGCTGATGTGTCGCGTAATACCCATCAGGAAGCGGTGTCGGCCAAACGCGTGGTCGGCGAGTCCATCAGCCACATTCAAAGCATGTCCAACGGCGTGGGCACGGCGGCGGGTGCGGTAGAGAATCTGGCCACCCAGATCTCGACCATCGATCAGGTGTTGAGCGTGATTCGCAGCATTTCCGAACAGACCAACCTGCTGGCCTTGAACGCGGCCATCGAAGCGGCTCGCGCGGGGGAAATGGGCCGTGGTTTTGCCGTGGTTGCTGATGAAGTCCGGACGCTGGCGGGTCGCACCCAGAGCGCCACCACGGAAATTCAGCAGATGATGGGCGAGCTGAAAACCGGCGCCGATCAGGCCGTGACGTCGATGCGTGCCGGTCAGGCCGCCACAGGCACCGGCGTTGAAGCCAGTCGTCGTACCGGTCATTCGCTGGACGCCATCGCCGGACACGTCGAAGAACTCACCGACCGCAACCATCAGGTCGCGGCGGCCACGGAAGAACAAAGCACCGTGACCGAAGAGATCAACCGCAACGTGCAGGGCATCGCCGACCTGGCGCAATCCACCGTCAGCGATGTGAAGACCTGCCGCGAGGACTGCCAGAAGTTGTCGCAGAAGGCCGAACATCTCGCCGCGCAGATGGCGCGATTCAAGCTATAGAGGAGTCACACACCTTTCATTGCCGGAACGCTAAACCTGTAGGAGCGAATTCATTCGCGAAAAATCTGCCCGGCGACATTGATGTGTCAGATGTACCGCCGCCTCGCGAATGATTTCGCTCCTACAGAGGTTCGCTGTATACATGTACCCCTGTGGCAGCACGGCTAGCTGACGGTGACGTCCGAAAAATCGCCAGCAAAGTCGTGCGGCTACAGGAGCCCCCGCAGAATGTCCTCGGTCCCCACCACCTGCGCATATTCCCCGTGCAGGTTCCCCAGCGACATGCCGTGAATATCTTCGGCACTACGCGCCTTGCCAAAAAAATCCGCGCCATCGAACGTGTAACAGGCGTCATGAGGGACGATCACCTCAAACCCCAGATTGCCTCCCGTGCGGGCCGTGGACTCCACCGAGTTGTTGGTCACCACCCCCACGATCACCACCTGATTGATCCCGTCCGCTCGCAACCAGCCCTCCAGCGCTGAATGGCAGAACGCGTCCGGCACCTGCTTATGCAGCTCCCCTTCCCCGTCCCAGGGCAGAAACTCGGGCTGGAATTCCACCCCGGACTGCTGGGGCCAGAACACCGAATCCGGTGAACGGGAAAAATGCCGGACATGAATCACCGTGCGCCCGCTGTCGCGCCACGCGGCGAGCAACGCCAGCATCTGTTGCTCGGCCTCGGGGTTGTTGCGTCGCCCCAGTTTCGGGTGATTGATGCCTTGTTGCATGTCGATGATGACCAACGCGGCCTTGCGGGAAATATCCATCGTGTTCTCTCAATCAAATGGCGCTGAAATGCCGCGCCCACTGCTGTCCGGCAAACTGCTCGATGATGAAATCGACAAAGGCCCGGGTCTTACCGGGCAGCAACTTGTGCTCACTGTAATAAATGCAGACGTGACCGTCCTCGACGTACCAATCGGGCAACACCCGCCGCAACGTGCCACTGTGCAGATACGGCACCGCGAAGGGCATGCTCACCAGCGCCACGCCGAGGCCCTGCCCGGCCGCCAGACAGGCTGCTTCCGAATCGCTCATGGTCATGCGCAGTTTGAGGCGCAACGAGGTCTGCTCCTGATTGCGATGAGTGAGCGGCCAGGAGCGGATGCGACCCGTTTGGGGTGAACGAATCAGAATGCCGTCGCACTCGCTCAACTCATCGGGATGACGCAGGTTCGGGTGAGCCTCAAGCCACTCCGGCGAGGCCACCAGCACACGGTGAGCGGGTGCAAGCTTGCGTGCGACGACGCCTTGGGGCAGGTCGAACCCACCGCCGATGGCCGCATCAAAACCCTGACCGATCAGATCCACTTGCCGGTTATCGAAATGCCAGTCGGGGGTGATCGCCGGATAGCGCCGCAAAAACTCGCCCAACAGCGGCACCACGTACAAGCACCCGAAAATCGTCCCGACGCTGACCTTCAACGTGCCCGCCGGACTGCCCTCGGCACTGGCCAGATTGGCCACGGCGTTCTGGATCGTGTTGAAGCTGGTGCGCACCTCGCCGAGAAATCGTTGCCCCGCTTCCGTCAAAGTCAGCCGACGCGTACTACGCTGGAACAGCCGCACGCCCAGCCGCGTCTCCAGCTTGGCGACGCTCTTGCCCACCGCGGCAGGCGTCAGGCTCAGACGGCGCGCGGCCTCGGCAAAGCTGCCGACCTCGGCACTGCGGACGAAGCATTCGATACTGCTGAAGTTTTCCATCGCACTCATTCACAACTTCTGGTTTACACAGACTATCGCGATTACCCGCTACCGAGAACCTAATCCACGCAGGATACTGACGCCCATCCACTCACTACTTACTGGTTACAGGAGATCGACATGACTCACCCAACCAACCTCACCGGCAAAACAGCACTGGTTCAAGGCGGCTCCCGCGGCATCGGCGCAGCCATCGTCAAACGTCTGGTCGAACAAGGTGCAGCGGTTGCCTTCACCTTCGTCAGTTCCGAAGACAAAGCCCGCGCCCTGCAAGACAGCATCACCGCCAGCGGCGGCAAAGCCCTGGCGATCAAGGCGGACAGCGCCAGCGAACAGGACATCCGCGACGCCGTCGCCAAAACCGTTGAAACCTTCGGCGGCCTGGACATCCTGGTCAACAACGCGGGCGTCCTCGCCATCGCCCCGCTGGAAGACTTCAAGCTGGAAGACTTCGACCGCACCCTCGCCATCAACGTGCGCAGCGTGTTCATCGCCACTCAGGCAGCCGCCGTGCATATGAAGGAAGGCGGTCGCATCATCAATATCGGCAGCACCAACGCCGACCGCATGCCCTTCGCCGGTGGCGGCGTCTACGCCATGAGCAAATCCGCCCTTGTCGGCCTGACCAAAGGTCTGGCCCGCGACCTCGGCCCACGCGGCATCACCGTCAACAACGTACAGCCCGGCCCGGTCGACACCGACATGAACCCGGCCAACAGCGACTTCGCCGAAACCCTGCTGGGCCTCATGGCCGTGCCGCGCTACGGCAAATCCGAAGAAATCGCCGCCATGGTTGCTTACCTGGCAGGCCCTGAAGCGGGCTACGTTACCGGCGCCAGCCTCACCATCGACGGCGGCTTTGGCGCCTGATCCCCCCGTCGCGCCCCGCAACAACAGGCCCCGGCTCTGAAAAGACGCCGGGGCTTCGCGCTTTTCTGCTTAACCGCATGAAAAATCTGAAAAAAAGCTTTGCCTTCGAAAGAGACTTCGAATACATTAGCGCGCCTCGACAGACTGAACGTCTGAAGAGATACGGTGAAGTGTCCGAGTGGCTTAAGGAGCACGCCTGGAAAGTGTGTATACAGGAAACTGTATCGAGAGTTCGAATCTCTCCTTCACCGCCACATTCGCAACAACACGAAGCCCCTGAATTCTTTCAAGAATTGCAGGGGCTTCGTGGTTTTTTTCGTTTGAAAGTCGTTAAGCGACCGCGAGACGAGTAATGTGCGGCATCTCGCGCTGCTGTGCTTGCCAAAGGTCGTACGCCGCCTGCTCGGCCAAGTAGGCTTTGGCACTGCCGAGCCCCGCCATTTCCAGACGCCAGGCCAGATCCGCTGACAAGGCCGCTCGGCAGTTAAGTACCGTCGACAACTGCCCACGCGAGTATCCAAGGTGCGCAGCCAACGCGGTGATGGTCAGACCGAGCGCAGGCAGCACGTCTTCACGAAGGCCTTCTCCCGGATGGGGAGGGTTGAACAGGGTCATTTCCATTCTCCTTTCAGTGGTAATCGAGGTAATCGACCAACTCGACGTCGTTGCCATCAAACCGGTAGATCACCCGCCAGTTACCCGAAACGCTTACTGACCAATAGCCCGATAGCTCGCCTTTGAGGGGATGAAGTCTATTGCCAGGACGGTCCATGTCACTTGGAACGGTGGCCACATCCAGCAAAGCGAGCAAACGCCTGAGTCGGGAAACATGATCTGCCATGACGCCACGAGCATTGCCAGTTTTGTAGAGGGCCTTCAGGCCTTTATGTCGGAAGCTTTTGATCATGGCGCGAGTGTAAGGCACAACCTTACACCCGGCGAAAACAAAGCGTAAGCCCTTCCCTTACAAAATGTATCTGGGCGATCATCCGCCTTGAATTCTCTGCCACACGGAAGTCTCCCCATGCACTTCACCCCCCTGATCGAATCCGCTCCCGCCATTCAATCCGCCGTGCGGCTGCTCCGGAATCAGGAAGACGTGCGCAGGTTCATGTACACCTCCCACGAAATCACTCAATCGGAACATGACGACTGGCTCGCATCGTTGGTGGGAAACGCTCGGCAGTCGGTGTTTGTGGCGATGCTCGACGGGGCGGTGGCGGGGGTGGTGTCGTTGAGTGCGATCAATGCCGCGCAGAAGACGGCGGATTGGGCGTTTTATCTGGATGCGCGTTTGCAGGGCAAGGGGCTGGGGAGTCAGGTGGAGTTCTGGATGCTCGATCATGCCTTTAATGCAGCGGGGCTTGAGAAGCTGAATTGCGAGGTGCTGGCGAGCAATCCGGCGGTGATCAAGATGCATCAGAAGTTCGGGTTTCAGATCGAGGGCGTGCGTCGACAAAACATCATCAAGGAGGGTCAGCGCCTTGATGTCGTGTTGCTGGGTATCACCAAAGCCGAATGGCAAGCGCGGCGCCCGGCCATCGAGCCATTGATCACGAGGCTGACGCATTCGAACGGATGAGTCGTACATCCGACCAGAAGGTTTCTGGCCGGGTTTTGGCTACGCCGTTCACTAACTTCTCGCAGAACATCGGAAAGCGTTTCATCCCGCCTTTCGAGGCGCTAATGTCTATGCGTCGTGACCTCTGTTCGGAGGGAAACGATCACGTACGAGGCTAGTTTTGCGTCAGATCACCCAGCCCGTATTCCAGCCCCCATTGCGCGGCCATCAGAACGAAAAAAGGACGCGGATTTCGCAGGAGTAGGTTGATGAACGGTATTGGCAAACGCCTGAAACAGGAACGAAAACGCTTGAAGCTCACCCAGAGCGCCTTGGGCGCCATCGGTGGCGTCGAAGCGAATGCTCAAGGTCATTATGAAAGTGGGCAGCGTTTGCCCCGGGCCGATTATCTGTTTCGTATCGCGGCGGCTGGCGTCGACATCAGCCGTGTCGTCACCGGCATCGATTCGAACAACCGGATGGAGGTGCCGATGCTGCCTTCCCTCGGTCGGCCTGATGACGATCACGACAGCGCCGAAAGTGTAGTGAGGATTATCGGACAGTTGCGACAAAGCTTGTGGGTGACGGCCAATGCGCTGTGTGAGGTCACGCGCCTGGTGGACACCAAGGAGCAGCCCAGCAATGCCGACCACGTCGAGGATCATCTGCGGGTGTTGCAGGGCGATGCCGATATGTTCGTTGCGCTGGCACTGGCCAAGGTGCAGAAAGCCAGTCACGAAACCCACTGACACCTGTCGCCGCCCGCTGACAGCCCCTCTTTCCGGTGGTAGCCTTGCGCCACACAGGGAGGGCTTCAATGAAAGGGTTGTTATTCGCGCTGACGGGCATTGCACTGGTTCTCACTGAAGCGGCCAGCGCCGATGTGTTCAAGTGCGTCGCGCGGGACGGCAAGATCAGCTTTGCTTCGACCCCCTGTCCGGATTACGTGGGTGAGGCGATGCCGCAGCGTCCCGGCCAGTCGCGCCTGTCCAGCGATTGGGAGGAGCGGGATTTCCCTGATCGGCTGAATAAAAACGCCACCGAAATTCTGCAGGTCAGTCGACGCAGCCGGATCATCATCACCAACGAAAAAGAAATTTCCGATCACATGCAGGCCATCCGCCCACCTCCTCCGGGTGTGCCCTCTCGCTGTGTCGCACCGATTTACAACAGCGCGTGTTTCGACCCGTCGGGGGGCAGGGTTCGCCAGCCGGTGAAAGGCAGCCTGTTTCAGTCCGGCGCGAAATAGCCTTCGCGGCCGTCGCACAGCTCCGGCTGCTCCCACAGGGTTGGTGGCGTTAGTAAATCATCGACCTGGCTCGATCCCGTGGGAGACGCCGGAGGTTACGACGGCAGCGAAAGGGGTGAGTGGTTGGTCGAGAAGCCAGAGGCCACTCCGCAGCCCACAGCGAACCGGCGCACATAAAGGTCAAACGAGCATTACTTCCGAATTTCCTGAACTAAGTATTTATCGGCAACGATGTTACCGAATGTAAGAGCTGCTTAAAGTCGTGCCCCATCGCCAGAATCACAAAAACGAGCCGGCCATGACCTCCACCCCGCACCTCGAAGAACACGTTCAGCACGCCGCAGCCGCCCTGGTTGCCGCCTTCGCCAGCAACGACACCGACGCCTATTTCGACGCCTTTAGCGAAGACGCGACCTTTTTCTTCTACACCCTCCCCGCCCCGCTGCTGTCCCGCGCCGCCTATCGCGAAGTGTGGGCGGGCTGGCAGGCGGATGGCTTTGCGGTGCTCGATTGCCACTCCAGCAACGCACACATCAGCCTTCAGGGTGACGTGGCGATTTTCATGCACGACGTGGCGACCCGCGTGCGTTTCGGCGCAGAAGAAAGCCAGTTCCAGGAGCGTGAAACCATCGTCTTCCGGCACGACGGTCGCCGTTGGTTGTGCTGTCACGAACACCTGTCGGCGCAGCCCGATCACACCGCGTAGCCGCGCCCGTTCATTTATAAGAATCAAAACGTTTACGCACTTTCGGTCGGGATACCGACCACTGCCAATGCCACGGCCGCGAGACATCCGGTCGAAAAAGTACGGGCCGCATGCACATGCCGGCCTCATAACAACACGACAGCGCGCAGGAATCCGTCATGTCACATTCCACAACCAGCATCGAAACCTTTGGTGTCGAACAAATTCCGGACGCTCAACGCGATGCATCACCGATCGATCTGTTTCGCCTGACCTTCGGCGGCGCGAACACCTTTGCCACGGCGGTGCTGGGCAGTTTCCCGGTGCTGTTCGGGTTGTCCTTCCAGGCCGGTGTCTGGTCGATCCTTCTCGGCATCGTGCTGGGCTCGATCATCCTAGCGCCGATGGGGCTGTTCGGCGCGCTGAACGGCACCAACAACGCGGTGTCTTCGGGCGCCCACTTCGGCGTTCACGGGCGGATTGTCGGCTCGTTCCTCTCGTTGCTGACGGCCGTGGCGTTCTTTTCGCTGTCGGTGTGGAGTTCGGGCGATGCGCTGATCGGCGGCGCCAAGCGCATGGTCGGCCTGCCGGAAAACGACCTGACCCTGGCCGTCGCCTACGGCGTGTTCGCGGTGCTGGTGTTGGTGGTGTGCATCTACGGCTTCCGCTTCATGCTGTGGGTCAACAAGATCGCGGTGTTCGCGTCGAGCCTGCTGTTCCTGCTGGGCATCTTCGCGTTTAGCGGCAGCTTCGACGCGGGTTTTGCGGGCACGGTGAATCAGGGCAGCGAAGGTTTCTGGGCGGCGTTTATCGGCGCGGCATTGCTGGCGATGAGCAACCCGGTGTCCTTCGGCGCGTTTCTGGGTGACTGGTCGCGCTACATCCCACGGCACACGTCGAAAAAACGCATCATGGCGTCGGTGTTTCTGGCACAGGTCTGCACCCTGATTCCGTTCCTGTTCGGCCTGTGCACCGCGACCATCGTCGCGACCCAAGCGCCGCAGTACATCACTGACAACAACTATGTGGGCGGGCTGCTGGCCGTGTCGCCGAGCTGGTTCTTCCTGCCCGTGTGCCTGATCGCGATCATCGGCGGCATGTCCACCGGCACCACCTCGCTGTATGGCACGGGTCTGGACATGTCGAGCATGTTTCCGCGTCTGCTGAACCGCGCTCAGGCGACGATTCTGATCGGTATCGCAGCCATTGCCTTCATCTTCATCGGCCGTTTCGCCTTCAACCTGGTGCAGAGCGTGTCGACCTTCGCGGTGCTGATCGTCACCTGCACCTCGCCGTGGATCGTGATCATGGTGTTGGGGCTGATCATCCGTCGTGGCTTCTACCACCCGGCGGACCTCCAAGTGTTCACCCGTGGCCAAAGTGGCGGTCATTATTGGTTCGAACACGGCTGGAACTGGCGCGGTCTGGGCGCCTGGATTCCGAGCGCGGTGGTGGGCCTGTGCTTCGTGAACCTGCCGGGGCAGTTCGTGGGACCTTTGGGTAATCTGGCAGGCGGTATCGACATCAGCCTGCCGATCACCCTGGGCCTGGCGGCGCTGCTGTACATCACGTTGGTGCGCACCTTCCCGGAACCGGTGGGCGTGTACGGCGACCACGGCCCGCACCCGCTGCTGGGCAGCAACGCCCACCGCAACGTGAAGAAGCCGATGGCCATCGGTTAAGCGACCCTCCGCTGTTAAAGAAAGGGCTCGCCAATCAGCGGGCCCTTTTCGTTTTCAGCACGACCGGTGGCGCATCTACGGGTGGCACCCGCGACCGACATCCCGCACAATCGGTTTTCACGTCAGTGACCTACAAAAAACGACAGCTCGCTCTATTGGAGAAATTCTTCGCATGAACGCAAATGACTGGACCGAAGCTGCCCTGGCAAAGTACATCGTGACCAACCCGACCCTTCAGGCCGAGATCGCAAACCTTTCCGCGAAAGACCAGCAAGATCAGATTCGCTGGGCCTTCGAAGATGAAGCAGAGGCCCAAGGCATCGAGACATGGGAACTGGCGTTGACTTTCATCGCTGAAACACCCGAGCAACTCAAGTCGATGCGACTTGAAGCCCATAAAGAAGCCGCTGAAACCCTCGGCATCGACTGGGAAGAATACCGCGCCGCAAACGCCATTCCTGAGTAAACCCCGTCCCACTCCCTCGGGCCGCACCTTTCTGCCCTCCACGCGGCCCGAAACCCTGACTTGCCAGTCACCCTTAGCGCTTTACCTTGCCCCATTGGGTGAGTAACGTCTGCGCCATCTCACAACAATAAGGACTCGTGCCATGAGTGATTTGGTCGCCTATCAACTGGACGACGGCGTCGCCACGCTCACCCTGAGCAACGGCAAGGTCAACGCCATCAGCGGCGATGTGGTCGCTGCTTTCAATGCCGCCCTGGATCAAGCCGAGAAAGACCGCGCCGTGGTGATCATCACCGGGCAGCCGGGCATTCTGTCTGGCGGCTATGACCTGAAAATCATGACCTCCAGCCCCGAAGCCGCGATGGACCTGGTCGCCGCTGGCTCGACGCTGGCCCGCCGCATGTTGTCGCACCCCTTCCCTATCGTGATTGCCTGCGGCGGGCATGCGGTGGCCAAAGGCGCGTTTCTGCTGCTGTCGGCGGACTATCGCATTGGCGTCGAAGGCCCGTTCAGCATCGGCCTGAACGAAGTGCAGATCGGCATGACCATGCACCACGCGGGCATCGAACTGGCCCGTGATCGCCTGAGCAACAGCGCGTTTGGCCGCTCGGTGATCAACGGTGAAATGTTCGCCCCCCACGACGCGCTTCAGGCCGGTTTTCTGGACAAGGTCGTGGCGCCCGAAGAGCTCGTCGACACCGCACGCACCGTGGCCTTGCAGCTGAAGAAGATCAACATGAAGGCGCACAAGCAGACCAAACTGAAGGTGCGCAAGGCGTTTCTGGACACGCTGGACAAGGCTATCGAGCTGGATCGACAGCATCAGTTTTAAGGGCGCCTGAGCGGCATCGAGAGTGTGACGAGCAGCCCGGTGCCCTCTCTGTAGGAGCGAATTCATTCGCGAAAAAGGGTTCAGACGATGAAGATGCGTCGTTTGTACCGACGCTTCGCGAATGAATTCGCTCCTACAGGGGCGACCATGTTTATTCAGCGGCATCGCGGAGACCTGGGCTGCCTCGTTTCTTTCTCTGAAACATCCGCTTAAATTCGCCGAATACCACCTGTCTGTCTGGCATTTGCCGATTCAAGTGCACATCCGTACACTGCGCCACCTTTTGTTACGAGAGTGGTTCGCATGCTGTTCGTCCTGCGTATGTTGCTGATGGGTGTGCATTTCGTCATCGCCGGTGCGTTGGGTCTGGCACTGGGCATCTGCCGTCCGTTCAACCCCGACAACAGCCGCCTGTGCGCCCGCCTCTACGCACTGCCGGCGATGTGGATTCTGCGCCTGCGCCTCAAGGCCCAGATGGGCGCGCATTTCGATCGCTCTCGCCCATGCGTGATCGTCGCCAATCATCAGTCGAACTACGACCTGTTTATCCTCGGCAACATCGTGCCGCCACGCACTGTCTGCATCGGCAAGAAAAGCCTGAAATGGGTGCCGTTTTTCGGCCAATTGTTCTGGCTGGCTGGCAATGTGCTGATCGACCGTGGCAACCCCCTGCGAGCGCGGCTTTCCATTCGCAAGACCACCGAGGCGTTGCAACACCAGGACACGTCGATCTGGGTCTTCCCCGAGGGCACCCGCAATCAGGGCAAAGGTTTGCTGCCGTTCAAACGCGGCGCGTTCCAGATGGCCATCGACGCCGGTGTGCCCATCGTGCCTGTGTGTGTCAGCACCTACGTCCGGGACATGCGCCTGAACCAGTGGGACAGCGGCCAAGTGATGATTCGCTCGCTGCCCGCATTGTCCACCACCGGCCTGACCAGCGATGACATCCCGGAGCTGATCGCCCTGTGCCACAGCCAGATGCAAGCCTGCATCGAGCAAATGGACAACCCGCAGCGCACCCACGAGGCACTTGCCCAAACCGACGCTGAACAACTCACCTAAAACCCTCGAACTCGTCGAAGTTGGCCGACTCTGACAGGAGAGAGCACGCTAAGCTGCGTGTGATGTCCTCCTAGAAGAAGAAGCCAACCATCATGGGTCGAGTCGTTGCTGCCGCGGTTTACAGCGCCGGGAAAAAAGTCACTAACATCACCCTCGACGAAGGGGCTGCCTGGGCCGCAAAGCCCGGGCATTTCGTCTGGATCGGCCTGGAGCAGCCCAACGCTCAAGAGCTGGCCACGCTACAAAAGCAATTCTGTCTGCATGAACTGGCCATCGAGGATGCGCTGGAAGTCCATAGCCGCCCCAAGCTGGAGACCTTCGGCGACGCGCTGTTCATCGTGACATACGCGCCAATCCGCGAGAACGGCAAGCTGATCTTCATCGAAACCCACATCTTCGCGGGTAAGGGCTACATCATCACCTCGCGCAATGGCGATTCGAAGTCCTACGGCCTGGTGCGCCAACGTTGCGAGGCGCGGCCGCTGTTGCTGGAGCACGGCGAAGATTTCGTGCTCTATGCCCTGCTCGATTTCGTGACTGAAAACTATCAGCCGGTCACGGAGGCTATTCATTGCGAGCTTGAGGAACTGGAACACAGCGTGCTCAGCACAGAGCTCAACGAAGCCGACATTCACCGCATCCACGCCTTGCGACGGGATCTGCTGCGCCTCCGGCGTTACGTAGCGCCAATGGTCGAGATCGGGGAAGAGTTGCAGAAGCTGAGCTTCCCCTTTATCGACAAGAACATGCGCCCGTATTTCCGTGACGTGGAAATTCATGTGAAACGGCAGATGGAGGATTTGGCCAACCTGCGGGACATCGCCAGCCAGACCATTGAAATCGGCCTGTTGCTGGAGTCATCGCGGCAAAGCCTGACCCAACGCAAATTCGCCGCGTGGGCTGCGATCCTGGCGTTCCCGACCGCGATTGCCGGGATTTACGGGATGAACTTCCAGAACATGCCGGAGCTGAGCTGGCATTACGGCTATTTCGCGGTGTTGGGGGTGATAGTGGGCGGGTGCGGGATTCTGTTTGCGAGCTTCAAGCGCTCGGGCTGGTTGTGAAGCAGCGGGCGAGCTACAAGCGGCAAGTTCTCAGCGCTTGTAGCTCGTCGCTGTTGTCAGCTTGCCGCGGGTTGCTTCCCGTTGACTGGCTTGTTGGCCACAAACCGCATCATCCACTCCGCCACGGTCGTGCCGTGGTGGTCTTCTTCCAGGCTGGCAACGCCTTTGCTGTACACCTGTTGGCCCAACGCATCCTGACGAATATCGAGCAGGGTGCGCGAATACGCGTGGATGAACTCGGGGTGCCCCTGGAAGCACAGCACCTGATCGTTGATGTGGTACGCCGCGAACTGGCAGAACGGGCTTGAAGCGATGACCGTCGCGCCTTCGGGCAATGCCGTGACCTGATCCTGGTGGCTGATCAGCAGGGTCAGTTTGTCCATCGCCGGAGTCATCCACGGCGTGGCGGGCGCCAGGTCGTAATGGTGAATGCCCACGCCCCAACCCTGGGTCGCACGCTCGGTCTTGCCGCCCAGCAGCAGGGCCAATAATTGATGGCCGAAGCACACGCCCAGCAGCTTGTCGCCGCGCTTGTAGCGCTCCAACAGGTAAGTTTTGAGGGTTTGAATCCAAGGGTCGGTGCCGAAGGAATCAGCCTTGGAGCCGGTGATCAGGTACGCGTCGAAATGCTCGTCATCTGACGGGTAATTGCCGTGCATCACGTTGTAGACGACGAATTCGGCGGGGATCGGCTGGCGCGAGAACAGGGATTCGAACATCCGCCCATAACCTGTGTATTGATCGACCAGTTCCGGGCGAAGAACGTCGGTTTCGAGAATGCAGATGCGTAACGACATGAAAAATACCTGAAGCGACAAGGCGAAAATGCACACGCCCAAGCCTGCCTTGAAGGCTGGGGCAAGGCAAGGGCCACTGTGCCGTCATTTGACCTGAGTCTGAACGGTTGCTGTACAGGGCATCGTCGCGGCGATCAGAACGTTTGGCCATTGAGCGCCTTGTCCAGCAACAGCGCGGGCGGCTCAAAACGCTCGCCGTAGTGCTCTGCCAGATATTGCGCGCGGGCGACGAAGTCCTTGAGCCCGTACTGATTGATGAACTGCAACGCGCCGCCCGTCCACGCCGGAAAACCGATGCCGAAGATCGAGCCGATGTTGGCGTCGGTGGTCGAGCGCAACACGCCCTCCTCCACACAGCGCACGGTCTCAATGGCCTGAATGAACAGCAGCCGGTCGCGAATTTCCTGTCCCGCGATCTGCGCGTCGGGCTTTTCGAAGCGGGCCTTGAGTTCAAGCCACAGGCGTTTAGGCGCGCCTTCGGGGTAATCGTAGAAACCGCCCCCCGCCGCTTTGCCCGCGCGCTTGTATTCGTTCAGCAACAAGTCGATGACCGCCGTGGCCGGGTGCTCTGCCGGTGTTTCGCCTTGCTCCGCCAGATCCTTCCGCGCCTGCTGACGGATGTGGCTCATGAGGCTGAGGGACACTTCGTCAGACACCGCCAATGGCCCGACCGGCATCCCGGCCTTGCGCGCTTCGGTTTCGATCATCACCGCCGAAATGCCTTCACCGAGCATGGCGATGCCTTCATTGGTAAAGGTCGCGAACACGCGGGAGGTGAAGAAGCCACGGGCGTCGTTGACCACGATGGGCGTCTTGTTGATCTGCTGCACGAAATCAAACGCACGGGCCAGGGTCATGTCGTTGGTGCGGGCACCCTTGATGATTTCCACCAGGCGCATCTTGTCCACGGGGCTGAAGAAGTGCATGCCGACGAACCGCTCCTGCCGACTGACCGCCGTGGCCAGCCCGGTGATCGGCAGCGTCGAAGTGTTGGAAGCGATCACCGCGTACGGCACCACCACTTGCTCGGCGGCAGCGCTGACCTGGGCCTTGAGTTCACGGTCTTCAAACACCGCTTCGATGATCAGGTCGCAGCCTTCAAGATCGCTGTCCCGACCCGTGGTCTTGATCCGGCCCAGCACGGCATCGCGCTGTTCGGGCTTGATCCGGCCGTTGGCGACCTGCTTGTCCAGCAACCTGACGGAGTAGTCCTTGCCCTTTTGCGCGGTGGCGAGGTTGACGTCTTTGAGCACCACGTCGACCCCGGCCAGCGCGGTCACATATGCGATGCCGCCGCCCATCATCCCGGCACCAAGAATCCCGACCTTGCGCATGTGGTACACGGGAGGTGCCTTGGGCCGCGACTCACCGGCATTGAGTTCATTGAGCTGAAACCAGGTGCCGATCATGTTCTTGGCGATCTGGCCGGTGGTCAGCTCCGTGAAATAGCGGGCCTCGATCTTCTCGGCGGTGGCGAAATCCACCTGCGCGCCTTCGACGGCGGCGGCGAGGATCTTCTCGGGCGCGGGGTAAAGACCCTGGGTTTTGCTGCGCAGCATGGACGGGGCAATCGCCAGCATCTGCGCCACTTTTGGATTCGAAGGCGTGCCGCCGGGAATCTGAAACCCTGGCTGATCCCACGCTTTGCTCGGCGACGGGTTGGCCAGAATCCACTCGCGCGCCTTGGCCAGCAGGTCCTCGGCATCGTGGGCCAACTGACCGATCAACCCCGCCTTGAGCGCTTGTTGTGGGTTGAGGATTCGACCTTCCATGAGCAGCGGCAACGCCTTTTCCAGCCCCAGCATCCGCACCAGCCGCACCGTGCCGCCGCCACCGGGCAGCAAGCCGAGGGTGACTTCCGGCAAGCCGAGGCGCACGTGTCTTTCGTCCAGCGCGATGCGATGGTGGCACGCGAGGCACAGTTCCCATCCCCCGCCCAGCGCCGCGCCATTGATCGCGGCGACCACGGGTTTGCCGAGGGTTTCCAGAGCGCGGAGCTGCGCCTTGAGGTCCAGCGTCATCTGGTAGAACCACGGAGCGCGAGCTTTATCCACCTGCACCAGTTCGTTGAGATCGCCCCCGGCAAAGAAGGTTTTTTTCGCCGAGCGGATGATCACGCCGACGAGGCTGCCTTTGTCGACCTGCAAACGAGCCAGTGTTTCACCCATCGCCTGGCGATAGGTCTCGTTCATGGTGTTGGCCTGCTGGCCGGGCATGTCGAGCGTCAGCGTCACGATCTGATCGGGGCCGAGGTCGTAGTGGATGGCGTCAGTCATGCGGTCTTCTTCCTGAAGCTGTTTTTATATAAAAGGTGTGCAGCGTCTGGGTCTTCATCTGTGGAATACAGCCTCTGTGGGAGCGAATTCATTCGCGAAAATCGCACGGGCGACAGAGGTGCATCGTTCGCACCGCCCCTTTCGCGAATAAATTCGCTCCCACAGGTTCAGCATTCACACGCCATGATGCCCTGTATCACACCCGCTCGATAATCGTCGCAATCCCCATGCCACCCCCCACGCACAGGGTCGCCAGCCCGTACCGCAGCTGGCGCGCTTCGAGTTCGTCGAGCAAGGTGCCGAGGAGGATGCAGCCAGTGGCGCCGAGGGGGTGACCCAGTGCAATCGAGCCGCCGTTGACGTTGACCTTGTCCGGGTCCACGTTCATGTCCTTGATGAATTTCAGCACCACCGAGGCGAAGGCTTCGTTCACTTCGAACAGGTCGATGTCCTCAATCTTGAACCCCGCTCGCGCCAATGCCTTGTGTGTCGCCGGCCCGGGCCCGGTGAGCATGATGGTCGGGTCAGTGCTGGTCACCGCCGTCGCGACGATCCGCGCCCGAGGCCGCAACCCCAGTTCCTGACCCTTTTGCTGCGACCCCACCAGCATCAACGCCGCACCATCGACGATCCCCGAGCTGTTGCCCGGCGTGTGCACGTGGTGGATGCGTTCGACATGGCTGTAGACCCGCAGCGCCGTTGCGTCGTACCCCATCTGGCCGATGGCTTCGAAACTGGGCTTGAGTTTGCCCAAGCCTTCCAGCGTCGAGTCGCCGCGAATGAACTCGTCATGGTCAAGCAGCAAGAGGCCGTTCTGATCGCGAACAGGCACCAGTGATCGGCGAAACGCTCCCCGTTCAAGGGCGGCTGCGGCTTTTTGTTGGGAGTGCAGCGCGAACCGGTCCACATCCTCACGACTGAAGCCTTCAATCGCCGCGATGAGGTCCGCGCCAATGCCTTGAGGGGTGAACTGGGTGTGCAGGTTGGTGAGCGGGTCCAGCACCCAGGCGCCGCCGTCGCTGCCCATCGGCACGCGGGACATGGACTCCACGCCGCCGACCACCACCAGGTCCTCAAATCCGGATCGAATTTTCATCGCCCCCAGATTCACCGCTTCGAGGCCCGAGGCACAGAACCGGTTGACCTGCACGCCCGCCACAGTGACGGCCCAGTCGGCGACCAGCGCCGCCGTCTTGGCAATGTCGGCGCCCTGATCGCCAATCGGCGTCACGCAACCCAGCACGATGTCGTCGACCTGAGCGGTGTCCAGATGCGTGCGCAGTTGCAGCTCCCTCATCAACCCCGCCAGCAAATCCACTGGCTTGACGCTGTACAGCGACCCGTCGGGCTTGCCTTTGCCACGGGGTGTGCGCAGCGCATCGAAAATAAACGCTTCGGTCATTGTGTCCCTCGCTGCCCTGCTGGAAATTTTTGTTCTGCTGACACCATAACCGTCACACAGATATGTTCAATGATGGAACTGCTCAGTTCACTTGACTGTGATCAAGACTAGCTCGTTGTGGGAAGTTTCGGACTCGGACGAACGGTAGTCAGCTATCGGAGTTCCCGTGATTTCGGCCGATGCGTCTAGCAAGGGAGTGTTTCATGCTAGCAAATCGCCTTATCACTATTATTCCTAACCAAATCGCATTATTCATATCGAACCATTCTAAGCGGCATGGCACGTGGGCTCTAAGGTTAAGTCTGTAGCAGAGGCGCAATTAAAAAAGTTACGTATAGCGCCCTCGTCGCCGATCACTTGTCGGGACACCTGCTCTTTGATTTCACCTTTGCCAGCTGCCGCTTCTTCCCTTGACGAAGCCGGTGAGCTTTTGTCGCTCAGGAATAACAACAAAAGGCATGCGCCATGTTCAAGCATTCGAAAGTACGTCAAGCCGGGCTAATTGTTTTCGCCACCACACTCCTGTTGATTTTGCCGAACATGACCCGTTTGTTCGGCTGATCCTGTGAATCCACGCTTGCGACACAGCGTATTTGTGCCACCCTCTTTCTATCGAAACAGGGAGGTGAGCGCATGCGTCAGTGGCTGGCAGTTTTCGCACTGGGTTTCAGCGTCGTCGCGCAGGCCGGGCCGGTCGAACAGGCCGAGGCTGTGGCCGCAATCAGGGATGGCAAACTGGCCATCGATGTGCGCAGCCAGACCGATTATGACGCGGGCACAGTGCTCAATGCCGTGCGCGTGGACGACCGCCGTCTGGTGCCGCAACTCAAACAGGTGATGACTGACCGCAATCTGGTGATGGTGGTGTTCAGCTCCAGCAACGCGCGCGCCAGCAGTGCCCAGGACAAGTTGATGAAAGCGGGCTACAACAGCATCATCAACGGCGGCACTTATGACGAACTGCACAACGCGCTGTACGACGTCACCGACGATCCTGCGGAGTAACCCCATCTTGCGCTTCCTTTTCCTGCTGGCCGGCACCTTGCTGGCCTTGCCCGCGTACGCGGCACAATTGACGGTCGATCTGGGCCATGGCGCCAAGACCTGGAACACCGATCAGCTCCTGCAGCACCCTCAAGCCCGAGACATCGATATCCCCGCCGACGTGTCCTACAAGCGCGAGATGCACTATCGCGCCGTGCCCGTGGCGGCTCTTCTTGAAGGCGTGACAGGCGATGCCCATCTGCAAGCCGTCGCCACCGATGGTTTTGCAGCGGAAATGCCCGCAGGGCCGCTGCTGCAAAAGTCCGGCTCACAGGCCTGGCTCGCGGTCGAAGACCCCGCGCATCCGTGGCCCGGACTCGGCCAGGACAAACCGAGCGCGGGACCGTTTTATCTGGTGTGGACCGACCCGGCGGCGAGCAAAATCAGCCCCGAGCAGTGGCCGTATGCGGTCGGCCAGATCAAGTTGCTGGCGTCGGTGGCTGAGCGTTTTCCGGCGCTGTTACCTGACGCAAAGCTCGCCGCAGACGATCCGGTCAACAAAGGTTTCGCGCTGTTTCAAAAGAACTGCTTCGCCTGCCACCGGTTGAATGGCGCAGGGGATTCGCAGTTGGGCCCGGACTTGAACATCCCGCACAACCCCACCGAATATTTCGCCGGGGACTATCTGAAGCTGTACATCCGCAATCCGCAGAACCTCCGCCAATGGCCACAGGCGAAGATGCCGGCGATCACGCAGGAAGTGTTGTCGGATCAGGAGCTGGATCAGGTCGTGGCGTATTTGAAGCACATGGCAGGACGTAAAGCTGGCCAGTAAAACGCTCCAGGTCTGGCGCAAAACTACTGTGGGAGCGAATTCATTCGCGATTGGCCGGTCCAGCCGACACGTCTCTATCGACAGAACCCTCTTTCGCGAATGAATTCGCTCCCACAGGTTTCGTGCCAGGCAGTGTTTTGGCGTGTCAGCAACGAATCGAGACTGAAACTATCCTCACGACTGCCGCTGCACCTGCATCTTCACCACTGGCGTCGCAATGGGCGCTGAATCCGAGACCACCACCTTCGCGTGCATCTGTTCACACCCGCCGCCGCGACGCATGCCGCGCACCGGGCAGGCGTCGAGGTAATCCAGACCCACCGCCAGCTTCAGATGACGCTCAGGAATGGCCAGTTGGTTGGTCACGTCAAAGCTGTACCACGCACCTTCGATCCACGCTTCGGCCCACGCATGACTCGACAGATGCTCGCTGCTGTCGCTGTACAAATATCCCGACACATAACGCGAAGGCACGCCCAGACTCCGGGCGCAGGCGAGAAACGCGTGAGTATGGTCCTGACAGACCCCTGCCCCGTTGGCAAACGCCTGAGCAGCGCTGGTGTCCACGGCAGTCGCGCCCGGCGTGTAAACGATGTGCTGGTTCAGCGCCTGCATGAGATCGATCAGACCAGTGCGGTCAGTGCGTGCCTTGGTTTCACGCGCCGCGAACTCACGCATGGCTTCGTCCGCTTCAGTCAGGCGGGTGAAACGCAGAAAAGGCAGCGATGACTGGCTTTCATGCTCAGCTTCACGCTTCTCGTCGATTTCGACCTGCCCACGCGCGCCGATGACGATGGCCTCATGGGGTTCGTCCAGCGTCAACACGTGCAGAATATTGCCGAACGGATCGACCTGCGCACGCACCGGGCGCGGCAGTGCCAGTTGCCAGCTGAGCACCTGCTGGCGCTCGCTGTCGTGGGGGGTCAGACGCAAATACTGGATGCTGGCGCGGACCTGATCGTCGTAGTGATAGGTGGTCTCGTGACTAATGGACAGTCTCATGCTGCCTCCAGATAGGAAGTGTGAATAACGTTACCCAGTTGGGCCAGCAGCGGAATGAATTCGTTCAACCATTCGTGCAGGCCTTCGCCGAGGATTTCGTCGATGCCGGTATAGCGCAGACGAGCGTCGAGTTCGGCGGCCAGGCGTTGCGCGGGACGGCCATTGGCCCCCGGCAGGCTGGCGAGAATCAGGTCCAGTTCTTCAAGACAGGCGCGCAGTGAACGCGGGATGTCGGCGCGCAACAGCAGCAATTCGGCGACCTGACGCGCACCCGGCGCGTCGCGGTAGACCTCGGTGTAGGCTTCGAACGACGACAGTGCCCGAAGCAAGGCACTCCACTGGTAGTAACCCGCAGCTGAGCTGTCCGCTGCCGCGTTGGCAGACGGCCCGCGCAGTTCAAGCATTTCATAGCGGGCATCGAGCATGCGCAGAGTGTTGTCGGCGCGTTCAATGAAGGTGCCCAGCCGAATGAAACGGAACGCGTCGTTACGCATGATGGTGCCGTAAGTCGCCCCACGGAACAGGTGCGAACGCTCTTTGACCCACTCGCAGAACCGGCTCATGCCGTAGCGGCTCAGGCCCTGCTCGGCGATGCCGCGAATTTCCAGGTATGTCGAGTTGATGTTTTCCCACATGTCCGCGGTAATACGCCCACGCACCGCATGGGCACTGGCCCGCGCCGCCGCCAGACAGCTGAAAATGCTGGCGGGATTCGCAGCGTCCAGCGCGAAGAAATGCAGCAGGCGCTCGGCATGAAGATCGCCGTGGCGCTCGCGGTAATCGTCCAGGGTTCCGGTGATCAGCAGCGGCATGGCGAGTTCATTGAGGCCATCCCCGCGTCCGTCCTGAGGCATCAGCGACAGCGAGTAACTGACGTCCAGCATCCGTGCGAGGTTTTCCGCCCGCTCCAGGTACCGCGACATCCAATATAAATCCGAGGCAGTTCTACTTAGCATTGGCAGGCATCCTTAATCCTCGACCACCCAGGTGTCCTTGGTTCCGCCACCCTGCGACGAGTTGACCACCAGCGACCCTTCGCGCAAGGCGACGCGGGTCAGTCCACCGGGGACCACGCGGGTTTCGCGACCAGACAACACAAAGGGGCGCAGGTCGATGTGTCGCGGGGCGATGCCGTTCTCGACGAAGGTCGGACAGGTCGACAGGGACAAGGTAGGTTGAGCGATGTACGCGTGGGGCTTGGCTTTCAGACGTGCACGAAACGACTCGATTTCCGCCGCCGTCGCCGCCGGCCCGACCAGCATCCCGTAGCCACCGGAGCCCTGGGTTTCCTTGACCACCAGATCGCCCAGGTTGGCCAGCACGTGGGAAAGTTCTTCCGGTTTGCGGCATTGCCAGGTCGGTACGTTTTTCAGAATCGGCTCTTCGTCGAGGTAGAAGCGGATCATATCGGTCACGAACGGGTACACCGATTTGTCGTCGGCGACCCCGGTGCCAATGGCGTTGGCCAGCACCACGTTGCCCGAGCGATAGGCCGACAGCAGGCCCGGCACGCCGAGCATCGAATCCGGGTTGAACGCCAGCGGATCGAGGAAGGCGTCGTCGAGGCGGCGGTAGATCACGTCCACCGCTTTCGGGCCGTCCGTGGTGCGCATGAACACGCGGTCGTCGCGCACGAACAGGTCAGCGCCTTCTACCAGTTCCACGCCCATTTCCCGCGCCAGGAACGCATGTTCGAAGAACGCGCTGTTGAAACGGCCCGGCGTCAGCACCACCACACTGGGGTTATCCAGCGGGCTCGAGCTTTTCAGCGTATCGAGCAACAGATTCGGGTAGTGATCGACCGGCGCGATGCGTTGCGCGGCGAACAATTCGGGGAACAGGCGCATCATCATCTTGCGGTCTTCGAGCATGTAGCTCACGCCGCTTGGGGTGCGCAAGTTGTCTTCGAGGACGTAATAGGTGCCGTCGCCATCGCGCACCAGGTCAACCCCGGAGATGTGCGAATAGAGGTCGCGGTGCAGGTTCAGGCGTTGCATTGCCAACTGGTACTGCTCGTTGGCCAGCACCTGTTCGGCAGGGATGATCCCGGCCTTGATAATGCGTTGGTCGTGATAAAGGTCGGCGAGGAACATGTTCAGCGCCTTGACGCGCTGGATGCAGCCGCGCTCGACCACGCGCCATTCACTGGCGGGGATGCTGCGAGGAATCGTATCGAAGGGGATAAGACGTTCGGTCCCCTGCTCGTCACCGTACAACGTGAAGGTAATCCCGGCGCGATGAAACAAAAGATCGGCCTCACGCCGACGCTGAGCGAGCAACTCAGGTGGCGCTTCACCCAGCCAGCGGGCGAATTCCCGATAATGCGGACGGACAGAACCGTCGGCATCGTACATCTCATCATAAAAGGTGCGGATCATGCCGTACTCCTTGTCACCATGGACACTAAGGCCTTCGCAAGGCCCGTGCCATCGGCATAAACGCTTTAAAATCAATGAGTTGAATAAAACAGCGAAAGCCTTCGCACCATTCCTGTGCAAGAAGCGCTCTAACCCATTCCCCTACGCTTCAAAGAGAAGCGTCCTGCTGCAGAAAAACCTATTGCAAGCATAGTCAGAGTTGATTTCCCGGCCTGACTTTGTTCGCGAATAATCGCGCCATCCACGCAGACAACCTCGCTGCAGACTGCATCGGCGAGTGTTGGCGTGACAGGATTGCTTGCCGATATTCCCTTTATGCCGCTCTTATCCGAGCGGCTTTTTTTTGCCTGTTTTTGATGGGCGTCGTTTGAGTAGCTGGATGGGAGCCGAACCTGTACGAGCGAACTCATTCGGTAAGGGGGTACATCCGACGTACCTTCTGCGGATGCCCCGACCCATCGCGAATGAATTCGCTCCTACAGAGAATCATGACAAGGCGTCAGACCCTGTACCCCACTAATGAAACCGCTTGATCTCCTGCTTCACACCCCACCCCTCGACCTCGCCATCCAGCCCTAAAATGGCGGTCTGGAAATCCTGCTCAAAGTCGCCGATGCCATCGTAGGTGGCGTACATCAATTTGCTCAACTGCAGGTGCCACGCCCCGTCCTCACGGGCGTTGACTTGGGTATTGAGGGATTCACCGCGAAATTTTTCCGCTGCCTGACGTGCCCGCTCCTCGTCCGGGAAGACTGCGTAGAACTCGATAGGATGGATACGTGCGAAGTCGAAACCGCCTTCTTTCATGCGGCGCAGTACGTGACTGCTGATGTCTTCTTGATAGGTCGTGCTCATGAAACGTCCTCCTATGCAACGATAGATAGAGTTTCAACCATCCCGAAATGCCCCTGAAGGGCATCAAGCAACGGATCATCCGTCACCCGGGATTCAAGCATGTCGCTGACAAGGCCGGTGCCGCTGTTACAAATCAGGCATCCGTACGCGAACTGGCGCGGGTAGATGCTTCACCGGCCTCAATCGCAGACTACGCCCATTTCTGGCGCGTTGCCAATTGGCAACTGTTGGAGATTGCACAGGTTTTTTCAGGACGCCTCTACGATGGAGATGATCTGCACCGCATTCTGCTCCTTCAGGATTTCAGCCGTGGGCGCCCTTGATCGACCGTCCAGATCGTTCAGATCAAGCTCATTGACGACCGGGAACAGAATCGGGCGCAGGTGCTGCGCAGCTTCCTCCTCACTGGGACGGTGCTCCAGTTCAAGATTGTGGCTCTGCTGCACCCCATCTTTATCCTGAAACGAAATAGTCCAGACTTTCATCAATGTCTCCTCAGTCAGGCCGCACGTCGGCCTACCGAAATCGGACTGCGCGTTTTTAGCATTCGTTCAACGTTTTTTGCCTTGGCGGAACGGGACTTACGCGCAAAAAAAAGAGGCCAGACAGGCCTCTTTTTTCATGCAGGACGCGGCTTACGGCTTGGCGTCTTTCACACCGGCCGTGTTGTCCAAAAGGCTCTTGGTCGCGGTCTGCAGGAAGCTGTCGAGCTTCTTGCGCAGTTCGGCGATGTCAGGCGCGTTCGGAACCAGTTCAGCGTGGGGTTTGGTGCCCAGTTCGTAGTTGTAGATCTTCGGTTCCATTTCCTTCGGCTCGATCAGGATGCGGTTGCCAGTGACAATCGCCACAGTCTGCTCGCTGCCCGACGGCTTGATCACGCCGAAGCCCAGATCGCCCGCGGGCAGGTTCAGCAGGTCACGGCCCCAGCACTGGTGCACGGTGTCGCCCCCGAGGCGGCCCATGATGGTCGGCACGATGTCGATCTGTGTGCCGACGATGCTGCTGCGCTTGCCGAACTTGTCTTGCAGGCCCGGTGCGATCATCAGCATCGGCACGTTGAAGCGACCCAGGTCCATTTCGGTGATCTGCTCGTTGTTGCCGAACCCGTGGTCACCCACGACCACGAACAGGGTGTCCTTGTAGTACGGCTCTTTTTTGGCCTTTTCGAAGAACTGCCCCAGCGCCCAGTCGGAATACCGCATGGCCGTCAAATGCTCGTCCAGCGTGCCATGACCCGTGACGCGCTCCACCGGCAGGTTGGCGGGCAGCGCGTACGGCGTGTGGTTCGACAGGGTTTGCAGCAAGGCATAGAACGGCTTGCCCTTGGCTTCGCGGTCTTTCAGTTCCTGAGCGCCACGGTCGAACATGTCCTGGTCGGAAACGCCCCACGTCGGGTCGGAGAACACCGGGTTGACGAAGTCGTTGCGGCCAATGAAGTTGGTCATGCCCTGGTTGCTGAAGAACCCGGACTGGTTGTCCCATGCGAAGTCGCCGTTGTAGACGTACACGTCGTCATACTTGCGTGCGCCGCTCAGCAGTTGCGGCAGGCCCGACAGCTTGTGGCTGCCTTCCGGGGTCTGCATCAGGTATTCGAAACCCGGCAGGTTCGGGAAGCACGCCATCGTCGCAAACATGCCCTGGTGGGTGTGCGTGCCATTGGAGAAGAAGTGATCGAACAGCAGGCCCTCTTCCGACAGCTTGTCGAAGTATGGCGTGATGTTGGACTCGTCGCCCAGTGCACCTACGGAGTGACCGGCGAAGCTTTCCATCAGGATCACGACGACGTTCTTGATCGGCAGCGTGTTGGCAGCCGGAGGATTGAAGTCGCGTCGAACGGCGGCCTTGTCCGAATCCACCAGCTTATCGTTGGCGGTCAGCAGCATATCGCGCACGGTTTGCTGGGCTTCTGCCACCGGGAGGGTCGCCTTCCAGATGTTGTCGCGGTCTTCGGACATCCGGCTCTTCGCGGCGGCGATCAGCGTCAGTGTGCCGTTCAGGCCCAGGGTGTTGGCGAAATTCGATTCGGTGGTGTAGGCATCACCCCAACGCAGTGGAGGACCTTGACGCAAGGTGCCGCGCGCTGCGATCACCGCGACCACCAGACACAGCACGAAGACGCCGACCCGGGTATACCACGGTGCGACGATGCGATTGCTGGAGCTGCCAATATTGAAGCCGCCGCGCGGACGGGTCGCACGGTCGATGCCTTTGAACACCAGACTGAGCAGCCAGGTCAGCAAGGCCCAGGCCAGCAAATAACGCACCACCGGGTAGCCGTACCAGATCATGCTCAGAACGGTTTTCGGGTCTTCTTTCACGTACTGGAAGACCAGGCCGTTCAGGCGCTGGTGGAATTCGCGGTAGAAATCCATCTCCATCAGGCCGAAGAACGTCGTCAGGCTCGCGACCAGCGTCAGCCAGAAACGGAAAAGACCCCGCGCGGCCATCAAGCGCGCACTGAACAAGGCCAGCAGCAGCGGGATCAGGATGTAGACCACCAACCGCAGGTCGAAACGCAGCCCGTTGCCGAACGCCTCAATGAATGTCGAGGCCGGCGTCGCGCCGATCCCTTCACGGTTGTAAACCAGCAGCGCGACGCGCAACAGGGTGTACAGCACCATCAGCGCCAGCCCGCTCAGCAGCGTATAGGCCAGGTGCGATTTGACGGTAGGTTGCGGCGCGCGCGCCGGGGCGTCCGGTTTGGCCATGTGTCGTAGAGTCCGTTGGATTCAGGTTTAAGTTCAAAGAGCCTGTGCGCCCGGTGACATCGAAAGAACGCCGGTGTGGGTCGCGGGGGGCAAATATTACGTGATCGCCCAGTGTTTACCACCAATGCGGCGCATTCTTCATGACCGGGTCAGCGTTGAAGGCTCTCGTCGATCTTGAAGAGGTCGCAAAGCGATGCGGAGTTTCGCGACGAAACAGTGAAAATTCCGTCGTTTGAACGAGGTTCTAACATTTTCTTACAAACGCTTTTCTCTCATTTGTCGCAGAAGGTTTGGGCATAAAGACCCACCGCATACTGAATGGCGTTGAATACTTCAGGGGCGTGTTCTGCCAAGGAGGCATTCCCTTCAAGCGATGCGTTCACGGCCGCGATCAGCTTCAACAGGCGCGGCTTCGGTTTGCGGATATTGCACGTCTGCGCGAGCTCCAGAATGCCCAGGCGCGAACTGAACAGGCTTTTTGACCCCGCCAGTCGAAGGGCCAGCGAGTCGTCTTGCAGATAGGCCGTGGTGTTGACGATGTCGTAGGCCGGCGCCAGTTGCGCATCGGCGCCCAATGGATCGCGATACAGCAGGCCGAAATTCTTCAAATGGGCATCGCCGTTACCCACCATGCAACTCAAGGCCACAATGTCGAAGCACTGCTCAAGGGATGTCTGAATATGTTCTGGCGCGCAGAACAGCCGAATGGCCCTGACGATCTTTTCATAGCTGGAATCGTACTTTTGCTCGGTGCCTAATCCCATCAGGACCGCCATGTCCTCAAAGCCGATCGGGCGCTGCTCGGCATCGCGGTCAAAGCGTCGCATCACGAACAGTTGGCGATTATCGGAAAGATGGAATTCCGGGACTGGCATTCCTGCCCTACGTGCGGCGTCCATGCAGACATATTCGTTGATGGCCAGCCCCGGAAAGTCGGCACGTCCCGACTTGACGATCAGCTCTGGCATCAACAGCGTGGCTTTGGGGTCGCCAGCGAAGGCTCCCTCCGGGACGATGACTTTGGGTTGTACTCCCGAGATGCCCGTGCGCAACAGATAGCGGTCAACCAGTTCGGCAAACAGGTCTTCAGTACCGTCCCACGTGAGGATCTGGCTCAGGCTTCGCCCTTCGGCAGCGTTCTGCGCACCCAACAGCTCATCAATCATCGCCGACTGAACCGCGACACGGCCGATGGGGGAACCGCTGCCGGTCAGCGCCATCAGCAACATCGGGTTGAGCGGCGTGGTTTTGGCGAGACGATTGCGCAGTTGCTCCAGCACGTATCCTTCCGGCAGGTTCATCTGGAAGACGGGATGCAGGTTGCGGGAAATAAATGCTGCATCACGTACGGGCATCGTCAGGCTGATTTGCGAGGCGGGAGTGGCGTCAAGACCGTAGCGGAACAGGTAGTCGCCCGACGCTGCCCCCGACAATTCACCGCTTTCGCCCTCCGGCGTGAGAATACGCACCCGGTCCAGCGGCTTCATCGAAAGACCTCCCTTAATTCTTCAAAGGAGGGACGCCGGGCAGGGACCACGCTGATTTCGGCACCGAGGGCTGCCAAAGCGCTCGCATAGAATTTCATGGAGACGGTAGGACTGCCTTTTTCGATCTCCGCCAGCTTTTGCCGTGTTAGCCCGGATTGCGCCGCCAGTTGAAGCTGCGTAAGGCCCCGTGCCTTGCGCATGCTTTCAATCTGATGCCCCAAACGTTCAATGAGGAGATTTGCGTCCATTTGTCATGCCTGCATAACATTGCCGATTAAATGCAATGTATACGTGACATCGGAATGCATCAAGGCCAATGTTATTTATACGTAACATTATCTACATTACGTTACGTATAAATAACAATTCATCCGACGATTTTGCTGTTGAGTGACGAAGTGCAAAAGTCTCCAACGTCGCGGGAGGCGGCTGTTCAGCGCCTCATCATTCTTCAAGCGTAAGCTGATCAGGCTGGAATGACGCTGATGGTATTGGGGATGCCGCCTTCGCTGATCACCTGTTCGGGACTCAGTGGCGCGGCACGGCGGTCACGCAGATAGCGGTAAGTGCTTCGGCTTTCCTCAATGCATTCGCGGCGCAGCATGACGCGAACGGGATGGCCATCGATAGCCTCGACCAGCACAGTCCCGAATGGGTCGACAGCGACACTCTCCCCAGGAAATGAAAGTCCCTTGCCTTCGCCAATCCGGTTCACAAGTACGGCGAAGCACTGGTTTTCCATTGCCCGCGCGATCACTGCACGGCGGTGGACAGGGCCGTAAGGGTTCATGTTGCCATCCAGCACCAGGATGAGATCAACGTTCAACAAAGCGAGCGATCGGGCGGTTTCGGGGAATTCGATGTCGTAGCAAATGAGCATGCCGACGCGCAGCGAGGCGATTTCGCACACCGCATACTGCGAGCCGGCCTCGAACACCCCCCAATCCGTGCCGGGCCAGAGATGCGTCTTGCGGTATTTGAGAGCGATGCGCCCAGCACGATCGATCAGCATTGCCGTGTTGTACGCGCGCTCGTCAGCCAACTCGCAAAATCCGAATGCCACCGCCGTGTCGCTCTTGCGTGCCGCCTCCTGAATGAGCCGTATGGGCTTGCTGTCGGCGGCCAGTCCGATGCCGTGGATCTCGTCTGCAGCCGGGAAGCCTGACAGCGTTGTCTCCGGAAACACGATCAGATCGATATCGAGCGGAGCATTACGGATCATCGACAGCATATTGCTCAGGTTGATCTCGACCTGTGCGTCTGCGATGGGCATTTGTGCCAGAAAAATGTTCATGTACGCCTCCATAAAAAAGAGCGCCGCACCTGGGTCGCAAGGCGCCGCGCCCTGAAACGTCGATGGATGGGTCGTCGATCAGAACCAGAACACCGGGGTGGTCGTCAGCAACTCGATTCCGGTGCGGGTGACGATGAAGTTTTGTTCCCAGCCCACGCTGCCCACCCCTTTTCGCGTCATGAAGGACTCCCCGGAGGCCACCATGCCTTCTTCGAAAATATCGTCCGCTGTGACCGAGTCTCGGTTGATGATCGGGTGTTCCCACATTGAGCCGTTGCCATGGCCGAAGTACGGCCATTGCTTGGCGGCCAGATCCTCTTCTTCGGCGACCTGCGCTTGCACACGTTCTGCCTCGCCCACCACGTCAAGTACCCGAGCACCGTGTTTGACGGAGTTCATCACGGCCTCCGTGATCGAGTAAGAGTCCACGAGCAGCGAGCGCTGTTCGGGTGTCGGTTTGCCGCCGCACACCAGCGAACGGCCTGGGTCTAGCCAGTACCCTTGATGGGTGGGGCCGTAGATCCAGGTGCGGACCATATCGCCCTTGCTCGGCGCGCCCATGGAGTACCCGTACATGGGGTCTCGCTCGAAGAACTGGCTGTCCTCGTCATTCCCGAAGTTCACGGGAATGCGTAGCCAGCCGCCTCCGCGCCGCGTCAGTTCGTATGCGCCCTCGGCCGCCGCTTCCGCTGCAGTCTTGCCGGCGTAGAGGCTGTCGCATACCCGGTACAAGGCGCTGGACACCATCTGCCCTGCTTCACGAAACATATCGAGCTCTCGCGGGCTCTTGATGCGACGGCAGCGACGGATCAGGTTGTCGTCATATTCGAATTGAATACCCGGGGTCTGCTCAGCGAGCTGATGAGCGTATTTCATCGGCAAGTTATCCGAACCGACGAATACCACGTTGCCACGTGGCTTTCGGGCGTTCAGGGCCTTGGCAACGCTGCTGATCGGATCGTCACTGAAGAAGTAATCGCCACAGCGCACCATTCGACGCCGTACCGTGGCGACATCGGCATGCAACTCCGGTTCTTTGCCGGGTTCCAGAATCACGCAGCAAAAACCTCGGGCGTTCCAGATCGGAGAATCCGGTTCCTGGCCAGAATGTTCCGACCAGAAATTGGTCAGCCAAAGCGTTTCCATCGCCCGCTCGTAATGGCCGGCAGTCTTGCCCCAGACAATGGCGAGCTCATAGCCTTTAAGGCGCATTTCGTCTTCTACTTTCTTCCAGCGACTTTGATATTCGTCGACCGGAAAATAGCCGTCGGGATAATTCATTCTTTCGATGGTCATCACAATTACCTCATTCTTTGTTTTTATGCAGAGGCGTCGAAACGGCGAAGTATTCGAGCGCCATGGTTTGCATGTTCAACGGGCGACCCAATAATTCAAATACTGCAACTCTGCACTATCGTTGAATTCGCTATTACGCTGGGCAAGACCGTGAGTGCGGTTAACGTTCGCGTTCCACGACAACATGGGCAAGTTGTCGAAGAGCGTCGGCTTGCGGGCCACATTCAGCCAGCGCCGTTAATGCGTCCGATAAAAGTTTCCAGGCGTAATGCCGCGCGCCTTCAAGTCCCAACAAAGAAACAGCAGTGGACTTATCGGCGTATTGGTCTGCGTGAATGGCTTTGCCCACAACGGCCTGATCGCCGATCACATCCAAAATGTCATCGCGCACTTGAAAGGCCCTGCCGATGTGCCCGGCGTATGCCTTGATAGCCCTGAAGCGTTTCGTGTCCAGCCCCGCGCTATTCGCCATGGCCCCCAGCACCACGCTGGCTTCGATCAACGCACCGGTTTTCAACCACTGCATTTCACTGATCTGCTCAGGCGTCGGTCGCGCTCCGGCCAGTGCCATGTCGAGAAACTGACCGCCTGCAAGTCCTGAGGGCCCTGCGGCCCTGGCCAACACGGTCACCATGCGCAGCCGGGTCTCGGCATCGACCGACGAAGACTGCGCCAGTGATTCGAACGCCAGCGCCTGTAATGCATCTCCTGCTATCAGCGCCGTGCTCTCGCCATAGGCCACGTGCAAGGCGGGTTTGCCTCGACGAACAAGTGCGTCATCCAAGGCCGGGAGGTCGTCATGAATCAGCGAATAGGCGTGCATCAGCTCCACCGCGCAAGCGACACTGTCCGCTGCTTCAAGCGATCCGCCCATCGCCTCGCACGCACTGTACGCCAGCAATGGCCGTAAACATTTGCCCGGTTCGAATACGCCATACGCCATGGCATTAAACAGCGTATTCAACGACGGGCTGCTGGGTGCCAGCAGTTTTCTCAATCCGGTTTCCAGTCGAACACGAAGCGCCAGATACCGTTCGCCGTTCACGATTGCAACTGTCTCCATGATTCAGCCTTATTCGTGATCGGCAACGACCGTGCGTAACGAGGAGTGCGCATGGGCAGGAGAAGCGCACTTTGAATAAATGGCGACACCCACGGCGGCGAGGAAAACGATCATGATCGGCACGGCCCAGTTTTCGTACCAGGAAAGTTCTGGATAACGCGGCCAGGAAATGTTGACGGCTTCGAATACCGTCCAGGCCGTCGCAACAAAGATCACGGGAATACTCAACTTACCCAACGAGAAAGGCCCCTCCCGCCACTCGCCTTTCAAGACACTCACACACGCCCCTACCAACGGGAAGGCAAAGGCGATATAGAATCCGGCAATGCTGAACGCCAGTAACAAGGGGTAGAGATTGGTGAACGACAACATGAACAACAGCGCCGATAACCCGCCCGTCAACAGAAAAGCCCGAGTGGGCAACTTGTCGTCACCGCTCAATTGCCGCAGAAAATCCGAGCACGGAATGGTCCTGTCCCGGGCGAAAGCCCAGATCACCCGCGAAACCGACGCCTGGATGCCCAGCATGCACGCGAGAAAACCAATGACGAACAGGACCAGCATGCCCTTGTAGGCGATTTGTCCAAGGTGAGTAATCAACGTCACGGTGACCGGATCGCTGCCTGCCGGAAACGCCAGCGTGGGCAAGGCAAGAATCAGCGAAAAAGCCGAAAATGCCACCACAGCCCCCACGGACAACAGGCAGAACAACATCGCCTTGGGCACCGCACGCTCAGGGTCCTTCACTTCTTCGGCGACGGCCCCCGCACTTTCAAACCCTACGAACGCCCATCCGCAGTAAGCGATGGCGAGCGCCACCTTCGACGAGAAAAAGCCGGAGACGCCCGGTTCTGGCCACGCAAACACCTGCGCATCGGGAATCAGAACCGACAGCGCGTTGACCTTGAACTCCACCAGCAACAGTACGCCAATGCCCACCGAACCGATCACTTCGGCGCCGATGCACAGCCAGACGATGGTCGAGAAAATCTTGCGGCCCTGGGTGTTGCCCCACGTGGCGAATGCGATGAGAAACAACGCGATCGGCACACTGATCATCTTGTCGGTCGCATCGGTACCAAACAGCTGCGCCACAAATCCTGCGCCGCCCAGCGCGACGGTGGCGATGGTGATCGGCAACGTGCAGATGTACGTCCAGCCTGCAAACCAGCCGAACCTGGAGCCAAGCAAGTATTTAGACCATTGATAAATGCTGCCTTCGTAGGGAAATCTCGATACCAGCATGGCGAAGACCAGCGCCACCAACAGTTGCCCTGCCATGGCCACCACCAGTCCCCACCAAAAGGCCGGGCCGACCGTCAAAATCCCGATGCCGAAGATGGAATAAAGCGCCACGATGGGCGATATGAAGGCGAACGCCAGAGAGAAAGTGGAAGAAAAGTTCAGTTCACGCTGCAGGTGATGTCCCTTTTCCTGACCATAATCTTTGTCAACCGGTGTGCTGTTCATGGGCAAACTCCCGCCGCTCGCGTCAACCGCGAATCTTTAAGTTCATATTGTTGTCGTTGTAGACCAGGCGCTGTGAACACCCTGTTATCGGCGTGCGCGCCCAGCCTTGAAGGCGATGTTATCGTCCATCAATGATTGCCCCAATAGTGCTAACCTGCACCACGCCCCGCTAGGCCTGCCCGAACATGTGCATCATGAACAGTGAAAAGATTTCCCGCTCGCTGGTGATATCGAGCTTTGCATAAAGGCGTTGCTTATAATTGCGCACGGTGCCCAAACTGAGGTCGAGCTTTTGCGCAATGACCGGCATTGAATACCCGCGTAAGGTTTTTTCCACCAACTGTCGCTCACGGGGGCTGAGGTGGTAAATGTCATAGAACTGTTCAAAGAACTCTTTAACATCGGTTTGTATGTACCCTTCGCTCTTTCGTTCAAGAAACACTGCCCGGACCCCGGACGCGGAAGCCGAGACATTCCGGGAATATTCCCAATGGGCAATCAGCCCCTGGACTTGGACGGCAATCAGCTCGGGCTGGCTCAGAATGAAATCCAGAGTGTCTTTATCCAGGGCATGGCCCGCCAAGGTGTTCCACGCCGGATTCTGGTAAATGACATGATCGTCATCGCCCAGGGTGAGCACACCGACCTTGCCATCACCGAAGAGCGCGCCCAGTCCCTGCAGGAATTCGGTGCGCATGTGCGCTGCGTGCGCCGCCACCACGATGGGATAGAGGCCAGTGAACAAAGCAATTTCATCGTCGCTGAACAGGGTGTATTCCCGATCGAAACAGAAACCCAGATAGCCCCCGCCCATGACAGGCAGCATCAAGGTCAATTCATCCAGAATTTGTCCGGACTTAAAGATTTCATCGTAATAAAGATTGGAGTCGTCCTCATGTTGCATGAGCGAAAAAGTCACCACGGCGGGAACGCGATCTTCCGTCACCAGACGAAGTAAGGGATCAATGCGATAAAGCTGGTGCATGTATTGTTCAACGGCCTCATCACTCAAGGAGGTATTGACAATGAACTCAGGCGCAGAGAACCGACTGTATTTGATGGCCAACCAGCGTTCGCAGTTAATGTAACGTCCAAGCGTCTCCAATACGGTGGCATAAAAGTCCCGGCGACCCACTGCATCGATAATCGCTGCAATGGCCATCCACTCGGGCTTTCGATTATGAAGAACTTCATTCATGCCCGGTTCTCTCGCGCGCAGGTGATCAAATCATGTTGCGAATGCGCAAAGCGGTCAATGGTGCAGTGTTGCACCCGTAACATCGCAACCCATGCAAGGCTCGCGAATGAGCCGGCAGTGTGCAATCCGGACCCACACGAAAAATGACGACCGAAGTCGCCATTTCGCGTAAGCCTGTTGCGGGACGCGTTGGAACCCGTCAGGCGTTAATGTTCTGAAGCCGTTAGACCGAGGTCTAGATCCGTACATTGCCCCGTGGACCGGCGATAGCCCAGATGATCAGGCCCAGCACAGGCAGCAGTGCGATCAGGAGCACCCAGAGGATTTTCATCCCGGTTTCGGCGCCGCTCTTCAATACGTTGATGATGGCCCAGATGTCGAGGGCCAGAATGATCAGTCCAATCAGACCATTAAAAGTGGAACCCATGGTGTCGCTCCTTAATGAGGCTTGCCCTGTTAGGAGTGGCGACGCCTGTCCGGGGTTCCGTGGGTTGTGCGGCTCATGACACAAATATGCGGTGAGTATTCTAACGACGTGGCTTGGTCAGCGCCGCGAGCGCGGCAGTGATCACCACCGCCAACGTCACGCCCATTGCCACCGCCGCGAAAATCCCCCATTGCTCGACCATGAATTTGAGGCAGAGGTAAAACGCGACCACCCCGATGGCGCCAATTGCGTTGCCGCGCACGATGGCCCCGAGTTCATGACGACCACCCTGGACGTGAGCGAAAACGGCCAGTGGCCAGGCGATGACGGGGATCGGTGCAAGAAAGCCGCTGACCACTGGCCCAAGCCATTGCGCGCCCGCCGTGATGGCCAGTAGCAGCAAGGTGGCGGTCAGCATGCGCATCGGAATGACCCAACGCGGCACCGGCACATAGCCCCCTGCCCCGGCTTCCGCCCCTTGGGTCGTCGCGTGAATGATCGCCGCGACCAGGCACAACGTCACCGCAATGGATGCCACGAGCGAGCCGATTCCGTTCATGACCAGCGCCACGCACACGTAAAACGCCAGCGCGCCCAGGCAACCGATCAAGGCCGATGCTCGGCGCGTCACCCGATAATAAAAGAGGTAGGTCGCCTGAATCGCCGCCACACCTGCCAGCGCGCCGGGAACCGCCTGCGCCGCAAAGCCAGGGCCTTGCTCCAGACTCAAAAACAGCATGACCGAGGCCGAAGTGACCGGCAGACCGGAAAGCAGCCCGCCGATATGGGTGCCCCAGCGCTTTGCCGCCAGGGAAATGGACAACATCAGCAACGGGGTAATCAGCAACTTGAGGTAAAACGCGGTCATCACACACACATCCCGGCGAACAGCATGGGCCTCACAACGACAACGCGTAGAAACGCGTGTCCACGACCATCACCGGAAAGGTGGCGGGCAGCTGGTGTTGCTCGATGAGTTCGAAACCGTGCTTCTCGTAGAAGCGATGGGCCGCCAGAAACTTCGCGGTGGTGCCGAGGTAAATGCGGCTCACGCCGCGAGCTTTCGCCTCATTGATCAGGCATTCGAGCAACTGGCGAGCCACGCCGTACTCCCGCCCCCGCCAAGGGCCTGCCACGAACATTTTCCGCAGCGCCGCTTCCTGATTGCCGATGTCCTTGAGGCCGATGGTGCCGACCACCTCTCCGTCCTTGCGCGCCACCCAGAAGTCGCCGGTGCCGGTCTGGTAAAACGACTGGATCTGCATCAAGTCAGGCTGATCTTTCGCGGTGATTTCAATCCCGAACTCTTCACGCTGAATGGGCACGATCAAGTCAACGATGCCCTGCTCGTCGCCCGGCGCGTATCGGGCGATGTGGATGTCGGAAGAGGTCACGCATGGCTCCTGAAAAAACTGAAATATCCTGAGAATTTATAGATGAAGCGAACTCACTGCTGAGCCTTCAGGGCCTCTAGCGCAGGTTCGATCAGGATGCCCAGCTCGACGCCCAACGCCATTACGCGGGCCTGATCGTTGCCAAACACGAGCACGGTCTGAAGCTCATCGTCCAGCGGCTCACTCAGGTTCATCAGCACGTAGCCACCCATTTCCTTGTTCATGCTGCCGAGCTGGATATGAATCCGGTTCAACGCAGTCAGGGGCTCGGTCTTGGCGAGCTGTTTAGGCTTGATATTGAAGGTGACGCCGGGGCCGAAAGAGGCCGTGATTTCGCTGAACAGGTCCATGTAGTTGTCGGCCTGGAACATCACGGTTTCCGGCAGGCTGCCGACCACCACCCATTCGCCCAGCGGGATGGGGAAGGTGTCGTCGTAGTTGATGTCCGGATTGGCGGCGAGAAAGGCCTCGGGGTCGGCGTACGCCCGGGAGGCTTCGTCGGCAATTGCGTGGATTTCCTCGTCGCTCATGCAGCCGGAGCTGATTTTGCTGATGAATTCGATGAGTGAAGCTTTCATGGCGAAGGAGTCCGGACGAAAAAACAGGCGCGAAGGATAGCCGGAAATCCTTCGCGCCTCTATCGGTTAACGCTGTAACGGAACCGGAGTACGCCGCAGCGCGGGCTCTTTTTTCGGTTAAACCATCAAACGCGTCAGCTGCTCTGCAGTGTCGGTTGCACCCATGGTTTGAGCGGCCATCAGCGGCGTGACCCCTTTGGCGTCTTTGGCGTTGGGGTTGGCCCCGTTGGCGATCAGGTAATCGACAATGACGGTGCGGTTGAACATCGCGGCCATCATCAGCGCGGTGCGACCGTCGCCCCCTGCGCCCTCGACATCCGCCCCGCCTTCCACCAGCAGTTTCACCACGTCCAGATCGCCCTTGAAGGCTGCCCCGGCAATCGGACTCTGGTTATTGTCGTTGCGAATTTCAGGGTCCGCTCCGTGTTTGAGCAACACGCTCACAGCGTCCTGATGGCCGTGATAACTGGCGAGCATCAACAGCGTGTCGCCCTTGTGATTGCGCAAATTGGGGGTCAGCCCGTTTTCCAGCAAGCGGTCCAGCATCACGGCATCACCTGCGCGAGCACGGTCGAACACTTGTTCGGCAAACTCCAGCGCTTCTTCATCGGTCATGCGGGTGGCGGTGCCGGGGTTGTTCGGGGTGTCAGACATTCCATTCTCCTGTAGCGCCGCACGGGGCACCCTTGATCAATCATCTTTCTCGCCAGCGGTGCAACAGAACGTTCAGAGGCCCGCAGTCTGGGCCAAGTTCCACTCTCATCTGCTGCGATGTCGCGAACGATGGCAGGCACGGGCCTGTTTCGCCAGCGAACCTTTTTGATCACCGCTATAGAGAAAGCCGTTTATCGTCCGCAGGAAAAATCCAGGTCACACGGTGAAATAAATACAGGGTATCGCTGTCTTAGACTTCAACAGCGCTCCACTTCCTCTCCTCCCCGCCCCCTCCACTCCGGCAAAATGCAGGATGCCCGATGGCCAATCTTGCAAAATGCACGAAACAAAAAGTCTGATCAAATCATAGGTCGTTGTTTTTAAAGACATTTTAATTGACTCAAATACTGGCACAGTCACTGCACTAGTCCTACCAAGCTTGTTATCACTGAGCAATGGAGCCGCTAGACATGACTTTCATTCAAGAAAAATTCGCATCCGTATTTTCCGACTTCGAAGTCAACACCCAGCCTCGTCCCGACGGTGGTATGCTGTTGTCGCTGCGCAACCACGAAGGCAAACAGATCCGTCGTTCGGTCTCCTATGCTCAGCTGCACACCCCAGTGCAACTGGAATGGGTGATCAGCGCGATTCGCCGCGACCTGGCGGCTCAGGCCAGCGAACTGCCAGCGATTTCCATGCTGCAAAGCCAACACCGTTTCGATCTGCCGACTTATCACACTCGTTAGGCGTCGGCGTGGACACTGCGGGCATTGACTGACGCACACTCCACACAAAACCGCGATCGCACTCAGTGCTATCGCGGTTTTTTTTTTGCGCAGTCGATTCAGGCGTCAACGGATGTTGCGTACGCCGGAACGTCAGTTGCGCTTAGCGGATGATGCCTCGGCACAGCGCTTCGCCCACGGCTTGAGCGCGGTTGGTCACGCCCAATTTGGCGTAGATGCTTTTGAAGTGATGCTTAACGGTGGCCTCCGACAGCTCTTTTATTAATGCAATTTCCCATGCGGTCTTGCCCTCTCGGGCCCACTTGAGGATTTCCAGCTCTTTACCGGTCAGTGCCCGGGTCTGAAACTGTCGCCCCTTGCCCGCGACATGCAACATGGGAACGAGGCTGGTCACCAGATAACGGTCGTTATGGCTGAGTGGCCGTTCCATGCCGTTGAGCGAACAGACGCTGACCACGCCCCGGTTAACCCGGTTCTCGCAGGTGTAGCCGTAGGACAATGCCGGGAGCAGGTCGCAGTCCTCGACCGCGGCCAGATAGGCCGACGACGGTGGATAGGTGTCGAACGCGTCCGCCCATTCGAGAAACCCCATGGTATGGCGAAAGCAACGAATGACCGGGTCTTCGATCATCAGTCGCCCCTGGTTGTAAAGCTCTTTCCAGTAGCTGTCGACGTTGGACGTGATGCAGTTGAGCAGCAATCCCTCGCGATACTGATAGAACATGGCCCGTTCGCAACTGCATTCCGCTCGGAGCCAGTCCAGCGCGTTGGCGATGGCGGCGTTTCCGTCCTGGTCGGTGATGCTGCTGACCATCTGCTCGATCAATGGGCTCAGCGTCCCTGTTGTTACGTTTTTCATCTTCCCCTCCGTTTAAAAACGTGCTGTGTCGTCCCTGAATGGCGCTTTAGAGTTTTAAGTGGACAGCGGCCTGTCGACGCGCCAAGGTCTGCACGGAGGTCCGTGAGCAGGGCGCGCTCAAAGGCCTTCAGGCTTCGACAGATAAAGGGTTACACAGTCTGAAGGGGTTAAACACAGGGGTTAAAACAAACAGGCATGCCTGACTGATAAACAGGCGACTTCTTACACAACAACCAAAACTTGCTTACATTTTTCCAGCTTTTGAAACAAAAACGGCTCACATCAAGGACGCGAGCCGTTCAAAAGACGAGCAGTGGATCAAGGCCGAACCCTACCGCTGAATGCCGGTTTCAGTCATCCAGACCTGGAAACTGACGGGCCAGCTCATCGCCCGTCAGCTTCATTCGCTCACCCTCTGGCGAACAGAACAAGCGAATAGCGACCACCCGAGGCTGCTCGCCCATATCGAACCACTGCCGCGTTCCCGCAGGGACGGTTATCAGGTCGTTCTTTTCGCACAGCACGGCGTAGACAAAATCCCCAAGGTGAAACGAACAGAGCCCACGCCCCGCAACGAAAAATCGCACTTCGTTCGCGCTGTGCTGATGTTCGTCGAGGAGTCCCGCACGCAGTTCGGCTTTTTGCGGGTGGCGGTCGTCGACACTGATCACAGCACTGGCCACACAACCGCGCTCTGCGCTCAATTGGCTGATCTGATCACGGTAGGCGACGTTGACGTCGTCCTGAGGCGCGCCTGCGGCAACGGGGGTCGCCGCGGGCAACCGTTCGATAACTACGCCGTGCTCGGCGAGGGTTGAGGCGATGTCTTCAAGGTGGGTCAACACCTTGTTAGGCAACTCCGGGGAGGACACGTGATAGACGGAGAGAATGCTCATTGCGGGGTTCCTCGGTTCAATCGCTCGCCGATACGATGTTCGGCAGACGCAGGTTCATTCAGTCAAACGGTGAAACCGGCCATCAAAGGGCAGTCGTTCGGGTTCACAGAGACACCTCTTTCATGCGCATCGCGGCCAGGATCGCAGCCATCAGTGCCGCCAGACTCGCGATGGCGAACGTCCACTCCGCGCCGAGCGCATTCCAGCTGTAGCCGGAGTACAGCGCCCCCATTGCCCCTCCGGTTCCGGACAACGCGGCATACAACGCTTGCCCCTGCCCTTGCTGACGAGGGCCAAAACTGCGTTGTAGAAAATGGATGGCCGCGGCGTGAAAACTGCCGAACGTCGCCGCGTGCAGCAGCTGAGCGAAGATCAACACCGTCAGATGATCCGCGAAATTCCCCAGCAACAGCCAGCGTAAAGACGCCAGCGCAAAACTGGTGATCAAGACCTGACGCACGCTGAATCGCTGCAGGATACGGCTCATCGCCAGGAACATCAGCACTTCCGCAACCACGCCAACCGCCCAGAGGATGCCGATGATGCCGCGACTGTAACCGAGGCGCTCAAGGTGCAGCGTGAGAAAGGTGTAATACGGCCCGTGGCTCAGTTGCATCAACGCCACACACAGATAGAAAGCCAGTACGCCGGGGCTGAACAGTTGTTTGAGAAACCCTTCCCCTGCAGGTCGTTGGGTCGATACAGGCGGCTGCGCATTGGGCACCCATCCACTGCTGGCGACGATCCCGGCCATGATCAACAGCAACGCCTGCGGATACACATCAAGGCTGAACCACTCGAACAGCCGCCCCAGCCCTACCACGGTCAGGATGAACCCCACCGAACCCCACAGGCGAATCTGGCTGTAGCGGGCAGTCTGGCCTTGCAAATGCGCGAGCGTGATGACCTCGAACTGCGGCAATACGGCGTGCCAGAAAAAGGCATGCAACGCCATGACCATGGCGAGCCAGGCGTAGGATTTGTCGATAAGAATCAGAGAAAAGCACACCAGTGTGCAGAATGCGCCGAAACGCACGATCGCCAGACGCCGACCGGTGTAGTCGCCCAGCCAGCCCCACAGGTTCGGCGCCACGCAACGCATCAACATCGGGATCGCGACCAACTCGCCGATGCGCGCGCTGGAAAAGCCCAGGTGGTCGAAGTACAGCGCTAGAAACGGCGCCGTCGAACCCAGCAGGGCGAAATAGAAGAGGTAAAAGCTGGACAGCCGCCAGTAAGGAAGCGCCGCCACGGTCAATTGCCCGTGGCGGCCGCGCCGGACTCCCGCATTACAGCTGGCCCAGGACCGGGGTATTGACCCGCACGTCGAGGTTTTGGCCGCGATGGCGCAGCAAGTGGTCGAGCAGCACGATGGCCATCATCGCCTCGGCAATTGGCGTGGCCCGAATGCCGACGCACGGGTCGTGGCGGCCCTTGGTGATCACGTCAACCGGATTGCCGTCGATGTCAATCGAACGGCCCGGGGTAGTGATGCTCGATGTGGCTTTCAGCGCCAGGTGGGCGATGATCGGCTGACCCGATGAGATGCCGCCGAGGATGCCGCCCGCGTTGTTCGAAAGAAAACCTTCCGGGGTCATCTCGTCGCGGTGCTCGGTGCCACGCTGGGAGACGCTGTCGAACCCGGCGCCGATCTCGATGCCCTTCACGGCATTGATACTCATCAGTGCATGGGCCAGCTCGGCGTCCAGGCGGTCAAAAATCGGCTCACCCAGCCCCGGCATCACGCCATCAGCGACGACAGTGATCTTCGCCCCGACCGAATCCTGATCGCGGCGGAGTTGGTCCATGTAGGCTTCCAGCTCCGGGACCTTGTCCGGATCAGGGCTGAAAAAGGCGTTTTGCTCGACCGACTCCCACGTCTTGAACGGGATTTCGATAGGGCCCAACTGGCTCATGTAGCCGCGCACGGTGATGCCCTGAGTCAGCAGGTATTTCTTGGCGATGGCACCGGCCGCCACGCGCATCGCGGTTTCCCGGGCCGAACTGCGACCGCCGCCGCGGTAATCGCGGATGCCGTATTTGTGGTGGTAGGTGTAATCGGCGTGGGCCGGACGGAACAGATCCTTGATCTGCGAGTAGTCTTTGGATTTCTGGTCGGTGTTGCGGATCAACAGGCCGATGGACGCGCCGGTCGTCTTGCCTTCGAACACGCCAGAGAGGATTTCGACTTCATCCGCTTCCTGACGCTGGGTGGTATGGCGGCTGGTGCCGGGCTTGCGGCGGTCCAGGTCGCGCTGCAGGTCTTCCAGCGACAGCTCGACACCTGGCGGGCAGCCGTCAACGATAGCAACCAGCGCCGGGCCATGGCTTTCGCCTGCGGTGGTGACAGTGAACAGCTTGCCGAAGGTATTGCCGGACATGCGGGAGGCTCCGAGAAATCGACCAAAAACCAAAAAGTCTAAAAAGAGCGCGCCAGTATACGCAGGGTCAACGTCTATATCACGCCCGAACCTTATTCGATTGGCTGCGTCCAATTTCACACTTTATTGATGATGGCCTTGCGATGCTACGTGGTATGTCCCTGATTTGCGGCTTACGGCCGCTGCGAGTAATCGCCTTGACCCTCACTTTGCTGTCTTCCCTCGCCAACGCGGGCACGCCGGTCGTGCTGCAACGTCCTGTCTCTCTGGAAACCGGGACGGGGGAGCTATTTGGCACCCTTCTGCTGCCCAAATCCAAGGAGCCGGTCCCGGTGGTGCTCATCATTGCCGGCTCCGGACCGACCGACCGCGACGGCAACAACACCGACGGCGGCCGCAACGACAGCATGAAGCGCCTGGCGGTGATTCTTGCCCGGCACAACATTGCCAGTGTGCGTTACGACAAGCGCGGCGTTGCGGCCAGTCGCCCCGCCACCCCTGATGAGCGGGATCTGACCATCGAAAAATACGTCGATGACGCGGTGGCCTGGAGCCAAAAACTCAAGACCGACTCGCGGCTCGGCCAATTGATCATCCTCGGTCACAGCGAGGGGGCGCTCGTTGCCTCGTTGGCGGCGGAACGGGCGGGCGCCACGGCGTTGATTTCCCTGGCGGGCACGGGACGACCGGTGGACCAGGTCATCCGCGAGCAGTTACAGGACCGGCTTCCGCCTCCCCTGCTGGCTCGCAGCGAGGCACTGATCGAAGAAATGAAGGCTGGCAAGACCGACCCGGACGTGCCCGATCCGCTGCAAGTGGTGTTCCGCCCGAGCGTTCAGCCGTACCTGATTTCGCTGTTCCGGCAGAACCCGGCCCAAGCGTTCGGCAAGCTGAAGATTCCAACGCTGATCCTGCAAGGGCGCAACGACATGCAGGTGGGTGTGGGCGATGCCGAATTGCTGCACAAGGCCAAGCCCGATTCACAATTGGCGATTATCGACGGCATGAACCACGTGCTGCGCATCGTGCCGATGGACATGAAGCGCCAATTGGCCTCCTATAAAGACCCGCAGCTGCCGCTGGCCAGCGAGTTATCGGATCGCATACTCACGTTTATCGGGTCGGTGCCCAAGGCTTAGCGCCAAACCTCACCCTTCAGATTCAGCAAAAACGGCCGATATCGGGTTGCTGGCATTGTGTTGCCGGGCAATGTCGAGAACACAGGATCGCCGTGATGACAGAAGCACTTATGGAAGCCGAGCCGGCCACTCAGACCGATCACCAGGATGGGGACGCCGCGCCAGTGTTGTGGGAAGACGTGCAGGCCGAGCATTTTTCGATGCTGCGCCTGGCACCGCTGCCGACGGACCGGGCCACCGGGGGCCGTCCGCTGCGCTTCGTCGAATTCGGCCGGGCAGAACGTCACAGCAAGGACTTCAGCCTGCTGCGCATGACGTATCACCTGCCGGGCCAGAAGACTCGCAAGGAACAGAACAACCTTGATATCTGGGTCGACCACGCCAACCGTGCCGTACGAGTGGGTCCCGAATCCGGCTTGCAGATCGAACCGTGGAACCGGGGGCTGGGCCGTTTCATGCTGGCGCAAGGCATTCATTGGGCGCAGAAACGCTGGTCCGAGTACCGCATCGAAGGCACGGCCTTGGCGAACAAGGACGCGCTGAACGAAGACACCCGCCTGCGCCGTGACCACTTCCTCAAGACTCAGGGCTTCGAAGTGGCTTATGCCGACCCTCAGCACCTGAAAGGTTCGGTCAAGGACGCCAAGATCGGCAACCTGAACAACACCTGGAACACCGAAAAGGTGCAACTGGTCGAGATCCTCGACGCCGCGCAGATGTTGCAGCAGGCCGAGCAGAAGATCCAGGAGCAGGAAGTCGCGATCAAGAAAGCCGAAGATCGCGTCAACAAATTCCGCCGCGACGATGCCGGGCTGCGTTTCACCATCGCCTGCCTGGTAACGTTTGCAGTGTTTCAGGCGGGGCTATTGATCTGGATCGCGACTCACCGCTGAACAGCGTTCACTGCCGTCACCTCCGGCGTCTCCCACAGGTTTTGTGTCGTGCCCAGGTAGTATGGTCGCGGCTGAACCTGAGAGAAACGCCGGAGGTGACGGCAGTGGCGAATCAGTTGCTCAGACCCGCGACGCAAAGACCGCCTGATGCTGCCGGCACTGCTCGGCCGTCAGCATGAACACCCCGTGCCCACCACGCTGGAATTCCAGCCAGGCGAAGTCCACCTCGGGGTACAACGCCTCGACGTGAACCTGGCTATTGCCCACTTCAACGATCAGCAAGCCCTTCTCCGTCAGGTGTTCCCCCGCCTGAGCCAGCATCCGCCGGACCAGGTTCAGGCCGTCATCACCACAGGCCAGCGCCAGCTCGGGTTCGTGCTGGTATTCATCCGGCATGTCCGCGAAATCCTCGGCATCGACATAAGGCGGGTTGGACACGATCAGGTCGAACCGCTGCCCCGGCAAACCGTCGAAGCCATCGCCCTGAACGGTGTAGACGCGCTCGTCCAGCCCGTGACGCTCGATGTTCTGGTTGGCGACTTCCAGCGCTTCGAACGACAGGTCCGCCAGCACCACTTCGGCCTCTGGAAACTCGTCTGCACAGGCAATGCCGATGCAGCCAGAACCGGTGCAAAGGTCGAGAATGCGCGCAGGGGCTTGAGCCAGCCAGGGCTCGAATCGGTGCTCGATCAATTCGCCGATGGGAGAGCGCGGAATCAACACACGCTCATCGACGATGAACGACATCCCGCAGAACCACGCCTCGCCCAGCAGGTAGGCGGTCGGCACACGTTCGTCGATGCGGCGCTTGATCAAACGCTGGACATTGACCAGTTCGTCGTCTTCGAGGTTGCAATCCAGGTAACTGTCGGAAATCTCCCAAGGCAGGTGCAACGCACCCAGTACCAACTGCCGGGCTTCGTCCCAGGCGTTGTCGGTGCCATGCCCGTAAAACAGGTCTTCCCCATGAAAACGGCTGACGGCCCAACGGATATGATCGCGCAGGGTGCGCAGGCGGGAAGTGATCACGGCAGACTCCTTGAAAAAACGACGGGCGATTCTAGCAGCCATCCTCGCAACAAACGATGCCTGCGCCGGATGGCACCTTGCCTTGAAAAACTTTCCGCCACCTTTCGTCAAATTTGCAGGCAATATGACAGCAACCGCGACCTGCTCGACGGCTTGACGCCCGGTAAAAAGCGACGGCTGTGAGCATTGAGATTCACAGAATCGCTCAGCCAGTGGACAATGTGGCAAAAGCCCCACTCGAAGGAGCCCCAGATGTCTGTTTCAACCAACGGTCCAAAGACCATGTTTCAACTCAGTGGCCGTGAATACGCAGCGGCCACTTTGAGTAATGCCACGTTGATCATCATCGACGCGCAAAAGGAATACCTCAGCGGCCCCCTGGCGCTGACCGGCGTTCAAGCGGCCATCGACAACATCGTCAAACTGGTCGACGCCGCGCGTGCCGCGAAGTCGCCGATCATTCACGTGCGCCACCTCGGCACCGTCGGTGGCATGTTCGATCCGCAAGGCGAACGCGGCCAGTTCGTTCCCGAGCTGCAACCCCAGGGCGACGAGATCGTCATCGAAAAACGCTTGCCCAATGCGCTGAACGGGACTGTCACCACCGACGACCGCAAGACCCTGCACAAGCTGCTGGAAGACCTCGGCCGCCTGGACCTGGTGGTGTGCGGCTTCATGAGCCATTCAAGCGTCAGCACGACGGTGCGCGCGACCAAGGATTACGGTTTCCGCTGCACGCTGGTCGAAGACGCCTGCGCCACCCGCGACCTGCCAACGCCCACCGGCGTGATCAAGGCTGAACTCGTGCAGCAAGCCGAGATGGCCATCATGAACGACAACTTCGCCAAGCTCGCCCTGACCAAAGACCTGATCTGACTGCGCTGCTTCATCAGGAGCTGACCCGTGATCCGCAGAGCCTTGACCGCGCCTCGGGCATCATTTTCAGGCAGTTCCTGAAGAAAAAGCGTACAAATGCAGTCGTCAGGTTGTGTGAACCGTCTCACATAACCGCCTATCCGTTAATCACTCGTGTTTGGCTTCGTGCACTGACCCGACGGGAACCACCCGGGCGTAAGCAGGTCAGAGCGCCGATACCCATAGAGGAAGTCGGAATGAAGATATCCGATGGTTTTGATGCCCGTCGCCTACGCCCCAAGGGCCAGGGTAACTGGCGGATGCGCATTGGCGCTGCCATTTCCGCCATTTTCGCCATGGCGGGCGTGTTGCTGGCCATGGCCGGCGTCGCCAGCCTGATTGGTCACCCGGCTGCACTGGGCGAACTCAATGCCAGCCCCGCAGGTGCCGTGGTCACGATCGTGGTTGGCCTGTTATTGCTGTATATCGGTGTCTGGCTGTGGCGCCGCAGCCGTCGCCGCCGCCGTCGTGCTGGCGAGTTGAACATGTCTCCGCACCTGATGAAGAAGCACGACTGACCTCCCCTTCCGCGTCTCCCAACGCCCTTTGAGCTTTTTAGTCGCGCCGACAACGGCGTGACTTGGTTAAACTGGCGGCCTTCGCGGAGACCGACATGCAAGACGACGACTTTTCCCTGTTCAGAAACGAGACCCGTGGCGTCAAGCCCATCAAGACTGAACACGCCGACGTAGGCAAACCCAAAACTGACCGTAAGAACCTGGCCAAACTGCGGCAGGCAGCGACCGTGCGCTCGGACGCCACGATTACCGTGGACGGCCTGTCCGATCAGTTCGTGATCGACGTCGGGCCGGAAGACACGCTGTACTGGGCCCGCGACGGCGTTCAGGAAGGCCAGATGCGCAAGCTCAAACTGGGGCAGATCAGCTTCGACGGCAGCCTCGACCTGCACGGCATGAGCGTGGAGCTGGCGCGGGAAACCATGTGGGAGTTTCTGGCAGAGGCCACCAAACTTGAAATCCGCTGCGTGCGCATCACTCACGGCAAAGCCGTGCGACTGGACGGCAAGCGACCGATGATCAAAAGCCACGTCAACACCTGGCTGCGTCAGCATCAGCAAGTGCTGGGCTTCACGTCCTGTATCCCCAAACACGGCGGAGCGGGCGCGGTGTACGTGATGCTCAAGCGCACGATGATGGATGGGCGGGACGAGTAGACGCTGCATACAACTGTAGGAGCGAATTCATTCGCGAAAAATAGATTAGGCGATAGAGATGCGCCGGCTGTACCACCGTTTCGCGAATGAATTCGCTCCCACAGGTAATGCACCCACGCGACATAAAAGGCCGCCCTCTGGCGCAATGCCTGTCTCAGCCAGCCCCCGCCCCACCAACGCTTCAAGTACAAAAAAGCCGCAACGAGGAATCCCTCCAGTCGCGGCCTTTGTCGTAGTGGCTGTCGAGATCCCGGCATCCGGCACGGGATCGATTCAGCCTCGATCAGCGATGGTAGTAGCCCGGTCCGGGGCCACCGTCGAAATACCGATGGTCGTGCCACCCACCGCCATGGCGTCCCCATCCGGGACCGAAGAAACAGCCCGAAACCGACGACGTCAGGGCGATAATCAGTGCGATTTTCGCGATTCGGCTCAACATACATTCACTCTCTTCATCCGGGCATCGTTCACCCATTAACTCAGACACCGATTCGACACATTTCGACATACGCACTCGGTAAAGGTTAGGTAAAGGTTCCTGACGCTCCGTTCGAGCGGCGACGTGCCGCAGGTTTGTCGGTCGCCCGCCGTACCCCTCCCCGCCGAGCTACGCTACTATGTGCGCCTTTGCAGGCCACCTGCCCTGCGTTTCTTTGAACCCACACGGAACACACCCCTGTGACACTGGAACAGAACTACACGGCGATCCTTGGTCAACTTGGTGAGGACGTCTCCCGCGAGGGCCTGCTCGACACCCCGAAACGTGCGGCCAAAGCCATGCAGTATCTCTGCCGTGGCTACCAGCAAACCCTGGAAGAAGTCACCAACGGCGCGCTGTTCAGCTCCGACAACAGTGAGATGGTTCTGGTCAAGGACATCGAGCTGTATTCGCTGTGCGAGCATCATTTGTTGCCATTCATCGGCAAGGCCCATGTGGCGTACATCCCGAGCGGCAAGGTCCTGGGCCTGTCGAAGGTCGCGCGTATCGTCGACATGTTCGCCCGCCGCCTGCAGATTCAGGAAAACCTCAGCCGTCAAATCGCCGAAGCCGTTCAGCAAGTGACCGGCGCGCTGGGCGTGGCCGTGGTCATCGAAGCCAAGCACATGTGCATGATGATGCGCGGCGTCGAGAAGCAGAATTCATCGATGATCACTTCGGTGATGCTGGGCGAGTTCCGCGAAAACGCCGCCACCCGTACCGAGTTCCTCAGCCTGATCAAGTGATCCGGGCGTCCTGAAGCGCCGCAACAACCGTTGCGGCCGCGAGGTTTCAAGCATGTTGATGAAAGCACTGAGGGTCGGCCTTGGCCAATTGGTCATTCTGGTCGACTTCCTGACCCGTCCCGGCAAGAAAAAACGTTCGCCTGAAGCACAGGCAGCAGTCGAAGCGTCGGCGAAAGACTTGACGCTGTATCAGTTCAACGCCTGCCCGTTCTGCGTGAAAACCCGCCGCACCCTGCGCCGTCTGAATGTGCCGGTGGCGTTGCGCGACGCGAAGAACAACGAGCTGGATCGCCAGACCCTGCTCAATGAAGGCGGCAAAATCAAAGTACCGTGCCTGCGGATCGAAGAAGCCGGCAAAACCGTGTGGATGTACGAATCCAGGGTCATCATCGAGTACTTGAATCAGCGGTTTTCAGCGGCCTGATCGCGCCGCTGTTGCTGTAGCAATCCGGCTTGCCGACGGTGGCGCCCCTCGGGTCGTTGCAGCGGGCAAGCCGGAAAGCGTCAGCTCACCTTGGGCAGCCTTCCTGCCGACATGCATTGAAGGCCTTCAATTGTTCGACCCGCACCTTGGTCTGGTCCGAGAGGCACATCAGCTGCGACATCGGCCACATGCTGCCGCCGTCTTCACGCTTGCCCACCTGGTACAGGCAATCGGCATCACGAAACGCGAGCCATTTCTTCTGCGTCTCTTGCAGCGCTTTCTTGTTGGCCGGCGTCTTCAGGTAGGCCATCTGCGCCTTGTATTGCGCGTTCAGTTCGTCGTCCAGCGCCTTGTATTGCTTGCTGGCGCATTGATTCATCGACGCCTGTGTCGAATCGCAATCCTCGGCCTGTGCCGAGCAGCCAATCCCCAGGGCCATGAACATGCCCACCGCTATCATCATGTAGCGCATCGAATGCTCCCTTTTCTTCAAATGATCGTCCGATCAAAACCAGACCGTGCGCAGCTTGAGCGCAAAAACCGTGGCGCGTGATGACCGGGCACACACTTCAGACCTAAAAAAACCGGCCATGGTTGCCCAGGCCGGTTTTTTCTTTCAGCAGCGGTCAGTCGAGCATGCCGATATAGCCTGGCTGTTGCTGAACCCGCGCCAGCCAGGCCTGAATCGCCGGGAACTGAGCGAGGTCGAAGCCGCCCTGATGCGCCACGTGGGTGTAGGCGTACAGCGCGATGTCGGCGATGGAAAACTGTTCACCCACCAGGAACGGCGTGCGCAACAACTGCTGCTCCATGACTTTCAACGCCTTGTAACCGCGCTTGTGCATCGACCGGTATTCCTCCAGCCGCGCCTCCGGCAGCCCCAGGTAAAACTGGATGAACCGCGCCACGGCAATGGTCGGCTCGTGGCTGTATTGCTCGAAGAATTGCCACTGCAACACCTGCGTACGCAGGCGGGGTTCGGTCAACAGATAGGGTGTGCCTTCGGCGAGGAAATTGAGGATCGCGTTGGACTCCCACAGGCACGTCCCGTCTTCCAGTTCCAGCACAGGAATCTTGCCATTGGGGTTCTTCGCCAGAAACGCTTCGGTCTCGGTCTCGCCATTGAGGATGTCCACCGGCACCCATTGGTATTCTGCGCCGAGCAGGTTGAGCATCAGCTTGATCTTGTAGCAGTTGCCTGAATTGTAATCGCCGTAAACCGTGTACATCTGCTGCTCTCCCCTCGTGGGTGCGGTGGTACGTGTGCGTAAGGTATCAGGCCGCGAGGGCCTGTTGCGCCTGTTTGATGACAGCGGCCAGTCGCTTCAGGCCTTCGTCCAGCCGCGCCGGGTCGATGTGGCTGAAATTCAGGCGCAGGTAACCGGGATTGGCATCCGGGTCAGTGAAAAACGGTTCTCCGGGCATGAACGCGACATTTTGCGCCAGCGCGGTATCAAGCAGTGTGCGGGTGTCGAGTTTATCCTTGAGTGACAGCCAGAAGAACAGCCCTCCTTGTGGACTGTTCCATTCCGCGAGATCGCTGAAGTGCCGCTGCAAGGCCGCTTCGAACTGGTCTCGACGGGTGCGGTAAAAATCACGCAATTCGACCAGATGCCGCTCATAAGGCTCGCTGCCGATCCACTGCGAAGCCTGCCACTGACCGACGCGGTTGGTGTGCAGATCAGCCGCCTGCTTGAGTTTCAGCAAGTGCGGGAACAGATCCTTCGACGCGATCAGATAGCCCACGCGCAAACCGGGCATCAGGGTTTTCGACACGGTGCCGGTGTAGATCCAGCTGGCCTGCTTCAACCGACTGACGATGGGGCGAGCGCTGCCGCCGTCAAACGTCAGGTCGCGATAAGGTTCGTCTTCGATCAACGTCACGCCAAACTCGTCCAGCAAGGCGGCCACGGCATCCCGCGCGGTTTCGCTGTAACGCACGGCGGACGGGTTTTGGAACGTAGGAATCAGGTAAGCGAATGACGGTGTGTGCTGCTCCAGTCGCTGGCGCAAAACGTCAAGGTCCGGGCCTTCGGCGAGCAACGGCACGGTCAGGCAATCGGCGCCGAACAGCTGAAAAATTTGCAAGGCCGCAAGATAGGTCGGGCCTTCCAGCAGGATTTCGGTGCCCTTGTCGATGTAGAGCTTGGCGGCCAGATCGAGCGTCTGTTGGGAGCCGCTGACAATCATCACCTGGCTCGCCTCGCAGGCAATACCCAACGCCCGGGCTTGTGCCGCAAGCACCTCGCGCAATTGCGGTTCACCTTCGCTCATGCCGTACTGACCGATGCTGCGGGGCATGTCGGACCAGTCGCTCTGGGGCAGCATGGTCTCGGCAGGCAGGCCACCGGCGAACGACATCATTTCAGGGCGCTGGGCAGCGGCCAGGATTTCGCGAATCAGCGAACTCTTCAAACGGGTGACGCGTTCAGAAAATGCCATGTGATCACCGCTGGCGGAAATAAATGGAAATACGTCAAACTGGTTGACCGAAACTACGATGCCAAGCCTGGATACGTCAATATGCTTGACCTTAAAAATTCATCGACGCAGCAAATTGCCATGGAGGCGTTTTTCTATGGCTACCAGGCTTTCACTGCGAAGGCCGATGAAATGCTCGACCGTCGGGGCCTGAGTCGCGTGCACCAGCGCATCGTCTTTTTCATCGCTCGTTACCCCGGTTTGAGCGTGAAAGAACTGCTGACCGTGCTCGGGGTCAGCAAACAGGCGCTGAACACACCGCTGCGACAGCTGGTAGAGATGGAGCTGGTGCTCAGCGTTGCCTCCGAAGACGACAAGCGCAAACGGCTGCTGGCGCTGACCGAGGAAGGCGCGAAGTTTGAAGAATCGCTGCGTCGCGAGCAGGTGAAGCTGTTGCAGAAGGTGTTCAAGGACGCGGGCCGGGAAGCGGTGGACGGTTGGCTGGCGGTGAATCAGGCGTTGGGGAAAACGCTGAATCGCGGCTGAGCAGCTTCAAATCTGCTTTGCACAGCCTTCTGTGGGAGCGAATTCATTCGCGAAAGATAGGCCAGACGATAGAGATGTATCGGCCGTACCACCGTCTCGCGAATGAATTCGCTCCTACAGGTTCATCGCTGATCTGGCGATTCGAGACCGGCAGCAAGCCGCCGCGAACTGTGCCGATTAATGCGCGGGCGGCTGTATCGCAACGAATTGTGACAACTGCGTATAGGCTTGCTGATCTGTTCACATTGCCGCTCCAAGGATCGACCGCATGACTGACGCGACCCATACGCCGCTGCGCCCGCTCACTGACACTTCGCCCTCCGCCATCGTGGCGGGCTTCATCGCGATGATGACCGGGGTCACCAGTTCGCTGGTGTTGATCTTTCAGGCGGGCCAAGCCGCCGGGTTGACCTCGGCGCAGATTTCTTCCTGGATCTGGGCGTTGTTTATGGGCATGGCGCTGTGCAGCATCGGCCTTTCGCTGCGCTACCGTTCGCCGATCACAGTGGCCTGGTCCACGCCGGGCGCGGCGTTACTGATCACCAGCTTGGGGCACGTGGCTTATCCCGAGGCCATCGGCGCCTACATGACCAGCGCGTTACTCGTATTCATCTGCGGCATTACCGGCAGTTTCGAAAAGCTGGTCAAGCGTCTGCCCACCTCACTGGCGGCAGCGCTGCTGGCAGGAATTCTGTTCAAGATCGGCAGCGAAATTTTCGTCGCCGCGCAGCACCGCACCGGACTGGTGCTGGGCATGTTTTTCACCTACCTGATCGTCAAACGCTTCTCGCCACGCTACGCGTTGCTGGTGACGCTGCTGGTGGGCGTGGCGTTATCGGCCATGCTCGGCATGTTGAATTTCACCGGTTTCAATCTGGAAGTCGCGGTGCCGGTCTGGACCACTCCCTCATTCTCGTGGGGCGCGACCATCAGCATTGGTATTCCGCTGTTCGTCGTGGCCATGACCTCGCAGAACATGCCGGGCATCGCCGTGTTGCGCGCCGATGATTATCAGGTTCCCTCCTCGCCGTTGATCAGCGCCACCGGGTTGATCTCGCTGATCACCGCCCCGTTCGGTGCCCACGGCATCACCATGGCCGCCATCAGCGCGGCCATCTGCACCGGGCCTCATGCCCACGAAGACCGCAACAAACGCTACACGGCGGCCATCTGGTGCGGGCTGTTCTACGCGATTGCCGGGATTTTCGGGGCGACGTTGGCAGCCCTGTTCGCGGCCTTTCCAAAGGAGTTGGTGCTGTCGATTGCGGCACTGGCCCTGTTCGGCTCGATCATCAACGGCCTGACCGTGGCGATGAACGAACCCAAGGAGCGCGAAGCGGCGCTGATCACCTTCATGGTCACCGCGTCTGGGCTGACGCTGTTCTCCATCGGATCGGCGTTCTGGGGGATCGTGGCGGGGGTGTTGACGTTGGTGATTTTGAATTATCGGAAGTAATGGCGGGCGCACCCTGCAGGAGCGTGGCATGCCTCCTACAGCGGCGACCATTCGCACGATACCGTCAAAGCCGGAAGTGCCCCACCATGCCTTTCAACTCTATCCCCAGCGACGCCAGTTCGATGCTCGACGCGGCGTTGCCCTGCATCGCCAGGGCTGACTGATCGGCGCTGGCTCGGATGCTGGTGACGCTGCGGTTGATCTCTTCGGCGACTGAGCTTTGCTGTTCTGCCGCTGCGGCGATCTGCTGGTTCATTTGCTGAATCAACGACACCGCCACTGCGATGCTCCCCAGCGCGCTTTCGGTCTGTAGCGCGTCGCTGACCGCCAACTTGACCAGCTCACCGCTGCTCTGGATCTGCGCCACCGACGCTTGCGCTCCGCTTTGCAGGCTGGTGACCAGCCGCTCGATTTCTTCGGTCGACTGCTGGGTACGTTTGGCGAGGGCCCGGACTTCATCCGCCACCACCGCAAAGCCCCTGCCCTGCTCGCCTGCGCGCGCCGCTTCAATGGCCGCATTGAGTGCCAACAGGTTGGTCTGCTCAGCGACGCTTTTGATCACGCTCAACACCTTGCCGATGTTCTGAATCTCGGCACTGAGGTTTTCGATGCTGTGGCTCGCCGAGTCGGCCGACGTCGCCAGTTGCTCGATGCGCTGCATGCTCTGGCGCACCACCGCCTGACCGCTGTCGACCTTGTCGTCCGCCGTTTGCGCCGCTTGGGCCGCTTCTTCGGCGTTGCGCGCCACGTCGTGCACGGTGGCCGTCATCTGGTTCATGGCCGTGGCGACCTGCTCGGTCTCTTCTTTCTGGGTGCTGACTTCCAGATTGGTTTGCTCGGTCACCGCCGAGAGCGAGTGCGCCGAGGTCGCCAACTGCTCGATCCCCGCCTGCAACCCACTGACGATGCCACTCAGGCCCGCACCCATTTGCTGCATGGCCTGCATCAACTGACCGATTTCATCTTTGCGTGTCACCTGGACATTGCCACTCAGGTCACCCGCCGCGATGCGCTGGGCAATCGCGATCACGCTGCGCAATGGTGCGACGATAATGCGGGTGATGACGAACGAGGCGATCAGCCCCACGAACAACGCCAGGATCGACGAACCGATGATCTTCAGCGAGTTGGCCTTCAACTCGCCCATCATCGACTGGTCTTCGGCGTCGTAGGCCTGATTGACCTGTTGCACCACGGTTTTCGAATTGGTCGCCAGTTGTTGCGAGACCCGGGCCTCGTCGGCCAGCAGACCGGTGTATTCGTTCAGTTTGTCGCTGAAGTTGGTGATGTGGCCGCTGACCTCGGTCAGCACCGTGAGGTAGCCGGAGTCCTTGATGACGCCTTTGAGCTGTTCCGCCAGCTCTTGGGCCTGCACCGCCTGTTCGATCTTGCCAGTCTTGGCTTCTTCACCCGAACCGGTCTTGCGGCTCTTGTCCAGGCGAACGCGCGCCTCATCCATGGCCTGCATCATCAGTTTGGAAATCTGGCTGACCTGCCCCGATTGCTCGATGACGTCCGCCCCTTGCTGGCCTTGCGAGTCCTTGAGGCTGTACGCGCCATCGTCCGCAAGACCCGCCTGCAGAACGTCGAGGTTGTTGGCCACGCTGGAGACCGACCAACTGGCCATTTCCAGCGCCAGGTCCTTGCTCTGACTGATGCTGACAAACTCGTCGAACGACTTGCGGTAGGCAGCCAGCGCTTGCTGGACCTGGCCCATCACCTGTTGATTGACCGCCGATAACGCCTTGAGCTGCTCGGCTTGAGCGTTCAGGGCATCGAGCCCCGCATGAAGTTCCTCGACCACCTTGGGGTCGCTGTGCAGGGCGTAATCCTGCTCCAGCAAGCGAACACGGCTGAGACCCGAGTTGAGCGCAGTCATTTCCTTGAGGCTGTCGAAGTGCACGCTGATGGAGCGCAGCGACCAGACGCCGATCGCGGCAACGAGGGCTGTCAGCAGCAAGACGAGGACAAACCCGATACCCAGTTTCTTCGCCATTCCGAGGTTGGCGAAACGCGATTGCACGGCCGAAATCATGATGTTCTATCCCCAGTTACAGCTCAAAAGAGGCACACAGCGAGGCCATGTTCAGCACGGCCATACAATTTTCGTGCAGATTCGCAACGGGTCAGCAGCAAAACGTGAATTTGACGTCGGAATAATGGCAAATAGCTACGCCAAGGTCGCTTCCAGAATAGTTATCGGCGCGAGTTGAATCTTCATCAGGTAGACACGTGAGGTTCACCCTTCAAATGAAGGGTGAATGCGACGAAAGGTAACGCGCTGGACGGACCGAAATCGGGCAATCGGTGACACCCGTGCGCCGGTAACGCTCTTATTCAGCGAACGGCAGCGGCCACCGTCAACGTGCCCGCATCGGCATCCAGCGTGGCGGCACAGCCCAACGCCACCGCCCGGTTCCGGTCGCCGTGACCAATGGACAACCCGCCCAGCACTGGGATGCCCAAGCCGCCTAGGCGCTCGCGCAAGACATCGGGAGGACGGATCGCGTTATTGCCGTGCCCCGGCTCGCTGAACTGGCCTATCACGATGCCGGCCAGGCGCTGGAGCACTCCAGCGTTACCCAGGTGGGTGAGAGAACGGTCGACGCGGTACGCCAACTCGCCCACGTCTTCGATCAGCAGAATCGCGCCGTCGACGTCTGGAAAAAAAGGCGTTCCGATGCAGGTGCTCAAGATGGTCAGGTTGCCACCCAGCAAGGTGCCGTGGGCGATGCCCGAAGTCCGCACGCTAAAGGTCGGCTCGTCTCGCTCAGCCTCGACCACCAACGGTTCATGACTCATGAGGGCCTGGCGCAAGGTGCTGGCAAACAACCCTCCCCGCTCAAGTTGTGCCGCGACCGGACCATGAATGGTCGCCAGCCCCGTGTGAGTCCACAACGCCGCGTGCAACGCCGTGATGTCGGAAAAACCGACCACCAGCTTCGGATCGCGGCGCACGGCGTCGTAGTCTATGTGGGCGAGAATTCGCTGAACGCCGTAGCCGCCCCGTGTGCACAACACCGCGCGAATCTCGGGGTCGGCCAGCGCGTCGTTCAGGTCCGCGACGCGATGGGCATCACTGCCCGCGAGAAAATGCTCGGCCTCCAGCGCATGGGGGTAAACCCGGGGGCGCAACCCCCACGACGACAATTCGCGGACCGCCGCTTCCACTCTCGCTTCGGCCACCGGGCCAGCGGGCGACACCAGCGCGACGGCATCACCGGCACGCAGGATTTGGGGGTTAAGGGTCGGGCGGACTGCAGGCATTTCAACGACTCGGCTGACTTTCGAATGAGCGAGCAATTTAGAGCACTCCCTGTGTTGAATCCAGAGGCGGGTTTCGTCGCGCCTCGTGTGATATCCCTGAAAGAGAGCGAGAACCTCGCCCCGTGCGTGTGCGAAACATCAGCTCATTTTGTCAGTCGGCCCCGGTCCAGCACCCGGCCCACGACCGACCTGGAAGCGCGTCACGTTCTTGCGCAGCCAGCCCATGAAGCCGCTCGGGTCAGTGATCACCGGCTTGACGTCAAGCATCGAAGCGCGAGCTTTGGTGCGGAATTTCGCCAGCCCCGCCAATGCGCCGATGAGTTCGCTGTGCTCTTGCAGCCACGGCTCCAGATCGGCCTTGTCGATGCGGTAAATCATGCAGTCGGTATAGGCACAGAAACGGCCTGCGGTCGGCGTGCCATCGACGAACCCGGTCTCGCCGAACAGTTCGCCTGGCCCCATGCGCCCGATTTCGAGCCAGCCATCGGGGCGCTGGATCGACACCGACATCACCCCGGACTCAATGATGTACAGCGCGTCCGGCACGATGCCTTCCGCGAGCACCACGTCCTTGGCCCCGTAGGCACCCAATGCATGTGCAGTTCAAGCTGGGCGCGGTCTTCGTCGCTGAGCATGCGCAGCGCCCCGACCGTGTTGAGCACGGCAGAAGGCCGGGTGGCAGGTCGGGACTGGTCGAGCCGGGTTTCCGTGGCCGCGAGTTGCCGGTGAATGAGGTCATACAGCTGATTACGCACCGCCGAGCGTCGGTCGCGTGATTTCACGTAGCCGGTGACTTCGTATTCAACGCTGCGCAACCCGGTCTTCACCACCACGGCGGAAGACTTGGGCGTGACCAATAATTCGCGGCACCCGAGGATGGCCTTGTCGAGCGAGTCCAGCACCAGACTCGGCCGCAGACGCGTCGGCAGCTCGATGCTCAAGGTGACGGAATGAAAATGGTCAGGGCGACTGAAGTTGACGATGCGGGTCTTGGCCGCCATGGAGTTGGGAATCACCGCCATGCTGCCTTCGGACGTCAGCAGATGCGTGGAGCGCCAGTCGATTTCGATGACTTTGCCTTCGATGTCGTCGACGCGAATCCAGTCATCGACTCTATAAGGCTTGGTGGCGTTGAGGACGATGCCGGAAAACACGTCGCCCAGCGTGCTTTGCACCGCAAGACCGAGGATGATCGCCACGGCGCCCGACGTCGCCAGCAGGCCTTTGACCGGCAGGTCCAGCACGTACGCGGCGGCGGCCACAACCGCGACCAGAAAGATGATCGCGCCCATCACGTCTTGCAGCAGGTGACCCTTGCCGCCGATGCGCGGCTCCATCACCACGACCGCGAGGACCGTGAGCGTACGTGCGCCGAACAGCCACCACGCGATGTTCAGAATCGTCCCCAGCACATGGCGCGACACCGGCCATTCGACAGGCACCGGATACAGCGGGCTCAACCCGCCGTCGAGCAGCGCCATGCTGAACAACACGAACAGGGCCAGTCGGCAGGCGAGTTTGCGGCGTAGAAAACGCGGGTGCAGCCACTGCCACAGCACCAGATCGATGATCAACAGCACGGACGCGCTGATTAACGGGTAGGCAAACCACAGGTGATCCATCGGCGCTCCCTGGAGGTGAACAGCCCATGCAGCTTAGCTGAATACCTCACAGGGAATGGATGAAAGCTACGGGGCGACTCACCCGCGAAACAGCGGAATGCCCCACGGCGCACCGGTGTTGCCGCCGTCGACCACGATTTCCGCCGCAGTCATCCCGGACGACGCGTCAGAGGCCAGGAACAGCACGGCCTGCGCCACTTCTTCGGGTTCGGAAAAACGTCCCATCGGAATGCGCGGGGCAATGGCTTTTTCAGTGCCGTCGACGGTCGCGCCTGCTCGGGCACCGCGGGTCCAGATTGGCGTGCGGGTGCCGCCGGGGATCACCGTGTTGACGCGAATGCCCTGGGGCGCGAGCTCTGAAGCGAAGACCTTGGCCATGGAAGTAATCGCCCCCTTGCTCGCCGAGTACGCGGCAGAACCGGGCGAGCCCAGTTCGCGCATGACCGACCCGTTCAAAACGATGGCGCTGCCCTGCTTCAAGAGCGGCAACACGCCCTGAATCGTGAAAAACACCGACGTCAGGTTGGTGCTGACGATGGCCTCAAAGGCTTCGCGCGTGGTCTTGCCCAGCGGCGTCGGCCCAGACACCCCGGCGTTGGCGAAGACCGCATCGAGCGTGCCGTAAGCATCGCCCACCGCTTTAACGACGGCATCAAGGTCAGCAGGCTCGTTCAAGTCGGCCCTGATTGCCAATACATCGCCGCCCAGTTCAGCGGCCGCGGCGTCGAGCTTCGCCTGATCACGTCCCGTAATGGCGACACGGGCGCCGTTTTCCAGGAGCAGGCGCGCGGTGGCCAGGCCAATGCCGCTGTTGCCGCCGGTGACCAGAATCGTTTTGCCTTGCACAGTCATGATTGTTCCTCACGTTGCATCGGACAGGTGGGTGTCTGGCCTTCGCCAGCACGAAACGGATGACAACCATACTCCAATTATGGAGTCCGTCCATACGCCAAATTAAACTTTCATCGCCTTTTATTTGGCGTATGATCGCTTCCTATATTTCGTTGAACAGCGTCCACCGGAGAATCCCATGTCGCGCTCCCAAGCGGAGAAAGCCGTCATTCATGAACACATCGTCAATTTGGCAGCCGAGCGATTCCGCGAGGTCGGGCTGAACGGGATCGGCGTGGCTGACCTGATGAAAGAAGTGGGCCGGACCGGTGGCGGCTTCTACAAGCATTTCGAATCGCGGGAAAAACTGGTGGAAGAGGCCTTGCAGTGTGCGTTCAACAAACGCGCTGAGAAGCTCGAAAAATACACCGCCCCCGATTCAACACTCACCCTTGCGGACCTGGTGGAAAGCTACTTGAGCGAGCGTCATTTGCACGACCCAGGTTCGGGCTGTGCCCTGGCCTCGGTGATGAATGATGTGGCCCGCAGCAGCGACCCCATACGTGATCTCTACACCCGGGAACTGGAGAACGAACTGGCGGTGGTGACCGCGCTGACCAGCAGCAAGCAGCCCGCCAAAAAACGCGCTCAGGCGCTGTTGGCGATGAGCGCGCTGGTAGGGGCGCTCGGGTTGTCGAGGGCGGTGACGGATGAGGCACTGAAAGCCGAGCTGCTGAACACCGGCAAGACACTGCTCAAGGCGCTTGAATCGTAGAAGCACGACCCAGGACGCTGCGTTTTTCTGACACACCACAATCCCAAAAGAAGTGTGGCGTGCTCAAACGTCGCGCACGGTCTGACGGGTTAAAACGCCGTCACCCCGCCATCCACCGCCAACGAATGCCCCGTGGTGAACGCGGCCCCATCGCTGCACAGGTACAGCACGGCACTGGCGATTTCCTCGACTTTGCCGATGCGTCCCACCGGGTGCATGGTGGCGGCGAATTCGGCCTTGCGCGGGTCGGCTTCATGGGCGCGGCGGAACATGTCGGTGTCGATCACGGCGGGGCACACCGCGTTGACCCGGATGTGTTTCTTGGCGTATTCGATGGCCGCCGATTTGGTCAGGCCGATGACGGCGTGCTTGGACGCCGCGTAAATGCTCATCTTCGGCGCAGCGCCCAACCCCGCGACCGATGCGGTGTTGACGATGGCGCCACCGCCTTGGGCCAGCATCACCGGCAATTGATACTTCATGCACAGCCAGACGCCTTTGACGTTGACGCCCATGATCGCGTCGAACTCGGCTTCGCTGCCTTCGGCCAGACGGCCCTTTTCGATCTCGATCCCCGCATTGTTGAACGCGTAATCGACCCGACCGAACACCTCGACGGCCTTGATCATCATCTGCTGCACGTCGGATTCTTTAGTGACATCACAACGCAGGAACAGCGCCTCGCCCCCGGCCTGACGAATCAGTTCGGCGGTCCCTTCCCCACCGTCGCTGTCCAAATCCACCGCCACCACCTTCAACCCCTGCTCGGCGAAGGCCAGTGCGGTCGCCCGACCGATGCCCGCTGCTGCACCGGTGACCAGCGCCACCTGCCCGGAAAACGTCATGCTCATGGAATGATCCTTTTGTTATGGGGTGACGCAGATCGTCTGTGCTGCCAGTTTAGCGAGGGCGATGGCGCGCGCATCAGCACTATCAAAACCCCGGTTACGGGATCATGGGTGCCAGTGATAAAGCCCAAACTCCGCATCATCGAAATGGATCGGCGCGCATTCGCTCCAAGCGCTTTGCTTGCGAGGACGCGTCGGCGGGTCTATCACTGGCGTTTCTCCTTCCATCCAGGACGCTGCCATGACTGCCCTCTCCAACCGCCAATTCTTGCTGGCCCGTCGCCCTAAAGGCGCTGCGAGCCGAGACGACTTCACCTTTCAGACTGTGCCCGTGGCAGAAGTAGCGCCAGGCCAGGTGTTGGTGAAAAGCGAATACCTGTCACTCGACCCTGCCATGCGCGGCTGGATGAACGAGGGGAAATCGTATATCGCGCCGGTCGGCCTGGGCGACGTTATGCGCGCGCTCGGGGTCGGCAAAGTCGTCGATTCGCAAAACCCCAAGTTCGCAGTGGGCGATTACGTTCAAGGCGTGCTGGGGGTTCAGGATTATTTTGTCGGTGAGCCCAAAGGGTTTCATAAGGTCGATCCGAAGCTGCTGCCACTGCCGGTGTACCTGGCTGCGTTGGGCATGACCGGCATGTCCGCCTATTTCGCGTTGCTGGAGGTCGGTCAGCCAAAAGAAGGCGACACCGTGGTGATCTCGGGGGCCGCGGGTGCGGTGGGCAGCGTCGCCGGGCAGATCGCCAAAATCAAAGGCTGCCGTGTGATCGGCATTGCCGGGGGCAAAGATAAGTGTCAGATGCTGATCGACGAGTTCGGCTTTGACGGCGTCATCGACTACAAAAACGAAGACATTCAAGCGGCCCTGAAACGGGAATGCCCGAAAGGCGTGGACGTGTATTTCGACAACGTCGGCGGCGACATTCTCGACGCGGTGCTCACCCGCCTGGCCTTGAAGGCACGCGTGGTGATCTGTGGCGCGATCAGCCAGTACAACAATAAGGAAGCGGTCAAAGGGCCGGCCAACTACCTGTCGCTGCTGGTCAACCGCGCGCGGATGGAGGGTTTCGTGGTCATGGATCATGCGGAGCATTTCGCCAAAGCAGGCATGGAAATGGCCGGTTGGCTGGCCCAAGGCAAATTGAAGAGCAAAGAGCACATCGTCCAAGGGCTGGAGACCTTTCCTGAAACCCTGCAAATGCTGTTCAACGGTGAAAACCATGGGAAGTTGGTGCTGAAGGTCTAAGCGCCAATGTGAAAAAAATGTAAAAAAACCTGTCAGCAGTGATAACAATTCGCAACTACTTCCTGCTAGCATCTGCGCCGAAGAAACATTCGCATTGCCAGGGAGGCTTTTCGCAGACTAGACCTCTACAGGAAGCTTCCCATGGCCATCCGCCTCCCCTCTCGTCCGACGTTGCTCGCTTTGTGCTGCTCGGTCAGTGTCAGCGCCTACGCTGCTGATCAAGCCATCGAATTGGGCGCCACTGCCGTCGATGCTCAAGCCATCAAACAGACGCCAGGCGCTTTGCCCGAAGCATTCGCAGGGGGCCAGGTCGCCCGGGGCGGGCAAATGGGCGTGCTGGGCAATCAGGACAACATGAGCGTGCCGTTCACCATGACCAGCTACACCTCGAAACTGATCGAGGATCAGCAGGCTGAAAACGTCGGCGATGTGCTGCTCAATGACCCATCGGTGCGTCAATCGGCCGGTTTCGGCAACCAGTCGCAAGCATTCGTCATTCGTGGCTTGCCCTTAAACGGCGACGATATTTCCTACAACGGCCTGTATGGCGTCCTGCCTCGGCAAATTCTTTCCGTTGATGCCGTCGAGCGTGTCGAGGTCTTCAAAGGCCCCAATGCCTTCATCAATGGCGCCAGCCCAACCGGCTCGGGCCTGGGCGGCACCGTCAACTTGCAACCCAAACGCGCCGAAGACACGCCGACCCGCCGTTATACCCAGGACATCACCACCGATGGACGCATCGGCGAGCACTTGGACCTGGGGCAGCGCTTCGGCGAAGACAACCGCTTCGGTGCCCGCTTCAACCTGAGCCAGCGCGAAGGTGAAACAGCCGTCCATGATCAGGATCAACGCAGCAAACTGTTCGTCGGCGGCCTGGATTACCGGGGCGACGCCTTCCGTTTGTCCACCGATTTCGGCTATCAGAAAGAACGCGTCAACCACATGCGCAACTCGGTGCAGCTGGGTGCCGGGCTGACCAGCATCCCCCATGCGCCGAGTGCCGACCACAACTACGGTCAAGACTGGAGCTACACCGAAACCGAAGACACCTTCGGCATGATGCGCGGCGAGTGGGACTTGAACGACAGCTGGACGGCGTATCTGGCCGGTGGCGGCAAGCACACTCGGGAAACCGGTCTCTACGGGACACCGACCCTGACCAACGCCGCGACGGGGGCGGGCACCATCGGCGGGTCGATCATTCCGCACAACGAAGACAACGCCACGGTCATGGCGGGTCTGAACGGCAAGCTGCAAACCGGGCCGATCAGCCATCAGATCAGCATCGGCGCGTCGAGCATCTGGACCGAGCAGGAGAATGCCTACGAGTTTTTCCGCGCCCGGGCGACCAACATCTATAACACCCCGAACCTCAGCAAACCGACTGCCGTCTCGCTGACCGGCGGTGATCTGGGCGATCCGGGCGTCACCGGCAAGACCCGCAATCGCAGCCTAGCCGTGTCCGACACCTTCGGCCTGTTCGACGACACGCTGCTGCTGACCTACGGCGTGCGTCGCCAGCAATTGCGCGTCGAAAATTACACCTATGAAGGCACGACGTCTGGCGGTGTGCCGTACGGCAACAACGACGGCAGCCGCAGCGCACTGTATGACGATTCGATCACCACCCCGGTGTACGGCATCGTTTATAAACCGATCGAGAGCGTGTCCCTGTACGCCAACCGCATCGAGGGCCTTGCTCAGGGTCCGACCGCCAGTGGCACCGTGCTCAATGCCGGACAGTCCTTCCCGCCAGGCCGCACCAAGCAGTTGGAAGCGGGGATCAAGTTGGACATGGGGTCTTACGGCGCAAATCTGGCAGCGTTCCGCATCGAGAAACCGACCGATGGCTTTACTGACGCGGCGAGCAACCTGTTCGTGCGTGACGGCAAGCAAGTCAACCGCGGCATCGAGCTCAGCGTTTATGGCGAACCGATTGAAGGCCTGCGTCTGGTGGGCGGCGCGACGCGTCTGGAGTCCAAGCTGGAGGACACCCAAGGCGGCACCAACGACGGCAACCACGCGATCGGCGTGCCGACCTTCCTGATGAACGCCAGCGTCGATTGGGACGTGCCGGGCCTGCAAGGTGTGGCCTTGAACGCGCGGTTCCTGCGCACCGGCGGGCAGTACGCCGATCAGGCCAACAACCTCAGCCTGCCGAGCTGGAACCGGTTCGACGCAGGCGCGCGGTATGGCTTCAAGGTTGCCGAGAAGGACGTGACCTTGCGCGTGAACGTCGAAAACATCGCCAACAAGGACTACTGGGCCTCGGCCAATGGCGGCTACCTGACCCAGGGCGATCCGAGGCTGGTGAAATTCTCCGGGACGATTGATTTCTGATCCGATCCCACCTCCTCCCTGGCGGTCATGGCGGCAGATCTGTGGGAGCGAATTCATTCGCGAAAGATTTATCCGGCGACAGAAATACGTCGAATGCACCGGCCCCTCGCGAATGAATTCGCTCCCACAGTTGAACCTGCGCCAGGACCGAGGCTTCGCGGCGCGCTGACTTCTGTAGGAGCGAATTCATTCGCGAAAGATTTATCCGGCGACAGAGATACGTCGAATGCACCGGCCCCTCGCGAATGAATTCGCTCCCACAGTTGAACCTGCGCCAGGACCGAGGCTTCGCGGCGCACTGACTTCTGTAGGAGCGAATTCATTCGCGAAAGATTTGCCCGACGACAGAGATACGTCGAATGCACCGGCCCCATCGCGAATGAATTCGCTCCCACAGTTGGACCTGCGCAAGGACCGAGGCTTCGCGGCGCACTGACTTCTGTAGGAGCGAATTCATTCGCGAAAGATTTACCCGACGACAGAGATACGTCGAATGTACCGGCCCCTCGCGAATGAATTCGCTCCCACAATTGAACCTGCGCCAGGACCGAGGCTTCGCGGCGCACTGACTTCTGTAGGAGCGAATTCATTCGCGAAAGATTTATCCGGCGACAGAGATACGTCGAATGCACCGGCCCCATCGCGAATGAATTCGCTCCTACAGGTTCTGCGGCCGCCTCGTAATCCGTGGGACGCTCTTGCTCGCTCATTCCCTGATATTTCGCTGAACAAGTCGCTGATCCCGCTGCCAAAGCCACCACAAGGCGCACTCTGGTGTAAGCTCGTGCGCTGTTGATTTCGATCCATCGAGAGGCTTATGCGGGCTCCCTTCCGACGTTCTACCCTTGCGGCGCTGCGCGGTTTCGAATCGTCCAGCGCGGCGATCACCATTCTGCCGAGCGCTGCCGACTATCGCCGCACGCTCTTGGAGAAGATCGCGTCAGCGACGCGGCGCATCTACCTCGTGGCGTTGTACCTGCAACAGGACGAAGCCGGTCAGGAAATCCTCGACGCACTGTATGCCGCCAAGGCCGCCCGGCCGGAGTTGGACATCGTTGTTCTGGTGGACTGGTTCCGCGCCCAACGCGGGCTGATCGGCGCGGGAAAACAGGCAGGCAACTCGGCGTGGTATCAGGCGCAGAACCTCGAACACAAACAGGAAGTGCCGATATACGGCGTGCCCGTTCAGACCCGCGAGCTGTTTGGCGTCCTGCACCTCAAGGGCAGCATTGTCGACGACTGCGTGATCTACACCGGCGCCAGCATCAACAACGTCTACCTGCACAAACTCGCCAAATACCGGCTTGATCGCTATCAACTGCTGGAAAACAAAGACCTCGCCGACTCGTTCCAGCGTCTGGTGCAAAAGGACATCCTGCCGTCAGACGCCGTGCATCGGCTCGACCTGCCCTCCCCGCCGACCTCCCGCAGCATTCGTGGCGAGATTCGCCAGTTCCGCCAGCACCTCAAGCGCGCCAGTTACGACGTGAATGAGGGCATCCGCGAAAACGGCGAGTTCCGCATCATTCCCTTGCTGGGTATTGGCAACAAAAACCCGCTGAGCAAAGTGTTGTGCGACCTGATCGCTGCAACCCGCGACCAACTGACCCTGTGCACGCCGTATTTCAACATGCCGCTGGTGGTCAAACGCGAGATCAACCGGGCGCTGAAACGCGGCGTAAGGATCGACATCATCATCGGTGACAAGACCGCCAACGACTTCTTCATCCCCCCTCAAGAGCCGTTCAAGGTCATCTCGGCGCTGCCGTATCTGTACGAAATCAGCCTGCGCCGGTTCATGCAGAAGCATCAGACCGCCGTGGCCAAGCACCACCTGAACATTCACCTGTGGAAAGACGGGGACAACACCTTCCACCTCAAGGGTCTGTGGTCGGACGAGCGTTACACCGTGCTCACTGGCAACAACCTCAACCCGCGCGCTTTCCAGCTCGACCTGGAAAACGCGGTGTTGATTGACGACCCCAAAGGCACCTGGCTGAAACCCCGCGCCGAAGAAATCGACCTGCTGATGCGCAACACCCATCGCGTGGGCAAGTTCGATGAACTGGACACCCTCAGCGAATACCCGATGGGCGTGCGGACCTTTCTGCGCCGCGTCAGCCGGGTACGGGTCGAACGCCTGTTGTACCGGATTCTCTAAACGCCATGAGCAAGAACACCGGCGTCCGCGCGCAACAAGCCGAAGAAACCCGCGCGCGCATCCTCAAGGCGGCTATCACGGTTTTCACCCGCGATGGCTATTCGGGCGGCCGCATCGAAAAGATTTCCGCCGAGGCCGAATCCAACGACCGGATGATCTATTACTACTTCGGCAGCAAGGAAAAGCTGTTCGTCAAAGTGCTCGAACACACCTACGAGCGCTTCAATCAGGCCGAAAGCACCCTCAAGCTCGACCCCACGACGCCGATTGAAACCCTGCGCCAGCTCGTGGCGTTCGTGTGGGAGTACTACGTGACCCACCCGGAATTCGTCGCCATCCTCAGCATCGAAAACCTGCACAAAGGCAAGCACGCCAAGCAGTCCAGCGAGCTGCGCAGATTGTCGGGAGAAGCAGTGGGCGTGCTGCGGCCGATCATCGAAGCCGGCCAGCAACAGGGGCTGTTTCGCCATGACGTGGATTTGAAACACGTCTACCTGATGATCGCCTCGCTTTGCTACTTCTATAACTCCAACCTACACACCCTGACTTCGTTTCTCGGCCAAGACCTGGCGGGTCAGGGGGAACGGCGGGACTGGCTGGCGTTTATTCAGGATTTGGTGGTGCGGGGAGTAAGGGTGTTGGATTGAAGCGGCGCCTCGCTGCTGAGATCCTTCGCCGGTCACGCGCCCTCTGTGGGAGCCGACACCTGCCCAATGGTCAATGGCTTCCGGGATTGGCCTTGAGATACGCCACTTTCTCCTGCAATCCCGTCCACTGCGGTTCGTTCGGCGCGAATCGGCTGCGCAGATAGGCTGCGAGATCACTGATCTGCGTATCGCTCAAACTATCCTTGAACCCCGGCATGTACCCCAGATCCGGCGTCGCAGGGTTGGAAATCCCCTGCTGAATCACCTTGATCAAATTGTCCGGCAGCGCACTGTGGACGTTGGTGTTGCTTGCCAGCGAAGGACTGACACCAAACAACTTCGGCCCCAGACCATCGGCGTGGCAGCCCTGACACGACCCCTCGAATACCCGCTGACCATTGCTCAGCGCCAGGGCCGAAACGCTCGGCTGCGAAACCGGTGCAGGCGCCGAAACCGTAGCCGTCGATGCCTCAGCCGACCCGTTCAGCGACGCCAGGTACACCGCCATTGCCCGCACGTCGGTCTTCGGCAGTTTTGCCAGTTCCGAGACGACCGGCCCCATCGGTCCCGCCGCCACACCGTGGGCATCGGAATACCCGGTGCTCAGGTAATTGAACAATTGGTCTTCGGTCCACGGCGTCGGCGATTTCGACAGGCTGTTGAGGGCCGGCGCTTCCCAGCCATCGACCATGCCTCCCGCCAGAAACGACGCCCCGCCTTTCTCCGCGCCCATCACGTTGCGCGGTGAATGGCAGGCGGCGCAGTGCCCCAACCCGTTGACCAGATACTGTCCGCGATTCCATTGAGCATTCTGTTCGGGCTTTGCCTGCACCTCGCCCTTGCGCAGAAACAGCGCGTTCCAGCCCGCCATCAACGGCCGCATGTTGAACGGGAACTGCATTTCATTGGCTGGCTGGACCTGTTTGACCGGGGTTTGCGACATGAGGTACGCGTACAACGCCTGCATATCCGCATCGTCGATGTTTCGGAACGCCGTATAGGGAAATGCCGGGTACAGGTGCTTGCCATCGCGACTGATGCCGTCACGCATCGCCCGTTCGAACGCCGGATACGACCAGTTGCCGATGCCCGTTTCCGGATCGGGCGTGATGTTGCTGCTGTATAAAGTGCCGAACGGGGTTTGCATCGCCAGGCCGCCCGCGTTTTTCACGCCACCGGGGGCCGTGTGACAGACCGCACAATCCCCCGCTGACGCCAGCAAACGACCTCGCTCCAGCGTCGCCGCGGACCAGGTGCCCGCACTGGGTGGAGCAATGGGCGCGATCTCGGCCCGCCAGGGTAACGCGGTTGCCGCGACACCCAACACAGCCCCGAACGCGGCAAACAACGAGCCGAACAGCCATTTCGAGCGTTTGGCTTTCGGCGACTCCGGCGGATGGCTGTTGGCGTCGTCGCCTGCGGTTTTCAACGCCGCCAGTACGCGCTCGGCGGTGATCGGCAGCTCACGGAAACGAATGCCGGTGGCGTCGTAGATGGCATTGGCGATGGCTGCCGCGCTCGGCACGGAGGCCGACTCCCCGGCGCCCATGGGTGGCTCGGCCTGGCGCGGCATCATCATCACGTCGACCTTGGGCACCTCCGGGAAGGTCAGGATTGGATAACCACCCCACTCCTTGCTGGCGATGGTCGATTCTTCGAAGGTCACCCGCTCCTTGAGCACGCGGCTGGTGGACTGAATCACGTTGCCGTGAATCTGATGCTGCACCCCCGCCGGGTTGACCATCATCCCGGCGTCATGGCCGATGACCACCCGGGTCACCGAGACATCGCCGGTGTGCTTGTCCACTGCCACGTCCGCGACCCACGCCGCCCACGCTGCGCCAAAGCCGGGAAACTTGCTGTGGATGTACCGGGCGTAGGCGAACCCGCGCCCGCGCAGCACGCCGTCTTCTTCGGGTGTTTGCATGGGTTGGGTGCGCGGCGACCAGTCGGCGCGAGCGGCCGTGGCCTTGACCAGCTCCGAGGCCCGGTCGTCGTGCAGATAGCGCAGGCGATACTCCACGGGATCGACGCCCGCCGCGAACGCCAGTTCGTCGATGTAGGATTCGTGAGCGAAGGTGTTGGGCAGCGCCGACACCCCGCGCATCCACGACGCCCGAACGATGGGCGCCATGTCGTTGATGGTCACGCGCATGTGCTCGATGTCGTAGGGCGGGATCGAGGTGCGGTCGCCCATTTCGAACATCACCGGCACCGGCTCCACACGCCCGGTCAGCAGCAGCGCGAGGGTCGGCGAATTGTTGGACGGGTAGCTGGTGGTGAAGTCGTACCCGGCAATCTCGCCCTCGGGCGTGAGGCCGCCGTCCACTTCCATCAACTGTGCCGTGCCTTTGGGCTCCCACGCGTGTTCCTGCTCGCGGGTGAGCTGCACGCGCACCGGCAGGCCGACCGCTTTCGACAGCAAGACCGCGTCGGCGCACACGTCATCGGCGCAGTTGCGGCCATAACAGCCTGCCGCCTCCATGCGAATGATCTCGATGTTTTCTTCCGGGTATTCCAGCAGCCAGGCGATGTCGGCGCGCAGCATGTGCGGGTTTTGCGTGCCCGACCAGATCCGGATGACCTCGTCGTGGTAGTCCGCTAGCCCACAAGAGGGTCCGATGGAGCCATGAATCTGGTAGGGCCACAGATAGGTGCGGGTCATCCGCTCGTTGGCATTGCTCAGCGCTTCATCGACGTTGCCCTTGTCCAGCACCACTCGCTGCACCTTGGGGTTGTCGCGAATCGCCTGTTCGATATCGCTCATGTCAGGCAATTGATGCTGCCAGGGCTTCCAACTGACCTTCAATTCCTTGGCGGCTTTTGCGGCCTGTTCTTCGCGCATCGCCACAATGCCGACGAAATCCCCGATCACCACGACTCGCACGATGCCGGGGATATGGGCGATGGACGACTCGTCCACGCCCAACAGACTGGTGCCGACGAACTCACCGATGTCGTAACCCGCATATGGCGGGCGAACGACGCGGCCGTGAAGCATGTCCGGCAGACGCATGTCGTGGACGTAGGTCAATTCCCCGGTGGCCTTGCCCGGAATGTCCACGCGTGGTGCGACCGTGCCCACCAGCTTGTAGTCTTCGAGGCGCTTCAGCGGCGCGTTGCCGGAAATGCGCAGCTCGATGTGCTGATCGATCAGCAATTCTCCGAAACGGATGCGGCGGCCGTCCGGGGCTTTGATGATGCCGTGCTCGATGACCAGCGTTTCGGCCTCGACACCCCAGCCTTTGGCGGCAGCATTCAAGAGATAACGGCGAGCCTCGGCGGCGGCGTTGCGCAGCGGGATCGCGGAGATTTGCAGGGTGGCGCTGGCGATGGTCGCGCCCTGGTTGGGCGCCCGCTCGGTGTCGCCGAGGATCATGGTCACCTGATCCATGCGCAGGTCGAGTTCTTCGGCGACGATTTGCGCCAGGGACGTACGGATGCCGGTGCCGAGGTCGACGTGGCCATTGAAGGCGTAAACCGTGTCGTTCTGATCGATGGCGATGAACAGCCCCAACTCCTTGGGCTTGAGCGCTGGTATGCCGCCTTTCGCGACCAGGCCGGGCGGCGGCTGGATGTCATCGACGACCAACAGGACGCCATTTTGGGCCAACAAGGAATCGCGAGTGGGCGTGGTCTGGGTCATGGGGTTCGATCCGTTCAAAGCGGGTGACGGGCGGCCCGCATGACCGCGCGAAGAATTTCAATGTGGGTGCCGCAGCGGCAGAGGTTGGCCGACAGTTCGTTGCGAACCTGCGCTTCGGTCGGGTGCGGATTGCGGTCGAGCAAGGCTTTGGCGGTCATGATCATGCCGTTCATGCAGTAGCCGCACTGCGCGGCCTGCTCGTCGATGAACGCCTGCTGCACCGGATGCGGGCACTCGCGGGAGCCAATGCCTTCCAGGGTGGTGATGTCCCGCCCCTCAGCCCCGGCGAGCGGGAACACGCAGGAACGCGCTGCAACGCCGTCGACGATTACCGTGCATGCGCCGCATTCCCCCAGACCGCAGCCGTATTTCGGGCCGTTGAGGTGCAGGTCATTGCGCAGGATCAATAACAGCGGGGTGTCCGCCATCGCCGTGACGGATGTCACCTGACCGTTGACCTGAAAGGTCACGGTCTTCTCTCCCGCCACTTGCGGCTCGCTCATCTCGCCTTCCCTATCTGTTACCGAGTGTCTCGGCCTTTTGGTGAAGTAGTTACTTCATGAACAGAGAGCAGGAAGCGTGCCAGTGAGGAAACGGACGTAAGACGGCGGAGTTTGTCGTGCAGGAATGGAGATCAGACTGTAGGAGCGAATTCAATCGGGGCGGCATCCCAACGAAGGGTCAGTACACCCGATAGAGATATACCGCTTGGCAAACTTTTCGCGAATAAATTCGCTCCCACAGGGGAGATAGGCGCAGGGAGGTTTGAACGCGGGTTTATTCGTCCGGCTCATCAATGAGCTTGCGCAGCAAGAACAAAACGGCCACGCGCTCGGCGGGGTTGAGTTTGCCGAGGGTGATTTCGCTGATCTGCGCCGCGCGGGGAACGGTTTCCTGCACCAACTGGAGGCCGCTGTCGGTGAGGCTGCAGATGACTTTGCGGCGGTCCTGCGGGTCTGGATCGAGGCTGATGAGGTCGCGGGCCTTGAGCCGGTCGACGATGCCGCGAATGGTCGCTTGATCCACCGCCGTGGCTTTAACCAGCTCGGTCTGCGAACTGGGGCCGTGGTCCCGGAGTGCACAGAGGGTGACGAACTGCACCGCCGTCAGCTGCGAGTCGCCGACGTTCTGCTGAAATATCGCCAGATGCCGCTGGTAGGCCTTGCGCAGCAAATGGCCGACCTGCTCGGAAAAGGTGTAGGACTGATCGTTGTTGGAGGGGTTGTCAGTGGACACGGATGACTCGTTCGGCGGGCTATTGAGAATGGTGGGTACATTAACGGTTGCGGCTGTTTAAGGGGAGTCTCATGAGCCACCCGGCTCGAAACTGTGGGAGCGAATGTATTCGCGATACGGTGGGTCAAGCGACGGAGATGCGCCTAATGTACTGGCCAATCGTCGGAATGCCGCCAGAATGAATTCGCTCCCACAGGGTTCGGTGACCGGATCTTAAACGGTATATGTCAGGCCTTCGAGGCCTCCGGCGCCACCACATCCCCACCCAGCACCACGGCCAGATCATCCAGATAAATGTCGCAATGGCGCAGCGGAATATCCAAGTGACACGGCGTCTTGCGCTTGCCGCCCACTTCAGTATTCGGGCCAGTGGAAAACAGGAAGTTGCCGTAGAACGCCCGCGCGTCCATGCACATGCCGTCGTTCTTGTCGTGCAGCCCCATGGCCGTCCACTGCGCGCGCGGCTGCAAACCCCAGCCGATGTGGGAAATGCCATACACCTCGGGGTCGTTGAAATACTTCATGTAATCACGCAGGTATTCGGCCTCGAATCCGCCGTGAATCCGGGTGATAAAGCCTTTCTCGATCTCCAGGGTGATCTGCTCGCGGGAGTAGGTCTTGAACGGCAGCACGATGTCGCCCACGTCGATGACCAATGTGCCTTCGGCGGTTTCTTCGTTCGGCCACGAGAACAGAAAGCCGCTCGGCCAGTGGTCCCAACGCCCCGGCTCATCGGCAAATCCGTACTCGGTGACTGAAGGGTATTGCCCCAGTTGCGCCCGGAAATCGCTGCCTGCGCGGGATTTCACATGGATCGACCGCGCGCCTTTCAGCACCTGCTCAGCCGCCAGCACCCGCTCCTTGTCAGCCAGCGTTGGCAGCATGCGCGCCAGCACTTCCGGTGGCTCTACCGCCAGCAGAATCCGTGTGCCGGTCTTGAGAATCTGCTCCTGCTCTGGCGAGTGCAGCAGCAGCATCGTGTCGACGATCAGGTCCGCCGCCTCCAGCGCCCGTTGCGCGGCGATATTGCCGGTCAGCGCCGTGTCGCCGCAGTACGCGGTCATGTCGTTGCCCATGGCCTTGGGGTGATTGAACGACGGCAGTTCCACCGCGTACACCTTGGCGCCCAGGCGCTGTGCGGCATCCATCGCAGCCCGCACCGTGCGCTGATCGGAGTAGTGACTCTTGAGCACCGCAACGCTCTGAGTGGCGTCGACTTTCGACAGTTTCAGCACGTGTTCAAACATCTGGGTCAATTCGCAATCGCTAACCGGCATCTCTCGTCTCCTCGGCATTCGGCTGGGTGTGCCCACGCGGCCCGCATGCACCATTGAAAGGCATCACGCTTCAGACTAGTGCATTTTTTAAAGCGTACACACTAATTAAAAGCGATAAGACATCAAATGAGTGCACTCTGCAATAGACACGCCACATCGTTACCCATGTACACAAACCCCGTAATTGTTGGGTTACAAACAGTGACATGCCTGTTTGCGACGTCGCATGAGATTTTTTGAAATAGCTATTCACATTTCAAAATTTGAGCGTATACACTTTAAAAACGCAACACGGCGACAACCATCAATCGCCTGTCACTCATCCAGGATTCACGAAACACGAAGGAAAGCGCGCCATGCCTATTACGCAAAAAATCGCCATCGTCGGAGCCGGTCTGGGTGGGGCAGCCGCCGCCACTCTGCTGCAACAAGCAGGCTTTCACGTCGATGTTTATGAGCAAGCGCCGGAGTTTTCCCGCATTGGTGCGGGGATTCATATGGGCCCGAATATCATGAAGATTTTCCGCCGCATGGGCATCGAGCAGCCGCTGAGCGACATGGGTTCGCACCCGGATTTCTGGTTCAGCCGGGATGGCGCCACCGGCGACTACCTGTCGCGCATCGCACTGGGTGAATTCTCACGCAAGGAATATGGCGCGGCCTACATCACCGTGCACCGTGGTGACTTGCACGCGTTGCAGATGTCGACCCTGGCGCCGGGCAGCGTGCATTTCAGCAAATGCCTGACCACCCTTGAAGAGCGCGACAACGGCGTGCGCCTGAACTTCGCCGACGGCACCCATGCCGATGCCGACATCGTGATTGGCGCCGACGGCATCAACTCGAAAATCCGCGAAGAATTGCTGGGCCATGAAAAACCGCTGTACAGCGGCTGGGTCGCTCACCGCGCGTTGATCCGCAGCGACGTGTTGACCAAATACAACCTGGACTTCGAGAACTGCGTGAAATGGTGGAGCGAGGACCGTCACATGATGGTCTATCACACCACCGGCAAACGCGATGAATACTACTACGTCACCGGCGTGCCGCACCCTGCGTGGGAATTTGACGGCAACTTCGTCGACAGCAGCCAGGCCGAAATGTACGAAGCCTTCGCTGGCTATCACCCCACCGTGCAGGCGCTGATCGAGTCCACCGAGAGCGTCACCAAGTGGCCGCTGCTCAATCGCAACCCGCTGCCGCTGTGGAGTCGTGGACGCCTGGTGTTGCTGGGCGATGCCTGCCATCCGATGAAGCCGCACATGGCCCAAGGCGCGGGCATGGCGATTGAAGACGCCGCGATGCTGACCCGTTGCCTGCAAGAAACCGGCGTCAGCGACTACCGCACCGCCTTCGAACTCTACGAAGCCAACCGCAAGGAACGCGCCTCTCGCGTACAGGCCGTGTCCAACGCCAACACCTGGCTGCGCACTCAAGAAGACCCGGCCTGGGTCTACGGTTACGACCTCTATGGTCAGGAACTGAAATCGGGGGTGATCGCGTGAGCACGTTCATTCACGGCGGCAACGTCCAGGCCAACGGCATTCGTCAGCATTACCTGCGCTACGGCGGCACCAAACACGCGGGCAAACCCGCGCTGATCCTGATTCCGGGCATCACCAGTCCGGCAATCACGTGGGGCTTCGTCGCGGAACGCTTCGGTCAGGCGTTCGACACCTACGTGCTGGACGCCCGCGGTCGCGGTTTGTCGTCCACCGGTCCCGACCTGGATTACAGCGTCGACACCTGCGCCGACGACATCAGCGCCTTTGCCGCCGCGATGGGCATCGACAGTTATCACCTGGTGGGGCATTCGATGGGCGCGCGTTTCATTGCGCGGACGTCGGTGCGCAACCCGAAAGGCCTGAAAAGCCTGGTGCTGATCGACCCGCCGGTGTCAGGTCCGGGGCGTCGCGAATACCCGTCGAAACTGCCGTGGTACGTCGATTCGATCCGCCAGTCGCAACTCGGCATGACCGCCGACGATATGCGCGCCTTCTGCGCGACCTGGACCGACGAGCAATTGCAGCTCCGTGCGGAATGGCTGCACACCTGCTACGAACCGGCCATCGTCCGCGCCTTCAACGATTTCCATGACGAGGACTTCCATCAGGATCTGCCGAACCTGCCGGTCCCTGCCCTGCTCATTGTCGCCACACGTGGCGGCGTGATTCAGGCAGAAGACGAAGCCGAAATCCGACAGCTGCAACCGACGATTCAGATCGCCCGGGTGGAAGATGCCGGGCATATGATTCCGTGGGATAACCTGCCGGGTTTCTTTGCGGCGTTTGGGGATTTTCTGGGTGCGCCACTGAGCTAACGCAGAACTCAAATGGTGGGAGCCAGCCGCAGTACGCAGGCTCTCACAAAAACGCCATCAGGCGTCAAATCGGGTCAAGGAGAGCGGGATGAGCAACCACCAAAGCGCCGACGCCAACTACCAAGGCGTCTGGGGCAATCGCATCGGCTTCGGGAAGAAACCGGCCTTGCTGATGATCGACTTCATGCAGGGCTACACCCAACCCGGCGCACCGCTGTTTGCGCCCGGCGTGGTCAGCGCCGTGGCCGAGAGCGTCGAACTGCTGGCCAGTGCCCGGCAGCATGGCATCCCGGTGGTGCACACCAACATCCGCTACCACCCGACGCATTTCGCCGACGGCGGCATGTGGGTGAAAAAAGCGCCGGTGATGAAAGACATGGTCGAGGGCAACCCCCTCGCGGCGTTCTGCGAAGAAGTATTGCCGTTGCCCGAGGAAGTGGTGATCAGCAAGCAATACGCCAGTTCGTTTTTCGGCACCTCGCTGGCATCGATGCTGCACGCCCAGGGCATCGACACCGTGGTGCTGGCCGGCTGCTCCACCAGCGGCTGCATCCGCGCGACCGCCGTGGACGCCGTGCAGCACGGGTTCAGGACCATCGTCGTGCGCGAATGCGTCGGTGACCGCCATCCCGATCCCCATGAAGCAAACCTGTTCGACATCGACAGCAAGTACGGCGATGTGGTCAGCAAGCAAGAGGCCATCAGCCACTTCAACAAATGACGTCAGGCTCGGCCCAAACCTGTGGGAGCGAATTCATTCGCGAAAAGGGTTCAGACCCAGGAGATGTGTCGGTCACACCACCGTCTCGCGAATGAATTCGCTCCCACAGGGGTCAGGCGATCGACAGATTGATCGCAGTACGCAACACCGGCCGAAACGGATGTCCGGTCGCAGAACCAGGCCACAGAGCGCTGGTCGCGTAACCCGAATACGCATTAACTGGCCAGGCTTCGTCGTCCACGACGCAGGCTTGACCAGTCTTCTGACACTGCCTTTGGAAGTCGCCATTCCGGTGCTTGCCAAAGCATTTGATGTGCGGCAAACAAAAACCACAACAAGCCGTATGAGAACGCAGCGAACGCAGGCAAGATCTGCCCCAGCCGCGCTCACCGGTCGAAGAACCGCCAGGAGACACCCATGCCCTCTGCGAATGTAGAAACCGCCGCGACAGACGCTGCGGACCCGATCAAAGCGCTGTACCACAAGATCACCTGGAAGCTCATTCCGTTCCTGTGTTTCTGCTACCTGGCTGCCTACCTGGACCGCATCAACATCGGCTTCGCCAAATTGCAGATGCTCGACCAACTGCACTTCAGCGAAACGGCGTTCGGCCTCGGCGCCGGGCTGTTTTTCGTCGGCTATATCCTCTTTGAAGTGCCAAGCAATCTGGTGCTGGAGAAAGTCGGGGCGAAGATCTGGATCGCCCGGATCATGATCACCTGGGGCGCGCTGTCGGTGTGCACCCTGTTCGTCAGCACACCGATGCAGTTCTACGTCCTGCGTTTCTTCCTCGGTGCCGCCGAAGCGGGCTTTTTGCCAGGGGTACTGTTCTACCTGACCACGTGGTTCCCGACCTACCGTCGCGGCCGCATCATCGCGCTGTTCATGATCGGCCTGCCGCTGTCCAGCGTCATCGGCGGGCCGCTGTCGGGCTGGATCATGGGGCATTTCGATCAGTCCGCCGGGCTGCGCGGCTGGCAGTGGCTGTTCCTGATCGAAGGCATCCCGAGCATGTTGCTCGGCGTGCTGACCTTCTGGGCCTTGCCGAACGCGCCGAAAGACGCCAAATGGCTGAACACCGCTGAGCAGGCATTGCTCGAAGGCGAACTGCGTCTGGACGATGCCGAGGGCAAGGAGAGCAAGCACAGCTTCCGTGACGGCTTCTTCAACCTGAAAGTGTGGATGCTGGGCGGCATCGACTTCTCGATCCTGCTCAGTGCCTACGCCATGGGTTTCTGGATGCCGACCTTCATCAAGAACGCCGGGGTCACGGACACCTTCCACATCGGCGTGTTGACGGCCCTGCCCAGCGTTGCGGCCCTGATCGGCATGCTGATGATCGGCGCCAGTTCCGACCGCCGTCGTGAGCGTCGCTGGCACATCATCGTGCCCTTCTGGATCGGCGCCGTGGCCATGGCGGCCAGCCCGTTCTTCACCCATAACGTGATCGCGACGGTGGTGCTGTTCGCCATTGCCTCGGCGGCGATCATCGGCGCGGTGCCGGTGTTCTTCAGCCTGCCCGCGACCTTCCTCAAAGGCCGCGCTGCCGCGACCGGCTTTGCGCTGGCCTGCTCGCTGGCGAACATCGCGGGACTGGTGAGCAACTCGATGATGGGCATCGCCATCGACGTCACCGGCAGCAGCGCGGGGGCGTTGTGGTTCTTTGCCGGGTGCCTGATTCTCAGCAGCCTGCTGGTGGTGGCATTGCCGGCGAAGTTGGTGAATCGCTAGACGCAATCTTGCTTCTGGCCGGAGGCCGTGGGAGCGCCACCCCGGCACTCCCACGCCCTTCGGGCAGAATCAAAAGCAGATTTCGGCGTTTATCCAATAACAACCACGGAACGAACCCACCCATGCAGGCATTCCTCAAACGCTGCGCCCTGGCCCTCACCCTGGGCCTGTCCGCTACCTCGCTGTCGGCAGCGGAAAAGATCATCTTCGACACCGATTTCAACGTCCTCAACGATGACGGTCAGGCGTTCATCATGCTGGCGCAGTTGCACGCGCAGAAGCGCATCGACCTGCTGGGCATGACGCTGGTCAGCGGCAACGCCTGGGTCGATCAGGAACAGGTCGATGCCCTCAAGGCCGTCGAGCGCATGGGGGTGGAAAAGGAGATCGGCGTGTACTCAGGCGCGGCCTACCCGCTGCTTCACGACTTCGCCACCTATGAACAGGAAAAAGCCCTGTTCGGCGCGGGCTGGCCGGGGGCGTTCAAACACCCTCGCCCGACCTCGGCCTCAGAATTGATCGCGCCGCCGGACGGTCTGGCGACCCACACAAAACTGCGCGACGAGTCCGCGGCCCAGTTCATCGTCGACAGCGTGAAGAAAAACCCTCACGAAGTGACGATTCTCGCCGTCGGCCCGCTGACGAACATTGCGTTGGCGATTCGCAGCGCACCCGAGATCGTGCCGCTGATCAAACGCATCGTGTACATGGGCGGCGCCTTCGAAATCCCTGGCAACACGACGCCAGCGGCGGAGTTCAATTGGTGGTTCGACCCGGAGGCCGCGAAGATCGTCCTGCGCTCGCCCATTGAACACGTGATCTTCCCGAATGACGTGTGCGAAAAGGTCACCTTCAATGCGTCGGTGTACCAGCGCATCGTCAGCAAAGGCGGCGTGATCCCGGACCTGTACAAAACCGTGCTCGGCCCTGAGTTCACCAAGGACCCGAACTACCACAGCTTCACGTGGGACAGCCTGCCCGCCCTGTATCTGGTGCACCCGGAACTGGTGACCGAATCGAAAGATGAGTGGATCGACATCGACACCCATTTCGGCCCCGACTACGGCCGCTCGTTGGGCTACAAAAAAGGAGCGCCTGCGGGGACGCGAAAGGCCAAGGTGGTGTACGCCGTGGACCAGCCAAAGTTCTGGGATGAATACGTGAACCTGGTGACATTGCCTGCGCCAGTGAAGCATTAAGGCACTCACTGTCGTCGTAACCCCCAAAAGCCCACACCAAGTGAGACGTCGATCACAGACCTGTGGGAGACGCCGGAGGTTACGACGGCAGCGAAGGCGTTTTTCAAGTGCAGCATCTGTTTGTGAACCGACGCTTTCGCCCAGTGCGCCCTACCCTGTCGTAACCGCCTGAAGCTCAGAGGATTTTTCACCCCACCAGCGCAATCAGCTGCTGCCGCTGCGCATCGGTCAACAACGGCCCCATCGCCGCGCCCGCGTTGTCCTTCATGTACTTGGGATTGCCCGTCCCCGGAATGGCGCAGGTGACCGCGGGGTGGGAGATCAGAAACTTCAGCGCCAGTTGCGCCCAACTGGTCGCCTGCACTTCCCCCGCCCAGCCGGGCAGTGGCTTGTCTTTCAGACGCCCGAGCAACCCACCCCCGCCAAACGGTCGATTGCAGATGACCGCCACCCCACGCTCGCGACACAAGGGCAACAGCCGCGCCTCCACCGCCCGGTCGTCCAGCGCGTAATTGATCTGCAGAAAATCCAGCTGCTCAGCCTTGAGCACTGCTTCCACCTCGTCATAGGCCGACGAGGTGTAGTGGGTGATGCCGATGTAGCGAATGCGGCCCTGCTCTTTCCACGCACGCAAGGTCGGCAGGTGGGTTTTCCAGTCCAGCAGGTTGTGGATTTGCATCAGGTCGATACGGTCGGTCTGCAACAGGCGAAAGGAATCTTCCATCTGCGCGATGCCCTCCCGCTTCCCGCGGGTCCACACCTTGGTGGCGAGAAACGCCGGGGAACGCGGCTGATGAATCGACAGCAGTTCGCCCGTGGTTTGCTCGGCCCGGCCGTACATGGGGGAACTGTCGATCACCGTGCCCCCGGCCATGAACAGCTCATCAAGGACGTGGGGCAGTGCCTTGTATTCATCGCTCCCTGGCGCAACGTCGAAGCCGCGATACGTGCCGACACCGATCATCGGCAGGGCTTCGCCGCTGGAAGGAATGTTTCGGGTGAGCATCTTGCGACCTCCTTGAGTGCCAGGCGTTGTCGCCTGTGAGGATGAAGCGGCGCCAGCGGCGGCCGAGTCGAACACCAGCGCCGCTGAAACCCCTGCCGCGAGGGCCAGCAAGCGCCTGCGGGTGAACAGCGTTGAATGATTCATGGCCAGCCCCTCGATCGGACATTGATTGATCGACCGGCAAGGTCGGCGTCGGTTCAATGGCCATTTCGTCTGGCGGGACAGGTTCGGGGGAACGCACCCCGTCCGTTGCGCGTCACACAATAAGCACTGACCCTGGAGCCCCGACATGAAGACAGTGATCACTCTGCAAGAACTCGTTGAAGCAGACCTGCGGCCCTACAAGGAAGTCTGGCTGACATCAGCGCAGGCGCTGGCGGAAAGCGGGCATAAAGAAGATGAACTATGCCTCTGGCGTTCCGAACTGGCCTTCACCCACGACATGATGAGCGAAGGCTGCCACGACCAGAACATGCACGGTGTCTGGCTGGTGGTCGATGACATCGACAATCCCGAAGAAGTGCTTGAGGTCGAAAACGACGTGCGCCAGCGGCTGCAGGATCTGGGGCTTCAAGGCGAGTTCTACCCGGCGGAAGTGGGCGATGGGCATGCGTTTGCGCGGTGAACGCTGCGCCGACAGAGCGATCGCGGCTGACACCTATACTCCTGCCGAAACACGGTTTTCCTGTAGGAGCGAATTTATTTTGGGCGGCATCCCGACGAAACGTCGATACACGCGACACATCTCTATCGTCTGAACCGATTCGCGAATGAATTCGCTCCTACAGAGGGTCTGCGCTTGCCTCCAGTCTGCCGAAGCGCGCCTCCACAGTGAGGTGTGCAGTCGGCACAACCGCCACCATCCGTCAGGGCAGTCAGATGCCGCTTGCAGAGAAACATATCTGCACGTATAAATGAGCACCTACTCACTCATTACATGATGTTTCCATGGCCCGCCCGAAAAGCCAAGACAAGCGCAACGCCCTGATCGATTCTGCCCTGCGGGTGTTCGCCGAGCAGGGACTGGGGGCGCCGACGTCAAAAATCGCCAAAAGCGCGGGGGTAGCCGAGGGGACGCTGTTCAATTATTTCGAGACCAAGGACGACCTGCTCAACCAGGTTTACCTCGAACTCAAGGCCCAGTTGCGTGACGCGATGATCCCCGGTTATCCCAAGGACAAAGACGTCAAATCCCGCCTGCACCACGCTTGGCATACCTACGTTGGCTGGGGCGCGGCAAACGCTGAAAAACGCAAGGCCATGGCGTTGCTGATGATGTCTGATCGCATCACCGACACCACCCGCGTCGCTGGCAGCGAGGCCTTCAACGACATCAGCGCCCTGCTCCACGAAGGCTCGTCGTGCAATGCCTTTCGCGACCAACCTCCGGCTTTCGCCGCCGCGATCATGCGCTCGCTGGCCGACACCACCATGGATTTCATGAGCAATGAGCCCGGGCACGCCGAGCGTTACTGCGAAGCAGGTTTTGTGGCGTTCTGGAATGCAATTGCAAGGGACTGATTTTTTTCGCTAATAAATGAGTGATTACTTACTCACACCCCTACTTGCTACAGGAGAAACACCATGTCCAATGTCTGGCTGATCACCGGCGCCGCCAGCGGCCTGGGTCGCAACATCGCCGAGGCCGTTCTGGCTTCGGGAGACCGGCTGCTCGCCGCCGCGCGCAATATTCAACGCCTCGACGATCTGGTGGAACGCTACGGCGCCCAGATCCTGCCCTTCGAACTGGACGTGACCGATGCCGTCGCGGCCAAGGCCGCCGTACAGAAGGCAGTGGAAACGTTCGGGCGACTGGACGTGCTGGTCAACAATGCCGGTTTCGGCCACATGCTGCCCTTCGAACAAACCGAAGAAGCCGCCTTCCGCACCGAATTCGAGACCAACTTCTTCGGCGTGGTGAACCTCTGCCGCGCTGCGGTCCCGGTGATGCGTGAACAAGGCGCGGGACGCATCATTCAAATCTCGTCGGTGGGCGGCCGTCTGGCGACACCGGGCATGACCGCCTACCAATCCGCAAAATGGGCCGTTGGCGGTTTCTCCGACGTTCTGGCCACCGAAGTCAAACCGCTGGGGATTCACGTCACCACGCTGGAGCCGGGCGGCATGCGCACCAACTGGGCGGTGCGTGCACGAGGTCACGACACGCCAGTGATGCCCGCCTACGAGGCCAGCGTCGGCATGATGTTCGGCGTGCTGCGCAAAATCGCGGGCAACGAAAACGCCGATCCGGACCGCGTCGCACAGGTCGTGCTCAAGGTCGCTGCTTATCCACAACCGCCGCTTCGACTGTTGCTGGGCAGCGACGCGCTCAAATACCTGACGCCCGTTGAAGCCGATCGTGCCGAAACCGCTGAGCGCTGGAAATTCATCAGCACCTCGGTGGACGTCGACGCCAGCGGTCCCGTGCCGCCGTTGCCACAACACTAAGGGCACTGCCATGAACGTCTTGATGTTCGGCGCGACCGGCATGGTCGGCCAGGGGGTGTTACGCGAATGCCTCGCCGCACCCGACGTGGATCAGGTGGTGAGCATCACCCGCAGCCCTATCGGCCTAAGTCACTACAAGCTCAGCGAACAGATCGTGGATGACTTTTTTGATTACCACGACTGCGAAGCGTACTTGCGAGGCTTCGACGCGTGCTTTTTCTGTCTGGGCGTGAGCGTGATGGGCTTGTCGGAAAGCGCGTACACCCGCGTGACCTACGACCTGACACTGGCAGCCGCGCACACGTTGTCGCGGCTCAACCCGCAGATGACCTTCGTTTACGTGTCAGGTGCAGGCACTGACAGCACTGAACAGGGCCGCAGCCTGTGGGCGCGGATCAAGGGCCGGACTGAAAACGCCTTGCTGCGCCTGCCGTTCAAGGCGGTGTACCTGTTCCGTCCGGGGGTGATCCAACCCCTGAACGGCGTGCGCTCGAAAACCGCGCTCTACCGCAGCCTCTACGCCGTCATGGCCCCGTTGCTCACCCTGATGCGTAGGGTGTGGCCGAACGTCGTGCTGACCACCGAAACCCTGGGTCAGGCCATGCTCAACAGCGTGCGTCGAGGGGCGGAGAAACCGGTGCTGGAAGCGCGGGACATCAATGCGTTGGCGGGGCAATCCTGAAGTAAGCCTCCAGGGCAGCCCCGTGTAGGGGCTTTCCGAAAATCCTGTAGTCAGGTCGTTTTGGGCGGGTGGGCTGATGACACTTGCCGAATCGCGTCTTTATTGTCGCCTCCTCATTTCGCTGAAGCAGGAGGCTACTCCCGTGTCGAAACCTTACGCGTTCGTGAACGAACGCCCCCAGCCCTACCACTACCTGCGCGATCACCTGCTCGCCATCCCCCTCGGCGCTCGCCCGAAATTTGATCAACTCAATCCGTACCTTAACAACATCGTCGTCATGCCCGGAGAAGTCGTGATCGTGGGCGACGGCCCTGCACACATGTGTACGCCTGAAGAGACGCAGCTGATGCAACTGGCGCAGGACGTGCGCATGTCCATGATCGGCACCTCGGGCACCGAGCGGGACGTCATGGTCCGGAACTTCGACATGCTCCAAAGCATCATGTCCTATGGCTCGATCGGGATCGGCGCCAGCACCGGGGCGTGGAATAAGCACCTCAGGGAAGTTGAGAGCACGCTCAAGGAAATCGAAGCCCTGCACCAGCGGTGGAGATCCGGGGCATTGACCAATGACCCGTTCTTTGCTCAACGCCGTACATTGTTCGCCCGGATGGAGACTCTCCTGAAAGGCATCGGGCGGTTCGGGACCGGGCTGAATAACCAAGGAAAGATGAAGCGCATTCTTGGGATTTCAAGCAAGAGCTATTTGCATACTGGCGAGATCGCAGAATATGCAAAGAATGTCAGAGGCGTTTCCAGGGTGGCCAGTGCGATGAGCAAAGGGACCTATGTCGGTATTGCACTGGATGTTGGCGCGGGGGCGTTGGAGATTCGGGAAGCCTGCTCTACCGGACGTGAAGAGGAATGTACCAAGGCTAAGTACGTGGAGGGCGGAAAAGCAGCAGTAGGTATTGGGCTAGCGACAGTGGGCGGTACGGCTGGGCTCTACTTGGCAGGGGCTTTTTGCATTGCGATAGGAATACCAACCGGAGGCATGGGTACATTGGCATGCGCCGTAATAGGGGGTTCTGTAGCGGCATACGCAGGTGGCCAGGCAGGGTCATACTTCGGTGAACAGGCTGGGGAAAAACTTTTTGAGCACATCGAACGATGACCCACGACAATTCTGCGTGGATCGCCGTCTCTATCAGCGCACTGACACTGCTCAATTTGGCGTTTCTGATGTACTCGGCCTATTGGAAGCTCCCGCTTGCCGAGCGGCATTTGGCGGATAGCCTTATCGTTTCGAGCACAAAGTCAGTCTGGAAAGGTAACGGCCCCGTTGCACGATTGAACAGGCTGAGCGCTATAGCGCTGGTCTTCACAATGCGAGGTTTGCTTGAAAGGCGAGGCTTGGTACAACGCGACATCGTTAATGATGTGCCGCTGAGCCTGCGTATCTGGACAGCGGGCCCCATATTGAGCAGTTGTCTGATGCTCGTGACCGCCGTTGGTTACTGGTTTTTGGAGCAGATCTGAAAATAGCAGTCCGGCTTGCTGGCGGTGGCGATTTGAATGACGCCACCGCCGGCAAGCCGGACTGCTACGAAACGATAACGCCTTCATCAACAAGCGGAACGGTTACACAACGACCGCTCCCCCTTACTTCTTCAACGCATCAAACGCCTCAAGCGCATGCATCGAGTAGATGTACGCCGCCCCGGCATTCAGCGAGATGGCGGTCGCGGCGGCGGCCGCCACTTCTTCACGGGTCGCACCGGCGGCAATGGCGGCTTCGGCGTGAGCCCCGAGACAACCGTCGCAGCGGGTGGTGATGGCCACGGCGAGTGAAATCAATTCGCGGGTCTTGGCGTCTAGCACGTTGTTTTCCGCCGAGGCATCGCCAAGGGCCATGTAGGCCTTGACCATTTTCGGGTTGGATTTGGACAACGAGCCAAAGGATTGCTTGATGGTGGAAACGAGGTCGGGCCAATTGCTGAACATGGTGGTATCTCCTGAGAGCGGCGACTAGACTGCGCCGGGAACACGCACAGTCTCCGCCAACCAGGTATTTGTAACTTGCTCGTTTGGCTCATTTCTTTGTCAGAAAGTCGCATATGCACGCCATCGACACACTCATCACCCTCGCCGACGTCCGCGGACGCCTCGATCTGCGCTGCCAGTTTCAAGGCGACTGGGCGCTGGACCACGAACAGGAATCGGATGGCGTCGCGCCCTATCACATCGTGCTGGCGGGTCAGTGCCAGGTCGAACTCTCCGATGGCCGCCGCTTGAAGCTGGTCGCGGGGGACATCCTCGTATTGCCCGATGGCATGAGCCATCTGTTGATCAGTCCCGGCCCACGTGTGCCCGCGTCCAGACCGCAGCTGGAGACCGGAGGCCTGTTGACGGTGCAGCGGTTTGGTCACGGTGCCGAGCCGGACCTGCTCTGCGGGCGATTTCTCTATCAGCGTCATTCGATGCTGTTTTCTGCCCTGCCGGATTATCTGCTGATTTCGACCCAAGCCCTGGACGCCTGCGATCCACTGCCCGCGCTCGTCGCATTACTGCGCAGCGAAGCGGACGCCAATCGACCGGGCGGCCAGTTCATGGTCAACGCGCTGACTTCGGCGCTGTTCACTTTGGTGCTGCGCGCACATCTGCAACAGTCGCCGCAAAGCGAAGGCAGCCTGGCGTTGCTGGGCGACAAACGTTTAGGACGCGCGTGGCAGGCCATGCTCGACGACCCCGCCCACGAATGGACTGTCGACACCCTCGCAGAACGGGCGAGCATGTCCCGCGCCACGTTCGTGCGCGCGTTCGGCAAACTCAGCGGCAGCTCGCCCTGGACCCTGCTCACCCAAGTGCGCATGCAAATGGCCTACGGGTTGTTGAGCCGGTCGCAAAGTGGCCTGAGCGACATCGCCGCGCAGGTGGGGTATCAGTCGCAAGCAGCGTTCAGCAAGGTGTTCAAGGACACCTATGGCATGGCGCCGGGGCAATTGCGGCGACGTCTCGATTCCCGGGAGTCCTGATCGGGTCAAACTGCGACGCAAAAATGGATGGCACGCCAAGCTCCCCGTGGGGCGGCATCAACTCGGCGCCTTCACCCCCAGACGCTTCCACATCGGTTTGGTAATGCGCTGGGTATTCTTGTACCCCGCCCACGGATCGGCCTTGAGCTTGCGCAGGCGTTTTTGCAGGTTGGCGATGTTCCATTGGGCCGAGGATTTGAGGCTGGTCAGCTCATCCCGGGCAATGGGCACCGAGACCGGTAATCCAGGTCGGGCGCGAACCGAGTACGCCGCGACGGTGCTGGCGCCTCGGGTGTTGCGCAGGTAATCGATGAAGATTTTGCCGATGCGATTCTTCGGGCCGGACGTCGCGGTGAACCGTTCCGGCAACTGCTGCGAGATGAACTGCGCCAGCGCTTTGGCGAAGGCTTTCACCGTGTCCCAATCGGCCTTGCGCGCCAGCGGCACGAGGATGTGCATGCCCTTGCCGCCGCTGGTCTTGATGTACGCATCCAGCCCCAGTTCGTCGAGCACCGACAGGGTCAATTGCGTCGCCTCGACCATGCTGCGCCATGGCAGATCCGTGTCCGGGTCGAGGTCGAGGACGAAGTGATCGGGCAGTTCAATCTGGTCGTAGGTCGAACCCCATGTGTGGAGTTCGATGGTGCCCATTTGCGCCGCCCCGACCAGCGCCTGCACGGTGTCGATTTCCATCAGCCGCGCATGACCGGGATCGAGCTCAGGGTCGAGCTGTTTGATGTTGGGAATCGCCAGCCGCTCAGAGTGCTTCTGAAAGAATTGCTCGCCCTCGACGCCCTCCGGACATCGCAACAGCGCCACGGGGCGATGGTCGAGATGCGGCAGAATCCAGTCGGAAATCGATTCGTAGAAATGCGCGAGGTCAATCTTGTGCAAGCCGCTTTCCTTGTCGATCACCCGTTCCGGGTGACTGATCATCACGCCCGCCACTTCTATCTTGTCCTTGGCCGTGCGTGTGCGGGCAGGCTTGGAGGCCGACTCTTCAGCCTTGGAAGCCCCTGATTTAGAGGCCTTGGGCTTGAACGGCGCTTTGATGTCTTTCGGGGTGCGCGGGTATTCGTGGACCACTTCACTCGCGGGCTTGTCGCTGCGCAGGGCGATAAAGGACGAGTGCCGAATGATGCCCTCGCGGGTCCACTCACCAAACTCCACCTCACCCACCAGCGTCGGCTCGATCCAGTGCACCCCTCGGGCCTGGGCGCTTGTGAGTTTTTTCGCCAAAGGCGAGGCGTCCTGTTCAAGCGTCTTCATCTGCCCGAACATGTCGTCGAGCATCTTTTGATTGAAACCGGTGCCGACTCGCCCGGCGTATACCAAACCGGCGCCCTCCTCGTTCACCGCCAACAGCAACGCGCCAAACCCGCTGCGCGTGCCCTGGGGCTTGGTGAAACCGACGATGACGAACTCCTGCCGCAACTTGCACTTGAGTTTGATCCAGTCCGGGCTGCGGCGGGACTGATATACGCTCCCCGCTCGTTTGCCGATCACGCCTTCAAGGGACAACGAACACGCGCTCTCGATGATGTCGCGATGGTTGGCCGAGAAGGCATCGGAAAAACGCAGCAGCCCCTTGGCTTGCCGACCGAGGAGCTTTTTCAGCGCGGCCCGACGCTCTTCCACGGGCTTTTCGCGGATGTCTTCGCCGTTGAGAAATGGCACGTCGAACAGGTAGTACACGATGTCCTTGCTGCGGCCGATCTCGAACGCGTTCTGCAATGCCTGAAAATCCGGCAGCCCGGCGTCGTTGAGCACCACCACTTCGCCGTCGAGCCAGCCGTCGCCCAGGTTCAGATCGGCGATGGCCTTGGCCTGCAACGGCAGACGGTCCGTCCAGTCATGGCCGTTGCGGGTGATCATGCGCACCTCGCCGTCGCGAATCCGGGCCATGATTCGGTAGCCGTCGAATTTGATCTCGTACAGCCAATCACCCGCCGGCGGGGTGTCCATCAGGGTGGCGAGTTGAGGGGAAAGCTTGTCCGGGATGCTGGATTTCTTCGTCGCCGCTTTCTTACTTGCAGGTTTTGAGGCCGCTGGCTTCTTCTCGGCTACTGGCGCCGAGGCCGCCTTGCGTTTCGGGGCTTTGGCCGTGCTTCGGCCCTCGCCCACCGTCGCGCCGCTGACCACACTTTCCGGCTTGTCGGCGACGATGTCGTATTCGTCCGCCGAGCGCACCGCCTCGTCCTTTTCCTTGATCAACAGCCACTGCTCCTTGTCGCCGCTGCCCTGCAAATGGGTGCGGACCAAGGCCCAGTCGCCGGTCAGTTTTTCGCCGATCAGGGTGAATTTCAGTTTCCCGGCTTTGTAGGTGGCGCGAGGGTCGCCGTGGGGCTGCCAGATCCCCCGGTCCCAGACGATCACGTCTCCGGCGCCATACTGCCCCTCGGGGATGCTGCCCTCGAAACTGCCGTAGCCCAGCGGGTGATCTTCGACGTGCACTGCCAGGCGTTTGTTTTTCGGGTCCAGACTCGGGCCTTTTGGCACGGCCCAACTCTTGAGCGTGCCGTCCAGTTCCAGTCGAAAGTCGTAATGCAGATTGCGCGCATCGTGCTTGTGAATGACGAACGTCAGCGCCTTGCCTTTGCTGCTGCGAGCCCGGCCCGAGGTTTCGGGGGGCTCGGAAGTGATGTCGAAATTGCGCTTGCGGGTGTACTCACTCACGGGTTTTGCCATGATCGATCAGTCCTCTGCACCCCGCGTTCGATACGCCGGGCAGTTCTCAACACAAGGCGCTGCGTCTCAGAAGAGGGGCTCAGGACGCCTTGGTCGTCTTTTTCCTTGCAGGGGCTCGCCGTTTGGCCGGGGCTACTTCATCAGCGGCTGCGGTTTTGCTCTTGCTGGCAGGTTTGGTTTTCACTGGCGCCTTGGCGGAACCGCCGCGACTGCCCAGACTGCGTTTGAGCAATTCAGTCAAATCGATGACATCAGCGGATTTGCGCTCGGTCTCCCCGGCGTCGGTTTCCACGTCCTCAATCTTGCCTTCCCGGGCCTTGGTCTCGACCAGCGTCATGATCTGGTCCTGGAACGTGTCACGGTATTCTTCAGCGTCCGGGGTCCAGTCGGTACTCATGTCTTTGACCAGCCGCTTGGCCATGTCCAGCTCGCTCTTGCTGAGCTTCACGTCGGTGGCTTCCTTAGGCAGGTCCAGACTGTCCAGCCCGCGCACTTCAGCGGGCCAGCGCAGCAACACCAGAATGATCGCCGACTCCAGCGGCATCACCGCCGCCAAGTGCTGACTGGTACGGATCACCACATGGGCCAGCGCGACCTTGCCGGTGTCCACCAGCGTCTGCCGTAACAGAGCGTAGACCTTCTCGCCGCGCTTGTCGGGTGCAAGGAAGTACGGCGTGTCGATGTTTTGCAGCGGAATCTGCGCGCTGTCGACAAAACCGAAGATGTCGATGGTCTGCGTCGACTTGGGGTGCGCGGCGCGAATCTCGTCCTCGCTGATCACCACGTAGCGGCCCTTCTCGTACTGCACGCCCTTGACGATATTTTCCTTGGTCATCTCCTTGCCGGTGACCTTGTTGATCCGCTTATAACCGACCGGGTCCATGCTGCGCTTGTCCAGCCAGTCGAAATCCACGCCCTGCTGCGACGTCGCCGACACCAGCGCCACAGGGATGTGCACCAGCCCGAAGCTGATCGCGCCCTTCCAGATTGCCCGAGCCATCGCGTTAATTCCCAAGGGGTGTGTAAGGGAATGACCGGGGCGCAAGGGGAAAAGTTTCGGGAGGATGACGGGTTACATTGCAACCAAGAAAAAACCCGCCGAAGCGGGTTTAAGGTGCGTGTTCTATTTCAGGTTCCACGGGCGGGGCGCGTGATGAACGCGCCCGGCTCAATATGGAAGCGTGTACTCAATCGGTTGATCATTGCGATGGTCAAATGACGCTGCCCACTGAGAACGCGCGAGACCACCGTCTTGTCCCCTACTTCCGGTAAGTCTGCCCCTGTCAGGCCGTTCTGGACCATCAGCGCCTTGATAAGATCAACACCTGTCAGCGCTGCGACACGCTCGCCAAAGGCCTCGAACCGTGACGCGCTGCCTTCATAACGTTCGACGGTGTCGCACAAGGTCTCCAATAACGTTTGCTCCACCTGATCCAGCACTTGCCCGTCGGTAAGTTCATCAATGGCCGCCAGCGCTTGTTGATAATCCTCATCACTGTCGATGTGATGGATGAAATGCGCGCCCTGTCGATCCATGTCCGACCGAAGATCATCCATCCGGCGCGCGAGTTCGCGAATGGCTGCGTTGTCGACAATTCGCTCCGCCAATCCTGCATTCATGGTCTGATCCCCGTTTTGTTCGTGTGATACCACTTGTTCGCCTTGCTGTATTCGGCATGGGTATAGATGTGTTTAACGAAGACCAGCTGCTTGAAAAAATCAATAGCGGCAATCAGCCTAAGCTTGTTCCCGCCCACATCAATCACATACCAGCCATCTCGATGTGTGAATCTGTCCAGCGTATTGAACAACTGCTTCAGTTCGAATGGATTCCGAGCATTTGATTTGTTGAGTAATCGATAGGTGGCGTCAATGTTCGTCGCATCATTCGGATAAAGCCTCGCAGCAGCATCGAAAGCTATCTTTTTGAAAATTCGCATCAGCATCCTTGTTGAAGTTTTAGCAACCCTAAAGGTGAGTTGCCAAAACGTCAACCTCCTCGACTTTCTCATGCGTCGTACCATTCCTGTGAGGCATAGGTCATATCAATCCAACAGGCCTTCTTAACGCAATGAAAAAGCGTTAGCCTGCTCACCATTCTTCATCCATGCCCGTGCCAGAGCGTTTCTGGCAGCGGTGCAACGTCTTTTTGAGAACCCGCCATGACTTCCACGTCCCAGACCGCTGCCCACGGTGCAACCATGACCAAGGGGCTGGCGATGCTGTTTGCGTTTTGCTGCGGCGCCATCGTTGCGAACATTTATTACGCTCAACCGATCATTGGCCTGATTGCCCCGGACATCGGGCTGTCGAACACGCTGGCCAGCCTGATTGTGTCGCTGACGCAGATCGGCTATGCCGTGGGGCTGTTTTTCCTGGTGCCGCTGGGCGATTTGCTGGAAAACCGCAAGTTGATGATGGCGACGACGGCGGTGGCGATTCTGAGCCTGTTGAGCGCTGCGTTCGCCGAGACGCCCAATCTGTTCCTGCTCGCCTCGTTGCTGGTGGGCTTCAGCTCGGTGGCGGTGCAGATTCTGATTCCGCTGGCCGCGCATCTCGCCCCCGAAGAAACGCGAGGACGGGTCGTCGGCAGCATCATGGGTGGCCTGCTGTTGGGCATTCTGCTGGCCCGTCCGGCGTCCAGCCTGATTGCCGACCATTTCGGCTGGCGCGCGGTGTTTGGCAGCGCCGCCGTGATGATGTTGCTGATCAGCGTGGTGCTGGCCACGACCATTCCCAAGCATCAGCCGACTCATAACGCCAGTTATGGACAGTTGCTGAAATCCCTGTGGACGCTGTTGGCCAGGCAGCCGGTACTGCGCCAGCGGGCGTTTTATCAGGCCTGTATGTTTGCGACGTTCAGCCTGTTCTGGACCGCCGTACCGCTGGAGCTGGCCAACAACCACGGCCTCTCGCAAAGCCAGATTGCGCTGTTTGCGCTGGTCGGGGCGATTGGCGCCATTGCCGCGCCCTTTGCCGGTCGGCTGGCGGACGCCGGGCATAGCCGTCAGGCGAGTCTGTTCGCGATGCTGTTCGCCGCCTTGAGTTTTCTGCCCAGCCTGGTGCAACCCGCGTACGCCGTCATCGGCATGGCCGTGACCGGCGTGGTGCTGGATTTCTGCGTGCAGATGAACATGGTCGTCGGCCAACGCGCCGTTTATGCCCTCGATGCGAAGAGCCGCAGCCGCCTGAATGCGCTGTACATGACCAGTATTTTCCTCGGCGGCGCCACAGGGTCGGTGATCGCCAGTGCGCTCTACGACCACGGCGGCTGGGGCTGGATCGTGATCGCGGGCAGTGCGTTTCCGCTGGTGGCACTGCTAATGTTTTTGAAAAACTCGACGGGATCACGCGCTGCCTGAACCGTTGAATGCACGACGAACGCAAGGCCTGTGGGAGCGAATTCATTCGTGAAAAAGGTACAGCCGACGCCGCTCTGTCGACTGGAAGATCATTCGCGAATGAATTCGCTCCCACAGAGACCCCCACCCCATTCATGACTTATTTTCCAACTCCCAAGGAGTGATTCCATGACCTCCCGCACCTTCCTCATCACCGGCGCCAGCAAAGGCATTGGCCGCGCCCTGTCCGAATCCCTGGCGGCCGCAGGGCATCAGGTGGTCGGCATCGCCCGCAACGCCGATGACCCGACTTTCCCCGGCGTGCTGATCGAACTGGACCTCAGCGACAAGGCGCAGACCCGCTGCGGCCTGACCGAACTCGCGCAGCATTACCGCTTCGACGGGCTGGTCAACAACGTAGGGCTGGTGCGCCCACAGCCTTTGGGTGAAATCGAACTGGAAGACTTCGACGCGGTGATGAGCGTCAACCTTCACTCCGCCCTCCTCGCCACCCAGGCCCTGCTGCCGAACATGCGCGAACAGGGTTGGGGCCGCATCGTCAACATCTCTAGCCTGACGGTGCTCGGCATCACCCAACGCACGGCCTACGCTGCCGCCAAGGCCGCGCTGATCAGCTTCACCCGCTCTTGGGCACTGGAACTGGCCCAAACGGGCATCACCGTCAACGCTATCGCCCCCGGCCCGACCGAAACCGAACTGTTCCGCCAGAACAACCCACCGGGCAGCGAAGGCGAAAAACGCTACCTCTCCGGCGTGCCCATGGGCCGCTTCGGCCAACCGGAAGAAATCGCTTCGGCGATCGCCTTCCTGCTGTCGGAGCAGAGCGGGTTCATCACTGGGCAGACGTTGTTCGTGGATGGCGGGGCGTCGGTTGGTAAGGCGGGGGTTTAAGCGAACAAAGATAGCTGCAAATAAAAACCGCCGAAATCGGCGGTTTTTATTTGAGTATTCAACCTCTGGGCCCAGCCAGTGGGCCTGCTGGCTCAAGGTCTTTACCAAGGGCAAGACCTACTCGTAAAAAACGCTTTTGATTCTCCGAAAAAACATCGGCAAGCATCCGTGCCTCTCCTTTCAGCTCAATCATTAGCTGCATTTTTGCTTTGCGTTTTTTGGCGTTCATAGACACCTCCTGCGTCTGCTCAATGACGGCCATGTTAGGAGCCACCTACCGAAATGACAAGGCGGCGGGCCTCATCAAACTGGAATCCCAGCGCCTGGTAATACGCAACGGCATCAGCCGCTGGCTGCTGTATCTCGATCTCGCGACAACCCAACATTTGTGCGTAAAGGTCGACTCCCATTAAAGCGAGAGGTGCAATAAGCCCTTTGAGCGGATGCTCGCTCCCCGGTTTTCCTTCGAGAAGAATGATTTTGATCGTAAGCCGGCTTTGACGTGGGGTTGCATAGCACAACCCGCACAACGTCTGGTTGTACCAAATGGCGAGGTCAAAACCCTTTGCATCCGATTTCTTCCAACCTGAAACATGTTCCCAAGGGTAGGTGCTGCCTTCCCAGTATTCGCAGGCTGTGATGGCGGCTCGATCAATAGGCTCGAATCTCACCCGTCGGCCGTCGATGCCGAGCGCACCCGCCTCGAAGACACTGCCCATTTTTTCGTTGATGAGTGCACGGGCTCGGGACCGGAAAATCTGATCCCTTAACGCCGTGGCCTTTCCATGTCGTCTCATTGCCAGTGTTCATTGAAAACTCAAGGACGAATGGTGACGGCATAAAGAAAAGCATGTGCGGTACATATTTATTGAGCACCCGCGCCCCTGATGTGACACGGTCCCCGTGGTAGCGAATTTATTCGCGAAGGGCCAGGTCTACCGACGCATCTCTATCGGCTGGTCCATTTTTCGCGAATGAATTCGCTCCCACAGGATGAGCTGCGCTGTATTGTGAAAATCACCGAATCGCCGCAAACCCTCGTTCCAGGTCTTCGATCAACGCGCTGACGTCCTCCAGCCCGATGTGCAATCTCAGCAGCGGGTTGAGGGTCTTGTCGATGGGGTTTTCCCGGTCGTGGACGTTGGCGGGGATGATCAGGCTTTCAAAACCGCCCCACGACGCGCCAAGGCCGAACAGGTTGAGGGCTTCGATGAACAGCGCCTGCAAGGTGGGATCGTTGTCAGCCAGTTCGAAGGTGAGCAGGCCGTTGCTGCCGGTGAAGTCGCGTTTCCACAGGGCGTGGTTCGGGTGATCGGGCAGCGCCGGGTGGAAGACGCGTTTGACCTGCGGGTGCTGCTGAAGCCAGCGCGCGACCTCCAGGGCCTGGCGCTGATGGGCGTCCAGGCGCGTGGCGAGCGTGCGGGCGCCGCGCAGCACGAGGTAAGCGTCGTCGGGGCTGACGACGCTGCCGAAGGTGTCGGTCATGACGGCCAGCGGTTGCCAGACGGCTTGGGTGGTGCAGACGCTGCCCATCACAACGTCGCTGTGCCCTGACAGGTATTTGGTCAGGGCCATGATGGAAATATCCGCGCCCAGTGTCAGCGGTCGGTACTGGTAGCCCGAGCCGTAAGTGTTATCCACCGCCAGCAAAATTCCCCGCGCCTTGCACAGCGTGGCGATGGCCGGCAGGTCGGCCAGTTCGTACAACAGTGAACCGGGCACCTCGGCATAAACCATTTTGGTGTTGGTTTGCAGTTTGTCTTCCAGCCCGCTGCCGTCGGCATTGAAGTAGCTGTATTGAATGCCGAACGGTTTGAGGAACTCCTCGGCCACTTGCCGCACCGGCGAGTACACCGCGTCGGTGATCAGCACGTGGTCGCCGGGGCGCAGGTACGCCAGAAAGGTCTGCGCGACGGCTGCCAGTCCGGTGCTGAACAGGCGCGTGCGATAGCCGCCTTCCAGTTCCGTGACCAGGTCTTCCAGCTCGAACGCCGTCGGATTGCCCCGCGCGCCGTAGCTCAGCACGCGTTCGGTGTCGCGGCGTTTTCGGGCGTCTCGCATGTCGTCAAGGCTGTCGAACAATACGGTGCTCATGCGCGACACGGACGGGTTGACCCAGCGCACGCCGCTGCCCTTTTCCCCTCGGGCGGCGTGGATCAGGCGCGTGCGTACCCGGTTCTCGTTCGCGCTGGATGCCAAGGGCTTGAGGCTGGCAATTTCCTGCGTTGTCATCTGCCCCAGCAAGCCGATTTCCCACGCCAGGTATTGGCGTGCGGCGTCTTTGTTGCCCGAGTGGCGATCATGGGTGAAGAACAGAAAATCGATGCACTGCTCGTCGGGTGGATAGCTGGCATCTTCGGCCAGCGCAAAACCCGCTGCCTGCCAGGTTTTGAAATCCAGCCAGCGGACGTGCTGACGTTGCGATTCCGGCAGCTCAAGGGCGGCGATGGCGGCGAGGTTTGCATCGTCTGCGACGAGCACGATCGGCTGGGTCTGAGCAGCAAGATCATCCGCCAGGCGCGTGCGAATCGACCACACCGACCCGGCAATGTGTGCCTTGCGATAGGCCATGCTGCTGCGCAGATCGATCAGCGCAACGGTGTCGTCGCGCAGCGCATCCTGCAAAGCCGCCGCGCTGATGTCAGGCAACGCCGGCGCACCCGACTCAGCCCTGACCGGCAACGCCAGGCCACTCTGCAAACCGCCTTCCAGCACATAGGCCTCATGCCCCAACTGACGCAGCCAACTGGCAACGATGGGCGCACGGACGCCGTCGTTGTCGAGCAGCACAAGACGCGCCCCGCGCACCCCGACGTAAAGATCGGTGGACTGAATCAACTGCCCGCCGGGCGTGTGTTGCGCACCCGGCAAACTGCCGAGGGCAAACTCTTCCGGCGTACGCACGTCGCCCAGAAACAGGCTGCGTGACGGGTCCTGCGACCACGCGATGACCTGCTCCGCCTTGACCGTCTGCACACCGGCACGTTTTGCCAGCTGTTGCGCGGCGTCGCGCTGCGGGGCCAACGACGCGGTGGGCGATACGTCCGGATAGCGCCGCGCGCTGCCGTGTTCGAGCGGCAGATCGGCGAGGTACCAACCCTGCGTGCCGTTTTCCAGCGCGTAGACCGGGTTCTTCACGCCGAGGTCGATGAGGGTCTGTGCGCCGATGATGCTGCGGGTGCGACCGGCGCAATTGACGACGATGGGGGTGGTGTCATCTGCCACCAGTTCCTTCAGGCGATAGCCCAGTTCGCCGTTCGGGCAGCAGATGGAACCGGGAATGGTCATCTTGCGGTATTCGTCGAACGGGCGGCCATCGAGGACCACCAGCGGCTCACCTTTGGCCTGCCACTCCGCCAGCTCGTTGGCACTGATGTGCGGCGTGTGACTGGCCTCTTCCACCAACTCACCAAACGCCTTGGACGGCACATGCACCCCGGCGAACAATTGCAAACCCGCCGCCTGCCAACCGTCGGCGCCGCCCTCAAGCACGTGCACGCGACTGTAGCCCAACGTCTCCAGACGCTGCGCGGCCTTGCGCGAAATGTCATTGCCGGTCTGGTCGTAGATCACCAGACGCACGTTGGGGTTGGGCGCCAGACGGCGGGCATCGAGTTCGAGGCGGCTGTAGGGCACGTTCACCCCGTGAAACAGATGCGCCTCGCCGTACTGGCCGTGCTCTCGCACATCGAACAGGGCGATTTCCTGACCGTCGAACAGCCAGGTTTGCAGGTGGTGCGGGGTGACTTTTTGGCTCATGGGGGTTCTCGTGAATCAACGAATACTATCGACCGTTTTTGTGTAGGAGCGCGCTTGCCCGCGAAGGAGGGTATCTGTGCCGAACGTGTTGCATGACACCACGCTATCGCGGGCAGCGCGCTCCTACAGAGACGGGGGTTGGTACTACTGCAACACCAACGACTTCTCGCCCGCCGCCACTTCCCGGCCCTTCTCGTACGCACGTTGTACGGCTGGTCGGGCCTTGATGCGTTCGCGCCAGGCGTGGATGTTCGGGTAATCCGCCAGGTCCTGGCCCTGACGCAGCGGCTGAATCCACGGGAAGATCGCGATGTCGGCAATCGAATAATCGCCCGCCACATACGGCACTTCACCCAGGCGTTTTTCCAGCACGCCATACAGCCGCGCGGCTTCAGCGCCAAGCAGGTCGAGGGCGAACGGAATCGGTTCTGGGGCCTTCTCCCTGAACACCTGCCACTGGCTCAGGTACGGCGTGACATGCCCCACCTGCCAGAACAGCCACTCCTGCACGCGCTGGCGTTCGGCGGTGCCTTCTGGCGGCAGAAAACGCCCGGCCTTGTTCGCCAGATAATTGAGAATAGCCCCGGATTCGAAGAGGCTCAGCGGCTCAGCATCACGTGGGCTGTTCGCTAACGCCGCATGATCGACAATCGCCGGAATCCGCCCGTTGGCGCTGATCTTCTGGAAGAAATCCTGCTTCTGCTCGCCGGTGCGAATGTTAATGGGCAACAGTCGATATTCTTGCCCGAGCTCTTCGAGGAGAATGCCGACTTTCAGGCCGTTGCCGGTGGGCCAGTAGTAGAGGTCGATCATGCGAAGGCCTTGATGGACGGCGCCATTTGCGAAGCGTTGTAGTTGAGAACCTTGCCTTCGGTGTTGACGCCGTAACGCCCGTTCAGCGACTCCAGCGGACGGCCGTACAGGTGGAAATGCAGGGTCGGGGTTTCGCCGTCGACTTTGATGCCGTGCAGGTCCTCGCCGAGGAAGCTGATCGACGTGCCCGGTTGCACCACGACTTCCTTTTCCAGCTCCAGCCTGGCGAACGTCGGGTCACTGCCATCGTCGGTGCGGGCCCAGACGTAGTTGATCTCCTGACCCTGCACCGCCACGATCACCGCCCAGGTTTCGTGGTTGTGCGGCAACGTGCTTTTGCCCGGCAGCAGCGAGTTCATATAGAGCGTCGGGGTCTCGCCGTCGTCGTTCAGGCGATAACGAAACGCAGTGTCGCCCTCCCCCGGAACCGGCGCCGGGAAGGTGTCGAAGTTGAACAGGTCGTGACGTTCGGCCAGGCCTTCCAGCAGGCTGACGATTTCTTTCAGCGCTGCGCGGTCCACACCGCGTTGGTGAATGACGCGGATTTTCTGAAGGAAATCTTCGATCACGGGGCTGCGGGTTTCGATGCTCATCAGGTGCTCCTTTTATTAGTCATTGATCGCCAGTCGCGGCCCGTCACACCGACAGGCTGTACCGGCTGATATTGCTCAATAGAAACGGGTCGCCGCTGGCCACCGGACGACGTCCGGCATCGCCCAGGGCGTGGCGCAAAAAGGTCTGAGTGCGCTCGCTGGTGGGGCGCTGGAAAATCTGTTCGGCGCTGCCGTGCTCGACGATCAGGCCATTTTCGGTGAAATACACCACGTCGCTGATGTCCTCGGCGAAGCGCATCTCGTGGGTCACCAGCACGCAGGTCATGCCCTCTTCGGTCAGCTCGCGAATCACCGTCAACACTTCGCCCACGGTTTCCGGGTCCAGCGCCGAGGTCACTTCATCAAAGAGGATCAGCTCGGGCCGCATCGCCAGTGCGCGGGCGATCGCCACCCGCTGCTGCTGGCCGCCGGACAACTGCCCCGGATACGCATCGGCCTTGTGTTCCATCCGCACCTTGGCGAGCAAGGCGCGGGCTTCTTTCTCGGCGTCCACCGAGTTGCGCCCCAGCACCTTGCGCGGCGCGATCACGAGGTTTTCCAGCACCGACAAGTGCGGGAACAGGTTGTACTGCTGAAACACGAACCCCACGCGCTTGCGCAATTGGATGCGCTGCGCCTCGTTGGCCAGCGTGTGCACCTCGGTGTCGCCCACGCGAATCGTGCCGCGCTGGGGCTGCAACAGGCCGGTGATACAACGCAGGATCGTCGACTTGCCCGAGCCCGACGGGCCGATGATCGACACCGCCTGGCCGCGCTGCACGTCGAGGTCGATGCCCTTGAGCACGCGGTTGCTGCCGAACGACAGATGAATGTCGCGCAAGCTGATCAGGGGTTGCTCGGCGCGCGTTTCAGGAGAAGGCATAACGTCGCTCCAGGAATTGAGTGAGTCGGGAAATCGGGTAGCAATAGGCGAAGAACAGCGCCAGCACACTGAAGTAGATCAGCACCGTGAAGCCCGTGCGGTTGACCGTATTGCTGGCGATCTGCGCGGTGTCGATCAGGTCATGCACCCCCACCAGCGAGGCCAGCGCGGTGCCCATGGTGATCACCGCGTAGAGGTTCATCCACGGCGGCAGCATGCGCTTGAAGCACTGCGGCAGGATGATCGAACGGAAGATTTGCCCGCGGGTGAACGCCAGCGAACGCGAGGCTTCCCACTGGGTGCTGGGGATCGAGCCGATGGCCCCGCGAAAGATTTCCGCAACGTTGGCGCTGGCGGGCAGCGCCAGGCCGATGGTGACTTTCACCCAGTCGGGAAAGGCGATCCACGATCTGCCAATGTGCAGCTCGAACGGAAAGACGTAGGTGGTGAAATAGATCAGCACCAGCCACGGCGCGTTGCGAAACACCTGCACCCAGATTCGCGCAGGGAGCCGCGTGATCCACAGCGGCGACACGCCCAGCGCGCCGATCAACAGGCCCAATACCGAGCCGATGGCAATGGCCAACAGGCTGATCAGAATGTTCTGCCCGAAGCCCACGGCCAGTGCGGGCGACCACTCGTAAAGCGCCGCGAACACCGGGCTTTTCGGCGCACCAAAGACCAGAAACGCCAACAGTGCAGCAACGATAACAAGCGTGCCCGGATGACGCCGGGGCCAGGACAGCGGCAGGGTCGCGGACGATTCAATGGCCATAACCGGGCATCCTCAATTTGGCTTCGAGGGCGCGGCCCACACAGTTGACGATGAAGCTGAGCAGGCCGAAAAACGTCAGCAGCAGGATCATCAGTTCCAGCACGTTGTCGCTCTGAGTCCAGATCATGATCGAGGCGTACGTGATGTCGCCCACGGCGATGGCCGAGGCCACGGCGGTCATCTTCACCAGGTCGATCAGGTTGTTGATCAGCGACGGCAAAGCGAAGCGTAGGGCCAGCGGCAGTTGTACATTCCACAGCAGTTGACGGCTGCTGAAGGCCAGGGAACTCGCCGCTTCCAGCGTCACGGCAGGCACCGCTTCGATCCCGGCGCGCAGGGCCTCAGCATGAAACGCGCCCTTGTGCAGCGAGATCACGATCACCACCCAGGCGAACGGCGTCAGCGGGTTCGCCGCACCCACGGCCTGGGTCAAGAGCATGTTCAACACCAGGAACGCGCAGTACAGCTGCACCAGTGTCGGCGTGTTGCGGGTGACTTCGATGAACACCCGCGCAGGCTTGGCGAGATAGGGCTTGCCGCTGGTCAGCATGGCCGCCAGCCCGACGCCGGCCAGCAGGCTGCCGACGATGGTGAACAGGCAAAGCAACACGGTCGTCAGCGCGCCGTTGACCATCGAACCGCGCTGATAAGCGTCCAGCAGAAAGCTGTAGTTCAGGCCGAACTTCGCGGTCCACTGCACAAAGAGCTCCAGCCAATGACTCATGCAAGGGCCTCGACACGCAACTGTGCGCAGGCATCGGCAATCCGCCGCCCGGCTTCGATCACGCTGCTGGTGGCGGTGGCGATAGACAGGCGGAACCACGGCGACAGCCCATACGCGCTACCTGCCACGCCTGCGACGCCCTGCTCCAGCAGGTAATCCACCACGTCGCCGTCATCCTTCAGGCGCTGGCCATCGGGACGAATGCGCCCCAGCAAACCGGCGCAGCGCACGAAGACGAAAAAGCCGCCTTCCGGCGTGAGCACCTCCAGCCCGTCCACCTCGCTCAGCGACGCCACCAAGAGATCACGACGCTGCTGATAGGCATGAACCTGCTCCGGCAGAAACGCCAGCCCGCCTTCGAACGCCGCCAGCGCAGCCGCTTGGCCGACCGATGAGGCGCCGGAAGTCGATTGCGATTGAATCACCGTCATGGCGCTGGCCAGTTCCTTGGGACCGGCGCCAAAGCCGATGCGCCAGCCGGTCATGGCGTAGGTCTTCGAAACCCCGCCCACCAGCAAGGCACGGGATTGCAGATCGGGCGCGACGTTGAGCAGACTCAGCGCCGGATTGCCGTCGAAGCGAATGTGTTCGTACAGCTCATCCAGCAGCACCAGCACCTGGGGATGACGGCGCAGCACCTCGGCCAGCGCCAGCAGTTCCGCCTCGCTGTACACCGCGCCACTGGGGTTGCCGGGGCCGTTGAGGATCAGCCAACGGGTGCGCTCATTGATGCTGTTTTCCAGCTGTTGCGGGGTCAGTTTGCAGCCCTGTTCAAGGCCGCATTCGATGAACACCGGCTCGCCACCGTTGACCCGCACGATGTCCGGAAACGATGGCCAGTAAGGCACCGGGACCAGCACTTCATCGCCGTCATCCAGGGTTGAAGCGAAAGCGTTGAAGATGATCTGTTTAGCGCCGTTGCCGACCACGATAGAGGGCAGTGCGTAATCCAGACGGTTCTCCCGCTGAAGTTTGCGCTGGATGGCCTCGCGCAGTTTCTTCACGCCGGGGGTCGGCGTGTACTTGGTGGCGCCGCCGTCGATGGCTTTGTAGGCGGCCTGTTTGATGTGCTCGGGCGTGTCGAAATCCGGCTCGCCGGTGGTCAGGTCGAGGATGTCGCGACCGGCATCACGCAGCTCGGTGGCGCGGGATTTGGCGGCGGCGTTGGCAGACAGGGAAACGCGCTGCACGCGTTGGGACAGACGAACGCTCATGAAGGATTACTCTCGCTGTCGATGGGGATCAGAACCTTGCCCGGGTTGAGCAAATTGAGGGGGTCGAGGGCCTGCTTGATGCGGCGCATCAGGTCCAGTTCGACGCGGCTTTTGTAGCGCGGCAGCATCGCCCGCTTGCGTTGGCCAATGCCGTGCTCGGCGCTGATCGAGCCGCCGAAGGCGTGGGCGCTGTCGTGCACCAGTTCGCTCAGTTCGGCGTAACGCGCCATGTGCGCCTCGACCGTGGAGTTCAAGGGATGGGCGACGTTGTAATGCAGGTTGCCGTCACCCAGATGGCCGAAGGTGAAGTTGCGCACGCCAGGAAAATGCTGTTGCAGCAAGGCGTCGGTGTGCTCGACGAATTCAACGATGCGCGAGATCGGGATCGAGATGTCGTGCTTCATGTTGCGACCGGCCCGACGTTGCGCATCGCTCATGTTCTCGCGCAGCAGCCACAACGCCTCGCTTTGGGCCAGGCTTTCAGCGATCAGCGCATCGGCCAGCAGCCCTTCTTCGAAGGCGCTGCCCAACACCTCTTCAAACGCTTGCCGCGCATGGGCTTCACTGTGGTTATCGGACAGCTCCAGCAAGGCGAACCAGGGCTGCGGCGCATCGACGAAGGCTTGCGGGCCGTCGGGGAACTGCTCGCGCAACAGCGTCAGGCAATCGGCGGTCAGTAATTCGAACGCCGTCAGGCTTGCGCCAAAACCGGCACGGGCGTGAGAGAGAAAACTCACCGCCTGAGCCAGTGAATCGAACGCCAGAAACGCCGTGGACTGGGCCTTGGGCAGCGGGAACAGTTTCAGGGTCGCAGCAGTAATGATGCCGAGTGTGCCTTCGCTGCCGATGTACAGATCGCGCAGGTCATAGCCGGTGTTGTCCTTGCGCAGGCCGCGCAGACCGTTCCAGATTTCGCCCTCGGCGGTCACCACCTCCAGCCCCAGGGTCAGCTCGCGGGTGTTGCCGTAGCGCAGCACCGCCGTGCCGCCCGCGTTGGTGCCCAGGTTGCCGCCAAGGGTGCAACTGCCTTCCGCGCCGAGGCTCAACGGGAACAAACGCCCGGCCTTGCGCGCCACGTCCTGGACGTTTTGCAGAATGCAGCCTGCCTCGACCGTCAGGGTGTCGTTGTCGGTGTCAATTTCACGTACGCGATTGAGCCGGTCCAGAAGCAGCAGCACCGAACGCCCCGTAGCGTCGGGCGTTGCAGCGCCCATCAGCCCGGTGTTGCCGCCCTGCACCACAATCGGCGCTGTATGGGCGACACAGGCCCGCACCACCGCCGCCACTTCTTCGGTATTGGCCGGGCGCACCACGGCCAGTGCCTTGCCGACGTACGTGCCCTGTTTGTCGGTCAGTTGCGTGGTCGAGTCGGTGCCCGGCTGCACGTAGTCGGCGCCGATCAGTCGTTGCAAGGTCTGGAACAGGTCGCTGCTCATGGCAAGCCTCGGTTATTGCGCAGCCAGTGGCGCGGCATTGCGGAATTGCTCATGCATGTCGCGCAGCGCTTGGGACGGAGCCATACCGGTGCGTTGACCGACGTCGATCAGCCATCCGCTGCGGTGCCAGTCGCGGATGATCGCGTCGATTTTCGCTTGGGTGTCGTGCTCGCCCTTGCGCACCCAGATCACCGATTTCGACGGGATCAAGTCGTTGGCGAGCGGGGCGGTGTAATCGGCCCATTCCGGGTCATCCAGCAGCGCGTGCATGGTCGGGCTGACGTGAACGGCAGCGACGCAACCGTTGCCGCGCAGGGACAGCAGCGATTCGGACTGGCTGCGGAACGCCTTGATCTCAGCACCATAGGTCTCCTGCAACGGCTTGATGAAGTTGCTGCCTTGGGACACGCAGACCGGCTTGCCCTTGAGGTCTTCCCACGTGGCGATGCCCGCGCCTTTGCGGATCAGCGCGGCGCCGCCGACTTCTTCGTACGGCGTCGGCGCGTAGTCGAGAATCCCGGCGCGCTCGTCGGTGTACTGCATGTTGGCGATCAGGATGTCGACCTTGCCCTGTTGCAAGAACTGCACGCGGTTGGGCGCCAGGACGGACACCGTTTCCAGGTCCACGCCCAGCTTCTGAGCGATGCCCTTGGCCAGCTCGACGTTATAGCCCAGGTGTTCGCCGGTTTTCGGGTCGATGGTGCCGAACGGCGGGCCGCTGAGGATCACGCCGATGCTGATTTTGTGGCGCTGCTGGATCTTGTCCAGCGTCGCATCGGCGTGGGCCAGGGTAGCGGCCATCGCCATGCCGATCGAGAGGCCGAGGGCGGTCAGGGTTTTGCCGAAAGTACGCGTGCTCATAACCAATGCCTTGAAAGGGAAACGACTCAGGCGCCTGTGGCCTGGAACTTGTCATGCAGCTCGACCAGTGCTGGCGAGGCCGGGGTGATGTGGTGGCGCTTCTCGCCTTCGATCAGCCAGCCCGTGCGGTGCCAGCCTTTGACGAGGGTGTCGAGTTTGGCCTGGGTGTCGGTCTCGCCCGGGCGGGTCCAGATCACTGACGGGGCCGGGTTCAACTCCGGGGCGATGGCGCGGTAGTCCTTCCATTCAGGGCTGTCGGCGATCAGCGGGTTGATCAGCGTGGCGTCGTGCACGGCGGCGACGCAATTGTTGCCGCGCAGTGCCAGCAGGGATTCGGAGGAGCTTTTGAACGCTTTGAGTTCAGCGCCGTATTCGGTCAACGGCTTGACGTAGCTGCTGCCTTGAGAGGTGCAGACCGGCTGGCCCTTGACGTCTTCCCAGCGAGTGATCTTGCTGTCTTTGAGCACCGCAGCCGTGCCGCCAACGCGGTAGAACGGCGTTGGCACGAAACCCAGTAGCTGGCCGCGCTCGGCGGTCCATTCCATGTTGGCGATCAGCAAATCGACCTTGCCCTGCTGCAGAAACTGCACGCGGTTGGCAGGCAGCACCGGCACCAGCTCGACCTCAACGCCCAGTTGACGGCCAATGTCTTCGGCCATGTCGACGTTCAAGCCCTTGGGTTTCTGGTTACTCGGGTCAATGGAGCCGAACGGGCCGCCCGACAGCAACACCCCGACTACCACCCGGTGGCGCTGCTCGATCTTGTCCAGCGTGGCGTCGGCCTGAGCCGCAAAACTGGCGCCGAGGGCGGCGACCGCACCGACGAACAAGGGAAGCAAACGGGTAATGGGCGAGCGCGTGTACGGCATGGATGTCCCCTCAAGATGGTCAGCGGCTGGGCACTTGTGTCAGCGCCTTGTCATGGGCTGCATCCTAGGGAGGGGAATGCCACAACGGAAATGCAAATATCAAATATGGTTATAACTTTCTGGTTTAGCCGGTTAAATCAAAACGGCATAAGTGCGGTTTTATTGGGCTTATCGGAAATCTTTCACAGGAAGGCTTTTTAAAACCATAAAAATCCGTAATGTATTACGCACTTCGATTGATGTAACACGACGCCCACACGGGTGACCGCACTTCGACCCGATCACGAGATGCCCGATGTCCGACACCCTCGATCTCGAACTGCTGCGCACTTTCGTCGCGGTGGTCGATCACCACAGCTTCGCCGGGGCGGGTGCGCAGTTGTCGCGCACCCAGTCGTCGGTGACCCAACACATGCAACGGCTGGAGCAGCAGATCGGCGTCAATCTGTTTCAGAAGCAGGGTCGGCAAAAGCAACTGACCGAACCCGGTCGCCAGTTGCTTCGTCATGCCCGACAGATGCTCTCGCTCAACGACGACGCGCTCAATTCACTGCGTGAAAGCAGCCTCAGCGGCGTGCTGCGCATCGGCTCGCCCCACGACATCGCCGACACTATTCTGCCGCCGATCCTCAGCCACATCGCCCGTTCGGCGCCGAAACTGCGCCTGGAAATCGACGTGGGCCGCAGCCCGTTTCTGATGGACGACTTGCATCGCGGCAAAGTGGACATGGTGATCTCGACCCGCGAAGACCCCGCCCTGGAAGGCTTTGCGCTCAGGACTTCGCCGGTGTGGTGGATCTGTTCGGCGCAGTACCAGCATGTGCCGAGCGAGCCGATTCCGCTGATTCTGGTGGATGAGCCGAGCATCTATAGGCGCTACGCCATCGAGGCGCTGGAACGGGCGAACATCGCGTGGCGACAGGCGTACCTGGCGTCGAACCTGATCGGCATCAAGGCTGCAACCCGAGCAGGACTGGGGGTGACGGCGCGCAGCATGGAAATGCTCGGCCCGGACATGCGCGTGCTGGGGGAGGCCGACGGCCTGCCGAGAATGCCCGACGTGACGTATCACCTGTGGATTCGGCCCAACACCGTGAACCCGCTGGCGCGGCGGGCGTATGAGTTGATTCGGGGGAGTCAGGGGTTGTGACTGATCGGGTGACTGACTGACGAAACACGATCCCGCTCTGTAGGAGTAAATTCATTCTGGGCGGCATTCCGCAGAGACGTCGGTGCAGTCGACAGAGATGCGTTGAATGTACCGGCCAATCGGGAATGAATTCGCTCCTACAGGGGATCCGTGTCGCATCTTAGATGCCTGCTACTTCAATACACCCTCAATCCACCGTTTCAAATCCGCCACCTCAGCCGAGGTGATGGTGTGCCCGGCCCCGGCGTAGGCATGAAACTCCGGATTGATCAGCAGGTTCTCCAGCACCGTCTGCGCTTCGGTGGCGCCCGAGAAAGGCACGCGGGTGTCGGCAGCGCCGTGGCCGATGAACACTTTCAGCGGCTTGAGGCGGTCGTCGGGTTTGAGCCGCGCATTGAGTGCGGAAAGTATCTTGCCGCTCAACGGCGCGATGCCCCGCACCAGTTCAGGGTGTTGCAAGCCGATTTGATAGCTCATCATCGCGCCTTGACTGAAGCCCACCAGAATCACTTTGTTCGGCTGGGTACCGTATTTTTCGGTCGCCTGCTCGATGAACGTCCGAAGCGAGTCAGTGCTCTTGTCCACGTCGCTGGTCACGCCTTCGTATTCGGCCTGATCGGTGTCCTGGGTGAACCACTTGTAGCCACCGCCATCCACTTCCCCCGGCGCGCGCACCGACAGGTAGGTGTAGTCCGCCGACAGGTCGTCCTTGATCCCGAACAGGTCGCGTTCGTCGCTGCCGTAGCCGTGCAGGAAGATGATCAGGGGTTTGTCTTTGGAATCGGCAGGGGCCGCTGCGAGGTACGGCAAGGCCAGGTCGGTGAGCAACGCGGGTTCGGCATGGGCGAAGCCTGTGAACACACAGAGCAGCGCGGCGAAAAACTTCATCATTGAAAACGGGCCCTTTCAGAAAAACGTCGGGCCCATCATACGCAGCATGATCGAGATGTCAGCCCGTCATCGACGGGGAGAAGCTGTCGGGTTGCTGTCTGAACGGCAAATCCCTGTGGAATTCGGGCTGACAAACAGGGCGTCAGTTCACGCCATACGCGGCGCGCAGGTATTCCCGGTAGCCCACAGGCGTGCGACCGATCAGACGCTCCAGATCGCCGCTCACCTCCGCGAACTCACCGTGAGCCACGGCCATTTCCCACTGCGCCTGAAACTCGGCGACCGCAGGCGGAAGCCCCGCGTCGATCAGATCGGCCACGAACTGATCGGCTGGCACTGGCGAATAAACCACCGACTCAGCGTGAAGCGCCGACAACTCCGTCGCTATCTCACGAAAAGACACGGCTTCGGAGGCGCCCAGGGTGTAGATCGCGTTCTCATGTCCCGCCTGAGTCAGCACAACCGCGTTGGCCTCAGCCAAATCGCCGCGGGTTACCAGCGGCGCTTTGCCCTCGCCTTCGACCACATGAACGCCCTTCTCCAGCACTTCCTCGCCCAACAAAAAGCCCAGCGCTTCGAAATACAGCCCGTTGCGCAAAATCGTGTAGTTCAGGCCGCTGTCCTTCAGCGCTTGCTCAGTCGCGATGTCAGATTCGGTGACGCCGTCGATGTTGAACGACGATCCGGGCTTGCGCTGGATGGAGGTGTAGACCACGTGCCTGACGCCCGCTGCTTTCGCGGCCTCGATCACATTCACATGCTGGGCAAGGCGGTCGGTGAACGCCACCGCAGAGACCAACAGTAGCGCATCGATGCCCTGGAATGCCGACAGCAGCGAGGCGCGGTCCTGATAATCGCCCTGGCGCACTTCGACGCCCTGATCCCGCAGATGGGCCGCCCTGGAACCGTCCCGTACCAGCGCAACCACCTGCTCAGCGCTGACCCTGTGCAACAAGGCCTGCACCGTCAAACCGCCCAAAGCCCCGGTAGCCCCGGTGACCAATATCTTGCTCATGAGTGAACGCCTGTGAGTGAACGAAGGAATGACGTCATATCTGGCCCCAACCACCGTCGACCGGGATGTCCGCACCGTTGATGTAGCTGGCACCGTCCGAGGCGAGGAACAGCGCGACCTTGGCGATTTCGTCCGGCTGCCCGACGCGGCCCGCCGGAATCAGTGAGCCGAAGTGTTCGAACATCGCCTTCGCGCCGGCAGCATCTGGCGCTGCACCGGCAAGGCCCGGGGTTTCGATGGCGCCGGGGCTGATGGCGTTGACGCGAATATGACGTTCCTTGAGGTCCATCATCCAGCTACGCGCCAGGTTGCGAATGGCGGCCTTGGTCGCCGCGTACAGGCTGTTACCGGCCATGCCTTTGCTCGCCACGACCGAGGAGGTCAGCAGGATCACGCCGCCATCGACCAACAGCGGCAAGGCTTTTTGCACGGTGAAGACCAGGCCTTTGACGTTGATGTCGAAGAGTCGGTCTGCCGAACCTTCGGTGATTTCGCCCAATGCGCCGCGTTCGAGAATCCCCGCGTTGGCGAACACCACGTCGAGCTTGCCCTTGCGCGATTTGATCTCGGCAAACACGCGATCCAGATCGCTGAGCTTCGAAGAGTCTGCCTGCACGCCCACCACGTCGCCGCCGATTTCGGCCACTGCCTTGTCCAGTTCTTCCTGACGCCGCCCGGTAATGAACACGCTGGCGCCCTCCCCCGCGAAACGCTTGGCAGTCGCCAGCCCCAGACCGGAACTGCCGCCAGTAATGATCGCCACCTTGCCTGCCATTGATTGACCCATGCTGCACCTCGTCGTCGTAATGTAGTGATCGATAAATTACGAGGGCTTTGCATTCAGGGTCAAGCTTTAAATAGAATGATCGCTAAATTACAGGAGGCTCTCTAATGGCCAGACCGCGAAAATTCGACGAACACGAGGTGCTGGATCGGGCCATGGAAGTGTTCTGGAACCTGGGCTACGACGGCGCCTCGATGGCTGAGTTGACCAAGGCCATGAACCTGAACGCGCCGAGCATTTATTTTGCGTTTGGCAGCAAACGCGGGTTGTTCGATGCGGTGCTCGAACACTACGACCTGCATCGCGAGCATTACCGGGACAGCATCCTCGACGCAGCGACGGCGCGGGAAGCGGCTGAACGGTTTCTGTTCGGCGGGATCGAGTGGCTGACCGCCAGCGACGAGCCGCCGGGGTGTTTGCTGGTACAGGCCGGACTGGCCACCAGCGCGAGCAGCGACATTCCGGCCACGCTGGCCTGTCGCCGGGGTCGCATCGTGCCGTTCATGAGTGAGCGCTTCGAACAGGGCCAGCTCAAGGGCAATCTGTCGAAGGAGGCGGATGTACAGGCGCTGGCGCGTTACATGTTGATGATCTTCAACGGGCTGTGCGTGCAGGCCGCGGCCGGCAGTTCTCGGGAAGAACTGGAAGCCGACGCCCGACGCGCCATGATGGGCTGGCCGGATCAGCCTGTCGTGCAGTGATCGGGTTTCGCTTTGAGTGATCTTTTTTGTGTCAAGTCGCCAGACGGCTCAACAGCATTCAAAAACTGTAGGAGCGAATTTATTCGCGAATCGTTGGGTCAGCCGATACATCTCTGTCGCCTGCCCCATTTTTCGCGAATGAATTCGCTCCCACAGTTTGAAGGCGTCACGCCTCCGAATCAGCGGCGCAAAGAGACCTCTGTGGGAGCGAATTTATTCGCGAATCGTTGGGTCAGCCGATACATCTCTGTCGCCTGACCCATCTTTCGCGAATGAATTCGCGCCCACAGGTGAGCGTTGCGTCAGCCCCTACTTCGCGGATTCTGGAAATCCAGACCTCAATCCTCCAGCGCGGAGAGCCCCAGATGCTCACGCAACGTCGAACCTTCGTAGGCCGTGCGGAACAGGCCCTTGCGCTGCAAATGCGGGATCACGCTTTCGACGAACTCACTGAATGACCCCGGCAGATAGGCCGGGGAAATCACGAAGCCGTCGCAACCGCCCTGGGTGAACATCTCGGCCAGTTGATCGGCAATCTGCGCCCCCGTGCCTACCAGTTGCGGTACCCGCACGCTGCTGGCAAAGATGCGCCCCAGTTCTTCGAGGGTGGTGTCTGCGCCCTGCATCAGTAGTTTTTCCGCCGCTGCCGGGTGAATCGAGGGCGCTTTGGCGATTTCCGCCAGGGTGGCCGACAGCGGAAACGGCGACAGGTCAACGTTCAACTGCGATGCGAGGGTCACCAGCCCCAGCTCCGGCCGCGCCAACGCATTGTGTTTGTCGCGCTTGGCCCGTGCTTCGGCCTCGGTGCCGCCAATGAACGGCATCACCGCCGTCAGCACCTTGCAGCTGTCGGCGCTGCGCCCCTGCTGCACGACTTGCCCGCGCACGTCTTCGCGGAACGCATGCATGGCCTTGAGGTGCGGATGGATGGTGAAAATCGCCTCGGCCCAACGGGCACCGAAACGACGGCCTCGCCCCGACGACCCCGACTGAATCAGCACGGGCCGACCTTGAGGCGTGCGCGGAATATTCAGTGGCCCCTCGACCTTGAACCATTCGCCGTGATGCTGCACTGATGTGATTTTGTCCGGATCGGCCAATACACCGTTTTCCCGGTCCAGCTTCAATGCACCCGGCGCCCAGCTCCGCCAGAGCTTCAGCGCGACCTCCACGAACTCGTCGGCACGGTCGTAGCGCAGGTCGTGTTCCAGATGCTTGTCCTTGCCAAACAGGCGCCCTTCGCTGTCGTTCATCGAGGTCACGATGTTCCACGCCGCCCGGCCTTTGGACAGGTGATCGAGGGTCGCGAACTCACGGGCGATGTGCGCCGGTTCGAAGTAAGTGGTCGAACGCGTGGCGCCCAAGCCCAGCTTGCTCGTTTGCCCGACCAGATAGGACAGAATCGGCAGCGGGTCGAGGCGCGTGGCGTCCTGTGCGCCGTAACGCAGCGCCAGGTCGCGCGACCCGCCCATCTGATCGCCCACTGCCAGCCGGTCGGCGAAGAACAGGAAGTCGAACAGGCCTTCCTCTACGACCCGAGCGGTGCGTGCGTAGTATTCAGGGTCGAGGTAATTGCCGAGGGTTTCCGGATGACGCCAGGCCGCGTGGCTGTGAATGACCGGCCCGGTCAGCAGGAACGCAGAGAGGTGAATTTGGCGACTCATGAACGCGCTCCTGTCTTATTCGGACTTGGCTTTCGGAACCCACACCGCGATGTCGGAAATCTTCAGCGGTTTCGGAATCAATTTGGCTTCGTAGTAGTAATCGGCGATGCGCTGCTGCTCGGCCAACTGGTCGATCTTGACGGGCACGATGTCGTAGCTACGGCGGCTGTTGGCCAGTTCCACGGTTTCCGTCGGGATGTTGCCCCACAGCGGCGCGAGGTTTTTCGCGGCTTCCTGCGGATGGCCTTTGACCCACTGCCCGGCGTCGTGAAGCGTGTCGAACACCACTTGCAACACCTCCGGATGGGCCTTGGCAAAACTCGTGTTGGCGACATAGAAACGGTTGTAGTTGGCGACATCCTGGGTGCCGTCGGCGAGCACGCGAACATGGTGTTCACGTTGTTGCGTCGCCAGGAACGGGTCCCAGATGGCCCACGCATCGACGTTGCCGCTGGAGAATGCCGCCACGCCGTCCGGCGCTTCCAGGTAGACCGGCTTGATATCGGCCAGGGTCAAACCGGCTTTCTTCAACGCCGAGATCAGCAGGAAATTGCTGCCCGACCCTTTCGAGACCGCCACGCTTTTGCCCTTCAGGTCAGCCACGCTGTGAATCGGCGAACTGTCCTGAACGATGATTGCCTGCGCAGTCGGCGAAGGATTCTCACGCGCGTAATAGGTCAACGGTGTGTTCGCCGCCTGCGTGAACAAGGCGAAGGCATCGGCGACGTCGGCGTGCAGATCGACACTCCCCGCGTTCATCGCGCTCAACAACCCGCTGCTGAACTCATGCCAGTTGACGGTAAAGCCCAGCGGCTTGAGGCGCTGTTCGAGCTGGCCGTCGTTCTTCAGTAACAGCCAGAGTGTCGAGGAACGCTGGTAGCCGATGCTGATGACTTGATCGGCATGGGCTGTGACAGTCGCCAGCAGCAAAGCGGCGGCAACGAAAAGTGTGCGAACGGACATGGCGATCCTTGGGAGGGCGGTGATCGGGACGCTCAGATCTGAAAAGCATGAGCGCAGCGGGATAAAGTCGTTTTGATTATAAAAACTGCTGAGAATTATGAAAGAAACGTATGGATCTAAGCTTATGCCCCGCGCACCGGATAACGTCAGTTGAACGCTCGTTCACGGGCGGAGGTCTAGCACTAAGTACTGACCCCGTATCCACTGAGGACGACACCGTGAACATCTTCGAAGCCCTGAGAGAAAGCCACGACCGCCAACGCGGTTATGCGGACGCCCTGATCAAGACCCACGGTGACAGCAAGGAACGTGTGGAAGCCTATGAGAAGCTCAAGGCGGAACTGCATGCCCACGAAACAGCCGAAGAGCGCTTCTTCTATATACCGCTCATGCAGGAGGAGAACGGCGTCGATCCAAGCCGCCACGCCATCTCCGAGCATCACGAGATGGATGAAATGATGGAGGAGCTGGACGAAACCGACATGGCCAGTCCGGCTTGGCTGGCCACCGCCAAAAAGCTCGCCGAGAAGGTGCACCATCACCTCAAGGAGGAAGAACACAAATTCTTCCAGATCGCGGGCAAGCTGCTGGACGACAAGCAGAAAGAGACGTTGGCGGGGAAATATCAGAAGGAATACGAGAGTCAGCTGGAAGAGGAACAGGGCTGACACCGGTATTCCATCCCATGCCGTTCCTGTGGGAAACGCCGGAGATCATGACCTCCGGAATTTCCCACAGGTTCGGTGCCAATCAGGCCCCTGTGTGAATCACAAAGCCGATGCGTCGGGCTGCATGCTCAGTGTTCCGGTCTGAACGATAGGCACATAGCCTGGTGAACCGACGGAAGAAGCGCTGTTGGCTTCCGAGACTGAACCGAGTTGACCTGCGACTGCACCGACGTAATGCGGGTTGGAGGTCGAGACGCCGTCCCACACGGCGGAAGCCGTGGCGGTGCTGCCGTACGCTGCACCCGCGTGCTGATTCGCGGTGTAGGTGTTGGTCGCGGTGGAGGTCGCGATGACCGTTCCATCGCTGGCCGTAATCGCATTCGGGCTGTAGTTGAACGCCGTCGCCACGTTACCGTTGGCGTCGAACAGAATCACCGCATCCTGCTTGCCCAGACCTGGGCCATCGATCCCGATCACATTGCTTGCAGTGGTCAGGCTCCACACCGTTTTGAAGTTATCGAACTGGGTTGCATCCACCGACACCACCAACGTTTTGCCTGCCTCCAGCGTCAGGTTGGCGGGCAGCGCCTTGGCACCACTGAACGTGTGCGCATCGTCGGTCATTTTCCAACCGCTCAGGTCGATGGTCGTCGTGCCGTAGTTATAGATCTCGAAGAAATCCCCGCCCACAGCACTGGAGTTAACTTCTGAGATGAGAACGTCGTAGTGCGGCACTGTGCCGGTGGTGAAGTCTATGGTCTTGGCGGGCAGCGCATTGCCGGAATGGTCGGTGACCGCGTTGTCGTTGAGCACCACTTTGTATCCGGTCGTGTAGCTCAGCTTGTTGGTCGGCTGCAGGGTGATGGTGTTGTAGTCGACCTTGACACCTGCATCGCCCGCCTTGAAGGTCTGCACCACAACATCGTTCGCATCCTTCAACTCGATGGTGCCCGTGCCAAACGCCACGCCTTCGTCAAAGGTCAGCGACAGCGTGCTGCTCACCGCCACGCCGGTGCTGTCGTCAGCCGGAGAGGCCATGACCAGCGTCGGCGGGGTGTGGTCCACCACAGGCGAACCGAGGGTGATGATGTTGCCCTTGAACTGCTGATCCGCCGGGTCCAGGTCCTTCGACACAGCAGTTTGCCCTGCCCAGATCGTGTCGCCGTTGTCTTGCAGCAGTTGAATCTGGGTGCCGGGCTTGATGCTGGCAGGCGAAACGATGGATTCGAAGCTGCCGCCCGTTGCCTTCAACAGCGCGTCGAGGTTGTTGTCCAGCTCGACCGGTGCATCCTCAGCCTTGCCGTCCCAGGTGTACAACCGGAAATCGTTGGTCACAGCGTCAGTCGCGCCGCCCGATGGGCCTGCGATGATCAGGTAGCCGCTGCCATCCTTCGCCTTGTCGATGGAACGAATGCCGCGACCGCCAAGGTTCAGCTCGATGGCTTCTCCAAACGTCGGCGCGGTGGTCATGGTTTTGTCGGCCAGCAACGCTTGATAGTTGGTCACCGGAACGATCAGTGCCTTGTCGCGGGTAGTGGTGTCGGTTTGCGGCGCGCGGAAACCCAGCCACAGCTCGGAATTGTCGACGGAGGTGGTCATGCCTTCGATGGAGAATCCGTTGGTGTTTTCCGGCGCAAGTCCCGGGCCCGACGACGCGGCGAAACCGAAGTAGCCCGCCGGTTTGCCACTTGCACCGCTGTTGTCCCACGCCACCAGAGCGGCTTCGAAGCCGGTGAACTTGCCCTGATAGTCAAACGTGGTGTTGGCACCGGTGCCGGTGACCTTCACGGCAAAAACGATTTCGCGGCTGTCGGCATCCAGCCCTTTTTTGGTGTTGCTGTGGGAACCGGTGACATAAAGGATATCGCCGACCATCGTCAACGCTTCCATGTCGACTTCATCGGTGCTGCCGGTGACCTGGCTGTAATCCCACTCCACCAGGGCGTCGCCGCCTGCACGGTCGTAAACCCGCAGCACGTTGGACTCGTCATCGCCCACGATCATGTATTTGCTGTCCAGCGCGACGGCCCCGGAGGCGTCAGATGAACCGAGCAAGCTGCCCGTTTTAGGGGTGAACGTTGCCTCAGTCGGCGTCGTTGGTGTAGTCGGTGTGGTCGGCGCCGTACCGCCGGTGCTGATCAGCGTGTTAGCCGTGTCTTTGATCAGCTCGATCGGCGACTTGCCGCTCTGATTCTGGATGATGCTCTGCACTTCGGTTTCGGTCGGCGAGCGGCCCAGCAGGCCGTTGTAGGTCAGCACGATCTGGGCTTTCACGCCTGTGGTGGTCTGGCTTTCCTGAGAACCGCTCACCGAAGCCAGCAGTTGGTCACGGCTCAAGCCGTTGGCGAGCTGCTCGGCCCAGTAGTTCAGACCGGCTGCATCCGGGGTGCGGCCAAGCGCGTGTTCGTAGAGTGAGGTGACAAATGCGGTGTTGTCCGCGCTGGCGGTCTGGGCGAATTCCTGAGACTGCGTGAACGCCTGAGCGATGTTGCTCAAGGTCAGTCCGCTTTGCTGCGCGCTCACCCAATATTGCAGGCCCGCGGCATCCGGCGCGCGACCAAACGCGGTGAAGTACAAATTGACGATCGGCGCGACGTTGGTGGCGGCTTCGTTGGACAGTGTGAAGGCTGATACCACGTCAGCCACGGTTTCTACTCCGCTTTCGATACGCCCGACCCAATACGCGATTTCCCCGCTGGAGCCGTCACGGCCGAGAATATTTTTATAGAAGGAAGTAACCGTTTCGAGTGTGGTAGCCATGAGAAGACGTCCGCAGTGATATCAAAATGAACCGGGACGTTAACAACTGAGGTTTACCAAATTGTTTCAGCGCAGATACAGGGGTGTGACAGGACGCAACAAAGCGTCCTGTTTTCAGTGTTCATGACAGATTCAAGGATCGACCCGCGCCATCATTTCCGGCACGGACTCGTGACGCTTGGCATAACGCTGGGCGAGCACCGCGCAGACCATCAACTGAATCTGGTGAAACAGCATCAACGGTAGAATCAGCACGCCGATGGTGCTGCCCGCAAACAGCACTTGGGCCATTGGCACGCCCGTGGCCAAACTCTTCTTCGAGCCACAGAACAGAATGGTGATGCGGTCTTCGATGCTGAAACCGAAGAGTTTGCCCAGCAGCGTCGAGATCATCAGCACCAGCGCCAGCACCACACCGCACACCACGACGAGCCCCGCCAGATCCCACAGCGGAATCTTGTGCCAGATCCCTTCATTCACCGCCTCGCTGAACGCGCCGTACACCACCAACAGAATCGAGCCCTGATCGACGTATTTAAGCCAGGCCTTGTTGCGCCCGACCCATCCGCCAATCCAGCGACGTGCGATCTGACCGGCCACGAACGGCAGCAGCAACTGAATGCTGATCTTCACAATCGCATCGACGGTGGAGCCGCCATCGCCGTGCACGTTCAGCAGCAACGTGACCAACAACGGTGTGATGAAAATCCCGAACAGGCTGGAGGCCGCAGCGCTGCAGATCGCCGCCGGCACATTGCCCCGCGCCAGGGAGGTGAAGGCAATCGCCGATTGCACGGTGGCCGGCAGCGCACACAGGTAGAGGATGCCCATGTACAGGTCTTTACCGATCAACGGCGACAGCAGCGGTTTAAGCGCCAGACCGAGCAGCGGAAACACCACGAAGGTCAGGCTGAACACCAGCAGGTGCAAGCGCCAATGCCCGGCGCCCGCGATGATCGACTCACGGGACAGCTTGGCGCCGTGCAGGAAGAACAACAGCGCGATGGCGATGTTGGTGAGCCAGCCAAACCCCACCGCAACCTGGCCGGTGGCGGGGAGAAAACTGGCAATGATCACCACTGCCACGAGGGTCAGGGTGAAGTTGTCGGGCAGGAAACGTGGGCGGCTCATGGGCGAAATCCGGTCATGGCAAGGACAGTGTTGCGACTTTACGCCCTTGCTTCAGTGCCAGCTAACGCCAATGAGCCCATGAATAGCGCTCAACGGACAGCATGGATAATCAGGACAAACCGCCTTCAATCACACGCAGTACCGTCACGCGACGCTTTCCCGGCGTGTGGCTGATCATTTCATTCAGCGCGGCTTGCCATTTGTGAACGTCTTTTTCCTTGGAAAGCGCCATCAATTGCTCCCAACCCATCGCGTCCTGCGCCACACCCTTCGCGCTGGAACCCTCAGTCATACGTTCACGCTTCAACAGATTTGCTGCAATTTCCGAGAGGGTACTCAAGGCTGGCTCCATGACACGCTCATCGGGGAGCACGTCGATACATTAAGTGCGGGATGGGCGCAGACGGTCACAACGTCAAAATTCGGATGTCGCGACGCCCTGCTCCCTCTCTACAGCAATGTTCAGACCACAAGCAGCGGCAGGACCCAAGATTCAGACAGGAGACATTTTTGCGCTCAAATGCGCGTCAGAGCGTCTGCAACGGGGCTTCGCCCGGCTGGGTCCGGTTCACCAGACGAAGGCTGTCGCGCCCACCGCGCTTGGATTCGTACAGCGCCGCATCGCCCTGCTCGATCAAGGCCGCGAGGCTCGCCGGGGGCTGGTCGAACAGGCTGGCGCCGATGCTCAAGGTCACGGCTTCCGGGGTCGCGAACGACTGCGCCGCTGCCTCGTGAAAGCGCCCGCGCAGAGTATTGCCGAGTTCGACGATCCGCTCGTGAGACGTGTCGCTCAACAGGATCACGAACTCGTCGCCGCCCAACCGGGCCGCCAACGCACCGTTAGGCAGGACTGAGCGAATCATCTCGCTGAGCACGATCAGCAAACGGTCACCCGCCATGTGCCCAAACAGGTCGTTGACTGACTTGAAGCGGTCGATGTCGATCAGCAACAGCGCGCCCGGTCTTGAGGGCGACACATCTTCCAGCAGACGCGGCGCCCGGACTTCCAGCGCGCGCCGGTTGTACAGGGCCGTCAGCGGGTCGCGGGCGGCCAGGCGCTCGATGCGTTTCTCCCGGCGATAGCGCTCGGAGCCGGTCATCGACAGCGCGATCAACATGATCGCCATCGCCCCTTCCACCAGGGATATTTGAATGATTTCGCCACGAAACGCCGCAAGGTCGATCAACGTGCCCGGCACCGCCCCGGTGATCGCCTTGGCCAGATAAAACAGTCCGTGCACCAGTAGCACGTAACGCAATTGCCCGGCGCCGACGCTCAGAGATGTGCCGTGGGGCCGAAGCAAGGCGCTGGCCTTGAACATCATCAACGCCACCAGCGACGAGTTCACCGAGAGCATGGTTTTTGACCACCACGGCCCTTCCGGCAGCAGCAACATCGCCACCCACACGGCGAATATCGCGTACCAGCCCCGCGACAGTCGGCCTTCCGTAAAACGCACGACGCCCAGCAAAAACAGCCAGTGCGCCGTCACCAGCAAGCCGTTGGCGAACCAGATACCGATCAGCAGAATGCCGCTGCTGCGCAGCAAGGCCAGGGTCGAGCCAATCGTGATCGTCGCGAATCCGGCACTCCAGAACAGCAACGACGGCTCCCGCACATGCCGCCACTCCACCGCCAGATACAGCGCAGCCGCCGCAGCGAGGGCGATCGAAAGGGTCAACATCGTGATGGGATCGAGCGCCATAAACTGCCTGGTCTGAAGGGGTGCTGTGTCGGGGCGCGATTGTAAGCGTTTGGGGCGGGTTTTCAGAGAGGGCAAAAGGTCGCCGTGACGAAATGCCCCTCAAAGAATCACCCGGAGAATCAATCCAAAAAAGTCTATCGGGATAACTTAAAGGCTATCCCCTATCCACGTCCCAATACGAATCCGAGCGCTTCTCTTGCATCGTCAGATCATGCCAGAACCGCCGCGGATTCCCGCACATGAAGCACGAACACATCTTTCCATGATTGGCGAAGATACCAGCGCTTCTCGCACTGACATCCTGTCGCCACTCATGGGGGCGAGTCTTTTGGATTTCATAAAACCTGGACTTGATGCGACGTGCTTCATGCCGCCGTTGAGCTCTTGTCATATCCGCCTCCAATAGTCAGATATGACACAGCCCCGGCAGATTCCTCTGGCGGGGCTAAAGGCGCATACAGAGATGCACGGCTGTAAACAACGGAGAAAGCATAGGGCCCGCTTAAAGCTTGGGTCAACCGTCCCTCAATCCAGCACGAACATCCTCTTTCCCAGACCCCCAAAATAAACCCGGCGAGCTCCCCCACGGCATGCCATGCTCATCGCACCCTGCACAGCGAGGAAGCGACATGACAAGGCCTACGGACACGCAAGAGCGTCTCGGCATGGCAGTGATCGTTTTCGAATCGACCATGCTGCCGCGCCTTACGACAGCGGTGCAGAACCTGGGGCTTGAAGTGCAAGCGTTTGACGATGCCAATGAAGCCCTGGCGTATATCACTCACCCGCAGACCTCGATCACTGTCGTCATCGCCAGCGGCACCCTTCCCGGCGTGCTCAACGGCGCGGACCTCACGACGACGCTCTCCCGCGCCTACCCCGCCCTGCCCTTCATCATTGCGGATCACTACGATGGCCTCGTCGAAAGCAACGTCATGTGCCTCGACACACCATGGACTGTCGATGAAATCGATGAACATGTGGCGGCCATGATCGACAAGTTGCCAACCGGCAAACGCCCGGCCGTCTAGGCCCGAAAAGAGTAACGCCCGCTCGTCAGAGGCGTTCCAGCCCCTCTGCCTGTTTCAACACGCCCTCCAGCCGCTCGAGAAAAATCCGCACCCGGCTCGGAACGTGCTGACGGGTCGGCAAGACGGCGGCGATGAACAGCGCTTCTGCCACGGCATCGGTCAGTTCGATGCGCACCAGGCTGCCGTCACTCAGATCGCTGCGGATGTCCCAGTAACTCAGCATGGCAAGACCCAGTCCCAGTTTGCTGGCGCCGCGCACGGTGTCGACGCTGTTGGCGGAGAACACCGGCTCGGGCCGGAAGCTGATCTCGCCCTCCCGGCCCATGAACGGCCAATACGGCATGCTGTGCAGCCCGATGCAGCGGTGCCGCTTGAGGTCGTCGAGCAACAGGGGTGTCCCGAGACGCGCCAGATACGCGGGGCTGGCGCAGATGACCCTGGGGTTTGGCGCCAATGAACGGGCGATCAAGCCAGAGTCTCGCAACGTAGCGATGCGGATGGCGACGTCGATGCCCAGCCCGACGATGTCGAGAATGCTGTCGGAGAGTGTCAGATCGACCTGCAAACCAGGGTGATCCGCGACCAGATCGGGAATCAACGGCAGGATCACGGTTTGCCCGAACACCGTCGGCGCCGTCACTTTGAGCACACCGCTGGCGGTACCCGCGTGGGTTTTCAGCGTGGCACGGGCGGCTTCGTCGGCGTCCAGCATGGTCTGAACGAAGGGCAACAGCACCTCGCCTTCAGCGGTCAGCGAAACCGAGCGGGTCGTGCGCTGAACCAGCCGCACGCCCAACGCTTGCTCAAGGGACGCCAGGCGCCGAGACACCGTCATCGCCGACAACCCCAATCGCCGTGCCGCCCCCGACAGGCTGCTGGCCGCCGCAATGGCCGCAAACACCTCAACTTCTGCCATTTCCATCGTTTATATCCTTTTTCGTTAAGCCGCCGTATCGCGGACGCCGTCTTCTGCCTACCCCGGATTGCGCCTATCGTCCCGGTCAACACAGCCTTTAATGGCTTACATCATGACTGAGAGGGTTCGATCCATGAGCACGTCCGAGCGCAAGATTCTAACCGCATTCGATATAGGCCACTTGACGTTGAAGAACCGCTTCGCGGTGGCGCCGATGACGCGCGTCAGCGCGACCCGTGAAGGCAACGCCAGCGAAACCATGGCGCAGTATTACGAGCGTTTCGCCAAAGGCGGGTTCGGCCTAGTGATCACCGAGGGGATCTACACCGATCGGACGTTCGCCCAGGGTTACCCCTTCCAGCCGGGCATCACCGATGACGAACAGGCTTTGGCCTGGCGGAGTATCACTCAACGTGTGCAAGGGCATCAGGCCCGGATCTTCGCCCAACTGATGCACGCCGGTGCGCTCAGCCAGGGCAATCGATTCGTCGAGACGTCCACCGCGCCCTCCGCGATCCGGCCCAAAGGGGAACAGATGGGGTTCTATTACGGCGAAGGTCAGTACCGCGTGCCGGTGGCCCTGACCGATGAAGACATCGCCGGGGTCATCGAAGGCTTTGCTCAATCGGCACGACGGGCCATCGACACGGCAGGCTTCGACGGCGTGGAAATCCATGGTGCCAACGGCTACCTGCTCGACCAGTTCCTCACCGATTACACCAATCAGCGAAATGATCGCTGGGGCGGCAGCCTGCAAAAGCGCATTGCGTTGACGCTGGCGGTGGTCAACGCCGTGAAAGCGGTGGCCGGTGATGCGCCGGTAGGTGTGCGAATTTCCCAGACCAAGGTCAACGATTACACGCACCAATGGGCCGAGGGCGAGCAGGCCGCTGAAGTGTTTTTTGGCGCGTTACAGGACGCGGGTGTCGATTACCTGCACGTCACGGCGCACACGGTGTTGAGCCCGGCGTTCACTGGGGTCGACAGCAACCTGATCCAGCTCGCCCGCCGCTACGCGCCGCATGTTCCGCTGATCGCCAATGGCGGGCTGGACGCGGTACAGGATGCCGAACGCGCGCTCGAAGACGGCGCCCAACTGATCGCGCTGGGCAAACCGGCACTGGCCAACCCGGACTACCCGAAGCGCATTGCGCAGAACGGCTCACTCAATGCGTTCGATCCTTCGATTCTCGGCCCTATCGCCAACATCAAGGATCAGGAACTGGCCTTCCAATAAACAGGAAGGTGCAAAAAAAGGGGCCGTCATGAACGGCCACTTTTTCGTTTCATCCACCGATCTTATCTACCCTCGCCCGGACGGCATGAGCTTGCCCGACCCGGCGCGCAAAATGTCGCCCCACCGGCGAACCAGGTAGTTGTGCTCATCCATCACTGCGTTCCACACCGCGATGTGGCCCATGCGCTGTTCGTAGGAACCGCCGTCGCGCACTTCGCCCACGTCGATGAGCGGCAGGCCGTCGCTGCCCAGCAACTCTTCGCGAGCGGGCAGACCGGCGTACCAGTAATCCCACTCGGCGGCGCTGAGGTGATCGCGACTGCGGGCCGGGTTGCCGATGTAATAGCCCTGTCGCGCCATCACCGCGCCCGGCCAGCCCGAGAGCCACCAGTTCAGATACGCGTAGGCGGCGTCGAGCACGGCCCCTTTGGCGTGCCGAGACAACGACAGCCCACCGAACCAGCCGCGATAGCCTTCACGGGGCACGGCGACGCGGTATTTCACCCCGGCACGATGCAAGCGGACCAACGTCGGTGACCACAAACTCTGGATGTCGATGGTGGGGTGCAGCATCAACTCGGCGGCTTCTTCATCGTCAGACCAGAATGCGCCGAAGATGCCATCCTGCTGTTTGCGTACCAGCACGTCGGCGAGGCGGTCGATCTCTTCGATGCTCATGTTGCCGATGTCCATGAACTGCGCGAGCCCTGCACCCTGCACCGCCAACGCGGCATCCAGCGCACCGATGGCGGCGTCGCTCTGCAGGGCGATGCGCCCACCCCACGCGGGGTCGAGCAGCCAGCCCCAGCTTTCATTGTCGGCAGACAACCCGTCGGGCACGCGCTCCGGGCGGTAGGCGAAACTGTCGGCATTATGGGTCAGGGGCAACATGCTGATGCGCTCGGTCACGGTGTTGCCGAGGCTGCCGTCGTGCTGCACGAACAGCCGCTCGCTGGGCACGCTGCCGCTGCCAAGCTTGTCAGTGGGGGACAATCGGCCACGTTTGGGCAGGTCGTTGATTTCATGCCAGAGGGCGATGCGGCGCGTGTCGATCGGCTGGATCGCCCGTGCCGGCCAGACAAAATCCACGTTGTGAAACCATTGGTCGTAGAGGTCGTAGCTGTCGGGTTGCATGACGGCGATGCGCTGGGCGGTTTGCACGTCATGGACCTGATAGACCAGCGTGATGCCCAGGTCCTGTTCGGCGCGCACCCGCAGGGATTCGAGCAAAGTGACCGAGGTGCCCAGAACGCGAAGCGTGATGCTCATGCCGCCGCCCCATTGCTGACCGGCGACAGGCGCCGGGTGAAGACCTCGAAGGAGCGTCGCAGTTGATCCGTCGAGAGACCGCGCACGATGAACACCAGCCGCGAGGTGTGATCGTCGCTCGGCCAGGCGGGCATGTGTACGGGGGCGTGCAGGCAGTGCTGCACACCGTGGATGACCACAGGGCCTTGATGGCTGTTCACGTTAAGCAGTCCTTTGACGCGCAGGATTCGTTCGCCGTGGCATCTTAACAGCATGGACAGCCAGACCCCGAACGCGACCCAGTCCAGCGGCCGCTCGAACGTCAGGCAACAGACCTGCGCATCGCCGTGCTGTGCCGGGCTTGAACGCACGCGGTGCAACTGCCAGCGCGCGACCTCCCGGTCCGGCTCGACATTGTGCACGCCTTCCCCCAGCAGCAGTTGATCGCCGCTTTCGATGTCTGAGGTGTCCAGCGTCGGCACCGGATTGATCCCGTGCAGATGCGCCATGAGCGCTTCTCGCTGCTCGGCGTTGACGGTGTCCGTTTTGCTGATCAACAACCTGTCCGCCGCCGCGACTTGCGCCAGCCATTCGGGATGCAAACGTGACTGCAAGTGCCAATGACTGGCGTCGACCAACGTGACCACCAGCCCCAGGTGCACACGCCCGCGCAGGTGCGGGTCGATGTTCAAGGTTGCCAGCACAGGTGCCGGATCGGCCAGTCCCGTGGTCTCCAGAATCATCCGGCGAAACGGCGGCACTTCGCCCCGCGCCCGACGTTCGAGCAGGCCGATCAAGGCATCCCGCAGTTCGCCGCGCACCGAGCAGCACACACAGCCGCTGGGCAGGAGGATGGTGTCGGGAGCGACCTCTTCAACCAGCAAATGATCGATACCGACGTCACCAAATTCGTTGATCAGCAGCGCGGTGTCGCCGAGGGTTTCATCCTTGAGCAGCCGCTTGAGCAACGTGGTTTTGCCGCTGCCGAGAAAGCCAGTGATTACGCTGAGGGCGATGCTCATGAGTGGCGCTCCAGGTGGTCGAGCAACTGAGAATCGAGGGGGTCCAGCGTGCGGCCGATCAACGACTCGGCCCGTTGCCAGAGTTGGTCGAGGCCGCTAGCGAGCTCCTGCTTCCCGGTGGCCCCGAGCAGCAGGTACGACACGCCTTGGAAGTCTTCGACCTTGAGCCGAAACGGCGCCAGCACAGTGTTGATCGCTGCGATGCGACGCAGCCGTTCACGACGCCGGGGCAATTCATCCCCCAGCGGGTCGCTCCAGTGCACGTCCTCGCCCAACAGGCCACACAATCCACACATCGCACGCGCTCCTTGGCTTACGGCATGACATCGCCGGAGTTGGGGCCGAGTGTCTGCCCCACGAACAGATTGCCGCCCGGTTCGCTTGCCAGCAGCACGGCGACCGGCGCGACTTCCTCCGCCAGCCCGAAACGGCCCAGCGGCAATTCGGCAGCCTTGGCGGTTTTCCAATCGCTGCTGATGCCCGCCACCAGTGGCGTTTCGATGGGGCCGGGGGCGATGGCGTTGACCAGCACGTTGTCCTTGGCCACTTCGAGGGCGAGGGATTTGGTGAAGCCGATCACCCCGGCCTTGGCGGCGGCATAATGCGTCAGCTCGGCGCCGCCCTTGATGCCCAGTTGCGAGGCGATGTTGATGATCCGCCCCCAGCGTTGCGCCAGCATGTGCGGCAACGCGCGCTGACTGGCGATGAACACGCTGGTGAGGTCGACCCGCAGCATGTCGTTCCACTGATCGAGGGTCAGGTCCACGCAGCGGCCCTGGGTCAGCATCCCGGCGTTGTTGACCAGAATGTCGATCCCGCCCCACTGCGCGACGCACGCATCGACACTGGCCTGTGCTCCCTCCGGCGTGCCGACGTCCGCGACGCATTCGTGTACGTCAGCGCCGAGTTCGCGGCACGCTTGAGCGGTCTTCGCCAACGTCGTGGCATCCCGATCGCCCAGCACCAGCCGTGCGCCCAGCTCCGCATACGCCCGGGCGATGGCAGCACCGATGCCGCTGCCTGCGCCGGTGATCACGGCGCGTTTGTTGTTCAGTTGCATGGGGTTTCCTCTTTTTATAGCTGTACCGCGTTGTCAGGTTTTGCTGCCGCTTCGGTCGGACGCGACCCCGGGCCAATCACGAGCAAGCTTGCTCCTACGCCCTTCGGGCAGAAGCGGGTTTGCGGGGCGCAGGCTATGTGCGTTTTTGATTCTGCCGAAGGCGTAGGAGCTCTGGCTTGCCTGCGAACTGGCGCGAAGCGGCAGCGGATCCGGTGCACGCGGTTCATCTGACGGCACCCGATGATTCGCGCACCCTGTACCCACTCACTCCGGCCAACGCACCGTCAGCCCGCCATCGATGATGATGCTCTGCCCGGTCAGGTAGCTGGACTCATCACTGCACAGAAACCGGATCAACGAGGCGACTTCATCGGCCCGCCCTACGCGCCCTAATGGAATCGCCTTGGCGGCCTTGGCCAGACCCTCCGGCCCCAGCGAGTTTTTGCTGTCGAGGGATTGCGGGGTTTCAATCAGGCCGGGAATCACGGCGTTGCAGCGAATGCCGCGCGGGGCCAGCTCCACCGCCAGCGAACGGCACAACCCCGGCACGCCCGCTTTCGCAGCGGCGTAATGGGCGTGGTCTTGCCAGCCGTACACGCCCCCGGCGATGGACGACACTGCCACCATCGAACCGCCGTCGCCCATGTGGCGCGCGGCGGCACGGAAGGTGCGCATCACGCCGGTCAAATCCACGTCGAGCATCTCGTTCCAGCGCTCGTCGGTCATCTCCAGCAAGGGCGCGCGGCGCAACAAACCGGCGTTGGCGATCGCGTAGTCGATGCGACCAAAACGGCTGACGGCCTGTTCCGCCAGCCCATCGACCAGCGCCGTATCCGTTACGTCCAGCGGCGCCATCAGGCATTCGCCGCCCGTCTCCTCGACGAGTCGCACGGTGTGCTGTGGGTCATGGGGATCGGCGGGCAAAAACCCGCCCACCACCGCCACGCCCTGCCGGGCAAACGCCACGGCCAATGCCTGACCGATGCCGCTGGCGGCTCCGGTAATCAACGCTACTTTGCGAGTCATGTTCTCTTCCTTACTTGACGGATTCAGGGCGCACATGGCGGGCGGCGAACATCAGCGCGCCGGACAGGAAGCACGGCACCGCACCGAAATACAGGGCTGAGGTCTGCCAGTCGCCGCCTGCGCTTAACACTGACGTGGCACCAAAACCGGCGACCACGGCACCGATAGGGCCCATGGCGTGAATGATCGCGCCGCCAGTGGCGCGGATGCTGGTGGGGAAGCTTTCACTGATGAAGAACAGCGCCGCCGAATACGGACCGATCAGGAAGAACAGACCCAAGCTGTACAAGCCCACGACCATCGGCATGTTGCTCGGACCGAACAGCATGCCCGCGAACGCCAGGCCGCCGAGCATCCAGCCGAGGCCGATGACATTGCGACGGCCAATCCGGTCGCCCATCCAGCCGTGGCTCAGGTAGCCGCAATAGCCCACCAGGTTCGACAGCACGAGGATGATCAGCGAGTTCTCGAACGAGATGTGGTGCACGCTGACGATCACCGACGTGCCCAACACGCTGAACACCTGAATGGCGGCCCAGTTAAGCAAAATGGCCGCGCCGATCACCAACGTCGCACGTCGGGACGTGCCACGGAACGCTGCACCGAGACCTGCCGTGCGATGTTCTTCGTAATCCACGCCGTAGGTTTCAGCCACCGCCTGCGCCTGACCGATGTCACCGGCCTTGCGCAGTTGGGTGATGCGTCGGTGAATCTGAAACTGCGGGCTTTCCTTGAGCTTGCGCGCCATGAACGCGATCACCAGCGCCGGAATCGCCGCGAATACGAAACAGCCCTGCCAGCCGATCAGCGGCAGCAACACCGCCGTCAGCCCGGCGGCGATCAACGCGCCCACCGGCCAACCGCCTTGCACGAGGCTGTAAATGAAGCCGCGACGCTTGGCCAGTTTCGGGTCTTCGGACGCGGCGTAGATTTCACTCAGGTACGTGGCGTTAACGGTCTCTTCGGCGTAGCCCAGGCCGCTCAACGAGCGGATCAGGATCAGCGGCGACTTGCCCCACGAACCGCCCAGCGCGGTCAGCGCCGAGCAGATCGCAGAACCAGTGACCGTGAAGATGATGCCCATGCGTCGACCGAGCCGGTCCACCAACGGCCCGATCGCCAGCGCGATGACCGCTGTGCCGACGGCCGCCCACGTGGCAATTTCCGCCTGCTCGGCTTCGCCCCAGTTGAAGTGGCGACCGATCTCCGGCAGCAGGGTGCCGAACAGAATGAAGTCGTACACCGCGAACACCCAAGCGAAAAACGCGATCCAGGTCGCGTAACGCACTTGCTGGGAGGTCAGGGGCTGGGGCTTCCAGCCGGTCAGGTCGAGCTTGTTGTAAATGGACATGGGTCACGCCTCGGAGTGAAGGAGCAATCAGCGGTTACGGGGGTTGCGGCGGACGAAGTCATCGGCGATTTCGTCGAAGGTGACGAACTTCACGCCGGCATGGCTCTGGATGTGCTCGATCAGTCGTTCCAGCATCAACAGCACCTGAGGGCGACCGGACACATCGGGGTGAATGGTCATGGTGAACACCGCGTGTTCGTGCTCGCGGTAGACCCAGTCGAACTGGTCACGCCACATTTCTTCGAGGTGACGCGGGTTGACGAAGCCGTGGCTGTTGGGCGCTTTTTTGATGAACATCATCGGCGGCAGGTCGTCGAGGTACCAGTTGGCAGGGATTTCCACCAGATCGGTTTCCTGGCCGCGCACCAACGGTTTCATCCAGGTGTCGGGGTGCTGGCTGTAATCGATCTTGGTCCAGCTGTCGCCCACACGGACGTAGTACGGATGAAAGTCGTTGTGCATCAGGCTGTGGTCGTACTTGATGCCCTTTTTCAGCAACAGCTCATTGGTGACCTTACTGAATTCCCACCACGGCGCGACGTAGCCAGTGGGGCGTTTGCCGGTCATTTGAGTGATCAGGTCGATGGACTTGTCGAGCACGATCTCTTCCTGCTCGGGGGTCATGGCGATGGGGTTTTCATGGCTGTAGCCATGGACGCCAATCTCGTGCCCGGCATCGAACACGGCCTTCATTTGTTCAGGGAAGGTTTCCATCGAGTGACCCGGCACGAACCAGGTCGTGCGCAGGCCGTAGCGCTCGAAGAGTTTGAGCAAACGCGGCGCGCCGACTTCCCCGGCAAACAGGCCACGGGAAATGTCGTCGGGCGAATCTTCGCCGCCGTAGGAGCCCAGCCAGCCAGCGACGGCGTCCACGTCCACGCCAAAGGCGCACAGAATTTCTTTAGCCATTGTTGTTCTCCTGCGAGTGATCGAAAGGGTCTGGTGTAGGGAATCAGGGCGCGCGCAATGCGGCTTCAACCGCCAGTGCGGCACGCAACAAGCGCGGGTCATCGTTGACCGGGGCGCTGAGCAGCAGGCCTGTTGGCAGGCCGGATTCGCCGACGCCACTGGGCAACGAGATGCCAGGCAAATCCAGCAGACTGCCGGGCATCGTCAGCCGCAACGTGGCGAGGTTGGTCTTGATGAACAGGTCGTCGTCGGCTTCCAGTGGCGCCAGCGGCGGCGCGACATGGGCGACGGTTGGGGTGATGAGGAACGCGCCCTCCAGCTCCTCGCTGAACTGGGCTTGAAGGCGCTTGCGGGCGTCATAGAGATGAATCAAGCGACTGGCGGGAAACGACCGCGCGGCCTCCAGACGACGGCGAACGCGGGGGTCGAGCTTCGCGGCATCGGGGCTGTCGAGCAGCGCTTCATGCAGCGCGAAGGCTTCGGCCGAGCCCAGCCAGCCGTGCTGTTCGATCAACACTAGCGCCGACTGAAAGGTGTGGCACGGCCGCAGATCAACCTGCGCGCCCGCCTCCTTGAGCCGAGCAACGCTACGCATCAGGTTGTCGCGCACAGCGGCTTCGGTGCGAGGATCGAACAACGACGTTTCATCGACCCAAAACCGCTGCCCCACCAGGCTTTCCGCTTTCGACAGCGGTGACGGAATACGGCCTTTCAGCAGATCATCCACCGCCAACAGGTCGCGCACGCTACGGGTCAGCGGCCCGGCGGTATCCAGCGTGTCGGAGAGCGGAAACACCCCTTCCCGGCTGTAGCGAGCGCCACTGGGACGAAAACCCACCACACCGTTTAGCGCGGCGGGAATGCGGATCGAACCTGCCGTATCGGTGCCCATCGCAATCGGCACGATCCCCGCCGCCACCGCCACCCCTGCGCCCGACGACGAACCTCCCGGGATACGCGGTTCGTCGGCGCTGTGAGGGTTGGCTGGCGTACCGAAATGCGGATTCAGCCCAAGGCCGGAATAGGCGAACTCACTGAGGTTGGTTTTCCCCACGCTGACGAGACCGGCCCGGGCCAGCGCGCCGACCGTGATCGCGTCGGAGGTGGCAGCCGCATCACGGCGATGCACCTCGGCCCCCGCCGTCGTCACGCTTCCCGCCACATCGAACAGGTCTTTCCAGGCGACCGGCACCCCGTCCAGACGGCTCAGAGGTTGCTCCGCCTTCCAGCGCGCCGCCGACGCTTCAGCCTCGCGGTGTGCGCGCTCGCTGCTCAGGGAAATGAACACATGATCGGTGGCGGCTGCTTTGGCCAGCGCGGCTTCCAGCTCGATGACCGGGTCGCTCAGCCCTTGGGCGAACGCCTCTGACATGGCAATGGCATCCGCGTAGGACGCTGCATTCGACGGATCAGGCTTGGACATTTCGACACCTTAAAACGTATCTATTAATAAAATGTACGTTTTATGTAACGCAGAAAGCGTGCCAAGGCGCGAACCATTCATGTCGTCCATGCACATGGGAGGGGGCCGAGACTGGCGCGATGGCTCTGTCACCGCTATGCCGAGCGAAAGATTATGTGTACGAATCGGTCGACATCCGCTAAAAATGAAACCTATTGCGCAAACGTACTTTTTCATAAAGATACGTTTTGGTGCAGAAAAGTAACACCGGCACCACAACGAGGCAGGTCCGACGTGGCGCCCGGTGACAAATCCAGTTATGCGAGAATCAGCGCCCGATTCCGTTGAGATGCCCATGAAAGTGATGCCCGCCGAGGAACCCCGCACCGCGTCGCGCTACGCCATGATTCGCCAGGTCCTGCGGGACGCGATTGTCAATGGCACGGCGAACCCTGGCCTGGTCCTGCTTGAAGCCCCGCTGGCCGAACTGTTCGGCACCAGCCGTGTGCCCGTCCGCAAGGCGTTGAACCTGCTGCACGACGAAGGGCTGATCGTGCGCTTTGACGGGCGAGGCTATCTGGTGAATCCCGACGCCGGAGATGTCGAACCCCTGAGGGTCGCCCTCACCCACGCCCACCTGGGGCTGGACACCCACGCTGAGCCGGTGGACACGCGCTCGTTGGGCGAAAGGCTTTACGACGAGATCGGTGCAGCGCTCTCGACCTGCATCGCGTTTGGGCACTACCGGCTGGATGAACAGAGCGCCGCCGACCATTACGGCGTCAGTCGCGCCGTGGTGCGTGAAGCGCTGATGCGCCTGCGGGACCGGGGGCTGGTGGAAAAGGAGCCTTATTCGCAGTGGCTCGCAGGACCGCTGACAGCGCGGGAAGTGACCGAAGATTACGAATTGCGCGCCTGCCTGGAACCGGAAGCCCTCAAGCAGACCGCCCCGCATCTCAGCCGCGACACCCTCGACGCCATGCTCGCCCGGGTCATCGCCGCGCAGCAGAATCCCCATTGCACCCTCGCGGACGTCGAACGCATCGAGGAAGACCTGCATCACCACTGCCTGGCCGGGCTGAACAACCGCAAGATCGCGTTGCTCATCCGCCAGGGCCAAAGCCCGATGATCATCAGCCGCATCTTCCACAGCCAACTGGGCCTCGGCCCGGACGAGGCGATGCTGGCGGAACACCGGTTGATTCTGGAACTGCTGCTGCACGGCGCCTACGACGCCGCCGCGCTGAATCTCAGGGAACACTTGAACCGAGCGCGAGTGCGGATGCTCCAGCGCCTGAAGGTGTTATCGGTGCTGCCGGAGCAGGAAGTGCCGGGGTATTTGACGCGATTGAGTTGAGCGGATCTGTCCTGCATCCAATGCGGGTTGGCGATACAACATGACACTCGGCGACGGCGCTGTTCGTTCGACGTCCATCCACAATGCCGTCAGTGAGCGCACTCGCCGGAAAATAGCGATTCATCACCCAGTTCACTGCGACTAATGGACAGCTCCCGTTGCAGCGCCTCACAGCCGACTGCACTCAATTGCAGAACGCGGGTCCCGGATTCCCGAGCCATCCAGCCTCGCTCGCAGGCGGTGTTCAGCAGGCAGCTTCCCAACGGGCCAGCCAAATGAGGCCGCAGCTCGCTCCAGTCCACGCAATGACGCGCAATCCCCTGGTGACCCGCGTGCAGCTCACCGACATGAATGTCGAATCCCAGAAACCAGTCCACCCCACGCTCGGTGACGTCGAATTGCTTGACGCCCAACTGCGTCAGAATACCCTTCTCAAGCATCTTGTCGGTCATCAGAACGCCGAGATGACCACCGACATGGCTGCCATAGCAGACGCGTGCGAAACGCAACGCCCGGCCCTCGTCGGTGAGCTGGATTTCCGGGTCCTTGTCTTTGCGGGCAAGGACCTCGAGCGCTTCGAGCGCATGGGACACGTCCACATTCGATAACCGGTACAGCCGCTGACGTCCGTCGCGGGTCATCGTGAGCAGGCCACCGGCAACGAGTTTGGCGAGGTGCGCGCTCGCGGTAGGCGCGCTGATACCTGCGAGTTCGGCAAGTTCTGCTGCCGGGCGGGGTACAAAATCAACCAGTGCCGTGAGCATCGCAGTCCTCGCAGGTTCAGCAAGCAGCGCGGCAACGGCGGAGATTTCGGGTTTGGGGCACATAAGGTGAGGGCTTCGGTGATGAATATGGCAAAGACAGCCGAACATTCTGAACATCAAAGGGCTGTGGTGGGCAACTATACATTTCACCCGCCACAGCCGGTAGTCGACAGACTATGCCGCGCCGGAAATACCGGCCACCTCGTGCTCTGATACCTGACTCAAAAACGCCCGTATCCGCGGGTTGGCAGGCCTGTCAAAAAAGGCGTCGGGCGCGCCGATCTCGATGATCTGCCCTTTGTCCATGAACACCACCCGATCAGCCAGCGAACGGGCAAAGCCCATCTCGTGAGTGACGCAAATCATGGTCATTCCCTCCTTCGCCAGCGTGAGGATGGCATCAAGCACCTCTCGCACCAGTTCAGGGTCCAGCGCCGAGGTGGGCTCATCGAACAGCATCACCTTTGGCCGCATACACAGCGCCCGCGCGATGGCGACACGCTGTTGTTGCCCCCCGGAAAGCTGGCTGGGGAATTTGTGTTGATGCTCAGCGATCTTGACCTTGCTCAGATAACCCTGAGCAATCGTAACGGCCTCGCTTTTCGACATTCCCAGCACCCGCATCGGCGACAGAATGCAGTTCTCCAGGACCGTGAGGTGCGGGTAAAGGTTGAAATGCTGAAACACCATGCCCGCTTCCCGGCGGACCAGCGCAATGGACTTTGCGTCCTTGCCCAACGGATGCCCATTGACCGAAATATCGCCTTCCTGATGCTCTTCAAGTCCGTTGATACAACGAATGAGCGTGGACTTCCCAGACCCGGAAGGCCCACAAATCACGATGCGCTCTCCACGCTCTACAGTGAGATTGACGCTGTCGAGCACCTTCATGGCGCCGAACCATTTACCCAATCCGCTGACATTGACAGCGACGGACGTGACATCCGTTTGAGGCGAATTCTGTGCAGTATGAGTGGCCACGATAGGCTCCCGGGATCGATATGACTAAGGCGGTTATTGAACGATGTGCCGCTGGTGATCCAACAGCCATCCCGGCAGTCGGGGAAAATTCAGCGGCACGCCTCCCACTGAAATTCGGCTGGCCTCCTGCTCCAGTAACACGCAATGCACGTCGTCGGTCCGTACCTGCAGCGCACTGGCTACTGATGCCGCGATCTGCGTCACCAACCGTTGCAATACGACCGGAGGGCGGCCTTTGGAGAGCATGACCGTCACGAGCGCCACATCGGCCACATCGGGGGTTTCCCCGGCGATGCCGATCGTGTCGAGTGCAGCTTCCACCACATAAATCTGGGTGTGGGCACTGCCGACCTCCAACACGTCGTCGAACGTTTGCGTGAGCGTTTTGATTAACGTTTTTTTCTTGTTGGACGGGTGCCCTGAAGCAACCGTGACCCAGGCGTATGGCATAAGTAAAACCTCAACGAAGGTAGATGAACGTGGTCGTCGCACAATCAACTTTTGGCCCGCAGATACAGGCTCGCGCGCACAAACAGATTCGGTTTGGGCAGAGGGACCGTTTTGGGTCCGCTCATACGGCGCTCCACCCACTCCACCAACTTGGCAGCGGGATAGCTGAGCATCAGGTAAATGATCGCCACCAAGGTAAATATCTCGACATGCCTGAACGTCGAGGACGCCAACAGTTGTCCCGAAAACATGAGGTCTTTCATCGTGATGACCGAGACCAGCGCCGAGTCTTTGAAGATCGCGACGAAGAAGTTGCCAATCGGCGGCACGACAATTCTTATGGCTTGTGGTATGACGACGAACCGCATCAACTGCACATGCGTCAATGCCAAAGACATGCCCGCCTCAGATTGCCCTTTGGGAACGGCTGCCACGCCGGAACGAAACACTTCGGCCATGTACGCACTGTAATTCAATGACAGCCCCAGGACGCCGGCCACAAACGGCGACAGTACGATGCCTGCATAGGGCAACACATAGTAAAGGAAGAACAATTGCAGCAATAACGGCGTGCCCCGGATAAATTGAATATAGAGATCGGCGATTAACCGTATGGGCCAATAGCGCGACATTCGCGCCAGACCGACGAGCAGCCCAAGTCCCAGGGCAAACAAATAAGACAACAATGACACCGTAACGGTAACAACAACGCCGTCGGCGAGCGGAGGCAATAAGGTGCCCAAATCACTAAAAAGCGACATGATGGTTTCTCGGTCAAATCGATAAATGATCGCAAAACAACAGCGACAGCAAATGCGGGTTTAGTTGGCTTCCTCGCCAAGCCCCCACCGTTGAAGAATCTCCCGCATTTGCCCGGAATACTGAATCCACTCGATGGCTCGGGAAAAGGCATTGATGAGTTGCTGATCGCGTTGGCGGAAAATATACCGAGAATAGTTACTCGGAATTTTCAGCGTGCGCGGCGTGTAGTCCTTCACCAACTCCAAAGGCCATTGAGGGTTGTTTTTCATGAGCCCGGCGACGACAGGCAGGTCATACACACCCGCATCCAGCCGTCCGCTGGCCACATCCTGCACCAGCGCCTCTGCGTCCTTATACCCTTTGAACTGCACGCCGGGGGCTTTCTGAATCCATTCAGAATAGTGAGTACCCAAGAGCGTCCCGCAACTTTTGTCCTTGAGCTGGTCAATCGTGGTCACACGGATACCGCTGTTCTTCTTCACAACCATTGTTTCGGCGTAGAAATACGTCGGGAAGCTGAAGTCAACGACTTTGGCCCGCTCCGGGCTGAAATGGATCGAATCTCCCACCATGTCAAACCGTCCGGCTAAAACACCTGGAACCATGCCGTCGAAGGGAACGGTCTGCACGGTGACCTTATCGATTTTCAACAACTTGGCCGCCAACAAAAGAATGTCGGCATCAATACCGCTGAACGCACCCGTTTTGGAATCCAGGTAGGAATAAGGCCAATCGTTAGAAGTGCAAACAACGATTTCTCCTTTTCGCTGAATACGTTCCAGTGAATCATCGTTTCCTATATCGGCCAATGCAAATCCGGTGTAACTCGCATCGAACGCCGGTGTCGCGCCCCATGCCTTGCTCATAAGGCCTAACGGCGCCGCCGCAAACATCGCCGTCCCTGCCATCAGGGCAGAACGTCGGCTTATTGTGAAGGGGCTGTCTTTTTCGTTCATGACGGTCATCCTTTTAATGGAATGGGTTTTATTGTTTAAAAGGCAGTACGGCACTACGTCCAACTATTGTGTGATGGTCTTCGCCACCTGTTTGACTGCTTGGGCAAAACGACGCGCAATGTCCGCTATTTCCTGCGCCGTTATTGTTAGAGGCGGGGCGAATGCAATGACATCTTTGTCTGGCAGTGCTCGCACGATCAGGTCGAGGTCCAGGCACGCCGCTGCAACCTTCGCTGCAAACGCTCCGGGCTCGATGAAGGGGCGCAGCGTGTCGAGATCCGCGACCAACTCAACGCCCACCAACAAACCCTGGCCTCTGATATCCCCCACAACAGCGCAGTCCTCCAGCGTCGCCAACAGCGTCTCAAGCAGGAGCGCGCCTTGTGCCGTGGCGCGCGTTAGAAGCTGCTGCTGCTCAAGCGTGTCGATGTTGGCCAGTGCCGCCGACGCAGCCAGCGGGTGGCCAGAGGTGGTGAACCCATGCCCGAAGGTGCCGATGTCTCCGGCCGATTGCTCCAGTGTCCGCCACAGGCGCTCGCCCAGTAGCGAAGCTGACATGGGCACGTAGCCACTGGTCAGCCCTTTGGCAAGGGTGACCAGATCAGGCCTGACATCGAGGGTTTGCCATCCGTACCAATGGCCGAGACGGCCAAAAGCACACACTACGTCATCGATGATCAGAAGAATCCCGTACTTATCCAGCACGGCTTTGATCTTTGAAAAGTAGGTCCGGGGTGGCAGCAAGATGCCGCCCACCGCCATGACAGGTTCCGCGACGAATGCTGCTATCTGATCAGGGCCCTCACGCAGGATGGTGGCTTCGAGCTCTTGGGCGAGGAAATCGGCGTATTGCTCTTCCGTGACAAACCGACCGGGGCGGACATGAGTAAAAATCTCGGGGGCGCTGACGTGAACATAGTGAGGATCAGGCAGGCCAACGGAACGGCGAATACCGTTAAGTCCGGAAAGACTGGACGTCGCCAACGTCGTGCCGTGATACCCCCCGTGACGCGCAATGAATTTGATCCGATCAGGTTCTCCACGGCAGCGATGATAAAGCCGGGCGAGCTTCAGATTGGTGTCGTTGGCGTCAGATCCGGAATTACCAAAGAACACTTTGCGCATGACACCGTCCGTGAGTTGCAGCAACCGATCAGCGAGCCGAACTGCATACTCGTTCCCGGCCCCCATCATGTTGTGCCCAAACGAAAGCTCCCGAGAGGTTTTGGCGATGGCATCGGTAATGCGAGCGTTCCCATACCCTGCGTTGACACACCAAAGCCCGGAAAGAGAATCCAGATAAGACCTCCCCTTCTCGTCCACCACCGTCATGCCTGAGGCACGGGTCAGAATACGGCCGCTCGGACGGCTCTCCGAGACAGAGGTAAATGGATGCAGATGCGAATGCCTGTCCATCCGTTCGAGATCGTTCATTGCGCAGCCGAACCTTTTATTTATGGTGAAAAGACGATGGGGCATCAAAGACCCGACGATCAGAATTTATTCGTTGCAGAACGAAGTGTCAAGGTTCGTTGCGCAACGAATCATAAAACACAGACGCTCTGCTCAATCAGGAGGAAATGGGCGCAAAAAAAATCCCTCGTGATGAGAGGGATCGGGTGAAGCACGGGGGATTTGGCGCGCTCAGCACGGAAAACGATCCGGCAACAACGAGAGGAGTAGCAGTAGAACCGAAGGGGTTTACTCAATACGTTCGCTGAACCGCGTCACCCACGCCACCGCACACAGCACCATCCCGGCCACGTTCAGGGTGACCGGGTTGAACGCATCGACCAGCATGGACGGTTGCATCACAGCGACGTCGACCAGCAACCCCAGCAGCACAAACGCCGCCAGCATCACAGGCCAGTTCAGACGTGGGACAAGCAGCAAAACTGCGGCGAGCATCAGCTCCGCAGCACCTGCGGCGTGTGACAACCAGGGCGCGCCTTCCAGACCGTGGGCGCGCAGCAACACCAGCTCGCCCGGGCTTAACGCCATGAATTTCGGCACCAGCCCGTGGTAGGCAAACATGAACGCCAGACCACCTCGCCCCAGCCAATGGGCCTGACGCAAAGGGCTCACGACTGCGCCTTGAGAAAGCGCTGCTGATGATCCGGGGTCGGCATCAGGCACACATCGTATTTGCCAAACAAGCGATAGCGGTTGAGCGCGATGCGGTCGTACGCCCAGTCGCGCAGCGCCCGCGGGAAGACTCGCAGCAGCCCCAGTGCGGGCCAAGGCGCGGGCAGCAACGACGCCACTTCGAAAAACGCCTCCGACCTGACCCAATAGTGCCGATCACGAATGACCGCCATGGTGTCGAACGCGTCCACCGCCAATCCCGCCCAGGCCAGTAAATCCTGGCCTTCGCGCGATTGCACGGTGGCGAGTCGGACACGCTTGTGGCGATCGTGACGAATGAGGAATTTCGCCCAGCCGTTACACAGTTTGCAGACGCCGTCGAACAGCACGACGGTTTCATCGGGGGCCAAATGAGGGGCAGCAGTCGGGCGTGTCAGAGCGGCAGGCATGGCCGGGCCTTTTGTGTGAAAACGATGGCCGCATTGTAGGACGTTGCTGAGCACGTCTTCCAGCGGCCAAAACCGACAATGCCTCGACAGACTAACGGCGGTGCTTCAGCTCACGCCGGGCGGAATGCCGTCTTTATTGAAATTTTTCAGACGCGCCTTCTCTTCCTCGGTCGAGTGCGCCGGTACGTCAGGTTGTCTGGGTGTCTTTGGCGTTTCGTTCACGGGTGTTTTTTCCTGGCTCATCGCGGAGGGCTCCTGTCGGTCAATCGTGGGGGATCACGCCAGTCATGGCGGTGAACTCGCTCTGCCGGTGCTGCAACTTGTCGAGGACCTCAGGCGGCGTCGATTCTCGAAAAACCACCATGTGCCCGACGTCCTTGCCCCCTTCGGTGACGCGCTCGATGTCATTGATCATCCAGGTTTTCAGCTCGTCGCTGGTCAAGCCCAGCTCTTGCGCCACGCGTTGGTGAAGACGCTCCGCATCGTACTGATTGAATTGATCGGTGTTCATCACGGTCTCTCCTGTGCTGGCTGTCAACATCAGGCCCTGATGCGGCGGCACAAGTTCAGTGAAATGCACGGCGTCGCCCGTTCAATCTCCTTGCCGGATCTGGCCACGTGTTCAACCCATGGAGCTTTGCACATGTACCCGACAACCCCCGATGGCCGTTATTTCGTCGTCAAGGAACGGCTGTGGCGCTGCTCAAACCCGGCCCTCGACGAAGAAGTGCGCCAGCAGCAAGTGAATGAACTGATGGCGGCGCGGCGGGCGGTCAAAGCCGCGAAAACGTCGCGGGACTCAGCGCAACTGAAAGCGGCGCGGGCGGAGGTCAACGCGGCCAAAATAGGTTTGGGAGAGCGCGGGCCGGTCTGGTGGAACGACGGCGCGCCTGATTTGAATCGGCGCATGGTCAGGAACACGCCCTACGCCGGGTGGTACGAGGCGCTGAATACACGCGAGTCGTGATCAATCAGGACCTTTTGCCGCTGGACGCGTCCAATCCCAAAGAACCGACCCCACCCGATCGCTCACGCCAAAGGACACTCGATGACTTTTTATATCTTTCTGATTGCCTGCGCCGCCGCTGCCAGCACCGGCGTGATCTTCAAACCCGGCAGTTGGTACGAAAGCCTGCAAAAGCCCCGCTTCACTCCGCCAAACTGGGCGTTCCCGGTGGTCTGGACGATCATTTATCTGTTGCTGGCCTGGGCCGGTTATCGACTGACGTTGCTCCCCGACAGCCAAACCGCGTTGGCCTTGTGGGCTGCTCAAATCGCCCTCAACACGTTATGGACGCCGGTGTTCTTCGGCGCCCATCGCATTGCCGCGGGCATGGTCATTCTTGCGGCGCTCTGGCTCACCGTCGCCACGCTGATCGTGGTCGCAATGCCGGTGGACCTGATCACCGGGCTGATCCTGTTCCCCTACCTCATCTGGCTGAGTGTGGCGGCTGCGCTGAATTTCTCGATCTTGCGGCATAACCGCTAAGTCCTTTCACCGCACGGGAGGAGCGTCGGTCGCAGACCGGTTCAGCGGGCTTCGCTCCTCATCACCACACTCTCACCACCTCGCTCCTCACCACCTCGCGCCCAACCACCACCGAGTGCGCGGACCAGATTCACCGTTGCCGCCGCTTGAACACCGGTCAGGCGGCTCAGTTGCAGCTCGGTCTGCAACACTTGACGTTGCGCATCGATGACATCCAGATAGCTGATCTGCCCTTCCTCGTACTGTTTTTTCGACAGCCGCTCGGTGCGCTGCGAGGCGCTGACGGCCGTGTTTTGGTCCCGGCTCTGCTCTTCCAGCAACCGAAGGTCGGACAAGCTGTCCTCCACTTCCCGAAACGCGATCAGCACCTGTTCGCGGTAGCGGGCAACGTCTTCTTCATACTGGGCGCGGGCCGCGTCGAGATCGGCCTGTCGACGGCCACCGTCGAAAAGGGGCAAGGTCAACGCCGTGCCGGTCAACGGCCCCAAGACAAAGGCACGCGTGGACCAGTCAAAAAGATTGCCCAATGAGCCCGCCTCGAAACCGCCTGCACCATTGATCACCAGCCGAGGAAAAAACGCGGATTTCGCCAGGCCGATGCGCGCGTTGGCGGCGGCCATGCCCCGCTCTGCTGCGGCAATGTCAGGCCGGCGCTCCAGCAGTTCGGACGGCATGACGTCTGGCACCTGCATGCGGACCGGCTCCAGCGGCGAGGGAGCCAATCCGAATTCAGCAGGGGCTTGTCCCAGCAATACCGCGAGGCTGTGTTCGGACGCGGCACGAAGCCGCGCCACACCCGATGAGTCGGCGCGGGCCGCGAACAGCTCGTGGCGGGCACGGGCATCGTCGAGTTCACTGATGTCCCCCTCTTTGAAGCGGGCCTCTACCAATTTCAACGTGTCTTCCCGAAGCGCCACGGTGCGTTGATACAGGCGAAGCTGATTGTCGTACTCGCGCAGTTCAAAGTAGTTGCGGGCAACGTCGGCCTGGAGCGCCAGTTGTACCGAATGAAACAGCGCCTCTTGCTGCGCTTGATCCGCTACCGCAGCGTTGACGCTTTCACTCACCCTGCCGAACAGATCGGCTTCGTAAGAGGCCGTGGCCTGTGCGCGCCATAGGGTCTGAGTGGGCACGTGAGCGCTGTCCGACTGAAACTGCGACGCTGGAGAAAGCCGCTCGCGAGTCGGCCCGAAGCCTGCGTCGAGGGTGGGAAACCGACTGGCACGGGCCGCTGACGACTCCGCCCTCGCCTGCAGCACCCGTGCTGCGGCGGCTTTCAGATTCTGGTTGGCCTCGGCGGCCTGGCGTTCCAGGTCGTTGAGCACCGGGTCGTTGAAGAGGGTCCACCATTCACCCCGCTGCCGGTCGTCCGCCGGTTCCGCTGTTTTCCAGCGATCGGTCACCGCAGCCTCTTTGAAGCGCTCGGGCGTGTGGACGTGTGGCCGTTCATAAGAGGGCGCGACGGAGCAAGCGCCCAGCAACAAGAGCAGCGCGCCGGCCGCCCACCGTGTGGCGTGGCCGTGTATCAGCCTATCGATCATGGTGAGTTCCTCAGACAGTCGTTGACAGGGACGGCGCGTCTTTCTGCGCCACATGGACCTTTCCGCCTGCCAACGTGCGCAGGACCACATAGAAAACCGGGGTCAACGCCAGGCCGAAACCGGTGACGCCCAGCATCCCGAAGAACACGGAAATGCCCATGGCCTGGCGCATTTCGGCGCCCGCCCCGGAGGAGAACACCAGTGGCACGACACCCATGACGAACGCGATGGAGGTCATCAGGATCGGGCGCAGACGCAGCCGACTGGCTTCGATGGCGGCACGCAATGGCGTGTAGCCGTCGTATTCCAGCTCTCGCGCGAACTCGACCATCAGAATCGCGTTTTTTGATGCCAGGGCAACCAGCACCATCAAGCCGATCTGGGTGAAGATGTTGTTGTCGCCGTGGGTCAGCCATACACCGGTCAAGGCGCACAGCACACTCATCGGCACGATCATGATCACCGCCAGCGGCAGGGTCAGGCTTTCGTACAACGCCGCCAGGACCAGGAACACCAGCAGCACGCTGATCGGGAACACCCACAGCCCCGCGTTACCGGCCAGCACTTCCTGATAGGTCAGGTCGGTCCATTCGAACTTCACGCCTTGGGGCAAGACCCGTAACGCAATACGCTCAGCCGCTGCCTGCGCCTGGCCCGAGGAATAACCGGGCGCCGGGCCGCCATTGATATCGGCAGCCGTGTAGCCGTTGTAGCGCACGACCATGTCCGGGCCGTACGTCGGTGTCACGTGCAACAGCGAGGACAGCGGCACCATTTCCCCCCGGTCGTTACGCGTCTTTAACTGAAGAATGTCGTCCGCCCGTTGGCGGAACGGCGCGTCGGCCTGGACCCGCACCTGATACACCCGGCCGAACGCGTTGAAGTCATTGGCGTACAGCGATCCGAGGTAGACCTGCAGTGTGCTGAACACATCGGACACGGAGACCCCGAGCTGCTTGGCCTTCACCCGGTCCAGCTCGATGTTCAACTGCGGGAAGTTGATCTGGTAGTTGCTCAGTGATCCGCCCAGTTCCGGGGTTTTGGCGGCTTCGGCCATGAACGCCTTGGCGGCCTTGTCCAACGCCTCATAACCCAGGTCAGCGCGGTCTTCGAGCTGCATCTTGAACCCGCCAAGAGTGCCGAGGCCGAGAATGGGGGGTGGCGGGAAGGCCGCGACGTAGGCCCCCTTGATGCTGGCGAACTTCTGGTTCAGCGATGCGACAATGGCCGCCGCCGTTTCGTCGGCCCCCTGACGTTCGGCAAAGGGCTTGAGCGGCACGAACACGATGCCGGCGCTCGAACTGTTCATGAAGCCGTTCACTGACAGCCCCGGATAGCCCACGGCATGGGCCGCGCCAGGCTGATGCATGACGATCTCGCTCATCTGGCGAATCACTTCTTCGGTGCGATCGAGGGACGCGCCGTTCGGCAACTGGGCAATGGTGACCAGGTATTCCTTGTCCTGTTGCGGCAAAAACCCGCCCGGCACGACCTTGGCGATCAGCACGGTCAACCCCAGCAACACTGCATAGATCATCAGCATGCTGCCCTTGTGCCGGATAACGCCGTTCACCCCCTTCGAATAGCGCTCCGAGCCGCGATGAAAGACGTGGTTAAACGCGCGAAAACCTCGTCCGCACACCCTGTTCATCCCACGTGTCAGCCAGTCTTCGGGCGCGTCATGACCGCGCAGCAGCAGCGCGGTCAAGGCCGGGGAGAGGGTCAGGGAGTTGAACGCGGAAATGACGGTGGAGATCGCAATGGTCATCGCGAACTGTTTGTAAAACTGCCCGGTGAGCCCGCTCATGAAGGCCAGCGGCACGAACACGGCAATCAGGGTCAGGGCGATGGCGATGATCGGCCCGCTGACTTCCTGCATCGCCTGATACGTCGCCTCTCGGGGCGCAAGGCCGCTGGCGATATTGCGCTCGACGTTTTCCACGACGACGATCGCGTCATCGACCACGATACCGATCGCCAGCACCATGCCGAACAGCGACAACGCGTTGATGGAGTAACCGAACACCAGCAACAACGCGAAGGTGCCGATGATCGAAACCGGCACGGCGATCAGGGGAATCAACGACGTGCGCCACGATTGCAGGAACACGATGACCACCACCACGACGAGGGCGATGGCTTCGAGCAGGGTATGAATGACCGCTTGGATGCTGGATTTGACGAAGCGCGTCGGGTCGTACACCAGCCGGTATTCTAGGTCCGTCGGGAATTCAGCGCTCAGGTCCACCAACTGCGCGCGGATCTCGTCGGAGATGTCCAGCGCGTTGGCCCCTGGCGTCTGGTAAATCGCCAGGGACACCGCCGGTTGGTTGTCCAGCAAAGCGCGCAGGCCGTATTCCGTTGCGGCCAGTTCCACCCGCGCCACATCCCGAAGATGGGTGACGGCCCCGTTGGCACCGGTCTTGAGCACGATGTCTTCGAACTCGGAAACGGTTTTCAGGCGGCCCTGTGCGTTGACGGTCAATTGCATGGCCGTGCCCGGTGCCGCAGGCGCTGCGCCCACGGCCCCCGCCGCCACCTGAATGTTTTGCTCCTTGATCGCGTTGACCACGTCCAGTGCGGTGAGGTTGCGTTGCGCGACCTTGGCGGGGTCCAGCCAGACCCGCATCGAATAGTCACCCGAGCCCCACAAGTCGACGCGACCGACGCCATGGATGCGCTCGAATCTGGTCTTCACGTTGCGCAACGCGTAATTACGCAGGTAGGTGTTGTCGTAGCGGCCGTTCGGCGACACCAAGTGCAGAAACAGCACCAGCGAGGACGTGCTCTTTTGCGTGGTCACACCCAGGCGTTGCACGTCTTCAGGCAACCGGGGCAAGGCCTGATTGACCCGGTTCTGCACCAACTGGGTCGCCAGGTCCGGGTCGGTGCCCAAGGCAAAGGTCACGGTGAGGGTCAGGTTGCCGTCGCTGTTCGCCTGGGACTGCATGTACAGCATGTTTTCGACGCCGTTGATCTTTTCTTCCAGGGGCGCGGCGACCGTTTCGGCGATGACCTTCGGATTGGCGCCGGGGTATTGGGTGCTGACCGTCACCGACGGCGGCACGACCTCGGGGTATTCGGCGATAGGCAGGCGGAAAATCGCAATCAGCCCGCCCAGCAGAATCAGCACCGACAGCACGCCTGCGAAGATAGGACGGTCGATAAAGAAGTTGGAAATTTTCATGAGTCAGTCTTCTGCGTGAGCCTGCGGAATCGAGCGTTGCCGGCGTGGCCGAGCGGCGGATGGACATATCGTTCACACATGGCTATTGCACCGATGTGCCGACAGATACTTTGTCTCCCGGACGTACCCGTTGCAGCCCGCTGACGACTACCCGTTCGCCCTCCTTCAATCCGGACTTGACGATGCGTTCGTTGCCCTGCAGATCGCCGAGAACGACCTGGCGGTACACGACGTGATCGTCCTCGCCGACGACGTAGGCGAACCGCTTGTCCTGATCGGTCCCCATGGCGGCGTCGTCCATCAGCAGCGCGGGATAAGGCTCGCTGCCCCCGACTTTGAGCCGCGCATACAGACCAGGCAGCAACGCGCCATCGGCGTTGTCGAAGCGCGCCCGCACACGGATGGTGCCGGATGAGGTGTCGAGGGCGTTGTCGACGGATTGAATGACACCACGGCGCGAATAGCCGGTCTCGTCGCCCAGCCCGAGGTCGACCGGCACCTTGCCGTTGCGGCCTACGCTGCGGATGTATTTCAAGTACGTCTGTTCGTCGGCATTGAACTCGGCGTAGATCGGGTCCATGGACATGACGGTGGTCAGCGACTCCGCACCGGCGCCCGCATGGACGAGGTTGCCCAACGTCACCTCAGCGCGGGAAACCCGTCCTGAAATCGGCGCGGTCACCTGGGTGTAAGCCAAGTCGATTTCGGCAGCCTTCAACGTGGCCTCGGCGGTTTTCAGATGGGCGACGGCCTCCAGCGCGGCGTTGTTTTTTTCGTCGTAGTCGCGACGGGCGATGGCGTTTTCAGCCAAGAGCCGTTGCGCCCTCGCCCAATCATTCTGCGTGTAGGCCATCCGCGCCCTGGCCGCTGCGACCTCGCCTTTTGCCCGGTCTACCTGCGCCTGATAGGGGCGCGGGTCGATCACGAACAGCACGTCACCCTGTTTCACCATCTGCCCGTCATGGATGTTAACGAACGTCAGCGTGCCGGAGACTTGCGGCCGAACATCCACCCGCTCCACGGCGCTCAAACGCCCCGAATAGAACTGCCAGTCGGTCACGTTCTGCTGCTTCACCACCGCCACATCGACCACCGGCAAATGTGGCGCTTCCTGTGCGACTGCCTGCTCTGTACGTTCCATCAGGCCATACGTCATGCCAGCGGCAAGTAAACAGCCGCCCGCCAGAACGAGGGCCAGGCGCGGCTTCAATAGGGTTGTCATAGGGGCTCCGAGTCGGTCAATGATCCGCAGATCGAACGGCCGCCCACCCCCTTCTGCCGTATCCAGACGGAGGCTGCACAGTCGCGGGACGTGTTCGATGCCATGGGTGTCGAGGCGCTCAAGGACGCCTGCTCATGAAACGGTGGGCATTTTCGTCACCGCAACGCACAGGGAAAAGGACGTAGTTCCCTCCTTTAACGCCATGAAGGAAACGTTTGCAGCCAACCCTCCCCAGCGCCTGGGCCTTCTACGCGAATGAATTCGCGCCTACAGAGGCGCCGCGTCTCTCAGTGCTACCGCGACCTCCTGTGACGATGACGGTTTTTGCGGGTTTTATGCCCTTTGCACCGTTCCGGATCTGGCCGATCATCGGCGGGTCACAGACGTGTGTCGCAAGGGAACACGGACGTCACAGAGTAGAATTCACGATGCTTGAATAGGTACTGAGATGCGTGATATCGCCTTCCTGATCTTCCCCGGCTTCCAGATTCTCGACCTCACGGGTCCGCTGGCGGCATTCGAGCTGGCCAAGGGGGTGGGCGTGCCTGATCCCTATCGCTGTTTTGTGGTGTCGCAATCGGGCGGGCCGGTCAGGAGTTCTTCCGGTCTGGAGGTGACAGCGAGCAAGATCAGGTCCAAGCCTTACGACACGTTGACGGTGGTGGGGGCCGATTTATTGTCCAGACCGTACGATCTTCCCGACATCTCGGATCACTTGGCCAGGGCCGCCGCCAAAGGCACCCGGCGCGTCGCCAGCGTGTGCACCGGCGCATTTTTTCTGGCTGAGGCCGGTTTGCTGGACGGACGCCGGGCCACGACGCACTGGAAGCAGACGGCGCAGTTGCAACGTCAATTCCCGAAAGTGAAGGTCGAGCCGAACCGGATTTTCGTCAAGGAAGGCGGCATCTGGACGTCAGCAGGCGTGACGGCGGGCATCGATCAAGCGTTGGCGATGATCGAAGAAGATCTGGGCAGCGCCGTTTCCCACGAAGTCGCAAGGCTGCTGGTGGTTTATCACCGCCGCCCTGGCGGGCAATCGCAGTTCTCTGCCATGGCCGACATGGAACCCGCTACCGACCGCATGCGCGAGGTGTTGACCTACATGCGCGAGCATCTGCACGAGCAGCTGTCGACCGAACACCTGGCCGCCATCGCCTGCCTGAGTCCGCGTCAATTTGGCCGAGCTTTTCTGATGGAAACGGGTGAAACGCCCGCGAAGGCCGTCGAACGCTTGCGCGTGGAGGTGGCCAGGCAGCGCGTCGAGCGAAGCGCCGAGCCCATCGAGCTGATCGCCCATTCGGTCGGGTTCAGAGACCCGGAACGCATGCGCCGAGCGTTCATCAGAGTGACCGGCCATCCACCACAAAGCGTTCGCCGGCTTTCTCATCAGAAGGGTGTGGACGACCCCCTCGCCATCGCGCAATAACCGGCGGCCTCACGCGAGGCCGCAAGCCGGGACGTTGACGCACGCGTCATCGGCCAAGGTCAGTCAACCCTTCAAGGCCGCGACGACCTTGATTTCGATCTTGAGCTCCGGCAACCCAAGCGCTTCGATACCGATCAACGTCCAGGCCGGGAACGGCTCGATGAAATGCCGCTTCTTGACCGGCAGGAATTCGTCGAGGTGCTGTTTCAGGTCCACGTGATAACTGACGACCTCCACCAGATCGCCCATGCCCAACCCTTCCAGACGCAACACCTCAGCGATGCGCTGAAAGGCCAGTTCGGTCTGCTCGGCAACGGAAACCGGCACGGTGCCGTCCGCTTTCACACCCACCAATCCTGCGACAAACAACAGCCCACCGGCCCTGACCGCCGGGGCATATTGCCAGTCGGTGAACGCTTGGGTGCTGACGCCGAACACGTCGTTGCCTTCGGGAATCTCTACGACTGATTTGCTCATGTTCAATCCTCATTAATATAAGAAGCGCTACGCGGGGTATGTCAGGCGTTGACGCCGCCATCGACGCTCAGCCCTGTCCCGGTGATATGACGGGCACCCGGCCCGGCGATGAAGGCCACGGCCGAAGCGACATCTTCCGGCGTGCCGTAATGGCCCAGCGCGATGTGAGCGCGCATGGCGGGTGCGCCGTCGCCGTGGGCGGGGTTCATGTCAGTGTCGGTCGGCCCGGGATGGACCACGTTGACCGTCACGCCTCGGGGACCGAGCTCGCGGGCCAGGCCACGGGTAAAGGCCAGCAACGCGGATTTGGACATCGAGTAGACCGTCACCGATTCGAACGCCACGCGCTCGGCGAGGCACGAGCCAATGTTGATGATCCGCCCGCCTTCGCCCAGATGGGGAATGGCCGCTTGAGAGGCCAGCACGACCGCCCGGATGTTGACCCCGATGATCTGATCGATCTGCTGCAGGGGCATGTCTTCCAAGGGGGTAATGAACGCGACCCCGGCGTTGTTGACCAGAATGTCCAGGCCGCCCAACAGCCGGGCGGCTTCGTCCACCGAACGCTTGACCTCTCCGGGGTCCATGCTGTCGGCCTGAATGGCGAACCCTCTCACCCCAAGGGCCGTCACGTTTTCCACCAGCGCTGCCGCTGCATCGGCCGAACTGACGTAACTGAACGCCACCTCCGCGCCGCGCCGGGCGAACTCCAACGCAATCGCCGCGCCGATGCCCCGTGCGCCTCCTGTAATGAAGGCTCGCTTGCCCACCAAGTCTTTCATCGCCGCGCTCCATCAGATCATGCGACAGCCGAACGTAGGGCTGTCTGTGGCTGTGAAGCCTAAGCGTTGATTGAGGGAAAACGAACGACACAAATCCCTCGCTTTCGGTCATTGAGGGCCATTCAACGCGGGAGAGCCACGGGCATCCTGTTGTATAGTCGCCCGTCATACGCCTCGGCACTTGGTGACTCATGTCCTACCCGCTCGACACCATCGCCCATACCTATCTGGGCTCCAACGTCTACTCGCAGTTGCGCAACGCGCTGATCACCGGCGGGCTCAAGCCGGATGACCGGCTGCGGATCCGGGAACTGGCCGCCCAACTGGGCACCAGTGTCACGCCGGTCCGCGACGCCATCCTGCAACTGGCAAAGGAGAAGGCGTTGGTGCTCAAGACCCCGAAGGACATTCGGGTTCCGGTGCTGGATCGCGAGGCGTATCTGGAAATCCGCACCCTGCGCTTCAACCTCGAAGGCCTCGGCGCCGAGGCCGCTGCCAACGTGGCCACAGAGGCCGACATCACGCGCATCGACACCAACATCCAGCTCAACCTTCAGGCCATTGAAAGGCATGACGTGCCCGAAGCGCTGCGACTCAACAGCGAGTTTCACTTTCTGATCGCCGAAGCGGCGCGCATGCCACTGCTGCGGGGTTATCTGGACAGCCTGTGGATGCGCGCAGGCCCTTTGATCGCCCAGGCGTACGCCCACTTTTCGCTGACCATGGCCATCGAACATCACGTGGAAGTGCTCGGCGCCCTTCGCCAAAGGGATGCGGCCGCCGCCAGGCATGCGATTCAGACCGACATCATGGACGGCAACCAGAAGATGCTGGAATTCATCGCCGTCAGTCAGGAGGCGCTCGACGAGTAACGTCATTTTCTAAGACCTATTGACACGTCACTCGGCGAAAAAACATGATGCATCAAACTTCATAGCCACGGAGAGACCATCATGACTGCCAAGAAGACGCTTCTGTTGACCGGCGCCAGCCGCGGTATTGGTCATGCCACCGTCAAGCATTTCCACGCTGCTGGCTGGGAAATCTTTACCGCATCCCGGCAGGATTGGGTCGCGGAATGCCCGTGGGCAGAAGGCCTGCTCAACCACATTCACCTCGATCTGGAAGACATCGACAGCGTCAGCGACAGCATGGCGGCGATCAAGGACAAGCTCGGTGGACGCCTGGACGCGCTGGTCAATAACGCCGGCATTTCACCCAAAGGCCCGGAAGGTGCGCGGATGGGCGTTCTGGAATCCGACTACGCAACCTGGGTCAAGGTGTTCAACGTCAACCTGTTCTCCACCGCACTGCTGGCGCGGGGCCTGTTTGATGAACTCAAGGCCGCGAAAGGCAGCATCATCAACGTCACCTCGATTGCTGGCTCGAAAGTGCACCCGTTCGCCGGGGTCTGCTACTCCACGTCGAAAGCCGCCCTCTCGGCCCTGACTCGGGAAATGGCCTACGACTTCGGTCGTCACGGCGTACGGGTCAACGCCATTGCGCCGGGAGAAATCGACACGTCGATCCTCTCCCCCGGCACCGCAGACATCGTCGAGCGGCTGGTGCCGATGCACCGCCTGGGCAAGCCCGAAGAAGTCGCGTCGCTGGTGTATTTCCTCTGCACCAGCGGCGCGTCGTACGTGAACGGCTCGGAAATCCACGTCAACGGTGGCCAGCATGTCTGAAGCAGTCATGACTGACGTCTCCTGCGCGAAGCTCATGACGACCCAAGCGCCCGAGGTGGACGAACGCAGAGCGCTGGAAATGGCCGGGCAGGTCTACGGCCTGAACGGGACGATTCAGCCGCTGGACGGGGAACGGGACGCGAATTTTCTTGTGCGCTCCGATCGGGGCGCGTATGTGCTGAAAGTCATCAATCCAGCGGAAAGCCCCAGCGTCACCCACTTCCAGACGCAGGCCCTGTTGCACATCGAGCGCCATGGCGCCCACCTTCCGGTGCCTCGCGTGCTGGCGGCATTGAACGGTGAGTTCGAGCCCTGCGTGCGGGTCGGTGAACAGCATTTCACCGTACGCGCGGTGACCTACCTGGAAGGCATTCCCCAGAATCAGGGCACGCCCGGCATGGCAATGATGCATCAGTTGGGCACGACGCTGGCGGACGTCAATCTGGCGTTGAAGAACTTCCAGCACCCCGGTGCGCAGCGCAATCTGCTGTGGGACGTGGGCCGTGCCGAACGCACCCGCCCTCACTTGCACTGCCTGGACGCCGCGCAACAACCGCTGGTGACCGCGCTGATGGACCGCCACGAAACCCACGTGAAGCCTCGACTGGCGAAGCTGCGCGCGCAAGTTATTCATAACGACCTGAACCCGCACAATGTCATGCTCGATGCCGCGACCGGCACCAGAGTGACGGCCATCATCGATTTTGGTGACGCCCTGTACGCCCCCCTTATCAATGATCTGGGCACCGCGCTGTCGTACCAGTTCGACGCCGACGCCGCCGACCCGCTCTGGCAAATCAAGGCCTTTGCTGCTGCCTACTCCAGACGCATTCCGTTGCTGCACGAAGAGCTTGAAGTCCTCGGCGACCTGATTGCCATGCGCATGGCCATGGCGATCACCATCGCCCAATGGCGAGCAAGCCTGTACCCGGACAACCGCGCCTACGTGCTGCGCAACCTCAGCACCACCTGGCGCAATCTGCAATCGCTGGTCGCCCTGCCCTCCGGCCAACTGACCCAAGCGCTGATCAATGCCTGCACACCGGAGGCCGCATGAGTCCCGACCTGCTTTCCCGCCGCGAGCATGCCCTCGGCGCCAGCTACCGCCTGTTTTACGAAGAACCCTTCGCACCGGTGCGGGGCGAAGGCGTCTGGCTGTTCGACCAGAACGGCACGCCCTTTCTGGACGCCTACAACAACGTGGCTTCCGTGGGCCACTGCCACCCGGCGGTGGTGCGGGCGATTGCCGAACAGAGCGCGCAGCTCAACACCCATACGCGTTACCTGCACCCGGCGATCGTCGACTATGCCGAAGATTTGCTCAGCGAGTTTCCAGAGTCTTTGAACAACCTGACCATGACCTGCACCGGCAGCGAGGCCAATGACCTCGCGCTGCGCATCGCCCGCTGTCACAGCGGCGGCACGGGGATTCTCGTGACACGCTGGGCCTATCACGGCGTCACCAGCGCGCTTGCAGAAATTTCGCCGTCATTGGCCACGGGACTGCCTACCGCCAACCATGTGCGCTTGCTCGATCCGCCGGATTCGTATCGCGGCAACCGTTTCGTGGCCAGCGTCAAAGCCGCCCTCGCGGACATGCGGGCTCACGGCATCCAGCCTGCGGCGCTGATGGTGGACAGCATTTTTTCCAGCGACGGTGTGTTTTCTCCCTCCAACGGCGAACTGGCCGCTGCCGCTCAGTGCGTGCGCGAAGCTGGCGGCCTGTACATTGCCGATGAAGTCCAGCCCGGATTCGGCCGCACCGGCGCGCAGCGCTGGGGATTTCAGCACGACGCCGTGATTCCGGACCTCGTGACCCTGGGCAAGCCCATGGGCAATGGCCACCCGGTCGCAGGCGTGGTAGGCCGCTCGGCGCTGTTCGACCAATTCGGCCGTCAGCAGCGTTATTTCAATACGTACGGCGGCAATCCCGTGTCTTGCAAAGCCGCGCACGCGGTGCTCGGCGTGCTGCGCGACGAGAATCTGCAGGCCAATGCCCGCGACGTGGGCGGCTACCTCAAACGCGGGTTGCAAGCCTTGGCCGAACGCTTCGAAGTGATCGGCGATGTGCGTGGCGAGGGCCTGTTTATCGGCGTCGAACTGGTGGAAGACCGCTCCACCCAATTCCCCGCCACCCGCATTGCGGCAGCGACGGTGAATGGCATGCGCCGCAAGCAGGTGTTGATCAGCGCCACCGGCCCCGCCGCCAACGTCCTCAAGATCCGTCCGCCACTGGTGTTCCAGCGCAACCATGCCGATCTGTTGCTGGAACGGTTGGAAGCTACGCTGAGCGCGGTCACATAAAGGCCCTCCGGATTGACCGGCAGCGTCTAAACTCCATCCAGTCGCAAAAAGAACGGGCCGCGTCGCTTTTGTAAGAAAAATTCAAAAACGGCATGCCAAGCTGCGTTCCATACCCGACCAAGGGCGTGACAAAGATCGCGCCGGGTACAACAAGATGCCCGACAAGGGTGCCCTGGCTTCGGCCTGAAAATCCACGTGCCCGTGACGTGGTACATGCGCCGCAGCCCACACTTTCGGACAACCGACAACCATCTGGTTCGTCCGTGACCGTGAGGAATGCTGTATGCCTGACCAGATGTCGATTCTGCCCATGGTCAACAGCCTGCTGGAGCGCCATAGAGGCTCTCCGGGTGCACTGTTGCCCATTCTCCACGAGATTCAGGAAGGCATCGGTTACATCCCCGACGCCGCCATCCCCGACATAGCCCACGCCCTCAACCAAAGCCAGGCTGAAGTGCGTGGCGTCATCAGTTTCTATCACGACTTCCGCACCGCGCCACCGGCCCGCCATATCTTGCGCCTGTGCCGGGCCGAGTCCTGCAAAAGCCGGGGGGCCGAGCAATTGGCGGCGCAGTTGCGCGAGCGGCTGCAACTGGACGACCACGGCAGCAGTGCCGACGGCAATATCAGCTTGCGTCCCGTGTATTGCCTGGGCGCCTGCGCGTGCTCACCCGCGCTGGAGTTGGACGGAAAATTGCACGCACGGCTCAGCGCTGAGCGTCTTGATGCCCTGCTCGACACGTGCCGGGAGGACGCACAATGACGCGTTTATACCTGCCCGCCGATTCCGTGGCCCGCGCCGTGGGAGCGGACGCCGTTGCCATGGCCCTCGCCAGCGAGGCGCGCAAACGCAACCTGCCGCTGGATTTGCACCACACCAGCTCCAGAGGCCTGTACTGGCTGGAGCCGTTGCTGGAAGTGGACAGCTCGCAAGGTCGGATTGGCTTTGGCCCGCTGACTGAAGATGACGTGCCCAGCGTGCTCGACGCGCTGCAAGGCGAGCCGTCCAGCCACCCGCTCGCACTGGGGCTGGTGGAAGAGTTGCCCTATCTGAAGACCCAACAACGCTTGCTGTTCGCCCGCGCCGGGATCACCCAGCCGCTGTCGCTAGAGGATTACAAGACCCACGGCGGTTTCGAGGGTCTGACCCGCGCCATTGCCGTGGGTGGCGACGAAACAGCAACGGCCGTGTTCGACTCCGGCCTGCGCGGTCGAGGCGGCGCGGCCTTCCCTGCCGGGATCAAATGGCGCACCGTCCGTGGCACGCAAGCCGCGCAGAAATACGTGGTGTGCAACGCCGACGAAGGCGATTCCGGGACCTTCGCCGACCGCATGCTGATGGAAGGCGACCCTTTCCTGTTAATAGAAGGCATGGCCATCGCCGGCATCACGGTGGGCGCAAACCTCGGGTATATCTACGTGCGCTCGGAATACCCCCAAGCCATCGCCACCCTGCGCGAAGCCATCACGATTGCCCGCTCCGCAGGCTTCCTCGGCGACGACGTCGCGGGCAGCGGCCTGGCATTCGATCTGGAAGTCCGGGTCGGTGCAGGCGCGTACATCTGCGGTGAAGAAACCGCGCTGCTCGACTCGCTGGAAGGCAAACGCGGACTGGTGCGTGCCAAGCCGCCGATCCCCGCACTGAAAGGGCTGTTCGGCCAGCCGACCCTCGTTCATAACGTGCTGACCCTGGCGTCGGTGCCGTTGATTCTGGCCAAGGGCGCGCAGTTCTACCGCGATTACGGCATGGGTCGTTCTACCGGCACCATGCCGTTTCAACTGGCAGGCAACATTCGCCATGGCGGCCTTGTAGAGCGGGCGTTTGGCCTGACCTTGCGGGAATTGGTGGAAGTCTATGGCGGCGGGACCGCCAGTGGTCGTCCGCTGAAAGCCGCACAAATCGGCGGCCCGCTGGGCGCCTGGGTGCCGCCGTCACAGTTCGATACCCCGCTGGACTACGAGGCGTTCGCAGCCATCGGCGCGATGCTCGGCCACGGCGGCGTGGTGGTGGCTGACGACACCCTGGACATGGCCCACATGGCGCGGTTCGCCCTGGAGTTCTGCGCCGAAGAATCCTGCGGCAAATGCACACCCTGCCGCATCGGTTCGACCCGGGGCGTCGAGGTCATCGACCGGATACTGGCTGCGCCTGACCAAAACGTCCGGGATCAACAGGCCATCATCCTCAAAGACCTGTGCGACACCCTTCAATTCGGTTCGCTCTGCGCGCTCGGCGGCATGACCGCCTACCCCGTCGCCAGCGCGCTCAAGCACTTCCCTGCCGACTTTGGTCTGCAACTCTCGGAGGCCGAGCAATGATCACGATATTCGACCCGAAAACCGACGCCGATTTAGGCACACCCGCCCGCCACAGCGGCGTGCAGGTCACCCTGAACATCGACGGCCAACGTATCAGCGTGCCAGAAGGCACCTCCGTCATGCGTGCTGCGGCGCTGATGGGCACCACCATTCCCAAACTGTGCGCCACCGACAGCCTCGAAGCGTTCGGCTCCTGCCGCATGTGCCTGGTGGAAATCGAAGGCATGCGCGGCTATCCGGCCTCGTGCACCACGCCGGTCACCGAAGGCATGACCGTGCACACTCAGACGCCGAAACTCGCGACGCTGCGCCGCAACGTCATGGAGCTGTACATCTCCGACCATCCGCTCGATTGCCTGACCTGCTCGGCCAACGGCAACTGCGAACTGCAAACCGTCGCCGGCCAGGTCGGCCTGCGGAAAGTGCGTTATGGCTATGAAGGCGAAAACCATCTCGCTGACAAGAAAGACGTGTCCAACCCGTATTTCGACTACGACCCGAGCAAATGCATCGTTTGCAGCCGTTGCGTGCGCGCCTGTGAAGAAACCCAGGGCACTTTCGCCCTGACCATCACCGGACGCGGCTTCGAATCCCGCGTGTCCGCCGCCGGTGGCGACAACTTCCTCGAATCGGAGTGCGTGTCCTGCGGCGCCTGTGTGCAAGCCTGCCCCACCGCCACGCTGATGGAAAAAAGCGTGGTGGAGAAAGGCCAGCCGGAGCACAGCGTCATCACCACCTGCGCCTATTGCGGCGTGGGCTGCTCGTTCCGCGCCGAGATGAAAGGCGATGAGCTGGTGCGCATGGTCCCGGACAAGAACGGCCATGCCAACCATGGCCACTCCTGCGTCAAGGGCCGTTTTGCCTGGGGCTATGCGACCCACCCGGATCGCATCACCAAACCGATGATCCGCAAGCACATCAGCGACCCGTGGCAGGAGGTCAGCTGGGACGAGGCCGTGACCTACGCCGCCAGCGAAATGCGTCGCCTGCAACAGAAATACGGCCGCGATTCCATTGGCGGCATCACCTCCAGCCGCTGCACCAACGAAGAAACCTACCTGGTACAGAAACTGGTGCGCGCCGCGTTCGGCAACAACAACGTCGACACCTGTGCGCGGGTTTGCCATTCGCCAACCGGCTATGGCCTGAAACAGACGCTGGGCGAATCGGCCGGCACCCAGAGCTTCGACTCGGTGATGAAAGCCGACGTGATTCTGGTCATGGGCGCCAACCCGAGCGACGCCCACCCGGTGTTCGGTTCCCAACTCAAGCGCCGCCTGCGCGAAGGCGCGCAACTGATCGTCATCGACCCACGGCGCATCGATCTGGTGGATTCGGTTCATGGCCGCGCCAAGATTCACCTGGCACTGCGCCCTGGCACCAACGTCGCCATGCTCAATGCCCTGGCTCACGTGATCGTCACCGAAGGCTTGCTCGATCAGCCGTTCATTGACGCCCGCTGCGAAGGCAATGACTTTGCCCGCTGGAGCGAATTCGTCAGCCGCGCAGAGAATTCGCCGGAAGTACTGGGCCTCATCTGCGGTGTGAACGCCGCCGACATTCGCGCCGCGGCTCGCCTCTACGCCAGCGCCAACAACGCCGCCATTTATTACGGGCTGGGCGTCACCGAACACAGTCAGGGCAGCACCGCCGTCATGGGCATCGCCAACCTGGCAATGGCCACCGGCAACATTGGCCGTGAGGGTGTCGGCGTGAACCCGCTGCGTGGGCAGAACAACGTGCAAGGCTCCTGCGACATGGGCTCATTCCCCCACGAATTGCCAGGCTATCGCCACATCTCCAACGAAGTTGTGCGCACTCAGTTCGAGAACGCCTGGAACGTCACGCTGCAACCCGACCCGGGCCTGCGCATTCCCAACATGTTCGAATCGGCGCTGGCCGGTCAATTCAAGGGCCTGTACTGCCAGGGCGAAGACATCGCCCAGAGCGACCCGAACACCCAGCACGTGACAGCAGCCCTGTCGGCCATGGAATGCGTGGTGGTGCAGGACATCTTCCTTAACGAAACCGCGAAATTCGCCCACGTGTTCTTGCCGGGCGCTTCGTTCCTGGAAAAAGACGGCACCTTTACCAACGCCGAGCGCCGCATCTCTCGGGTGCGCAAGGTCATGGACCCACTGGGCGGCAAGGCCGACTGGGAAGGCACCGTCGCGCTGGCCAACGCGTTGGGCTACCCGATGAGCTACACACACCCGTCGGAGATCATGGACGAAATCGCCAGCCTCACCCCGACGTTCACCAACGTCAGCTACGCCGCACTGGACGCTCACGGCAGCCTGCAATGGCCGTGCAACGAAGGCGCGCCCGACGGCACGCCGACCATGCACATCGACCAGTTCGTGCGCGGCAAAGGCCGCTTCATGCTCACCGGCTACGTGCCCACCGAGGAAAAGGTCAACACCCGCTACCCGCTGCTGCTCACCACCGGCCGCATCCTCAGCCAATACAACGTCGGCGCCCAGACCCGTCGCACCGAGAACGTTGCCTGGCACGAAGAAGACCGGCTGGAAATCCACCCGACCGACGCCGAAAGCCGCGGCGTCAACGAAGGCGACTGGGTGGGCATCGGCAGCCGCGCCGGCCAGACCGTGCTGCGCGCCCGGGTGACCGAACGCGTCGCACCAGGCGTGGTGTACACCACCTTCCACTTCCCGGAATCCGGCGCCAACGTCATCACCACGGACAACTCCGACTGGGCCACCAACTGCCCGGAATACAAAGTCACCGCCGTGGAAGTCAGCCGCGTCTACCACCCCTCCGAGTGGCAAAAACGCTACCAGGCCTTCAGCGACGAACAGCAACGCCTGCTCGACGAACGCCGCCAGGCCCGTCAAGCCGACAAAGCGGAGGTGCGCCGATGAGCGACGCCAACTTGATCAAAATGGTCAACCAGATCGCCAAATACTTCGCCACCGAACCGGATCAAGAGGCCGCCGTTCTCGGCGTGCGCAACCACATCCAGATGTTCTGGACGCCGGGAATGAAGAAGGAGTTGGTGGCGTTACAGGCGGCGAATCACGGCGCGGAATTGCACCCGCTGGCGCAAGATGCGGTAAAGGGGGCTGGATGGTAGAACCGGCCTGAGGTGAATGCTGAAACCCAAAAGCCCTGAGTGATCGGGGCTTTCTTATTCATGCGACAGGGTTTTGGCTGGCCGTCGGTCGTTTGATTCCAACCGGGCAATTGCCGTATTTTGTGGGCTGCTCGTGGTCATTCGGAGCGGACCCACTGCGTCATCGTCCATCACACGCGCGCTCCATCAAGTAAACCAGCGACCCGCCGACATAGAGGTACAGAGCGCTTTGCGGCGAAATACGCCGACTGTGGCGTTCCTCGATGAATCCCGCACGAGGCATGTGACAGGGAACTGACAGCCAACATCAGATGAGTACTCGATGCACTGGATATTGCATATTGGCGCACCCAAAACAGGGTCAACGGCCATTCAGCGGTTCATTTTCGACAATCGCGAACAATTGAAATCCCAGGGCATTCTTTATCCCGACGTCAGCCTGCGCGGATACGGCCATCATGACCTCGCCTTCTTGCTGGGCGGTGGTTATCCGGAGTGGGCCACAGGCCAGGAAAAGTCGCTCGCGCAGTTGCGCGACGAGCTCAAGGCGGCTGTAACAGGCAGTGACGCCCATACGGTGATCATCAGCAGCGAAAACTTCTTTATCTTCCCCAACCCCCAAGGCCTGCTGGACACGATGCGGGACGCCGGACTCGCGCCCGACGACCGAATTTCTGTCGTCTGTTACATCCGGCGGCAGGACGACGCCCATCTGTCCTGGTACAACCAGACCGTCAAGGCGCAGGGCAATGCGCTCAACTTTGCCGCCACCACTCGCCGCGACTTCGGGCTGTGGGACTATGCCGAGCGCCTGAAGCCGTGGCAGGAAACCTTCAAAGACGCCACCTTCGTCCTGCACGACTACGCCCGCTTCACCCGCGAAGACATCCGTATCGATTTCTTGCGGACACTCGGCCTGCCCGCTGAATCATTTGACTTGCCGAACGGGCGAGTCAACGAGCGCATCAACCGCGACATTCTCAATGTCCAGCGCCTGATCAACCGTCTGCCCATACGCACCGTCAACAAGCGGCGCTACCACAAACAACTCATCGAGCTGACGGCCGCAGCCGCTGGCAAAGCGGTGTTTGACGACAGCCCGTTTCTGACCGTTGCCCAGCGTCAAGCGCTGGTCGACAGCTACGCCGCCAGCAACACAGCCATCGCACGGTCGTTCTTCCATCGCGATGAACTGTTCGCGCCCATCGCGCCTGGCGAGCACACCCACACCAGTGCGGCACCACGCGGGGCAACACTGACCAAGGTAGGCTTCGTCCTGCATTGGCTTTTCAATCATCGCCTGCGTCTGTCACGCCGCACTTGAGGTATCTGTTCATGTCGCGCATCAGCACCGAATATCAGTTCAAGGATCACCCGCAAACCTGCGACCGGGACGACCTCTGGGGTCAGGTCAAACGCACTGTCGGCGGCAAGCCGGTGACAGACGAACAAATCGCCATGATCATTGATGCGATCAGCCAAGGGGTCGACCTCAACGCTCAAGACCGGCTGCTGGACCTGTGCTGCGGCAATGGCGCCTTGAGCACTCAACTGTTCGGACGTTGCGCGGGCGGACTGGGCGTGGACTACTCGGACTTTCTGATCGATGTCGCCAACGAGCGGTTCGCCCGCCCTCCTGTCGAGCGCTATGTCCTCGACGATGCGCTGGCTTATCTGCATCGGGAAGAAGAACCGCAGCTGTTCACCAAAGCCATGTGTTACGGCGCATTCCCCTATTTTCCGCAGCCACTGGCGCTGGAGTTCTTGCAACTGCTGCACGCGCGATTTACCGGCATCGAGCAGGTCTTCCTGGGCCAACTCCCTGACAGAAGTCGCATGGATGAATTCTTTACCTCACGTGTTCGCGTGCCCGGCGAAGAAGATGATCCTGGCAGCCTGATGGGCATCTGGCGAACCCAGGAACAGCTCACAGAACTCGCTCAACAGGCTGGATGGGAGGTGCGCTGCAGCCGTATGCCAACAACGTTCTTCTCCTCGCACTACCGCTTTGACGCGATCCTGACCCGGATCTGAATACCCCCGCATGCCTGGAGCACTTCTGCTCATGAGTACCGTCAGCCCTCTCGCCTTGTTCGGCGGCCAGCCCCTGTTCGAACGGCCGTTGACCACCGGGCAACTGGCCAATCGCGACCCCGAACGTTTTTTCGAGCTGGCCAGCGCTTCGCTGGAGCGCCGCCGGCTGACCAATCAGGGGCCGCTGGTCGATGAGCTGGAGCAACGCCTGTGCGAGCTCCATGGCACCCGGCATTGCGTCGCCTTTGCCAACGCCTGCTTTGCAATCATCCTCGCCTTGCGCAATCTGGCGCGGCCGAATGCGCGCAAAGTGATCCTGCCCTCGCTCACCTTTCGCGGTTTGCCTCACCTGATTCGCTGGGCCGGATACGAGCCGCAGTTCTGTGACGTCGACCCACTGACTCACACCCTGGCCCCGGGCGAGCTGGCCCGGCTGATCGACGCCGACACCGCGGCCGTGCTGGCGGTGGAGAACATCAATGGCCTGTGTGACATCGATGCGCTGGAGCGCCTGACACTGGATGCTGGCATTCCTCTGCTGGTCGATGCCGTCTATGGCATCGGTGGTCGCTACACTGACACTCTGCGGGACAACCGCGTGGGTGCGCGTGGAAACGCTTCGGTTTTCAGCCTGCACGCCACCAAACTGATCAACGGTTTCGAAGGCGGCTATCTGACCACCGACGACGATGAACTGGCCGCGCAACTGCAGCGCCAGCGCAGTTTCGGCTTCGGCGACGCCGCCATTCCGGTCGAACTGGGCATGAATGCGAAACTCAATGAGTTGCATGCTGCCATGGCGCTGTCTAACCTTGATCACATGCACGCCATTATCAACGACAACAAACGGCGTTTTGCCTGCTACCAGCGGCACTTTCAGGACCTGTCCTGGCTTTCATTCGCCGACTACAGCCAATCGCCTGGCACCTACGGTCTCGTCTTGCTGAAAGTGGGTACACACGCCCCTTACAGCCGCGACGAACTAATCCGCATCCTGCGCGCCGAAAACGCTCTGGTCCGTCCGTATTATTCCCCACCTTTGCATCAACTGGAGCCAGGCTCACCTGCTCTGCCCGTGACCGAAAGCATCAGTCGGCAGTACATCCAGATGCCCGTCGGCGACCTGCTCGTCGAAGCGGACATCGAGCGTCTGGCACAACTCTTCAAACGTCTGGAGCAGGACGCAGTGCTGCTCGGCACGCCCCTGGAGAGCGTCCCACAATGAACGAAAAGCCAGCGTTTGATGCCCCGTTGCATGTCGGGCAATTGAACCTCCCCGACCAGGCCGAATTTCGAGACATGTTCGAGGGCATCTTTGCCCGACAGTTCTACACCAACCATGGCCCGCTGGAGCACGCGGCAGATCAGGCTCTCGCTGAGCATTTCGGGGTACGGCACGCCATCACCGTGGTCAATGGGACCGTGGCGCTGATGCTGCTGTTGCGCGCGATGGAACTGAGCGGTGAGGTGATCGTGCCCGCCTTCACGTTCCCCGCCACGGTGCAATCGTTGGTATGGGCCGGGCTCAAGCCGGTGTTCTGTGACGTTGACGGCGATACACAGATGCTCAACGCAGCGCTGGTGGAGGCCGCTATCACGCCGGCGACCTCGGCCATTCTCGGCGTACACATCTGGGGGCGAGGCTGCGACCCCCACGGCCTGGCCGGGGTGGCAAAAAAACAGGGTCTGCAATTGCTGTTCGACGCCGCTCACGCCACCGCTTGCACCTTCGAGGGGCAGCGAATTGGCGGATTTGGCCGCGCCGAGATCTTCTCATTCCACGCCACGAAAATTCTCAGCGGTGCCGAAGGTGGCTGCATCACCACCAACGACGACGCTCTGGCGGCCCGCTTACGCACCCTGCGCAGCTTTCACGCCAGTGACGAACACGCCAGCGGCATCCTGCGCTTGAATGCGAAACTGTCCGAAGCCCAGGCGGCCATGATCCTTTTGGGGTTGCGGCATCTGGATCGTTTCATCCAGGAAAACCGCCAGCGCTATGAGCTTTATCGACAAGGGCTGGCAGGCATCGACGGTCTGGAATTCATCGATTATGCCGCCGGCGAACAGAGCAACTATCAATTTGCCGTGGTCCGCATCACCGCCACGAAACTGGGCATCAGCCGCGATGAATTACTGGATTGGCTAACCGCCCGGAATGTTTTGGCACGCCGTTACTTTCACCCCGGTGTGCACCGTACCGAGCCCTTTGCCAGCGCGCTTTCAACCGAGCTCAAGGTCACAGATGAGCTGTGCCAAGTGTTGCTGCAATTACCGACGGGCCAGGCCATAACCCAGGATCACGTACGCGACATTTGCGCGCTGATCCGCTCGGCAATCACATAACGACTGACGGCACAGACCCCATGATCAGCACATTGGGCATCATGCAACCTTACTTCTTCCCCTATCTGGGCTACTTCCAGTTGATTGCATCCGTGGAACGCGGCGTGATCTTCGATACCGCGCAGTACGGTCGCAAGAGCTGGATGAATCGTAATCGAATCCTCGATGGCAAAGGCGGTTGGCAGTACATTCAGGTGCCGGTCAGCACGACGCTGGGCAGCTCGATTCAAGCCACCACGGTGATCGATCACCGCGCCGCCCAGCAACGCATTCTCGGCCAACTCGGTATCTATCGAGGCAAGGCACCGTTTTACCGCCGGGTGACTGAGTTGATTCCAGCCGTCTTCGATTCGGTGACAGGCAACAGCATCAGCGACCTGAACACGCGTTCACTGCAGGTGGCGTGCGATTACATCGGCCTGCGCTTCGACTGGACACCGCATTCAGCTTTGAACCTGGAACTGCCGCCCATTGAGCATCCCGGTCAATGGGCGCTGGAAATCAGCAGCCAGATGGGCGCCCGACGCTATATCAATTCGCCGGGCGGAAGGGACATATTTGTCCCCGATGAATGGCAACAGCGCGAGATCGAATTGCGCTTTCTGGATCTGTCGACCTTCGTTTACCCCACCGGCACGCTGCCCTACGTCGGGAATCTGTCAATCCTCGACGTATTGATGTGGAACGAACCCGGCGACGTCGCCCGCTACATCCGCGAGCATACCCGAGTGGCCTGCTGACTCAGACCCCGAGCCGGTCCAGCATGCGTTCCAGAGCATCGAGGGGAACCGAATAGTTGATGTGTTTATTTTGCACATCACCCTCATCGCCACCCACGAACATCGGGTCATAGCCCAGGGTTCGCATCGGGCCAACGAACCCGCTGAAGCCGAAGAGGTCCTGCCCGGAAAAACCGGCCTGCCCCAACACCACGATCTTGACCGCAGTGTCGGCGAACATCAGGTTGAGCCACGACGAACCGTTAGGCCCGACAATGGCTTCTGCTTCCTGAAACAGACGGATCTGCTCCTCCAGGCTCAAATCTTCCGGGTAAATCGTCTCGAAGCCTCGCGCTTGCAGGCAGGCGGCCACTTCATTGTCATTCAATATCAAACGCCATTGCCGCTTGCGCCGGGAAAGGAATAAGCGCCTGGAGCCCCGCGCGACCCGTGGCAGCGTGCCGAGGACCCGATCGCGCAAAAAACTAAAACAAGCGGGCGAAAACGGCCCTTGCTCATAGCCCGGCACCGGATGGCCCGGCACCAGATGCATGGGGTAAAAGCTGGGTGTAGGGGCGATCAACAGCCGTTTGCAAGACAACGCGACACCCGGCTGCAATACCACCCACTCGTTACTGACCACCCGGCGCAGGTACTCGTAGTGACTGGCGGGCATGCCCGCATCGACGATGATGGGCATCGAATCGAACTCGGGATGACGGGACAACGCCCGCAAGCGACACAAAAACTCGGGCATCCAGTGACCGAACTCCACCGAGGCAGCCCCGGAAAGCATTATTCCCGCCTCTATCTCCTGAACGGTGTAAGGCGCCATATCAAGGAGAAGATGCTGCCCGTTCCGCCCTTTGATCGCGCTCTCCTGGTGCCATAGGACATATTGGCCGAAGCGAGGGTGGGTCAGGCAATCATTGAGCGCAGCGCCGTCAGGGGTCAGGATCAGATCGGAACGGGAAAGGATCGTCGCGTTTTCGACGATGCAGGCGTAAGGCCGCTGGCCTTCAACGACGACCTTCAACGGCTCAGCGGCGCCCGGCTCCAGGGATTCAGGCTCTTCGCAGCGGATGCGCTCGGCATCGTCCAGATAATCGAGATCGACACCCTGGCTCGCTGTCCATTCGGCAACCGACATCAGCACGGCTTCTCGGCCGTCGATCCCCAACGCCCGCAACTCGTCTTCGCGCCCCCACCTGAACAACAGATTTGTCCAGAGTGGGGTGACTGCCGCCTTTAACGCAGGATCGGTCACTGTCTGATAAACATCACGACCGCTGGCAAGACCATAAGCCGCCACGATCTCCTCCAGCAGCAGCCCCAGGCCCTCGACGTGGCCCGGCGAGCGCTCATAGGCCGACATGAACGCCAGCGCTGCCTTGCGATGATCCTGCAATGCGCGGTGTGACAAGCCCAAAACGAAAGGCGCGGCCCACTCCCGGCAACCTAATGCGATCGCGGTGTCGCAGGCACTCACGGCGGCAGGGAAATCCCCCAACTTCTGACAGACCTGCCCGAGCAGCGCAGCCAGAGAGGATGACTCGGGAAACAGGGAGACGGCTACCTCGGCAATAGGGCGGGCGTCGGCGTAACGGCTCGCCGCCATGCATTCCCGCAGTGTCGAGATCAGAGTGCCTTCATCGGCATCCGCAAGCGTGCGCATCAAATCTGTTATCGCTTCAGCGTTCAAAAGCATGATTTCCCGTAGGACGAACGTGTTTGGCCTGTAGGGTGCGAGCCCTGATTGCAGGAACCGCCTTATGAGCGGTAACGGTGCATCAGTTGCGCCACCAATTGCTCGATCATCTCAGCCCCATCATGACTGCTGGTGTCGATGATGAACTCCGGCGTCAGCGGCGCTTCGTACGGGCTGTCGATCCCTGTGAAATTACGGATTCGGCCCTCACGCACGGCGCGGTACAAACCTTTGGCATCGCGGCGGACACATTCGCCCAACGGCGTGCTGACGTGTATCTCGATGAATTGATCAGGCTCCAGTCCATGTCGGGCGGCATCCCGGTCGGCGCGAAAAGGCGAAATCGCCGAAACGATGACAATCAATCCCGCATCCACCATCAGCTTGGCGACTTCGGCCAAACGCCTGATGTTCTCGTGACGATCGCTGTCGCTCATGCCCAGATCACTGCAAAGTCCCTGACGCAGCCTGTCACCGTCCATCAAATAACTGTGCAACCCGTGCTGCTGCAAGGCCTGATCAATACGATTGCCCAGCGTGGATTTACCCGCCCCGGACAAGCCCGTCAGCCAGATGCAACAGGCCCGCTGACGCTTCATGTCTTCGCGTTGAACACGGCCCACGAGAAGCTCAGGCACTAACGGGGCCGGGTTTGACTCAGGTAAACGGGTATCGGTCATAAGCGAACAACTCGGTGATAACGTACACGCAAAAAACGATGGAAAGTCTACGTTATTTCGGCAGGTTTACCGAAAGCCTTAGCAGAGCCGCTCTGCTTCCCGAGGATGGGGGCCGAGGCAGCGGGGAAACAGGTCGGACTCAAACCCCAGAAACGACAAAGCCCTGAATAATCAGGGCTTTGTCGTATAAAAGATAGCGGAGGCGCACAGAACCGGACCCGCAAGATGGTTTTGTAATCATCACTGCCGGGTCAGTCCCAAGCGCCCCATCACCCGCTATCGCGTTGCTTGCACAGCCGAGCCCTGTTTAGGCGCAATCGGAAGCTGGCTGAAATCACGCAGACTGCCAGGATTGTGCGGGTTGCCAATCAGGAGACGTTCGGATTTATACCCCTGGCTCGCAATACTCCTGGCCGGCTCAAACTCATCAAAACGCAGCCCTGCCAAATCAGTCCACGTGTGGATGAAGTGAGACGTACTGTAGGGGCGTGCCAGGTAGTCAGCAGGCTCCAAAGTCGTGCCTTGTGCAGCTTTCCAACTGGGCGATTTCCAAACGATGAATGGCACTGTGTACATTGGGCGAGTGGGTGCAGCCTCGTTGCGGCCCAGTACCTCTGGCGCTACCGGGTCATATACGGATTCACCGTGATCAGACAGGTAGAGCAGGAAGCCATTAGGGTCTGTGTCGCTGAAGCGCTTGATCAGCGACGAGACCACGTAATCGTTGTACCGCACCGCATTGTCGTAGCTGTTGTAGACCTCTAGCTGGCCATCAGTGACATTTGCCGGCACCCCGATCCGATCCTTGAAGTAATCGTATGTTGGTGGGTAGCGATACTTGTAGCTCATGTGCGTGCCCAGCAGGTGCACCACAATCAGCTTACGTGGCGCGTCGTCTTCCAAAACCTTAGAGAACGGGTCCAGGACGTCCTCGTCGTATTGGCTGGTCTCGTTCTGATCGCGGTTGTTGTTCAGATAGGTCTGCTGGTCTGCCTGCTGAGAAAACAGTGTGAGCATTGTGTTGCGCTTGGTCATGGTCTGCTGGTTGGTAATCCAGAACGTCTTGTACCCGGCCTGCTTCATCACGCTGATCAGGGTTGGCGTACTCAGGTATCGATCCGGATGCTCCTCGTCAGCAAATGTCAGTACCTGCTGGAGGGTCTCGATCGTATAGGGGCGTGGCGCGACCACTTGGCTGAATATCTGCAGTTGGCCACGTAGCTGATCCAGATTAGGCGTCGTAGGTCGGCCATAACCATAAACGCTCATACGCTCCCGGTTCGTTGATTCGCCAATGACCAATACCAGCGTGGAGCGTTGACCTGCATGCGTGTCGGTCAGGTTCTTGAGAGGAGGAATCTGCGCCTGGGTCGCCATCATCGTCGACATCTCGGCGAGTTGCTGACGATACTGGTGATATCCGACGACCATCTGCCAAAGGGCCGCGGCTTCGATATTTTCCTCGAACTTCGCTGCCGCCAGCTGAATGGTCGGCCGCTTACGATACTGGTTGACGGCGTTGAAGCCCACGCCGACGGCAATGAACAAAACACAACAGGTCACTAGCGCCTTACGCGTCAGGTACGCTGGCCTGACCCGCGTCCACAGCACCAACCCTACTAAGGTGTAAGCGGCGATGGCCCCCACAATCGACCAGGAAAAATAGTGCCCCAAGTACTCGGTTGACTCCTGCATGTTCGAGTCGAACATGATGAAAATCACGCTCTGGGAAAACTCCTGCCCATAAATCAGAAAGTATCCGAGGCCGGTCAGTGAGGACGCCCAAAGAAGAAGTCCAATGACCCCAGCCAGAATCCTCGCGCGGGCGGGAAACAGGATCAGCGGAATCAGCCACAGCAATGTGACCATCGACGCTTGGATCATCCCCTTCCAGCCTGCAACGCCAGCGCGAATGATGAGGAGCTGTGCGACACCGGAGAAGTACCAGAAGAACAGATAGGCCCAACCTAGACGCGCCCAAACTGCCCGGTTCGGTGTTGCGGGTGCCGAAACTTTAGCTTTCATAACGTCCTCGATTAAACCGCTCTTTACCGAGCGAGGCAGGCTTTCAGGCACCAAACCCTGTGATTCAACGGCCGGTAAGTCATTGAGATAAAGCGCGTCCGAACGCTTCAAACATGAGTTTCTACCGCTGGGTGGGAATTGCTTTTCTGATTCATCAGCAACTGACCTACCAGTTGGGCGCAGATCGCCTGTACCCGTTCCAGCGGCTGGCTGGCATCCACGTCGATAATTTTCGCGTTATTAAAACGGAGCAACGAGGTTGCCTGTACCTTCTGCTTCAGCAGAGAAAGGTTGTGGTCGGGCTTGCGAGAGAATGCCGTATCAGCATCAATGTTCAATCTAATGACCAGCGTTGGCAGATGGCTGACCATCCTCTGGTAAAGCGCAAACTCACGCTTTGCAAGCCACGCCGTAAAGCGGCCAGTAGGCGTTGATGCGTTCAGACCCGGGCCGTCATAGAACCCCGGCACGTCAATTTGAGGGTATCTGTCGCAAATAACGATGGAGGCCCGATCGCGTAACACCTGCATCGCCCTGAAGCGACGGACTCGCAGCAGCGAAAACCCGTAGATGGTCAACGCTGTGAAGACCCCAGGGATTTTTTCGCCCTTGGTACGAGCTTGTGTCGCCTTGGCGGCCAATCGACGTCCGACGGCAGGCCCGATCAATGGCCAGGCCTGTATCTTGAGTCCTATGGCGCCTGTACCCAATCCCAAGTAGGCATAGGCAGCGCCCTCACCTGCCAAGGTGGAGCAAAGGTGGGCCGCCACGGTGGTTTTTCCCGCACCGTCCGAACCAATAATGGCCACGAGCGGCGCCAGAGGGCGGTCGCCTCTCCCGCGAGGAGTTTCGAATAGGGCGCGCATGTCTGCTACCTATCCCCCTACTGGATCGCCAGGCTGCGGGACACTGCTGCTTTGGCGTGCGCAATGACCTCTTCGAGCGGCAGGCGACTGTCGAGATCCAGAATCGGCGCTCCCTGATATTCAAGCTTGGGGACGTTGGCAATCTTGAGTGCAAGCGATTCGTAGCGGTGATCAGGTTTGCGCGCAAACGCGGTCTCGACATCCACATTCAAGCGAACAACCAGATCCGGACGGTAGCTGATCATGTAGTCGTACAGCTTTTTCTCACGCGCCGCCAGGAACCGAATCAGCCCGTTGCCATGCTTGACCGCGAGCAACCCGGGGCCATCGATTTTCATATTGGCAACCGCGATCTGCGGAAAACGATCAGCGACGATGGTGATGCCTTGGCGTCGCAGTTTCATCATCTTCTGGTAACGACGATACCGGCGGATCGACAACAGGAAGATGGCAAATGCCGCCAAGGTGCTGGGGCCGCTGGAGATTTGTGCGTGTTTCTGATTGCCACGTGGAGAGTTGGCAGCGATCAATCGACCGATTGCTTTGCCCACCAACGGCAACCTGACCAACCTTTCACCTATCTGCTTGGACTGAATGCCCAAATGGCAACTCTGCACAGGCTGCGACCGGCTCAGCCACGTGAGGATAGCCTCCGAGACAGTCGACTTTCCGGAGCCATCACAGCCGACAAATGCGATGAGCGGCCCAAGTACCCTTCCTTTCTTGTCCAGGTGCGACTGAAGTTTCGGAACCTGGACTTCGCCGTTCTGCTCCACATGATGATCTGGCGCAGGTGCATGTTGGTGTTTAGAAGAAAGCATGATTGGGCCGTCTCGTACGAGTAAAAAGAAGCTGGGTGCAGAGTCAAACTTCCAGATTGGAAGGCTCATTGACCAGATAGGTACGGTTTTTCATTCGCTTGATCTCGCCGTCCCTGAGCTCGATGATTTCGTCAGCGATGTCGATAAGCCCCGGACGGTGAGAAACGGCAATGATGGTGATCTCTGGCGCCAACGCTTTCAGCGACTCACAGATATCTTTCTCAGCATCCGGGTCGAGCGAGCTGGTCGCTTCATCCAGAATGAGCAACTGAGGTCTGTGGGCGAGCGCACGTGCAATCACTATTCGTTGCCGCTGACCACCTGAAAGCTTGCCCCCTCGTTCGCCAACGATCGACTGCATGCCTTGGGGAAGTTGGGATACAAACTCCCATGCACCAGCCTGGCGCAATGCCCGCTCCGCATCCGCTTCGGTGAGCGCTGGCTCGCCCAAAGTGACATTCGCAAGGACGGTGTCGTGTAAAAGCAAAGTTTCCTGCGTGACGTAGCCAATCATGCGACGCCACATACGGCGATCAAGGTCAGGAAGCGGAATACCGTCTATGAGCACTCGACCGTGTTGAGGGCTCAACAACGCACACACCAGGTCAAGAATTGTGGTTTTCCCTGCCCCGGATGGGCCCACAAGCGTCGTCATCGTCCCGACATCGAAAGTCAGTGATGCGCTGTTCAAAACTTTGCGCTCGCCATAAGTAAATGTGACGTTCTGAAACTCGATCCGGTCTTTGAGCGTGGGCTGCACGGTGCCGCCGACAGGCTCGGCTTCCGCCCTGGCCGTCACTACCGCTTCGCGCAGCGCCCAAAAGGCACTCTCTTGCCCCGCCATGCGGTGGTAACGCTGCTGCGCCTTGTGCATAAGGCCTAGCACTCTTACCACCATGAATATGAGCACCATGACGGATGACAACGGCAACTTCCAGATAACCAGGCCCGCATACAGACCGGCTGCGGCGAGAATGGCCAGCAAGGGCTCCTGGAGTGCACGCAATGTCTCGCGGCTGGTGACCTCCTTCTCCATTGCCCCATTCAGCTCAGCAGCCTGATGGCGCAACAACGAATCGGCGATATCCTCCCTGGCCATTGCCTTCAATGGTTTGACTGACCCCAAGGTGTCGCTGAGGTTGATCAGCAACTCCCGCATCAGGCTGGTCTGGCCCTTCCCTGCTTTACGGGATGTTTTGACCAAACCACGCAGGGCGAAAAGAATGACCACGCCGAGAACCAGGCACACCAGCGCAGCTTGCCAGGAGACGAACAGCGCGATGACGCCGTACGCGATCGCCTGGATGGAGAGCGCAACCATGTTCGCGGCATGCTCATAAGCGGTTGATGCTCGGTAGGCTTCGGTAGCCACGGCGTTGGCCAATGCTCCACCCGGCTGACGCAGATAGTATTCCCAGCGGCTACCCAGTGTTGCGTTGATCAGATCTACCCTCAGGTCGGTTGCAACATGGGCTACGGTGTAGCCAACCTGGCGGTTGGCCAGAAGAATCAACAGACTGCTGATGGCCATGCCCACGACGATGATGACGAGTAGCGTGATGATCGTTGGCTCCAATCCAAAGAACTGAAGCGCGTTGCCAACAAGGGCGCCAAACGTCGAGTGCGCATTGTCGCCGAGCATCACCGACATCAGGGGCAGCATCGTTGTCAGACTGACGCTCTCAACCAGGCCGGCAACGACCAGGCTAAGCAGCATCAATGCCGTTCGTATCGGATACGAACGCCCAAAAACAAAAATAATTCGCATAACACTCACATTCGGTTCAAGGTTCTCTGCACCGCACGGCAATTCCCTGCACTACAGTTCGACTGCATTCCTCGTTGTCAGGCCGTAGGCTCAAGCAATGGACGTAGAGCGGCGAACGCTTCGATGATCTGATCAATTTGCGCGGTTGTGTGGGCAGCGCTGACACTGCAGCGAACCAACGTGACGCCCGACGGCGTGGCAGGTGGAAGTACCAGATTGACATATACACCCTGATCAATGAGTGCTCGCCAGAACTGTACACCCTGCTCTTTGCTACCGACCATGACCGGGACAACGGGGCTCACGCTTGGGCCTAACGAATAGCCCAATTCCGCCAGCCCATCGTAAAGCCGACGGGCATTGTCCCAGAGGTTCGCCCGCAGATCCGGGCGCGCAGCAATTGTCTTCAAGGCCGATCGCACAGACGCCACGACCGAAGGAGAGGGTGAGGCCGTGAAGATGTAGGGGCGGCTAGCATAACGCAGCACTTCCATCCCACTGCTCAGGCCCGCGGCAAAACCACCGATTGCAGCCAGACTCTTGCTGAAGGTTCCCAGGATGATATCGACATCATCCTCCACGCCCTGCTCTTCCGCCAGGCCTCGACCGTTAGGGCCCATGACGCCAAACGAGTGAGCTTCGTCAACCAACAAGAAACCGCCTAGACGGCGTTTAACGTCAACGATTTCTTTGAGTGGAGCCACGTCGCCGAGCATGCTGTAGATGCCTTCTACGATGATCAGCGCATCCTTCGCGCGATCCCCAAGGCGCAGCATGCGGCGCTCGAGATCTTTTGCGTCGTTATGGTGAAAACGGATGATTTCAGCCCCACCCAAGGCGCATGCATCATAGATACTCGCGTGACAATCGGCGTCGAGCAGTACCACTTCGCGCGGGCCGGCAAGCGTCCCGATGATGCCCAGGTTAGCCACATAGCCAGTGGAGAAAACCATGACCGATGGCCGATCCAGAAATTCGGCCAACTCTGCTTCCAGCGCCGAATGACCGCCGTAGCTGCCGTTGGCCATTCTTGACCCGGTTGTGCCCGTACCTTCGGCGGTCAGTGCTTTACGCGCAGCTTCGATAGCGTCTTCATCGAATGTCAGGCCCAGGTAATTGTTAGTGCCAGCCAAAATGACATCGGTACCGCCGATACGCCCGCGCGTCGATGAATAGAGCGCTTCGATTCGAGTACCAAAAGGGCTAGGGTCAAGCGCCTGCAGACTGGAACGCTCAGCTGCCAGGCGGGAGAATTTGTCATACAGTCCCATGGCTTTTCTCCAGATAGCCAATCAGAGAGGCGGCAAGCTGCCTTGGCGTGCGAACGTCCATGAGGATATTGATCGGTATCGACAGGTCATAGTCGTCCTCAAGCTTCATCAACAAATCCATCATTTTTACCGACTCAAGGCCTAGGTCATCGACCATGTCACTGTCTGGCCCTACCTCACCTGCACCGGGAATCATGTCCCGAAGACACGTCAAAACATTCTCTATGATCACATCTTGCGTAAACATACTTAGCCTCGTTGGCGCGCGAATTTGCACACGTTCAAAACAAACCTTCCTGCAGGGCACGTCGTAGCTTTATCTGGGGACTCCAGCCGGTTGCGGCCGTTATCGCCGTGTTGCTGCATGTCCAGTCAGGGTGTGTCAGCTCATTGACTTTGCTGGTGGTCAGCATTGGGTTACCGCGCACCACGTAGGAAATGACCAGGTTTGCGCGGGCAACGGCTCTCAGGACGGCGGTTGAAATGGCCAGTGATCGAACTGGAGCCGCCCGTATATCGGTCGCAATCTGCGCCAGCCCCTTCCAGCTGTATCCACCCAGGGTGCCGTCACTGATTTCGTAAAGAGCCGAATTCGAGTTCGGCGCTCCGAGCCATTGCCCAACAGCCGCTACAAGGTCAAAGACGTGCACAAAGCTGAGATGCGTATCTCCTGCGCCGAGCCTGATCTGCAGCCCCTTGAGCAACCAGGTGAACAGTGGCCGTAGTTCGCGATCTCCCGGGCCATAGACTGCCGTCGGACGGAAGATCGTGACGGCCATGGCTCCTGCTACCCGGATGACTTCCTGCTCGGAGTCATGTTTGGATTTTGCGTACCACGAGAGCTCTGGATGGCGAGCGGCAAGAGATGACATCAACAAAAAACGTTTGCAGGTGCCGGCTTTAGCAGCGGCTTCAGCGACCCGACGGCTGCCGTCCACGTTGGAAATGCGGAAATTACGGGCATTACGCCCTCGAACCGCCCCCGCGCAGTGAATGACGATATGTGCCCCTGCAACCAGCTTTGCCAGTGAGTCACTGTCCTCAAGCGATCCCTTTACCCACAGAACACCGTTTTCAAGCCCAGCCTGTGTGCGACTGAGCGCGCGCACACGGACACCACGACCAACGAGCATGCGAGCTATCTGACCGCCGATAAAACCGCTGCCACCGGTAAGGGCAATCGTTGGCTCGGTCATGCGGTTTCGGCCGCAGCGAAGCTCTCGGGGAGTGCGGCGCGAAGACTCATGAAGCGCTTGCGGGCTTCGGCCCTGGCTGGTTTTCCTGAGGAGGTGCGAGGAATGCTATGGGGTGGTACCAGGTCGATGGTCGGAGAGATACCGAATTCACTGTGGACCTTGGCAAACAACGTATGAGAAAGACGCGCCCTCTTCTCCTCATCGAGAATGCGGTATTGAACCTGGATCACCACCGATTGATCAGCTTCCTTGTCGGTAATGAAAACGATCGCGTCCCCCGGCCTGATTTCCGGCTCGGACTCGACAATGAGTTCAATGTCTTGAGGCCAGATGTTACGACCTCGGATGATGATCAGATCCTTTTTACGCCCGGTGACGTAAAGATCTCCATCGAAAAGATATCCCAGGTCGCCAGTATCGAGCGTTTTGGTCACTGCGAGATTTTGAATGGAATCATGATCCTGGAAATATCCCGTCATCAGGCTCGGGCCAGAAATCATGACTCTGCCCACTTCGCGCTCGGCCAGGACATTGCCAGAGTCATCTACGATCAGCAGTTCGTGCCCCGGCAGCGCGCGGCCGCAGTTAACGAAAGCGCTGACCGCTGAAGATTTTTCAGTGGCGCTGACCGCCCTACCTTCCGTTTCCAAAATGTCTCGGTCGATCCTGTCAACCTGAGCACCTGTGTCCGGTCTGGCAAAGCTGACAGCCAACGTGTTTTCTGCGAGCCCGTAGCACGGCATAAATGCGCCAGCCTTGAACCCAGCGGCGGCAAAGTGCTCGGCAAATCGGTCGAGTGTGGCGACGGAAATCGGTTCAGCGCCAACACCCGCTACGCGCCAGTTCGAAAGATCGAGGCTTTCTACTTCAGCGGCACTGCAACGACGTACACACAGATCGAACCCGAATGGCGGCGCCACCGAGACCGTACCCCTGTTCCGACTCAGCAAGTTAAGCCACTGTTTGGGCCGCATCGCGAAGTCTTGCGTGCGCAGGTAATCGACCGATATCTGCGTGGCCATGGGCGCCAATACAAAACCTACCAACCCCATGTCGTGGTAGTACGGCAACCAGGAGACACAGCGGTCGCCGGGACGTAACCGGATTCCGTCAGTGCTGATACCGCGCAGATTGGCCATGACCGAACGTTGGGTGACCATGACGCCACGCGGAAAACGGGTACTCCCGGAAGTGTATTGCAGATAGGCAATGTCATCGGGTTGAGCTGGGACAAGAGTGGCGCCACCCGTAGGAAGCGCTTCCAGATCGTCATCCGTGCCGATGAATTTCAGCTCAGTGGTGCCCAGTGCTTCGCGCGCGTAGGGCAGCCATTCCTGCTCCCCGAGCACAACCGATGGCGAGCAGCTCGCGATGAGTCCACGGAGCTTTTCGACGTACGATTGGTGTTGCCCTACCCCAGCGGGAACCGGCAGCGGAACAGCGACCAAGCCTGCGTACTGGCACGCGAAGAAAAACTCGACGAATGAGGGTGTTGTGTCCGCGATCAGGGCGACGCGATCACCTTTGGACAAACCCAAGGTCAGCAACCTTCTGGCCGCGCCCTGGGCTCTGGCCTTGAGCTCTCTGTACTCGAGCACTGCCGTCAGTTGGCAGCGTCGGTCATAAAAATTCATCCCCGTACGACCCAGCGCTGCGTAGTCCAGGGCGTCCGCTAAAGAAGGGAAATCTGCAAGTCGCTGCACCAGTTCTTGAGTAGAGCTAGTTTCGGACAAATATAAAACCGTCATTAATTTGGACTCTAATCAGGGCACTACGAAAACCGGCACTTATGGGGCAGGCGCCGCTGCACGTCCAAAAAGCAAGGTTCGTAGAGATAGCTGAATATGGACGCCGTCACATTTTCAGGCATCGCCTTAAGCGATATAGCTGGCTCGTAGACCTGAGCCATTTCGAAAAGCCGGCTTCCATAGCTTTCCTAAAAGAGTACCGTCAGATAGATCGAGATCTACTATCAAACGAATTGATACTCTACATTGACAACGGTCTATAGACGTAACGAAATATTTCAGCGACAGTCCGGAGCCGCCGCCGGATACCTCGCTCGACATTGGAACATCAGGCCTCACCGTCCACTTTTTGCCTAGAAGGCCTGCAGGCTAATGAATAAGAACAACCCGCTGCTTACCATTGAAGCAGTAGAGAACCGACAGTCACTGAACGACTTCGTCACCTTTCCAGGCACTCTCTATAAAAACGATCCCTCTTGGATTGAGCCGCTCTACATCGAACGGTTAGAGCATCTCTCACCCAAAAATCCGGCCTCAGGACACGTCACGTGGAAAGCCTGGCTCGCCAAACGCAATGGTGCTGTTGTAGGCCGCATTCTTGCTCAAGTAGATACTCTGCACCGGGAGTTGCACGGTGCGGACACGGGTCACTTCGGCATGCTGGACGCGATCGATGATGGTGAAGTATTCGCGGCGTTGATCGCCACCGCCGAGCAGTGGCTCAAGGGGCAGGGTGCTCAGCGGATTACCGGGCCTTTTACCCTGAACATCAACCAGGAAAGCGGCCTTCTCGTCGACGGCTACGAGACGCCGCCATCCGCGTTCATGAACCACAACCATCCTTACTATGAAAACCATGTGCTGGGAGCGAAGTACAAACCTGCCATGGATTTGATTGCCTACTGGATGCGCCGGGACGAGCTCAATTTCCCGGCCCCGCTCAAGAAAATGATGGACCGGGAAAGGTCTACGATCCGTATCCGCCAGATTGATCGATCAAAATTTGGCGCCGAAATGCAAATTCTGCGGCAGATATTCAACGATGCCTGGGCCAACAACTGGGGTTACGTTCCCTTTACCGAGCACGAGTTTTCCGAGCTAGGCAAGCAGTTGAAATTCCTTGTTCCCAGCGACCTCATCTATATTGCTGAAATAAACGATGAGCCCTGCGCGTTCATCGTGGCCATGCCTAACATTCATGAGGCCATCGCGCCTCTCAAAGGGCGTATGCTGCCATTTGGATGGCTGCGTTTGATTTGGAAACTCAAAGTCTCCGGAACACGAACCGCCCGCGTGCCTTTGATGGGCGTCAAGCAACAATATCAGTTCAGCCGCCAAGGCCCTGTCCTGGCATTACTGCTTATCGAAGCTCTGAAAGCCCCCTTTCTCCGGCGCAATATTGAGGCCCTTGAAATGTCTTGGATCCTCGAAACGAATGCCGGGATGCGCGGAATTCTGGAGCGCATAGGTGCTAAAGCCTATAAGCGGTATCGGCTCTATGAAAAGCACATCTGAGTCGTCGCGGTATTCGGCCCTCATTCTGGCAGGTGACAGACGCCCAGGAGACCCCGTTGCCGCGCTTGGTGACGCAGGCTGTAAAGCGTTGACGCCTGTCCTTGGTCTGCCAATGCTTCATCGGGTCGTCGGCGCATTGCGGGACTCCAAGCGTGTGTCCGATATCACATTGGTCGGCCCAGGCAATCGGATGCTCGACAGTGATCCAACGCTGCGCGACATGATTGATCGTGGCGAGTTGGCAATGCTTGAGCCGGCGGCATCACCAAGCCTAAGCGCGTATCGTGGGTTGACCCACATTCGCTCCCGGCCAGTGCTGGTGACGACTGCCGATCACGCGTTACTGCAATCTGACATCGTCGATTATTTTCTCGAACGTTCTCAGATGAGCGAATGCGACGTGACCGTGGCTTTAACGCCCCTTGCCACGGTCATGGCCAAATTCCCCGAGAACAGGCGGACGGCTATCAAGCTCAAAGGCGGCCCGTACTGCGGCAGCAACCTGTTTGCGTTCATGACCGAGGAAAGCGCCAAGGTAGCCGACTTTTGGAAAGACATCGAGCAGCGCCGTAAAAACCCCAAAAAGGTCGTCATGGGTGCGCTCGGCATAGCGTCGACTGTGCGATATCTGCTTGGAACCCTAAGCCTTGATCAGGCCATGCAACGAATCTCCCACGCCGTCGGTGTTCGCGTGGGCGCCGTGATCATGCCGTTTGCCGACGCTGCCGTGGACATCGACACCGTAGAAGACTTTCTACTGGTCGAAAAAACGCTCCGGCTGCGGGCATCAATGTGAATACCACCCAGCCTCCTCATTGGGCCAGGCGAGCTATTCGCTGCAAATCCGCGGGAGCTTCACGATGTTTCTGATCGAGCGGTACATCATTGCCGAGATTCGTCGCCCGGTAACGGTGATGGTCGGTATCTTGACCTTCGTTTTCGCAAGCTACTCGGCAGAGCGCTACCTGACCCAGGCCACAAATGGCACGCTGGCTGTGCAGTCCGTCGCAGACATGGTGATGTACAAAGTCATCATCGCGCTGGAAATGCTGGTACCCGTTGCCCTGTACACCTCTGTAGCAATGGCGCTGGGCAGGCTTTATCACGACTCCGAAATCACCGCCATCCTGGCCTCAGGCAGCAGTCCTGTACGCCTCTACAAAGCAATCGCCCTGATCTCGCTACCTCTCGCCATCGCCGTGACAGTGTTGTCTGTCTATGGACGTCCCTGGGCGTATACACAGAGCTACCAGTTGGAGCAGCAGTCCAAAACCGACCTGGACGTCAGTCACCTGCTTCCTCAGCGTTTCAACCTCAACCCTGACAACGGCCGGATGATCCTCGCGGAATCCATAGACAAGGATTCGGGTGAGCTCACTGACACATTGATCTATGACCCGGGCGACGGTAAATCCCGCATCTTTCGGTCTCATACGGCAAAAGTCAGAGACGCCAACCCTGCTGCCCCCTTGGTTGAACTCACCAAAGGGAGCTCGTACACCCTGGATCACCAGGATTCCAAGGACGTGGTAAATACGTTCGACAACAAGCTGCAACTGCAGCTGAAACCTTTAGAACTTGAACCCGACAACAAGCGCAAATCGACCTCGACTGCGATGTTGAGCGTTTCGGCGCTGCCTCAAGACAAAGCCGAGCTTCAATGGCGTGAAACCCGCGGCATCAGTGCAATGCTCCTGGCCCTGCTTGCAGTGCCGCTGAGCCGGACGGCGCCCCGCAAAGGACGCTTTTCCACGCTCCTGCCCATCGCGATTGTTTTTGCCGTGATCTTCTACGCCGGCAACATCTGCAGAACACTGGTGGGTAACGCAGCTATCCCCCTCTTGCCTGGCGTGTGGCTCGTTCCGCTGGCCATGAGTATCGCGTTGCTAGGTTTCCTGACCAGAGACCTCGCACTTTTGCGTCGTCGTCGCAAATGATAAGACTCAGCTTCTATCTGATTCGCAACGTGCTGATCGGATTCGCGGCCGCTGCCCTGTTGTTGCTGCCATTGTTCACGACGTTCGATCTGATCGCTGAGCTCGATGACGTGACTTCCGGCGGCTATCGCTGGACGCAAGCGGTGGAAGTCGTCCTGATGACATTGCCCCGCCGGGCAGTCGATCTCGGGCCTTTCATCGCCTTGCTGGGAGGCATCACCGGGCTTGGTCAGCTTGCGTTGACTCAGGAACTGACGGCCATGCGTGCGGCCGGCGTATCGATCATGCGCATCGCTGTTACGACGATGGCGGCCGGTTTGATCGTGGTCATCGCACTCGGCGCCATGGACGAATGGCTGGCGTCTCCACTCCAGCAGCATAGCGTTCAGCTTCGCAATACTGCGCTGGCCATATCCGGCGAAGCGGCGAAGCCTACCGGCAGCATCTGGGCGCGCCGAGGCAACGAGGTTGCACGAATAGGTGCGATGTCACGCCACAACACGCCACTCAACGTTGAAATCTTGCGCCTCACCTCCGACATGCGCCTGGCCTCTTACATTTTCGCGGACAGCGCGGAAGTCCGCCCGGACGGTTCGTGGCTGCTCCACCATCCACGGATCAAGGAGTGGGAGCAAGACAATGAGGTGACGCGCGAAGAAGATCAGATGCTATGGAACTCTGTGTTTTCAGATCGCCGCTTGAAAGAACTGTCGCTGCCGACGGACAGCTTTTCGATTCAGCAACTGCGTCACTACATCGCCTTTCTCAATGGATCCGACCAACCCTCGGGCGAGTACCAGATGGCAATGTGGCAAAAACTTGGACGGCCGATCCTCACATTGGCCATGATTCTCTTTGCCGTTCCTTTCACCTTTGTTCAGCAACGCTCACCGGGATTGGGCGGTCGATTGGCCATCGGAGCCGTTGTGGGTCTGCTGATCTATGTGGCGAATCAAATTGTGGCCAACCTCGGTCTGCTCCTGAACGGGAACGTGATCATCACAACGTTGGCGCCCTCGATTGTGCTGCTGGCCCTCGCGTTGTGGCTGGTCTACCGATTTGACCGTGCAGCGTGACATGACATGACTATTGCTCCTATCACCCAACAAGACACCGCCTCGAATCCTCCACAGGCTTTCGTAACCCTAAATCATGGCAACGCCCCTTCAGCACAACGAATAGGCGTGGTGCTCAATCCCAAAGGGGGCTACGTACGTCGGCATCTTGTCAGGTTCAGAGACCACGTCGCTCAGCTCACCGACGCCAATGTTGTGGAGGCGTCAACGCCGACGCAAATCAGTGCGGCCATTCAATCCTTCGCACTCGAACCACAGGATCTCTTAGTCGTGATCGGTGGGGATGGGAGCCTGCAGGCGGCATTGACGGCCCTGATGCATCTGCAGCCCATGAGCCTGCCTGACGTACTCATTGTCCCGGCAGGCACCACCAACATGAGTGCAATCGATCTGGGCGTGCGGACGCGCCCACTGCAAGTGCTCCTGGCGCTCCATCGTTGGCGAAGCGGCGCACGCTCGGCTCCCGCATCGAGATTGCGCAATGTGCTCAAAGTATTCGACCCAGACTCACTACAGACTCAATGCGGTCTGTTCTTTGGAGCCGGGGCGGTGGTTGAAGGCGTCAGGTATTTTCACAGCCGTATCCGTACCAAAGGTATCCGCGGAGCCTTGGGCCCGTCACTGGCGTTCGGCAGAATGTTGGTGTCGCTGCTCTGGAAACGAAGCCTGCCGTTTGAGTCTGCCGCCACGGCCAGGCTCCACCTTCCACAACACACCTTGAACGCCAGGTGGATGGTCATTCTCGCCACCACACTCGACACCCTGCTGCTCAGAAGCACGCCCTACTGGGGCACTGAGAAGGCGCCGATCCATTTCACGGCAATTGGTCACCGTGCTCCTGAGCTCGTGCGCTCCCTGTTTCATGTGCTGCGGGGCAAAACGAGTCCGGTCATCACGCAGAATCAGGCTTATGTGAGCCACAACCTCAACGCTACCACCATCGACGGGTTAACCGAGTACCTGCTGGACGGCGAGATATTCTCCACGCAAGGCCAGCTTGAGTTGTCTGCGACCCTCCCTGTCCGTTTTGTGATGTTTTAAGAGAAGCTGAACGTGGAACAGGCCTCCCCTACTTCAACAACCAGCATCCTGATCGGCGTTATGTCCGAGGAATGCGCGCGCCCGGTCGCAGCCCCATTGAACGCACTGACTGATGAATTGGTATCGCGATTTGGCAACGCCGTCAGTGCCGTTCTTCTGTATGGATCCTGCCTTCGCAGCAGCAATTTTTCAGATGGCCTGGTCGACCTTTATGTCCTTGTAGACAGCTACGCCAACGTCAGGACAAGCAAGATCAAGGAGCTGGTGGACGCCTGGCTTCCCCCTACCGTTTTTTCGATCAATGTGCTGGCGCCGGACGGTTCGCTGCTAAGGGCAAAATGCGCGCTGATTACACTGGCGGACTTCGAGAAGGGAACGGCATCGTGGTTCCACGGTTATCTGTGGGGACGCTTTTCGCAGCCCTCTCGACTGGTTTTTTCTCGCAATCAAGCCGTTAGCACCCGTGTGCATACGGCCTTGGCCAACGCAGTGAAAAGAATGACGTCCGAAGCACTGCCTGATAAACCGCAAGTGCTGGATAGCGCCACATTGTGGGAACACGCCCTCACGTTGACCTATCGCACGGAATTGCGCCCGGAGCGCGCCAGTCGCCCGGCAGAAATCGTAGGGCATGATGTCGGCTACTACAGGCGTATCACCCTCGCGGCGGTGCAATCCGTACCAAGGCTTTCCCTTCTGCCTGGGCAGGATGACCGATACTCAGTGTCCCCCGCAGATGCAGGAGCGGTTCCCCACGCCGTCCGGTGGCAACGTAGACGAGTCGCCGGTCGCCTACTCAATGTGCTGCGCCTGATCAAATCGTTCTACACATTCGAGAATGGTCTGGATTACGTCATCTGGAAGCTTGAACGCCACCTTGGGGAGCCTGTGCCGATCAGCCCGCGCCTGCGTCGTTATCCACTCATCTTTTGTTGGCCGCTGCTGTGGCGGTTATTGAGAAACCGCCAGCTTCGCTAAGTCTTCTAAAAATCGTCGCCAGGATCAGATATGCAAACAGAGCCCACGCAGCTTCCACACAACAAAGCCAAACGCAAGCATCGGCCAAGCGTCGCAGTAGGGTTGTGGATCATCAAAAAGCTTGAGCGGTTCATTCGCCGGCACTCCTCGGTCGGAAACACACCGTTTTTCGATCCGTCACAGTTCGAGTGGGCAAAGACGCTGGAGTCCAACTGGCCTGTGATCGTCGACGAGTTGAATGCCGTACTCAAAAATCACGACGGCATCCCAAACTTCCAAGACATTTCCAAAGACCAGCGCAACCTGACACAAGATGACCGATGGAAGACCTTCTTCCTGCATGGCTACGGCTACAAAATGGATGGCAACTGCGTCAAGTGCCCTAAAACTGCAGAGATTGTTGAATCGATACCAGGCATGTTTACGGCTTTCTTTTCCATCCTCAGCCCTGGCAAGCACATACCTCCGCACCGAGGGCCCTACAACGGGCTGCTCCGCGCACATCTGGGATTGATCATCCCTGAGCCCAGGGAGAGTTGTCGTATCCAGGTGGGAGATGAAATCAGGCATTGGCAGCCCGGCAAGGTGATGGTGTTTGACGACACCTACCGCCATCAGGTCTGGAATGACACCGACGGCATCCGCGTCGTGCTTTTCCTGGATATCCACCGCCCGCTCGACCGCTTTGGCACTGTGCTCAACAAGTGCGTGCTGAAGCTGATCCAGTGGTCTCCCTTCATTCAGGATGCACGGAAAAACCATAAGGCGTGGGAGAAAGGCCTCCATTGAGACGGAAGTCGGTGCGTTCGACCCTCTGCTTGCTTTGAGCTGAAACAGAGGGACGGCAACAGAAAACTCAGGCTGATGGCTTAGCGGCAGAACCGCTGCAATCCGGTTTGACGGTGTTCGACCGCGAGGCATCCACAGCGCCTATGTGCTGCAAGGCACTTCTGCCCAAGCTCACGTTGTACCCTTTTTTACCCGGAGGTTTGAGACTGAACTCCTCCTGGTAGACCTGCGTACCCAGGCACAAACTCATCTTCACCACTTGGCGATGACTGCTGCCAATCACCCCCTTGGCTTTCGCATTGCGAACGATCTTTTGCTCGAAAGTGACGTCGGATAAAGACCCGGTGAGACCGGTCGGTATTTGTAAAACAAACCGCACCCATTTCTCGTCACCCTTGTCGAAAGGGACAATATTGACAGCTCCCAGAGACGAGTTTTCGGAGCCCGTATCAAGTTCTACTTTGACCGGGGTTCGATCAGGCAACAGTACGCCCTGCTCTTCCCAGCCCAAGGCTTGGTTGGAAGACGCTGAGTATGAAATGGAAGGCAGCAACAGCGAAAAAGCGACACCAACAATCACTTTTTTGAAGATTTTCATGTGGGGTATCCCGAAGCATGCACAGGCAAACTCACCTGCGTCATAAGGCCATGGTTTAGGGCGGATTTCAAATTAAAAAAGCCGTAATGACTCTCCATAAATCCCTGGAATTTCCACCCATTTCAGCCCCAAAAAACACCCTACAAAATTGCCGGGGATTCAGTTTGTATCCTGACCCACTGCAGCAACGACAGCGGGAGCCTGGCCACCTTCTTTCAGCTTCGCACGGTGTCGACGATCTTGACCGCGTTGCCGCGACGCCTGCTGCCTGGCATGCAGAGCCTGTGTGGCAGTTACTACGCCGGCTGGTTGACCACTCAAGTCCAGGCGCGGCGCATTCTCCACCATGCTTGCCCAGTACCGGTTTCCACGGCACCAGGTTGAAATACCTAGCTTTAATTGTTCTTGGGTCAACCCGAGTAGCTCCAAGTGCTGTTCTGCATCTTGAAGAATGCCCTCTTTGAGTGGAACTTTAGGAGCCGGATTGACGGGGAACGCCAGTGGAAAATGCTTCTGCAATGGCCAGATCGCTTCCACAGCGGGATCATGGTTACGAGGCTTCGCCCGCGTTGATGAATTAAGCTTGATGTGTTGAGTGCCATCCACCTGTTGCGACTTTTTTTCAGCAAGCAGTTGGTCACGTAGCCCAGCCAGTTGTTCAAAACCCATCGTTTTATTCACTACTCTTAAGCGACTGCGGAGTGCAAGGATATTCCATACAACGCTGGGGAGCAGCAGAAAGAATACTCGTCTCTTCTTCACCACCCTGCCAAGGCGAAGAAAGTGACGGAATCCAGGCTAGTCGTCCCAACCCCGTCAGATTTGCCTACGAAGTGGCTTTCTCGCGGCCGTGTCCGAGAAAACAATCAAACGAACCCGATGTGAGCGGCGCATGAGGCTGTGCTTGGCTACCAAAGCAATCGGCGTGCCTTTCAACATGAAATGCCAAACACAAAAAAGGGCCCAGATTTCTCTGAGCCCTTGATTTTACTGCGTTTGGCGGGAAACCAGGGATTCGAACCCTGGGAACGCTATTAACGTTCGCCGGTTTTCAAGACCGGTGCATTCAACCACTCTGCCAATTTCCCGAGGCATCCGATCAATGAAGGTGTAGTGTGCAGCTGAGGAGATCCTAAGATAGAAACTCAAGGACCCGTTACAGTCGGCAGTCTTCAGACTGCTGCCTTAAACCACTCGGCTACACCTCCCATTGCGTTGCGGGCGCCATAATACCGTAATGAAACAAGCTGTCAAACTCTCTGGCTCGCGTGTCACTGCGGCTCTGTTATGATCTTTGCAACTTGAGATTTCAGATCCCCCTTTCAACCACCAGGAGTAGCGCCATGCGCGAACAGGATTACGCAGTCAACAACCGCGTGCAGGTCGAGCAGCTAGAGGTTAGCCGCGTCCTGCGCAACACTTACGGCCTTCTGGCCCTTACCCTCGCCTTCAGCGGGATCATGGCATTCGTCGCTCAGCAGATGAACGTTCGTTATCCGAACGTGTTCGTCGTGCTGATCGGTTTCTACGGGCTGTTCTTCCTCACCAACAAACTGCGCGATTCTGCGTGGGGTCTGGTGTCGGCGTTCGCGCTGACCGGTTTCATGGGCTTCATTCTCGGCCCGATCCTCAACCGTTACCTCGGTATGCAAGGCGGCGCTGAAATTGTCTCTTCCGCCTTCGCGATGACGGCACTGGTGTTCGGCGGCCTCTCGGCGTACGTGCTGATCACCCGCAAGGACATGAGCTTCCTGGGCGGTTTCATTACTGCCGGTTTCTTCGTCCTGCTGGCAGCGGTGCTGGCGAGCATGTTCTTCCAGATCAGCGGTCTGCAACTGGCAATCAGCGCGGGCTTCGTGCTGTTCTCGTCGGTGTGCATCCTGTTCCAGACCAGCGCCATCATCCACGGTGGTGAGCGCAACTACATCATGGCGACCATCAGCCTGTATGTGTCGATCTATAACCTGTTCATCAGCCTGTTGCAGATCTTCGGCATCATGGGCAGCAGCAAAGACTGATCCACAGCCTCAATAAAAAGCCCGCTTCGGCGGGCTTTTTGCTGTCTCCGCCCTTTGAATTCTTTATCATTGGCCCCATTCACCCTGCCACCCCGCTGACCGAGCCGCCCATGAAGTTCGCCATCGCCCTCTATTCACCCGCTCACGCGCCCTCTTCGCGCCGGGCCTTGCGGTACGCGAAGGCCGTGCTGGAAGGCGGGCATGAAATCGTGCGGTTGTTCTTTTATCAGGATGGGGTGCACAGCGCGTCGGCCAATGTGGTCACGCCTCAGGATGAGCAGGACATTCCCGCGCAATGGCGCGACTTCGTGAACGCCCACCAATTGGACGGCGTGGTGTGCATCGCCGCCGCCCTTCGTCGGGGCGTCCTGAATGAAGAAGAAGCCGAGCGTTATTCGCGCCCCGCTGCCAATCTTTCTGCTCCGTGGGATCTGTCCGGTCTTGGACAGTTGCACGACGCCGTGCAGGCAGCCGACCGTTTGATCTGCTTCGGAGGGCCTTGAGATGCCGAAGTCGTTGCTGATCATTAGCCGCCAATCGCCATGGTCGGGCCCCAGCGCCCGCGAAGCCCTGGACATTGCATTGGCGGGCGGGGCGTTCGATTTGCCGTTGGGCATGTTGTTTCTGGACGATGGCGTGCTGCAACTGTTGCCAGCTCAACGCGCCAGCCAATTGCAACAGAAAGACCTGACGGCCAACCTTCAGGCCCTGGAAATGTTCGGCGTCGAAGACCTGTACGCCTGCAATACCAGCCTGGCAGAGCGCGGCATGTCGCCGAGCGCACTAAGCGTCGAGACACTACAGGTGCTGCGTGATCATGAAATCGCCGCACTCATTGACCGTTATGACCAAGTGATCACGATCTGATGTCGACCTTGCATGTGTTATCTCATTCCCCGTACGCCGACTCCGGCCTGAGCAGTTGTTTGCGCGTGCTCGGTCACGAAGACGCGATCCTGCTGTGCGGCGACGCGACGTATGCCCTGACGCCTTCAACCGCTGCGCGCCAGTCGCTGGACGACAAAGCAGACAGCCTGCGCGTGTTCGTGCTCGATGAAGACGCCCAGGCCCGAAACCTGACGCTGCCCGACTGGGTGAAAAGCGTTGATTACTCCGGCTTCGTCGAACTCTCGGTGCTGTTCGACAAGGTCAACACCTGGCTATGAAGCAGCTCATCGTCAACGGTCGCACCCTGCCGCTGGACAAGGACGGCTACCTCGAAGACCTGCACGACTGGTCCCGCGAAGTCGCCGAGGCCCTGGCGCTGGAGGAAGACATCGTCCTGACACCCGAACATTGGGAAATCCTTGAGCTGCTCCGCGCGTTTTACGCCGAATACCAGCTGTCCCCCGCCACTCGCCCGCTGGTGAAATACACCGCGCAAAAGCTCGGGGCTGAAAAAGGCAACAGCCTGCACCTGAATCGCCTGTTCAACGGCACTCCCGCCAAACTTGCCGCCAAGCTGGCGGGCCTGCCAAAGCCGACCAATTGCTTATGAACGATGTCGCCCCACTCCTGACTGAAACGCCCGCCGAACACCCCTTTGCGCCGTTCGTGCGCATCCTCGGAAAAGGTAAGCGCGGTGCCCGCAACATGACCCGCGAAGAAGCGCGCGAGGCCATGGGCATGATCCTTGATGAAAAGGTCGAGGACACACAACTGGGCGCGTTCCTGATGCTGCTGCGCCATAAAGAGGAAAGCCCGGAAGAGCTGGCGGGCTTTACCGAAGCGGTACGTGAACGTCTGACCGCCCCGCCGCTGACCGTCGATATCGACTGGCCAACCTACGCGGGCAAGAAACGGCATTTGCCGTGGTACCTGTTGGCAGCCAAATGCCTCGCGCAGAATGGCGTGCGCGTGTTGATGCACGGCGGCGGCGCGCACACGGCGGGTCGACTGTACAGCGAGCAATTGCTGGACCTGCTGGGCATTCCACTGTGTCGCGGCTGGGCTTCGGTGGAGCAGGCACTGGAGCGGCAAAACATCGCGTTTATGCCATTGGGAGACTGGGCGCCACAGTTGCAGCGCATGATCGACCTGCGCAACACCCTGGGCCTGCGCTCGCCGATCCACTCACTTGCGCGCATTCTGAACCCGTTGGGCGCCCGCTGCGGACTCCAGAGCATCTTCCATCCCGGCTATCAGTCAGTGCACCGCGACGCCAGCAGCCTGTTGGGTGATCACGCCATCGTCATCAAGGGCGACGGCGGAGAAGTGGAGATCAATCCGGACACGATCAGTCATTTGTACGGCACTACCGACGGCCAGCCGTGGGATGAGGAATGGCCTGCGATGTCCGAGCGTCGCCACGTCAAGCCGGCAACGCTCGACCCGCAGCAGCTCGTCGGCCTCTGGAAAGGTGAGGTCCAGGACAGCTACCCGCAACTGGCGCTGATCTCGACCATAGCCCTCGCCTTGCGCGGCCTTGGAACACCCCGCGCAGAGGCCTTCGAGCAGGCTGAGCGTTTTTGGGAAAACCGTAACAGATCGATTTAACCGATCATTACACCCGACTCTTTGCGCTATTTGTTCGAACGATTGTCTCTAGACTGACCTCCAACGTACGAACGTACACAGTGATTGGAGTCAGACATGGGCCTTCTCGTTGAAGGGCGCTGGCAAGACCAGTGGTATGAAAGCAAAGACGGCGCGTTTCAGCGCGAGCAGGCGCAGCGCCGCAATTGGGTCACCGAAGATGGCCGTCCAGGACCGTCTGGCGAAGGCGGCTTCAAGGCCGAAGCAGGCCGTTATCACCTCTACGTTTCGCTGGCCTGCCCATGGGCCCATCGAACGCTGATCGTGCGCAAACTCAAAGGCCTCGAAAGCCTGATCGACGTTTCGGTGGTCAGCTGGCTGATGCGCGAAAATGGCTGGACCTTCGACAAGCAGACAGGCTCCACGGGCGATGCGCTGGACGGTCACACCTTCTTCTATCAGCGTTACCTCGCTGACAACCCGAATTACACCGGTCGCGTGACGGTGCCCGTGCTGTGGGACAAGAAGCTGCAGCGCATCGTCAGCAATGAGTCCTCGGAAATTATCCGCATGTTCAATTCGGCGTTCGATGATCTGACCGGCAACCGTCTGGATCTGTACCCCGAGTCGCTTCGTCCGGAGATCAACCGGCTGAATGACGCGATTTATCCCGCCGTCAACAACGGCGTGTATCGCGCCGGATTCGCTACGACGCAGAAGGCTTACGAACAAGCCTTCGACGAGGTGTTCGCTGAGCTGGACGTGTTGGAAAACCTGCTGGGCGAGAAACGTTACCTGGCTGGCGAATACCTGACCGAAGCCGACGTGCGCCTCTTTACCACGCTGATTCGGTTCGACGCGGTTTATCACGGGCATTTCAAATGCAACCTGCGTCGTATTGCTGACTACCCGAACCTGAGCAACTGGTTGCGCGAGCTGCACCAATGGCCGGGCATCGCCGAGACGGTCGACTTCGTGCACATCAAGCATCACTACTATGCCAGCCATGCCACCATCAACCCGACGGGCGTAGTGCCCAAGGGACCGGCGCAAGATTTTTCCGGTGGCCATGATCGCGCACGCCTTCCGGGCCTTGGGATCGTTCAGCACATATGATCGTCCACCCGTAGACCTCACACGCAGACGATCCCCTTGGGATCGTCTCGCGAGTCGCCTTCCCCTTCTGGAAAGGACCGTCTTTTCCTGCCCTGACCCGCGCTTCAGCGAGACCGTGCAACCGCTGCGAAACACCTCGCGGGACGGACTGTGTAGCGACGACATATGTCATTTCCTCATAAGCATAAGCGAACTTATTATTTTGAGGAATCACACAACGTGATAGTTTGAACTTACTTAAAACTGCCACCTGCCTGTTGTGATGCGATCATGCCCAAGTACGCAAACCTGAACATTGGAAATAAAAGCACGGCTTTTTTAAATCCGATGTCCGCGATCGCCTGCGCATCTAAAATATCCCTCCTCTCGCCGTCTCCAGTGCCTTGCCAGGCGAACAGTGAAACCTCCAGTGCGGTAGGTGAGGGCCTAGCGTTTCTGCTTTACGCCATGTGAAGGTTTTTGACGGACCGCTCGTTTAAATAACGTTCGACTTTTGAAACGAAGAACCCGGGTGCCTGTTGCCGAGCGCCAGGGAGCAGTCACGACGTCATTTATTACTCCGCGATCAACTGCATTTGCATGTAACGGAATACAGCATTTTTATTTATTCAAGGGCGCGCGATGTCGAACTACCTGGACACACAGCATCAGGCGGAAGTTTCTGAAGTCCTCAATACTTTCACAGCACGCACTGAATGGCCAACTTGGTTATTGATCATCGGTTTTTACAGCGCGTGGTGCGCGATCATTTTTCACGGCCGAGCATTGGGACCGTTTATTTCGATCAGTCTGCTGTTGCCGTTGATCGTGCTGTGGATGTCGTTACAACACGAGTGCATTCACGGACACCCCTCGCGTTCGCCCGCTCTGAATAAAGCGTTGGCCTACCTGCCCTTCGCAGTCTGGTACCCGTACAACGTTTACCGCGACACGCACCTCGCGCACCATATTGATGAAACACTGACCGTGCCGGGTATCGATCCCGAAAGTCGCTACATCTCCGCCGCCGACTGGGAATACCTGCCCACGGTCCAGCGCTTCATTCTCTGGACAAATAAAACGGTGGCGGGCCGCCTGCTAACCGGCGTGCCCCTGGCCATCGCTTCACTGGTGTTTTCAGACATTCCAAAGGCCATACAACGCCGGGATGAAAGTGCGCACATGTGGGCGCTTCATATCGCGTGGGTCGCCGTGATGCTCTGGACAGTGGAACATTACAGTGCCGTAAGTGCCTGGGAATATGTGGTGTTCGTGTCCATACCGGCATTGGCCATTGGCATGATTCGCTCATTCTATGAACATCGCCCTTCCGAGCGGGCAGAACACCGCACGGTGATCAACGAGTCGAAAGGCCTATTGAGTTGGCTGTTTTTGAACTTGAACTTCCATCTCGTGCATCACGACTTACCCAAACTGCCGTGGTATTGCCTACCGACGGTCTACCACGCTCGGCGTCAGCAGTGGATTGAGCGCAACGGGGTGTATGTCGTGCGTAATTACCGACAACTCTTTTTCAACAACTTCCTGACGCCCATCGACAGCCCTGTCCATCCTTTGCCAACGCGGCAGGCCCATGAACGACCTTCAGTCAACGTCGGTGCTTTTGAATGATACGTTTCGAGAATGTCACGAAGTACCACAAAGGTAAGAAAGCCCCTGCAGTCACTGCGCTCAACCTCGACATACGAGAAGGCGAGTTGTGCGTACTGATCGGGCCAAGCGGCTGCGGCAAGACGTCCATCCTGAAGATGATCAACCGGCTGGACCTCCAGGACGAAGGCACGATCAGCGTTGATGGCAGTGACATTGGCGAAACGGATGTTGTCAGCCTGCGTCGACGGATCGGCTTCATGATGCAAAACGCCGCCCTGTTTCCGCACAGGACCGTGGAAGCGAACATCGCCGCGGTGCCGCATCTACTGAAATGGGACAAAGAGAAAACCCGGCGACGCGTGGTCGAGCTCATGGACTTGGTGGGGCTACCGCCTGAGCTGGCGGGGCGTTACCCAAGCCAGCTGTCCGGTGGGCAGCAAAGTCGGGTGGCCCTTGCTCGGGCGCTCGCCTCGGACCCGCCCGTGATCCTGATGGACGAACCTTTCAGCGCACTTGACCCGCTCATTCGCGAGCGACTTCAGGACGAACTCGTCTCCCTGCAGAAACGGTTGCACAAGACCATCGTCCTCGTCACCCACGACATGGAAGAGGCGATCAAGCTGGCGGATCGCATCGCGGTTTTCGAAGAAGAAGGCAAGCTGGTTCAGTTCGACACGCCGAAAAATATTCTGGCGTACCCGGCCAGCCCCTTCGTGCAGCAATTCGTAGGGAACGACCCGTCGCTCAAACGGCTGGCCTTGATGAAGGTCTCTGAACTGGAAGAACCCGACAGCGCCGCGCCAAGGCTAGACAGCGCGGCTGAAACCCGACTGGCCCATGTCAGCCCTGCCCTGAAACTGGTGCTCAATGACCAGCACCAGCCCATCAGTTGGCTCAGCGATAGCCACCACCCCGCTCCCCGTTTGACGCTGGTTTCCGGCACGGAGTCGTTGCACCACGCCCTGTTGAAAATCCTGAGTACGCCCTCAGGCGTCATCGTTCAGGTCGACGACGACGGTAAATACACCCGCTGCATTTCGACGTCCCACCTCTACGATGCCCTTCACGACCCACAGCGGGAGGTCGTGAATGATTGACACCGAATGGGTCAGCGACAACATTCCGATGATCCTCGGCCTGCTCGCTGATCATCTACAACTGGTCGCGCTTTCAATGTTATTGGGCACGCTGATCGCCAGCGTCATGATTCTGCTGACGCTGTGGCTGCCGACACTCTCCCGTCCGTTGACCTACATCAGCGGCATCCTTTTCACCATCCCGTCGCTGGCGCTGTTCATCTTATTGATGCCCATAACAGGACTGTCAAAAACCACCTCGGTAATAGGCCTGAGCGTCTATTCGTTACTGATCATTCTGCAAAACACGCTGGCAGGTTTAGCGAGCACATCCCCTGTCGTCTTACAGGAAGCGCGAGCCATCGGATATACCCGTTTGCAGGGTTTTCTGGCCGTTGAACTGCCCTTGGCCATTCCTTATCTGTTCGGCGGTTTGCGCACGACAGCGGTCACGCTGGTGGGACTTGTGACCGTGACGGCGATTATTGGCCAAGGCGGGCTCGGCCAACTGTTCGTGACAGGCCTGACATTGAGTTTTTCCACCCCCGTCATTATCAGCCTGGTATTAACAGTGCTCCTTGCCATCAGTGTCGACTTTGCTTTTTACAGTGCTGAAAAGCGCCTGTTCCCGTGGGTGAGGTGATGGACACCCTTAACGCAGTTTTCACCTGGTTCCTTCAATCGGAAAACTGGCTCGGCGACGAAGGCATCTTCGTACGGCTTTCAGAACATCTTTATTACGTCGGCATCAGTCTGGCGATTGCCACCGGTATTGCGTTGCCCTTGGGTATCGCGATCGCTCATTACAAACGCAGCGCACACATCGCCATCGGCCTGTTCAATCTGGGTCGCGCATTGCCCTCCTTAGGTGTCGTCATCCTCGCCATCATGGTGATTGGCTTCGATGTGAGCGCCGTGATCCTGGCGTTAACCTTGATGAGCATTCCACCCATTCTGACCAACACCATTGTCGGTATCGGGGAAGTGGAATCGTCCTTGAAAAATTCCGCCAAAGCGATGGGCATGCGCCGTCGCGACATTATTCTCGAACTCGAACTGCCGCTTGCCTTCCCCATCATTTTCGTCGGATTCCGCACTGCACTCCTTCAATTGATAGCCACTGCCACCATCGCCGCTTATGCCGGTTTTGGAGGATTGGGGCGTTTCTTAATCGATGGACTTGGCCGCTACGACATTCCACAAACCATTGCCGGAGCAATCACGGTTTCGGTACTCGCCATGCTCAGTGAAGGGTTGTGTTCGGGCGCCGAAAAGTTGATCCGCAAACAGGCGTGGCTCGGAAAGTCCCCCTTAAACGCCACGTAACAAAAACAGAACCTAGAACGACACTGCCATTGGAGCGAACAGATGACTGCCCTCACCCTTTCAACACCTAAAACGGTATTAGCGGTATTTGTGGGAATCGGTTTATTTGCCGCCAGCCATCTCGCGAGTGCTGCCGCCATCACCGTGGGGGGCGCCAATTTTTCCGAGCAATCTGTATTGGCGAATATTTACGCGTCGGCACTTCGCAAAGCGGGCATCGAGACTCAAACGCGACTTAATCTAGGCAACCGGCAGGTCATCGCCGCGGCGCTCAAAAGCGGTGACGTCGATGTCGTGCCCGAATACATCGGCTCGTTGCTTGCCTTCTACGACAACAAGGCCGCCCTGACGGATCAGCAGGCAATCACCCAAGCGCTGAAAGCCAAACTGCCTGACAGCCTGGAATTGCTCGATTCCTCATCCGCAGGCTCTGCGACCGCGTGGGCCGTGACCCATAAGACCGCCGAAAAATACCACCTCAAAACCCTGTCGGACCTGGCGCCTGTATCGAGCCAACTGGTGCTGGGTGGCCCGCCGGAAGTGAAAACATCGGCGCTGGGCGTGCCTGGGCTCAAAGCGGTTTACGGCATCGATTTCAAATCCATCAAGTCCCTCGACATGGGCGGCCCCCTGTCCAGGCTGGCGCTGAACTCAGGCACTATCGATGTCGTCACGGTGGTCTCCACCCAAGGCATCCTGGCCACCGAACCCTGGGTTGTCCTGGATGATGATAAAAACCAGCAGCCCGTTCAGAACATTACGCCGGTCATCCGCAAATCCGTGCTGACACCACAGATCACCCAGACCCTCGACAAAGTCTCCGCTGCCCTCACCACCAAAGAGCTGACCGAATTGAATCGTCTGGTCGACATCGACCACAAAGACCCGGCCAAGGTCGCGGACGAATGGGTCAGCAAGCACGTCGCCGTGACCGCAGGCTAACGGCGCCCCGTCCGGATGACGCATCTATTCAGCGAGTGAGCGCGAGCCATGTCCAACCGCAGCATGATTCTGAACCTGTTCTTTTTTAATCCTCAGGGTGATTACCGTTTTTCGTGGCGTCACCCTCAGGCTCCGACGACGGAGGTTTTCAGGCTTCCGTTTTTCGTGAAACTGGTGCAGCAGGCGGAGGCATCGAAATTCGATGCCGTTTTCGTCGCGGACCATGTCGGGGTCTGGGATTCCGTGCCCAGCGGCCTCAAGCATTACGCCAACCCCCGACTGGAGCCGATCACCCTGTTATCCGCATTGGCAGCGGTCACGGAATCCATCGGCCTGATGGCCACCGCTTCCACGTCCTACAACGATCCGTACAACCTCGCGCGTTATTTCGCGTCACTGGACCACATCAGCGAAGGACGAGTGAGCTGGAACATCGTGACGTCGTGGCTCGAAGAGGAAGCGGCCAACTTCGGCGTCACCGGGGTTCCGAAGCATGGAAACCGCTACCAGCGCGCCCATGAATTCGTCGGTGTGGTGAAGCGCCTGTGGGACTCGTGGGAAGACGACGCGCTGACGTTCAACAAGGAAAGTGGCGATTTTGCCGACCCGGCGAAAATTCACGCGCTCCACCATGATGGCGAGTATTTCAAAGTGCGTGGCCCGTTGAACGTACCTCGTACGCCCCAGGCCTATCCGATTCTCGCCCAAGCGGGGTCTTCGGATGCAGGTCTCGACCTGGCCGCCGCCCATGCCGATGTGCATTTCTGCTTCGTAAACTCGGTTGAAGAGGCCTTGACCTATCGCGCAGAGCTGAACCGACGACTAGCCTTGAAGGATCGGCAGCCGAGCGACCTGAAGGTGATCGCCGGTGTCTTGCCGGTCGTGCTGGGTGATGAGAGTGAAGCGGAGCGTCGTGAGCAACTGGTCGACAGCCTGATCATCGACGCCATCGCGATTGACTTGGTGTCGAGTTACATCCGGCTTGACCTCAGCGGATTGTCGCCCGACGGACCGTTGCCTCCCCTTCCAGACGAGGCAGAATTCGACGGCATTCGCACCAAGCTGGCTTTGATCAAAACCTATGACGCGAGCATCACTATCCGCGAACTGGGCCGGGCACTGATCAAGAGTTCGAGCACATCGCTGGTGATCGGGACGGCCGAGCAGGTGGCTGACAGGTTGGCGGAGTACTACGAGGCGGGAGCGGTGGATGGGTACAACCTGATGTTCCCGTTCCTGCCGACGGACTTCGACAGCTTCACGGCCAGTGTTGTGCCGCTGCTGCAAGCGAGAGGTGTGTTTCGCACCGAGTACGAGCCGGGCACGTTGCGTGACCGACTCGGATTGAAGCGCCCACGCAACAGCTTTCGGTAAGACACGTTCGACAGTTCCCTTGAAGCGGGCTCACACCCGCTTCAAGGGCTGACAATCAGACGCCGCTTTGAGCGCCTTCGAACCACGCCAGTTTGTCCCGCAACGTCACCACTTCCCCGACGATCACCAGCGTCGGCGCATGCACTTCATGCTCCGCCACCAGCTGCGGCAGGTTGGCCAGCGTACCGGTGAAGACGCGCTGGTTGGTTGTAGTGCCCTGCTGGATCAACGCGGCAGGGGTGTCAGCCGAACGACCGTGCTTGACCAGCTCGCTGCAGATGATCGGCAAGCCAATCAGCCCCATGTAGAACACCAGCGTCTGCGCAGGAGAGACCAGGTCTTTCCACGGCAGGTCGGTGGTGTTGTTCTTCAAGTGCCCCGTCACGAAACGCACGGATTGCGCATAATCGCGGTGGGTCAGCGGAATCCCGGCATACGCCGCGCAACCACTGGCCGCGGTGATGCCCGGCACCACTTGAAACGGAATGCCGTTGGCCGCCAGCTCTTCAATTTCTTCGCCGCCACGGCCAAAGATGAACGGATCGCCCCCTTTGAGCCGCACGACGCGCTTGCCCTGTTTGGCCAGCGCCACCAATTGCTGGTTGATCTGGTCCTGCGGCAGGGCATGATCGGCGCGCTGCTTGCCGACATAAATGCGGTCCGCGTCGCGACGGCACAGTTCAAGAATCGCCGGGGCGACCAGACGGTCGTAGAGCACGACATCGGCTTGCTGCATCAGGCGTAAGGCCTTGAAGGTCAGCAGGTCCGGATCGCCCGGGCCCGCACCGACCAGATACACCTCGCCTGACGCGCTGGGCGCTTCACCGTCGATTTTCGCCTGCAACAGACGTTCGGCTTCGGCGCCCTGCCCGGCCAGTTGGCGATCCGCGATAGGCCCTTGAAACACGTCTTCCCAGAATGCCCGGCGTTGCTGGACATTCGGAAACAGGTTCTTCACCTGGTGACGGAAACGCGCCGCGAGACCGGCCAGATGGCCATAGGTCGGCGGAATCCAGCTTTCCAGCTTGGCCCGGATCAAGCGCGCCAGCACCGGCGCATCGCCGCCACTGGACACGGCAATCACCAGCGGCGAGCGGTCGACGATGGCCGGAAAAATCACGCTGCACAGGGCAGGCGCATCCACCACGTTGACCGGTACGCCGCGCTGATGAGCATCGGCAGAGACTTGGGCATTGAGGGGTTCGTCGTCGGTGGCGGCGATGATCAGCACGCAGCCGTTCACATCCGCCTCGTCGTAACCACGGAGAATCTGCTCGCCACCGCTGCTGTCGATCAGCTCGCGCAGCTCTGTTCCGATCTGGGGTGCAACCACCCGCAGGACCGCACCGGCGTCAGCCAGCAAGCGAGACTTGCGCAAGGCAATCTCGCCGCCGCCCACCACTAGCACGCGGGCACCCCGAAGGTTGTGGAACAGCGGCAGGAACTCCATTTAGCCGATGACCTCGATGCCACCCATCCACGGCTTGAGCACTTCAGGCACGCGAATCGAACCGTCCGCCTGCTGATAGTTCTCCAGCACCGCCACCAGGGTACGACCCACTGCCAGGCCGGAGCCGTTGAGGGTGTGCACCAGCTCCGGTTTCCCGGTTTCCGGGTTGCGCCAGCGGGCCTGCATGCGGCGCGCCTGGAAGTCGCCGCAGTTGGAGCACGACGAGATTTCGCGATATTTGTCCTGGCTCGGAATCCACACTTCCAAGTCGTAGGTTTTCACAGCGCTGAAACCCATGTCGCCGGTGCACAGGGCCAGCACGCGATACGGCAGCTCCAGCAATTGCAGCACGCGTTCGGCGTTGCCGGTCAGACCTTCGAGCGCTTCCATGGATTTGTCAGGCTCGACGATCTGCACCATCTCGACCTTGTCGAACTGGTGCTGACGGATCATGCCGCGGGTGTCGCGGCCCGACGCACCGGCTTCGGAACGGAAGCACGGGGTGTGGGCGACGAACTTCAGCGGCAGCTGTTTGGCATCGAGGATTTCACCGGCGACGAGGTTGGTCAGCGACACTTCCGCCGTCGGGATCAGGTACAGATCGGCTTCACCTTCGCGTGCGATCTTGAACAGGTCTTCTTCGAACTTCGGCAATTGACCGGTGCCTTGCAGTGCCGGGGCTTGAACCAGATAAGGCGTGTAGGCCTCTTCATAGCCGTGTTCGTTGATGTGCAACGTGATCATGAACTGCGCGAGGGCACGGTGCAGGCGCGCAATCGGGCCACGCAGCACGGCGAAACGGGCGCCGGACAGCTTGGCGGCGGTTTCGAAATCCAGCCAACCGAACTTCTCACCCAGCGCGACGTGATCCTGAACCGCGAAGTCGAACGACGCTGGCGTGCCCCACTTGCGCACTTCGACGTTTTCTTCTTCGTCAGCACCCACCGGCACGGATTCGTGAGGCAGGTTCGGCATGTTCAGCAGAATGACATCGAGCTCGGACTGAATGGCGTCCAGCTCTTTCTTGCCAGTGCTCAGCTCTTCAGCCATGCGGTCGATGTCGGCCATCAACGGCGCGATGTCTTCGCCGCGCTGCTTGGCCTGGCCAATGGATTTGGAACGGGCATTACGCTCGGCCTGAAGCTGCTCAGTGCGGGTCTGCACTGTCTTGCGCTGGTTTTCCAGCGCTTCGATGCGGGCCACGTCCAGTGTGAAGCCACGGGAAGCCAGGCGATCCGCTACGTCCTGAAGTTGGGTACGTAACAGTTTGGAATCGAGCATATCGTTGCCTCGTGATTGAATCGGGTTCGTTGAATTCGGGTCTATTACATTCGGGTCAGCGACAGACCTGCCCAGGTCGCCAGCAGCCCGCCAAACACACTGATCACCGCATAGCCGATGGCCAGTGGCGCCTGCCCGCTTTCGAGCAAACGCAGGGTATCCAGAGAAAAAGACGAAAAGGTCGTCAGGCCGCCGACAAAACCGACGATCAGACCGGCACGGATTTCAATCGGCACTTCCGGACGCAACAGGAACCAGCCGTACAGCAAGCCGATGATCAGGCAACCCACCAGATTGACCGCCAGCGTCGCCGTGTAGAAATACTTCGGCCAGTTCGCCGACACCCAAGTGCCTGCCGCAAAACGCAATAATGTACCAGCGATGCCTGCAATCGACACCGCAAGAATCGTCTGAATCACTATTTTCTCCGCTGACGGGGGCTGGCGCGGTCGAGTGCGGCCAAGTGTTTGAGTTTTTCGCCGATTTTCAGCTCCAGCCCGCGAGGGACCGGCTGGTAATACTGACGCGGTTCCAGCTCGTCAGGGAAGTAGTCTTCACCTGCGGCGTAGGCATCCGGTTCGTCATGGGCGTAGCGATATTCTTCGCCGTAACCCAGTTGCTTCATCAATTTGGTCGGGGCATTGCGCAAATGCAACGGCACTTCCAGCGAACCGTGTTCGGTCGCCTCGCGCATCGCCATCTTGAACCCCATGTACACGGCATTGCTTTTCGGCGCGCAGGCCAGGTAAACGATGGCCTGCGCCACCGCCAACTCGCCTTCGGGGCTGCCAAGCCGTTCCTGCACATCCCAGGCGGACATGCACAGCGGCAGCGCGCGCGGGTCGGCGTTACCGATGTCCTCGCTGGCCATGCGCACCACGCGACGGGCGAGATACAGCGGATCACAGCCACCGTCGATCATCCGGGCGAACCAGTACAGCGCCGCGTCAGGATTGGAGCCGCGAATCGACTTATGCAGCGCGGAAATCTGGTCGTAGAACGCCTCACCGCCCTTGTCGAACCGGCGGCGGCTGTCGCCCAGCAGGCTTTGCAGCAACTCGGGCTCGATCGCGCTGTTGTCTTCCGCCAGGTCCGAGGCGTTTTCCAGCAAGTTGAGCATGCGACGGCCATCGCCATCGGCAGCAGCCAACAGGGTCTTGAACGCTTCGTCACCCAAGGTCAGATGCCGATTGCCCAGGCCGCGCTCTTCGGTGAGGGCACGGTCCACCAGTTGGCGCAGGGCCGCTTCGTCCAGGCTTTTCAGCACATAGACGCGGGCGCGTGAGAGCAAGGCGTTGTTCAGTTCAAAGGACGGGTTTTCGGTGGTCGCGCCGATGAAAATCAGCGTGCCGTCTTCGACATAAGGCAGAAACGCGTCCTGTTGCGACTTGTTGAAGCGGTGCACTTCGTCGACAAACAGAATGGTGCGGCGGCCGTATTGGCCGGCCTGTTGCTTGGCGACTTCGACGGCCTGACGAATCTCTTTGACCCCGGCCAACACCGCCGAAACGGTTTCGAAGTGCGCGTCGGAGACCTTCGCCAGAAGCCGCGCCAGCGTGGTTTTCCCCACGCCCGGCGGGCCCCAGAAAATCATCGAATGCAGCGCGCCCTGCTCCAGCGCTTCACGCAAGGGCTTGCCGTGGGCGAGCAAGTGCTGTTGGCCGACGTATTCGTCCAGGTTGGTCGCCCGCAAACGGGCAGCCAGGGGCTGGGCAATCGGCTCACTGCTGAACAGGTCCATGCTGGACTTTCGAACCTCTTATTCCTGAATGACGTCCGCGCCCTTCGGGATCTGGAACTGGAATTTGCTCGCCGCGACAGGCTCGTTGGCCTTGACGCCGGTGAACAGGATATTGGTGCGCTGGCCGACGCTGTCGATCAACTGCATGTCGTTGATCATGCCGTTGCGGAACGACAGACGCAGGTTATCGAACAGGGTGTCCTTGGATTTCGGCTTGAGCACGAAGTCGATCACCCCGCCCGCTTCCTTGGCGCTGATGTCGAAACTTTCGCTGATCTTCGACACGTCACCGGACAGCAGCAAGGCTGGGGTCTGGGTCAGGCGCTGGTCGAGGGTCTTGATGGTGACCTGCTCCAGGTCCGGGTCCCACAGCGAGACTTTCTTGCCGTCAGAGACCATCAGTTGTTCCTGAGGCGCGTCGGTGTGCCAGTAAAACAAGCCTGGACGCTGCAACACCATGTCGCCTGCGGTTTCCTGCAACTGCGTGCCACCGCCGTCCAGCGTCAGCTGAGAAAAGCGGCCGCTCAGGGTTTTCGAGCTTTCCAGCAGCTGGGTCAGACGCGCCACGTCCTTGCTGTCGGCGTGGGCCGGGAGAGCGGAAAAAGCCAGTGCAGATACCAACAACATGCGGATAAGACGCATGGGAGTCCTCTTTGGGGTCAATTAACACGGACGGCGCCATGAGGCGCCATCCGATCACATGTCATGGGCGAAGTGTCAATCACGCGCGGGGCTGGGTGCAATCACTTCCCGCGAGCCATTGGTGTTCATTGCGGTCACGACACCGGCCATTTCCATGGCTTCGATCATCCGCGCGGCGCGGTTGTAACCAATCTTGAGCTTGCGTTGCACAGCGGAGATCGACGCACGACGGCTTTCCAGCACGAAGTTGACCGCCTCGTCGTACAGCGCATCGGTTTCGGCGTCGTCACCGTCGCCTCCGCCGCTGCTGCCCTCGAAGCCGCTGCCCGCCTCTTCGACGCCATTGAGGATGTCGTCGTTGTACTGGGGCGTGCCGCGCAGCTTCCAGGCTTCGACGACGCGGTGAACCTCGTCATCGGACACGAAGGCGCCGTGCACCCGGATCGGCAGGCTGGTGCCCGGCGGCATGTACAGCATGTCACCGTGGCCGAGCAGCTGTTCGGCGCCGCCCTGATCAATGATGGTCCGGGAATCGATCTTGCTCGACACCTGGAACGCCATACGGGTCGGAATGTTCGCTTTGATCAGACCGGTGATCACGTCAACCGACGGACGCTGGGTCGCGAGGATCAGGTGGATGCCTGCGGCACGGGCCTTCTGCGCGATACGGGCGATCAGCTCTTCGACCTTCTTGCCGACGATCATCATCATGTCGGCGAATTCGTCGACCACCACGACAATCGTCGGCAGCTTGGTCAGCAGCGGCGCTTCGTCGTGAATGCTTTCGCGGTGATACAACGGGTCCGAAATCGGCGTCCCGGCGTCTTCCGCTTCCTTGATCTTATGGTTGAAGCCCGACAGGTTACGTACGCCCATCTTGGCCATCAGCTTGTAGCGACGCTCCATCTCGGCCACCGACCAGCGCAGGGCATTGGCGGCGTCCTTCATGTCGGTCACCACCGGGCACAGCAGGTGCGGGATGCCTTCATAGATGGACAGCTCAAGCATTTTCGGGTCGATCATGATCAGCTTGGCGTCTTCCGGGCCGGACTTGAACAGGATCGACAGAATCATCGCGTTCACACCCACCGACTTACCGGAACCAGTCGTACCGGCTACCAGCAAGTGCGGCATCTTGGCGAGGTCAGTGATGATCGGCTTGCCGCCGATGTCATGCCCCAGCGCCAGCGTGACCGGCGATTTGAAATTGTCGTATTCGGGGGTCGACAACACTTCGGAGAAGCGCACGATCTGCCGGTCCTCGTTGGGAATCTCGATACCGACCGTGGTCTTGCCCGGAATCACCTCGACCACGCGGACGCTGGTCACGGCCAGAGAACGCGCCAGGTCTTTCGCAAGGTTGGAGATGCGGCTGACCTTGACCCCCGCTGCCGGTTGAATCTCGTAGCGGGTAATGACCGGACCGGGATGGATCGAATCCACGGTGACTTCGACGCCGAATTCCTTGAGCTTGATTTCCAGCAGGTGCCCAACGGCGGCCAGTGACTCAGGCGAATAGTTGAGCTGCTTCTTTTCTGCCGGGTCGAGAATCGAGATAGGCGGCAGGGTGCCTTCCACGGCGCTGTCGACGAACAACGGCGCCTGTTTCTCCTTCAATACGCGCTTGCTCGGCTCTGGCGGTTTGGCCGGAGCCGGGGCGATGACCGCAGGGATGTGCTTCTCGCGAGCCACCATGTGCTCGCTCAGGGCCTGTTCGCGCTCGATCAGGCGTTCCTTGGCCTTGGCCTGTTCACGACGATCCGGCACCACGGGCGCCACCACTTCGTCGACACGCATGTCGACTTCCCGCAGTTGAGCGACCATTTGCTTGCGCTCGGTGCGCTCGGACCACCAACGGTTGATCGCGCCCTGAAACAGCTCGAACAGGTCCAGCGTGATCTTGCCAGTGGTGTCCATCACCTTGAACCACGACAAGTCGGTGAACACGGTCAGACCGAACAGGAACAGCGCGATGAACAGCAAGGTGCTGCCCTGTACGTTGAGCGCACGCTTGGCCAGATCGCCCAGCACCTCGCCCAGCACACCACCCGCGGAACCCGGCAGGCCCGATGCGGAGTGGAAATGGATATGCGCCAACGCGGCGCCGGCCAGTATCAGAAACACCAGGCCAATCATGCGCCAGGAAAACAGCCAGCCGCTCCATTGCCATGGGTCGTGCCGCTGCCGGAACACCTGATACGCCTTGACCCCTAGCAAAATGGGGAAGATGTAAGCGAAATAGCCTAATACCATGAACAGAATATCGGCGGAGAACGCGCCCGCACGGCCTGCGGCGTTCTGCACCTGGACGGAACTGCTGGTATGGCTCCAGCCCGGATCGGCCTGATCGTAGGTCAACAAGGCCATCATCAGGTACAGGCACAAGAAGCCGAATGCGATCAGCGCACCTTCCTTGAGTCGGTAGTGCAAATGCTGCCGCCAGAGCGGAACGGGACTGGGTGCTGCGGTGGATTTCTTCAAAACGCTTCAATTCCTGCGCGCTAGCGCGAACATCTGGTGGTTGACTATAAACGACTGAATTGACGAAATAGCACTGACCGATTCCTGTCGTATCTGAAACGCGGTCGTCGTTGAACGCACGCTCGACAGGTGACTTGAAATGAGGTTAAACAACATCGGGCATTGTACGGATTTGCACGCTGCACGCCACGATAGTCTGGCGCGGACCTTGCCGATCTTCAAGCGTCGATGCCAACGGGCGATTTGAGCATGCATTTTCTTTGCTGACAAAGGGTTATGACGTGTTTTTCTCGCGCTACGGAACTGTCGAATGGCCATGATCCACATGAAGGCTGCAAATCTGCACCGCCCGTCACAATGCGGTGCCGGTCAAGGCCCTGTGACCGCATTCCTGGCGTGTAGTTGCACGGGCCCGCGCACTCCCCTCCCCTCTCGCCAAAGCGGAACGCTATGCTGACCTGGTTACAACGCGACACCCTTGATTTTCCACCGCTGGAAAAAGCCATGCGTGAACCCAACGGGTTGCTCGCAGGCGGTGGGGATCTGTCTGCCGATCGACTGATTCAGGCCTACCGGCATGGCTGTTTCCCGTGGTACCAGCAGGGCCAGCCGATCCTCTGGTGGTCGCCCGATCCGCGCACCGTCTTGTTTCCCGACGAGCTGCACGTCTCCCGCAGCCTGGCAAAAGTGCTGCGACAAAAACGTTATCAGGTGACGTTCGATCAGGACTTTGAGGCCGTCATCCGCGCCTGCGCAGGGCCACGGGCCTACACCCACGAAACCTGGATCACCGGTTCCATGCAAGCGGCTTACGTCGAGCTGCATGCTCGCGGCTTCGCTCACAGCGTTGAAGTGCGTGAAAACGGTGAGCTGGTCGGCGGTTTGTACGGCCTGGCGATGGGTCAGCTGTTTTTCGGCGAGTCGATGTTCAGCCGCGCCGACAATGCCTCCAAGGTCGGTTTCGCCACCCTGGTTGAACATCTCAAGGCATGGGGTTTCGTGCTGATCGATTGTCAAATGCCGACACAACACCTGCAAAGCTTCGGCGCCCGGCCAATCCCACGACGAACCTTCGCCGACTACCTGAACAAACACCTCGATCTGACGCATTCCGCCGACTGGCTACCTAGGCGAGTTTGAGTCGGCTGGCATACACTCTTAACTAAAGTTTTTTCCGAGGGTTGATCATGACCGAGCTGGCGCGGCTTAAGTTTTATGCCACTCAACCCCACTCCTGCAGCTACCTGCCCGAAGAACAAGCCACAACGCTGTTCCTCGATCCCAGCCAGCCGATGGACGTGCAGGTCTATGCCGACCTTTCCGACATGGGCTTTCGCCGCAGTGGCGACCATCTCTATCGCCCGCACTGCCAGAATTGCAGCGCGTGCGTGCCTGCGCGTATTCCAGTCGGGCTGTTCGTACCCGATCGTCAGCAAAAACGCATTCTCAAGCGCAACGCTGATATCGAAGTCATCAGCACCAAGCCGCATTTCAGTGAAGAGTATTTCGACCTGTACCAGCGCTACATCGAGCAGCGCCACGCGGACGGCGACATGTACCCGCCCAGCCGCGATCAGTTTTCGACCTTCCTGGTGCGCGACCTGCCTTTCTCCCGGTTTTACGAATTCCGCCTGGAAGGTCGGCTGCTCGCCGTGGCCGTCACCGATTTGTTGCCGAATGGCCTGTCTGCCGTTTACACGTTCTACGAACCTTCCGAGGAGCGCCGTAGCCTGGGCCGCTTCGCCATCCTCTGGCAAATCGCCGAAGCGGCGCGTCTGCAGCTGCATGCGGTGTACCTCGGTTACTGGATCAAGAACTGCAAAAAGATGAATTACAAGACGCAATATCGCCCTATCGAGCTACTGACCAATCAAAGATGGGTCACTCTTTACTGAATCCCTTGGCTTGCCCCTCATTTTTCGGGCACAATGCAGCCCGCTTTTGCCTGGCTGCCGTTTGCACCGGGCCATTCATTGGATACCGAGGGCTTTACTGCATGTCGAAAGAAGACAGCTTCGAAATGGAAGGCACTGTCGTCGACACCCTGCCCAACACCATGTTCCGTGTGGAGTTGGAAAATGGGCACGTCGTAACCGCGCACATCTCCGGCAAGATGCGCAAGAACTACATTCGTATCCTGACCGGCGACAAGGTCCGCGTTGAACTGACGCCGTATGACCTGAGCAAAGGGCGCATCACCTACCGCGCCCGATAACAGGTCCACACAAAAACGCCCGGCTTATGACCGGGCGTTTTTGTTGGTGTGACTCAAGACAACAAAAAGGCGCCAATCGGCGCCTTTTTGTTGTGCAGCATCTGAAACGTCAGGCCATCTCGGCCGTGGTTTCGTAGTCGAACGTGATCTCGCCATCCTTGAAGTCGATGTGAACCACACCGCCATGCTCGGACAACTCGCCGAAGAGGATTTCCTCGGCCAGTGGACGCTTGATCTTGTCCTGAATCAGACGTGCCATTGGGCGAGCGCCCATTGCCGCGTCGTAGCCACCTTCGGCCAGGTAACTTCTGGCGGCGTCGGTGACTTCCAGCAGAACCCGCTTGTCTTCCAGTTGCGCCTGAAGTTCGGTAAGGAACTTGTCCACCACGCTTTTGATGACCTCATGGCTGAGGCGACCAAATTGGATGATGGTGTCCAGGCGGTTGCGGAATTCCGGCGTGAAGCTCTTCTTGATGACTTCCATCGCATCAGACGAGTGATCCTGATGGGTGAAGCCAATCGAAGCGCGCGCCGCGGTTTCAGCACCGGCGTTGGTGGTCATGATCACGATCACGTTGCGGAAGTCCGCTTTGCGACCGTTGTTGTCAGTCAGCGTACCGTGGTCCATCACCTGCAGCAGCAGGTTGAAGACTTCCGGATGCGCCTTCTCGATCTCGTCGAGCAACAACACGCAATGTGGCTGCTTGGTGATGGCTTCGGTCAGCAGACCGCCCTGATCGAACCCGACATACCCCGGAGGCGCACCGATCAGACGCGAAACGGTGTGGCGCTCCATGTACTCGGACATGTCGAAACGCACCAGCTCGATCCCCAGCGCCTTGGCCAACTGACGCGCCGCTTCGGTTTTACCCACACCGGTCGGCCCCGCGAACAGGAACGAACCGACAGGCTTGTCTGGCGACTTGAGACCGGCACGGGACAGCTTGATCGCCGTGGACAGCGAATCAATGGCTGCATCCTGACCGAAGACGGTCAGTTTCAGATCGCGTTCGAGGTTACGCAGCAGTTCCTTATCGGAGCTGTTGACGTGCTTAGGCGGAATCCGCGCGATTTTCGCGACGATGTCTTCCACCTGCGGCACTTCGATGCGCTTGACCCGAGACTCGACCGGCTGCAGACGCTGATAGGCACCCGCCTCGTCGATGACGTCAATCGCCTTGTCAGGCATGTGACGGTCATTGATGTAGCGCGACGCCAGTTCAGCAGCAGCGCGCAGGGCTTCATCGCTGTATTCGATGTTGTGGTGCTGCTCGAAACGACCTTTCAGGCCACGCAGAATACCGATGGTGTCTTCGACCGAAGGCTCGGAGACGTCGACTTTCTGGAAGCGACGGGCAAGCGCACGGTCTTTTTCGAAGATGCCGCGGAATTCCTGGAACGTGGTCGAACCGATGCAACGGATATCACCCGAAGACAGCAGCGGCTTGAGCAGGTTGGACGCGTCCATCACGCCGCCCGACGCAGCACCGGCACCAATGATGGTGTGGATTTCGTCGATGAACAGGATGGCATGCGGGCGTTTTTTCAGCTCACCGAGTAACGCCTTGAAGCGCTTCTCGAAGTCACCACGGTATTTGGTACCGGCCAGCAAGGCGCCGAGGTCCAGGGAGTAAACGACGCTGTTCGCCAGCAAATCGGGTACCTGATTGTCGACGATGCGCTTCGCCAGGCCCTCGGCGATGGCCGTCTTGCCGACACCGGCCTCACCGACCAGCAACGGGTTGTTTTTGCGACGGCGCGCGAGAATCTGAGCAACACGCTCGACTTCCAGCTCACGGCCGACAAGGGGATCGATGCGGCCTTGACGGGCCAATTCATTCAGATTGCTGGCATAGGCATCCAGAGGATTGCCCGAAGAAGAAGACTCACCGCCCTCATCATCCTGCATATCTTGCTCACCTTCAGAGTGATCGCCATGCCCCGGCACCTTGGAAATGCCATGGGCGATGTAATTGACGACATCGATACGGGCAACGCTCTGCTGTTTCAGCAGAAACACCGCCTGACTTTCCTGCTCGCTGAAAATAGCCACCAGCACGTTGGCGCCAGTGACTTCACGCTTGCCGGAACTCTGCACATGGAAAACCGCACGTTGAAGCACACGCTGGAAGCCCAAAGTCGGTTGCGTCTCGCGATCCTCATCATGAACGGGGATCAACGGCGTCGTGGAGTCGATGAACTCCTGAAGGTCGTGTTTGAGTTTGTCGAGGTTTGCGCCGCAGGCACGGAGAACAGTGGCGGCAGCCTCATTGTCCAATAGGGCCAGCAGAAGGTGCTCGACGGTCATGAATTCATGACGTTTGGAGCGGGCCTCCTTGAAAGCCAAATTGAGGGTGACTTCGAGCTCACGGTTTAACATAGCTTCACCTCTTACCCAAGTGTCCGGCGTTAACCGTCCTTCTCGATCTCACAGAGTAGCGGATGCTGGCTTTCCCTGGCGTATTGGTTGACCTGCATTGCCTTGGTCTCGGCGATGTCGCGGGTAAACAATCCACATACTGCCCGTCCCTCTGTATGGACGGCCAGCATGACCTTGGTCGCCAGCTCACGATTCAGATTGAAGAACACCTCCAGCACTTCAACAACGAAATCCATGGGGGTGTAGTCATCGTTGAACAAAACCACCTTGTACATCGGTGGCACCTGCAATGTCGGCTTGGCTTCCTGCACCGCGATGCCCGCCGCTTCGTCCTCATGGGACTGCGGGTCATCCTGATTGAATGTTAGTCGAATCTTGCTCATTGCATGCATGGTAAAGGACGTTCGTAGGGGACGAAATTAAATAGAGTGGTCATGATCATGCACATTATCGATTGGACCGCCACATGACCTTGACTATCGGCTAATCGGTGTTACAAACAATAGAACCCACATTGGGTAAAAAGGGTCCGCGCAGTCAACCAAAATTTTTTAGGTCCGGCGGATGAGAGGTGATGATACTCCCATCGGAGTCCTTTGCAGAGGGATGTGACTATGCTAAGCGGTAAGGTCAAGTGGTTTAACAACGCCAAGGGTTTTGGATTCATCATTGAAGACGGCAAGTCCGAGGACCTGTTCGCTCATTACTCCGCGATCAAAATGGACGGCTATAAAACGCTCAAGGCCGGTCAGCCGGTCAATTTCGAGATCATCCAGGGCCCGAAAGGCTTGCACGCCGTGGACATCAAAGCGATAGAGCCATCCAAACCGTCAACGACGCACGCACTCAACACGCAACACGAACACAGCAAAGATCACGCCTGAGCCGGACCGTTCAAGCGCGAGACCTGAATAGCCGGTCATGCCTCAAAGGCTGACCGGCTTTTTTTGTGCCCCCTCAAACATCACTCAGTCAATTCCCCTCTCTTTATATGGGTAACCATTCGTGGGCACTCACGGGTCAACAAAGACACTACTCTGGCTCATCACGTTCGATCATCGAACACCTGCCCCACTCCCGGTTCCAGGGCCCCGCCGAAAGAATCCTCCTTTAGTCGAAATTCCACTTGCGCTTCAACCACCCTTCACTACGCTTCAACGACTGCGACAGTCTGCCGCAGACCCCGTGAGACGCGGGCTTCAAGGTTTTGCGGAATTTCTGCGGTGGCAACCGGGAGGCTGAACCGATCAACGCGAGCGTCAAGCGTTCACACTACTATCGTATTAATGGCCGGGACCGGTGGTATACTCGCCGCCGGTGACCATAGGGTCATTGGGGGCCGAGCCATCTGAAACGCGACTTTCAGCCCTCCAAGGCCGAACGCTCAACCCGCATTCGGCCGCTTGACGCTCGATTGATGAACCCCATATCACGCGACGAAATTCTCGACTTTCGGCTCATCGTTTCCTTGGGCGAAAGTGCCTACCCTGCGCATCTCGAAATTTTGTGTACGCTCAGCAAAGAAGAGAGTTATCCCGAAAATGTCCAACCGCTCGAAGATCATCTATACCTTCACCGACGAAGCTCCTGCCCTCGCCACCTACTCACTGCTGCCGATCATCGAAGCGTTCACCGCTTCCGCTGACATCGCCGTCGAGACTCGCGACATCTCCCTTGCAGCCCGTATCCTTGCCAGCTTCCCTGAGCAGCTGGGCGACAAGAAGGTTTCCGACGATCTGGCAGAGCTGGGTGAACTGGCGACCACGCCGGAAGCCAACATCATCAAGCTGCCGAACATCAGCGCCTCGGTTCCACAACTGAAGGCCGCGATCAAGGAACTGCAAGCCAAGGGCTACAACGTCCCGAACTACCCGGACGAAGTTGTCACCGAAGCCGACAAAGTCGCTCAGGCCGGTTACGATAAGGTAAAAGGCAGCGCCGTGAACCCGGTTCTGCGTGAAGGTAACTCCGATCGCCGTGCGCCGCTCTCGGTCAAGAATTACGCGCGCAAGCACCCGCACAAGATGGGCGCCTGGGCTACAGACTCCAAGTCCCACGTTGCCCACATGGACAGCGGCGACTTCTACGGCAGCGAGAAATCCGCGCTGATCGAAAACGCCGGCTCCGTGAAGATCGAACTGATCGGCAAGGACGGCAAGAACACCGTTCTGAAAGAAAAGACACCGGTCCTGGCCGCTGAAATCATCGATTGCGCCGTCATGAGCAAAAAAGCCCTGCGCGCATTCGTGGCCAAGGAAATCGAAGACGCCAAGAAGCTGGGCGTGCTGTTCTCCGTTCACTTGAAAGCCACCATGATGAAGGTCTCCGACCCGATCATGTTCGGCGAGTTCGTGGCCGAGTACTACCAGGACGCGCTGAAGAAGCACGCTGAAGTCCTGAAAGAAATCGGTTTCAACCTGCACAACGGCATCGGCGACCTGTACGCCCGTCTCAAGGATCTGCCAGCCGACCAGCAAGCGCAGATCGAAGCCGACGTCAAAGCCGTGTACGCGACCCGCCCTCCTCTGGCGATGGTCAACTCCGACAAAGGCATCACCAACCTGCACGTACCGAGCGACGTCATCGTCGACGCCTCGATGCCTGCGATGATTCGTGATTCCGGCAAGATGTGGAACAACGACGGCGTCCTGCAGGACACCAAGGCCGTGATCCCGGATCGCTGCTACGCCACCATCTACCAGGCTGTCATCGAAGACTGCAAGAAACACGGCGCCTTCGATCCGACCACCATGGGCAGCGTACCGAACGTTGGCCTGATGGCTCAGAAAGCCGAAGAATACGGCTCCCACAACAAGACCTTCCAGATCGAAGCTGACGGCGTGGTTCGCGTCACCGACGACAAAGGTCAGGTGTTGATGGAGCAGAACGTTGAAGCGGGCGACATCTTCCGCATGTGCCAGACCAAAGACGCGCCGATCCAGGACTGGGTCAAACTGGCCGTCAACCGTTCGCGCCTGAGCAACACCCCGGCCATTTTCTGGCTGGACCCGCAGCGCGCCCACGACGCCGTCATGATCAAGAAGGTCGAGAAGTACCTGAAAGACCACGACACCACTGGCCTGGACATCACCATCAAGTCGCCAGTCGACGCGATGAAGGTTTCCCTGGAGCGCATCCGCGCTGGCAAGGACACCATCTCGGTCACCGGTAACGTGCTGCGTGACTACCTGACCGACCTGTTCCCGATCATGGAACTGGGCACCAGTGCCAAGATGCTGTCGATCGTACCGCTGATGAATGGCGGCGGTCTGTTCGAAACCGGCGCTGGCGGTTCAGCACCGAAGCACGTTCAACAGCTGAACGAAGAGAACTTCCTGCGTTGGGACTCGCTGGGCGAATTCCTGGCACTGGCGGCTTCCCTGGAGCATCTGGGCAACGTCTACAACAACCCGAAAGCGCTGGTACTTGCCACTGCCCTGGACAAGGCCACCGGCCAGTTCCTGGACAACAACAAGTCGCCATCGCGCAAGGTTGGCGGTATCGACAACCGCGGTAGCCACTTCTACCTGGCGACCTACTGGGCTCAGGCCCTGGCCGCTCAGACCGAAGATAAAGAGCTGCAAGCCAAGTTCACCCAGCTGGCCAAAACCCTGACCGACAACGAAGCGACCATCGTCGCCGAGCTGAACGGCGTACAGGGCAAGCCTCTGGACATCGGCGGCTACTACTTCGCCACGCCGGAACTGGCCAGCAAAGCCATGCGTCCAAGCAAGACCCTGAACGACGCGATCAACGCGCTGAAGTAAGCCTTGCCGGATCGGCGGTTCAGGCCGTCGAACGCAACATGAAAACCCCGGCCTTGTGCCGGGGTTTTCTTTTTCAGGCGACACAGAGGTCATCCACTGTTCGCAGCCACACATCGGCACCCGCTTATGGCAGCAAACATCTCATTTGGCTTGGCAACACGATCTGTGGGAGCGAATTCATTCGCGAAAAGGCGTTACTAGCCGATAAATCTCCATCGGCTGTAATATTTTTCGCGAATGAATTCGCTCCCACAGGGAATGTGCAGTTCCTTGCCATCGGTCATCTGCCCCACCTCAGAGAGCCCTTTACATGACCTGGCAACCCCACATCACTGTCGCCACCATCGTCGAAGACAACGGCCGCTTTCTCTTCGTCGAAGAACTGAAAAACGACAAGCTGGTCCTCAATCAGCCTGCCGGGCATCTGGAACCGGACGAAACCCTGCGTGAAGCTGCGATCCGCGAAACGCTGGAAGAAACCGGCTGGGATGTCGAGCTGACCGGCGTGGTCGGCATTTATCTGTACACCGCGCCCAGCAACGGCGTGACCTACCAGCGCGTGTGCTTCGCGGCCAAACCGATCAAACATCACCCGGGGCGCGAGCTGGACACCGGCATCGTCGGCGCCCCGTGGCTGACCCGCGACGAGCTGGCCCATCAGCCCGACCGCTGGCGCAGTCACCTGGTGCTGGACTGCCTCGACGATTACCTCGCAGGCCCCGTACACAGCCTCGATATTGTGCGCAATTGAATAGCTTTTAGCCTTGGCGCCGACTCCCTGCTAGAATCGCGTCCTTTTCCAAGCTACCCATCGAACCCCTATGTCTGATTCAGCCTTTTCCAATACAGAAAAGAAGCGCGTCATTGTCGGCATGTCCGGCGGCGTGGATTCTTCGGTCTCCGCCCTTCTGCTCATGGAGCAGGGATATCAGGTGGAAGGCCTGTTCATGAAGAACTGGGAAGAAGACGACGGAACGGAATACTGCACCGCCATGGACGACCTCGCGGACGCCCAGGCCGTGTGCGACCGAATCGGTATCAAGCTGCACACAGTGAACTTCGCCGCCGAGTACTGGGATAACGTCTTCGAGCACTTCCTTGAAGAGTACAAAGCCGGTCGCACGCCGAACCCGGACATCCTGTGCAACCGCGAGATCAAGTTCAAAGCGTTTCTCGATTACGCCTTCATGCTCGGCGCCGACCTGATCGCCACCGGACACTACGTGCGGCGTCGCGACATCGATGGGCGCACCGAGCTGCTCAAGGGCCTGGACCCCAACAAGGACCAGAGCTACTTCTTGCACGCCGTCGCGGGCGAACAGATCGCCAAGACCCTGTTCCCGGTCGGCGAGCTGGAAAAGCCGGAAGTCCGTGCCATCGCCGAGAAGTACGAATTGGCCACCGCCAAGAAAAAGGATTCCACCGGCATCTGCTTCATCGGCGAGCGCCGCTTCACTGACTTTCTGAAGCAGTACCTGCCCGCTCAACCGGGCGAGATCAAGACCACCGAAGGCGACGTCATCGGGCGCCACGCTGGCCTGATGTACCACACCATCGGTCAGCGTCAGGGCCTGGGCATCGGCGGCCTGAAAGACGCGGGCGACGAGCCGTGGTATGTGCTGGAAAAGGACCTGGTGAACAACGAGCTGATCGTCGGCCAGGGCAACGAGCACCCATGGCTGTTCTCCCGCGCCCTGCTTGCTTCAGAAATCTACTGGGTCAACCCGATCGACCTCAGCACCCCACGCCAGTTAACCGCCAAGGTCCGTTACCGCCAGGCCGATCAACACTGCACCCTGGAACGCACCGCCACCGGCTACCGCGCCACGTTCGACGAGCCGCAACGCGCCGTGACGCCGGGCCAGTCTGTGGTCTTCTACGACGGCGAAATCTGCCTCGGTGGCGGCGTCATCGAAATCTCCGAACCCTGGCACAGCAAGGACCCTCGTTGATGAGTCCGATTCAAGAGCAACTCACCGCATTGGGCGGCGTGTTTCAGGCCGCCGTGCTGGTGGACCGCATCGCCAAGACCGGCCAGGCCGGCGAAGCTGCGGTGGGCTGCCTGATCGGCAGCCTGCTGAACATGGACCCCAAAGACACACTGGACGTATTTGGCGGCGATGATCTGAACCTGCGCGAGGGCTATCGCGCCCTCGCCAGCGCTCTTGAACGCGACCCGGGCACGTTGCAACGGGAGCCATTACGTTATGCACTGGCCATGCTCGGCCTGGAACGTCAGTTATCCAAGCGCGACGACATGCTGGAAACCATCGGCAAACGCCTGCCTCAGATCCAGTCGCAAGTGGAGCATTTCGGCATCGTTCACGAGAACGTGATCGCCGCCAGCGGTGCGCTGTATCAGGACACGCTGAGCACCCTGCGCCAGCGGATTCAGGTTCACGGCGACATGCGCAACCTGCAACAACCCAACAACGCCTCGAAAATCCGCGCCCTGCTGCTGGCCGGGATTCGCTGCGCGCGACTTTGGCGACAAGTGGGCGGTCACCGCTGGCAACTGGTCATCAGCCGTCGCAAGTTATTGAAAGAACTGTATCCGTTGATGCACGGCTGATCGCCGCGCACCTGGAAATAGCCCGTTACGCACACACGGCGCGATCCATCTCAGTCAGTCGGCCTCGGCTGACCCGAATTTTCATGTATGATACGCGCCCCATTTCGTTGCCCGACTGTCCGAGAGCACCCCATGCAGCTTTCTTCGCTCACTGCGGTTTCCCCTGTAGACGGCCGCTACGCCGGCAAAACCCAGGCCCTGCGCCCTATATTCAGCGAATACGGCCTGATCCGTTTCCGCGCCCTCGTCGAGGTTCGCTGGCTCCAGCGCCTGGCGGCACACCCGCAAATCCCTGAAGTCCCGGCGTTTTCCGCCGAAGCCAACGCCATCCTCGACGCACTGGCCGATGACTTCGCCCTCGAACACGCCGAGCGCGTGAAAGAAATCGAGCGCACCACCAACCACGACGTCAAGGCGATCGAATACCTGCTTAAAGAGCAGGCGGCCAAATTGCCGGAGCTGGCCAAGGTCAGCGAATTCATTCACTTCGCCTGCACCAGCGAGGACATCAACAACCTGTCCCACGCGCTGATGCTGCGCGAAGGCCGTGACACCGTGCTGCTGCCGCTGATGCGTCAGATCGCCGAGTCGATCCGCGAGCTGGCGATCCGTTTCGCCGCCGTGCCGATGCTGTCGCGCACCCACGGCCAGCCTGCCTCGCCGACCACCCTCGGCAAAGAGCTGGCGAACGTCGTCTACCGCCTGGAGCGTCAGATCGCTCAAGTCGCCGCCGTTCCGCTGCTGGGCAAGATCAACGGCGCCGTCGGCAACTACAACGCGCACCTGTCGGCCTACCCGGACATCGACTGGGAAGCCAACGCCCGCGCCTTCATCGAAGGCGAGCTGGGTCTGGGTTTCAATCCGTACACCACGCAGATCGAACCGCACGACTACATCGCCGAACTGTTCGACGCCATCGCGCGCTACAACACCATTCTGATCGACTTCGACCGCGACATCTGGGGCTACATCTCCCTCGGTTACTTCAAGCAGAAGACCGTCGCCGGCGAAATCGGCTCGTCGACCATGCCGCACAAGGTCAACCCGATCGACTTCGAAAACTCCGAAGGCAACCTGGGCATCGCCAACGCGCTGTTCCAGCACCTGGCGAGCAAGCTGCCGATTTCCCGCTGGCAGCGCGACCTTACCGACTCCACCGTCCTGCGCAACCTCGGTGTGGGCTTCGCTCACAGCGTGATTGCCTACGAAGCGAGCCTCAAGGGCATCGGCAAGCTGGAGCTGAACGAGCAGAAGATCGCCGCTGATCTGGACGCGTGCTGGGAAGTCCTGGCCGAGCCGATCCAGACGGTGATGCGTCGCTACGACATCGAGAATCCGTACGAGAAATTGAAAGAGCTGACACGCGGCAAGGGCATCAGCCCAGAGGCGTTGCAGACTTTCATCGACGGCCTGGACATGCCTGCCGAAGCCAAGGCCGAGCTGAAAAAGCTCACCCCGGCCAACTACATTGGCAACGCCGTGGCACAAGCCAAGCGTATCTGATCCAGCCGCACACGCTCTGAACGCCCGGCTGAGCCGGGCGTTTTTATTCCAGTCTGAAAAACACGTTTTTTCAATAGGTTACACATGAATCCTGATATTCCTGTTCAGCTGCTTGGTGGCATTACAGCGCGTGAGTTCCTGCGCGATTACTGGCAGAAAAAACCCCTGCTGATCCGCCAGGCGATCCCGGACTTCGAAAGCCCGATCGACGCTGACGAACTGGCCGGCCTGGCCCTGGAAGAAGAGATCGAGTCGCGCCTGATCATCGAAAACGGCGTGCGTCCGTGGGAACTGCGTCGCGGCCCGTTTGCCGAAGACGAGTTCAGCAAGCTGCCGGAAACCGAGTGGACCCTGCTGGTTCAGGCCGTCGACCAATTCGTGCCAGAAGTGGGCGAGCTGCTCGACAACTTCCGCTTCCTGCCGAGCTGGCGCATTGATGACGTGATGATCAGCTATGCCGCACCGGGTGGCAGCGTTGGCCCGCACTTCGACAACTACGACGTATTCCTGCTACAAGGCCACGGCAAGCGGCACTGGAAAATCGGCCAGATGTGCGACACCGACAGTCCGCTGCTGGAGCATGCCGACCTGCGCATCCTCGCCGACTTCCAGGGCACCGATGAGTGGACGCTGGAACCGGGCGACATGCTGTACCTGCCGCCGCGTCTGGCCCACTGGGGCGTTGCCGTCGACGACTGCTTGACCTATTCGGTCGGTTTCCGCGCCCCGAGCGCGGCGGAAGTGCTGACCCACTTCACCGACTTCCTCAGCCAGTTCATGTCGGACGAAGAGCGTTACACCGACGCCGACGCGCAACCGGTCAGCGACCCGCACGAAATTCAACGCGACGCGCTGGATCGCCTGAAGGCCCTGCTCGCCGAACACATGAGCGACGAGCGCCTGCTGCTGACCTGGTTCGGCCAGTTCATGACCGAGCCGCGCTACCCGGAAATGGTCGTCGGGCCTGAGTTGGACGACGCCGAACTGCTCGACAGCATGGAACAGGGCGCGATCCTGATTCGCAACCCGAGCGCACGCCTGGCATGGTCCGAAGTCGACGAAGACCTGCTGCTATTCGCCAGCGGCCAAAGCCGTCTGCTGCCCGGTCGTCTGCGCGAGCTGTTGAAACTGGTCTGCTCGGCCGATGCACTGCATATCGACAATCTGGGCCAATGGCTGGCAGATGACGATGGTCGCAACCTGCTCTGTGAGCTGGTCAAACAAGGAAGTCTGGGGTTTGCTGATGAATAAGATCCACGTACGGGTAGCCGACTGGCAGAAAGACAACGCCGACATCCGGCGTATTCGTGAAGCTGTGTTCATCGCCGAGCAATCGGTGCCGCCCGAACTGGAATGGGACGCCGAAGACGCAGGCGCACTGCATTTTCTGGCACTGGAAGGCGACTACCCGATTGGCACGGCCCGGCTGCTGCCGGACGGCGAGATCGGGCGATTGTCGGTCCTTAAAGACTGGCGCGGCCTGAAAGTCGGCGATGCGCTGCTCAACTTCGTCATTGCCGAAGCGGAAAAGCGCGACCTCAAGGAGCAGAAACTCAGTGCCCAAGTGTACGCCACGGCGTTTTATGAGCGTTTTGGCTTTACCGTGGTGAGTGAAGAGTTCCTCGAAGCCGGCCTGCCTCACGTGGACATGGTGCGCAGCTCGCGCTAAACCGGCGATCTCGCGCACACTGAACGCCCCGCCGCCCTCGCCCTGGCTGACTATGCTGAGACAAGGACGCCGGGGCGTTCTGCTGTCTGCGATTCAATTTGGCCGTGTGCAGGCCGACAAACTGTCACACTCAACGCTTTGATGCGCCCCCTTCGCGGAGATCACACCGATGTCGTTACGCACCCTGCTCGCTTCAGTGCTGTTGGCTTGCAGCTTCACGGCGGTTGCCGCCACCGAAGTCATTCCCTTGAATTACCGCACCAGCGACGACCTGATGCCCACCGTGAAATCCTTTCTCGGCAACGAAGGCACCGTGAACGCCTACGGCAATAAGCTGATCGTCAACGCCGAGCCGGCGAAAATCGGCGAGCTCCGCGACCTGTTGTCTCAGCTCGACACCGCGCCGAAACGCCTGATGATCAGCGTCGACACCAGCGACAACTCGGTCCAGAACGATCAAGGCTATTCGGTCAACGGCACCGTGCGCTCACAAAATGGCCGCGTCAGTGCCGACGGTAAAACCCGGATCATTAATTACGGCACTGCCAGTCGTGACGGCGGCGTGCAACAGGTGCAGGCCAATGAAGGCACCCCGGCACTGATCCAGGTTGGTCAGAGCATTCCGATCACCAATGTGCAGACCGACTCATACGGCTATGCACAGACCAACACCCAATACCGCAACGTCACCCGCGGCTTCTACGTCACAGCCACGATTACTGGCGACATCGTTCACCTGAACATCAGCACCAACAACGACCGCATGAGCCAGCAACAGGCCGACGCGATCAAGGTGCAGAGCACAGACACGCAAGTCAGCGGGCGATTGGGCGAATGGATCACCCTCGCCGGGGTCAGCGACCAGTCCCGCGCCGACGAGCAGGGCATCACCCGCCGGTATTCGACCCAGGGCCGCGACGACATGACCCTGCGCGTGAAGGTCGATAGTCTGGACTGAGCGCCTACTGAGACGCCGCTCCCACAGTCTTAGGCCGTGCAAACCCGCAACCCCGCATGACACACCCTTCCCTCACTCAATATGTAGTGCCATTCAGAGCACTACATCTCGCCTGCTTCCCGTGACCACCCAGTATTCCCGCCGACTCCCCCGTACCAGCACCTCCGAGCCCGAAACTGACTGATGAGTCGTATTAGACGAAAGATGTAGTGCACTGAAAATATCACTACAAAACGTTTGACGACGAAAAAAAGCCGAGGCATGATGGCCTCGCTACCGCAGAAAAGAAGGTTTTGCAGAACGCAGCAGAATCGCGCCTGAACTCAACAAGATCGAGCCGATTCGCATCTTTTAAGCCCAAAAGGCCGTTTCATCGCCTCACTACCGTGATCGCGAACAAACACCCCGATTGCAACGCATGCTTTCCGATTTCGTGAGCACCCAAAAGTGCGCCTTGAAGAAACCTCAGGCGCTGACAGAGCAACGAGCTTCACCTCTAGACCCACAAGACCAAGCGACGAGGTTTACCCCATGGCACTGACACGCGAACAACACATTGCAGCCATCGAGAAAGACTGGGCCGAGAATCCACGCTGGAAAGGCGTGACCCGCACCTACTCCGCTGCTGACGTCGTCCGCCTGCGTGGCTCGATCCAGCCAGAACACACGTTCGCCAAATTGGGCGCTGAAAAGCTCTGGAACCTGGTGACCCAAGGCGCGAAACCGTCCTTCCGTCCCGACAAAGACTTCGTCAACTGCATGGGCGCCCTGACCGGCGGCCAGGCCGTGCAACAAGTGAAGGCCGGCATCCAGGCGATCTACCTGTCCGGCTGGCAAGTGGCCGCGGACAACAACTCCGCCGAATCGATGTACCCCGACCAGTCGCTGTACCCGGTGGACTCGGTGCCGACCGTGGTCAAGCGCATCAACAACTCGTTTCGCCGCGCTGACCAGATCCAGTGGAAAGCCGGCAAGAACCCGGGCGATGAAGGTTACATCGACTACTTCGCGCCGATCGTGGCGGACGCCGAAGCCGGTTTCGGCGGCGTACTGAACGCCTACGAGCTGATGAAAAGCATGATCGAAGCAGGCGCTGCAGGCGTGCACTTCGAAGACCAACTGGCCTCCGTGAAGAAATGCGGCCACATGGGCGGCAAGGTGCTGGTACCGACTCAGGAAGCCGTGCAGAAGCTGGTGGCTGCACGCTTGGCGGCTGACGTCGCTGGCGTTCCGACCATCATCCTGGCCCGCACCGACGCCAACGCGGCGGACCTGCTGACCTCGGACTGCGACCCGTACGACAAGCCGTTCGTGACCGGCACCCGCACTCCGGAAGGCTTCTACAAAGTGCGCGCCGGTCTGGATCAGGCCATCGCTCGCGGTCTGGCGTATGCGCCGTATGCCGACCTGATCTGGTGCGAAACCGCCAAACCGGACCTGGACGAAGCCCGTCGTTTCGCCGAGGCGATCAAGAAGGAATACCCGGATCAACTGCTGTCGTACAACTGCTCGCCGTCTTTCAACTGGAAGAAGAACCTGGACGACGCGACCATCGCCAAATTCCAGCGCGAGCTGTCGGCGATGGGCTACAAGCACCAGTTCATCACTCTGGCGGGCATCCACAACATGTGGCACAGCATGTTCAACCTGGCGCACGACTACGCCCGCAACGACATGACCGCCTACGTGAAGCTGCAAGAGCAGGAGTTTGCTGACGCCGCCAAAGGCTACACCTTCGTGGCGCACCAGCAGGAAGTGGGCACCGGCTACTTCGACGACATGACCACCGTGATTCAAGGCGGCCAGTCCTCGGTCACCGCGCTGACCGGCTCGACCGAAGAAGAACAGTTCCACTGAGTACAACGCGTCATGCAGAGGCCGCCCCTTGGCGGCCTTTGTCATTTGTGGGCATTTAATCTCCTACTCAAGTAGTAGGTCATCAGTCGATAGACATGACGAATGGATCTGCAAAAGTTAATAAGAAAGATCGCCTATTAGCTCGTCATTTGACGGAAGCTGTTACGCCAACTTCATCACCTCACGGCGACAGGGAGAAAAGGAAGTTTCAAATGATAGTAATTATCATTTAACCCCTCACTTTTTCTTTACCGTTTACAGAAAACATAATTAACGAAATGAGCTGTAATGCCCGTGTTCAGAGGCCCTAAGCACGTAATCCGTGATCTGGCTCATTAATCCCGTGAATAAATTTGATGTAGAAAATTTACTTGCCCCTGTTTTGCACATAAAATCCCGTGATTGATCGCTCTGCGACATATCGTCACTGCCTCTACTTCTTTTTCAAGCTCAGAGACCTTTGCTCTCTGCTAAGGATTGCCAGCATGTCCGAATCGACAGGTTTGATTGCCCACAACTGGGGCTTCGCCATTTTCCTTTTGGGCGTCATCGGCCTCTGCGCATTCATGCTCGGTCTCTCCAGCCTGCTCGGTTCCAAAGCCTGGGGTCGCAGCAAGAACGAACCGTTCGAATCCGGCATGCTGCCTACAGGCGGCGCCCGCCTGCGGCTCTCCGCAAAATTCTATCTGGTCGCGATGCTGTTCGTGATTTTCGATATTGAAGCCCTCTTTCTGTACGCCTGGTCTGTGTCCGTCCGCGAAAGCGGCTGGACCGGCTTCGCCGAAGCTCTCGTTTTCATAGCAATTCTGTTGGCAGGTCTTGTCTACCTATGGCGGGTAGGGGCGCTCGATTGGGCTCCCGTTGGTCGTCGTAATCGGCAGGCGAAGCTAAAACAATGAGGCTTTGGCAATGCAATACAATCTCACCAGGATCGACCCCGATGCTCCTAACGAGCAGTATCCGATTGGCGAACGGGAAACCGTTTCCGATCCGTTAGAGGATCAAGTTCACAAAAACATCTTCATGGGCAAGCTCGAAGACGTGCTGAGCGGTGCTGTCAACTGGGGTCGCAAGAACTCCCTTTGGCCGTACAACTTCGGTCTGTCTTGCTGCTACGTGGAAATGACCACCGCCTTCACGGCGCCTCACGACATCGCGCGCTTTGGCGCCGAAGTCATCCGGGCATCGCCGCGTCAGGCCGACTTCATGGTCATCGCCGGCACCTGCTTCATCAAGATGGCCCCGATCATCCAGCGCCTTTACGAGCAAATGCTCGAACCTAAATGGGTCATTTCCATGGGTTCGTGCGCCAACTCCGGTGGCATGTATGACATCTATTCCGTTGTGCAGGGCGTGGACAAGTTCCTGCCTGTCGATGTCTACGTGCCCGGCTGCCCGCCCCGCCCAGAGGCATTTCTGCAAGGCCTGATGCTGCTGCAGGAATCCATTGGCCAGGAGCGACGTCCTCTGTCCTGGGTCGTCGGCGACCAAGGCGTGTACCGCGCCGAGATGCCGTCGCAAAAGGAACAGCGCCGCGAACAGCGTATCGCGGTGACAAACCTGCGCAGCCCCGACGAAGTCTGATCCAGTTTTCTTTACAAAAAGAAGCCTGAACCTGGGTTCATTCTGTACGTTGACCGATAGCGATCGAGACCTATGACTGCAGACACCGCTCTGTACATCCCGCCTTACAAGGCTGACGACCAAGAGGTCGTCGTTGAATTGCACAACCGTTTTGGCGCCGACGCGTTCACTGCCCAATCCACCGTCACTGGCATGCCAGTGCTGTGGGTGGCGCGCGCCAGACTGTTCGAAATCCTGACGTTCCTGCGCAACGTGCCAAAGCCGTACTCGATGCTGTACGACCTGCACGGCGTCGACGAACGCCTGCGCACAAAGCGTCGTGGCTTGCCAGACGCAAACTTCACCGTGTTCTACCACCTGCTGTCGGTAGAGCGTAATAGTGACGTCATGATCAAAGTGGCCTTGTCCGAGGGCGACCTCAGCGTGCCGACCGTCACCAGCATCTGGCCGAACGCCAACTGGTACGAGCGCGAAGTGTGGGACATGTTCGGGATCGACTTCCCGGGCCACCCGCACCTGAGCCGCATCATGATGCCGCCGACCTGGGAAGGTCACCCGCTGCGCAAGGACTACCCTGCCCGCGCCACCGAATTCGACCCGTACAGCCTGACGCTGGCCAAACAGCAACTGGAAGAGGAAGCCGCGCGTTTCCGTCCGGAAGACTGGGGCATGAAGCGTTCCGGCACCAACGAGGACTACATGTTCCTCAACCTGGGTCCGAACCACCCTTCCGCTCACGGTGCATTCCGTATCGTGCTGCAGCTGGACGGCGAAGAGATCGTCGACTGCGTGCCTGACATTGGCTACCACCACCGTGGTGCCGAGAAGATGGCCGAGCGTCAGTCCTGGCACAGCTTCATTCCGTACACCGACCGTATCGACTACCTCGGCGGCGTGATGAACAACCTGCCGTATGTGCTCTCGGTCGAGAAGCTGGCCGGCATCAAGGTGCCGGAGAAGGTCGACGTCATCCGCATCATGATGGCCGAGTTCTTCCGGATCACCAGCCACCTGCTGTTCCTGGGTACGTACATCCAGGACGTCGGTGCGATGACCCCGGTGTTCTTCACCTTCACCGACCGCCAGAAAGCCTACACCGTGATCGAAGCCATCACCGGTTTCCGTCTGCACCCGGCCTGGTACCGCATCGGTGGCGTCGCTCACGACCTGCCACGCGGCTGGGACAAGCTGGTCAAGGATTTCGTCGAATGGCTGCCGAAACGCCTGGACGAATACACCAAGGCTGCGCTTCAGAACAGCATCCTCAAGGGCCGTACCATCGGCGTCGCCGCCTACAACACCAAAGAGGCCCTGGAGTGGGGCGTCACCGGTGCCGGGCTGCGTTCCACCGGTTGCGATTTCGACCTGCGCAAGGCGCGCCCGTACTCGGGTTACGAGAACTTCGAATTCGAAGTGCCGCTGGCGCACAACGGCGATGCCTATGATCGTTGCATGGTCCGCGTCGAAGAGATGCGCCAGAGCATCAAGATCATCGACCAGTGCATGCGCAACATGCCGGAAGGCCCGTACAAAGCGGATCACCCGCTGACCACGCCGCCGCCGAAAGAGCGCACCCTGCAGCACATCGAAACCTTGATCACGCACTTCCTGCAAGTTTCGTGGGGCCCGGTCATGCCGGCCAACGAATCCTTCCAGATGATCGAAGCGACCAAGGGCATCAACAGTTATTACCTGACGAGCGACGGCGGCACCATGAGCTACCGTACCCGGATTCGCACCCCAAGCTACCCGCACCTGCAGCAGATCCCTTCGGTGATCAAAGGCAGCATGGTCGCGGACTTGATCGCGTACCTGGGTAGTATCGACTTCGTTATGGCCGACGTGGACCGCTAAGCATGAACAGCACGCTTATCCAGACAGACCGTTTCGCCTTGAGCGAATCCGAGCGCTCGGCCATCGAGCACGAAATGCATCACTACGAGGACCCGCGCGCGGCGTCCATCGAAGCCCTGAAGATTGTCCAGAAGGAACGCGGCTGGGTGCCGGACGGCGCGATTTACGCCATTGGCGAAGTGCTGGGCATCCCCGCCAGCGACGTTGAAGGTGTGGCCACGTTCTACAGCCAGATCTTCCGTCAGCCTGTGGGCCGTCACATCATCCGCGTCTGCAACAGCATGGTCTGCTACATCGCCGGTCACGAAGACATCGTCGGCGAAATCCAGAACAAGCTGGGCATCGGCCTGGGGCAGACTACTGCCGATGGCCGCTTCACGCTGCTGCCGGCCTGCTGCCTGGGCAATTGCGACAAGGCGCCGGCGGTCATGATCGACGACGACACTTTCGGCAATCTGCAGCCTGCTGGCGTTGCCCAGCTGCTGGAGGGTTACGTATGACCATCACTTCCTTCGGCCCGGCCAACCTGATCCAGCGCACGCCGGAAACCCACCCGCTGACCTGGCGCCTGCGCGACGACGGCGAGCCCGTGTGGTTCGACGAATACGTGGCCAAAGACGGCTACGCGGCTGCCCGCAAGGCCTTCGCCCAGCAGTCGCCTGACGAAATCGTGCAGTCGGTCAAGGACTCCGGCCTCAAGGGTCGCGGCGGTGCAGGCTTCCCCACGGGCGTGAAGTGGGGCCTGATGCCCAAAGACGAATCCATGAACATCCGCTACTTGCTGTGCAATGCGGACGAGATGGAACCGAACACCTGGAAAGACCGCATGCTGATGGAGCAACTGCCCCATCTGCTGGTAGAAGGCATGCTGATCAGTGCCCGCGCGCTGAAGGCCTACCGGGGCTACATCTTCCTGCGTGGCGAATACGTCACCGCTGCCAAGCACTTGAACCGCGCCGTGGCTGAAGCCAAGGCGGCAGGCCTGCTGGGCAAGAACATCCTGGGCACCGGTTTCGACTTCGAACTGTTCGTCCACACCGGCGCCGGGCGTTACATCTGCGGTGAAGAAACCGCACTGATCAACTCCCTGGAAGGCCGTCGCGCCAATCCGCGCTCCAAGCCGCCCTTCCCTGCCGCCGTCGGCGTGTGGGGCAAACCGACCTGCGTAAACAACGTCGAAACCCTGTGCAACGTCCCGGCGATCGTGAACTACGGCAACGACTGGTACAAATCGCGGGCCCGCGAAGGCAGCGAAGACCACGGCACCAAGCTGATGGGCTTCTCCGGCAAGGTGAAGAACCCCGGCATCTGGGAATTGCCATTCGGTCTGCCAGCACGCGAGCTGTTCGAAGACTACGCGGGCGGCATGCGCGATGGCTTCAAGCTCAAATGCTGGCAGCCCGGCGGTGCCGGTACCGGCTTCCTGTTGCCTGAGCATTTGGACTGCGCCTTCTACGCCGGTGGCGTGGCCAAGGTCGGCACCCGAATGGGTACGGGCCTGGCGATGGCGGTGGACGACAAGGTCAACATGGTGTCGCTGCTGCGCAACATGGAAGAGTTCTTCGCCCAGGAGTCGTGCGGTTTCTGCACCCCTTGCCGCGATGGCTTGCCATGGAGCGTGAAGATGCTGCGCGCCCTCGAAAATGGCCAGGGTCAACCGGGCGATATCGAGACGCTGCTGGGGTTGGTCAACTTCCTCGGCCCAGGCAAGACTTTCTGCGCCCACGCACCGGGCGCCGTGGAACCTCTGGGCAGCGCGATCAAATACTTCCGCTCGGAATTCGAAGCCGGTATCGCACCTCAACGTGCGGCACCCGGTCTCGTTCCCGGCAAAGCACCGACCATCGTCGGCGCATAAAAAGACTGACCGGTCGATAAGCCTGAAAGCCTGTCGACCTTTGCCCCGGTTGCGCCTCACTGGCTGTTTGAACCGTGGCAGCACCGAGATTCCATTAGCCACGCCCGCTGACACCGGGCCAACGAAGAACTTTGAACCATGGCTACTATCCACGTAGACGGCAAAGCGCTCGAAGTCGATGGCGCAGACAACCTGTTACAGGCCTGTCTGTCGCTGGGGCTCGACATCCCTTATTTCTGCTGGCATCCAGCCCTTGGCAGCGTTGGCGCCTGTCGCCAGTGCGCGGTCAAGCAGTACACCGACGAGAACGACACCCGTGGTCGTATCGTCATGTCCTGCATGACCCCTGCCACGGACAACACCTGGATTTCCATCGACGACGACGAGTCCAAGGCGTTCCGCGCCAGCGTCGTCGAATGGCTGATGACCAACCACCCGCACGACTGCCCGGTCTGCGAGGAAGGTGGTCACTGCCATTTGCAGGACATGACCGTGATGACCGGCCACAACGAGCGCCGGTATCGCTTCACCAAACGCACCCACCAGAACCAGGAGCTGGGCCCGTTCATCGCGCATGAGATGAACCGCTGCATCGCCTGCTATCGCTGCGTGCGCTTCTATAAAGACTACGCCGGCGGCACCGACCTCGGCGTGTTCGGCGCCCACGACAACGTGTACTTCGGTCGCGTTGAAAGCGGCACGCTGGAAAGCGAGTTCTCCGGCAACCTCACCGAGGTCTGCCCGACCGGTGTGTTCACCGACAAGACCCACTCCGAGCGCTACAACCGCAAATGGGACATGCAGTTCTCGCCGAGCATCTGCCACGGCTGCTCCAGCGGTTGCAACATCAGCCCCGGCGAACGTTACGGCGAAATCCGCCGCATCGAGAACCGCTACAACGGTTCGGTGAACCAATACTTCTTGTGTGACCGTGGCCGTTTCGGCTATGGCTACGTCAACCGCACTGACCGTCCACGTCAGCCGCTGCTGGCCCAAGGCAACGTCAAGCTGAGCCTGGACGAAGCACTGGACAAGGCCGCCGACCTGCTGCGCGGTCGCAATATCGTCGGCATCGGTTCGCCACGTGCCAGCCTGGAAAGCAACTTCGCCCTGCGCGAACTGGTCGGTGCCGAGCATTTCTACTCGGGCATCGAAGCCGGTGAGCTGGAGCGTGTGCGTCTGGTCGTTCAGGTTCTGAAAGACAGCCCGCTGCCGATCCCGACCCTGCGTGAAGTCGAAGAGCACGACGCCGTGTTCATCCTCGGCGAAGACGTCACCCAGACCGCCGCACGCATGGCCCTGGGCCTGCGTCAGTCGGTGAAAAACAAGGCTGAAGACATGGCCGCTGCGATGAAAGTCCAGCCATGGCTCGACGCCGCCGTGAAGAACATCGGTCAGCACGAACTGAACCCGCTGTTCATCGCCAGCCTCGCTGACACCCGTCTGGACGACGTCGCCGAAGAGTGTGTACACGCCGCTCCCGACGATCTGGCCCGCATCGGTTTTGCCGTGGCCCACGCCATCGATCCAAGCGCCCCGGCGGTTGCGGGTCTGGACGCCGAAGCGCTGGAACTGGCCGGTCGTATCGCTGAGGCCCTGCTGGCCGCCAAGCGTCCGTTGATCGTGTCCGGCACTTCGCTGGGTTCCAACGCGCTGATCGAAGCCGCTGCCAACATCGCCAAGGCCCTGAAACTGCGCGACAAGAACGGCTCCCTGAGCCTGATCGTGCCGGAAGCCAACAGCATGGGCCTGGCCCTGTTCGGTGGTGATTCGGTCGATGCCGCGCTGGATCAAGTGATCTCGGGCAAGGCAGACGCCATCGTCGTGCTGGAAAACGACCTGTTCACCCGCGTTGACGCGGCCAAGGTCGACGCCGCTCTGAAGGCTGCGAAAGTAGTGATCGTCGCCGATCATCAGAAGACCGCGACCACTGACCGTGCCGACCTGATCCTGCCCGCCGCGAGCTTCGCCGAAGGCGACGGTACGCTGATCAGCCAGGAAGGTCGCGCCCAGCGCTTCTTCCAGGTCTATGATCCGACCTACCTCGACGCCAGCATCCAGATCCACGAAGGCTGGCGCTGGTTGCACGCCCTGCGTGCGACCCTGCTGAACAAGCCTGTGGACTGGACGCAACTGGACCACGTCACCGAAGCCGTCGCCGCGAGCAATGCGCAACTGGCCGGTATCGTCGGTGCCGCCCCTTCCGCCAGCTTCCGTATCAAAGGCCTGAAACTGGCCCGCGAACCGCTGCGTTACAGCGGCCGGACGGCCATGCGCGCCAACATCAGCGTGCATGAACCGCGTACCTCGCAGGACAAGGACACCGCGTTCTCGTTCTCGATGGAAGGTTACTCGGGCTCCGCCGAACCGCGCTCCCAGGTGCCTTTCGCCTGGTCGCCGGGCTGGAACTCCCCACAAGCGTGGAACAAGTTCCAGGACGAAGTCGGTGGTCACCTGCGGGCGGGCGATCCGGGCGTCCGCCTGATCGAAAGCAGCGGCGACAAGCTGAGCTGGTTCGCAGCCGTGCCTCGCGCCTTCTCCCCTGCCCAGGGCACCTGGCAGGTCGTGCCGTTCTTCCACCTGTTCGGCAGCGAGGAAAATTCCTCGAAAGCCGCGCCGGTTCAAGAGCGTATCCCTGAAGCCTACGTCGCACTGGCCAAGTCCGAAGCGGACCGCCTGGGCGTCAACGACGGTGCCTTGCTCAGCCTCAACGTTGCCGGTCAGACCCTGCGTCTGCCACTGCGCATCAATGAGGAACTGGGTGCAGGTCTGGTGGCACTGCCATCGGGTCTGGCCGGCATTCCTCCGGCCCTGGCCGGGAAAACCGTTGAGGGTCTGCAGGAGGCAGCACAATGACGTGGTTTACCCCTGAAGTGATCGACTCGATCATCGCGGTCCTCAAGGCCATCGTGGTGCTGCTCGCCGTGGTGGTCTGCGGCGCGCTGCTCAGCTTCGTCGAACGTCGTCTGCTGGGCTGGTGGCAGGACCGTTACGGTCCGAACCGCGTCGGCCCGTTCGGTATGTTCCAGATCGCTGCGGACATGCTGAAGATGTTCTTCAAGGAAGACTGGAACCCGCCCTTCGTCGACAAGATGATCTTCACCCTGGCGCCGGTCGTGGCCATGAGTGCGCTGCTGATCTCGTTCTCGATCATCCCGGTCACCCAGACCTGGGTGGTCGCCGACCTGAACATCGGCCTGCTGTTCTTCTTCGCCATGGCCGGTCTGTCGGTCTACGCGGTGCTGTTCGCCGGCTGGTCCTCGAACAACAAGTACGCCCTGCTGGGCAGCTTGCGTGCCTCGGCACAAACCGTGTCGTACGAAGTGTTCCTGGGCCTGTCCCTGATGGGCATCATCGTGCAGGTCGGTTCGTTCAACATGGGCGACATCGTTCAGTACCAGGCCGATCACCTGTGGTTCATCATTCCGCAGTTCTTCGGCTTCTGTACCTTCTTCATCGCTGGCGTCGCCGTGACTCACCGTCACCCGTTCGACCAGCCGGAAGCGGAACAGGAACTGGCCGACGGTTACCACATTGAATACGCCGGCATGAAGTGGGGCATGTTCTTCGTCGGTGAGTACATCGGCATCATCCTGATCTCGGCGCTGCTGGTGACCCTGTTCTTCGGTGGCTGGCACGGCCCGTTCAACATCCTGCCGCAACTGTCGTTCATGTGGTTCGTCCTGAAAACCGCGTTCTTCATCATGCTGTTCATCCTGCTGCGCGCTTCTATCCCGCGTCCGCGTTATGACCAGGTGATGGATTTCAGCTGGAAGTTCTGCCTGCCACTGACCCTGATCAATTTGCTAGTGACCGCTGCGGTCGTCTTGGCGGCTCAGTGAGGATTTGACCCATGTTCAAATATATTGGCGACATCGTTAAGGGTACGGGTACCCAGCTACGCAGCCTGATCATGGTCTTCGGCCATGGCTTCCGTAAGCGCGACACCCTGCAATATCCGGAAGAAGCGGTTTACCTGCCACCGCGTTACCGTGGCCGTATCGTCCTGACCCGCGATCCCGACGGCGAAGAGCGCTGCGTGGCGTGCAACCTGTGCGCCGTGGCCTGTCCGGTCGGCTGCATCTCGCTGCAGAAGGCCGAGACCGAAGACGGTCGCTGGTACCCGGACTTCTTCCGCATCAACTTCTCGCGTTGCATCTTCTGCGGTCTCTGTGAAGAAGCCTGCCCGACCACCGCGATCCAGCTCACGCCGGATTTCGAAATGGCCGAGTTCAAACGTCAGGATCTGGTGTACGAGAAGGAAGATCTGCTGATCTCCGGTCCCGGCAAGAACCCTGACTACAACTTCTACCGCGTTGCGGGGATGGCAATCGCTGGCAAGCCGAAAGGCGCTGCGCAGAACGAAGCCGAGCCCATCAACGTCAAGAGCTTGCTGCCTTAAGGAAGAAAGATGGAATTCGCTTTCTATTTCGCATCCGGCATTGCTGTTGTAGCCACCCTTCGGGTGATTACCAACACGAACCCGGTGCACGCCCTGCTCTACCTGATCATTTCGCTGATCGCCGTGGCCATGACGTTCTTCAGCCTCGGCGCGCCGTTCGCCGGTGCCCTGGAAGTGATCGCCTACGCCGGTGCCATCATGGTGCTGTTCGTGTTCGTGGTGATGATGCTGAACCTGGGCCCGGCCTCGGTTCAGCAGGAACGCGCCTGGCTTAAACCCGGTATCTGGCTCGGCCCGATCCTGCTGGGCGGCTTGCTGCTGGCCGAACTGCTGTACGTGCTGTTCGCCAACTCCACCGGTGCCGGTATCGGTCACACCACGGTGGACGCCAAGGCCGTCGGCATCAGCCTGTTCGGTCCTTACCTGCTGGTTGTCGAACTCGCGTCGATGCTGCTGCTTGCTGCAGCCGTGACGGCGTTCCATGTCGGCCGCAACGAGGCGAAGGAGTAACCCCATGCACTCGACGATCCCCCTCGAACATGGCCTGGCGGTTGCCGGTGTCCTGTTCTGCCTCGGTCTGGCGGGCCTGTTGGTACGCCGCAACATTCTGTTCGTGTTGATGAGCCTGGAAGTGATGATGAACTCTGCCGCACTGGCCTTCGTCGTGGCGGGCAGCCGCTGGGCGCAGCCTGACGGTCAGATCATGTTCATTCTGGTGATCAGCCTTGCCGCAGCCGAGGCCAGCATTGGCCTGGCGATCCTGCTGCAACTGTATCGCCGCTTCCACACTCTCGATATCGACGCTGCCAGCGAGATGCGCGGATGAACCTACTCTTCCTGACGTTCGTATTCCCTCTGATCGGCTTTTTGCTGCTGTCGTTTTCGCGCGGCAAATGGTCGGAAAACCTGTCTGCCCTGATCGGCGTCGGCTCCATTGGCCTGTCGGCCATCGTCGCCGCCTACGTGATCTGGCAATTCAACGTCGCGCCGCCGGAAGGCGGTCACCTGACCCTGGTGCTGTGGCAATGGATGTCGGTTGACGGCTTCGACCCTAACTTCGCCCTGTACGTCGATGGCCTGTCCATCACCATGCTGGGTGTCGTGGTCGGCGTCGGTTTCCTGATCCACCTGTTCGCGTCCTGGTACATGCGCGGTGAAGACGGCTACTCGCGTTTCTTCTCCTACACCAACCTGTTCATTGCCAGCATGTTGTTCCTGATCCTGGGCGACAACCTGCTGTTCATCTACTTCGGTTGGGAAGGCGTGGGCCTGTGCTCGTACCTGTTGATCGGTTTCTATTACAGCAACCGCAACAACGGCAACGCCGCACTGAAAGCCTTCATCGTGACCCGCATCGGCGACGTGTTCATGGCCATCGGCCTGTTCATCCTGTTCCAGCAACTGGGCACGCTGAACATTCAGGAACTGCTGGTCCGTGCGCCTCAGCACTTCAAGGTCGGCGATTTCTGGATCGTGCTGGCGACCCTGATGCTGCTGGGCGGTGCGGTCGGTAAATCCGCGCAACTGCCGCTGCAAACCTGGCTGGCGGATGCGATGGCCGGTCCTACCCCGGTGTCGGCACTGATCCACGCCGCCACCATGGTGACCGCGGGCGTCTACCTGATCGCCCGTACCCACGGCCTGTTCGCCCTCGCGCCGGACATCCTGCACCTGGTCGGCATCGTCGGCGGTGTGACCCTGGTGCTGGCCGGTTTTGCAGCGCTGGTGCAGACCGACATCAAACGTATCCTCGCCTACTCGACCATGAGCCAGATCGGCTACATGTTCCTGGCGCTGGGTGTGGGTGCATGGGAAGGCGCGATCTTCCACCTGATGACCCACGCGTTCTTCAAGGCCCTGCTGTTCCTTGCCTCCGGTGCGGTGATCGTTGCCTGCCACCACGAGCAGAACATCTTCAAGATGGGTGGCCTGTGGAAAAAACTGCCACTGGCCTACACCAGCTTCATCGTCGGCGGCGCGGCCTTGGCGGCACTGCCGATCCTGACCGCAGGCTTCTACTCCAAGGACGAGATCCTCTGGGAAGCCTTCGCCAGCGGCCATCAGTATCTGCTCTACGCCGGTCTGGTCGGTGCCTTCATGACGTCGTTGTACACCTTCCGCCTGATCTTCATCGCCTTCCACGGCGAAGCGAAGACTGAAGCCCACGCTGGCCACGGGATTTCCCACTGGCTGCCGTTGAGCGTGCTAATCGTGCTGTCGACCTTCATCGGTGCCTGGATTCATCCGCCGCTGGCCGGCGTACTGCCGGAAAGCGCGGGTCACGCCGGTGGCGAAGCCAAGCACAGCCTGGAAATCGCCTCGGGCGCCATTGCCCTGGCCGGTATCCTGCTGTCCGCGCTGCTGTTCCTCGGCAAGCGTCGTCTGGTGACCGCCATCGCCAATAGCGGTCCGGGTCGTTTCCTGTCCGCCTGGTGGTTCGCGGCATGGGGCTTCGACTGGGTTTACGATTTGCTGTTCGTCAAACCTTACCTGGCTATCAGCCGTCTGTTGCGTGGCGACCCGCTCGACCACACCATCGGCCTGATCCCGCGTCTCGCGAAAGCCGGTAACACGTTGATGAGCCGCAGTGAAACCGGTCAGCTCCGCTGGTACGCCGCTTCGATCGCCGCAGGTGCCGTACTGGTACTTGGCGCGATTGTGCTGGTCTGATGAGTCGATCTGACATGAACCTTGCGACTTTGCGAAAGGAATTGAGCCCGTCATGATTCTGCCTTGGCTAATCCTGATCCCCTTCATCGGCGGCCTGCTGTGCTGGCAAGGTGAGCGCTTCGGCCCTACCCTGCCGCGCTGGATTGCGCTGCTGACAATGTCCCTCCTCACGGCCCTGGGCCTGTGGTTGTGGATGACCGGTACTTACAGCTACGCGCCAGCCCCTGGCGCCGATCCGACCTGGGCCGTTGAATTCAAGGCCCAGTGGATCCAGCGCTTCGGTATCAGCGTGCACCTGGCGCTGGATGGCCTGTCGTTGCTGATGATTCTCCTGACCGGCCTGCTGGGTATCCTCTCGGTACTCTGCTCGTGGAAAGAGATTCAGCGTAACGTCGGCTTCTTCCACCTGAACCTGATGTGGATTCTGGGCGGTGTCGTCGGCGTGTTTCTCGCCATCGACCTGTTCATGTTCTTCTTCTTCTGGGAAATGATGCTGGTGCCGATGTACTTCCTCATCGCGCTCTGGGGTCACAGCTCGGCAGACGGCAAGAAAACCCGTATCTACGCCGCGACCAAGTTCTTCATCTTCACTCAGGCCAGCGGCCTGATCATGCTGGTGGCGATCCTCGGTCTGGTGCTGGTGCATTTCAACCAGACCGGCGTGATCACCTTCGCCTACGCGGACCTGTTGAAGACCAAGCTGTCCCACAGCACCGAGTACATCCTGATGCTGGGCTTCTTCATCGCCTTCGCGGTGAAGCTGCCGATCGTGCCGCTGCACTCGTGGTTGCCTGACGCTCACGCCCAGGCGCCGACCGCAGGTTCTGTGGACCTGGCGGGTATCCTGCTGAAGACTGCTGCATATGGTCTGCTGCGTTTTGCCCTGCCGCTGTTCCCGAACGCCTCGGCGGAGTTCGCGCCGATTGCGATGATCCTCGGCCTGATCGGTATCTTCTACGGCGCCTTCCTGGCGTTCGCGCAGACCGACATCAAGCGCCTGATCGCCTTCTCCAGCGTCTCGCACATGGGTTTCGTGCTGATTGGTATCTACTCCGGCAGCCTGCAAGCGCTGCAAGGTGTGGTGGTTCAGATGCTGGCGCACGGTCTGTCGGCCGCCGCGCTCTTTATCCTCAGCGGTCAGCTGTACGAGCGCACCCACACTCGCGACATGCGTGAAATGGGCGGCCTGTGGAACAAGATCGCGTACCTGCCGGCCATCAGCCTGTTCTTCGCGGCCGCGTCGCTGGGCCTGCCAGGCACCGGTAACTTCGTCGGCGAGTTCCTGATCCTGATCGGCAGCTTCGTCCACGCCCCGTGGATCACGGCCATCGCGACGTCCGGCCTGGTGTTCGGTTCGGTGTATTCGCTGATCATGATCCACCGCGTGTACTTCGGCCCGGCCAAGACCGAGGAAATCCTCAAGGGCATGGACGGTCGGGAATTGATCATGGTGCTCGGCCTGGCCGTGTTGCTGGTCCTGCTGGGTATCGCCCCGCAGCACATTCTCGACACTTCCACGGCGACCATGCATGGCGTGCAGCAATGGCTCGGCACCGCCTTCACTCAACTCGCTTCGGCCCGGTAAGAGCGCTATGGACCTGACGATTCAACACTTTATTGCGCTGGCGCCGCTGCTGATTACCAGCATCACCGTTGTGGTGGTGATGCTGGGCATCGCATGGCGTCGCAATCACTCGCAATCGTTCCTGCTCACCGTGGCGGGACTCAACCTGGCATTGCTGTCGATTTACCCGGCCCTCAAGGTCGCGCCGCTGGTGGTCACTCCCCTGCTGCAGATCGACAGCTTCGCCCTGCTGTACATCGGCATCATCCTGATCTCGACCCTGGCGTGCGTCACCCTGGCACACGCCTATCTGGGTGAAGGCAAGGCGGGTTATCCGGGCAACCGCGAAGAGCTTTACCTGCTGATCCTGATGGCTGCGGCCGGTGCGATGGTGCTGGTCGCCGCGCAACACCTGGCCAGCCTGTTCATCGGTCTGGAACTGCTGTCGGTGCCGGTCTACGGTCTGGTGGCGTACGCCTTCTTCAACAAGCGTTCGCTGGAAGCCGGTATCAAATACATGGTGCTGTCGGCCGCCGGTTCCGCGTTCCTGCTGTTCGGCATGGCGCTGCTGTACGCCGACGCGGGCAGCCTGGGCTTCGCTGAAATCTGCAAGGCCCTCGCGGCCACCGGCATGCCAAGCCAGATGGCGAGCCTGGGTCTGGGCATGATGTTGATCGGCCTGGGCTTCAAGCTGTCGTTGGTGCCGTTCCACCTGTGGACCCCGGACGTGTACGAAGGCGCTCCTGCCCCGGTGGCGGCGTTCCTCGCCACCGCCAGCAAGGTCGCGGTGTTCGGTGTGCTGGTTCGCCTGTTCCAGATCTCCCCGGCAGCCACCAGCGGCGTGCTGACCGATGTCATGTCGGTCATCGCCGTCGCGTCGATCATCATCGGGAACCTGCTGGCCCTGACGCAGAACAACCTCAAGCGTCTGCTGGGTTATTCGTCCATCGCGCACTTCGGCTACATGATGATCGCGATGGTCGCCAGCAAAGGCATGGCGGTCGAGGCCATCAGCGTGTACCTGGTGACCTACGTGCTGACCAGCCTGGGTGCCTTCGGCGTGATCACCCTGATGTCGTCGCCGTACAGCGGTCGCGATGCGGATGCGCTGTTCGAATACCGTGGCCTGTTCTGGCGTCGTCCTTACCTGACGGCTGTCCTGACCGTGATGATGCTGTCGCTGGCCGGTATTCCGCTCACCACGGGCTTCATCGGTAAGTTCTACATCATCGCCACCGGCGTCGAAGCTCACCTGTGGTGGTTGACTGGCTCGCTGGTGATCGGCAGTGCGATCGGTGTGTTCTATTACCTGCGGGTGATGGTGACGCTGTACCTGCAAGACTCGAAGATCCAGCGCCACGACGCTCCATTCAACTGGGCGCAACGTGCGGGTGGTGTGATGCTGTTGGGGATTACGCTGCTGGCGTTTTTCCTGGGTGTCTATCCGCAACCGCTGTTGACGCTGGTGCAACACGCCGGGTTGTGAAGGTTCGGTGAGATGCAAAAAAGCCCTGCTCTTTAGCGGGGCTTTTTTATGGGTCGGGTTTTTGGGTGTATATCCATTGCTGCGGTAACGGCTACTACCGGTTCCGCCCTTACGGCGGGTCACTTTTGTCAAGAGCCACAAAAGTAACCAAAAAGGCCCTGCTCCTGGTTTGGCCCTGACTGCGTCAGGGTTCCCTCACTCCGGCGACGCTCCGTGGGCCCGCGCCGAACGGACATCCATGTCCTTGCGGCGCTCTCGCGGCATCCCTGCCGCTCGACCCACTCCGCATCGCCTGCGTTCGGCCTGCACCCAAGTCGCGTTCGGCGGTGTCTGGATATTCGCGTTAGAAAAGCTTTTTTCTGGCTGGAGCTAACGCTCTTCGCGAGTCAGGCGCTCACGTAATCTCTGTCCTACCTCAATCCCCCCTGTGGGAGCGAATTCATTCGCGAAAAGTGGCTCTGGCGATAGATATGTACCAGATGTACCAGATGTACCGGCCATTCGCGGTCGGTCGCCCACGTAATCTCTGTCATACCTCATTCCCCCTGTGGGAGCGAATTCATTCGCGAAAGATGGCTCTGGCGATGGAGATGTACTGGATGTACTGGATGTACCGGCCATTCGCGAATGAATTCGCTCCCACAGTTTGAGACCTGTGTCTGGATTAAAGCTCTGCGCACGTCATTACATCGCGAAGAGCGTTAGCTCCAGCAAGATGCTTTGATCTTAAGACGCGACAGTCCAGACACCGCAGAACGCGACTTGGGTGCAGGCCGAACGCAGGCGGCGCGGAGTGGGTCGAGCGGCATGGATGCCGCGAGAGCCGCGCTGGGCCATGGATGGCCCTTCGCGGCGGGCCCACGGAGCGTCGTCGGAGTGAGGGTATTCCGACGAAGGAGGAACCCAACCAGGAGCAGGCACCCTTGGTTACTTGGGGGTGGTGCGGCAATCCGACTTTTCCAAGTAACTCGCCGGAGGCGAAATCTTCTGCCCCCCAGGCAGAACCAATATCAGCATCACCCGAGACAACGGATATACACACAAACAAAAAACTACCCCGGCAACCTCACCGTCGTCTTCGCCCCGGTAAACAACCCCCACGTCGACATGAACAACGCCGCAATCATCGGCCCAATCACAAACCCGTTCAGCCCGAACACTGCCATCCCCCCCAGCGTCGAAATCAAAATCAGGTAATCCGGCATCCGCGTGTCCTTGCCCACCAGAATCGGTCGCAGCACGTTATCCACCAATCCGATCACGAACACCCCGAACAACCCCAGCACAACGCCCTGCCAAATCATCCCGCTCAGCAGGAAATACGCCGCCACCGGCGCCCAGACGATCCCCGCCCCTACCGCCGGCAACAGCGACAGAAAAGCCATCGCCACCGCCCACAGCAACGCGCTGGGAATGTCCAGAATCCAGAAAATCAGACCGCCCAGCGCACCTTGCGTAATGGCCACCACCACATTGCCCTTCACCGTCGCGCGCACGACGCGGGTGAACTTTAATTGCAGACGACGTTTCTGGGCTTCGGCCAGCGGGACAGCGATGCGAATGCGGCGAGTGAGGTCTTGGCCGTCGCGCAGGAAGAAAAACAGCAGGTACAGCATGATGAAAAAACTCACCACGAAATCGAACGTGCCCTGTCCGAAGCTGAACGCCTGGGTCGCCAGGTATTGACTGCCCTGCATCGCCGTCTTTGAAATCTTGTCCTGCAGCCCGTTGAAATCTCCGATACCCAGACGATTGAGCCAATGCTGCATCGAGGTCGGCAGCAACGCCTTGAATTCGGCGAGGTATTTGGGGATGTCAAGCTGGCCGCTTTCGACGCTTTTGTACAGCGCAGCACCTTCCTGGACCATCAGCATGCTGATGATGATCACCGGCAAGATCGCGATCACCAGGCAGATCATCAATGTGCACAGCGAGGTGAGGTTGCGTTGCCAGCCGAAGCGCGCCACCAGTCGCCGTTGCAGGGGTGCGAAGATGATGCCCAGCACCACCGCCCAGAACACCGCACCGTAAAACGGCAGCAGGATCCAGATGAAGGCCAGCGTCACCAGGACCACCAGCAGCATCAGGGTTTTGTTTTGCAGCGAGGTCTCGTTCATGTTTCTTCCATGTCATTAAGCCCTGCTAAACGCAGGGCCTAATGATTAGTCCGTCAATCGCAACAGGAGTGCCGCCGGAGAGAGGCTGCAGGAAGGAAACGGTGGGCCATTGCGGCCCACCGTGTGGCGCATCAGATGCGGAACTGGCCCACCAGTTGGCCAAGGCGATGATTGAGGTCGGTCAGGCTGCGCGACGTGGTGGCACTGTGGCGGGTTTCGTCGGCGACGCTTTCTACCGCCACGGCAATCTGATGCACGCTGCGGTTGATTTCTTCGGCCACGGCCGTCTGCTCTTCGGCGGCGCTGGCGATCTGCGCGTTCATCGAATTGATCGTGCCGATCAGTTGGCCGATGGTGTCCAGCGACGCACCCGCTTCGTTGGCCCGGGCCGAGGTGCCATCGCCGGCCTCGCTGGAGCGGCGCATGGCGGCCACGGCGCCTTGGGTGCCTTGTTGCAGGCGGTCGATCATGCCTTGAATTTCTTGCGTGCTTTGTTGCGTGCGGCTGGCCAGGGCGCGGACTTCATCGGCCACCACCGCAAACCCGCGACCCGCTTCGCCCGCCCGTGCCGCTTCGATGGCCGCGTTCAGTGCCAGTAAGTTGGTCTGTTCGGCGATGGAACGGATCACCCCCAGCACGCCGACGATGGAGGTCACGTCGTTCTGCAGGCTGTCGAGCGACGCGCCGCTATGACGAATGTCACTCACCAGCGCATGGATCTGCTGAATGCTGCCGTCGACGACGCGCTTGGCGGTCTGGCCTTCCTGATCGGTCTGCTGCGCCGCCACCGACGCGCCTTGCGCGCTCTTGGCGACTTCCTGCGCCGCTGCCGACATCTGGTTGATCGCCGTCGCCACTTGATCGGTTTCGTGACGTTGGCGCTCCATGGCCTGTTCGGAACGCTGCGCCTGATGGGTCACTTCACCCACGAGGCCGGTCAGTTGCGAGGTCATTTCCGCGATCTGCCGCACCAGCCCGTGAATCTTGTCGACGAAGCGGTTGAACGAGCCCGCCAGATCACCCAGTTCGTCCTGCGAGGTCACCGCCAGGCGGCGGGTCAGGTCGCCCTCCCCGGCCGCGATGTCGTCCAGGTTGGCTTTCATCAAGCGCAGGGGACGCAAGATGCCGCCGGCGATCCAGACACCGAGTGCGCCGATGATCAGTAACACCACCACCGCAATGCCGATGATGCTGATCAGCATGCCCTGAATGCGCTGGGAGACAGCCTCACGGACCTCAGCGACCTTGGCGTCGATGTTGTCCAGATTGACCGACGAGCCGATGGCGATGTCCCATTTGGGAAGGTATTCGGTGTAGCCGAGCTTGGGCACCGATTCGGTCGAACCAGGGAGCGCGGAGGAGTATTCGAGGTAATGAGTGCCCGCTTTCGCGACCTCTACCAAGCCGATGTTGTAGTACACACCGTTGGCGTCGTGCACGTCCTTGAAGCTTTTCCCGATGCCGTCCGGGCTGCTGCCTTTGAACAGCCGAATCGCCTGGGAATCGTAGCCGAAGAAGTAGCCGTCTTTGGCGTACTTGACCTGAGACAACATCTTGATGACCTGCGCGCGGGCGTCCATGTCGCCCTGCGCAGAAGCGTCGTACAGCGGTTTGATGGTGCCCATGGCCACCGCAACGTGGCTTTGCAAGGTGGCCTTGGCCTCAGCGAGCAAATGCTGCCGGGTTTCTTCCACCTCACGCGTGGCCTGATCGCGCAACATCATGACCGTACTCATGCTGATGATCAGCGCGAACAGCACCACCGGAAGGACAGCGAGAGAGAGAACTTTGGCTTTCAGATTGAGCCGCATAGGTGTCGTGACCTTTTATTATTGTGGGCATCGGGCCATCCAGGCTCCTTAAGGGTTAGCGGCGCACCATGGGAAAAGTTGAGGCGCGACGACGACCAGTCGATCAATGGACGCCCGGTTGAGCCGGCTGACGCTCAGGAAGGTCGATGCGCACCTGCAACCCGCCCAGCGGACTGTCGAGCAACTGAACGTGCCCACCCCACGCCTCAACGATGTCTTTGACGATCCCCAGCCCCAATCCGTGCCCGGTCACTTGTTCATCGAGCCGGTTGCCACGGCCCAGCATCTCGACCCGCTGCTCTGGCGGAACCCCCGGCCCGTCGTCGTCAATCAGCAGACGGTATTGCCCTTGTTCGTGAGTGATGGTCAGGCACACCGCGCTGTCGGCCCATTTGCAGGCGTTGTCCAGGAGATTTCCAAGCAGTTCCAGGATGTCTTCGCGGTCCCACGGCAGGACCAGATCGGCGGCGACATGATTGTTCAGCTCCAGATGTTCGCCATGGATCATTCGCAGGGTGGAAAACAGCCCCGGCAGCTCGGCAGAGCAGTCGAATCGCACACCGGGCAGTGCATCGCCTGACAGACGTGCACGATTCAGCTCACGCTCCAGTCGTTGCTGAATCTGTTGCAGTTGATCGCGCAAGGTGGCACGCACGTGGGGCAACTGTTCCAGCTTCTGCCCCTCCGTCAGGCTCATCAGCACCGCCAGCGGTGTTTTCAAGGCATGACCGAGATTGCCCAGCGCGTTGCGAGAACGCTTGAGGCTGTCTTCGGTGTGCGTCAGCAAGTGGTTGACCTGGGCGACCAGCGGCTCAAGCTCCAGTGGCACCTCTTGATCGAGCTGGGAGCGCTGGCCCTGTTGCAGTTGGAGTATCTGCGCCCTGGCCTTGTCCAGCGGACGCAAGGCACGGCGTACGGTCACCCGTTGCAGAATCAGGATCAGCATCAGCGCGGCCAGCCCCAACCCCAGGCCAATGCGCTGCACTTGCGCGAAGCTGGCCTGCACCGGGGTGTAGTCCTGGGCGACCGTGATGGAAATCTTCTGGCCAAATTTGCGGTAATCCGATTGGAGCAACAACAGGGATTGCCTGCTTTTTTCCAGCTCGAAGTCGGCGTGCAACCCGGCTTGGTCAGGTTGTGGCAACTCCAGGTCCCACAAGGATCGGGAGCGCCAATGGCCGCCGTCGAAGTCGATGCGGAAATAGTGGCCGGAGTAGGGTCGCTGATACCCCGGTGACAGCCGCTGTTCATCGAGCTGCAGGCCATTGGGGCCACGCACGATTGCCACCAGCAGCAATTCGGCGTCGTTGCGCAGCCCCGATTCCAGATAGCGTTGCATACCGACCTCGAACAACCACAGGCTGACCTGCGCCAGCACCAGCCCAATGATCAACAGCACGCTGATCAGGCCAAGGCTGAGGGTGCGTTGTATCGACCTCACCCGCCCGTTCCGCCGAATCGATAGCCTTGGCCACGCCGGGTTTCAACGACGGCTCGCCCCAGCTTGCGGCGCAGGTGATTGACGTGCACTTCGATGACGTTGGAGTCGCGCTCGTTTTCCCCGTCGTACAAATGCTCGGCGAGGTGGCTCTTGGACAGGATCTGCTCGGGGTGCAGCATGAAATAGCGCAACAGCCGGAACTCGGCGGCGGTGAGCTGAATGTCTTCACCGTCGCGACTCACGCATTGACGGCCCTCATCCAGGTGCAGGCCCGCCGCTTCGAGTTTCGGCTGGTTCGCCAGGCCTCGGGCACGGCGCAGCAGCGCCTGGATGCGCAGCTGCAATTCTTCAGGATGAAAGGGTTTGGTGAGGTAATCATCGGCACCGGCTTTCAACCCCTCGATCCGCTCGGCCCAGGAGCCGCGAGCGGTGAGAATCAGCACGGGTGTCGCCAGGCCATCTGCGCGCCATTTCTGCAAGACGTCGAGCCCCGAAAGCCCCGGCAACCCGAGGTCCAATACGATCAGGTCGTAGGGCTCACTCATCCCTTGGTGAACGGCGTCGCGGCCATCAGCCAGCCAGTCCACCGCGTACCCCTGCCGAGTCAAACCGCTGACCAACTCGTCCGCCAGGGGCACGTTGTCTTCAACCAGTAACAGGCGCATCAATCGTCTTCCTTGTCTTCCAGCAAACGGCTGTCGCGGGCATCGAATTTGAGTTCACGAACCACGTGATCCGACGTCAGCAACTCGATCTCGTAGACCAGCACGTCGTGTTTCTCTTCCAGCTCCGCTTCCAGGAGTTTAGAACCGGGATAGCGTCCCAGTGCCTGTTCGATGAACTGCTCAAGCGGCAGGATGACACCCTTTTGCCGAAGGGCGAGGGCTTCATCCTGATCCAGATCCCGTGCCGCGCAGACCGTGCAGGCCATGACCGCACAGGCGGCGATCAGGCCGTGGGCGAACAGGACGGAAGGACGCTTACCGGCGATCATCAGGTGTCCTGATGGTCTTTGAGGATTTGGCCGTTGGTGGCGTCGAGTTCGACATCCCATTCGACACCCTTACCGTCGCGCAGCTCGACCTGATAAACGTACTTGCCATATTCCTGTTCCAGCTCGGTCTCGGTAATGGTCGCGCCAGGGTGTTTGGCCAGCGCGGCAGCGTTAAGTTTTTCGAAAGATTGAATAGTACCTGCATCTCGCAGGCGCAGCGCTTCGTCCGGGCCCAGATCTTTGGCCTGCACGTAGCCGGCAGTGAGTGCGAGAGCAGAAGCGGCGAAAAAGGCAGTGAACAATTTCATGGTGAATCTCCGTTGTGGTCGTCTTGTTGACGGAAGCAACGATAACCAACCGAACTTAATTGAAGCTGAAAGGCACGGCCACCTGCCATCACCTTTGGCACAGACCCCGCTTTTCGCAGGCTCGCCAGCCGATATACTTCGCCTCTGCTTATCTTCGGAGTGCCCATGAGCGCCATTCAGATCAAGACGCCCGCGCTGACCCTCAAGGCCGGGAAACGGGCAATGGCCCGGATTCGTGACCACGGATTGGCCCCCGCCGATGTCGGCATCATTCCGGGTGCGGCGGGCGGGCCCAAAGCGCTGGGCATTCAAGGGCTGGACCTGGCGCTGTTCGGCGAATGGCTGCCACGTTTCGAGCGGGAACGCTCGCTGATCGGCGCGTCCATCGGTGCGTGGCGGTTCGCGAGCGCCTGTCTGCCGGACCCGGTGGAAGGCCTGACGCGGCTCGGTCAGCTCTACAACGAACAAAGCTTCGCCAAGGGCGTGACCATGGCCGAGGTCACGCGCAGTTGCGTGAAGATGCTCGACGACCTGTTGCAGGGGCGCGATGCCCGTGTGCTGAGCAACCCCCACCACCGACTCAACGTGATGATTGTGAAAAGTCACGGCCTGCTCGCGCTGGATCATCGCGGCGGTCTGGGCCTCGGGCTGGGTTCGGTGATCGCCAACAACCTCATCGGACGCACGCGGTTGTCGCGGCATTTCGAACGGCTGATCCTGCACGACGCTCGCCTCGCCCCACCGCTTTCGCCCTTGACGGATTTTCCCTCCCGCTGCCTGCCCCTCGACGTGTCGAATCTGCGTCAGGCGCTGCTAGCCTCGGGTTCGATTCCGATGGTCATGCAAGGGGTGACGGACATTCCGGGCGTCGGGCCGGGTACGTTCCGCGACGGCGGTTTGCTCGACTATCACCTCGACCTGCCCTACAGCGGCAGCGACATCGTGCTGTACCCGCACTTCACCGACAAAATCATCCCCGGCTGGTTCGACAAGACCCTGCCCTGGCGACGCGGTGATCTGGGGCGCTTGCAGGATGTCGTGCTGCTGGCCCCGTCCCGCGACTACCTGGCCACCCTGCCCTTTGGCAAGCTTCCGGACCGCAGCGATTTCAAGCGTTTCGTCGGCAAAGACCCGGAACGCCAGCGCTATTGGCGAACGGCCATGGAACAGAGCCGAAGGCTGGGCGACGAGTTTATCGATCTGGTGGACAGCGGGCGTCTGGCCGGTCGGCTGGAGACGCTGATCTGACCGGGTGATTTTCAACCGGGCGGTCAGGTTCTGACGGTGCCTCGGCAAACCATTGCTGGTAAACTCGCCCCCTGCACTTTTTCGCCCAGGCGATCGCCACCTTTCAAGGCTCTCAATACCGTGGAAATCTTCAAGGAATTTACGTTCGAATCAGCTCACCGCCTTCCTCACGTCCCGGAAGGCCACAAGTGCGGCCGTCTGCACGGCCACTCGTTCCGGGTCGCGATTTACCTGCAAGGCGAACCCGATCCGCACACCGGCTGGATTCGCGACTTCTCCGAGATCAAGACGATCTTCAAACCGCTGTACGAGCGTCTGGATCACAACTACCTGAACGACATTCCCGGTCTGGAAAACCCGACCAGCGAAGTGTTGGTAAAGTGGATCTGGAATGAGCTGAAGCCGCTGCTGCCGGAACTGTCGGCCATTCGCATTCATGAAACCTGCACCAGTGGTTGCGTGTATCGCGGCGATTGATCGCTACGCCCTTTAGCCGCACGGCTTGCCAGCGGTATCGGTCTCAAGATCGCTATCGCCAGCAAGCGCGCTGATACGGGAGTGTTTTAGAACCGGTAGTTCAGCGCCAGCGTGGACAGCACCGTCCGGTTGGCTTGGGACATGGACTTGTCGCCCGTACGATACCGTTTTCCCTCATCCAGATCGTTGATCAGCGCATGGCCTTTGGCTTCTGCAAACACCTGATAATCCACACCCGCCTTGATCGACAGCTGCGGCTGGATGCGATAAGACACGCCTAACGCGAGACTCTGCATCTTTCCGCGATTATCGTTTTGACCTGTGAACGTCAGGTCACGCAGGTGGTGCTGGTCGTGCTGCCTGGCCTTGACCCACTGGCTGTATTTGAAACGACCTTCCAGCGTCCAGTTGTCATGAGTGTACAGCCCGACCAGTCCGATATATGGCGTGTCGTAGGATTGTTCATAGCTGATGCTTTTCAGCTCCGGAGGCACTTTGCCGGAGATGTCACGAAAACCATTTTCCGATGAATAGGTGAACTCTCCGCCCCTGGCTTCCCAGCCAAACTCGCTGCGTTGATAACCCAGCATCGCGCCGAACGCCATATCCTCCCGTTTGAGTGCCCAGACCGTGGCCGCGAACTCCGCCTGCCAAGCCTTTTGCACTTTGGTATCCGGATGGTCTGAATAGTGGGTCCAAGGCTCGTCCTCGCCGTCTATCCAGTCGTAGTCCTTCATATGGCCACGCCCTTTGCCCATTTGCGTCCAGCCACGGGCATCCAGCGACAGCCACTCGGAGGGGTGAAACGTCACACCCAGATGCAGTGTCGGCACCTGCTTGAGGTCCCAGTTAAGCTGGCTGAGCTTTTCGCCTTCGTAATAGGCCTTTTCTTTGGCCTGACCGTTGAGCAACCCGAGGCCCACACTCACCTCGACATCCCCCGCCTCAAACCGCTGCTCCTCAGTGACATGAGCATGGGCCAACGCCTCTTGCCCCAGCGCCACCAGCCCCAACAACGCCCACGTATTCCGTGCCTTCATCAACTCGCCCATACCTCTTTATTGGAAGAAACGCTCGCTGCCCACGCAAGGCATCAACAAGCGGCGAAAGGATGAACGTGATGGCAGGACGTTTCTGCCAGCTGCAGTCGTATCAGGGTGTGTGAAAGGTGGACGCGAGGATGGGGAAATTTCCTACAGGATTGGGCAAGCAGTGTTGCGGATACGCATAAAAAAGGGCCACCCGTATTAACGGGTAGCCCTTCGATTCAAAGCGACTGCACGTTACGCCAGGCTTTTACTCACCACTTCATACACGTCCGGCGACAGCTGTCCGGAAGCGCGAATCCGCTCCAGTTCGCCCTTCATCAGCGCCTGACGCTTGTCATCGTACTTGCGCCAGCGGGTCAGCGGGGCCAGCTGGCGCGACGCGATCTGTGGGTTGAAGCCGTTCAGCTCGATGACCAGGTCCGCCAGGAAGCGATAGCCCGAACCGTCCGCCGCGTGGAAGTTGATCAGGTTCTGCCCGGCAAACGCGCCGATCAACGCCCGCACCTTGTTCGGGTTCTTCATCGTGAAGGCCGGGTGCTGCATCAGGGCTTTCACACGCTCCAGACCGCCCGGCAACGTGCTGCCAGCCTGAACGCTGAACCACTGATCCATGACCAGCGAGTTGTCCTTGAAGTTCTCGGCGAACACCGCCAGCGCCTTGGCCTTCTCGTCTTCGAACGGCGAATTGACCAGCACGGCCAGCGCGGTCAGGCGCTCGGTCATGTTGTCGGCGCTGTCGAACTGTTCGATGGCCGCCGCCAACACCTCCGGTTTGCCGGTCAGCATCAGGTACGACAGCGCGATGTTTTGCAGCGCGCGGCGGGCGAAGTGCTCGGATTCGGCTACATACGCCGTCCGCTTGGACACCTCGCGGTTAGCCCCGTAACGCTTCCACAGCGCCTCGCTCAGGCTGTTCGCCAGTTGCTGACGGGCAAACTCACGAGCCGCGTGGATGGCATCGACGTCGGCCACTTCGCTGATTTCGGTGAGGTAGGCCTCGCCCGGCAACGACAGCATTTCTGCGACCATGGCCTGATCCAGCGACTCGTCAGCCAGCACCGTGCCCAGCGCGGTGATCAGACGTTGATCCAGCACCAGAGACTCGCCTTTCTGGTGTTGAGCGACCAGCTCCTGCAACACCTGAACCGACAACTGCTGACCGGCATCCCAACGATTGAAGCCGTCGCTGTCGTGCTGCATCAGGAACATCAGTTGGTCACGGTTGTATGGGAAACTGAGTTTGACCGGCGCCGAGAAGCCGCGCAGCAGCGACGGCAGCGGCTGCTCGTTGATGTCGACGAAGGTGAAGGTCTGTTCGGCTTCGGTCACGGCGATCACGCGGGACGTGCCGGTGGCCGAGGATTCGCCCTGCAAGCGCAGCGGAATTTCCTGACCTTGCTTGTCGAGCAGGCCCAGGGAAACCGGGATCACGAACGGCTTCTTCTCTTCGCCTGGCTGACCGGGGGTGGTCGGCGCGCTCTGGCGGAAGGTCAAGCTGTAGGTTTTGGCTGCGGCGTCGTAGGACTCGGTCACCGCTAGGCGTGGGGTGCCCGCTTGCGAGTACCAACGCTTGAACTGGGTCAGGTCGATGCCGTTGGCGTCTTCCATGGCTTTGACGAAGTCGTCGCAGGTCACGGCCTGGCCGTCATGGCGTTCGAAGTACAGGTCGCTGCCCTTGCGGAAGCCGTCGGCGCCCAGCAGGGTGTGGATCATGCCGACCACTTCCGAGCCCTTTTCGTACACGGTCAGGGTGTAGAAGTTGGAAATCTCGATGAAGCTGTCCGGGCGCACGGCGTGGGCCATGGGGCCGGCGTCTTCGGCGAACTGGTGGGTGCGCAGATAGGCGACGTCCTGGATGCGCTTGACCGTGGCCGAGTTCATGTCGGCAGAGAAGCCGGAATCGCGGAACACGGTGAAACCTTCCTTGAGCGACAGCTGGAACCAGTCGCGGCAGGTCACGCGGTTGCCCGACCAGTTGTGGAAGTATTCGTGGGCGACGATGGCCTCGACCCGCTGGTGCGCGGCGTCGGTCGCGGTTTCGGCGCGGGCCAGCACGGCGCTGGAGTTGAAGATGTTCAGGCCCTTGTTTTCCATGGCGCCCATGTTGAAGTCGTTGACGGCCACGATCATGAAGATGTCCAGATCGTATTCCCGGCCATAGACTTCTTCGTCCCAGCGCATGGATTTCTTTAGGCTGTCCATGGCGTGCTGGCACTTGTCGATATTTTCCGGCTCGACGTAAATGCGCAGCTTGACCTCGCGCTCGGTCATGGTGATGAAGGTGTCTTCGATGCACCACAGGTCACCGGCCACCAGCGCGAACAGGTAGGCCGGCTTCTTGAACGGGTCCTCCCAGGTGATCCAGTGACGGCCGTCTTCGGAAGGACCGGCTTCAATGGGGTTGCCGTTGGACAGCAGGATCGGGAAGCCCTGTTTGTCGGCGATCACGGTCGTGGTGAAGCTGCTCATCACGTCCGGGCGGTCGAGGTAATAGGTGATCTTGCGGAACCCTTCGGCCTCGCACTGGGTGCAGAACATGCCGCTGGATTTGTACAGGCCTTCCAGCGCGGTGTTGGTTTCCGGGTGGATCTTCACGCTGGTGTCGAGGGTGAAGGTCTCGGATTTCGGGTGGACGGTCAGGTTGTCCGGGGTCAGTTTGTAGTCACCCGATGCCAGGTCCACGTCGGCCAGCTTGACCGACAGCAGTTCCAGCAACTGGCCGTCCAGAACCAACGGAGGCAAGCCTGCGCCCCTTTCCGGATTGCGGCGCATGACCAATTGCGCGTGCACCAGCGTGTGGTCGTCGAACAATTCGAAGGTCAGGTGGGTCTCGTCAATGAGGTACTCAGGCGCCTGATAATCCTTCAGGTAAATCATTTTCGGCTGTTCGGTGCGCATGATGCTGTCCTTGTTCTTTGAGCTGAAAATACGGGACTAGTGGTACACGGCGAGCTGATAGGCCGTGTACTTGCGGATGTTGATCACGCCGGTGTCGAAGATCAGGTATTGACCCTTGATGCCCAACAACGTGCCCTCGGCAATGGGGTCCTTGTCCAGATTGAAGCTGACGATCTTGGTCGGGTAGGCCTCGACCGGGTAACGGATCTCGATCGGCTCGACATCGTTCAGCAGCTGGATGGCTTGCAGGCCGAAACGCGCTTGCAGCGCAGTGAGCCCTTCGGCGCAGGATTCGAACAATTGCTGACGGATGACCGCCAGGTCAACCGATGGCGCATCGCCTTTAAGTAATGCGCGCCAGTTCGTACGGTCGGCCACCTGACTGCGGAACAGGTCTTCGACGAAGCCCGATTGCTGACGGGTCGCCACGCGCACGATCGGCAATGCCTGACTGGCGCCCTGATCGAGCCAGCGGGTCGGCAGCTGCGTGGCGCGGGTAATGCCGACTTTCACGCCCGACGAGTTGGCCAGATAGACCACGTGATCGGTCATGCAGAATTGCTCGCCCCACGACGGATCGCGGCAGGTGCCGTGTTCGTGGTGGCACTTTTCCGGGCTCATGATGCACACGTCGCACTGCGCCAGCTTCTGCATGCAGGGGTAGCAATAGCCCTGGCTGAAACTGGTCTTGGTGCGACGGCCGCAATGGCTGCAATGGATGGCGCCCAGGTATTCCAGGCGCACGGTCTTGCCGATCAGCGGATTGACCGGGATTTCCGAGTCACCCAGACGAAACGCGTATTCCACCTGCGTGGCATCGAGCCGCGCGGACATTTTGTTGACGGAACCTCGACCCATTTCGATCAATGGATGGCATCCGACTTGAAGAGAATGTTCGGCACCGGCGCCGATTTGGACGCGCACTCCTGCGGGCCCATGTAGCCGATGCGTTGATCTTCGGGCACGTTGCGCACTTCCCAGGCGATCAACGCCTGCAGCGACAGTTCACGTTGTTCCTGCGTCAGCTTGCGGCCATCGGACCACTTGCCGATTTCCACGGCCAGTTTCAGGCTCTCGTAGATGTCCGGGGTGATGTTTTCGATCATTTCGACAAAAGAGGACATTGGGTTCTCCCAGAATTAAGCGGGCAATTTTAAGGGGTACGGCGCGCCAATGCACCGCCCACCAGACCTGTTGCACAACCGATGATCAGTCCGCCGACGTGCGCCCCGTTGGCAATTTCGCCAAACCCCAGGAGGCTGATCAGCCCGGACATACACAGCACCAACCACGCCAGCATCATCACCAATACGCCGCGAGGCAGGCGATAAATGGGGTTGGGTGCAAGCAATTGAAAGATCCAGCAGTGACCGAGCAGCCCGTAAAGCACCCCGGACAGCCCGCCGAACAGGCTCGGACCGCTCCAGAAATACTGGCCGTAGTTGGAAAACGCGCTGAACGCGAGGGTCAACCCCAGCAAATGCCAGCTGCCCTGACGCATCTCGATGCGGCGCCCCAGCTCCCAGAACCAGAGGGCGTTCATCACCAGGTGCAGGATGCCGAAGTGGATCAGCATCGGCGACACGACCCGCCACCACTGCCCCGCCGCCAGCGTGACGCTGACCGGGGTGAACATCACGTAATCGCCGCTGACGCGGAAATCGTTGAAGGTCAGCCAGCTCAGCGCTTCATAGTTGTCGCCCAGCAGCGTCACACCCGCGACGATCAGGCACAGCAGCAGAAAGACGCTGGTCACCGGGCTGCTGCGCACTTGCACCAAAGGGCTTGGGCGAGTCTGCGCCACGACTTCACGGCCCGGCGGCAGTTGCGCCGTGGGGTCGCCTTCCGGGTATTGCTGATAGAGCTGGCGCACGTCGTCGGCCAGTTGCGGCGCGTCAGGCACCCACAGCACTTGCTGGCCCGCCTCTTCGCTGACCCGGTGCGGCACGTTGAGGCGCCGCAGCAGTTCGACGAAGCCGCTCAGATCAGTGTTCAACGGCAGACGCAAAACGGCGACCGGATTCATGGGGTACGGCTCATTGCGAAAGGCTCATTGATGGGGTACGGCTCATTGCGAAAGGCTCATTGGGAGGTTTCTGGTCGCTTCACATCGACCCACACGAACTTGTTCGGGTCGATTCGGGTTTCCTGGTCCAGTCGATACGCCACCAGCTTGCCATACAGCACCGCGCTGTAATCCAGACACGCGAGGTTCGGGCGGATCGGCGCAGGGACGCCGCTGCGCCAGTAGTGACCGACGAACAGCAGCGGCTCATCGACACCATAGCGCAGCAGGGCGCTTTTCTCGGTGTCGGACAGTGGGCGTTTGGCCACGGGCTCTGGCAACGCATCCGGCTGGAACACCACGTCGCCGTAGGTCTGCGGGTTGTCTTCCCAGAACTTGGTGCGGAACGAGGCGCGGGTCAGGCCGTCGCCGCCGGTGAGCGTCATGCCGTGGGGCAAGCGCATGTCGGTGCCGCGCAGCAGGCGGTCGAACACCGCGCTGGCGAAGCTGCCGGGCACAGCGGACGCCTGAACGAACGCCTGATCCACCCGGCCATCGCCATGGGCGCTGCGCAAGGGCTCGATCAGGTTGGCGTCCCAACAGGCGTGCACCAGCCGGAAGCGTTCGGCATCGATGAACAACGGCAGCTCGTAGAACCACTTGAGAAAGTCGTTCCAGTCGCCAGGATGCCCTTCGAATTGCGCCAGGGTTTCGCCCAACAAACGGGCATGGCGTGGCGTGTGTTCGCGCACGAACTGCTTGCCACTGTCCGGCGGCGCAGGCGTGGACCAACCCAAAGCGTTGAATTCATGGTTGCCCATGATGCAGAACGCCTGGCCGGCCACGACCATGTCATGAACGATGTGCAGCGCCTCGCGAATGCGCGGGCCGCGGTCGATGATGTCGCCGAGGAACAGGGCGATGCGTTCAGGGTGGCGCCAGACGCCCGCCTGAAACCGGTAACCGAGGGTGTCGAGCAAGTGCTCAAGGGTCTGGGCACAACCATGCACGTCACCGATCAGATCGTAGCTACGCGCGGGATCGAGCATCAATCGCCCCCGCCGCCAAGCCGACTGCCCCAACCGAGTTTGGTCCGGCAGACTTCGTAATAGTTGTGGTCGAGTGGGTGAATCAGGCGCAGTTTCTGCGGTTTCTTTTTCACGGTCACGGTGTCACCCGGCGCGCAGGTGAAGTGGTTTTGTCCATCGCAGGAGACCTGTGGATAAATCGTCATGTCCTTTGAGACAACGATTTTCAGCTCACTGTTGCCATCGACGACAATTGGCCGTCCGGACAAGGTATGCGGGTACATCGGCACGATGACGATGGCGTCCAGCTTGGGGTGCATGATCGGGCCGCCCGCTGACAGCGCGTAGGCGGTGGAACCGGTCGGCGTGGCGACAATCAGGCCGTCGGCCTTCTGGCTGCAGACGAACTGGCCGTCGATGTAGATTTCGAATTCGATCATCCGCGTGGACTTGCCGGGGTGCAGCACCACATCGTTAAGCGCGTCGCCCTGGCCGATGGCTTCGCCGTGGCGGCGGACTTCGGCTTGCAGCAGGAAGCGGTTTTCTACCAGATAGTGGCCGTCGAGCACCTCGGCGACCTTCACTTCCAGCTCGTCAGGGCGGATGTCGGTCAGAAAGCCCAGGCTGCCGCGGTTGATCCCCAGCACCGGCACGTTGTGCTTGGCCAGCGCCCGGGCCGCGCCCAACAGGCTGCCATCGCCACCGACGACAATGACCATGTCGCAAACCTCGCCTAGCATCTTGCGCGACGACGTTTGCATCCCGTGCCCCGGCAGGACCTCGGCGATGGCGTCTTCGAGAATCACATGCAGATGCCGCGACACCAGGAATTTCTTGAGCCGGCGAACGGTCTCCAGCACCTGGGAACTGCCCAGGCGACCGATGATGCCGATATTACGAAATTGCTCCATGGGGCTCCCGCAGGGTTCAGGCACAGAAAGAACGCGATTATGGGCGAAGGGGTCGGGGGCGGCAAATGGGGCCGCGTCCATAATGCCCTGACGACGAAGGACATGTGTCGCCTGCACCGGCGTATCGCGAATGAATTCGCTCCTACAGGGGTGCAGTGGCGCCCCGTAGCCCGGGCTTGGCGCAGATTCAACTGTGGGAGCGAATTCATTCGCGAAAAATGGGTCCGGCAACGGAGATGTGTCGGCTGTACCGACCTATCGCGAATAAATTCGCTCCCACAGGGGTTCAGTGGTGCCCCGTATTCCGGGCTTGGCGCAGTCTCAACTGTGGGAGCGAATTTATTCGCGAAAAATGGGTCCGGCAACGGAGATGTGTCGGCTGTACCGACCTATCGCGAATGAATTCGCTCCCACAGGGGGTCAGTGGTGCCCCGTAGCTCGGGCTTGGCGCAGATTCAACTGTGGGAGCGAATTCATTCGCGAAAAATGGATCAGGCGATGGAGAGGCGTCGGCTGCACCGACCTATCGCGAATAAATTCGCTCCCACAGGGGGTCGGTAACGCCGCGCATTCAGAGCGTACGCCCTGCTATCCTCAGCCGATGACCCCCTTCCCGACCCTCACCGCCCTGCCCCGCCAACTGCGCACGCCTCAGGTGCGGGATCTGGCGTGGGCGATTCTGTCGCCGCCCATGCTGGCGGTCACCGAGTGGCCGCAGCGTCATCCCTTGAGCGGCAGTGACTGGGTGCAACATCCCCGGGCGCTGGAGGCTTTCTTGCGGCAGCTCGATCAGGACAGCGGCGCACTCGTGGAATGGCTGTCGCGCAGTTCGGTCCGTCGCTTGGGGCTGTATTACGAACGCCTGTGGCATTTCGCGATTCACCATGCACCGGGCGTGGACATGGTGGCGGCCAACCTGCCGATCCGCGTCGGGAGCCACACGCTGGGCGAGCTGGACATGCTGGTGAAAGACCGGGACGGCGTTCATCACGTTGAATTGGCGATCAAGTTCTACCTCGGCGAGCAGGACGCCGATGGTCGTGATCCGGCGAATTGGCTGGGGCCAGGCTCCCACGATCGATTGGGCCTGAAACTCGCGCACCTCAATCAGCACCAATTGCCCATGTCGCAACGCGAAGAAAGTCGCGAGGCGTTGTCGGCGCTGGGGATCGAATCGTTCAATGCAGCGCTGTGGCTGGGCGGCTATCTGTTCTATCCGTGGCCCAACCCAAGTGCCTCTCCGCGAGGGGTGCACGCTGAGCATTTGCGCGGAACATGGGTGCATCACAAGGACTGGGCCGCCTTCACTGCGCGTCACCCCGAAGGCCGCTGGCAACCGTTGCCGCGCCACGCGTGGCTGGGGCCGGCGCGGTACGACGAGGTCTGGAGCATGGATGAATTACAAGCCTGGCGAGAACAGCTCGATCCCTTGGCCCAGGCGCATCTGCTGGTGCGCCTGACTGAGCACCCGGACGGCCATTGGGAAGAGGCCGAGCGGGTATTTCTGGTCTCAGACCGGTGGCCGCACGCCCCGGAAGACGACGAGGTCAGACACTCAGCCGCAACACCAGCGCCGCCAGTGTGATCAGCAGCACCGGCAACGTCAGCACGATGCCGACGCGGAAGTAATAGCCCCAACCGATGCTGACACCTTTCTGCGCCAGCACATGAAGCCACAGCAACGTCGCGAGGCTGCCGATGGGCGTGATCTTCGGCCCCAGATCGCTGCCGATGACGTTGGCGTAGATCATCGCTTCCTGCAACGGGCCGTGTGCGTGGCTCGCGTCGATGGACAGCAGGCCGATCAGCACCGTGGGCAGGTTGTTCATCACCGACGACAGCAGCGCCGTCAGCACACCGGTGCCCATTGCCGCGCCCCACAGGCCGTGTTCGGCAAAGCGGTCCAGCCAGCCCGCAAGGTAAGTCGTCATGCCTTCGTTGCGCAGGCCGTACACCACGAGGTACATGCCCAGCGAGAAAATCACGATCTGCCACGGCGCTTCTTTCAGCACCTTGCCGGTGGAAATCTGATGCCCCTTGGCCGCGATGCCCCACAAAATCGCGGCGCACACCGCCGAAATCGCACTGATGGGAATGCCCAATGGCTCAAGCGCAAAGCACCCCACCAGCAGAATCCCCAACACCCACCAACCGGCAATGAACGTCGGCCGGTCGTGGATAGCTGATGAAGGCTCGGCAAGCTGCGAAGCGTCGAAGGTCTGCGGGATGTCCTTGCGGAAAAACAGCATCAGGATCGCCAGCGTGGCCGCGACGCTTACCAGGTTGACCGGGACCATCACCGAGGCGTAGCGATTGAAGCCGATGCCGAAATAGTCGGCGGACACGATGTTCACCAGGTTCGACACCACCAGCGGCAGGCTCGCGGTGTCGGCGATGAAGCCCGCCGCCATGACGAACGCCAGCGTGGTCGCCGGGGAAAACCGCAGCGCCAGCAGCATCGACATGACGATGGGCGTGAGAATCAGGGCTGCGCCGTCGTTGGCGAACAGCGCCGACACGAGCGCGCCGAGCAGGACGATGAACGCGAACAGACGACGCCCTCGGCCCTTGCCCCAACGCGCCACGTGCAATGCGGCCCAGTTGAAGAACCCGGCTTCATCGAGCAACAGGCTGATGATGATCAGCGCGATGAAGGTGCCAGTGGCGTTCCAGATGATGTGCCAGACCTGTGGAATGTCCGACAGGTGCACGACGCCGAACAGCAACGCCAGCACAGCGCCGAACGTCGCACTCCAGCCGACGCCCAGCCCCTTGGGTTGCCAGATCACCAGGGTGATGGTGACCAGAAAGATCAGGACCGCTATCAGCATCAGCGTTTCGTTCTCGGAAGCAGGATCGCCAGGATGCCCAGAAGCGGGAGGAAGGAACACAGCGTGTAGACATACACGATGCCGTGAAGGTCCGCGAGGTGGCCTAATAATGCGGCGCCGATGCCGCCGAAGCCGAACATCAGGCCGAAGAAGATCCCGGCGATCATGCCGACATTGCCCGGCACCAGCTCTTGCGCGTAAACGACGATGGCCGAGAACGCCGAGGCCAGGATGAAGCCGATGATCACACTGAGGACGCTGGTCCAGAACAGGTCAGCGTACGGCAGAGCAATGGTGAACGGCGCCACGCCAAGGATCGAGAACCAGATCACCGCCTTGCGGCCGATTTTGTCGCCAATCGGTCCACCGAAGAAGGTGCCCGCCGCAACGGCTGCGAGGAACATGAACAGGTGCAACTGCGAGCTGGCGACCGTCAGCTGGAATTTCTCGATCAGGAAGAAGGTGAAGTAGCTGGTGAAGCTGGCCATGTAGAAATACTTGGAGAACACCAGCATCGCCAGCACCACCAGCGCGCTGGTCACCCGGCCTTTGGACAGGCCGTGGGTCGCAGCGTGGCCGGCCTTAAGCTTGAACAGCGCAAGGTGCTGTTTATACCAGCGGCTGATGACGTACAGCAGACCCACCGAAAACAGCGCGATCAACGCGAAATAGGCGATGTGGCCCTGGCCAAACGGGATGATGATCGCCGCCGCCAGCAAGGGTCCGATGGCCGAACCGCTGTTGCCGCCCACCTGGAAGGTCGACTGCGCCAGGCCGAAGCGCCCACCGGACGCGAGTCGGGCGATGCGTGAGGCTTCGGGGTGAAACGTCGAGGAACCGATGCCGATCAGACCCGCCGCCAACAGAATCAGCGGAAAGCTGCCCACCGTCGCGAGCATCAGCACCCCGGCCAAAATACACAGCGACCCTACCGGCAAGACCAGCGGATTGGGGTGGCGGTCCGTGAAATAACCGACCCAGGGTTGCAGCAGCGAGGCGGTGACCTGGAATGTCAGGGTGATAAGGCCGACCTGGGTGAAGCTCAGGCCATACGAGGCTTTGAGCATCGGGTAGATCGACGGCAGGATCGACTGAATCAGGTCGTTGAGCAGGTGCGCCAGTGCCACTGCGCCAATGATGCGCAGGACCAGCGGGCTGGATTGGGGGATCGCGGAAGTCGCGGTCGAAGGGCTGGTGACGGCCATCGGGTTCATCCATCGAACGGGTGATGTGCCGCACGCAATTGATTACAAGGAATGTCAGCGGCACTGAGGGCCGTCAATGTGCCATTTTTTGGGGCGGTGTTGCCATGTTTTGTTGCGGGATTTGCGGGGAGTGCACACCGCCGCTGCAGCAGCCGGACTTGCCGGGCTGCCACAGGGTCAGGGTCAGGCGATGGACTGCCTGGCGCCCCGTCGTTCCAGCGACCCGTCCACGTCATGCAGCGAGACCTTGGAGGTTTCCGGCAACGCCAGCCCGCCGATCAGTCCCAGTGCCGCAACCACGATCAGGTAAAACGCCGGTGACAGGTTGCTGCCCGTCAGGCCAATCAGCCAGGTCGCCATCAGCGGCGCGGTGCCGCCGAAAATGGTGTAGGCAATGTTGTAGGTGATCGCCGAGGCCGTGTAACGCGTGCGCGTGGGAAAGGTCTCGGACAGCAGCGCCGCCGTGACCACGTTGCACAGCACCGCGCCGGTCGCCAGCAGCATCACGCCGATGATGGAGCCTGCGAACGAACCGGAACTGGCCATCAGGAACGACGGATACACCACCACCGCCAGCAGGACACAGGCCGTGATCACGGTCGCGCGACGCCCGACCTTGTCGGAAAACGCCCCGGCCACCGGGCACAACAACGAGGCAAACAGCAGCGCGATCAACGACACCAGCAATGCGGTGGCGCGGCTTAGACCTCCGGCCACTTGCAGGTAGGTCGCGAAGTACGTGGTGAACATATAGAAGGACAGCGCGGTCAGCGAGATGAACGCGCCCAGGGCAAGGATCGCGCCGCCGTGGTTGCGCAGGGTTTCCTTGAGCGGCGAATGGGCCACGGCGTGTTCTTCGGTGACGGCCTGGAATGCCGGGGTTTCGTCCAGTTTCCAGCGCAGGTACAGGCCGACCAGCCCGAGGGGCGCAGCGACCAGGAACGGCAAGCGCCAGCCCCAGCTGCTCATGGCGTCCGCCGACAGCGAGGCTTCCAGTGCGTAGGCGAAAATCGCTGCGCAGGCGAAAGCCGCAAAGGTCGAGACCGGCACGAAGCTGCCGTACCACGCCCGCTTGCCCCGGGGCGCGTGTTCCATCAGGTAGGCGCAGGCCCCCGCGTATTCACCCCCGGCGGAAAAGCCTTGAGCGCAGCGGATGATGGTCAGAAGGATCGGCGCGATCACGCCGATGGCGGCATAGGTGGGGAGCAGTCCAATGATCGTGGTCGCCCCGGCCATCAACAGAATGGTGAAGGCCAGGGTGCGTTTGCGGCCGATCTTGTCGCCGAGCATGCCGAAAAACACACCGCCCAAGGGACGGAAGGCGAAGGCCACGGCGAACACGGCAAAGGTCTTGAGCAGCGCCGCGCTGGCGTCGCCGCTGGGGAAAAATTGCTGAGCGATGGTCGTGGCCAAAAAGCCGTAGACCGCAAAGTCGAACCATTCGACAAAATTGCCGATGCCGGCCGCTACGATGACTTTTCTCAGGGTGGCAGGGTCAACCTGCTCGATGGCTGGAGTGGTCATGAAAACCTCGGCGCGCGTAGGAAAGATCCGATTATCGGTACAGCGCCTGAGCCGCCTTACTCCAGAAGTGTCGTCGACGTACTCAGGACCGACCTGTCATGGGGTCTGATCCGCAGGATTCGTGCCAGTGGCATGGGTTAAGGGGATTTACCCCAAATTGAACGGCCCGACGCGAACTCTCTGTAAGAACGAATTCATTCTGGGCGGCAATCCGACGAAAAATGGACCAGGCGACGGAGGGACGTCGTCTGAACCCGCGCCTCGCGAATGAATTCGCTCCCACAGTGGAAGGATGTGTCGGTGCCGGGGTCAGTACCCGGCGCGGAGTGCGTCGGAAGACCGCTTGCCTTGCAAACCGCCCGTGTGCACAAAGATCAGCCGCGTGCCTTGCGCGAACCGACCCGCTTCAACCGCCTGCTGCAACGCCAACAGCGCCTTGCCGGTGTACAGCGGTTCCAAGGGCACACCGCTTTGCGATTCACTCGTCGCGATAAAGCCCAGCAACACCTCATCGACCTTGGCGAATCCTCCGCGACTGGCGTCGAGCAATTTATAGCCTCCATCAGCACCGAGAATGGCCACGACGTTCTCGGCAACCCCATGCGCCTCGGGCACCGCCATCGCCCCGAACACCTTGCGCACCCCATCTTCGGCCAGCACCAACCCGGCCAGCGTGGTGCCGGTTCCACACGCCAGCCACCAGCCGTCATAGTCGTCCCAGCCGATGTCGGCGATTTGATCACGGGCCTGGCGCACGATCTCGGCACAGCCCAGCGCGCCCTCGCGCCCACCGCCGCCTTCAGGAATCGGATACAGCTGCGGATAACGCTCATGCCACGGCGTCCAAAAATCCGCTTCGTGTCGGGCACGATAGCCTGCGTAGCCGAGCCAGTGGAGTTCCATCCCAAAAGATTGAAGGTCCAGCACCGTGGGCGTTTCCACCGGATGCCCCCGCAACAGACCGACCGTGGAAAAGCCAAAACGCCTGCCCGCCGCTGCCAGTGCGTGCAGGTGATTGGAATGCGCGCCGCCCAGACTGATCACCCCTTCGGCCCCTGTCTTTTTTGCAGCGGCGAGGTGGTGAGAGAGCTTGAACCATTTGTTGCCGCTGATCAGCGGGTCGATTAGGTCCAGACGCAGGATCGCGACGCTGACGCCGGATGCGGCGAGCCAGGGCAGGTTGAGGGGTTGGAGGGGGGATTGGGGGAGTGATGCCGAAATGGAAATCATGGGCGCGATCTGCGAACGGTGCCCGAGTTTAGCACCGTCATTTTTGATTCGGATGGATGGCCAGGATCAAAAATTCGGATCGCGCATGAACCCGCTTCTGCCGAAGGCGTGGGAGCTGGCTTGCCTGCGATCTGCCGGACACCGGCAGTAAATCCTGTGCATGGAGTGTGTCTGGCACGGCCGAGTCGTCAGGGTTTGCTGTTGCTTCGCAACAGATCGCAGGCAAGCCAGCTTGTATGGTAAGACTCGAAGGGGTGGGTGGGACCAAAAGCCAGCTTCTGACTGTTAGCAGCAGTACAGACCGTGGGA
>NZ_JBIVNG010000004.1:0-532005 GCF_044753445.1 Pseudomonas sp. NPDC088368
GAGTTGGCAGCGTTGACGTTGGACGACACTCGGCCGAACAGGTCAACCTCATAGCTGGCCGTCAGGCTGGCCTGATAGGTCGTGTGGGCTCCTACAGCACTGCCGGCAGGCAGACTGTTGGGCGACTCACGGTTTCTTTGCGCGCCAGCGCTGAGCCCGATCTGCGGCATCCGATCCGCTTCAGCGATACCAGCGATGGCACGCGCCTGCTTCAGCCTTGCAGTCGCTTCGGCCAGGTTGTTGTTGCTCTTCGCTGCTTCGTTGATCAGGGCGGTCAAGGCTGGATCATTGAAGGCCAGCCACCACTCACCGCGCGGCTGCGCTTCAGCAGCTTTCGCGGTCTGCCACCGGGTACCATCTGGCGCGGTCACAGGCGTATCCGAAGCTTCCTTGAACGCGTGTGGTACATCGATTTCCGGCTGTTTGAACTCGGGTGCTGAACAGGCGGCCAGTGCCAACGCTATGAGAACTGCACCGGTACGTTTGATGAAGATATTGGCGTTCATATTAATGAGTCTCTTCGAGAGCGTGAGGAACGACCATCGGGGTGGTGGTTTTGCTGCGGCTAAGGAACTTGGCCAGCGAGCGCATCAGCACGTAGAAAACAGGTGTCAGGAACAGTCCAAAGAAGGTTACGCCGAGCATTCCGCCGAACACGGCCACACCCATTGCATGACGCATTTCCGAACCAGGACCGTGCGAGAACACCAGAGGCAGTACGCCCATGATGAATGCGATCGAGGTCATCAGGATCGGACGCAGACGCAGGCGGCAAGACTCTAGCGCGGCTTGCACCGTTGTGCGGCCGTAGTGCTCAAGTTCGCGAGCGAACTCGACGATCAGGATCGCGTTCTTGGATGCCAGTCCCACGAGTACGAACAGCGCGATCTGGGTGAAAACGTTGTTGTCGCCGCCGGTCAGCTTCACGCCCAGCAGTGCACAGAGGATCGACATCGGAACAATCAGAATCACGGCCAGTGGCAAGGTCCAGCTTTCGTACTGCGCGGCGAGCACCAGGAACACCAGCAGCACACAGAGCGGGAATACATAGAACATGGTGTTGCCGGCCAAGATGTCCTGATACGCAAGGTCGGTGAACTCGTAGGTGATGCCTTTAGGCAGCACTTCTTTCGCCAGACGTTCGATGGCCGCTTGTGCCTGCCCGGACGAATAGCCAGGAGCAGGGCTGCCGTTGAGGTCGGCCGATACGTACGCGTTGTAGCGTTGCACGCGTTCCGGACCGTAGGTGTTGGAAACGCGCATCAACGAGGCGAGGGGAATCATGTCGCCATTGGTGCTGCGGATCTTCAGTTTTTTCAGGTCTTCCACGTGGTTGCGGAACTGCTCATCGGCCTGCACCCGCACCTGGTAGGTACGACCGAAACGGTTGAAGTCGTTGACGTACACCGAACCAAGGTTGACTTGCAGCGTCTGGTAGATCGTTTGCAGAGGCACGTTCAACTGCTTGGCCTTGTCACGATCGATGTCGGCGTAGATCTGCGGCACGTTGATCTGAAAGCCGGTGAAAACACCCGCCAGTTCAGGCGCTTTGCGAGCCCGGGCCTGGAGTTCCTGGGTTGCCTTGTTCAGTGCGTCGTAACCGACGTTACCGCGATCTTCGACCATCAGCTTGAAGCCGCCGAGGGTGCCCAGACCATCCACCGGAGCCGGTGGTACGACGAGGATGAATGAGTCTTCGATCGACGCCATGCGCTTGTTCAACTCTCCGGCAATTGCGCCCGCGCTCATGTCCTTGGAACCGCGTTGATCGAAGCTTTGCAGGTTGCTGAACTGGATACCGGCGCTGGATGATGCAGTGAAGTCGTTGACCGAAAGGCCCGGGAACTGAACTGCATGGCGTACGCCCGGTGTTGCGGTCGCAATTGCACCCATGCGCTGGATGATGGCGTCGGTACGGTCGAGCGAAGAAGCGGTCGGCAGTTGCGCGATACCGATCAGGTAGCCCTTATCTTGCAGCGGCACGAAGCCCGCAGGAACCAGCTTGAACATCAGACCGGCGCAGGCCGCCAGCAGCAGGTAGATGGCGATGGAGCCGGACTTTCGTTTGAGGGTGCCTTTGACGCCCATTTCATAACGCTCGGACGAGCGCCCGAAGAAACGATTGAACGCCCGGAAGAACCGACCGAAGAGCTTGTCGATGACGCGGGTCAGTGCATCTTTTGGCGCGTCATGGGCCTGGAGCAAGACAGCCGACAACGCTGGCGCCAGGGTCAGGGAGCTGAATGCCGAGATAACGGTGGAGATGGCAATGGTCAGCGCGAACTGCTTGTAGAATTCACCGGACAGGCCAGGCACGAAAGCGATCGGCACGAACACGGCGCAGAGCACCAGCGCGATGGCGATGATCGGGCCGCTTACTTCCTTCATGGCCTGGATAGTAGCTTCACGTGGCGACAGGCCGCTGGCGATGTTCCGCTCCACGTTTTCGACCACCACGATGGCGTCGTCGACGACGATACCGATGGCCAGCACCAGGCCGAACAGCGACAGGGTGTTGATCGAGAAGCCGAAACCGAGCATCACGGCAAAGGTACCGACCACCGAGACCGGAACAGCGAGCAGCGGGATCAGCGAGGCACGCCAAGTTTGCAGGAAGATAATCACGACCAGCACAACCAGCGCGATGGCCTCCAGCAGCGTGTGAATCACCGCATTGATTGAGTCCTGCACGAAGCGAGTGGTGTCATAGACGATGTTGTATTCCATTCCTGGTGGGAAGTCGGCCTTCAGTTGCTCCATGCGGTCGCGAATATCGCTGGCCATTTGCAGCGCGTTGGCGTTTGGCGCCTCGAAGATAACCAGAGCCACAGCCGGTTGGTTGTTGAGACGGGCACGCAGGTTGTAAGCGTTGGCACCCAATTCGATGCGAGCGACGTCACGCAGACGGGTCAGGGCACCATCGGCACCTGTGCGTACGATGATGTTGCCGAACTCTTCAGGCGTTTGCAGGCGACCTTGGGTTTTTACGGAAAGCTGGAAGTCGCTGCCTTTCGATGGGGACTGACCAATTGCGCCGCCGGCCACTTGCACGTTCTGCTCACGAATGGCGTCGGTGACGTCAATGGTGGTCATGTTGCGCGCTGCGATTTTCACCGGGTCGAGCCAGATACGCATGGCGTAGTCGCCTGAACCGTTCAACTGCACTTGGCCAATGCCGGCAATACGGTCGAGCTGGTCCTTGACGTTGATCGTGGCGTAGTTACGCAGGTACTGGTCATCGTAACGACCGTCCGGCGAGGTCAGATGCACCACCATGGTCAGGCTGGGCGAAGATTTGATGGTAGTGACGCCGATCTGACGAACTTCTTCAGGCAGGTGTGGCAAGGCCCGTTGCACGCGGTTCTCCACGTCCGTTTCGGCTTGCGAAACCTTGGTGCCAATCTTGAAGGTCACCGTCAGCAGCAGGTTGCCGTCGGCAGTAGATTGCGAGGACATGTACAGCATGTTGTCGACGCCGTTGACCTCTTGTTCCAGAGGGGTGGCAACCGTTTCGGCAATAACCCTCGCGTCAGCGCCTGGGTATTGGGCGCGGATCTGCACCGCGGGTGGAACGACGTCCGGGTACTCAGCGACAGGCAGCGTAAACAGCGCGATGAGCCCTGCCACGAAAATGATGATCGACAGCACCGCCGCGAAGATGGGCTTGTCGATGAAGAATTTCGAAAATTTCATGATCGATCAACCCTTGGATTTTGCGTCAGGTTTGGTTTCGGGAGTGGTCTGGGCAACAGGTTCATCAGGATTAAAATCCATCGAAACCATGTGTGGTGCCAGTGGTGCACCTGGCATCACCCGCACCAAGCCGTTAACCACAATTTGCTCGCCAGCTTTTAAACCGCTGCGAACGACACGAAGGCCATCGACGGTGTTACCGAGGGTGACCTGGCGATATTCGGCTTTGCCTTGAGCATCAACTACGAAGACGAATTTGCGATCCTGATCAGTGCTGATTGCGCGTTCGTTGATCAGGATGGCTTGGGTTTCATTGCCGCCATTGGTGCCACCCAGCAACTGCACTCGGGCGAACAGGCCTGGGGCCAGGGTCTTGTCGGCGTTGGTGAAGATGGCGCGCATGCGCACGCCACCGGTTTGCGGGTCGAGCTGGTTGTCGACGAATTCGAGTTTGCCCTCGTGGGGGAAGCCTTGCTCGTTGGCCAAGCCGACCCTGACGCTGACATCCTTGCCGCCATGGTGAGCGGCACCGACGCGCAGGTAGGTGTCTTCGTCACCGTCGAAGGAGGCGTAGATCTTGTCGTCGGAGACCACCTTGGTCAGTACGGCGCTGGTATCCACGAGGTTGCCCAGCGTGATATCGGCCTTACCGACTCGGCCATCGATGGGCGAGGTCACGCGGGTATAGCTCAGGTTGAGCTTGGCATTGTCTGACTCGGCTGCGGCAGCACGGGCGCTGGCTTCCAGCTGTTTGAAGTTGGACAGGTTTTCGTCCAGCTCACGTTGTGCGATGGCTTTCTCGCCGATCAACTTCTGGGAACGGGTCAGCTCGATACGCGCTAGCTCGACCTTTGCTCGTGCGGCAGCCGCAGCGGCTTCAGTACGATCAGCTTCGGCTTGATAAGGGCGGGGATCGATGACGAAGAGCACCTCACCTTTCTTGACGATGGCACCGGGCGTGATGTTGACGCTGGTGATGAAACCAGGGACCCGGGCACGAATGTCGACGCGCTCAATGGCCTCCATGCGGCCGGAAAACTCTTGAGTTTCGACAACGGCTTTCTGCACAACGGTCGCGGCGGACACCACAGCGCCAGCGGCAACCGCTGAATCAGCGGCTTTTCCACTGGCGTCATCGCAGCCAGACAGGTTCAGGGCCAGCAGGCCAGCCATTGCCATCGCCACGGCACCGGCGAGAGGGCGGATGCGGGTATTGAGGTGATGAACAGTTTTCATAGGTTCTCTTCAGAAGTCGGATTAATTGGCTAGCTAAAGGCTGGCTATAGGCGCTCATGATCTGTTTTCGGGCAGTTCTTGAACGGCGGCAAGCTAGGAAATAGACGCTCCCGGGGGGATTGCGCGTTCTGGATATAACATTATGATCATCATGTTTGGTAAGCAATTTCGATCGCACGATTTGGATAATCAATGAAAATGATGTTTGTAATTCTATGGTGCGGTCTTGGGCCGTCTAAGTGCGGTTAGGGACTGCCGCCCGCAAGCTTGATGAGCGCCCGCGTCATGGAATCGCTGAGATTGAAGGCTCAGAAGGAGAGAAGATCAGCGCTATGAGGGAGGACGATGAGAAACGGCCTGTTTAGTGAAGCTTGCGTCGGACTGGTGCCAAATCTGCGCGTAGGATTTGGTTAAGATCAGCCCAAGGAAAATGAGCGGCCTGATCGAGAGCTGGGCAAGTCTCGAAATGGGGGAAGGGCTCACCGTCAATGTCGGGACATTGCTTGGCACCGCAAGAACGACATACCACTCGTTGCCCGCAAATTTTCCAGCGGTGATTCCATACTTCCAGCGATGAAGGCGCATTTTTGTTCGGCATACAAAATCTCCCCCGGGGTCGGCAGTCATTGCAGGTGAGCCTGTCTGGACAGGCTGCTGAAGAAAAGGGGCGACGCGTTGGGATCACTGTAGCAGCTGTTGATCTGCTCATGGAACTGATCGGTAGGCTACCAAATACAGTTCGGATTAACCTTTTAATCTGCTGCTCAGTGACAGATAGCGCAACTGCAAAAAATCCAAAAAAAATTACAAATAGTCTTTATTTCTCGGTTCCGTGATTGCTCGGTGGGCTCGTCTAACATGTCAGGCAAGAAACGCGATACTGATCGCCGGTAAGCCATTAGGCATGAGTGATGAAACTATGCGCCCTGCAATACTAAATCTGAATAAAATCGAGCTTGTTCCCCTGCTGGAGCCGTTTATTCCTTCAGGCGAGTCAGCATCGAAATACCGTCAAAAACATGCTCGTGTCGGAAGGATGCTGGGCTCGCGCAAGCTAGGCTCACGGCTGATCGCTCTTGAGCCTGGGATGCGTTCAAGCCCGTTTCATAGTCACCGGGTCAACGAAGAAATGTTTTATATCCTGCACGGGACGGGCGAGATCCGGATAGGCGCAGAGCGCTTCCCTGTGATTGCTGGCGATGTCATTGCATGTCCGCCGGGTGGTCCGGACACCGCGCATCAAATCATTAATACCAGTAGCGATGAGCTTCGTTATTTAGCCATTAGTACACAGGAGTCACCCGATATCTGCGAGTATCCTGATTCGAACAAATATATGGTTATGGACAGTGCGAATGCGGCGGAGGGGCTTTCAAGATTCTCAATAGTTGCAAGGGAGCGGGATGCTGTCGACTACTGGGATGGAGAGTGATGAGTGATCTAAATCTAGCCGGTTACGTTCATATCGCGCTCGTTGCAGGATCTAAGAGCACGATTGAAGTAATCAAGACAAAAACGCCTTGGAAGACCTGTAGATCTTACCAAGGCGCGAGTCAGCTGGATTAAGCCAGCAGGTGACGGTGCTCCTCGATGAATTCAGCAGGCGTTTGCAGTGGGCCGCCGATGATTTCAGCACCAGTAGTGTCCAGGCCTTCCAGGCGCTTCTCCTGCTGATCGACCTTCACTGCGGTGAAGTGCGCAGCGTAAGAAGGATCGCCGTCCCAGCCGAGGGTTTTCACAAATTCGTCTGGGGAGACTTGTTCAAATCGAACTTCTTTGCCCAAGGTTTTGGCGAGCACGTCAGCGAGTTCCTGATGGCTGTACTCGATCGGGCCGTGTATTGGATAGACCTTGTTCGCATGAGCTTCTGGGTTGATCAGGATGCCAACGATGATCTTGGAGATATCAGACGCGGCGATAGGTGCAAAACGGCTGTCGGCGTCGAAAGGGGTCAGATAACGGCCCTCGCGAATCAGAGCAGCGGTGTACAGCATCCACTGAGCAAAGAACGTCACTCGCAGGTGAGTGGTCGGTACGCCAGACCAGTTGAACACCTGCTCGGACAGCCAATGATTCAGGGTCGCTTGGCTGCGAGCATCAGGGCGCGACTGCTTATGCGACATGTTGACGACGATCTTGACGTTTTCTTCCTTCGCCGCCTGGGCAAAGATCGCCGCTGCTTCCACCAGGCCATTGGTCAACGGGTAGCAGAAATAGGCACCGTCAACGCCTTTCATGGCGGGGCGCAGCTCTTTGAGCTTCAGTGCGTCGCCGACGAAAATGGTCGCACCCAGGTCCTTCAGCTTTTGCGAGCGCTCGTCTTCACGATGCACAAACGCATTTACACGGTGGCCTTTTTCCAGCAGTTGTTGGACAGCCGGTGCACCCGTCGCGCCAGTGGCGCCAGTAACCAGATAGGTTTTCATCATCTTCTCCAAGGTAATAGACAAAGGTTGTAGGGCGTTAGCAAACCAGGTGAAGCATTACGGTTGTCATGTTATGATTCGTTAAAGCAGTACGGTCATCATGTTTCGATGGGCCAAGCATGATGACCGTACTGCTTGGTGTCAACCCCCCTTGATCCATTTGGAGAAGATTTTTATGCGTTACCCAGCAGAGGAGACCGCTGAGAGGCACCGCCGAATTCTTGAAGTGGCCTCCGTCCTGTTTCGCGAACATGGTTTTGGAAGCGTCAGCGTCGGCCAGATCATGAAAGCGAGTGGCCTGACCCAAGGGGCTTTCTACCACCACTTTGATTCGAAGGAGGCTCTGATAAACGAGTGCCTTCACGATGCCTCTGCGAAGTCGTTGAAGAAGATGGCGGAGGTCGGGGAGGGTACAGAGTCCATGGTTTCACACATCCTTGACTATGTAAGTGAATGGCACCGAGATGCGGTAGGCACCGGATGCATGATCGCTGCTCTGGGGTCGGATGCAGCGCATGAACCGTCCATTCAGCCTGTGTTCACTCGCCACATAGAGGGCGTTCTGGAAGGACTGATGGCGGCAAATAGAACGCTGAGTTCGGACGTCAGCCGAGCCAGCGCGATACGAACCCTTTCTGGGATGGTGGGGGCAATCATCCTAGCCAGGGCCGTCGACGATGGAGAATTGTCAGGCGAGATCTTGCACGAGATGCGCCGGGCGCTGAACTGATAACCGGCCCCTCTGCGTTGGCAAAGGGGTGAATTTTTCACAGGTGACTGGTCATGAAAAACAATGAAGCAGAATTAGTCCTAGACGCTGATGCGCGGGCTCAAATCTACATTGCTGGCATCGATTCGCGGCGAGTGTTTCCGGCCCAATCGGCTCTGGACGCTTTATCTGCGTTTGACGAGTCGCTGCCTGAACATGGTACTTCTGAGTCAACGACTATCGCCTTGCTCGATGAGGTCGGGTCACCCGCAACCGTTGCTACCAACGGCCCAAGGTACTTTGGTTTTGTGGTGGGTGCCGCGTTGCCTGTCGCCGCGGCCGCAGAGCGCTTGATGCTCGCGTGGGACAATGGCGCCGGTACCAGTATGACCGCCCCAGCAAGCGCGGCTATCGAAGAGGTCGCCGGAAAATGGATTCTCGACATTCTGGATCTGCCCCGAGAAAGCGCTGTCGGATTTGGTACCTCGGCAAGTGTTTGCAGCCTCACATGTCTCACTGCTGCACGTCGCGCTTTACTGATCCGGGCCGGGTGGAATCCCGATGAGAATGGCGTCTTTGGCGCTCCAGAAATTCGTGTGGTGATATCAGAGAAAAGCCATATCACCATCTTGAAGGCCTTGAGGGTCCTGGGATTCGGCGCCTCTCGTTTGCTTGTGGCCCCCGTGGATGAATTTGGAAGAATTGATCCAGCGCGCATGCCTTTGCTGGATGAACGTACGATCCTGTGTTTGCAGGCCGGTGAGGTGAACACGGGGGAATTTGATCCTTTCAGTGAAATCATTCCTAAAGCACGTGCAGCTGGGGCTTGGGTACACATTGACGGTGCGTTTGGGTTGTGGGCTCGCGTGTCGGAGAAGCTTCGTCACTACACCGCTGGCTGCGAAGACGCAGACAGCTGGACGGTGGATGGGCACAAGTGGTTGAACACACCCTACGATTGCGCGATGGCGATTTGCAGGGATGCAACCAGTTTGGCGGAGACCCTTAACAGCGACGCCGTTTATGCTTCAGGCAGCATAAATGCCCAAAAGAATCTCACGCTCGACTTTTCTCGCCGTGCGCGCGGAGTTCCGGTTTGGGCGGCATTGAGAACGCTTGGTCGCAAGGGCGTAGCGGAAATGGTCGAGCAGCACTGCTCCCAAGCCAGCCGGCTTGCCGAAACGCTGAGAGCGGAGGGTTTTGAAGTCATAAACCGAGTTGTTTTGAATCAAGTGCTCGTTAGAGGCGAGACCGATGCTGAGACTCAAGCGGTTCAAGCCTGGGCGCACAACTCGGGTGAGGTTTGGTTTGGCATGTCATCCTGGGGCGGAAAAGCAGCATTTAGATTGAGCCTTTCGTCCTGGCGGACCAGCGATGATGACGTCGCTCGCCTGGCGAGTGTTTTGATTGCTGCCCGCCATTCATTCCGACTTCGTGAGCTGGGCTAAAAGTAAGAGGCAGCACATGTACGAGATAGTGTGCTGCCTTTGGTGATGCTTTCGGTGCGTATTACAGCTGTTGGCTCTGGTAGACCTGCAAGTTTGCGTAAGCCATTGCCAGGCACGGTGTCTTGATGCCAGCGCGCGTGGCTCTCGTGAGCATGTCGCCCACAATCTGGTCTGCTTCGATTGGGCGTCCTGCTACCAGATCGCGATACATGGACGACGTCTGCTGAGAGTCCCGCAGTGTGAGCAGGCGGCGGGCCTCGACTAGAAATTCGTCACTAGGTGCGACGCCGGTTGCCTTTACCACTGACACTACCTCGTCGATGACAGTGTTTGCGAACTCGATGCCGCCTTTCGCTGCGGCCACCTCGCCGATACTCCCCCTCATCAGACAGTTAATGCTTCCCATGGACGAAAGCAGAACCCATTTCTCCCACATATCTCGAAGAATTCTTGGAGATATCCGCGTCGTGAATTGTGCGTCTCGGAAGAATGCATCTACCCGGTCAAGTCTGGCCGAAGAGCTTCCATTCAGCTCTCCATAAGCGAGGTCAAAGAATGCACCTTGCTGCACGATCCTCCCTTTTTCATCCAGGCTTGTCGCCACCTTGCAGGCGCAACCCAGCAAACGGTCTTTTCCAAAACGATCGGCAATGAGATCCACGTGGAGCATGCCGTTGAGCAACGGAAGGATCACGGTTTCAGGTCCTACCGCGGGCGCCATGTCTTCCAAAGCTCCTTCAACGGCATACGCCTTAACAGCGAGCAAAACGATGTCATACGAGCTTTGTATCGATGAGGCGATGACAGTCTGGGGTGCCAGCTCAATGTTGCCGTTTGCACTCAAGACCTGAAGTCCATCTCGCGCCAGTTGAGCAGCTCTTTGCTCCCGGACCAAAAAGGTCACGTCGCGGCCAGCGTTAATCAGGTGTGCCCCGATTATGCCGCCGGTAGCGCCGGCTCCCACGATCAGAATTCTCATAAAGTGATGCTCCAGGTTAAGCGATAAATAGCTCAAATAGCCAATTATTGGCATATGCCAGCAATCGAATCTACTGGAGTGTTTTCAGACCAGTCAAGCGTTCCTAAGCCCCGATTCGTAGGGGTATGACTATTAGATACAAGGGCAGTCGGGAGGTAGGATCGCGTTGCGATTGACACCGATCAAGCATGATGGTCATCATTAATGATGATACCCGCATTCAAGGCATTCAATTCGTGATTTCTAGAGCCGTTGGGGAGAATGTATCCAGGCAATCACGGCCTGAGCATCCTAAGAAGGGTGATGAGCACGGCGCTCGTCGCCGAACCTTCATGGCTGATTTTGGGATGCGGTTAGCCGTAAACCACCGTCTCAGTTACCGAGACGGCTCAGGATTAAAAAAGGTGGAGACGAGAAAAAGCGATGCACATGTACGAGAAAAACCTGATGAAGGTAGATATGAACCTCCTGGTGGTTTTCATGGTTGTCTTCCGCGAGCTGAATGTTTCTCGCGCCGCCGAGCACCTAAGTGTAGGACAACCAGCCGTCAGTGCCTCGCTGGTCCGTTTGCGCAATTGCTTTGACGATCGGCTGTTCGTAAGAGAAGGGAGAGGAGTGCGACCTACCGCGAAAGCAGTCGCGATCGCCGATGCTTTGCTCCCGGCCATGAGCGCTCTGGGTTCGGTCATTGACGGATTTGCCGCGCTGAAGTCCCGCGCCAAAACCGTGTGAGAGATCAGCTTCCTTATACAATCGCGATAGGCGGTCCATTCTCGGGTGATTGCCGGCGCTCACGCTCTTTGGTCGGCGTTCGACCTCTGGCTTTTTTGAATGCTCGATTGAACGAATACTCGGATCGATACCCGGTTTTTTGCGCAATTTCCTCGATGCTCAGATCGGTTTGGGCAAGAAGCTGAGCAGCTATTCCAAGGCGCCAACGCGTCAGGTAGCTGTAGGGCGTTTCGCCAACAGACTCACGGAATTGTTCGGCAAATAACGAGCGTGAAAGGCCGGCTTCGCTCGCTAGACTATCGAGACTCCAGTCAATTTCCGGATTCTGATGAATGCATGCGAGTGCCTTCGCAATGTGGCGATTCTGCATAGCAAAAAACCAGGAGCCTACGTGAGCTTTTTCGGACTCGGACCACTGCCTGAGGATGTAGATGAAAAGGTTTGAGAGAAGATTCCTCACCACCAACTTGCTACCGATCCTGGCATTCTCCACTTCACTTTGGAGTTGCTTTAGCAGCTCGGAGGTCGGCGTCGTCACGCCACTCGATTCGGCTCGTAGGTGGATGGAGGGCGGTAAAGATTTTATCGCCGGCATCACCATATACCGGTCAACACCGAAAGAACCGCACACTACGATGGTTGCGTCAGATTCCTTGCTGTAGAGCGTCTGTATGTTTTTCACGAACTCGCCGAGCGACGCAACCTTACTCTGGGGCGAACTACGCATCTGATGAGTCGCTCCCTGTGGAAGCACCACAACGTCACCGGGCTCAAGCCTGATTTGCGGCCCGCCATCAAGAGAAAAATACGCCGTTCCCTGCGCCAAAAAATGAAAATACGTGCCTTCACGCTGTTCCATTTCAATGCCCCAGTCACCTTTAACCTTCGACTGAGCGATGACGAAACCTTCCGCGTTCAGATATTTGAGCCAATGGTCGGCGTTGTTCATAGGCTTCCCAAATAAAGACGATTTGTCATTTTAGTTGGAGCATTTGACGTTGCCTGTCTTGACCCTGAGTCCTACGCTCTGACTCAAGACATTAGCCCGCTTCGTGCTGGATGTGTAGCGCACATGTGGCCTGCATCCAAGGCGGGTGACTGTCCAGCTGTCTAATATGAAGCGGCATGGTTCGTCGTCTCCACCTGGTGTGCACCGCCATTGGAGACCCAATGGGGGAAGGGTTGTTGACTCTTCTCATAGCTGTAGCGTGATCGACCGCCATCAAGAGCGGTCGTCATCGAGGCAGCTTTAGAAAAAGGACAGCGATGATTGAGTGGTCGCTGCTGGGACATTCTTTTTATCACTATAGGCGTAACCGCACGCGGATTCTGACTATCCACTCATTTCTCTGCTGACCTACTGGGCCCAATGATTGGGCCAACCGTCGATCGTATCCGTCCCGTTCGATCGCGGTCGTTTGCGTCTAAAAAAAGGAGCTGTTTACCACCACTAAGATAAAGCTATTCAGCTTAACGGGAGCGATAGATGAAAAACGCCACAACTCCACTACTTACGGCTACGCACTGGGGCAATTACTACGCTCACCAAGCAGCTGATGGCAATATCACGATCTCTCCGGTACCGGAGGATGCCGAGCCGTCCGCGCTCGGACGATCACTGTCCTCAACCCAAGATCATAGCTGTCGGGTTTCACAGCCAATGATCCGGAAGGGTTACTACGAAAATCGTCGTAATAGTGATACCACCCAACGAGGTAAAGAGCCGTTCATAGCCGTTAGCTGGGAGGAGGCGCTGGACATCGCAGCAGAGGCGTTGACCGAAGCCCGCGACAGCAAAGGGAACCGCTCTATTTACGGTGGTTCGTACGGGTGGGCCAGTGCGGGTCGCTTCCACCATGCCCAGAGCCAGGTGCATAGATTCCTGCGAGGGTTCGGCGGCTATACGGATTCGGTGGACACCTATTCCTACGCCGCGGCTGAAGTGCTTATCCCACACATATTCGGTATCAACGCGTTCCAGGCGGGCATGGAGGTTTCGACTACTCAGGAGGTCGCCAAACACTGCAAAAGGATCGTCTACTTCGGAGGCGCAGCGACCCGCAACATGCAGGTCAATCCTGGAGGCACTGGCGCCCATGACGCGTCAGCTCATTTTGGCGCCATTGCGGATGCTGGTATCGATGTCATCAACATCAGCCCAATTCGTGATGACATCCATCCCAAGGTACGGGCGCAGTGGCTTCCATCACGTCCTAACAGCGACGTGGCTATCATGCTAGCGATGGTCCACACCCTTATCGACGATGATATCTACGATAAGGATTTCGTGAGCCGTTACTGCGTCGGTTTCGATGTGTTTTCCGATTATGTCATGGGTAAAACTGACGGCATCCCCAAAGATGCTGCATGGGCCGAGCGGAATTCCGAAATACCTGCGGGAGACATTGTGCGGCTGGCCAGGCTCATGGCCGCTGACCGTTGCATGATCGGTCTGTCATTTTCCATTCAACGTGCAGAGCACGGCGAGCAGACCTATTGGGCCGGTATCGCTCTCGCTTCGGCGCTGGGCTACATCGGCTTGCCGGGCGGTGGATTGCTCATGGGCGCCGGCGTCGGGAAGATGAGCACGATGCAAAGGCGCATGATGCCTTTCTCCGTAGGCTCCCTGCCACAGGGCAAAAATGCAGTGTCCGATTTCATTCCGCTGGCGCGAGTGACGGACATGTTGGAGTCACCCGGCGGGGCATTTACCTATAACGGCAAAAACCTGACCTATCCAGATATCGAGCTGGTTTATTGGGTCGGTGGCAATCCGTTTCACCATCACCAAGACATCAACCGCTTCAGGCGTGCCTGGAGTCACCCTAAAACGATCATTACCCATGAGATCAACTGGACAACGACCGCACGGTTTGCCGACATCGTTTTTCCAAGCACTTCCCCGTTGGAGCGTGATGACTTTGCGGGCGGGAGCATGGACAACTGGCTGACCCCAATGCGCCAGTCTCTCAGCCCATTTCTGGGTGCGCGTGATGATTACTCGATTTTCTCGGGACTCGCTCAGCGCCTTGGTTTCTTCGACCAGTTCACCGAGGGACGGGATGCGAGCCAATGGGTGAAACACCTTTATGACGTCACTCAGAAGAACGCGGCCGGTGCTGGTGTCACTCTTCCTAGTTTCGAAGAGTTCCGCGAGGGGCCTCCGATCGATCTTAAGCCGTTATTGAAGGACAGCGATCAGGTACTGGAGCGCTTCAGGGCTGACCCAGACAAACACCCACTGAATACTCCCTCAGGAAAGATCGAGATCTTTTCGCAAACCATTGCAGATTTCGGTTATGCGGATTGCGTAGGGCATCCTGCGTGGTATGAAAAGAGCGAGTGGCTGGGCAGTCCGCTCGCGACAACCTACCCATTCCATTTACTGTCGAACCAACCTGCAACTCGGCTGCATAGTCAGTTTGACCACGGCGTGACCAGTCAAGAGTCGAAGATCAAAGACCGCGAACCCCTGCGGATGAATACCACTGATGCGCGTGCTAAGGGCATCCAGCACGGCGATATCGTTCGGGTCTTCAACGACCGCGGTTCTTTTCTGGCCGGCGCGATCCTGTCGGATGATTTAAGACCAGGTGTCATTCAGATTGCCACCGGTGCGTGGTACGACATCCTGGATGTTTCAGATCCGCTCAGCCTTGAGATCCACGGTAACCCTAATGCGGTAACCAATGACATCGGCACATCGAGCCTGGCTCAGGGGCCTTCGGCAAACAGTTGCCTTGTGGGTATCGAGAAATACGATGGGCCGCTGCCACCTCTGAGTGTGTTTACCCCCCCGGAGATCATTCAGAAGGGCTCATCCTCTGGCCCTCGTTTAGTCAGTGATCGCTGACATCGAGTGATTTCCGCACGGCACGGTGGAGGCTTTCAGCGCGGTAAGGGATACCGCGCTGCTTTCCGGCGTATTCGGTGTGCACGCTCTGGATGACCTGGAGGCCATCCCTGGCCCTGACGGCAGATACCTGAATGCTGAACGCCTTAGACACTATCCCGCTCATTGATTTGATGGCGGTCTCCCACATGAATTATGACCAAACCTCTGGCCTTTCCATTTTGGACCAGCGTGGACGCCCTTTACGCGACCTGCGGATATCGCTGACAGACCGGTGCAACTTTCGCTGCGTGTACTGCATGCCGCGTGAGGTTTTTAGCCGAGATCATGCATACCTTCCCAGTGGCGCGTTGCTTTCGTTTGAAGAGATCGAGCGCCTCGCCCGGCTCTTTGTGAGTCAGGGCGTTGAAAAAATTCGGCTGACCGGTGGCGAGCCTCTGATTCGAAAGAACATCGAGTCTTTGATCGAACGACTGGCCTCTATTCGGACGCTGTCCGGCAACCCATTGGACCTCACATTGACCACCAACGGCTCTCTTCTCGCACGTAAAGCAAAGGGGCTACGTGACGCTGGATTATCAAGGGTGACGGTCAGCCTCGATGCGCTGGACGACCTGCTTTTTCAACGGATGAATGACGTGGGCTATCCGCTCGCAAGCGTGCTGGATGGAATCGAACAAGCCCAGGCGGTAGGTCTGACCCCCCTCAAGATCAACATGGTAGTAAAGCGTGGCACCAACGAGCAGGAAGTTCTGCCGATGGCCCGGTACTTCAGATCAAGCGGCATCATTCTGCGCTTTATCGAGTACATGGATGTGGGGACGTCTAACGGCTGGAACATGGGTGAAGTCATGCCGTCTGAGCAGATCATTTCCCAGATCAATCATGAGTTTCCCCTACGGCCACTTGAGCCAACTGTTGAGGGTGAAACTGCCCAACGCTGGGCATACGCAGACGGTAGTGGAGAGGTTGGTTTCATCGCCAGCGTAACCGGCGCTTTTTGCGGTTCATGTACCCGGGCTCGTTTGTCAGCTGACGGAAAACTCTACCTCTGTCTCTTTGCGTCTGCTGGCCATGATTTACGCGCGCTGATCCATGGCGGCATGTCGGATCAGGTGATCTCCGGGGAGATCGCTAGCATCTGGCGTGGACGATCCAACCGCTACTCCGAATTGCGCAGAAGCGAGGTGCGTCCTCACACGGGAAGGGCTTCGGGCCGTATTGAGATGTCATATGTCGGCGGATGAGCGCCTGGTGGCTAGCTCGGTAGACCGCAGCGGCCAGCGGTGGCGCGATCACTACCGTAGTTGTCACACGTGGCGATGGAAAGTGTTTTTAATGATGATCATAATGTTATGCGTTCTCTATTTCTGAGTTCGTAGTTCATTGCCCTTGTCGCCTAGGTCGACAAGGAATCGTCCCAGCGGGTGTTGTGGTTGTGGGTTGTTTAGCGAAGGGGCGTGCCTTAGAGCTGCCCCTCCCTCTGCTCCAGAGCGAAAGCTCAAATCGGCGCGGAGTGCGGTAGCCGACGTCTGCGAAAACAGCGCTTGACTGACCGAAAAACCCAACTACTTGAGTGGAAGTCACAACATGAATGGCAAAGGCAAACTCACCAACGCGTTGTTTCAGCGTCTCCAGCAGTCCGTATTGATAGGGGCTATCGTTGCAGGGGGATATATGACTCCGAGTCTGGCGTCTGCCGCACAGCAGCTGCCAAAGGTACCCACCACTAAGATCATCGCGATTGGATCGCTCACGACCACAGCAACGCCCGAAGCTGTCAGCGCCGTGCTCCCCGAGGAGGTTCGCGAGACCGTCAAGCTCAGTCTCGCCGGCAAGATTGAGCAATGGAACGTGCGCACGGACAAAAGCGGAGTGGTTTTCGTCTTGAACGTTACAGATGTCGCCGAGGCTCGGGACATGTTTGCCAAGATGCCGTTGGACAGAGCCGGCCTAATGACCTTTGAATTTATCCCCGTGGGTCCGCTATCGCCGCTGGCGCTACTGCTGGATCAACCTGCCCGCTGACTTCCGGGTGATCTTTTTTCTACGAATAGGAGTACTGGGTGTGAGAGACAAGACTGAAGCGGCTCGTAACCATTACGAAGGCCGCACCGAGTCTCTGGATTTGGTTGCAAGGGTGGAGAAGCTCCTTGAGGAGTTGGGCGATGGTCCAATCACGAGCGATCAACTCGCCGGGATCGATCAGTTTCATAGCGGAGGTCTCAAGACCACGGCCGACTTCTTTGAACTGCTTACCTTGACTGCGGATTCGCGCGTACTGGACGCCGGTTCTGGTCTGGGCGGCCCGTCGCGATACGCTGCCGAAAAGTACCGCTGCCACGTGACAGGTGTAGACCTGACCGAGTCATTCGTCACCGTGGCAAACCTTCTCGCGGACCGAAGCGGGATGAATGAGCGTCTGGAATATCGAGTTGGCAACCTGTTGAACCTGGACCTTGAGGGTCAGAGCTTCGATGTCGTCTACACCCAGCATGTGGTGATGAACATTGCGGACAGGGGGCGGGTATATGAAGAAATCAGGCGGGTACTGAAACCAGGAGGCGAGTTCGGCTTCTTCGACGTGCTTGCCGGTGATGAAGGCCAGGCTCCGACATATCCGGTTCCTTGGGCCGAGAAGGCCGAGGACAGTGTCCTGCTGACTGAGGAACAGACGCGTTCTGTACTTCACGATGCAGGCTTTGAGATCAAGATCTGGCGAGACGTTACACAGGAACTCATCCAATGGTTTGATCGGTTCCAGTTGCCTGCGATGCAAGCTGCGAATCAAGGGCCCACGTTAAAACTGGTAATGGGCGATCGCTTCGGAAAAATGGCGGAGAATTTTGCGCGCAACCTGCGGGAGAACAAGCTCCGCTTGGTCATGGCTGTGAGTGTTCATGACTAATCGGAAGTGAGCAGAAGCATCCGCCTGACTGCTGCTGGGCACATTCGCTTGCGCGAGCGAGCGCTTCTGAAGCTCCATCATTAAACAATTCGTTGGGCGTAGCCGGGTCAACGTGCGAGGTTTGCCGTAATTTTCTGACATGGTGAGAGGCTTCAAGATGCCGCTGTCACCGCTCGTAGAGTCGCCGTGCAATGAGTCATCAAGCATGATATGTATAAGGTTTGATGACTGTTATTTACCGAGAAATGAATGCGTTACTCAGCAGAGCAAATCGCCGAAAGGCGTCAGCAGATACTCCACCAGGCTTCCATCTTGTTTAGACGCCATGGCTTCGTGAGCGTGAGCGTAAGCGACGTTATGAAGGCTACCGGGTTGACCCACGGAGGTTTCTACAACTACTTCAGATCCAAGGATGATTTGATCGAGAGCTGCCTTGCGTACGTGTCGGAGTGTAACAAGGAGCAACTCGAAGCCGGCGACCAGCCAGAAAAAGCACTGGTGTCTTACCTGCAAAGCTACCTGAGCGAAGAGCATCGGGATGATGTTGGTGCGGGCTGTTTCATGGCTGCCCTGGGATCGGAGATCGGGCGCCAGCCGGTAGGAAAGGCTGCGTTCACAGAACATCTGGAGGCTGTCTTGGATCATCTGGCGCCACTGTACGCAGAGCTGGATTCGCCGGAGCCTAGAGCAGAGTCAATTCGGATGGTCGTGAACATGGTGGGGGCGTTGACGTTGGCCCGGGCGGTGAACAACGAAAGGCTCTCGGATGAAATTTTGCGAGAGGCGCGTGACGCTCACTAACCCCCGGATTTCAAGCGGGTGCTACTCCGCGTCTCACAACCAGCTATGCAGGGATCCATGCCGTCCGTGACCGGTTGGTGGAGTGTGACATCCCTGTCTGACCTCGGGATTCATTAATCCAGCGAGTTGCGCACTTCTCGTAGGATCTCCTCCGACAATACCGGGTCGTCAACCGCGCGTGCGAGAACGATCGCTCCTACCATCGTGGAAATTTTATGGATCGCGTCGCGTCGAACGTTGCGTTTTTTTGATTTCGCAAAAGGCGCCATGAGACTGGCAAGCACACCCTTGAGGTGCCGGGTAAACGCTGGTTGGACAGAAGGCTCTCTGGCAACTTCAGACGCGAGGGCGGTCATCAAGCAGCCCATACCCGGGTCGTCCCGATGCCATTCGGTCAGGTAGTTCTGAACGTACTCCTGCATCGCTTCCGGGGTGTGTTCTGCTTCCTTCATCGAGGCCAATGCTTTAGAGGATGCGTCACCAATCGTTTTGGCGATCAAATCATCTTTGGATTCGAAATGATTATAGAAAGCGCCGTGCGTGAGCCCGGTCGCCTTCATGACCTCACTGACGCTGACGCCGTAGAAACCCCGCTCACGGAACAGGACAGATGCCTGCTCAAGAATTCGTTGATGCTTTTCTGCGGTTTCCTCAGCCGGATATCGCATACACCCCTCCAAAGCTCGCAAATAAAGTCGTTGATTTAAACAGTATACCCATCATGCAATCGCTGCGAAAGTATGACGATCGAACTGCTTGGTCTGATAGGTATTACACAAAGGGTAGGGCTTGGGGATGATGCCGGATCGATTTATCGCAAGCGTTTTAGGAGAGATCTCAGGCCGAGCGTTGTTGAACCTCATCGCTGTTCAGCCGCCGCTCATAAATCGCGACGAACTCACTACGGAATAGGCAGCACAGCATGGTAGATCTCATCATCGTCCCTGGATTTGGCGACTCCGGCTCGACTCACTGGCAGTCGAGATGGCAGGAGACGTATCCGTCCACTAGGCGGCTGCAACCCGGAAGCTGGGATGCTCCAGATCTGGACGACTGGATCGCAGCCTTGGAATTGGCAGTAGGTGCCTGTGACTGTCCACCCGTTCTGGTGGCCCACAGTCTGGGGTGTCTGCTGGTTGCATTTTGGCAGCAGAAATCGTCGCTGGCCGCAGCAGGAGCGTTTTTAGTTGCAGTGCCTGACCCTGCAACAGAGGGGTTTGTCGATTCTACGCCGAGCTTCACGAAGGTCCCGGTCACCCCTTTACGGTTTCCATCCCTCATCGTGTGCAGCACCGATGACCCTTACGACACAAATGGCTATGCCATCACCAAAGCTGAGCAGTGGAGGAGCGACCTTTGTTCAGTCGGAAATCAAGGACATATAAACGGCCAGAGTGGATTGGGCGAATGGCAGTTTGGCCAGCACCTGCTTCGAGCGTTTATCGAAAAGCTCAAAGGGTGATGCGTCCGCGGTGAAGCTGGATGAATCGATGAGATCAATTGCGATCGCGTATAAAGCTTTTGCAGAAGGAGGCCCATCATCGGCCTGTCAAAAAAGCAGGGAAAATAGTTGACGAATAGCAGTATGGCCATCATGCTCGAATAATCGTTTAAGCATGATAAGCGTCATGGATTTTGTTGATTTACCTCTGACGCGTTGAGGGCAATTCGAGATGGGTCGGCAGCTGGAAGCTCTTTGTGCTTTAGACAGCTTAACGTAGCCGACGCAGCTAGACGCTTTGCTCTTCACGATCCACTCACTCCGGTCGAATCAGGATAATAAGGCAGAAACACCATGGATCTTTGGGGGAAAACGGTACTGGTGACGGGCGCAAACAGGGGCCTAGGAAGGGCCTTCGTGAATGCTCTTCTTGAAGGTGGTGCCGCGAAAGTCTACGCCGGCGCACGAGACGTGAGGGCTTTGGATATTACGAGAGCGGTGCCTGTGGAGTTGGATATCACCGACCCAGTAAGTGTCTCTCGTGCTGCCATCCAATGTCCCGATATTGACCTGCTCATCAACAATGCAGGCTACCTTAAATACGGCGCATTGCTCGCAGACGACAGCATCAGCAGCCTCCGGCAGCATTTCGAAATCAACACCATTGGCACGCTACGTATGGCGCGAGCGTTCGCACCGGTGCTGGCCAAACGAGGAGGGGGCGCGATGATCAACATCCTCTCCGTCCTGAGCTGGTTGAATATCGAGGAATCTGGCCCGTACAGCAGCTCGAAGGCGGGTCAATGGTCCCTTACTAATGGTCTGCGCAACGAGCTTCGCGCCCAGAAAACCTTCGTCATGGGCGTGCACCCTGGCTATATCGATACCGATATGGCGGCCGGTGTTCAGGCGCCCAAGACGAGTCCAGACACGGTTGTAGAACTTACCCTCAAAGCGCTGCGCGAGAACCGTGAGGAAGTCATCATTGATGATGCTGGCCGCTGGGTGAAATCGACTTTGTCGGAGGCAAATGCCGGATATCTATCGCCGGCGTAGGTCACGAGTTCCAGGACAGATTGATCGTCCGTCTGCCCAAATGCTAATGCCGAGGAAGTAATCATGATCAAGGAAAGGTCGGTTGGTTTTCTCCGATGGGTGCTTTTTAAGCCCTTGGCATTTTCAATTCGTCGCTCCTCGATAGCCAGGTCGTCAAGCGACTCATCGCGTCCAAGTTCAACTGAGACTTCTTATCTGTTGAAGGCGCGCTAGGAGCACCTCCAATGCTCGCCGTTCTCAACTACGCCTACGTAGCGCCCGCAGGCGCTATCGCTCTAGTCGAAATCCAAGAGCCTTCGATGCCTTGGGGTTCTGAGTTATTGGTCCGCATGGACTTCTCGCACATTAGTCAAGATGACTTGCAATTCTTAAGCGGACGGCGGTCTTCACTTCCAGCACTTCCCTGTGTCCCGGGTTGCTGGGGGGTAGGCACGGTACAGTCTGTGGGATGTGCTGCTGGTCACTTTAAAATCGGGGACCGGGTGTTGCTTCCCCGCCATCGCCTTACATGGGCGGAACGGCTTGTCGTCTCCTCCGATGAGGTGGTTGCACTTGGGAGTGGGCGCGATTTTCTGGACCTGCTGAACCAGGTCACTCAAGCAGCTAAATATTCAGGGTGCTGGGGTGAAGGCGCAGATCGGCTCGGCCCTTGTGGCGAATTGGTGAAGCATTTATCTGCGTCTCAAGCCGATGCCCAAACCAAAAGTCAGCTAGCAACAGTATTCCCCTTATGGGAGATCAACGAGGCCATCGCGTGTGCGCTCGACGGTTTTCACGTGTTTCTCTGCATTAGCAAGCCTTCGGCTGTGAGGAGTTGATATTACCAGGCTTTGAAACCAACGGGAGGGACCGTCCCGTTGAGCCTTTGCACGTGTGAGTTTCGCAGGTCGCGTGAATGTAGTGCTGAGAGAGACCGGCGCTTGAGCATTTTCAGGTGCCGACCTGTAGTTCCAGTGAGAGGGATTTCGATAATGACAGGATTCACTTTTCTGCGATGGTGTGGAGTGCAAGGCGGTCCAGATGAGGTCGCTGGCAATGCTCGCTAATCCAGATGAGGGGTTCAATGGCACCTCATCAACGGCGGCTGTGAGGCATTCTCTTAGCCTTCGGCTCGTTTTAGCGACGCTTATATTCTGCGCATTCTTCACCGTTGCGGCTGTATGCGTGCGCACTTGGTTCGCGTGGAATTCGAATTTGAGCAGCATGCGCGCCGAGCTTGAGCTGATCGACGAGGTATTTGAAGGAACGCTTTCAAAAGCGGTCTGGGAAATGGATCGGGATGCCATCGCCTCACAACTCATGAGCGTAGGGCAGGCTTCTCCACTCGGTAGGGTACAACTGAGGATCGTCCGGCCAGGAAAGGCCGTAGAGATCTTGGAAAAGCGCAAGTCCGAGTTTGTCGACTCGTCATTGGTACCTTCGCTCCAACGTGACTTGGTGGTTCACCCCTATGAGGGTGCATCGGAAGTGGTCGGCGATTTGATCATCGAAGGTAATGAGGCGCTTTTGTGGCACCGCCTTTGGAAAGAGGTACTCAGTATCGTAGCGACCCAGCTAATTCAGTCCCTAGCCTTGGCCGGCTTGATCATGACGATGTTCAACCGGTCTGTGACACAGCATGTGCGGCGTATTGCACTGCACCTTGGCCAGCTTTCAACGGATACGTTGGGTAAGGAGCTGGTACTGGATCGACCGCCAACGCTTGAAGATGAACTAAGCCTTTTGAAGGAGGGGGTGAATCGGCTTCAGGACAAGCTGAAGGCGCACCTGGTCCGTCAACGTGCCGACGAGCAAGCGATGCAGCAGAGCCGTGAGAGGCTGGCTAGCCTCGTTCATGAACGTACCCAGGAGCTGGAAGCGGTGAACCGCCGTTTGGAGGACCTCTCCAGGCGTGACGCGTTGACGGGGCTGGCAAACAGACGACAGTTCGAAGAAATGAAGATGCACGAGTTCGAGTTGGCGAAGATCAATGGAACGCCGCTGTCTGTTTTGATGTGTGACGTAGATTTTTTCAAGCTCTATAACGATACATATGGGCATGCAAAAGGGGATGAATGTCTGAGGCTTGTTTCAGATGTCCTCAAAACGATTTTTCGCCGGAAAGGTGATCTTGCAGCGCGATATGGTGGCGAGGAATTTGCCGTGTTGCTGCCTGGCGTAGAACTTGACGAAGCGCTCATGACCGCTGACAAGATGCGAGAGGTGTTGGCAGAGCGAAAGCTACCTCACCGAAGCTCAAGCGTTTCCCAGTACGTAACGCTAAGCATTGGTGTCGCCGTGTTCGATCATGGGGGGATGCAGCACTTCGACCAACTCCTGAAACAAGCTGATGACGCGTTGTACCGCGCTAAAGGCCAAGGTCGGGATCGGGTAAGCGTTTGAACGGAGTCAATGAAAATGCTGGTTCGACTGTTCGTTTTGGCGTTCAGTTTAAGTCTCGCGCATCACGCTTTCGCCACCACAATCGAAGCTGTTACTGAAGACTCAGCGTATACCTTCGTCAATCATGGCCGAGTGTCGGGGCCGGCGAGTGATATTGTGCGTGACACTCTGGATAAGGCGGGCCTTCTGGATGTGCAATTCAGCCTTTATCCTTGGGCACGTGCTTACAGTCTTGCCTTGGCGGAGCCCAACGTTTTGATTTATCCGATCGCGCGAACCCCTGAAAGGGAAGAACTGTTCAAGTGGGTCGGGCGTCTGAAGCGGGTCACTATTCACCTTTACAAGTTCCGCTCTGGACATGAGATTCGGGCCTCCGATATCGAGCAGGCAAGGCAGTACGTCGTTGGCGCTGTCAGAGGCGATGCGCGATCGGATTATCTTGCCAAGCATGGTTTTTCTAAGTTGGTCCTATCCGCGACGAACGATCAGAACTTCCATCTCTTCCAACTGAGGGAAGTTCAGATGATCGCATTGCCAGAGTCTGAGGCGATCGGGTTCTGCAAAAAAGCGGACATCCCCTTTACTGACCTCGAAGCTGTTATCCCACTAAACGACCTAGAAATCGGCGTTTATATGGCGTACAGCCTCGCTACCCCTGACGAGACAGTTCTTCAAACGGTGCATGCTTTCAACGCCATCGAAGCTGCCGGAGGACTTCAGAAAATGGACGCGCAGTGAGTTTGAAATCATCAGCGCGTGATCGGTGAAGCGGCGGCTCCTCTAGACCTTACAGATCTTCCGCGAGCACCGCTGCGAGGAACTCGACGAACACGCGGGCAGACATGCGGGTTGTTCTTCCCATCGGAAAATAGGCATGAACCGGCAGTTCTGCCATTTTCCATTCAGGAAGCACCTGCACCAACGTTCCGCTTTTCAACTCCGCGGCGCACGCCCAGGATGTGGTGGAAACAATCCCCAGACCACCTACGGCGGCAGTCAGTGCTCCTGCCGTGTTATTGATCGAAATCTGGGCATTGGGGTGCACAGAGGACTTTACGCCGTCGCGCTCCAGATGCCAGGAAGTGACCTGGGAGCCTGCTGGCCCGCCCACGATTCGATGATTCTCGATGTCATCTGGACATTGAGGGTAGCCGTGTCGCTCAAGGTAGCTTGGTGACGCCACCAAAGCCCGTCGCATCAAGCCAATCTGTTTCGCAGTCCCTGAGAGATCCGGCAATTGGCCAACCCGGATGCCTACGTCGACGGCGTCCTTCACCATGTCTTGCCACTGGTCTTCAAGCAGTAGTTCCAGATGCAGAGATGGGTGTCGTTCAGTGAACGTCGAAAGTCTGGGAATAACGACACGCATACCCATTGTGGCCGGCATCCCGATCCGGAGTAATCCACGAAGCTCTCCAGTTTCCCGAACGCTGTTCTCGGCATCGTCGACCGCCGCCAGTATGGGCTCGATGCGCATGAGAAATTCCAGGCCTGCCTCTGTAGGTGCCACCGCGCGCGTGGTTCGGGACAGCAGGCGCGCGCCGAGATTGGCTTCCAGTTCGGCAATCATTCGCGAGACCTGAGATTGCGCAAGCCCGCTTTCGCGAGCAGCCGCCGAAAAGCTGCCCAGCCGAGCCACTCGTGTGTACATGCGCAACGCAACGATGTCTTTCAGCGCCATTTTCGCAATGCTCCAGCCATTTCATTAGACCCCTTTGGTGAGTGCATTCGCGTACATCCGGTTATCCATGAGGCGATTTCGGATTACGGGGGATGTGCACCCTCCAGTTTTGAATCATGCCATGAAAGGAGGTTAATTAATGCTGATTTGAGATAGATGTTAGACCAAACCGACGGCTACCGGCCGCCTCGCTAAACGACGATATTTGCTCCATCGGAGACGAGGCGCTACGGCACTTAACCCGAACTGACACGTGACCCCAATACGGCCAAACCCTTATTTTTAGGATCTAAATCTCATGTCCAAGAAAGTTCTGATCACAGGTGCTACTGGCGACACAGGTCGTGCCGCCGTTCGTGAATCCATCGCTCTGGGCCTCGATGTCCGAGCCATGGTGCACAAGCTTGATGAGCGCTCTGATGCGCTGAAAGCATTAGGTGCTGAAGTGGTCGTCGGAGACCTGCTCGAAATCAACACCGTTCGTGATGCGATGCAAGGTGTGGACGCCGCCTACCTTGTGTGGCCAGTACAACCGGGCCTGATCAACGCCACGGTAAACTTCGCTCAGGCGGCGCGGGAGACCGGTGTCCAAACGGTGCTCAACCTGTCTCAACGCTCGGCCAACCGCGAGTCCACCAGTAACTCCTGCCGTGACACCTACATCGCCGAAGAGATCCTGAATTGGTCCGGTGTTCCAGTCATTCACCTGCGTCCAACCTACTTCCTGGAGTGGCTGCTGTACCCATGGCAGCTGCCGTTCCTGCAACAAGGCGTGCTGCGCATGCCGGTGGGCAAGGGTCGTCACTCGCCAATAGCCGCAGACGACCAGGGCCGTGCAATCGCAGCGCTGCTGAAGAACCCTGAAGGCCACATCGGCACCACCATCAACCTGTCCGGTCCGGTCGAAATGGACCACGAGCAGATGGCTGCTGAGTTGTCCGAAGCGCTCGGCCGCAAGATCGTCTTCCAGGATCTGCCGGTCGAGGAATATGTCGAGTCCATCGCCCAAATGGGCGTGCCGCCATACATCGTTCAGCACTTGGACGGCGCGATGCGCGACTACCACAACGGCCGTATGGCTGGCGCTGACAACAACATCGAAAAAATCACTGGGCGTCGTTCGATGACCGTTGGCGAATTCGCCCGCCTGCACGCCGACAAGCTCAACGGCAAGTGAAATTGAATTGACCGGATCGTATAGGACGAGCCGGTTTCCCTGACTGATTAATACTCATCGCATATTTGGAAACCATCATGAAAATCGAAAACTCTGTTGCTCTGGTCACTGGTGCCAACCGTGGTATTGGTCGCACATTTGTCGAAGAACTGCTCAAGCGCGGCGTCGCCAAAATCTACGTCGCCGCACGTGAAACTGCCTCTTTGGGTGAGCTTCTGAAGGTTGGCGACAGCCGCCTAGTCCCGCTGCCATTAGACGTGACCGATGCTGACCAGGTGGCCGCCGCTGCCAGCGTGGCAAACGATGTCACGCTGCTAATCAACAACGCCGGCTACGCCGCGTTCGACGGCGCAATTTCGGCATCCAGCATTGATGACGCTCGTCTGGAGATGGAAGTGAACTACTTCGGCCCGCTGGCCATGACCCGAGCCTTCACTCCGGTATTGGCAAAGTCTGGGGGCGCCGTTCTGAACATGCTGTCGATGCTCTCGCTGATCAGCCTGCCGATGGCAGCGACCTACTCGGCATCCAAGGCCGCGGGTCTGTCGGTGACCCGTAGCATCCGCGCCGAGCTGGGCGGCCAGGGTACTCAAGTGGTGGGTGTTTTAGCCGTGCAGGCAGAAACAGAGATGGGGGCCAAGATGCCCGAGCCTCGTTTGAGCCCGCTTGAAGTTGTCACCGACGCCCTGAATGCCATCGAAGCGGGTACCAACGATGAAATCGTTGCGGGCGCCCAATCGCGCGGTATTCACGAGAAATTCACTGCGAACCCGCAGCAGGTCCAAGCGATGATGCTGACCAAGCTGCCTCAGCCGCGCTAATCCATCACCACTCGAACGACGGAGGCAATCATGGACTTCATCAAGGCCCTGACCGAACGAAATGCTGAATATGTGGAAAGTGGCTTTTCCGCAGATCTCAAAATCATCCCTTCGCAGAAGACGATGATCATTGGCTGCGTGGATCCTCGCGTAGATCCGATGGACATCTTCAAGCTCGAAGCGGGCGAAGCCGCCATCATCCGCAACGTGGGCGGGCGTGTGACTCCCGAGCTGTTTCAGACCATGGGGATTCTCGGCACCGTCTCGAAAGTCGGCGGCAATGCCATTGGAGAAGGCTGGAATCTGGTTGTACTGCACCATACCCAGTGCGGTATTACGGGTTGCTTCCGCCATGCGCCCCACCTGCTTGCGCAGTACATGGGCGTGGAAGAGGACAAGCTGGATGCCCTGGCAATCGATGATCCCTACAAATCGGTAGAGATCGACGTGGCGGCACTCAAAGCCAATCCGAATATGCCCGGCGACGCGACGGTCACGGGGCTGGTCTACGACGTGACGACCGGCAAGGTTGAAATCACTGTGCCTACCGCGCGTTTGAGAGGTTAACGCGATCGCCCGAGCCAGGGCACAAACGGCCTTCATCTTCACTCGCAGATGAAGGCCTTGTCTTACTCGTTTTCCCTTTCCCAGACACCTCAATCCTTCGCCTCTCGCGCCGGACGAGTGGCTGTCGGCCAAGGGCGGGCAATTATACTGAGGTCCTTATGAAGAAATTTGCAGCACTCCTGGCACTGAGCAGCCTTGCCACACTCGGCACTGCTCATGCCGACACCAAGCCCACGATTGCACTGGTGCACGGCGCTTTTGAAAACGCAGGCATCTGGCAAGGCGTCGAGGCCGGCCTCAAAGCCGACGGCTATCAAGTCATCGTACCAACGCTTCCTGGGCGTGCCGGGAACCCCGCCGGTCCGGACAAGGTAAGTCTTGATCTGTACCGCGACACCGTCCTGAAATCCATAAGCAGCGCCAAGACACCGGTTGTCCTGGTTGGCCACAGTTTCGGCGGAATCGTCATCTCTGACGTTGCCGAGGCCAAGCCCAAGAAGATCCAATCTCTGGTTTACCTGGCTGCCTATCTGCCCAAGGACGGTGATTCGCTGCTGTCTCTGGCAACGGGGGACAAGGATGCTAAAATCGGACCTCAGCTCAACATCGATAAGGAACACGGGATCGCTTCCGTCGCGCAAGGCGCTCGCGCTGATCTGTTCGCTAACGATGGCAGTGAGCAGCTGCGTCAGGCCATCCCCGGTCTGATCTTGGATGAGCCTCTGGGGCCATTGGCCACGCCTGTGAGATTGACCTCAGACGCGTACGGTGCGGTTCCAAAATTCTACGTCCATACCTCCAAGGACCAAGTCGTCAGCCCATGGCTCCAAGCCGGTATGGTCGCCTCAACACCTGTCAAAAAAGAAATCACCCTCGACACGGGGCACACTCCATTCCTCACTGACGTGAGCGGTGTAGTGCATGCCATTGAGCAAGCCGCGAACACGCGATGACAAGTTACGTGCGGCGGGCTGAGCCCCGCCGCACAGCTGGTCACACAGAGTTTGAACATCTGCCCCTTTCCGGAATTCGCAATCTGATTGATGAGCGTGAGGCTGGACAACTCTTAGAAAGGGCAATATAAGTGCATATGCATCGATGTATATGCAACTACTTTTCTGTTGTGGTTTTCCTCGCCTGGATCTTTGCCTGCTTTCACCGGCCGTCTAGCACCATTTTCGACGCCGTATCGTTCTCCTCAGGGCGAGCAGGTTGACCCGCTAACAACGTATTTGCCCAAAGGAATCAACCGTGAGCAGCACCGTCTCCGACCTACCCAATCGCCGAATGATCCTGATCGTCATCGCCATGGTTTCCTGCCTGGTAATGCTCGATAACAACGTGGTGGCGGTGGCTCTGCCGACGATAGCGGCCTCACTGAACGCCGACTTCTCTGATCTTCAGTGGGTCATTACGGGTTATGTATTGCCTTTCGCCGCGCTGCTAATCGCTGCTGGTTCGTTCAGCGACAAAGTCGGCCGTCGTCTATCGGCTGTGATCGGCATGATCATTTTTGGATTGGCGTCGCTGTCATGTGGCTTAGCTGTATCGCCGTTGATGTTGAATCTCTCGCGAGCGGTCCAGGGTGTGGGTGCCAGCCTCTTGTTAACGGCATCAATGGCTATCATCAATCACACCTTCCAGGGAACGGAGCGTGCCAAGGCTTATGCGTTTTGGGGCGCTTGCATGGGAGCGGCTATTACCTGCGGTCCAATCGTGGGAGGTGTGATATCCAGCGCCTTTGGCTGGATCTGGGCGTTCTTGATCAATGTCCCCATCTGCACCGTCCTTGTCGTTGCAACGCTGAAAATCATTCCTGAGTCGCGGGACCCCGATGCCAAGAGGCTGGACTACTTAGGGATCCTCACATTGAGTTCAGCGCTGTTTTTACTCATCTGGGCCGTCATCGATGGAAATACGGTCGGGTGGTTCACTCTGGAAATCCTCTGGAGGGTGTTTGCAGGCTTGGTGCTTCTGCTGGTGTTCGGAATCGTTGAGAAGCAGCAGTCCAACCCGATGGTCAACTTCGATATCGTCCGCGCTCCCAATTTTGCCGGCGCAGCTTTTGCAATGGTCGGTTATGCCGCGGGCGCTCAGGTAATGATCTTCTACCTGCCGCTTTACCTGCAAAACGCCTTCAGCTTTGCTCCCGTGATCGCTGGAGTTTCAATGCTGCCATTCGCTCTACCGATGTTCTTGGTTCCACGGCTAGGTGCGAAGCTGGCCGTGACGCCGCGGGCTATCCTTTCAGCGGGGCTTTGCATCACTGCCATGGGAAATATCGCCATGGCGCTACTCGCGGACACGGAAGCTCCTTACTACGCTTTTGCGTTGGCCATGATCACCGCGGGTACAGGTGCTGGAATCCTGAATGGTGAGACCGCCAAGGCTGTGCAGGGCGCTGTTCCTCCTAATCAGTCCGGGGTAGGGTCGGGAATTGCTTCCACGGTTCGCTTCACGTCTCTGCTGTTTTCGGTCGCTGCGCTGGGAGCGGTATTGGTTTCGTTCATGCTGATCAGATTTCTTCCGATGGCTGAGAGTTTTGGAATGTCATCAGCAAGCGCCGCATTGATCGCTAAACGTTTCTCCGCAGGGGACACGACGGCGTTGCTTGCCACACTGCCCGTGGCTTCTGGAGAATCTGTTTTAGCGGCGTTGAGAACCGCCTTCCAGTCTGGCTTCGGAGCAGCGGCATGGGTGGCATCGGCAGTTGCAATCGCAGCACTTGTTCTCACCCGTTGGCTGATGATCGAAACTCGATTGAAGACTTCAGCAGAGTCTGCCTTTGTTGCGGGTGAGTGAGCGGATGCCGATTGCAAGCGTTGACCTTGGCGCCTCTCAACAACAAGATGCGCCCACCAGATTCGAGTAGTTGAGGACGATGAGCAGCCAATCAATTAACAGTGTGTGTCTTTGTTCGAATGTGAGGCAGCTTGCCCGTCAGATGACTGCTATCTACGAGGCTCATCTGTCCCCATATGGCGTCACCGCACCGCAGTTTTCATTTCTTCAGCGTCTGCACCATGTGGGGCCTATTGCGAATCTCGAATTTGCGGACTTGATGGGTATGGACAGGAGCACATTGAGTCGTGGCCTGAAACCCCTGATCTCGGCAGGTTTCGTAGAAACGGTGGACATGCCGGAAGGAGTCGTTATCGACAAGCGTTCATTCGGGCTCCAGCTGACACCAACAGGTGCACTCAAATACAGAACAGCATACGACGGTTGGGCCCAAGCACAGGTTGAGGTCCAAGAAAAGCTGGGGACCAAGCTTTCCTCAAAGCTACTAACCACATCTTCTGCCGTCCGTGACGCGCTTGACCGATAGCCCTCCAGCCTTGTTGACGAACTGTCTGTGCGTCGTAATCGACTAGCGCCGGCGACGTTGTTGGATGGAAGGAGAGGGCCGCATGAAAAACCTTTTGACGATATGTGTTGCATATGCAACTATAGGTTATCAGCTCGGTTCTGAAACTGAAAGGACCAGCATTTCAGTCCATAGGTTGTCGTCGGCGTATTTGCCCAGGTGTTCGTGATGTCAGACACAGTTCTCAATGAGATGGTCAATGACTGCATGATCTCGCGAACGCGACTGATCGCCAGGGTGCTGTCCAGCGTCTATGACGACGTGCTCCGCCCCTACGATATTGGCTCTGCACAGTTCGCCCTGCTGGTCGCGATCTTCAACCTGAAGTCGGCCAGCCGAGCGGAAATCGGGCGCTTCACCCATCAGGATCGCTCGACGCTCACGCGCAATATCAAGCTGCTGCTCGACGGTGGCTGGATCGAGGAATCGGCCAGTGATGAAGGCGGGCGCCGCCGGCCGGTGGTGCTGACGAAGGTGGGGACGAAGCTGCTGCACGATGTTTATCCCGCCTGGCAAGCTGCGCAGGAACAGGCTCGAACTTTGTTGGGCGAGGGCGGTGCCGCAGCTGTCATGAATGTCGGCAACGAAATGTTCTACGGGCAGTAACCTTTTTTTGCTTGTTTAGTTGTATATGCAGCACTCCGTGCGGCCTTTTTTACGCTTTATATGTTGTATATGCAGCATAAGCGACTGTTCCGGAGCGTCGATGTCTCCGGAAAACCGAGCCTATGTCGGCTCATTAAATGATGCTCTTAATGCAAAAGGTGAATTGAGATGAGTACTGAATATCCACGCGACATTTCTGCCCTGGTTATCATTGACCCCCTGAACGATTTCCTCTCGCCAGGCGGCAAGCTCCACGACGGCATCAAGGACGAAATGGAGCGCGTGAGCTTCCTTCCTAACCTGATGCGTCTAGTTGAAGGTGCGCGTAAGGCTGGCCTGCAAATCATTTATGCACCGCATGGTGTGGATGAGCACAGCTTCGACGACGTCCCTTTCCTGCACTCGTACCTGCACAAAAACACCCGTGATCAGCAGTACTTCTGGAAAGGCACTTGGGGTGCGGAGTTCTACGAGCCACTGCGTCCTCAAGAAGGCGACATCGTTATCAGCCAACACCGCCTGTGGAATTCGTTCCGTGGCACTGACATGCAAGAAAAACTGCAAGCCCGTGGCATTCAGAAAATCGCACTGTGCGGTCTGACTTCGCACAAATGCGTTGAGAGTACTGGCCGTCATGCATTCGAAGAGGGCTACCACGTCACGTTTATCAATGATGCAACCGCCGAGTTCAATCGCGGCGAGCACGCCGCTGCTCTGACCTACTCGTTCCCGCTGATCGGTCACGCTGATCTGACCGTCGACCAGTTCCTGGCCAAGCTGTAAGCCGCGCCTGCTGTGGGACGGTACTGAAAGAAGAGGGCGCCCGTTGCAGCGGGCGCCTTTTTTCTGGCTCGACTTTTGGTCTCCGGCCGTCTTCGCCAACTCGCATCAGGCTTGTCGTACACCCGATCTTTCTTAGTGAGAATTTTCCATGTCCAATATCGGCATCAAAGACAAAGTCGTAGTCATCACCGGCGCAAGCAGCGGACTTGGCGAGGCTACAGCTCGCCACCTTGGCAGCATGGGCGCCAAACTCGTTTTGGCTGCACGTCGTATCGACAAACTAGAGGCGATCATTGCGGATCTGAAAACCCAGAATATCCAGGCAATCGCCGTAGCCACCGACGTCACCCATCGCGATGATCTCGACCTTCTGGCTGAAAAGGCGATCACCCAGTTCGGGCACATTGATGTCTGGGTTAACAACGCCGGCATCATGCCCTTGTCACCTATGAGCAAGCTGCTGGTTGACGAGTGGGACCAGATGATCGACGTCAATATCAAAGGCGTCCTTTACGGCATTGCTGCTGCACTTCCGCATTTCCAGAAGCGTGATTCGGGCCATTTCATCAACATCTCTTCTGTCGCTGCCCGCAAAGTCTTTGCACCTATCGGTACGGTGTATAGCGCGACCAAATTTGCAGTCAGCGCGATCTCGGAAGGCCTGCGCGCCGAGGTGGGTCCAAACATTCGTACCACCGTCATTCTGCCGGGCACTACCCGTTCGGAACTCAAGCACAACAGCACCGACCCAGAAACGGCCGCGAGCGTGCAGGAGTTCTGGAAAAACTTTGAAATTCCGGCGGAATCTGTTGCTCGTGCGATTGCCTACGCCATTGAGCAGCCGGCTGAAGTTGACATCAACGAAATCGTGCTGCGCCCCACTGCGCAAGAGTTCTGATCACCTCAGCGCTCCTCTCAACTTTGCCCCGGCGCTGTGGCAAAGGTGGACGCACACCACCTCTTTGCGTAAATACCTGAAGAGGTGGTGAACGCATCACTAATGTAGTATGAGAAACCTCATCGGTTGTGGCGTACAGTGATCAATCCGCAGGCGATTTTTATCTCAAGATTTCCACCACTCTGACGATTACCTGATGACTGCAATTTAATCTCAGGGAGTTCGAATATGACGATTTCAGGGATCAACTCATCCACATCCTCGTACACGGCCAATGCGGCTGCCAAAGCGGACGAGCAAGCTGCGTCGACACCGGCCAAAAGCGCACCTTCTGACCCTCAGCCTTCCACCGTCGTTAGGTTAAGTGATGGCTCAGTTTCAGAGGTGTCCACTTATTCCGTAAAGCTGAGCAGCATGCCGATGAGTGTGGCAACTGCTCCAGAGATCTTCGTTCAAGGAGACGCGGATCACGACAATGCCCTCAGCCTTAAAGAGTTTTCCGAGCAACTCAAGCGGGTAGGCGTATCGTCGGATGCTGCCGCCAAGCTCTTCGACGAGATCAACACCTCGAAGAATTCGGGCCTTTCTATCGATGAATTTGTGAAAGGTGTCGTTGCCACCAATGCGAAAGGTGACAGTGTTTTCCAGGACCTGTATTCACTCTATACGTCAGATGAAAGCGGAGAATACAGCCCCGAGGCTTTTGACTCGTTTATTGCTCAGGGCGCCACAGTTGCCAGGCAGTATTGGGCTGAGCATCCCGAGCTTCAGCAGCGTTCCTGATCAGAGCGGGAGACAAGACATCGCCGGCATGCAGTGACGCTGCAACGCCGGCCTGTCCTTTAGCTAAGTGTTCACGACGCGAGAAGGTCCGCAAGGCTCTTGTCTTTGCCTTGTTGGTCCTGGCCGCTGTTCGACGCTGACTGCCCGCTACCAGTGCTGCTCAATGACGAATTCGACGTATGGGACGTAGGTTCAGAGGTTGATGCCTCGACAATTTTTTGTTGCGCCTCTTTCTTCTCCATCTCCTCAATTTTCTTGTCGATCCTGGCTTTATCGTCGGGAGACATGGCGTTGTATTCTTCCTGGGTGATTCCCAGTTCTGCGAGCATGCCAGCCCTGATTTTTTCGCGCGGGGTAAGGTGCATGAAATCCATGAACTGTTGAGATGCCGACTTCTTGCCTTGGCCAGCAGCTTCCGTCACGTCGGTTATGTCTTGAGTGGTCGGTGGCGTGTTCTGCATAGCGACTTTCATCTTGGCGAACGCTTCGTGGACTCGCTCGTCGCTTTCAGCGCTTGCCGAGTTGTTCACCTGATTCCGTTCAATCGCTCCAGCGCCTTTAGCTGCTGCGGCTGCAAATGCATCGGCATCCGTTTTAGGCTCAGTTTTTTCCACCTTGTGGCGAACTACATGATGGACGCTGCTGGTTCCGGTGATTCCATTCATTTCTGACCTCCAGGGATAGTATGTTGAATGGCATATAAAGCAAATCATGGGCCAGTTTAATTTCTCAACAGATCCCGGTCAGCGCATGGTTTTTCACCCTAGACCCCCTGCCTAGTAGGCAATGATTTGCCGCTCGGGGGAAATGTGTTGCCAGTGTCCCGAGTCGCAGAATGGGTTCGAATTATTGTACGCGGTTTAGTGAATCATGCATGATGCTTGTAATGCTTAATCTGTATTCAAGGCTCTGAGCATCAGTCCATCCGCTTAGTCACTGTGGGGCGCTAATAACTCATGTGGGAGAGGGCGGAGACCTAATGTCGTGATCGATTTTTTGACCAGGTGAGCTATGGTGCCAATGACACACCGCGCTTGGGTTTGGGAAGGCAGCGCCGATCCAGATGATCTGTTTTTGATCGAGCTGCCACTCCCTGCCATGGAGCCCGGAGATGTGCTCGTACGCAACGTGACGATTGGCCTGAACGCTCTCGATTGGAGATCGTTGGAGGGCGCTGGTGCCGAGTGGCGTTTAGGGCAGGTACCTGGTGTCGACGGTGCTGGCGTGGTTGTGGCTGTTGGTGAGGGCGTATCCCAGAAATGGTTGGGGAGGCGTGTTTCCTACCACCAGAACCCTAAAAGAGCGGGTGCTTTCGCCGAGTATACGGCGGTCCCCGCGCACGTCCTCATGCGAGTTCCTCCAACAGTGAGTTGGTCAGATGCGGCGAGCTTGCCGTGCGCTGCACTCAGTGCCTGGCTGGGATTCATCCAATTGCCTCTCGCCTGCAAGCGTCTAGTGGTGTGCGACATCGAGGGGGCAGTGGCGCACCATCTCGTCCAGCTAGCAGAGAAAAGAAGAATCTTGACCACCGTAATCAGACACGCAGTCGATGCAGAATCATCCGCCAAGCTCGATGCCGAAGTCGCTTGTGCAGGGATGCGTGATGACCTGGAGGAAAATCCCCAAGTCTTTGACACAGTGATGGTTATAGGTGGAGATGCTCGCTCCGTGGGGCTTGAGTCGCGGACCTCGATCGACCGTGAAGTCATCCGTATAGACGACTGGCCTGACATACCGGCCTCTGATCGCGACAGTTGGCGAAGATTGGTATCCGCTGGGGAGAGTCTTCTTGACAGCCTCGGCAGGCGTGAGTGGAAGAAAGAAGTGGTGCGGGAGGTGCCATTTGAACTGCTCGCTGAGCGACTCGCTGGTGTAAAAGACGGCGTTTTTCCTGAAAGATCAATTGTCCGGTCGACCGCACCCGCGGAATCGGTTTCTTTTCCTCCTCAAGCGATGATCTGTTGATGGAAAGCTCAGTTCCATTGACTTGATCACGGGTGGTGTGTCGCATGAAAAGCTACAGGCGTCACCGCGCAAGAACTTGGAGCTGGGCTGTATGCGCACAGGGAGAAACCGGTAGGGTCTTCGCGGCGACCCGAGTCAGCCGGTGCTGAGTAGGAGTAATCCCGCGGATCTGTTTGAAGGCGCGAATAAACGAGTATTCAGAACGGTAGCCCGTTTGTTCGGCCAGCTCGCTGACGGTAATGTCTGTTTGGTTCAGTAGCTGAACTGCGATACCGATCCGCCAGCGTGTCAGATACAAATGAGGGGTTTCCCCGACGCTTTCGTGAAACTGCTTGGCGAATAGCGAACGTGACATCCCGGCTTCATGAGCCAAGCCATCGATTGTCCAGGTTGCCGCGGGATTCTGATGGATACACGCCAATGCTCTGGCAATTTGTTGGTTCTGCAACGATGAAAACCAGCTCGTATCGGACAGAGGATGGTCATCAAACCATTGCCGCAGGACGTACACGAACAGCGTGGAGAGCAGATGCCTGGCAACCACTTCACTGCCCATCCTGACGTTTTCAACTTCTTCACATAGCTGCCTGAGCGTCACTATAAACGGGGCGGTTGCTCCCTCGGATTGGGCCTGTAGGTGCATAAGCGCAGGTAGAGATTTAACCGCTGGCATCGTGAGATACCGAGCTATCCCGAAGGCGCCGCACAGTAGACCTGTAGCGTGTGGGTCCTTGCTGTCTCGCGCCTCGGTGTTTCCGATAAATTCTCTCAACGGAAGGGTTTTGCTGCCAGGAGCGCTGCGAAGGTAGTGAGGTGCCCCTTGAGGAAAAACGACGAGGTCGCCAGCCTTCAAAGTAACTTCTGGTTCGCCGTCGATCTGGACGTACGCAGTCCCGTCACTGATGAAATGAAAGTATGCACCTTCGCTTTGTTCTAACTGAACACCCCATTCGCCTTTCAGCTTTGAGCGTGCCAAGACGACGTCTTCGGAGACGAGGTAGTTGAGCCAATGGTCTGCGCTTTTCATATTTGATCCGGAGGCAACACTGGTTCGTTGAGGGGCTGGTTCCGAAGCCAATGGGATGGCTGAGGCTCGCAGATTTGTAGAAGGGTGCTTTTGACAATCACGCAGCAGGCAGCGGGATGACCGATGCCCAAGTAATCGCATAGGCGACATCTATGCATAGACCTTTTCCGGCAATGAAGCAAATGGGTACTCAATCCCTAGGCTGGAGTATGGGATTGTTGGGAGAAATAAGTAGATCCTCCAGCTGGCTCCCCCCCCCAGCGGGTCCACCAACTTTTGCTCTATGAAGAAGCAGCAAGACGAGCTGGTTTGACCGCCGCGCCTGTGTGAAGAGATACGAAAGGCACCTGCTTGACTGCCGTCATTTCAATTCCGCTGTTTACAACAATGGTAAAACAAGCTGTCAGAGCCTGATCTCCTTCACCAGGCGGTACATACCTGATAAACCCGCTACGCGGAACTCGCCCAGGGGCGGCTTCCGACCCATAACGGACAGTCGCGAGGGGCGGCCTTGGGGAGATAGCTTCCTCATCCCGCTGTCTCTTTTACACCTCAACCTTACCTCATGCTTCACTGAACTGGGTATGCAGGTTCAACTGCTTCTTTCTACGAAATGCGTTGCACGTCATGGTCAGACCTCGCCGGTATTCCTCGCGCGAGCTAGTGGTCATGCGCGCTCGGGAATCAGCAACCCTGCAAAACTAACAAATGTTAGGTAGGTGTTGACATGTCGGAAGGCCAGGGATAATTTAGCCACACCTAACGAACGTTAGGTAGAAACTTCCTTTTCCTTCTGGAGCTGACCATGACCGCTAAACTGCAACTCTTCACATCGCCATCCGCTTTTCCCAACCCTCAACGACTGCGTCTGTTCATGCACGAAAAGGGAATAGCGGACCAGTTCGAAGAAACGATTTATGACATGGCACCCGGGGGCGAACAGCGCGGGTGGCGTCACCTCAATATGAACCCATGGGGTGAAACGCCCACGCTGAAACTCGCAGATGGCAGCTTCATTTCCGAAACGGCCGCTATCGTTCGCTATCTCGACCAGTCCTATCCGGGCCGCAAGATCATGGGCGAGACCGCGTTGGAGCAAGGACTCGATAACATGTGGGATAACCGGGTCTGGGTGCATATCCTGTATCGGATCGTGACGGCGTTTCACGTGTTGCACACCGGGTTGGGCTTCAAGCTTGAACTGACAAAGAATGAGGCGTGGGGCGAGCACTGTCGCAAGGAAGCCTTGGCCCATGCAGCGTTGGTCAATCGTCATCTGTCCGATGGCCGTGAATGGTTGCTTGGCGGCGATGCTCCAACCTTCGCTGACATCACGCTGGCAACTGCGATTGCCTTCTCCAAGTTCCCGGTGAACGCCACCCCTCTGGATGAGCGTTTCGAGTTCCTCGATGCCTATTGGCAGCGCTGGCAGAAACGTCCTAGCTTCCAGGCTGCCTATGCTGATCGGAGCAGCGGAATTCCGGAGCTGGATTCGCCGTCTGAGTGACATCTTGCTGGGTGAGTAGAGTCGTCGGGATCGCAATGCATGGCGCTCCCGACGGAGCTATTAGTGACCCGGCGCGCGGGGGATGCAGGGATGTGTGACAAGGCGTCTCATCTGTCGGTGACCGTTCCTTATCGCCGCTACCTAACAAAAGGTAGGCTTTTTGATTTAGCATGGCGATCTTCCGATAACCCATCCAAAGACAAAGGCAAAGCAATGACGATCAACGCCCGAGAAGCCATTCTGCTGGCGGCACGAAACATCGCCCAGTCTCAAGGCTACAACGGCTTGAATTTCCGCGATCTGGCCACTGAGGTTGGAATCAAGCCCGCAAGTATTTACTACCATTTCCCGAGCAAGGCTGATCTTGGTGTAGCTGTCGCCAGGCGGTATTGGGAAGACGGCGCTGCCGCACTTGAAGTGATCTCTCTGGAAACGCCAGATGCTCTCGATGCCCTGCGTCGTTTTCCCGAGATATTTCGTCGCTCACTGGAGGCCGATAACCGTCTCTGTCTGGGCAGCTTTGTTGGCGCTGAAACCGACAATCTGCCGGCAGAGATGACGCAGGAAATTCAGGGTTTCGCGGAGGTGAATGTTGCCTGGCTAAGCAGGCTTCTCGTAGCGGCCAACGTATGCGAGCCAGAAGACAGTGAGAAACGGGCCCGGGCAATTTTTTCGGCCGTGGCAGGTGCTCAGTTGATTGCCAGAAGCCGATCGGACATCTCGCTATTTGACACGCTTATAGATACCTACCGTGCCTACGGACCCTTACCAGCTTAAGTTGATGCATCGGCCGAAGTGGTTACTCGATGGAGGTTAAAAAGCGGCTTTCAATCTTGGATACGCATTGGGAAGCGTTTTTGCTCGCATCGCAGCATCGTCACGTTGTTTTAGGAAAACCAGGAAGCTGCCGCACTCGAAAGTGACCCTAAACCTGACCAGACGACGAGACTGGTCTTGGCAGGGGATACAAAATGCTCATTACTCGCGAACTATGTTGCCCTCGCACGCGATGAACAGTCTTCGCATCTGACCGATAGATGATTCTAGGCTTAGCACTCACTAATCAAAGCACAGCCCTACCTCTGGCCTGTGCCAGTGTTGCGTTCGCCAACAATCTCCCTAAGACGTATTTCTTCTCGTATCTGGCCAACAGTGTTGGCGACGGAGCGGGTAGACGCCACTTCAATCCGAGAAATTCCTGCAACCGTAAGCAGTAGCTCTTGGGTGCCATAGCCGTAGATTTGGACACTGACTGAACCATAGGGATCGAGGTTGCAAATACACCTATCCGGCAAAAATGCGTTTTCCAGCAGATGTTTGATTTCAAGGTCCGAGAGCATATGTTCTCTCCTCTTGATCGTCGATGTGAACGTAAAGCGCGTGCGAGGTCAACGCGTCTGGCAACGGTATGCTCCTACGAATCCTGACGCAAGCGTCTGCACGCGAGAGAGCGGCATAGTAATTCCGCTAACTGGGCGCTTATGGTCGAAAGCTGCTGGCTACACCTTGGCCCGGAAGGCCAGAAGGTCAAGGATAAAACGTGATTGTTACCAGTCGCAGCTGTCACCCTATCTGAGGATTAACTCTATCAGAGAGCGTAACAAGCCTGCGTGGTGGTTAGTCTCGTTATATCAGGCGCTGGAAATTTATGTCGCGTTTTCTCGATCCCACCAAGGGCATGCCGTTTATCAATCGCCGAAATTATAAAGCCAAGCGTCTATCGACTTGTACTAATGGGTCATCCTCGACGCGACCTACTCGACTGACCGCTCCTGTCCGAAAGCAGCCTCTGGGTCCCAGTCGTCCTTCACTCCGGCCATCTACTTTCCGTTTTACGTTCCGCCAGCTAGGATCACTGAGTTGCCATTGAAAGGTAGGGTCGATGTGTCCTGGATTGCGGAAGACTATCGTCGCGTTGGGTATGAGTATTATCGGCTGGGGTACCGCCTATGCAGTCCATTTTGTCACGGCTGAAATCGCCTTTCTCCATTCCAAGCTAATCTCCCCGGTTCAGGCACATACGGCTGTTAATGCAGGCTCATGGGCGCAAACGGACCTAGCACTCAACGTCAGTGGGGGCCTGTCGCCGGATGCTGTCCGCGACGCCCTGCGAACTCAGATCCCTTCGCCAGCTGGCATCGGCACGTTTGCATCGCAATGACCTTCTCGCCGGATATGTGCAGTCTCCGCCTGAGATGCTGCGAAATGTAGCCTTCGGCATCAGCGATCCACTCATCGGCTTTTACTTAATGAGAATTAGTTATAAAACGGTTTTCACGATTTCTTCACTTCCCGCCGATTAGGGTAGGAGCTACTCCTTTTGGTCTTTAAGCCCGCCACCCTAGCGGGCTTTTTTCCGTCCGGCGTTCCGGCATTGGTTCGATAGTGCGAACAGAGTTGACGCATTTGCCTCTTCCATTCAGCCTATGGCGGCAGTGCTCTCAGGCCGCTTTGACGACTAGGCTCGCCGCGTTCTGGATGTTGGCTTTCTTGATCAGAATCTCCATGAGATCGCGACTGAGCCATCTCAAGCCCCAAGCGCAGGGGCTTGCCCTTATCGAGCTTTGTTCTGTAAACCTCATCGATAATGTCGACAAAAGTGTCATGAGAAATGGGCTTGCCGACATGGTTATCGTACCCGGCTTGCAGCGTCTTTTCCTGGTCACCGGCGGTGGCGTATCCGGTCAGCGCAATCGCAGGCGTCATCTCAAATTGGGGGCATCTGCCGGATGGCAAAAATGAACTGGTGACCGTACATTTTGGCAGCCTCTAGTACCTGCAAGGGATCTGAAAACGCCGCTAGGTCGGCACCTTCCATTTCAAGCAACATTTCGAGGACGTCCAGCACGTCCTTCGAGTCATCTACCAACAGCACTCTCAGGCCTTGGAGTCGGCCTGAGTCCTCTGGAGTGTCACGACCCTTCGCGGGCAACTGCGGAGTCGTGGACAACGGCAGCCGAACGGTAAATGTGCATCCCTTCCCAATGCCTTCGGAGAAAACATCGACCGAACCGACATGGGCCTTCACCAGTTGACGCACCAGGGAAAGATTGATTCCGAGCCCCTCACGCTGGTGGGTCGCGTGTTGATGCTCCGCCTGGCTGAACAGATCGAATACATTGTTCCGGTCGTATTCATTCAAACCTACGCCGCTGTCCTGAATATCCAGCTGTGCCATGACTTCGTGAGCAAGGGCAGTCAATCTGACATGGCCTCAACCCGGCGTGAGTTTGATCGCGTTGTTGACGAGGTTCCAGATGATCAGTTCCGAGCCGTGTTGCGTCTGCGTTCACGATCATCCGTTGTTCGGACTCATGCGGCAGACTCAACGTGACCTCACACGGATGATGACCATTGATCACCACGGCATGGAGACCCTGAAGGATCAAACCCAGGTCCAGCGGCTGCTTTTTAAGCTTGAGTTTTCCAGCATGCACGCGAGCCACGTCGAGCAGGTCATCGATAATCCGAGCCTGTCTGGCAACCGCCTCGCAGATAGTATTCAGCCTTTGCAGCCGGGTTTGAGCCTTTGGCCTGCGGCAGGCGCCGCAGCAGCTCGGCGTTCAACTGGATGAGGTTCAGAGGATGTTTCAGCTCGTGCGACATGACCGCAAAGAATTCGTCCTTGAGGTGGCTACTCGTTTGCGTCGCCACAAGTCGTTCAATCTGCTCATCCTGAGTACGCCTATGCCCCGTGAGGTGGTGCTTGAACCTTGATATCCACGGGCGTCTCCGTTCAACTGAACAATGGACAAATTCGATTTGAGAGCCGTTCCGTCTGATTTTTTAGGTTGCCGAGGATAAACCGAGGACGGGGGGAAAACTCGGTGAACTTTCCTGAAAGAATCGACTTCTTTAGTGGCAGAGGCGCGTCCACGCGGCCTCGATTTTCGACTCGGAGGGATCAGCCATGCCACGTGGAAGCAAAGACAAGTACACCGAAGAGCAAAAACGCAAAGCGGAGCATATCGAAGAAAGCTACAAAGAGAAGGGCACGCCAAAAGGTGAGGCCGAGGCCCGTGCCTGGGCAACGGTGAACAAGCAGTCAGGCGGAGGTAACAAGGCAGGGGGGGCAGGTAAGACCACATCTGCTTCAGCCAAGGCTAAAGCCAAATCTGATTCGGGCAAGAGGGCTGCGCAAACCCGCAGTCGTCATGGCCGCGACACGCAGTCGTCGTTTGAAAATCAGAGTAAAGCCAGTCTCATGACAGAGGCGCGGTCTCGCAATGTCCCTGGACGCTCGAAAATGACCAAGGCCGAGTTGATTAAGGCGCTCCGAGCAAAATGACTCAAGCCTTACCCGGGGCCGAGGACAGGCGTTTCTCGAATGTACTCATCAGGGGCGTCCGCTGGCGGGATTCCCAGCGGACGCCAGAGTGAATCATCCTTTGCTGTGCTCCTTGGAAGTCGGCGGCTCTGCCACGCCTCGCGGCCCCGCAATGCCCCAGATAACGAGTCCAACCAAGGGGAATACGATGATCAAAATCGCCCATCCAAACTTCGTGCCCGACGATTTGGTAGTGTGCCAGACACTTGCAATGGCCCAGAGGTCCACCAGCAGCACGAGGACGGCAATGGCAACCCACAATAATGTTGATTCCATATCACACCTCCCCAACCGGTCAGACGGCAGGCACAGTTGACGTTGCGGTGGGCTCGATCTCCGGCACTGCAACGTTGTTTCCACCTGGCGTCAGAATGACCTTGCGGCAATCCTCCTGCTTTTTATCGAAAAGCTTGTAGCCCTCGGCGGCCTGCTCCAATGACATTCGGTGAGTGACGATGGCTTCGGGAGAAAGCCGCCCAGTCTCGATGTGCTCCAGCAGCTCAGGCAGGAAGCGTTGCACGTGAGTCTGGCCCATTTTGAACGTCAGGCCTTTGTCGAAGGCGTCGCCAAACAGGAATCCGTGAATGAAGCCGGAGTAAACTCCCGGCACGCTAACAACCCCACCCCGCCGTACAGCAGCGATACATTGACGCAGCGCCTTGCCACTGCTTCCCTCCAGCTTTAACGTGGCGAGGACGGTTTCGGTGGTACTGCCTTTCGCTTCAAAGCCCACCGCATCAACCACACCGTCTACGCCACGCATGCCAGGTGTCTGGCGGATGATGGTATCCGCAGGGTCGTCGTCTTCATCAAAGTTGATTGGAATCACACCGTATGCCTGCTGGGCGTAGGCGAGCCGGTAGGGATGATGGTCGACCATGAAAATACGGTCGGCCCCCAGCATCCGAGCGACCGAAGCACTGAGCAGTCCGACTGGCCCGGCGCCGTAAATGGCAATGCTGGAGCCTTGACCGATGCCGGTATTGGTAACCGCCTGATACGCGGTGGGCAGAATGTCCGAGAGAAATAGAACTTTCTCATCCGCAAGCGTGCCCGGCACTTTGAATGGGCCTGTGTTGGCTTTGGGTACTCGGACATATTCAGCCTGCCCACCAGGGATTCCGCCATACATATGGCTGAACCCAAACAGTGCCGCTCCGGGCGGAATGGCTTTTTTGTTGATAATCGCGCCACGTCCCGTATTGGTGGTTTCACAGGCTGCAAAAAGATCTTGCTGGCAAAAGAAACACGAGCCGCAAGCGATTACAAAAGGGATCACCACGCGGTCCCCCGGCTGTACCGCCGTGACTCCAGATCCGGTTTCCTCAACGATGCCCATGAACTCATGGCCGAAAATATCGCCGTGTTCAACGGTCGGGATTTTGCCTCGATACAGATGCAGATCAGAACCGCAGATGGCAGTGGCAGTAACGCGCAGGATGATGTCGTCCGCTTCCTCAAGGGTAGGATCGGGCACTGTGTCCACTTTTACGTCGTGTGCGCCATGATAGGTGAGTGCTCTCATAATCAATCTCCGAGGTACGTGGCTATTGTCGATGGGTAAATAGCGGAGATTGACAAGCGGTCTGAAGTTCAGAAGTGCAGGATAAACGGTACTTCAACTGGACGGAACGTCCTGATTATGGGGCGCCGGCAATTGCTCAGCAGTAGCTCTCACAGGTCATATAGCTCCTCCACAGTGAAGACGCGTACTGTAAAGCACGTATAAATCGCAATGCATGCGCAGCCTGGCGCGTGCATACGCTCCGAGGCGGTTCAGCGATGCCTCTGTGATCAAGGAAGGTGTGAAGCGGATCGGAGCCGAGCCTGAACTGCGTCGTCGAATATCATATAGAGCGCTTTGATGTCAGCGGGGCGTAGAGTTTTCGCCTTTTCCAGTCCGAGAATGAACGCCACTTGCATGGCACCTTCCCGCTCGATTGCTTCCCGTTCTTTGGCCGCGTTGAGTGCACGCACCAAGTCATCGATTTCGTTCTGAAGCGATTTGGGAAGGCGGAGTGCGCGGATCTGTTCTTCGAGCACCAAGCATTCCTTTTAGGTGTATCTCACTGGATTCCTGTGGCCGACGTCTGGACTCACCAATTTTCGAAATCACAAACTGCTCGTAGAGTATTTCATGCTGCGACCGGTGCAGGCATCGTTCGATGGCAGCACATGGCAATAGCGGTTTCTATGGAATTGGCAAAGGTTCTCACGACAGCGTTTCGAGAGATATGCGCTTGCTGTGCGGGTTGGTCCTGTCAAACGATTTGCTGACCTAGTCTCCCCGCGAATGCTGAGTAGGCGCCGCGTGAGAAGCGCCGGTCGGGTCTTCGATCTGTATGACCTTTCCATGCCGCCAGGCGTCGGCCCCAGATAAAGGTTCCGGCGTGGCAATATCCGCGCGTGCGGCTCGATTGGCTTCACTGCTGATGCCGAATCGTTTGTTTCGTTCGCTGACCATTTGTGGATCTGCCTGTCCGTCGGCCGTGAAGCCCATCATGAGTTGAGGCACTCCCAATGGAAGCGTTTTGTCCTGGTCGGTATGCCAGGTGTGCCAAGTCTTGCCATAGGTGTTCACGAGCTTTTCCATCAGTGCGTGTTCAGCAGGTTCAGGAATACCGGGCGCGATGAGCTGACCTGATTTCACTTCGTGTTTGTGGCTGTGCCATAACGCTTTTTCACCTTCTGGCAGCTGGGCAAAGAGTGCTGCACTGATGATGTACTCAACGCCCATCAGCTTAGCGTCCTTGGTGTTACCGTCGAAGATGGCGCACTGGATGACTTCCTCGTTCAGCACCGAACAGTAGTGATGCGCTTCCATCTGTGCCTGGCGGTTACCGTTATAGAAGTGGAATCCGTCCAGGTAAGCATTTAACTGGTCGACCGGGGCACGACTTTGCAAAATGTCAGCGCCTGTCTCAAGGGCTTTGGTCATCGGCATTGTCGGCTTTCCCAGAGCATCGACGGGGGAAGGTGAACGATGATCAGAGCAGGCCGCCAATGCCGTCAGGGTTATGCTCAGGCAGGTTAATTTGCTTACAAAGGATGATTTGGTATACGCGGTAATTCTCATCGCAGATTCTCGTTCGATGTCTCGTGTCGCCGAGGCTGAAGGGGGCATCTGCCCACGTGAGTTGACTGCGGCAGGTCACTCATTCCCACTCATGCTTCAGCATGGCCAAGCGAAAGGTCTTCACGCTCAACAACAGTCAGCGTGGTTGGAAACCTTGCACTCAGCGACGTTCATGCCCAGATCGCGGTTTCGCTATTGATCTCGGCGACAGTGGTAGCGTTGTACTGACGTTGCCGATGAAGGTCGTCACGCATCTTAGAAAAATTAAGCTTTCTGAACCTAAGCTCCCTGAGCACGGTTCCGGATACCTTGTAGATGCCACAGTCCCGGCACGTTACAAGCTCGCCCATCGGGCTCAATTCGTTTTGGGCATCAAGCCCACAGAGGTAACATTGCATACGATTCTCCTTGTGAGGTTTACACGCTGCCGACGGTTGCGCTCCTCCCTAAAAAGCGGCGTAGTTCATTTGGCTGGGCTTAATCCCAGCCTAGTTTCTTGATCTCCCTTCGATATGGCGTCTCGATCTGTTCGGGCACGTTTTCCATATAAAATTTCGCACGTGCCAGCGTTTGCCCATCCAGGCTGATCAGGTACGAAAGGACGTCGTCAAGCGAGGGAATGAGTCCTTCTACTCCTTCGAAGCGAGGCGGCAATGCGGTCCAGATAACTGCATCTAATTGGCGATCAGCCGCCCATTTACCCAGAACCCCTACGGTCAGGCTGTTAATGGTGAACACACCCACGCCATCCTCTCGATCAAAGGGATTTTCTCCCGTCTAAGTAAGGCGGTTACTGCCTCGTCAAGGTGTTGGAAGGTCAGCGGCGCCCATAGCACTTGGCATGGTGGCGCATTTAGGCAAATTGCAGTCGCCATTTCGCCAGCATCTCCCACGCGAGAGAATTCGATTGGCAAAAGAGGACCGTCAGATTGCCATTCGGATGCGAGTACTAGCTCTCCTGGATTCCAGATCAGAGAGCCCCAGCCAAGACAAGCGATTTTCATAGGTTTCCTTAGAGAGTTTCAACTCGCGGGGTGCGCTCTGAAAATGCTGAGCTGCGTGCCCTATGGAGCTGAGCGCCTTGTGCGCCATATAACCCTGCTGCAACCCCTCGGTACCTTGCTGCCAACATTTGCGCGCTGGCCTCTCTGAAGCGAGTCCGAACGGCGTTGTGAATATCCATCCGGTGTTCCTCAGCCCAGGCCCTAAGCGCAGTAATGAATCTGGCCGCTAAACCGACCTCCCGCAGCCCGGGAACAATGTAATGAGACCGGAACTAGTAATGAGCAGGAGGCCGGTCAATCAGTAATCTGCGAAATGTGTTTCGAGCGTATTCATGTCCGAATCCTTCCGGAAATGAAAAAGGGATGCCTGCATGACAGGCATCCAATCCCTCGGAGAAATCAATTAACGTCTTTGCCCGGAGCCATACCAGAGCCAAGATCTGCGCCTGTTACGGGACTTGCGGTAAGGTCTGATTTGGTACGTTCTTTCATCATCGTTAGGGTCACAGCATCCGCTTCAGTCAACTCAACCGTAGCTTTCCCATCGCCACCATCGACCGCGGGCTGTGGATTCTCGACATACTGGAAGTCCGCATCGCTGTTCCATGGGCCCCGTACATTTGGCTCGCCATTGGACATGCTGAAATAGGTGCGAGAAAACTCAGGCATGCCTGGCAACTTGCCTTGAGGGAAATTTGGCTGGATGGAATGCAGGGCTTTTTCGAACGAGAGCTGGTGCGCGATTTCACGCGTCATTAGGAAGCCCAGAGCATCCTTGATGCCAGGGTCGTCTACTACGTTCATCAACCGCTCATACACGATCTTGGCGCGGGCTTCAGCCGCGATGTTCGAGCGGAAGTCCGCAGTGGGCTCAGTGATCGAATCCACGTAAGCCGCCGTCCATGGAACGCCGGCGGAGTTCACCAGCGGCGCGCCTGCACCGTAGAGGATGCTGGTGATATGCGAATCGTTGCCGGCACCGTTGATGGCACGATAAAGCTCACCTTCCTCCTGGACCCCCTCAGCGAGCTGACCTTTAGCCCCCTTGTTGAGCATGACAATGATTGAGCCGACGATCTCTAGGTGACTCAACTCTTCAGTAGCAATGTCCATCAGCAGATCCTTACGACCTGGATCTTCCTCAGCTAATGCTTGAGTGAAGTAGCGTGCTGCGGCGGCGAGTTCGCCTTGAGCCCCGCCGAATTGCTCAAGAAGCAAGTTTGCAAGGCCTGGGTTGGGTTCAGAGACACGTACGGTGTATTGAAGGCGCTTATTGTGTAGAAACATTAGGCTTTCCTCTGGCTCAGGTTTAGGGCGCATTGCCTCTGCGGGCAACAACGCTTGCATAAGTTTCGAAACAAGGCAGCTAGAAAAATTTCGGGCGTTTCATGCTTCGTATGACGAACGGTCAGAAGTCTGGGGACCGGAATGGCGCATGCACAAAAGAAAGCCCACCGGAGGTGGGCAAATGGGAGTATTGACCATTTATTCAGGCAGCCCGTGCAGCCACTGGCTAGTTTTGCACTCACGATAACGTGGCGTTTTGCTACAGCGGTTTAGTCAATCCCCCCTTGAAGCGTTGAACAAAGAGAGCAATGATCATCCCTCGTTTCAACGTTTCAACGTTTCAACGTTTCAACGTTTCAACGTTTCAACATGAGATTGAAATCCAACAGCGCGTTGGTACTCGGTTTCGTTAGACGGTTCGTAGGGGTCGAAACAGACCTTCTGTCTTTGCACCTTGAATGTCTCAAGAGCTTATGACTCATCTTTTGGCAAGCGTGGCAGCCTGGTTACCACCTTGCTCCGCGATCGCTGACAGCTTTTCATCCGCCGCCTTCTCCTCGGCCAAGGTTTCTGCCAGCAGATTTGCGGCATCGGTCATGCCCAAGTGTTTGGCCATCGCGATCAGCGTCCCGTACGAGGCGATTTCGTAGTGTTCGACCTTCTGGCTGGCTCCTATCAGAGCGGCATCGAGCACTTCGCCTTTTTCAATCTCATCGAGCAGCTCTTTGCTTTCCTCAATCAGACCTTCCATGGCAACACACTTCATTCGCTTGAGCTTCAAACCTGCCTGCTCCACAAGCTGATCGATGCGTTCGATCTGACCATGTGTTTCCTCAAGGTGTGAGGTGAAAGCTTCGGCAAGTTTAGGATTTGTTGCTGCTCGGGCAAGCCGGGGAAGGGCCTTGGTGATCTGCTTTTCTGCGCTATAAACGTCAGAGAGTTCATGAATGAACAGGTCGTCGACAGTGGTTCTAGCCATGGGAAGTTTCCTCATCCATTGATAATAGAAGAACTGTTATCCCGGACGTTCAGGTCCGGTTGTTAAGCTCGACCAAGCGCGTGAATTAACAGTTCCAGATTGATCTTCGTGCTGCCGACGAATGGCGTTTGGAGATTGGTTCTTTTCAATTTGACGGAACCATGGACCCAGCGGATTGCTCAAAAAGGTGGGCAATCGCCTTCTCGTTTATCAATAAAGGACTGATCACATGGCACATTTCATTAAAACATCAGCTCTTGCGCTTATGGTGACGCTGGCCGGCCAGGCATATGCCGCTCAGGACAGCGATGATTTCGTGGAAGACGCTTCTGCCAAAGGCGTTGCTGAAGTGGAAGCCGGTAAGCTAGCGCAGGAAAAGGGCAGTGCCGCCGACGTGAAAAGCTTCGCTGAAATGATGATCAAAGATCACACTGCCGCGAATGCCAAGCTCAAATCGATAGCGGATTCGAAAAAGCTGAAGGTTTCCGATAATGCGCAACTTATGGACAAGGCCAAGTCGATGATCCTGGAGCTGCGCAGCGCCAAGTCGTTCGACCAGGCCTATGCAAATAATCAGGTCAAGGCTCATGAGGCGACGATCAAGATTTTCGAAGATGAGGCAGCCAATGGCAAGGATGCTGAACTCAAAGCTTTTGCTGCCGAGACCTTGCCAAAGCTGAAAGATCATCTGGCTCACGCACAAGCGTTGGCTAAAGCGCACGGTGGTGATGCCGCTAATTGATCCTCATGGTCGCCAGGCCAAGGCTTGGCGACCATCCGGGCGGTATTCGAACGCTTGCAGGCAATCAGGCTCGGGATCGGTTGAAGCCAGACGCTGATGAAGCAATTTCAGATCTCAACTGTGCGATCAGATTTGCGATATCCCGGCTCGTTTGAAGACTCGCAATCGGGATGCCACCGGTCACCAAGTTCGTACCGGCATACTCGTCCATTAACTCAATGGTTAGATCTCCATTCGCATCTGCCGTACATCGGCATTTGAGCGGTAGAAGACCTGATTCAATGATGTGTCGTAGTTCCAGTAATGACATGACCATGGCGTTTTCCTTGTCTGTTTTGTTGTAAACGGTGGACAAGCAGATCGTCAGATAAGTCAGTCAAAAACCAAACAGCTGGATAAGGGGCAAGCGGCGGTGATTGACCTTTTTTAAGCGGATTCTCCTGCCTTCATCCGGGCATGGAAGTGAGGTAGCATTTCCAGCGCATGGATTGCAGCCTCATGCTGGAGAGTCGCACGATCCCCGAAGAAGCGATGTTTGCGTGTGAACACGCTCACGCGGTCCTCATGTACGAATCCCCATGCAAAGCAGACAGTGCCCGCCGGAATCCCGTCCACATCCTCAGTTCCACATAAGCCAGTAGTTGCGATTGCTACATTGGCTGGACTGTCCCGCAGCGCACCTATCACCATTTCCCGAGCAACCTCGACGCTCGTCAGGTTGAAGTGAGCAATAGTCCTAGGATTTACACCTAAGAGTCGCTGCTTAGCTTCGGGGGAGTAGACAACATAGCCACATTCTACCAGCGAGCCGCTACCTGGCACTTCGGCTAGCAGGGCGACGATACGCCCCGCCGTGCAGGATTCGGCGGTTGCAAGCAACAGTCCATGTTGTTCCAGATACTTGACTATCCCAGCAGGATTCATCAACGCGCGCTCCAATGATTGTGCCGATCACTCCGCTCATGCCTTGGACGACTGGAGCGCTGTTCACGCGGACCCAGGTGGCGGCTCATTGAGCATTGCCTAGAAGATTCCTAAGTCAGCAACCGCTGCGACGAAGTCTCGAAACATGACTGGCTTCACCGCCTAGGAGTTTACGCCAAGTTCATAGGCCTGTTGAGGTCTATCGGCCCCTTCGAGTTTGTAAGCATTACGATAGCTATGCATCCGGAGATGCTCTGTTGTTCTGAAAACTTCCGGCATCGGAGAGGTACCTCCACCCCGCTATGTAGTGAGATCTCGCACTTACACATCATTTACCCGTTCGGGAAGGAGGCACTGCTTAAACTCCAATAGCATGACCCAATCTCATGCTCGATACATTGCCGCACGAAATTCGGGTTTTGCTGAACTTGCCAAATACTATTGCGATGCGGTGCCTGAATTGCCCAGCCCAGCCCAGCCCAGCCTAGGCTTGGCGATTTGGCATCACTGATATGGTATGACGTCCTGCCTAAAGGAATGTCAGCAAGCCTTCAGAGGTAAGCCGATGATGATGAGGGGGGATGGCGATCTGCGTCTGATTGAGGTCATTATGGCAATTAACTCCTAGCCGACTGAGTCTTCCCGCTGAAAACGCGAAAACCGAACGTATTGTAGAAGAAGATTACGGGCATCAGTATGGCAAAGCCGACCAGCATAAACTTCTGGCTTGTAGCACTTGAAGCAGCCGCTTTGAGAGTAAGGTTGGGTGGAACGATAAATGGGAAAATCGTGATCACCATCAGCGCGAACCCCAGTACAAAGAGACTCAGAGCACAGACTAGCGGTAACACGTCGTACCGGGCTCGAAAGCTGATCCAAAATGCAAGAGACGCCGTGAGGCTCACTCCGACGGTCGAATACATCACAACGGGCATCTTTAGTCGCTGGGCATAGTCTGGATTCAGGGTGGACGTCCAGATCAGCAATACGGTCATCAGCACGACAGTAACGACAGCCAGGATTTGCGCCTGCCAGCGCGATGTTTGTTGCAACGCCGATTCGGTTCTCCAGTAAAGCCAGCACGCTCCCAGCCAGGCATACCCGACGACTAACACCACCGAGCAGTACAGAGCGAAAGGGCTGGCCCATTCCCAGCCTGTTCCAATGAATTCGTTGTTCTGGTTGGAGACTCCTTGCACTAGCGTTCCCAGCGCCGCTCCTTGGCATCCCCCTGCGATTACGGAGGCGCATAGGTGAAGCCCATCGATGCGCCGCTTGATGTAGGCGTTATCCGCGTAGTCTCGGAACTCCAGTGCCATTGCTCGGATAATGAGAGCGAGGGACATCGCAATAAACGGCAGGTACAACGCAGGTAGTAGGACGGCATACGCCAAGGGGAACAGGGCCAACAGTCCTCCACCACCCAATACCAGCCAGGTTTCGTTGGCATCCCAGATCGGCAAGATAGACACCGCCATGACGCGACGTCGTTCAGGGCATGGCGTTAATCCCAGCAGGATACCTACTCCCAGGTCAGTCCCATCGAGCAACACGTAGCTGAGCACCGAAAATGCAAGCGCCGCTGCCGAAAGCAAAATGATCACGTCACCGTCCATCAATGGTGGCCCTCATGATCTGCGGATTTCGTCTGGTAGCGTCGGTTGGGGTCCTTGCTCTCCTGTCTTGGCGGGTTGACGCAGAATGCGCAGCAACACCGACAAGCCAATACCGAACACCACCACGTAAAAAAACAGAATCGTAAGCGTAGAACCAATGACCTGATCGCTCGGAACCGCTGATGCGCTGTCCGCCGTTCGCAGCAAGCCGTAGATCGTAAATGGCTGTCGGCCGACTTCGGTAACCACCCAGCCACTGATCATGGCCATGAACCCGGCTGGCGCCATCAGCAAGCAGCAGCGCTGCATCCAGCGCGTACTGTATAAGCGGTGGCGGCAGCGCAGCACGAGGCCGGTAATCCCCAGTGCGAGCATGAGTAACCCCAGGCCGACCATCAAGCGAAAGGCCCAAAACACGACAGCAACAGGGGGGATGTCCTGCGGCGCAAACTCAGTCAGCGGTTTGATCGTGCTGCTCAAATCATGGCGAAGATACAGCGAGGCGATACGGGGAATCGCTAATTCAAAATGATTTTGCCGCTCGGCCATGTCAGGCCAGGCGAACAAGCGCAACGGTTCACCGGCACCGGCGGCAGTACGGGTCCACGCACCCTCCATAGCGGCCACTTTCTGCGGCTGGAATTTCAGGGTGTTTTCGCCGTGAAGATCGCCTACAGCAATTTGCAACGGTGCCATTACGGCAACTGTCCACAGCGCTATTGAAAACTGTACACGGGCACGGAGGTTGGCGGAGTCGCGCAGCAGTTGCCACGCACTTGCCCCTGCGATCAGCATGGCGGTAGCCAAGAAAGTCGCGAGCAACATGTGTGTGAAACGGTACGGAAAAGAGGGATTGAAAATGATTGCCCACCAATCCTGCGCGAGGAACCGGCCATCGGCGCCGATGCTGAAACCACGCGGGGTGTGCATCCACGAATTTGCCGACAAGACCCAGAACGCACTGATGATAGAGCCGACGGCCACTGCGCCAGTGGCGAACAAGTGCAGGCGAGGTCCCACCTTCTTCATGCCGAACAACATAATGCCCAGAAATCCCGCTTCCAGAAAAAATGCGGCCATCACTTCGTAGAACATCAGGGGTCCGAGGATTTCTCCTGCCTGGGCGGAGAGTCGCGACCAATTAAGACCGAACTGATATTCCAGCATGAGACCTGATGCAGTACCGATGGCGATGTTGAGCGCGAAAATCTTCAGCCAGTATTGGTAGATGTCCAGGTACACCTGCTGCCGCCGCCAGAGCCATAGGGCTTCCAGCACCAGAAGAAAATTCGCCAGGCCGATGCTGAACGCCGCCAGCACGATATGGAAGCTAATGGTAACGGCGAACTGGGTTCGCGCGGCTGTCAGTCCCCACTCAACATTCTCCATATCGGTTCCTCTGCCCAATCATTCGTTACACGACATGGTCCGCTTCGGGTACTGCGTGGTCGAGATTGTAGGCATCTGGCTGTGCGTGCAGCAAAATGATTGGTACTGATTTCGCTGCGGAAACTTTGCTGCGCCGGGCGTAATGCCAAAGAGGGACCAGCGCATTGGATTCAGGATAGTAGTAGGCAGCACACTCTTCGGGAATATCATAGGCGATGATCTGAAAGGATCCGACTCCCGCCGGACATCTGGCTCGATGGCCGTACGTAGGCAAAACTAGGCTCCGGGCGCAAAGCCCAAATGCACGACGTCGTTGCGATTTAGAAACACTACCTTCCGTGTGCCCTTCACCCCCCTGAGGCGATCATCGTAGCCGTAAACTGTCGTGTTGAACTGGTCGTTGCTGCGCAACGTCATGAGTTGCAAGGTTAGAGGCAAATCCCGGATGAAAGGCGAGGTCACTGCCGCCCATTCCGTACTGTAAGACGATGGAAATAGACTTTTTTGGCTCAGGCAGTTTCGGAACGTGAGTTAGGAGCACTTTTCCCTCGCGCCGAGACTTTAGAGGTCACGAGAAGATGCATCAGACGGCGTGTCCCTAATCTCGGCGACGGTACTCATCACATCCATCAACTGAGCTTGAGAGAAAGGTTTGGCAAGCAGCGGTATTTTCTGCGGAAGCCCGGTCACTAGGTCCGAATAACCTGAGACTAAAATCATCGGTGTGCCCGGCCACCGGTCGTACACCGCTGAAGCGAGCTGTGCGCCCGTCATGTGCGGCATGGCGTGATCGGAAATAATCATGTCGAACTTCTGCTGGTTCAGATAATCCAGGGCCTGTAGCGCTGAGTTGGCTGACCAAACTCGATGCCCCATGTCTTCGATCATCTCCACCGTATTGAGGAGCACCAGCTCATCGTCATCCACCGCTAAAATATTCCACACGACGTTGTGAGCAACTTCTTGAATTTCGCTGTGTTTGCCGACGCAGTCGGGGGGCAGGTCCGGGGCTTCAATCGCCGGGAACCACAGCTCAGCGGTGGTACCGACTCCCAAGCCGCTGAGCAAGCGCATGATGCCCCCAGACTGAAGAGCCAAACCATGCACCATCGACAAGCCGAGACCAGTGCCTTGCCCGATACCTTTAGTGGTGAAAAAAGGCTCAGTCGCGCGCTTCAATGTGTCCTCATCCATCCCCGTCCCTGCATCGATGACGCGAAGGCACCAATACTCACCGGGGTTGAGCTGCACCTCAGATGCCGTTGCGTTCCGCAGGCTTGTCTCGATCTTGATAAGCCCTTGGCCGCTCATGGCGTCACGAGCGTTGACGGCGAGATTCAACAATGCTGCTTCTAATTGATTGGGATCGGTCAGCACCCATGCGGAAACTGCCGAGGGTGTAACCTGTAACTCGATCGTCGGGCCGAGTGAGCGTTGTAGTAGTTCTCTCATACCGGTGATCAACTCATTGAGTTCCACCGCTTCTGCTCTGAGTTCTTGGCGGCGGGCGAAGGCCAGCATTCGAGCAATCAGAGTCGCGCCGCGCTCGGCGCCCGTGCGCGCGTTATCGACCAATCGCATGAGCTGTGGCGTGGCAGGCATTCGTCGACGCAGCAGGTCTAGACTGCCAATGATTGCCATCAGCAGGTTGTTGAAGTCGTGGGCTATACCCCCCGTGAGATTCCCCAACGCTTCCATTTTTTGTGCTTGATGCAAAGCTTGTTCGGTGCGACGAATATTCGCCTCGCTTTGACGCAATGCTTCGGTGCGTTCAAGCACTTGGGCCTCCAGATCTAGGCGAAAGCGTGCCTCACTCGCATGACGCCTAGACTCAGCGCGTACTCGTTCGATGTGTGCCCAAGATCGTTCCGCCACCTCTGTCAGGATTGAAAGCTCCCGCTCTGTCCAAGCGCGGGGAATTCGGTCATGAATGGCCATCAATGCTGTGAGCCGTCCATCCTTGACCAATGGCAGACATATCGTCGCAGCAAGTCCAATGCTCAGGAAAGCCTCAGCCTCTTGTTCGTTCAGCTGTCTGGCGTTGTCGTCTAAGATCAGCGGCAGTCCCGAATGGAGATAGTGCATGGCGAGTGTGCCAAAGCTCGCCAGACGATAATCACCAACGATGCTCACTGAGTCCGGCGCATGCCAGTCCCCGCGAATAGTGAAGCTGTCCTGATCTGACTCCATATCGGCATAGGCGCAAACCGATACCTCCAAATACTCTCCCAACATCCGCGTCGTTGTCGCCATGATTGAATCGGCGTCGGTGCTTCGGGCGGTTTCTTTGCCGAGCGCATCAAGGAACCGTAATCGCTGTTCGTTTGCTCGCAGGGCTTCTTCAGATTCCTTGCGGGAGGTAATGTCAGTCGCAGTTCCGAACCATTCGATAATCTCTCCGTGCTCATCGAATAGAGGTACTGCACGTGATGAAACCCAACTCAGCTGGCCATCGGAACCTATCACCTGATGTTCAAGGCTGAACGTAGTTTTACTGCCGATCGCCTCCTCGATCGCGAGCCTGACGTGAGTCTGATGCTGAGGTGGCACATAAGTGTCTAGCCAACTCAGATTGGACGGTGCGGCGTCGTCCATAATGCCTTTGCCATCAAGCTGACGAAGATTACGCCAGTCGGGAGACAGTCGATAAACGACATCCGTCGTTGCATTGACTAGGGCACGAAAGCGCTGTTCGCTGCGTTGAAGCTCGCGGCGCCCTAGGACACGTGAAGTAGTTTCCACCACAATCGCAATCACACCGGCAGGTGTGCCGCTTTCGTCGTAGACAGGCGAATAGTCTAGATCCATCCACACCTGTTCTGCGTGCCCGTGACGATACAAAGTCAACTCCTGATCTTTGTAAGCCAAGGTCTGGCCAGCGAGGCCGACTCGCATGACCTGATCGTTGAAGTCAGCAACCTCAGCCCAGCCTTTGCGCACCTCCGACCCCAAGAGGCGAGGGTGGCGCTCGCCAGCAAACACAGAGTAGGCGTCGTTATAGATCATGATGCCTTTCTCGCCCCAGAGCAGCACGATGGGTACAGGCGATGCGAGCAGCATTGAGGTTACGGTCTTGAGACTCTGCGGCCAGCGGGAAGGCTCGCCCAAGCCACTGGATGTCCAGTCGTGATGACGGATGAGTTCGCCAAGTTTACTCGGTGGTAAAAATGGCAGACTGGCAGTGGCGGCAGGCTGGATCATGAAGGCTCAAGTCCATTAGGGGCAGGTGGTTATGCGAGTCAGTGGCGCAGCGATAGTTCCAGTATGGGTCAGTCCTCCCGGATACTGAACGGCGTAACTCAGATAGTTGATCAGCGTCAGCTTGAGCGATGCAGCCATACAGGGGTTGCGCACCTTCGGGAGACCTTTGCGGTCGGCCAAGCTGGTTTGTAATGCCAATGAGTTCTCAACCCGCTGCGCCGTTGCAGACAACCTGCCGGAATGTGCATGGCGACCGGAACACGATGAAGCTTTGAGCTATGTTTATTCAGCTGTTCATCGAACGTTCATTACAGGAGTAGGTATGTTCACTAACATCAAGCCAGGCCCGAAACCCAAACGCGAAGATGGTAAGGATGATCGCAGGCGGCATGTGGATCCGCCTAATGACAAGAAACATCCGACTTTGCCTATCCATAAGCACAAGCCGGGCGACTGACCCTATCCATAAGCACAAGCCGGGCGACTGACCGAAGCTAAACGAATCCAAAACTCACTCCCGCAGGGAGCCTTCGGCGAAGCCGGTTCATTTGCACACACGGGCTTCGCCGAACCAAGCAAGCGGGCGGGCAATAGCTAGCGCTACGCTGATGCCTTCATGGCCTCCGGGGCACTCCTTGATTCGCGACCAGTCATCGGCATGCATATCCCATAAACCGCGCTCTGGATAGACGGACGTTCTTCGCTGCTAGCTGAGAATTTTTTTACCAATCCCCAACCGTAAGCCGAACCGCGTAAGTGGGTCAGCGGCTACCTGTGTTCAAGTCCTCAAAATTCATGCTCTATGCGTGGTTACGTACCTGCCGGAGAATGTTCCGAGAAAGGGTAGTTTCTTTCTGAATGGTTTCCTAACCGTGGATGGGGGCAGGTCCCGATGCAACCTCGGCCCGAGATCTGAGGCCTTTAGGCACTTCTGGCTGGAAGGTTTTCCACCTTGAAATCACAAGTTTGCTTGAAGAGTGTTCCCGCTGATGTGGAGATGACCCGCTTGCCTGCGCACCGATGGCCCAGTGGAAGTGCTCAAAGACTTCGCTGGTATAAACTGTGGAAGCAGTGACATGGGTCAACGAAATGTCAGTGGAACGGGCTAACGCTCGTCAGCGACAACACCAAGTTATAAACCGGGTCCCCTCAACCGCTAAATATCGGCAGTCGTCCTTGCATCTGATGACGCTGTCCAGCACTGCTGACTAGGCGCCTGCTAGAATGGTATTCAGATAAAACAGACATTTTCATCAGGAGATACATATGTCAAAGCTCGCAGAGTTCCGTCAGCTTGAGCAACACCTTGCGGAGCAGCTGGCTGCCCTCGAAGCCTTGAAGGGGGACGCAGGTCTTCAGCAAGAAATTGAATTTGAGACCAAACTCCGCGATCTGCTCGCCGAATACGGCAAGAGCTTGAAAGACGTGATTTCGATCATTGATCCCAAAGCTGCGTCTAAAAAAGCTGCGCCAGTGCCACAGAAAAACGCCCGTCGAGCCCGTTCAGTGAAGGTTTATAAGAACCCGCACAATGGCGAAGTGGTTGAAACGAAAGGCGGCAACCACAAGACTTTGAAGCAGTGGAAAGGCGAATACGGAAGCGATGTCGTTGAGTCCTGGGTATCGTAAGTCGATACTCTGATCAGGCTGAGGCAGGGTAGGGAGGCTACTTCCTATGCTGCCTGCACTAGCGACGTCACCGGTACCGCTGATAGGTGAATGGTTACAAAGAGGCTACAGATGAGTGATTTGGAAGAAGAAATGCGGCGCGCGCTTTTCGGTTCTTTGGGGGAGTCTGTGCTGACGCCTCCGCTTACTGAGCGGCCTGTTACACCCAAGCCGAAGGCCAAGTCGCTGTCGCCCAAAATTCGGGTGACAATGAAAGTTTCTAAGGAGTTCGAGGGGGCGACCGAGCTTTTCGTTTATGAGGCTGACACGCTGAGCACGCTCACCGCCGAGATTGACGCCAAAGCGGCTGCTCGGAAGAAAAAATTCAAATACTTTGAAGTGGTGTCTGTTCAGACCATCTGACCAACATCGCGTTGCGATAAAGGATCCCAAGCGGGTCATGCACTTGTAAACCAGCGCCCTAGGCTAGGTGTCGTTCATCTCGCTGTTTTACTGAGCGGTGAGTTAGGATGATACAGGTGTCCTGAAGACTGCTCGTGAGTGAGGGATGCCTCGTATGCACACTCCCACGCCTTACGTCGGGTGTGCTCATTTCAGAGGGGGTGATGTGTGACCGATACGCTTAAGATCGAAGACCTTACCCAGCAGGATGTTGCCGAATCCCTGAAATTGATTTTGGAAGATATTGCGGCTAATCCGGACACTCTCAAACCACTCGACCCTGGTTTGGTGCAGAGGGCTCGCAGCCTAGTCGAGGGAGTGGAGGTTGATCTTGATGCCCCACTATCTCCCTTGGATGAGTGACAAGCTGAACCGCGAAGAATCTCGGATATTGGTGATGCGAATGTTGGTTGCGATCGAAAAATCCACTGAGGTACCTCCGCTGGTGGAGGAGAATGACCATTGGGGATGCTTAGGGCACGAAGGTGCCTCGCTCCATCAAGCCCGAATCTGCGCTTTAGCGCGGCATCGCCACGTCGCAAGACAGCTTGAGATTCCCTGGGATAAATACAAAACACTGAATGGCATCCGCGAATGAACCGGTTAGCTCCCAAGCACGTACATCCGCCGAATTTTTCCCATCATTTCCATGCTGATCACCTGGTGTTCTCCTGCTCGGAAAGTGAGGAGAAGCAGTTGAACACCTGGGTCAGTTTTTAGTCGGCAAAACAGCCTTTAACGGGTCAGTTTTCGGTCAGCGGCAACAGTCTCTGGATTTTGAGGGGCATTGCTTGTCCCAGTTCGGGCACACGATCTGGATCTATTCAGGTTGTATGAACCTATCACAGACCCATTCGCAGCGGTGAATGTGGGCTCAACAGGGATAGATAGGTTAGCTTTGTAAGATAATCTCTGACCTAAATAGTTTTCCTATTTTTAGCATTGCCTCATTATCTTCCCATGATGTGCTGTTTCGGCCTATAAAATGTGGCCAGTCGGCTTTGAATGTCCCATCTTGTTCCCCTGATGCGGCCAGCTCTGCCAATTCGCTCAATGCGTCGCGATTCACTCCTTGTCGTATGGTGACGCTGGAAACGAGTTTTTCGCCTGCACGGATGCGACGAGGCAATTGCAACTTCGTTTCCCTTCCGATGAACGCGTCATCAAACAGATGTACATGATTTTCCCGCTCCGATAATTCTGCCTCAGCTAGTGCGGCACGTTTTTTTAGTCGAGCCTCATCGGGTTGTTCTTGCCTTTCTGGGTCTAGCTCCAAAGTGGGCCAAATGACCACGGAGGCGCCCATTACCTCTGCCGATGTCTCGAATCCTGCCATGCGTAGGGCCTTGGACATAACGCCTCGGGTTGCCGCATCAACTGCTTTGGGCAAGTTTTCGAGCCCTATCGTCACGGGATCATCTGGCGGCGGATCTATGACCTTGAGATGGCTGCTGTTGGACCCTTCAATGCCTATGTCGAGCCCGCATACAAGCCTCTGTCCAACGTGCCCCTTGGGAAATAGTAAGGATTGTTTCTGAGCTACTCCCGCTTTGAGCTGGCGTTCTCTGTATTCGATGCCGGACTGAGTCCCCTTGCATTCGATCACGTGCCAAAGGCCTGCTGCATCGCGCGCGACGAAGTCAGGCGTCTTGTTCGGTCCACGTTTCGCGGTTCTTCGTTGCTCTACATCCAGGAGTGCGGCGTAGTGCTCCATAAAGTATCGGCCGTCTACGACTATATCCAAATTGAATTTCTTAGTAAGCCATAGCATGGATACCCCCATACCAAAGTCGTCACTGAGAATGGTTTTTTGGTGGGCATCCAGCTGTGCAAAGCTTTTTGTAACTTTAAGATCTTTGTCATCGGTAGTTATCGCTGCAAGATACCTAACCCATGCCCAGAATTCTGTCAGAGTCACGCCGGTATTTTCAGCGGGTGTGGTCAGATATCCAATCATTAGTAGCATCGCGGGTATATTAAGTTTGTGCCTGCTGGAGCCATCTTTAAATGAGGTTGGAAATTGCGGCTGACCGCCAGATCGGGGCCAACTTTTCTTATCTACGTATACGTGGAGATATCTATTCATACTGATCCATCAGGGCAATCGTTAACAGCTACCGAAATTGCAGATCGGTTTGGTGATTGTATTTCCAAGAGAAAACTCAATCTCCGAGATCTAAGCTTTTCTTCAAAATTTGACCGAAAAACGGCCAAATTACTGGTTGTAAAGCCGTCCATGCCGGACCGCAAACCTTTTCCAGCAATCGTTTGGCGCCGCCGCCATTCCCGTCATTAGCCTCATCAATTGCGGACACCAGCTCAGCACGGTCATCTACTGACACTTTATCCCCTTTGCTTTCAAGTATTTCGATTATTTTTGCTAGTGTTTCATTACTGGTTGCAGAATCAATTGACATGTTCTGTTTTACGTTGTCCCCAGTAGACAGTTGGAAGTTTGAAAAACTCCCCCCGGAAATGTGCACATTGTGCGTGACCGAGCGTTGTGGTTTGCTGGGACGGTTACTTGTTTGTTTGGCGGATTTGTAGCCGGATTCAGTCAAGCTCGCATATTCTCTTCTACTATAACCGCCTATGATCGTAATTCCGCTGTTTGGAGCATTGTCATAAAGGGCGAATGGCCCTGAGCGAATCAGCTTCTTCTTTTCAAGGTCTCTGAATGCGAGATCAAAATCGACTTGCGTGATATCTCCCGCGCAAATAGCAGCAGCGAGTTGTGAAACTCGTGGGCCTTCGTAAGCGCTACGGAGATCGTTGGCTTCCCGACGTTGCTCTCCGAAGTCTACGAGCAGCGCGCCAAGGATTTGCTTTTCTGCCTCGTCCAAAACTAAAGCCATACCCAATCCTTGTAGTAACTTCGCAAGTTAATATCTGTTAGGCGAGATCCAACGAGTAGACCGGCTCACCGTTGGAAAGAATGCCAGCAGCCCCGTACGCGATGCGAAAAAAACCTCCGTCTTCACCCCATTCGGTTCCAAGGCTATTTTTTCCGATCCAACATCCGGCTTTGTCATCGTAGCCTATCAAGCAGACCGCATGCAGAGATCTGATTTGCAGTCCCGTGGGCTTATAAATTCCGCTGCGATACCACTTATGAAAATCCTCCCTAAGATCCATGTTGGCCATTACGGGACCATGCTTGGCGATTTCACGCTTCACCTCTTCGACGGTTTTGAAGGAGTAGAATGCTGACACTCCGAGTGTTTGCGGAACCCCCAGGGCAGGACATGCATCCTTGTCTCTGAGCGAGTCACTTGCCGATATCGCATAGGGCAGCCCTTTCTGGAGAGTCATTTCTGCTATCCAATCAAAATCTGCACCACTCGTGATCGTGCGGCCGAGAGTGCAGAAGTAGTGGAAGAGAGGGGCCGACTGACCAGGGTGTAATCCCGCAATCCGCGCACGAGCATCGCCCACTGAGCATGTCGCGAAGGATGCGCACGCATTGATGTCTCTCTGGTTCAGCGGCGCTGTGATACAGCTGTTGAGTTCTCTCCAATCTTTCTTGGCAGGGACCCCGCTAGAGTCAGCCGGTCTCCGTTGGAAGTAATCTGGCGTGAAACTGAACAACTCCCCCAGCCAACTGAACATACTCATCGTGGCGTTAGGCTCGAAAGGGTACTCGGGGGCAAATTCTGTATCCATTGCAACCCAACCTTGGGCGGCGGCGGCATTTTTTATCCACGCAGCGTCTAGTGACATCGGTCGGGCCTCATTTCGAAACTGCGTCGATAGCGGCGTCGAGAGCCTGGTTGGCTTCGAAGTTCGCGACCTGGGCTTCCAGTAATGCAGTGTCAGCAGCAAAAGCCTCTTTGGCCGCGGTTTTTTCAGCGTTTGGTTCAGGCTGCAAAGCCTTTCTGGCCGCTGCGTTTTCTGCTTCGGCTTTCAAAAGCTCCGTTTGGCTTTTGATTCTGTCTACTTTGGAAGGGATAATTTTTGCCCGGGCAGTGAGTACTGTATCGACAATTGATCCAACGGAGTTCGCCGCTGTTTCGGCCGCCGCCGAGGTGTCTTTGACACCCAGCTTCGTTGGTCGACCTGCATCGTCAAACTCGGCTACCACGGTTCTGTTTGTGAACATCCCGCTGTGCAGCGGTAAAACGAAGACATGCCCGAGTTGGCTCACGGGCCCATCGATTGCGGTGATGACATCCGAGGATTCGGGTTTGCAATCAGGCTTGATGCATATCAACAGCTTACCAGGGGCCGGCACTCGGTATTTCAAACCTAGTGTGCTGTCCTCTTTGCAGGTGACGACGCATGGATCTGTTGAGCCCATTGGACTTGTGCTAATAAGCCTTGCGTAGACGCGGACGTCATCCACCACTTGTGCGGGGTGAGTGGCATTCCCCCACACGTCGCGCACAGTTTTGATAGGTAAATCTTCTACAACCGGAACCGGTGCTGCCGGTGCCCCTTTTGGACTGTTCGGGGGGACCGCTACTGAAGGCTCGAAGACTGCGCCGCTAGGAGGCCAAGCTGCCTTGGATACGAAGCTCACTTTGCTTAACAGCGCTTGCAGCTCACTATTTGCCGCCGCCTGCTCCCTCCTTGCTGTTTGGAGTGCTTTGATCTTGTCGGCAAAAAGATCCCGGTCGCTTCGCCCCCAAGTCTTGCCTACAACGGTTGCAATGTCCGTAGTTTCCTTTAAGTCCGCGGTCAGCTGATCTAGTGTCTGGGTCTTAGCTTTGACGGTAGCTTGAGCTTGAGGAATCTTGGCGATGGTCTCAGCTATGGTTTTTTCACATCCATTGCTCGGGCCTGCGGGCGCTGCGGCCGTAACGATGATCTTCCCAAGTGTCGATGCAGCGCTCACCAGAACCGCCCCGGTGTGGTCCTCAGCACTGGCGTTGATTGCTTTGAGCGCTCCGCTGTCGTAATACGTGGCTTCAATGTCTGTGGATTTCCAGATCGACTGGAGTGACTGCAAGTCTATGACGTAATGCCGAGTAGAGTCGCTCTGTTCCTTTTGAGTTACCGACGCATCTATAGCTATCTCTAACCCTGCACCACCATCTTTTGTGCAGCCAATGACTCTCCTCGTGACGGTAATCTCGTACTGAGTAAAGGTCAGGTTGTAAGGTGCCCCTGCTGGTGGGATGTCAGTGTCAGGCTTCACTCTGATGGCGTTCAAATCTGTCGAGCATGCAGACACGCATGCGAGACAAATGAACCCGAGGACCGAGGTGGTCCGAGCAAAAGTGGCGTTATTCTCCATGAATCTCAGGCTCCGTTTGACCTCAGACGTTAACGCCACTAGCGAGGTGGTAGTGTAAATGTGATGAATGCTGGAACTCACAGATAAGAAGAAATCCGTGAGTTTGTCCACCCTCAGAACCCCTCAAAACTCATGACTAGGATCTAAGAGTAAGCATTGTCCTCGGACAAAAAATGCTGCTACGGCTTCAGGTGCGGCCGCTTCTGCCTCTTTCGCTCTCATCAACTCGATCGCAAATATCGCAGGGCTTGGCTTGCCACCTGTCATGGGTTGGATCAAGGACTCGACACAAAGCTACGACTCTGCGCTGCTGATGGTTGCAATCGCTTTGATTGCCTCGGATGCACTGGATGCCGAAGTGGCCAGACTGTTTGAGGGCTCAGATCCAAAGTGACGGGTCATAAGTTGCTGCCCAGGAACACATAGCTGAGTTGATGGCAGAAGAAAGTTACCGAAAAAGGGTAGTTTCTTTCCAAATGTCTCTCTGGCTCTATTGATCTGGCTTTCGGATCTACTCCGTCTACGGTGAAGCTCGGGGCATTGCGGCGAATGCCGCTAGCTCAGAGTCTTCCTTCTGTTTTGCGGCTTCTAATTGGCTGCGGATTCATAAAAATGTTGCTCAGAGCCTTCGGACCTGCTTCGACTGCTGTCGGCATGCGGTTCAGGTCGTACTAATAAACCGGATGCTGAAAAACCGCATCTCTAGCGTTGCTTCGGGCAGGTAAGTAGAACTGCACTGACGCCTATCAGAGGGAACCTCACACCGGTACCCGGGAGCTGCTTACTCATTCGGGCGTAAGAAATTCGCAGCTGGTACCTCTTCAACGAGGTGTTCCCCCTGATTGTGGACGTCACCCACAGTCCGACTCACCGGATACCACTCGAACTCCCCTATAGGACGACAATACCCGCTGGCAAATTTCTCGGCGTGCAGCGGCGAGGTATTAGGGTCAATTCACTCCCGAGCATGCTCGGGCGTGAGGACCACGGGGCGTTTATCATGGATGTCCACCATTCCCTGGTCCGAATCAGCAGTGATGATCACAAACCCGTCTCCGGCGTTGGTTTCCAGGTCTAGGTGGGCATCAGCCAGTCCGGCGAAAAACATCGGAGCCTCATCTTTGGGCAGATATAAAAAGGCTGCTTCTGTCTGGGATCCTTTAGATTTTTCTCCCATTCAAACCAACCGTTAGCGGGGGTCAAAACGCGGCCCTGTGGCCAGAGCTGTTTGAAGGATTTTCCCGTCATCACAGTCTCAACGCTCGCGTTGATCGACTCTAGCCGCTTCCCTTTGGCCCAAAAGGGTGACCATCCCCATTTCACTTTGTCGACTCTCAGGCCGTCACCTACTGCCCGAATGATTTCTACCCGAGTGCTGGGAGCCACGTTGGAGCGCTCAATTGACCATAGGTCGTCTCCATTGATCACGAACTGCTCTGGGGCAAGCTGCTTGAGGTCGTGATTCATTGGCTCATAGATCGAGTAGCGTCCGCACATGCTGTCACCTGTCGAAAAATCCTGCATACGTGATTGACCGCAGGCATTGCAAGTCGTTAACTGTATATACATACAGTTAATGCGGAGTCTGCATCATGAGCGTCACCATTCTTGGCCCACTGACAGGCGGTGGGGAAAAATTACCGCTTTACTCGTTTCATGTGCCTGCTGGGTTTCCATCTCCGGCAGCCGATCACATCGAAAAACACATCTCATTGGATGAGTTGTTCGAGATTCGTGCGCCGCACGTGTACCTCGTCAAGATCGCCGGGGACAGCATGCAAGGTGCGGGGATTTTCGACGGAGACTTGGTTGTCGTCGACCGCAGTGTCTACGCAGAGCACGGGGACATCGTCATAGCAGCGCTCAATTCTGAACCGCTGTGCAAACGCCTGCATATGCGCGAAAACACGGTGGTGTTGATGTCTGAAAATCCTAAGTACCCTGCTCGTCATGTGATGGAAGGCGATGAACTGGTTGTTTGGGGCAAAGTGAAATTCAGTGTTCGCGATCATGACAAAACCTGAATCTGTCTTCGCGCTAATCGACTGCAACAGCTTCTACGCAAGCTGTGAGCGCGTCTTCAGACCTGATCTGGCCAGGACTCCGATTGTCGTCCTCTCGAATAACGATGGCTGCGTGATCGCACGCTCGTATGACGCTAAACCATTTGTGAAGATGGGGCAGCCGTACTTCCAAATCAGGGATCATCTGCGGCGTAACGGGGTCATCGCTTTCAGCAGTAACTACGCCTTGTACGGCAACATGAGCGAGCGGGTGATGATAATCATCGAGGGCATGGTGCCCGCTCTAGAGGTCTACAGCATCGATGAAGCCTTTGCTGACCTCACTGGCATCCCTGGCGACCTCACGGCTTTTGGACGCAAGATCCGCTCGACAATCTACAAGTGCACCGGCATCCCTGTGGGAGTCGGTATCGCGCGTACGAAAACCTTAGCCAAGCTGGCCAACCATACCGCGAAGCGCCTACTGAGCAAAACGGGTGGAGTGGTCGATCTATGCGACCAATTCAAATGTGACTGGACGCTCCGCAATACCGATGTGGGTGAGGTGTGGGGTGTCGGTAAGAGGATGAAAGCGCACCTTGAGGTCATGGGCATCAAGACCGCGATGGACTTGGCCAAGGCTGACCCCTGGACGTTACGACAGAAATTTAGCGTGGTTATTGAGAAAACCGCGCGCGAGCTTGCCGGCACATCCTGCCTGGAGTTGGGAGAAGCTGACCCGCCGAAGCAGGAAATCTGTTGCAGCAGGATGTTTGGTAATCGACTCACCGACATCGAGCCCATAAAGGAGGCAGTGGCGACCTACATCCATCGCGCTGCCGAGAAGCTCAGGATGCAAAACTCCTTGTGCAAGAAAATTCGGGTGAGCATTCGAACCGGGATGTTCAACCCGGAGGAGGCTAAGTATGCGAACGGTGCTTTGGTTGAGCTGCCATATCCAACGAACGACGTTCGGTTGATGACCAAGGCTGCAACCGAGGCAGTCAATCGCCTATTTCGTCCAGGCTTCAAATACAGCAAGGCCGAAGTGCTGTTGATGGACTTACGTCAGCCAGGTGAGTTTACGGATGACCTGTTCGCTCATTCACAGCCTGCGGCGGCTGACAAGGTGATGAGCGTGTTGGACGAGATCAATGAAAGGTGGGGGAGAGGGACACTACGGACTGCAAGCGTGCCGTCCGACCCTACATGGGCCATGCGTCGCGAATTGATGAGTCAGAGCTTCACAACAAAACTAGACGAGCTGTGGGTAGTCAATTGACTTTCAGTAGTGTGTTAATTACACAAAATTTATGCGTAACGCGGTGACGTTACGCAAAAAAAAAGAGTTACGATTTGAAAGGTGTAGCTGGGTATTAAGCCAACGAGCTTCGTTTGTGCCACCTATAGATGCCGATATAGTGAAAGTGATCGATTGACTGCAACCAAACGCTGTAATTTTTTGTAGATTGTGAGCGGCATACGTGTCGCTCGCCGCCGAGCGACAAGCGCAGCATTGCTTTGTAGTTTGAACTCATCTGTCAAAAGCAGATTCAAAAACTCTTAAAACACATCCCCTCGCTTCATAATCGTTTTCAGCGTGCTCTATATACAAGTTTTGAAACTCTGGGAAAGATGAGAATTTTGAAGTGGTGAGGATATTTCCCCAGACCAATACCATGAAACGCGTGTCAGGACGATGGCGGAACATGTCGTTAATGGCTGAAAAATGTATCATGTTTGGGAGAGTCATAGCTCTTTCAGACTTTACTTCTATGAACAGTTTCCTCCCACGTTGGTCGGTTACTTCAAAGTCTGGCTTATAGCGGAAGGGTGATCCAGCTAAGTTTTCGATCTGCTCTCTCCAGAGCGTACCACGGGCAGCAGTATATAGGCTTGGCAAATGTTGCAATGCTATAAATACTTGATCTTCCACGCGCGATATTGAGTCTCTATACCTGTTAGGTTGACTGTCTTTCATTTCGACTCCTTCCAACTCCAAGACTCCACTCGCCAAGCAGAATGAAGTGATTCGAAAACAATACCCACCGCGGTGGCGATTAGGCCAATTACAGCACTTATTGCAGGGTTTTCTGCGGCTTTGAAAATAATTACCGCGCCGGTAGCGTTAACTGCTGCGGTGAGGCCTTTGGAAAACCAGCGCTCGAATAGAGCACTGGTAAACGTAGAAAACCATCCCCTCTCATCGCCAATCAATATGTCGATATCAGTTCCATTGTCTGGGATAAGAATCGTTGCGGATGACTTCTTGATTTCCAAGCCGTGCATCTTTTTTAGTTGCTTAACTGCTTTTGCGCAGTGTTCTTTGATTTGAGATATTGTTTTGGCGAAGATATATACCTGTACTTCGTTTTCGACTAAGCACAGATATATAACTTTTGAATCCGATGGGAATGCCGCTGCTCCTACCACTAGGCCGTGATAGGCAGCTAGTGAGGTGTTTTCCACTGCATCGTTGGCTGAGATTGCTGTATTTCCCAAATATTTAGCAAGTTGTTGCCTAATTGACGCTGAGTTGACCCCGGATCTGAGCAACACGTTGAGTTCCGCGTACACATATTCTCCCTATTCACAAGTGCCAGCGATTTAACGGACCCGTGGCGCTGGTGGCTACTGATTTCGGTAAAACTCTATCACAAAACGGTTTTTGGTGCTGGTGGGTAGTGCGCAGATGACAGAGTTGTCTCAACTTGAATGAGAGATATGGGTATCTGGTTCAATCTGCATTTATGCCGTCTGTAGGGGGGCGAGCATCGTGCTCTGGATGAACTCTAGGATGACCACTCATGTAAGACGACCTAAGCCCGTGGGAACAGGAGTAGGTGTCACTTCGCGGCTCTCCCCCGTATCAAAAATTTGAGTCTGGAAGACTGAATCCTGACGCAGACAGCTGAATCTCGATCTCGGAGAGTGCGCGGTTGAGAGGTTCAGATGGCCGCATGAAATGTTTGGCTAGGATGATCGGCACAGCCTCATGCACCTCAAGGCGCTCACAGATTTGAGCCAGTACCGCGATCGACGGTGTGCGCTTTCCTCGCTCGATATCAGACAGGTACTGGGTCGAGAGAGCGCCAAGAAAATCCTTCTGCGTAAGCCCTTTGCTAAGGCGCAGAGCCTGCACAGCGCGGCCAAAAGCCTCGTTGAAATCCATCGCTTTTAGCCTTGAATCACAAAGCTAGCATTGGATCGACGCGTAGTGTATTTTGGAATCAACGATAGGCGATGTTAAGATATATCTCAGAAGTTTTCTCTGTTTGCATCATTTGAAGCCATGGGCCCATGCCCTTTTCGAGTAGAGGGGCGGCACCTGTGTATTCAGTTGTACCAACCTGGCGTGAGGAGTGACGCGGGATGAATGACGAGATCAGGGCCGCAATAGCTAAGCTGAAGTCCGACGCTGTCAGCGTGGTGTTCACAGGCTTCGTGACAAACGCCGCCGTTGAGAGCCCCGCCATGTTGACGGGGGAGGTGTGGGGACATGTGTGTGCGGACGGAGCAGGCACTTTTGCGGATGGACACAGAATCGAAACGTCAGACATCGTCCAGATTCACTCCAACAGGGAGAGTCTGTGGGTCACTACTCGGAGTGGGAGCGATTACGGAATTCTTTCGTTTGCACCTCTCGGGTGGATTTTCTTTGCGAACTTTCATAAAGACCGCCGACACCTCGATCCGTTGCCGCCGTGTTCGCCAGCCTTCGCCATGGTTGAGATGGTAAACAGTCCTCACCGCTTGGCGGAGCGGCCCAATGAGAGACCAAGCTCTGTCCCGGCATCGTCAAAAAGGAAAGTTCCGAAAAGCGAGCTGAAGGGCCCTGAGGAAAACACGCGGTACATGGACAGCATGGAGATATTTGTTCAAGACACGATTGATGCTTTTAAAAAAAATGGCGTGGATATGCCGCAGTAGTGAGATTGATCCACTCCCGGTATGGTCACTTGGCAGTGTCGGCAGCGTAATCCCACTCTCATAAGGAAATGCAATGGTTTTTTGCTATGTTGGCAGCCTAACTTCAACGAATAAATAAATATCAGTAACAAGGAAGAATTACGAATGAATGCTGAGAAGCATGGCGTATTGAGAATTTTCGCCATATCAGCGGTTGGTCTTATTACCGCGATGTTTTTGAACGGATGTGCCCTCGCTCCAAAAGCCGGGAACGATTGTGAAAAAAATTTTGCGGCAGAAGGCAGCTTTTTCAGCGGTAAGAGGTTTATCACTACGTCAGTCCTGCCTGGCATTGTGCCCGAGAAAGCATACGACAGTTTGTATAAAATATTGGTGAGTGACGGTTTTTATATTCAGAACTCAGATAAGGAAAAGAAAGCTATCTCGGCTTTCCAAAACGTGAATTTAAGCGACAAAAAGGCTCCTCTAAATGCGCGCGTTGAGCCAATAAATGGCGGATCTAAGGTGTCACTCGTGTTCATCGCATCGGCGGGCATTTACACTCCAGAGAGTGGCGCCCGCGACGCATTCTGTCGAATCATTGCCAGGGTGGGTCATTAGTTAACATGCCAAGCTTTTGTGAAAGATTTTAGGTTAGATATCTTATTAAATATGCGATAGAGGGTGCGTATGCGCTTCAAGTCCGGTGTGTATGAAGTACTGAGCAATGATGAAGCCAGTTATATTCACGGTAATGCCGACGAAATCCAGACCACCCATACAAAAAATGTGTGGCTTAAGGATTTATCAAATGGTGAAGTCTCAAACGTGAGTCTTGAAAATTCCGCGGTGCCGGTGCGTCTCGGTGCGAGGATAGGTCTTGCTTTTTTTAATGGCGAAATCATAGCTTTTAAAAGAAGCAGCCATATCCCTGTAGAGGATCCTATATCACAAAGAGGCATGCATAACTCGTTCAAGGCGGCGCTCTGGGCAACAGTATATGGGCTTGCTTTGTCTATCCCGTACCTGGGGTATATCACGGGCTTGGTGGTTGGTGCGTTTTCGCTAATCTTTGGTATGAATTTGTTAGGGCGCTACAGGAAATTCCCAGGTAATCGAATTTTTGGAGCTTTCGTTTTATGTATGAGTATTTATGTGTGGTTTCCGTATCAATCGGCGCATGGGGACTGGAATTATCTTGCTAGTACATTAACCAATACTGCGACAGTCTTGACGCTTGGTTTTTTAGGTTTTCAAATGTACAAAATAAATGTAGAGAAAGAGCATTACCATCGTGCGGTTGCTGAAATTAATGCCGCATGGAAGAAGATTGACGCACGGGGAGAGCAGACAAGTGGTTAAATTTACAAAAAGCTTCAATACGGTTTCAGCTGTTCTCGTGGGTGGTGCTTTGTTAGCGGCATGCGGCCAAAAAGAGTCCAATACCCCAGAGACTTCAAAGGTGGTTACGGGCAAGACTGTGAATGCCCAAGGGATGACTGAAGAGGGTATGAAGGCAAAGAAAGAGTTGGAGGACGCGAACACGCCACTTCGCGTAAATTTTTCAGCGCCTGCGCTTTCGGAGGATGCAAGCTACATAAATATTCAGTCTAAACTTAGCGCGATTCAGATTTACACGGCCAAGAGGAACTGGGAAGAAGGCTCGGACGAAATTGCCAAGTCTGTTGCCGGGTCTATACTTGTAAAATCTGACCTGCCGGAGCTATATGAGTATGAGGCAGAACTGACAGCAAGCCAAGAAGCTTTCAAAAAACGCGAACTGATGGACAAAATAGCAAGCCTGGTAAAGAATGAGGCCCAAAAAATCAACGGAAATATTCGAGTAAAGCTGATAGTTAATGCGGACTTAAAATCGTATGATTTCGATTCCCATAGTTTTACTAGTAACTCGTGCTTGTTTTCAGAAAAGCTTGACTACACCAAGACTGAAATGAGCAATCCCAATTCATACGCGAAAGCGCAAAAGCCGCGTTGCTACTTACAGCCTAGTACGACTAATTTTAGAGTTGGTATTATCAATGGTTCAAAACTGAATCTGAAGATTGATGCTGAAGAAATTGCTAAAAAAATTGAGACCGCCCGTTCGAGCGCCAGGTTTGAGATCTATGGCTATGTGTCATCGGTCGAGCGTGAAAGGCTAGGTGGGCAACCGACTGATGCTCGTTACATAATGATTGATCCCCAGAAAATCAACGTTATTGAAAATGGCTCGGTGCTGTACTCCAAAACGTTCTGATCTTTGCAAATGGCCCGTAGGGCCATTTGCTTACGCAGGGGCGGTTATGATGCCAGTGCTATCAAGTTATCCCCTGCCGAAGCTGGAATCAGAGACTGACCATTCATCAGCCGCCTGGTGTAACAACGCACGGGCCGTATATTACTAAGCAGGACACATCATTTGGGCAGGTGCAGTTCGCATCGAGTGATGATCCAGCTTTTGATTTGAGATTTACTGCCTGGCTGGCCACATTCCTCACATATTCGTGAGGAAAGATGCTCAGCAAACTCCACTGCCCCAGCAATATGTTCGTCCCCCCCGCTGTAGTAGAATCTTAGCTCACCGAATTTCTCTTTCACCTGAGTTATACTCACCTGTGGCTGCGGGCACGATTCGATTCTCTTTTGGATGCTGTGGCAGAGTACATCCAAAAGGGTGTACCAGCCATCATGGTGCTCAAACCCCCATATCCTGGGACGGTAAACTCCGCTGTCGTCTTGATAGCCAAGTAGTTCTGGATACTTAGCGAAAAGGTTGTGTTCAAGCTCCGGACTCATAAATACCATCCTCGATGATTGATGAAGGTTGCATAGATATAGGTTAGTGAATCTGACGTGATTGGCAATGGCGGGAGTGGCATATATCTGGTTTTTGTTGATCACCCGCCTGCTTGATCAATTAAGTTAGGCTGTGGAGATTTTACGAAGGACACAGACCACACCGCGATAAACCTGACTGAATTGAGGTGGGAAGTGGCTAGGATCTGCAAGGCGGCAGATTACGATTGTGAGCTTGTATACTGGCTTAAACTGCTATCTATCTGATCAGGACGTCTGGGCTTCTCTTTCGTGGGGTTGATCTCCTTAGCCTCGGGGAGAAATTCATCACTGTTCAGATATGCGCTCAGGCGCTCTAGGATGTTATTGATCGTTGACGGCGATAGGCCCGAGATTTCTATAATTTGTACAGGAGGTGTTTCGCGGTACGCGGGGCCTAAATCAACGAATTCATAATTTGCCGAGGAAAAGCTTTTTCCTAGCATTCTAAAAGCGTTTTGGGTGACGGTTCGAACAAGTTCTTCCCAAACCGCCCATTCCATGGCTTCAGCAGAATTTTTCTTTGTGAGAAGATTGATATGAAAAACGACTCCGATCCGGGCTTCATTCGTGACAAGTAACTCATCGAGTTGCGGGTACCTGTGTAGGTAGCCGATCCTGTCTGCCACAGTCTTATCCGTGCGGAGTAACACCGCCAATTTTTTAATTTTTGTAGACCTCCGGAAAGGTTCGACATTGACGGCAATAGTAAATTTCCCGACACCTAGCAATCGATCATCACGTTGGGGTGAATAATCTAGAAGATCCTTCAGAGATCCAAACGTTAATTTCGATGCCATAATTTTACTACCACTAATCCAGCGTCCATCGTCGGAATTTAAGCGATATGCTAACCCATGAACCTGTCCGGCCGAGTCGACCTCCGCTCTCATGCATACGCCTTTGGCTGCCATGTTCAACACAAAGTCAGACACCGTTAAAGGTGCTTGAGCAAGTACCGACTTCCCGATAGCACGGAGTATGGCGGCCTGGTTTTTAGCGTTTAAATCTTCACCGGGTGACTCGATCTGTGTTAAGCCATATTTTTTTTCGACTTGCCTGACAGCTTCAATTGCGCGCTCATAGTCATTTTTGTTGCTCATTAGGCCGTAATGGCTGAACTGACCATCATTTGCCAAGGCCTGCACTCTGCACAGTGCGATATGTACGTGGCTATGTTCGGCGTCTGAGTGTCTGGCGGCGACCCAAGTTGTCGACGCGTCAGCGCCTAGTAACTCCAAGAAATCTCTCACCGCGTTCTTAAATTGCCGATCCGTAAGCGTGTCTTCGAGGGGGAGGCTTAATACATGGTGTTCAACCAACTGACTGCCGGTGCCTTTATACAGGGCCATTTTAGCATTGAACTCTGCTTCAATTTTTCGAGTGTCAACCTCGCGGATGTTGTGTTCGTTAAATCGCCCGAAAGGTGATGGGGCCAGAAGATTCCCACCCAAATATTCGATTAGAGGGCGTACCGCCTGGTCTTCTGCCTTCATGCTCGCTGCAAACATGTAGCGAATTATTGCTTCGCATCTAGATGAAGAGTGGCATTTTTTATGGATCATGTTAAAACCTCTTGTTGTTATTGTTGGATACGATTTAGGAATTGTTGTATAACTTTGTTAAGGCGATTTATCTCTCGTAGCAGGTCATCGGGCACGGGTATATTACCGAGGACAAAAAATACTTCTTCTATTTGTTGATCCAGTGCCGACGCATAGCTCTTGTAGGCCTCGTGCTCGGGGTTGATGAGTCTATCTGTGTTTCTCTTTTCTCTAGTGGCTATAAGCAAGGTGTCCTTGATCAATCTAGATAAACTTTTGTAGTTGAGCTTATCTGCGTGTCTCTTTATTTCTGAATAGTCGTTATGAGTTAGATAGACGTTTACTCCGATGCATGCTTTTTGATTGTCCGGAATTTTGGGCCGGCCAGACTTTTTGGGTGTAGGCATAGATGTACTCCAATTTTGATGTTTTTATTATTGAGGCGCAGAAACCGCAGGTTTTGAGCATTTGAGTTTTCTACCATCACAAAAGTATTTTGTGGGGTGGGAAACATAGCTTGCTTTTCCTAATATTATTATATCACTAGTTTGTGTTTTTTTTGCTGTGGGTGTAGTTTTTAACTTCGTGATAGTTTGGCTTTCTTTTTGTCTGTGCGAGCTTGTATTTGTATTTATATGTAAAATATTTATTCTTGTTGTTCTTTATATTTATAAAGCGGGAAGGTTATATTTTTGTTTTTGCTTATGAATATTGATCGGTTCTTTGTGTGGTATTGTTGAGCGTAATTCTAATATGTTTTCTTGTCGCGATAAATATTCAATAATGCATGGTATAATGTTTTTACTATAAAAATAATAGAGGGTTTTTTATATGGGTGATTCAGTTGTTTCGTTACTCGATGGCGGTTCAGGGAATGCGACCAAGTCTATTCGTAGCCCCATAAAAAGAAAGTCTGCTAAGAAAAAGCCTGTTAATGGCTTTAAGAGAGATGGGAGATTTTCTCTGCATTTTAGTTTTGGCAGAACTCGGTTTACACTTTTTCTTGTGCAATATCAAGTCCCTAATACATCCATTGGCAGTTTTGATTACGATAACCCACCGCCCGAGACTTCTGTCCTTGAGTTGCTGCAAAGAAACTCACACCACGTTATAAGTACGACTAGGGCCATGGAAAAATGGAAGGACGTGATCAGTGATCGACTGCCTAAGGTGATCGCAGAACGAGAGCGAGAGCTTCTTTATGAGCCTAAAAAGAAGGTTTCTCAGAATTTGGAGGGGCTGTTAGTCGCAAGTAAACTATCCATAGCAGAAGATAAGTACCTTTCATCAAAAGAGAGTAGGCAAATGTTTGTTGATATTCGTAAAAGCTTATGGGCGATTCAAACTCTCGTTTCCACCGCCCGAGGATGGAGTGGCGCCTTCGACGTGGATGATGTGAAACACGCTTTGGATGAGGTTCGCCGAGGTATAAGTTGCATGCACAGAGATGATCCCAGAGGAGTCCTCAACCCTGAGCATAAAAAGTTGGCTAAATATATTTGGGAATGGTGGGAGAGCGTTCAACCTATTTTAAGCAACAAGGGGAATTGGGGAATGACTCTGAGGGCGTCAAAAGAAGACACTCCAGAAGTTAAGACGATTTCGGACGGGGCAGTGGCGAGCGAGCAACTCGTTCCGAAGGACTCATTGGCATAATTTATTGGAGTGCCCAATGCGATGCTTCGCCGTGTGGGTCGAGCGTAGGCTCTATGGTGGTGAGTTCTGCGGGCAGTTCTCCCTTCACTGTCTGAGGACGGCGGCAGCTTGCGGTAGGGGAGCACAGCTACCCGGAGTGAGACCGGCAGGAGGACCCTTTGGATTACGTACCCCCTGGGATTGAGCCGTGTCGATGAATATTTTTGGCATCGCCTAACCTCACTCTGAGCCCTCAAGGCTGGTCCAAGATGGACAGAGTAGTAGCAAAGTAATAGCTTTGCCTTCCTGCTTCTTGCCCACGGATTGGATCAATGATTAAAGTCAGCCGCCACAGGACGCCAGTATCTCCAGTGATACGGGATTCTGTTCTCGAACTGGTAGGGGAGAATGTGACGGCACTCAGCATGTCGAGCCCGCCCAGATCGCATCCTCTCTATGAGGGCTACAAAGCAATTCTCTTGGCGGAAATGCATGCATACATCACGCATCACGACCTACCACAGATCGAGCTTCTGACGGCAGTGGCTGAGGATGGTGCCGTCGTCGCATTCATGTTGATCGGATTGGTGGAGACTGAAACACTTGAAGCCAATATCTACTACACCGCAGTGCGCGAGCGGTTCCGCCGCCAAGGCGTAATGACCCAAATGATGCAGGTGGTTCTAGAGATCGCACCTGTTTTGGGCTTGTCGTGTGATGTCGAGTTGGTGCCCATCTATGCGCGTTATGGCTTCCGGCCGGTCGATTCCCGAGAAACTCAAGTAGTAATGTTCCTAGGGAGCCCGACGGGAATCACTCCCGTGTTGGGTTCCGATGAATTGCAGGAGCTTGGATCTGTCATCAAGGCCTTTAGCGATGCCGCATCAAGAACTGATACTCGTACGCTAAAGCGCGCTGACAAGTTGCTCAAAGCCGATATTGCTGCACGGAAAGTCAAGGTTCGCAATTTTCTCAAAGTGAACGGTTGACTCTATATAGAAGTGCGATATTCATGAGCGCACTGCTGACCATGGAGGGGAAGAATGCAGTTTGTTGCCAACGGGCCCGAGATTCCGAGCGAGCTTTTGCAAGCGCATGAAGATGGCCGAGTAGTTTTTTTCTGCGGAGCAGGCATCTCCTATCCCGCGAAGCTGCCAGGATTCGAAGGCCTCGTGCAACAAATCTACAAAGGAGTCGGTACCGATTTCTCTGACATCGAAAAGCGCGCCTTCGATAAACAGCAGTTCGACGCCACCCTCGACCTGCTGGAGCGACGGTTACCAGGGCAAAGGAACTCTGTCAGGGAGGCATTGGCTCGGTCCCTAAAGCCAAATCTCCGTCTCAAGAACGCGACAAGAACCCACGAAGCCATGCTGCGTTTGGCGCGTACGCGCACGGGTGTAATGCGATTAGTAACGACGAATTTCGATAGGATTTTTGATGCGGCTGCCAAGAAAATGGGGCAAAGCCATCAATATTTTTCCGCCCCGATGCTCCCGGTTCCCAAGGCGAGCCGTTGGGATGGTTTGGTCTATCTTCATGGGGTCTTGCCCAAAAAGCCAGATTTGACAATGTTGAACAGGCTTGTCGTGACCAGTGGCGACTTCGGGCTGGCGTATCTGACAGAAAGGTGGGCATCTCGGTTTGTCGGAGAATTGTTCAGGAACTATGTCGTATGCTTTGTTGGATACAGCATCAACGATCCTGTGCTCCGGTACATGATGGACGCGCTCGCAGCAGACCGTATGCTCGGAGAGGTGACTCTGAAGGCTTGGGCGTTTGCCGATTGCAACCCAGGCCAAGAGCACGAGAAGGAGATCGAGTGGGAGGCGAAAGGTGTTTCACCTATTCTCTACAGTGTGCCCGCCGGTACGTATGATCATTCAGCGTTGCATGACTCACTGCATGCTTGGGGTGAAACCTACCGTGACGGCGTCACTGGTAAAGAGCGGATTGTCGTCACCCACGCCCTTGCTAGGCCTTCAGCCAGTACGAGTGAGGATGACTTTGTAGGGCGAATGCTTTGGGCTCTATCAGACAGGTCTGGGCTGCCGGCCCGTCGTTTTGCCGATCTGGAGCCAGTCCCGCCACTCGATTGGCTACTCGAAACCTACACGGATGCGCGATTCCGGCACGGGGATCTTGAGGGGTTTGGAGTTACGGCTGATCACTTGGTTGACCAAGAATTGAAGTTCAGCCTCGTGAGGCGCCCTACTCGATACTCGCTAGCCCCCCTAATGGATCTACGAGCGCCGCTGAACTCTGAATCTGGTTTAGACGCGGTGATGTTTCAGCTTGCTCGCTGGTTAACCAGGCACCTCGATGATCCTCGATTGGCAATCTGGGTCGCAGGAGGAGGTGGTCGCCCACATGAGCGACTGTGCTATCTGATTGAAGACCGGTTGGAGCTAATCACCCGGCTTGAACGAAAAGGTCTAGTGAGCGAACTCGACGAAATTCGTCGTCACGCCCCAGCAGGCGTACCACGTTTGGTGATGCGGACTTTATGGCGAATCATGCTGAGTGGTTTGATCAAGAGTGGAGGCCCCGGCAATGATTTGTATCGCTGGGTAGAGCGGCTTCGGCGCGACGGGCTCACTGCAAGCTTAAAGCTGGAGTTTCGATCACTACTAGCACCGCGGATCACGATTCGGGAACTCTCCCGGTGGGAAAACAAACAGGAGGAGGAGCCCAGCGCTGAGCCAAGAACGGCAGCGACGAATCTTAACCAAATCGTAAACTGGGAGCTTGTACTTGCCAGTGATCACGTCTACTCAGTTCTCGGAGAGCTTGAGGGTCACCATTGGCAAATTGCTCTCCCAGCTCTACTTGATGACATTCAGCAGTGTCTTCGCGATGCACTTGATCTCGCCAGAGAGCTTGGTGCCGCGAGCGACTACGCTGACCGCTCGTTTTGGGATCTCCCCTCTATCATTCCGCATTGGCAAAATCGTAGGCATCACGATTGGGTTTCAGTGATCGAGCTTCTTCGAGACTCTTGGAGTTCCGTCAAAAGCATTGACCCTACCCGAGCCGCTAGGGTGGCAGTCACATGGTTTGATGTCCCTTATCCCACTTTTAAACGACTAAGTTTTTTTGCTGTCTCTCAGGGGGCAAACGTGTCTCAAGAGGAGTGGGTAGGCTGGTTGCTGCGCGATAATTCTAGATGGCTTTGGGATGTGCATACCAAGCGTGAAGTGCTCCGGCTAATTGTCCTGCAAGGGAACCAGCTTTCGAAAGAGGCGCTACAGTCGCTCGAAACCGCTATTCGGAATGGTCCTCCGAAAGAAAAGTACGAAATGAGCTTGGATAAGGGGCTCTTGGAGAAGTATGAATCGCATGACGTTTGGCTTTACCTATCAAAACTTGAAGAGTCAGGGGCGGCGCTCACCGATTTGGCGCATGCTCGCCTGGCAGACCTACGACGAGCCTTTCCGGATTGGCGGTTAGGAAGCCATGAGCGCGACGAGTTTTCCCACTGGATGAGTGGTACTGGTGATCCAGACTACGATGAAAGTAGAGAAATTAATATTGCTCCGACGAAACGCGTAGATTTGGTCGTATGGCTTCAGCAATCGCCCACATCAAGGTGGGGATTCTATGAAGATACGTGGGGAGACGTCTGTCGAAAGCATCCTGTGAATGCGGGGTTGGCGCTGCAAGATCTAGCAGAACAAGATGTCTGGCCGATCTCAAGGTGGAACGAGGCGTTGCAGGTCTGGCGTGCCGATAGGTTAGCAAGGCGATCATGGCGTTCTATAGCTGCTCTGGTAATGATAATGCCAGAGCATGTCTTGCGAGACCTGGGGCACGGTGTGAGTGGATGGCTCGAAGCAATCACTAAAACCTCAGGGTACGACGAGCAGCGGCTACAAGATGTCAGCATCCGGATATTTCAGATGTTTGCGAATGAGGATGCCCTAGATGCTCGGATGTCGAGCGAACCTGTAACGGAGGCCATTAATCATCCTGTAGGTATGGCGACTCAGGCACTGGTTAATATCTGGTTCAGCCGGAAACCTCGGGACAAAGACGGGTTGCCGGCGGATCTGAAACCTATTTTCAAAATGATCTGTAATACGCAATTTAGCGTGTATCAGCATGGACGCGTGCTTTTGGCTGCTAACCTGATTGCGCTTTATCGGGTGGACCCGTCGTGGACAGAGTCACATTTGATCCCGCTTATGTCTTGGACCGCTGAGCCGCAAAACGCTAGGGCTATCTGGGAAGGCTTTTTATGGTCGCCTCGGCTGCATCAGCAACTCCTAACCGTGATTAAGCCACAATTGCTAGAGACTGCGGCGCACTACGATGAGTTGGGAGTTCATGCATCACAGTTTTCCACATTCCTCACGTATGTGGCGCTAGGCCCCGTTTCCGGCTACGGCACTGATGAATTCCGGACGGCAATAGCGCAGTTGCCTATCAGTGGCCTTGAGCAGGTGGCTAAGTCTCTGGCTCAAGCGCTGGGTGGGGCAGCAGAGCAGCGCGAAGATTATTGGCGGAATCGAGTAGAGCCATTTTGGCGATTGATTTGGCCGAAAACGCGAGAGCTTGTTACAGAGAACATCGGGCAGTCTTTGGCTCGGCTTTGCTTGGCGGCCGGGGACGAGTTCCCGGCGGCCTTCGGGATGGTTAAAGATTGGCTTTTACCGTTCCAACATGGGCATTTCATTGTCAAGACACTAATGGATTCTGGGCTATGTACTCGATATCCCCTGGAGGCATTGCGCTTCTTGGCCACAATAACTGGGGAGCTGCCGTGGGTGCCGCGAGAGCTAGAGACCTGCCTAGTTGCGATTAGCGCGGCGAATGGGGCCGTGCAAGCTGATCCGGAATATTGTCGGCTTGTTGACTACCATCGTCGCTATCGGGGGTAAATCAGGCGCGTTATAGCTCACACCTCTCCGCTCCACAGATTGCCGAGCGGGAGCTGTATCAGTGCGCAGGCATCCGACGTTTTGGGTAATGAAATCGCGCACCTGTCTGAGGTCAAGACATGAGGTCCATTCTCGACGCGGAAGCTAGTGCTCGCGCAGTCTAGACAACAGATCGATCCATACACCGAGTATTCCATGGCTTAATCCATATTGAGCCGCTACAGCCGGTGAGATGCCATTGCTTTCCATGCATTGTCTAGGGGGAAGTCACTTCAAGATCTGACTTTCCTAGTTGTACGAATTCGATCAACCTACTTGGTTGCATTCGACCTCAAGCCAGACTGGCTCAGTTGTCTAGAGTCGGTGCAGCGACTCGGGTGCACTTGATCTCAAGCCAATTCACGCGGTTGTCTGGAGTCGGTGGACCGACTCAAGTGCACTTGTTCTGAAGCCACTTCACGCGGTTGCCTGGAGTCGGTGCACCGACTTGGATGCACTCGATCTCAAGCCTGTCTGATGTGGTCGTCTGGCATCGGCCCACCGACTCGGAGGGACCCGATCTCAAGCCACTTTCAGGCGATTGTGTGGAGTCGGTGGAACGACTCGGCTGCACTTAATCTCACACCAGTCTCAAGCGGTTGTGTGGAATCGATGCGTCGACTTATAGGAGTGCGACCTCAAACTAGCTTCGGGTGTTTGTTTGGAGCCGGGCTCAAGCAGCACCTTGACGGACAGTGATAGTCCTCAGAGGCCCAATCTGAGCACTCACGTGTAGTCTCTATCCCGAATATCCCGAAAAGCGCTTTATCAGGTGACGATTGCCTTAGAATGCGCTGAGGCCACTCCGCAGACCGTACGATCAGGGGGTATCTACCCGCGTCGCGGAATTCACCCAGCGGGAGAGGCGAAAGGCTCATCTCGTAGAAAGAAGAGGCGGTCCAAATTGCTTCTTTTGTGCAACCCCGCCCACAGAGCATTTACGGATTATCACAGCTCGGACCTGTCTTATACCTTTTTCAACCACGCCCCTCGTCCATCAGGAACTGGGTCCATGGTCGGATGCAGCGGGATGACCTTGGATTAGGGATTTGTTACCTTTCTCGCAGCTTTTGGGGGGCATGCTTAGTATACTTGCAATCCCGAAGTTTGAAGCCAAGGACCGAAGCCAATTGGAAGGGGGCCACTGAGAGTCTGCTCTGCTGCCTTCTTTGTTGCGACAATATGGCTGACGTGGTCAATTACATTGACACTTTACATCGTCACTGTGATTGACGATGTAAATGTTGTTGACGCGCTAATACGACAATGTAGTTTACTATGTAAACAGCATTGACTAGTGGCCTATGAATTCATGCTGCCTTTGATAAAGATTAGTTGACTTTTTCTGTGCCGCGTGGCTAGATTTGGTCAGGTGTAATTGTTGAATAATGTGATTTTATAAATAAACTTGGTGAAGCCTCTGGGCGCTGTTCAGTTGCCAGGATTGAGGTCTAAAATTACTATGCTAGTGACGGAGTTGTATTGTGTCAGATTTTTCCTATGAAATTGCTTTGGATGAAATAACAGTTTGGGTGCCATTTGTTCTTCGGCGCTTTTTCATGGAGTTGTTTAAAACAGCCAAGTGGAGTGGCGAGATACAGGCTCATGTGGTAACCAACTCCGCTATAAATCTCTTCAAGCTTGAACAGTTTGAAAAGGCATCCAAAGATGTCACTGATATAAAAGCGGAAGTAGAAGAGCTGAAGCAAGCTGCCGAAGAGCTTGAATACACTATTTTAGGAATTGAGGAAATGAAGAAGGAGTTGGCTGAATACAAGCGGGCTCATGAAAAATATATTAAAGATAATAAAAGTATCGACCTGCTAAAGCAGATGTATGAAAAACTACATTCGGAAGCGATTGCTGAATTCCATGGATTGAATAGCTCCTCGTCCGAGCAGAGAGCCAAGCTGGAGGGTGTGATATCTAGCTACAACGTTATGGATCAAGTCATGGATCTCTCGGAGATTTTACATCATTCATCGCCTGCCCGACTGCAAACTCGGCTAGATTCTATCAGGGCGAGCATCATGAAGCTATACGAAATGATACGCGACGAAATGAGACTGGATTTCAGGGCATTGCGCAGGCTGGCTCAAGAGGTACCGGGACATTTCGACCAGGAAGAGGTCGATGGAATAATGGCTCGGCTCTACATCGATGTTGAAGTATTGAATCCCCATTGCTGATCCTCTGTTGGGGGGGGGCTGACCGCTTGCAATAGCGCTCGCCGGTCAGCTGATATGATGAAGCTGGTTCTTTGCAAACCATTTTAAATATCCTCGTCTAATATCTGCGATGGGTTGCTATTCGCCGACTTGCCGCAGATTAGATTGCCGAAAATATGACTATGTTTGGTATTTTTTCCTGAATCGTACAGCCGCGATTGTTCTTCAGTAGCTTACTTTCTGGCTTTTGATCCATTCATTTACTTCCGACTCAAGCCATCTGCTTCGATTCCCAATTTTGCGATGCATCGGAAATCTTCCAGCTCTGATTTCTTTGTAAACAAAAGTGTGTGAAAAGCCAATTCGTTTACACAGCTCTTTTCTATCCAGTAATGCTTCCGACATTTTTCTAATCCATTTTTGTTGTTGATGGAGTTAGTTTATGCGTAACCGGAGATTTCTGTAAACCTCCGTAAATGCCGGTGGTGTCTTAAGAACTTGCCATCGAAATGAATCATGGCTATGAAAAGGTGATGATGAGAGATCTTAATAGTTACTTGCCGTTCGTCGGTTTTTTTAGGGCGCTTTCAATCAGATCTGACCAACGTTGCCAGAGTAGGTGCTGTTCAGCAGACTCATCTGAAATCACGTAGATCATGTCGAGTGTCTTGTCGTATTCAATCTCGTCTTTATCGTCTGCGCCATGGGCGATCATTGCGTGGATGATTCCCTTGGCGGCCTTAAAGTGGGTACGAATACCGCTCGAGAAAGACCTACGAAGATCATGTGGTGCAAACGGTTGTATGGAAAGGGTAAATCCATCAGGACGGGCGGTTTTTCGCTTTCCCAGGATGGACAGCAAGCCGTTGTTCATTGTGTTTTTACTTATTGTTCTTTCTTCGTATTCTTCGCTTGTTCGTGGTGACTGAAATACCCGATCTGAAATTTTGGGCAAGCCTTCGATGAGAGAAATCGCCAGTCTAGTGAGATAAACAGAATGCTTAGCGCCTCCTTTCATGCGTTCCGCTGGAATGTGGTAAACAGCTGCACCGCTAGGTAGTCGCTCCAGCTCGCTATGTTGCATACCCACGACTTCTTGCCGACGCATCCCGGTCAGCAGGGCAATTTGTAATGCGACTGTGGTCACGGGAAATAGATATCCAGCCTCACGATGCGTGTCGAGCATCATCCAGGTTTCAGTCAGCTCTTCCAAATTTAGCCATCTGCGGAGTTTGCCGACATGGGTCTGTTTCGTATCAAGGACTGTATCTGTAACGCCCAGCATCGGATTATCCGCTAAACTCATCTCTCCGAGATAAACTGCATGACAAAATATTTGGTTTAGCACGGTTCGGCAGATGCTTGCAGTTCGTTTGCCATCCCCCTTGTTCCCGACCTTGACCCCTGACCCTGCCTCGCTCTTGATTTTCTGAAGTAGGCGGATGCATGCCTTGCTGTCAATATTTTTGAGCTTGAGTTGCCCATAGGCCGGTTTGAGCCAGCGGGTGTATCGATTGCGATAGTCTTTAAGTGAAGAGGCACGGAGCTTTTTTTCAGCCTCTACGTACCCGAAGTATTTTTCCGCGATCTCATTGAGTGTTGGCTCTGACCACTCTGCCAGCGCGACCTCCCGCTGCTCCCGTCTAGGATCGATCCCTTGCGCAATTTTTTCTTTCAATGCGTAGTGCTTTTTGAAAGCTTCTGACAAGGTCAGCTCAGGATGAGGCGGTTCATGAGCGAAATCGATGGCAGAACCGCCTTCAAGAAGCCTAAGGCGGCTGACGAATTTTTTGGTGCCTCCTTTGTTGACGACGACGCTCAGCCCATCTCCGCATGGAATCCTGTGTTTTCTCCCTGGGTCTGGTTTGGTGTTTCGAATTTTTCGCTCCAATTCTGCTCTGCTGGCCATTTTTTGATTTCTTCTATAGGTGGGATCACTTTGGTATAATCCCACCATGATCCCACAAATCTAGTTTACAGGCAATTCCTGAGCATGACGACGGTTGAATGTCAATGCTATAAACGCCTGATTCTACGGGGGTTTTTCGGGGGGCTCTAGGTGTGGTGGTGTGAGTTAAACGGATTCGAAATCCGTTGTACTGGCGACAGTACCTAGGGTTCAAATCCCTATCTCTCCGCCATTATTAAGTACGTCAAAACCCCTGAAGTCGTTGAAGATTTCAGGGGTTTTTTCGTTTTGGCCGTGGGTTATAGGGCAAATTCAGGGCAAGGTCTGCAGGCTCGTGATCGTTCCGCGATAGACCGTTTGCGAATCTGCCAGCGTTCCTTATGCCCCCGGCGCCCCACGCTCAACCATCCGCCGCCATTCCTGCACGCTCGCACGTTCCTGCATTCTCGCGTGCCATTCGCGCAGCGCTTCACATTCTTCAGGCACCGGGAGTTTGACCAGGGCCGCGAAGATCATTCCGCCGAGAACCGCGATGTCAGCCATCGAGAAATCGTCGCCTGCAATGAAGGGCTGGTGTTTGAGCACGCTGTCGAAATAACGCATGCCTCTGACCGCCTTATCGCGCATGCGATGGCCCCATTCGGCGTTCTGATAGAGCTCGACGTGCGGGCCGAGTCCGGGAGTGGCGTGGTGAAAGTACACGCTGACCGCATCGAGAAATTCAATTTCCGCACGTTTGGTCATCATGTGAATGACGCCTTTTTCCAACGCGGTCTTGCCCGTGAGAATGGGGTCATCATCCAGCGCGTCGAGGTAGTGAGTGATGGCGGTGCATTCTGCGATGAGGGTGCCGTCGCTCAACTCAAGGACGGGCAACGTCCCGGAATAGTTGAGGGCCAGAAATGCGGCTTGCTTGTGTTCACCCTCCCAGAGTCTGACCGAGGTGAATTCGGTTTGCGGGAGCAGTCCTTTCTCCGCCAAGGCAATGCGAACTCGTGCCGGATAAGGGCCATCGAACCAGTCATGGATTTTGAACCGGGTGAGCTGAGGGGTATCGGATTGCGATGTAGAAAGGGTCATGATCTGTTACCTGCCTGTCAGTTGGTAGGCAAACATTGATATTAAAACTGCTGGCTGTCAAAGGCTACCTGTCAGTTGATAGTCTGGTGCGATGTATTAAACCCAAGGCATTCGGTCTGATACCGACTCAAATGGGGGATTCGCCCAGTCCACTGGCTGCGCTGAACAATTCATTGCGCATGGCTTGAGGCGGCTTGCCAAACGCGCGCAGGAACGCTTGGCGCAGGCGCTCTCGGTCACCGAAGCCAGTCTCTTTCGCCACCACTTCGATGGGGTGGCGGCTGGTTTCCATCATGACGCGAGCCGCTTCGACACGCAGACGCTCGATGGCCTTCGCTGGCGTCTGCCCGGTCTCCTCACGAAACACCCTGCTGAACTGACGCGGGCTGAGCCTGGCCACTGCGGCTAGCGCTTCGACAGAAAGGTCATCGGTGAGATTTTCCCGGGCGTAGGCCATCGCCAACTGTACCCGATCAGATTTAGGGTCCAGTTCGAGCATCGCTGAGACTTGGGACTGCTCGCTGCCTCGGCGCTGATAAATCACCAGTTTGCGTGCGATCTTGCGCGCCAGGTCCGCGCCCAGATCGCTCTCCACCAAGGCCAGCGCGAGGTCCACCCCGGCGCTCATGCCAGCGCCGGTCCAGATGTCACCATCGACCACGAACAGTCGGTCTTGCTCCAGTTGAACCTTAGGGTAGCGTTGTTTGAATGCTGGCGCGTGCAACCAGTGGGTGGTGGCACGTTTGCCGTCCAGGAGCCCGGCCTCGGCGAGTACAAATGTTCCCACGCACAGCGAAACCACCCGGCGCGATTGAGCCGAAGCGTCCTGCACGAACGTGAGGAGAGAGGTGTGGGCAGTGTTCAGTTCGAGGAAGCTGCTGACGATGACCGTGTCGTACCCTTCGGGCCTCATCGGCGTTGTGTTGACCGAGAAACCTTGGGATGACATGACCGCGCCGCCCGTCTCGGACACCAGATGAAACGCGTAGGCTTGCTCGCCCCGCAGCAGATTCGCGCACTCGAAAACCGACGCCAGCGATAAGCTGAGCGACTGAAATCGGGGATAAACAATCAGCGCAATGCTGTGCATCACGGTCTCCAGCTGAACGGGGGTGAGGGGATTGTCAGCGCCGACATCCGGCTTGGCAACAGGCGATAACGAAATCCGCAACGCGGTAAGGCTGGATGTCCGAATTCCTTGCGGATTCGACATTGTGGATGTTTTCTCCGACTTCTAATATCCGCTTCAACGCACTAGACGACTGGTCTACTGAGAGGCGAGTTAAATGGGTGTCCCTGAAATAAGAAACGTGAAGCAGAGCATTCTGGATGTCGCCAAGTTACTCGTGAGCCATAAAGGTTTTTCGGCGGTGGGGCTCAATGAAGTGCTTCAGGCTGCTCAGGTGCCGAAGGGGTCGTTCTACCACTACTTCGGTTCTAAAGATGCATTCGGTGTAGCGTTGCTCGATGGCTATTTCGAAACGTACTTGCAAGACATGGCGTATATCTTCACTACCACCGGGTTATCCGAACGTCAGAAGCTTGACCGGTATTGGCAACAATGGATTGAGAACCAGACCGGCGAAACCGATGCGCGAAAATGCCTGGCGGTGAAGTTGGGCGCTGAGGTCGCTGATTTATCCGAGCCTATGAGGCTGGCGCTTCATCGCGGTACCGCAGGGGTGATCGACTGCCTAAGCCGGTCTCTATCACGGGGCGTTCAGGATAAGTCCGTGGTACTGAAGGGGGATGCCTATCATGCAGGTCACCAACTGTATTACTTGTGGCTAGGCGCTAGCGTGATGGCAAAGATCACGGGAACGATCACCCCGTTCGACCACGCGCTTTCGATGACGCACACGGTATTGATGTCACTTCCCTAGTTAGTTCTGTGTTACGGGCTGCTCCTATCGGATCTTCTTTAAATTGATCGGAGGGGACTCGCGTGGCCCGACGTATTGAAACGTGGTTAAGCAACATCCTCTAAGACCCACTAATCTGGAGATTTAAATAATGGCAACTGCTTCTCTTAAAAACGCATCGGACAGTCTCTTCAACGGAACTTATTACCTGAGTATCGCGGGTAAACTTGTCGAGGCCCAAGATTCATTCGACGTGATGAACCCTGCGACGGGGCAAGTGCTGGCTCATGCACCTGCCGCGACGGTGGAACAACTCGATGAGGCCGTGGCCGCTGCGAAAGCCGCCTTCAAAAGCTGGTCGGCGTTGAGCTATGACGACCGCGAACGCTATCTGGTCGCCTACGCCGATGCGCTTCAAAAACATCGGGATGAGCTCGCGGTGCTGCTAACGCTGGAGCAGGGCAAGCCGCTCAAGACCATGGCAGAGCCGGAAGTGGACCAGGCGATTTCCTGGATTCGCCAGATCGCGGCGCGACGCATCCCTGTGGAAATCCTCGAAGACAATGAGAGCCACATCGTCGAACTGCATCACACACCGCTGGGTGTGGTCGGGGCGATCACACCCTGGAATTTCCCGGTGTTGCTCGCGCTATGGAAAGTGGCGCCCGCATTGCTGACCGGCAACACCATGGTCATCAAACCCTCGCCGTTCACGCCGCTGACAACCCTGCGTTTCGGGCAGATCGCGCAGTCGGTATTACCTGCCGGTGTGTTGTCGATCGTCTCCGGTGGCAATGAGCTGGGACCGCACATGACCGCTCATCCGGACATCGCGAAAATCAGCTTCACCGGATCGACCGAAACTGGCAAGCACGTGATCCGGTCAGCGGCAGGGACAGTCAAGCGTCTGACCCTGGAAATGGGCGGCAATGACGCGGCCATCGTCCTGCCCGACGCGGATTGGAAGTCGATCATTCCACAGCTGTTTTGGGGCGCGATTGGCAACTCGGGCCAATGGTGTGTCGGCATCAAGCGTCTGTACATCCATCGCGCTTATCACGACGCCTTCGTTTCGGCGTTTGTCGACTACGCCCGGCAACAGACGCTCGGCGACGGGCTGGACCCTAAAGTCACGGTCGGGCCCGTCCAAAACAAGATGCAGTTCGAGAAAGTTCGCGAGTTCCTCGACGACATCCGGGCGAATGGCCAAAAGGTCGTTCTGGGTGGCGAGGTGGACGAGACCCGTGCGGGGTATTTCATCCCCGTGACGGTCGTGGATAACCCGCCGGAAGACGCGAAGATCGTACAGCAAGAGCAGTTTGGTCCCATCGTTCCGATCATCGTGTACGACGATGTCGATGACGTCATCCGACGCGCCAACGACAGTCCGTTCGGCCTCGGCGGTTCGGTGTGGGGTCGCGACACTCAGGCAGCAGTGGCGGTGGCCAATCGCCTGGAAACCGGGATGGTCTGGGTCAACGAAATGCACACCCAAGGCGTGGATATCCCCTTCGGCGGCCATAAGCAGTCGGGTGTCGGCACAGAGGGTGGGCATGAGGGTCGACTGCTGTTCACCAACCCGAAAACCGTACTCATCAAGAAGTGAGCGAATGCACGGTCCCTCTCGGCAGGGACCGCTTTCGCCACGCTTCGACGTCTTCCCATTTACTGATCCGGAATATGAATATGAACCATCCTTCGCTGTTCACCCCCGTGCAACTGGGCGGGCACACGTTAAAAAATCGCATCGCCTTTCCACCGTTGACCCGCCAAAGAAGCGCCCAGCCAGGAGATGTCGCCTCTGACTTGATGGCCGAGTATTACCGCCAGCGGGCGTCGGCAGGTTTCATGGTCACTGAGGGCACGCAGATCGAGCCTCGTGGGCAGGGCTATGCCTGGACGCCCGGCATTTATTCCGATGCGCAGATCGAAGGCTGGCGTAAGGTGACCGACGCGGTTCATGGCGATGGCGGGGTTATTTTCGCGCAACTCTGGCACGTAGGTCGTGTTTCCCATCACGCCTTGCAGCCCGACGGCGCTGCGCCTATTGCACCCTCCGCGATTGCGGCGACCAACGCCAAGGCTTTCATCGAAACCTCGGCAGGCGCCGGCGAACTCGTTGTGCCATCGCTGCCCCGGGCATTGGGCGTGGCCGAAATCAAAGCGCTGGTCAGGTTTTATGCCGACGCCGCACGCAATGCAATAGCGGCCGGTTTCGATGGCGTGGAAATTCATGCAGCGAACGGTTATCTGGTGAATCAGTTCATTTCCGAGCACGCCAATCAGCGGGACGATGAATACGGCGGCTCGCTGGAAAACCGCCTGCGTTTTCTGAGCGAGATCGTTCAGGCGGTTTCGCAGGCCATCGGCGCGGATCGTCTGGGCGTCCGTTTCGCGCCCCTGTTTACCACCACCGATCAGGACCGGGTGTACATCGGCATGGTCGAGAGCGACCCGCATGACACCTACATCGAAGCCGTCAAAGTGCTGGAGCGCGCGGGCGTTGCCTACGTCTCGATCGCCGAAGCGGACTGGGATAATGCCCCCGATCTGCCTGAGTCATTTCGACGTGACGTGCGCCGCACATTCAGTGGCCGAATCATGTACGCAGGCCGCTACACGGCAGAGCGCGGAGCGCGGTTAGTCGACGCGGGGCTGGCAGATTTGATCGCTTTTGGCCGTCCGTTCATCGCCAACCCCGATCTACCGGCGCGGATTGTCAACGGCTGGCCGTTGAACCCCGTGAATCCAGCGACGCTCTACGGCGGCGCCGAAGCGGGTTTCACGGATTACCCGGCCTACGCGGGCTGACCGCAGCGCAGACAAGCGGTGTGGCTGAGGGATCGCGAAACGGGCGATGCGAGGAGCGAAGGGATTGACCGCTCGAAATTACAATGAGCCGTCATTGATCTGGACAGGAGTGTTGGAAAGTGCGCCCCAGCGGGGCGCACGTGCTTACGACTTACTCATCCCAAGGACGGTCGCCGTTCTCATCCTTGACGCGGGTCGGGAGACCCATCACATCGAGGGCTTTCAGGAACGCCTTGGCAGGCAGTTCTTCGACGTTGACCATGCGCTTCACGTCCCACTCGCCACGGGCGACGAGGAGGGCGGCGGCGACCGGTGGGACGCCGGCGGTGTAGGAGATGCCCTGGCTGTCGGTTTCGGCGAAGGCTTCTTCGTGGTCGGCGACGTTGTAGATGAACACTTCGCGCGCCTTGCCGTCCTTGGTGCCTTTGACCAGGTCGCCGATGCAGGTCTTGCCGGTGTAACCCGGTGCCAGCGAGGCGGGGTCTGGCAGCACGGCCTTGACCACTTTCAGCGGAACGATTTCGACGCCTTCAGCGGTTTTGACCGGCTGTTCGGACAACAGGCCGAGGTTTTTCAGGACGGTGAATACATTGATGTAGTGCGCGCCGAAGCTCATCCAGAAGCGCACGTTGGGCACGTCGAGATTTTTCGAAATCGAGTGCACTTCATCGTGGCCGGTGAGGTAGAGGTCTTGGGCGCCGACGACGGGCAGGTCGTCCGTGCGTTTGACTTCGAACATGGTGTTGCTGGTCCACTGGCTGTTCTGCCAGCTCCACACCTGTCCGGTGAATTCGCGGAAGTTGATTTCCGGGTCGAAGTTGGTGGCAAAGTATTTGCCGTGTGAGCCGGCATTGACGTCGAGGATGTCGATCGAATCAATGCGGTCGAAATAGTCTTGCTGCGCCAGGGCTGCGTAGGCGTTGACCACGCCCGGGTCGAAGCCGATGCCGAGGATGGCGGTGATGTTTTTCTGTTGGCACTCTTCGAGGTGTTTCCACTCGTAGTTGCCGTACCAGGGCGGCGTTTCGCACACTTTGCCCGGCTCTTCGTGGATCGCGGTGTCCAGATAAGCCACGCCGGTGTCGATGCAGGCACGCAGGACAGACATGTTGAGGAACGAGGAACCGACGTTGATCACGATCTGTGATTCGGTTTCCAGAATCAGCGACTTGGTCGCTTCGATGTCCAGCGCGTTCAAGGCGTAAGCCTTGATCTCTGCAGGCTGCTTGAGGCTGCCTTTGGCGTTCACGCTGTCGATGATGGCCTGGCACTTGGAGATGTTACGCGACGCGATAGCAATACGACCGAGTTCGTCGTTGTGCTGCGCGCACTTGTGGGCCACCACCTTGGCGACACCTCCCGCACCAATGATAAGAACGTTCTTCTTCAATTTATTTCTCTCTCCTTTCTGCCAGCTTACGAGAGGCTGGACAGGTAGTCGTCAAAACCAAACTCACGAACCACTTCAACTGTACCGTCGAGTTGTTTCACTGCGATGGACGGCATTTTCAGGCCGTTGAACCAGTTCTTCTTGACCATGGTGTAACCCGCTGCGTCCACGAAGGACAGCCGATCGCCGATGGTCAGCGGACGATCGAATTGGTATTCGCCAAAGATATCGCCAGCCAGGCAGGATTTACCGCACACCATGTAGGTGTGGTCGCCTTCGCTCGGGGCCAGCTTGGCGTCGAGGCGATAGATCAGCAGATCGAGCATGTGCGCTTCGATGGAGCTGTCGACCACGGCCAGGTTTTTGCCGTTGTAGAGGGTGTCGAGCACGGTCACTTCCAGCGAAGCGCTCTGGGTGATTGCCGCTTCGCCTGGTTCCAGATACACCTGCACGCCATATTTCTGCGAGAACGCTTTCAGGCGTGCGCAGAATGCGTCGAGTGGGTAGCCTTCGCCGGTGAAATGAATGCCGCCGCCGAGGCTGACCCATTCCACTTTGTGCAGCAGATGGCCGAAACGTTCTTCGATGGTCGACAGCATTTTGTCGAACAAGCCGAAGTCGCCGTTCTCGCAGTTGTTGTGGAACATGAAACCGGTGATCTGCTCGATCACTTTTTCGATTTTCTCCGGGTCCCATTCGCCGAGACGGCTGAACGGACGCGCCGGGTCGGCGAGCAGGTAATCGGAGCTGCTGACTTGCGGGTTCACGCGCAGGCCGCGCACCTTCTCGGCGCAGGCAGGGGCGTGGCGCTCTAGCTGGCTGATGGAGTTGAAGATGATCTTGTCGCAGTTGGCGAGCATCTCTTCGATCTCGTCATCTGCCCAGGCGACGCTGTAGGCGTGGGTTTCGCCTTCGAACTTCTGACGGCCCAGCTTCAGCTCATAAAGAGAAGAAGACGTGGTCCCGTCCATGTACTGCTGCATCAGGTCGAACACCGACCAGGTCGCGAAACACTTGAGTGCCAGCAGGGCTTTCGCACCGGATTGCTCGCGCATGTACGCGATCTTTTCCATGTTGCGCAGCAGCTTTTCTTTGTCGATAAGGTAGTACGGCGTTTTGATCATTTCGTGGCCTCCAGCAATGCCAGCCGAAAAAGGACGGGGATTGTGCCTTCACTCGAAAGGGATCGAAAGAGTGAAACCGTTTTTTTGCCGCTTTATGCGACGTTCGTGACCGAATTCCGGCTCTGTTGAAATATCTTGTGTTCAATCGAGCCGTCATTAGCGGTCGGTCAGCTTTGCCGCACACTGCCGGATAAACATGACAGTCGAGGCGCGGGTCTCTGTCAAAGCGCTGAAAACTCTTTTATGCTTTGCTGTGAATACGTATGCAATCAGCCCTGAAACAAATCCTGCCGGAGACAAGACTGTGGCAAATGAATACGAAATGTTGGGCATGCCGTCCTTTCGGCTGGACGGCAAAGTTGCCTTGATCACAGGCGCTGGCACAGGCATTGGTGCCGGGACCGCGCTGGCGTTCAGCGCTGCGGGTGCTGAGCTGGTCTTGGTGGCCCGGACCCAGAGCAATCTGGACCAGGTGGCCGAGGTCATTCGCGAACGGGGTGGGAACGTCACGACGGTGGTGTGCGACGTCACCGACCGCGCCGCGATTCGCGCGGTGATCAACGGAATTCCCAAGCTGGACATTCTAGTGAATAACGCCGGGACCAACTTCCCCGAGCCGATGCTGGACGTCACCGACGAGCACCTGGACACGGTGATCGATCTCAACGTCCGTGCCTGCTTCGTCACCGCTCAAGCGGCCGTGCGCAAGATGCTGGAAAACACCGGGCCGGACACGGGCGTGATCATCAACATCTCTTCGCAAATGGGCCATGTCGGTTCGCCAAACCGCACGGTGTATTGCATGACCAAGCATGCGGTGGAAGGGTTGACCAAGGCCATGGCCGTCGAGCTGGCGGACCGTGGCATTCGGGTCAACACGCTGTGCCCGACGTTCGTGGACACGCCGATGGTGCGCAAGATCGTCGACACCCCAGAGAAGGAAGCGTTTCTGGTCTCGAAGATTCCCATGGGGCACATGGCGAAGATGGAAGACGTGATCGGCGCGGCGCTGTACCTCGCCGGGCCTTCGGCACGAATGGTCACCGGCACGTCCCTGAAAGTGGACGGCGGCTGGACAGCGCAATAACCGGTGAGCCACCCCTCATTTGAAAGAGGGGTGGCGGTAGCCCTCAGTCGCGCTCGAATATTCGCCGCTGGGCGCTGAATGCCATGAGCGCGCGATCACGCCACGCCCGCCGCGTTTCAAGCTGATCGTGTGCCAGAAACTCGCGGCGCTGGGCTTCGATGTTCGCGATCAGTTCAGGGCTCCATTCCTGTTCATGGGTACGCGAATCGGCGATGCCGCGATAGAGCGGTCCCAGTCGCTGCGCGTAATCCGCCACGCCGCCGACGGCGTTCAGGTCAATCGTTTCGAATGGGCCCATGAACGACCACCGCCAGCCGAGGCCGTCGCGCACCGTCTTGTCGATGTCCTCGCAACTCGCAACACCATCCTCCACCAACGCCCAAGCTTCTCGCAGCAGCACCGCTTGAAGGCGATTGAGCACAAAGCCGTCGACCTCCTTGCGCACGTGCACCACGCTCTGGCCCACGGCGTCCATCAACGCGGCCGTGAACTCGACGACCTCGGGCGCGGTTTCCGGAGAGGGCACGATTTCCACCACGGGCACCAGGTACGGCGGGTTGACCGGGTGTGCAATGACCACCCTCGGCGTGATGTTCAAACCCAAGGCAAATGCTGAAGCAGGAATGCCTGACGTCGAGCTGCCGATGATCAGGTCTGGCGCGGCCACGGCCTCCAGTTCGAGCATCAGGGCGCGTTTGACGTCGGTGCGTTCGAGGATCGATTCCTGCACGTAGATCGCGCCTTCAACGGCGTGGGCCAGGCTGTCGCAAACGGTCAGCCGCGACAGGATCTTGTCGGCCGGTTCGCTCAGCAAACCGTGGGCCGTGAGGTCGCCGATCTGCTGTTCGATCAGCGGCACGGCGGCGTTGGAAATCGCCGGGTTGGCGTCGTAGATCCGTACCGCCAATCCGGCGCGGGCGAAGACCAGTGCCCAGCCGGAACCGACCAGACCGGCCCCGACGATGGCGACGGGACGGCTTTGGGTCAGGGTTTCAAGTTCATGCTTCATTGTTCACCTTTGACAGCTGTTGGTCGCCCAGGCAGATCTCCGTGACCTGCAGGCCCTGAGGCGTCAGGCGGGACGGGTAGACATCCTTGAGGCGTTCTTCATGGATCGGGATCAAGCGTTTGAAGTCCTGATCGACGACGTTGAGCATCGCGACGGTGGCCATCACCAGATTTTCCTGGCTTCCTGACGCCAGGCCCACCGGCGTAATCGCCAGCTCGCCGAGTACTTCGCCGTTGCCGATTTCAGCGTTTTTGAGGAAGTTGTCGTAGCTGTAGACCAGGTCACCCGCCAGCACGTAAGAGTCTTGGGATTCACGGGCCAGGTCGTTACGCACATGCACCCACATCGAGGCGAACGTATGGCTGTCGTAGGCGACGTGTAAGTCGATGCCTGGCAGGAAGTCGGCCATGTCGCCATCCACGCAGCGCAAGCGCCCGTCCTTGGCGAGGGTGACGGCGCGCAGCACGTCAGACGGATCGGTGGCGATCATCATCCAGTGCTGATGGCCTTGCGGGAGTGACATCACCCAGATCCACTTCGCCAGCTCTTTTTCCTGAATGTAGAAGGTCGCATTGGGGAAGGCGTCGGTGTTGCCAAGGTGGTCGAAGTGCGCGTGGGTGAGGATCACCGTGTCCACTTCCTCCGGCGTCACGCCGCATTGAGCGAGGACTTCAGTAGGCGAGTGCCAGTTGCCGACGCCGAATTTCTTTTCAAGGTAGGCGCCGTAATCCTTACTGTTGTAGCCGACGTCGATCATGATCGTGCGGCCATGCCCTTTGATCAGCACGTAGCAGTAGGGCAGTTTGCGCGTGCCCTGATTGTGCGCGCCGAAGATGATACCGCTGACCGGATAAAGCTCCACGGCGCTGTATTCGAGCACCCAGATGGAATAAGCATTGCCTGGCATAAGTCACCTGTTGTTTTTATGGGGTGAACGGAAGAGGTTGCTCAGCGTTACTCAACGCTTGCAGCGGAATGCAGCAGGCGCAGCCGTCTGCGAAGTCCACGGTTTGAAGGCGGGTTTCCGGGTCGGCGGCGCACCGAAGCATCGAACATGCCGCTTCCAGCGCCTTGACCATGCGCGGGATTTCGTCGCGCAATTGATCGGGGCTGTTGACGGTTCGGCGCAGGGAGCGTGCGATGTCGTCCACGTGGGCGGCAGCCTTTGAAAGGTGCCGATAATGTTCGGTGGCCATGGCGGGTGGCCGAACCGTTAGCAGGCTGCAACGGCATTCCTCGATCTGCTCCAGCGGCGTGGACGCGAGGTTGTAATAGGCCTCGAAGCAGCTTCGCGCCTGGCCCAGAATCAGCAGCCCGCCCAACTGGCCGATGATGCCGTTGAGCTGGTCGAAATACGGGCGAATCTGCCCGCAGTAGGCCACCCATTCATCCAGCCGAACGCCGATGCCGATGGCGTCCGTGGTGCTGTGTTCGGCGTCTTTGTAGGCGTGTCGAGCGAGGCCGAAACGGGTCGAGTTGAGCGTCAATGTCATGTGTGCCCTCCCATGGCCCGAGCCCGAAGGCTCAGGCACGCGTGCGTTCACTGCGCGTCGAACGCCTTGGTTTTGGTCAGGTGATACAGCCCTTGAGGCGCGTCGCATTTGGCGCAGTTGATGCCCGGCTCATTGGCGGCGGCGCGGGCGGCGTCCTCAGGCAGCGGCTGAATGGTCGCGCCCGGCGTAGGGATGCCGTCGGTGGCGGACTGCAAGGAAATTTCCGGCAGCAGCGTTTGGTCGAACACCTCAGTCACGAACGAATCCGGCACCTTGCCTTCAGCGAGCGCGTTGCATTCGAGGGTGACTTTGTCGCCTTTGCATACGGTCACTTTGTCGGCCGGCACCCAGGGCAGCGCGTACTCGATGTTGTGGACTTTCATCTCACGCTTGCCTTGCAGCTGTTCCATCATCAGCTTGAACGCGAGACCGGCTGCCGCGGGTGGCGAACCGGACGACACGCCGCGCAGCCCTTTGGCCTGATAGTCGGGATTGGCCAGGCCCAGGCGGAAGCCGTTGGAGTTTTCACCGGTCATCGGCACCAGCTTGTGGTTGGCCGCGAGCAGCGCTTTGAGCGCGCCGTTCTCGCCCGCCTGCGCCCAGATGCCTTCGACGTCCGGGTGCGCGGCGAGGGCCTTGGCGGTTTCCTGTTGGGTCGTGCGGTCGTCCCAATAGCCGTAATACTCGGCGACGATCTGAATGCCGGGGTATTTCTTGAACACGCTCATCGCGCCGTCGTAGTGACGCTTGTCCACCGAGTTGCCGGGTACGCCACGGCTCAGGAAAATCTTGCCTTTGCCATGCAGTTCGTTGACCAGCGCCTGAGCGGTGTTTTCGCCGAAACCGGCGGTGATGTAGCTGACGTTGTACGCGCACGGCTCGGTGACCGTGGCGTCATACATGTAGAAGAGGGTGCCTTTTTCACAGCCGCGTTTGACCGTTCGGTTCAACGCGGTGGGGGAGACCGGGAAGCTCACCACGCCATCGGCGCCTGCCGCGATCATGCTCTCGTAGGCCGAGATTTGAGCCTGCACGTCGGTGCCTGAAATCACCTCGCGCAGCTCGACCATTTTGTCGTACGGCGGGGTCTTGGCCAGCGCCTTCACCAGATTCGCCGCTTCGGATTGCCAGGCGTTGCCGCTGTAGCTGAGGCTCAGGTAAATAATGTAATGATCCTTCACCGCCGCGTTCGCCGTCACCGGCATCGCCCCGAGCATCAACGGAGCGATCACCCCGGCAAGCAGCGCCGTCATTTTGCCGCGCAGCCGGGACACCTTGAATTCACGTGCTCTCTTCATTTTCATCCGCCTTTTGGTTGTTGTTAGCCGTTATGAAATTCGGTGAAGGTCGTTCAGGTCTTGCGTTTGGAGTGCCTCAGCGAGCGCAGCCAGTCCATCGCACCTTCGTGCTGGAGCAGAATGGCCAAGAGGATGATTGCCCCGGAAATGACCGTCCTCCAGCCTTGGGAAAAGCCGAGGCTGGAAATGATCATGTCCAGAATGGTGAGCAGCAGCGCGCCAGCGAGGGTGCCGACGAAACTGCCGCGACCGCCGCTGATGGACGATCCGCCGATCACCACGGCCGCCACGGAGGGCAATAGATACGGGTCGCCCATGCGCAACGTCGCGCCGTTGGAGTACCCCACCAGCAGCATGCCGGTGATGCCTGCGAGCACGGCGCACAACGCGTACGTCATGACCGTGAGGCGCAAGGTGTGCAGCCCGGCGAAACGTGCGGCGGTCGGGTTGGAGCCGAGCGCATAAAGCCGGGTGCCGAAACGGGTGCGTGATTGCACGATGAAAGCGATCACGGCGCCAATGATCGTGAACAGCACGATCACCGGAATCCCCGCCACACGACCGCTCATGAGCCAGGTGAACGCCTTGGGCGATACGCCGTTGGGCGAACCACCCGTGGCGCCGAGGCAGAGGCTGTAGACGATGATGCCCATCGCCAGGGTCATGATGAACGCCGGGACTTTGAACACGCCGATGCCCAGCCCGTTGACGACCCCGACCACCGCGCAGACGCCCAGCACCGCGCAGGTTTTGAGTACGCCGCCGTCGGCACCCACCCACACCGCCGTCAGAATGCCGCCTAGGGTGATGACCGAGGGAATGGATAAGTCGAGCCCGCCAATCAGCACCACCAGGCCTTGTCCAAAGGCAACCACCACCAGAAACGAGCACAGGATCAGGATCGTCTCCAGTTGCTGATAACCCCCTGCGTTGGGGTTGATCCATTTCGCCGCCAGCAGTGCCAGCACGCACAGCATGAAAACGCCGACGATGTTCAGGGTTTCACGGGAGACCCGCGAGGACTTGCGATGGTCGGTGGCGACGTCGTTCACGGGGGCTGCCTGTCGGGTATCAGTCGATTCGATTCGTGCGCTCGTCATGTCAGGCCCTCCGCTGGTTGAACCATTCGCCGGCGTTCATCAGGCTGACCGCAACGATCATGACGATGCCCTGCAGCAGGCCGATGTAGAACGATTGCACACCGATGGAGAACAGCAGTTTCTGCAACAACATCAAGCTCGCCGCGCCGATGATGCTGCCGGTGAGCCCGCCCATGCCGCCGCGAAATGACGTGCCGCCCAACGCGATGGCGGCGAAGGTCAGAAGCAGCAGCGTGTTGCCTGCATTCGGGTTGCCGGTCGCGGTTTGTGCAGACAGCATGTAGCCGCTCAGGCCATAGAGGGCGCCTGCGATGACAAAGGCTAGACAGCGCGTACGTTGCACCTGAATGCCGGACAGCGCGGCGGCATGTTCATCCTGGCCGACCGCGTACAGTGCGACGCCGAAATTGGTCTTGCGTAACACGGCCCACAGAGTGACGACGGCCAGCAGCACCAGCCCGGACACCGGAATGCCGCCCACGGTGTCGGTCAGCGTTTCGCTCAGCCATTCCGCGACCGAGCCGCCGGGCGCATCGAGAATCACCAGCGCCAGACCGCCGGTCATGATCATCGTCGCCAACGTCACGGCGATGGACTGAAAGCGGCCGTAGGCAACCAGCACACCGTTCACCAAACCGACCAGCGCACCGATGCCAAGAGCGATTCCGAGGCTGACCAACGCGCCCGTCGCGTCTTCCAGCGGGTAGCTCGCCAGAATCACGTTGACCAGCGAGATCACCCCCGCGACCGACAGATCGAACCCCTTCAGCAGCACGATCAGCGTGCCGCCCGCTGCGGCAATCGCGAGCGGCGAGGCGTTGTTCACCAGATCGCTGAACGCGGACACACTCAATGCGCTGCGCTCCACGCTGGCGTAGGCCACGAACAGCACGACATACAGCAGCGCCGCTGTCCCTGCGCCACTTTTGGAAAACCGTTTGAGACGCGAAGACAGTGTGCTCATGCCGCTTCTCCTTCGCCGTGTCGACGATGCCCTGTCGCGGCGGCCACCAGACGGGTCTCCTCAATGGCCTCGCCTTCGAGTTCGGCCGCGATCCGGCCCTCGTAGATCACCAGACAACGATCACTCAAGCGCACCAGTTCGGCCAGCTCGGAAGAGTAAAGAAGCACCGCGCCGCCTTTGCGCGCGAAATCTTCGATGGCCAGATAAAGGGCCTGTTTGGTGCCGACATCGACGCCCCGTGTCGGGTCAAACAGCAGCAATGTATTGGCCCCGGTCAGCAGCACCCGCCCCAGCAGGGCTTTCTGCTGATTGCCGCCGGACAGCTCGTTGATGCGGAAATCCAGATAGCGCTCTTGAAGATCGACCTGACTGGCCACGCGGGTCGCCAGTTGGCGTTCGCTTTTGCGCGACACCAGCCCCATCAATCCGATGCGGTCCAGCGCCGAGACCGCCATGTTCGAGCGCACGGCCAGGTCAGCAAAGATGCCTTGGGTCTTGCGCTCTTCGGGCAACAGTGCGACCTGAATGCCAGCGGCAAGGGCGGCGGATGGGGAGTTGATCGTGGCGGGCTTGCCGTCGACCTTGATCTCTCCGGCCCGCTTGGGAATCAGGCCGTACAAAGCGTGAAAAAGGTCGCATTGACCCTGTCCGTCGAGACCGGCCACGCCGACGATTTGACCGGGGTACAGCTTGAGGTTGAGGTGCTTGACCATCCCCGCGTCCAGCCCGGCCACCTCAAGTCTCGGTCTCGGTCTCTGCCGCGAAGCTTCTGACGCGCTCAGGCTGGCGTTCCTGGCCGTGGCCGCCATGCGCTGGCCGACCATCATTTCGAATATCTTCGCGTCGTCGGTGTGTTGAAGGTCCGTGGTGCCAATGCTGCACCCGCTGCGCAACACGGTGGCCCGGCTGCACAGCTGGCGAATTTCGTTGAGGCGGTGGGAGATATAAAGGACGGCGGTGCCTTTGGCGGTCTCCTTGCGGATCAGGTCGAACAGCCAGTCGGTGGAGGGCAGAACGGCGGTCGGTTCGTCGAGGATCAGCAGGGAAGGGCGGTGACTCAGGGCTCTAACGATCTCCAGCCGCTGTCGATCGGCCAGGGACAGTTCGCTGACCAGCAGGGTCGGGTCCAGCTCGCCAAGCCCGAACGCGGTCAATGTGTCGAGGGCGGCCTGGGTGTTTCGTGACCTGGAGTTCAAACCCGCCCAACCTTTGCTCTGCTTGGGCAAGGCGAGGTTTTCTGCGACGGTCAGGTTGGAGAGCAGGCTGAGTTCCTGGAAAGCCGTGGTCACGCCGTTGGCACGGGCCTGCAGAATGGAGCGGGGCGCGTAGGGGCGGGCGTCGGACTGCATCGTCCCTTGATTCGGCGTCACGACGCCGGTGAGTATCTTCACCAGCGTGGACTTGCCCGCGCCGTTTTCGCCGAGCAGCGCGTGCACCTCGCCCGGAAAGATCTGAAAACTGACGCCGCCGAGGGCGTGGGTCGGTCCGTAAGACTTGCACAGGCCTTCGACCTGCAATATCGGATTCTGAGGGTGTTCGGACGCCTGCATCGCCATCACCTGCTGTTTTTTTTATTGTTCTATCCGGACAGCGCCCGACCGCTGAAGTCAGCGGGTTTGCGCTGTGGTGGTCTGCGTCGCAATCTGGATTGCAAGGGTTTGCATACGCATGCATCGGAGTCTAGGAGCAACCTCTCGAAGTGGTCAAGAATATTCGGACGCATTGGCGGTCGATCAGCGTTCAGGGTTCCTGACAAGGGTTTCACTGGGCAACTGCCATCGTGCTGCGCCATCATTTGGTCATCGTTCAAGCGACAAAATGTCGCAATTGCGTCGAGACGAGTAAGATAGGCACCCTGATTTTTCATCTCCCCCCATTTTTTCGGACGGAACCTGCGTCGAGCGTCGTGAAAAACCGACCTCCGGGGTTTCCTTTCGAGCACGTATTGACAGAGCAAATAGAGAAAAGGCGATTACTGATGACCAAGACCTCGCGACCTTTGTATATCTCCTACGCTGGCCCGTCGTTGCTGGAGATGCCACTCCTCAACAAGGGCAGCGCGTTCACGCCCCAAGAGCGTGTGGATTTCAACCTCATCGGCCTGCTGCCGCAAAACGTTGAAACCATCGAAGAGCAGTCGACCCGCGCCTACAGCCAATACCAGCAGTGCGCCAGCGATCTCGACAAGCACATCTACCTGCGGTCGATCCAGGACAACAACGAAACCCTGTTCTTCCGCCTGCTGGATTCGCATCTGGAAGAGATGCTGCCAATCATCTACACCCCGACCGTGGGTCAGGCGTGTCAGGAATTCTCCAAGATTTACCGCACTCACCGCGGTTTGTTCATTTCCTACCCGGACCGCGACCGCATCGACGACATCCTGCGCAGCGCGACGAAAGACCGCATCAAGATCATCGTGGTCACCGACAGCGAGCGCATTCTCGGCCTGGGCGACCAGGGCATCGGCGGCATGGGCATCCCGATCGGCAAACTCTCCTTGTACACCGCGTGTGGCGGCGTCAGCCCGGCGTACACCCTGCCGATCGTGCTGGACGTGGGCACCAACAACCAGGAACTGCTGGACGACCCGATGTACATGGGCTGGCGCAACAAGCGCGTGACCGGCAAAGAATATGAAGACTTCATCGCGCTGTTCATCGAAGCCGTCCAGCGTCGCTGGCCTGACGTGCTGTTGCAGTTCGAAGACTTCGCCCAGACCAATGCCATGCCGTTGCTGGAGAAATACCGCGACGAGCTGTGCTGCTTCAACGACGACATTCAGGGCACCGCTTCGGTCGCCGTGGGTACGCTGCTCGCAGCGTGCAAGGCCAAGAACGAAACCCTGGGCCAACAGCGCGTGGTGTTCCTGGGCGCCGGTTCCGCGGGTTGCGGCATTGCCGAGCACATCATCGCGGCCATGGTCATCGAAGGCCTGAGCGAAGCCGAAGCACGCAAGCGCGTGATGATGGTTGACCGTTTCGGCCTGCTGACTGACAGCATGGACAACCTGCTGGACTTCCAGAAAAACCTGGCGCAGAAAGCGGGTGATGTGACGGGCTGGTCGAGTGGTTCGGGCTACCCTGAACTGCTGGACGTGGTCACCAACGGCAAGCCGACCGTGCTGATCGGCGTGTCGGGCCAGCGCGGCCTGTTCACCGAGCAGATCATCCGCGAAATGCACAAACACTGCGCCAAGCCGCTGGTGATGCCGCTGTCCAACCCGACCTCGAAAGTGGAAGTCACCCCGCAGGAAGTCCTGACCTGGACCAACGGCGACGCACTGGTCGCAACCGGCAGTCCGTTTGCGCCTGTGACTGTAGGCGATCGCACGTTCCACATCGCACAGTGCAACAACTCCTACATCTTCCCGGGCATCGGCCTGGGCGTCATCGCGGCCAAAGCCACGCGCATCACCGACAAAATGCTCATGGCTGCGTCGAATGCACTGGCTGAATGCTCGCCGATGGTCACCGGCAAAGGCGATGCTGTCCTGCCACCACTGAAAGAAATTCAGGAAGTGAGCAAGAAAATCGCCCTGGCCGTGGCCAAACAGGCACAAGCCGAAAACGTCGCGCTGGAAACCACGGAAGAGATGCTGGTGGACGCCATCGAACGTAACTTCTGGATGCCGAACTACCGTAGCTATCGTCGTAGCGCGGTGTAAGCGAGGCATGCCTCGCTGGAGAACGTGACTGTCGACGCCGCTTTGGCGGCTTCTGCACGTGATTAGCGGTGGATCTGAAACCGCCCCACGGCAACGTAGGGCGGTTTTTTGTTCAGACCGCGTTGAGGCGATCAACCATGTCCGGGAATTTATCGACCAGCCTGATCAGCAGCGCCGCCTGGGCGTTAGGCCAGGACTTCTCTTGCTCCCAGTTACGCAGTGTGCTGGCGCTGGTGCGAATGCGTCTGGCGAATACGTTCTGCGACATGTGCAAACGCTCCCGCAGAGCGATGATTTCCTGAGCCGAAACGTCTGGCGCAGGTTTTTCCAGGAACGTATCGCTGCGCAGGGTAATTTTTCCTTGTCGATGCGCGGCCATTTCCTCGACCCCTTGCATCATCTCTGCGAATAGATCGCGTTTTTTGCTCATTGCGTGCCTCGTTTCTTCAGTTCCGAGAGGATGACTTCCTTCAATTGCCGTTCTTGATCGGAAGACAGTTTCTCAAGCTCGTCCTTGTCGTAGATGGAGAACATCCAGAATTGCCCGTCACTGAGCAGCCAGTAATAGATCATTCTCAGCCCACCCCGTTTGCCTTTTCCTCTTCGCAAATCGGGCCAGCGCAGCTTCCGGAATCCTCCGGTTCTCGGCATCAGATCCCCCATGGTAGGGTTTGCCATCAACGCTAGCTGAAGTGTGCGATAAGCCTCTTCGTCCAGATAGTCGGGACGGAGGCAGCTGAAAGCCGACGTTTCAAAAAAATACAGCATCCATAGAAATATACGCAAATCGATTATGGTTGTGAGTGAGTGCCGCTACCTTACCCACAAGCCAACGCTCTCTCATTCAGATTTTTGCCACGATCTGTTGCGCAGATTTTTCCTACAAAAAAGCCGTCAAACCCCACCTTTTGTTCTCATCCTTTTCACAAAAAATTGATGGCCCTCTGCCTAAAGTTTGCGATGTCGAAGAAGCGTTTTCGTTTTTGATCGGCATTCTCTTTTCAGGCACGCAGATCCCTCCATGCTGAACGTAAAAGCAGTTCGTCCCGAGCTCGTGACCGTGCTCGCCAGTGTTTTTTTGCTGGTCGGGTTTAACCTGACGCTGTGGCAGCACCTGTTTACCATTACCGACTTCAACGGTAAGGGGCTGTTATTGCGTGGCGCGTTTGCCGTGATGGTTTTTTGTGCCTTTAATATTTTTCTGACGTTGTTTGCCTTCAAGAAGGTATTAAAGCCGGTGTTGATCGCTTTATTCATGATCAGCGCGGGTGTCACGTATTACATGGGCGAATACGGGGTCATGATCGATGCGGGGATGTTTCGCAATTTCGCTGAGACCAACATCACCGAAGTTCAAGGACTGCTGTCGTTAAAACTGTTTATTTATCTGTTTGCACTGGGCGTCGTGCCATCCGTAGTGCTGTGGAACGTGCCGGTCAACTACCGTCGCTGGCCGCGCGAAGTGTTGAGCAAAGTGGTCGTGAGTGCCGTCTGCTCGTGCGTTATCGGTGGTGTGGCGCTGATGAACTATCAAGGGCTGTCGTCGCTGTTTCGCAACCATCACGAATTGCGCCTGATGGTGGTGCCAAGCAATTACATTGGTGCGTCGGTGGGTTACCTGAGCGAGCAGATCAAATCCGCGCAGAAGCCGTTCCTCAGCATCGGCCAGGACGCGCAACTGGCCAGCGACTGGCAGCAACACCCGCGTAAGTCGCTGACGGTACTGGTGGTGGGCGAGAGTGCCCGGGCCGAGAACTTTGGCATTCTGGGCTACAGCCGCGACACCACGCCGCAATTGAAGAAAGAGCCCGGTCTGCTGACCTTTACCGATGTTCACTCCTGTGGCACCGAAACCGCCGTATCGGTGCCGTGCATGTTCTCCAACATGGGGCGCAAGGATTACGACGCGAGCACGGCGAAGAACGAGGAGGGCATGCTCGACGTGCTCAAGCGCGCCGGTCTCGACGTGATCTGGCGTGATAACCAGTCGGGCTGCAAAAGCACTTGCGACCGTGTGACCCTGCAAGATGTCAGTAACCTCAAGGACCCGTCGTTGTGCGCCAATAACGAGTGCCGCGACGAGATTCTGCTGCAGGGTTTGCAGCATTTTATCGACACGCTGGACAAGGACACCGTGTTGGTCCTGCATCAAATGGGCAGCCATGGCCCTGAGTACTTCAAGCGTTATCCAAAAGAGTTCGAGAAATTCACACCGGTGTGCGAAAGCAATGCCCTGAATAATTGCTCTCGGGAAAGTATCGTCAACGGATACGACAATACTTTGCTGTACACCGACCATGTATTGGCGACGCTCATCGATATTCTGCGCAGCAACCAGAATAAAGTGGACACGGCGATGCTGTATCTGTCCGATCACGGCGAGTCGCTGGGGGAATACAACTTGTTCCTGCATGGCACGCCTTACATGTTGGCGCCGGATCAGCAAAAACACGTACCAATGATTGCCTGGTTCTCCGACAACTATCAGCAGTCGTTTGCGGTGAACACGCATTGTTTGCAAAAGGAACGCAATGCACCGTTGAGCCAGGACAATCTGTTCCATTCGATGTTGGGCCTGCTGAAAGTGCACACCCAAGTCTATAATCCGGCGCTGGACATGTTTGCCGGCTGCCGGGGGATTTATACGGACGGGGTACTGGCGAATGAGTGAACACACCACCGACCAGCACCCGGCGCAGCAATACGTGCAGCGCCATGAGCAGGGGTTGGCCAGACGCTTGAGCCTTTGGCGCGACGCCCAACTGGCCCGTCAGGCGCTCCGTGACGCGAGCGAGCCAGGGCTGGTGCTGGACGTGCCCTCTGGGTCCGGGCGTTTCTGGCCCGTATTAGCCGAGCATTCGAATCGGGTGATTCTGGCGGCGGACCCGTCCACCGACATGCTTGAAATCGCTGAAGCGCAGTCGAGTGCCGAGGTGCGCAAGCGGATTCGCACGTTCCAGAGCTCGGCGTTTTCCATCGGGCTGTCCGAGAACGCGGTCGATTGCATCTTTTGCATGCGGCTGTTCCATCACGTGGCGGATCGGGACAAGCGCCAGGCCATCCTTGAGGAGTTCTATCGCGTCACCCGCGACACGGCCATTGTTGCGCTGTGGGTCGATGGCAACATCAAGGCGTGGCGACGCAAGCGTCAAGAATGCCAAAGGCTCGCTTCGGGCGATTCGACTGCCGTGCGCAATCGCTTCGTGGTGTGCCGCGCCGACATTGAGTCGGAGTTTGCCGAGGCCGGGTTCCGGATCATCGGTCACCACGACTTTCTTCCCGGCTACGCCATGTGGCGAGTGTACGTATTGAGCAAAAACGGCTGAATGATCCGATGGACGGTCGCGGTTCATCCTCCCATCGCCAAACACGCAAGATGAAGTTGTTCGAGACTTGTAGGACGGATGCCCGGTAAACGCTCATAGCGATATATACTGCGCGCCATTCTTCAAGGGAGAGCCGTGTGGCCATCGATATTCACTGGATTCGCGACGACGACAGCCTCGCCCGACACTGCGCAGAGTGGCAGACGCTGCCATTCGTTGCCCTCGACACCGAATTCATGCGGGTCGATACCTTCTATCCCATCGCCGCGCTCTTGCAGATCGGCGACGGGTCGCGCGCCTACCTGATCGACCCGTTGCTGATCAACGCATGGAAACCCCTGGCCGCCCTGCTGGAAAACCCTGACGTCATCAAAGTCGTTCATGCTTGCAGCGAAGACCTTGAAGTCCTGCTGCGCCTGACCGGCAGCCTGCCCGCGCCGCTGTTCGACACCCAACTCGCCGCCGCCTATCTGAACCTCGGGTTCTCGATGGGCTATTCGCGCTTGGTGCAGGAAGTCCTGAACATCGAGCTGCCCAAAGGCGAAACCCGCTCGGACTGGCTGCAACGTCCGCTTTCGGACACGCAAATCAGCTACGCCGCCGAAGACGCCGTGCACCTGGCCGAGGTCTACAGCCTGCTGCGCCCGCGCTTGTCCGATGAAAAATACGCCTGGGTGCTGGAGGACGGCGCCGAACTGGTCGCCAACCTGCGGCGGGAAACCGATCCCTACGAGGTCTATCGCGACGCCAAGCTGGCGTGGAAACTGTCCCGTGCCCAGTTGAACGTGCTGCGCGAACTCTGCGCCTGGCGCGAGCAGCAAGCCCGCCTGCGCAATCAGCCGCGCAATCGGGTGCTGCGTGAGCATTCGTTGTGGCCACTGGCAAAGACCCAGCCCGATAACCTCGGGGCGTTGGCGAAAATTGAAGACATGCACCCCAAGACCGTGCGTCAGGATGGCGAGTTTCTGCTCGACCTGATCAAAAAAGCCGGCAGTGTCACCCCCGATCTGTGGCCGCCAGCCTTGCCTGAGCCATTGCCGATTGAAGCGTCGAACGTACTGAAAAGCCTGCGCGCCATTGGCCAGCAACAAGCCGAGCACCTCGACATGGCGCCGGAGCTGATGCTGCGCAAGAAGACGCTCGAAGCCCTGCTCAAGACCGGTTTCCCAGACGGTCCCTATAAACTGCCCGATTCGTTGCGTGGCTGGCGCCGCGAATTGATGGGCCAGATGCTGCTCGACAGCCTGGCCAACGCCGGAGAACAGCCTTGAAACGTATTTGCTCCATTTATCGCAGCCCACGCAGAAATGAAATGTACCTCTATGTGCTCAAGAGCGATGCGCTTGAGCGCGTGCCGGTCGAACTGCTGAGCGCATTCGGCAAGCCGCATCACGCGTTCGATCTGGTCCTCTCCCCGGAGCGCGCGCTGGCCCGTGAAGACATTCACGCAGTGCTGGCGAACCTGGAAAAGCAGGGCTATCACCTGCAAATGCCGCCGGCCGAAGATGAGTACATCGAGCACCTGCCTGAAGAGTTGCTGCGCCGCAACGACCCGATCTGACCCACTTTCGACCCTGCAAGTCATCGCAGGGGTTTACCGGACCGCCGAGCGTTTCTGGCCTGTTTTTTTGATCGAGCGTCAAGGGCCAGACGCCATGCGGTTGCCTGTCTGTTTTTGTGAGTTTTGAATCCATGCGCGTTCTGATCGCCGAACACGATTACCCCGTTTACACCGAACTCCTCCGCAACGCTGCTCCTGACCTCGAAGTGCTGAGCAGCGGCGATTCCGCCGAGCTGTCAAAAATGGCGGCTGATACACCGATCTGGCTGGGCCAGCCTGACTTGCTCGCCAACCTCCTGCGTCAGGGTCACAAGCCGCAGTGGCTGCAATCGACTTGGGCCGGGGTCACCCCCTTGCTCGCGCCTGGCCTCAACCGCGACTATCGATTGACCCGTGCCGTGGGCATCTTCGGTCAAGTGATGGCCGAATTCGTCCTGACTTACATGCTGGTGCATGAGCGCGAAGTGCTGGCGCGGCTCGTCAGCCAGGTCGAGCGCAAGTGGGACGACCGAATGGGCCACAGCCTGGCGGGCCGCAAGGCGCTGATCGTCGGCACCGGCGACATTGGCGTCAGCGTCGCGCAGTTCCTGCTGCCGTTTGGCGTGCAGGTGTCGGGCGTTGCGTCGACTGCCCGTGAACAGGCGCCGTTCGTGGAAGTTGGCTCGATGGACGATTTGCCACGTCTGGTGGGCGAAGCGGATTTCGTGATCAACCTGCTGCCGAACACGGCGCAGACCCACGATATCTATGACGCGAAGCTGTTCGCCCAATTCAAGCCGTCGTCGTTGTTCATCAACGTCGGACGCGGTGTGGCGGTGGTGGATGCCGATCTGGTCAATGCCTTGAAGGAAGGGCACTTGGCAGGCGCGGTGATCGACGTGTGCCGTCAGGAGCCCCTGCCGCAACGTCACCCGTTCTGGACCGCGTGGGGCCTGCTGCTGACCGGCCACAGCTCCGCGCCGACCTCGCCTCCTGCCATGACCCAATTGTTCGTCGAGAACCTGAAAGCGTTCAACGCGGGTGAGCCGCTGCGCGGATTGGTGGATTTCGCGAAGGGGTATTGAGGCTGGAGGCTGATCTGACCTCCCAAAAATGGATCAGGCGACACAAATGCGTCGACTGTAACGCCCATTCGCGAATGAATTCGCTCCCACAGGAGAGCAGCGGCGCCAAGATGTTTGTGGCCTGACGCCGATCCAACTGTGGGAGCGAATTTATTCGCGAAAGATGGATCAGGCGATACAAATGCGTCGGCTGTAAGGGCCTTACAAACTGAAATCCCCTTCAGCCGCCAATTCAGACACCGGACGGCGCGGGCTTGGGGTTTCGCGGGCTTGCAGGTACTCGGGCAGGGTCGATTTATCGCCTAGTTTGCCGATCGCCACCGCTGCGTGAATGGCGTAGCCCTCTGGAATCTTCAGCTCTTTGCGGGTTTTCTCCTGATCGAAGCCGGCCATGCCGTGGGTGTGCCAGCCGCTCAGGCTCGCTTGCAGCGCCAGGTGACCCCACGCCGAACCGGTGTCGAAGGTGTGCCACAGCGCAGGCGTCTCTTCAGTGGCGCCTGGTGCGGTGAAGGTGGTCTTGGAAATCACGATCACCAGCGCCGACGCGTGCTGCGCCCAGCCTTGGTTGAATTCCACCAGAAGGCTCAGAAAACGCTCCCAGTTCGGCGTGTCGCGACGTGCATACAGAAAGCGCCACGGCTGCGAGTTGTACGCCGACGGCGCCCAGCGTGCGGCCTCGAAGAAACTCAGCAGGGTTTCCTGCGGAATGCTCTCGCCGGTAAAGGCGCGAGGCGACCAGCGATCGGTGAATTGCGAATGAATGGCGTAGTCGGCAATGCGGGAGTTGTCGCTCATGGAAATTCCGGTCCTGAAAAAAGTGAAGTGACCGCCCGCCAGCGAACGTGGCGAACGGGATCAATCAGATGGGCCGTGGACGGCAGGCATCGTCGAAACAGGATGAGTCTGATGCAGGTGTCGCGAGGCTCATGGAGCCCGTATTCGCGAGGGCATAAAGCTACTGCGACAGCCTGACGCTGACAAGCCCGCGTGTACCGACAGTCGCCAGCGCTTGGCCCGCGTGCCCTGTGCCACTAGACTGGCGGCCTTTTCATCACCCGATACCGATTCCTTCGAAATCATGGCCGCCAAAGTCGAACCGTTCTGGATGCGCAAAACCCTCGATCAACTTGACCCGGTCGAGTGGGAATCCCTGTGCGACGGCTGCGGCCTGTGCTGCCTGCAGAAACTCGAAGACGAGGACGACGGCAGCGTTTACTACACGCGCGTCGCCTGCCAGTTGCTCGACCTGAACACCTGCCAGTGCACCGATTATCCGAATCGTCGCGCCCTGGTGCCGGATTGCATTCAACTCACGCCGGGTCAGGCCGATGAATTCAAGTGGTTGCCGCCCACCTGCGGCTACCGATTGGTCAGCGAAGGCAAGGACCTGCCGCTCTGGCACCACTTGGTGTGCGGGGATCGGGAGCAAGTGCACAAACAACGCATTTCCCAGTCAGGCCGGATGCTCAGCGAAAAGAGCGTCGCCGAGGACGACTGGGAGGATTACCTGATCTTCCGCGCTGGCTGAGCTGTTGTGAGCTAACCCCGATCCTAAAGCCTGTCGCAACAGGAGTGGTCTACTCGTGCGTTATCAACTGCCGCTGTGTGCTGTGATGCTTGCGTTTGGCCTGGCGATGTCTGTTCCGGCCAGCGCCGCGAAGAACGTCGATCTCGATTATCACGTCACCTTGCTGCCGCAGAGTGATCAGGCTGAAGTGCGCCTGACGCTGGAGCAGGGCAGCGCCGTGCGCAGTCTGGACATGAACCTCGGCCAGAAGGGCTACTTCAGTGACTTCACCGCCGATGGCCAATGGATCGCGGGGCCAGAAGGGCGCGGGGTGTGGAAGCCTGCATCGGGGAAGGCCACGCTGACCTGGCGTGTGAAAATCAATCGTCACGCCGCCGACGCAATGCCCGAAAAACCGCGCTACGATAGTCGCATGACCCCTGACTGGGCGTTGTTTCGCGGCGAAGACCTGGTGCCGCGCGCCCGCCTCGATCAGCAGGAAGGCGTGCATTTGCATGCGCGCTTGACCGTCGATCTGCCCACCGGCTGGAAAAACGTGGAAAGCTCATGGCCGCGCATTGGCAAGAACCGCTTCCGCATCGACAACGTGTCACGCCTGTTCGACCGGCCTACGGGCTGGATGCTGGCGGGCAATCTGGTAAATCGCCGTGCACACCTCGGCGACACCGACGTCACCGTCAGCGCGCCGAAAGGGCAGGGCATGCGGCGGATGGAGACCCTGACGCTGCTGACGTTCGTCTGGCCGAAGGCGCAGGCCGTCTTCCCGCGAATTCCGGGCAAGCTGCTGGTGGTGGGCGCGGCGGACGGCATGGCACGCAATGCCAGCGCCGGTCACGATTCAATCTACCTCAACAGCACCCGGCCACTGATCAGCGAGAGCGGCGCCAGCCCCTTGCTGCGCGAACTGGTGCAGGTGTTTGCGCGCATCCGCACCAAGGATCGTAGCGAATGGGTTAAGGCGGGCATCACCGAGTATTACTCGGTCGAGCTGCTGCGTCGGGCCGGGGGCATGAGCGAGGACCGGTATCAGGACTGGCAATCGATCATGACGCGGGTCGGGCGCAAGGTAACGACCTTGCGCGGCGAGCGGGTCGATGCGGCCATGACGACCCGTGCGGCGTTGCTGATGGAGGCGCTGGACCAGGAAATCCGGCGCAAGACCGACGACCAGAAATCGCTGGATGATGTTGCACAGGGGTTGATGCGAATGGGCGCGGTGAGCACCGAGGACTTCGTGCAGATCAGCGCGGGGGTGATGGGGGAGTCTTCAAAGGTGTTGGCAACGACGTTACTGCAGCAGTGAACATTTCCCTGTAGCAGTCCGGCTTGCCGACGGTTAATTCACAGACACCACAATTCATGAGCCTAATGCGATCAAACCTGTGGGAGCGAATTCATTCGCGAAAATGGGGCAGGCGATGCTGATGTATCGACTGCACTGGCCCATCGCGAATGAATTCGCTCCTCCAGTCATGCATTGCGGCGTGCCACGGAGCGTGGTGTTAAACGCCCTTCGGCCCTTTCACGGCATCGATGCTGTTGACCACTGCTTCTTCCGCCGCCACTTCGGCCTTGGTTTTCAGCTTGCTCAGTTCGGCACCGGCCTCTTGAATGCGTGCGCGGGCCACGTCCATCTCGCTGCGGCTTTTTTCCAGCAGCGACTTGGCCGAGCAATGCCCCGTGATGCCGCGTGCGAGGACTGCGCCGCCGATGGCCAGTTGCACTAACCCGAAGATGCCGCCACGGCGCAAACCCTTGCCCATCATCAACACGCCACCGGCCAGCGAGCCGATGCGCTCCCACCCCTGTACGTTTTGCTCTGGAAGGTCGTGAAGCTGACGATCGACGCGTTTAAGGATCGGGGTATCGCTCATGATGCGTTCTCCATGAAAGGTAAGGTCCCTAAAGCTGACTCTCAGGCGGGCAAACTGTTCAATGCGTTTGACGCCGGACGTTGATCAGGTACGGTCGGTTTCGCGACCGAATTGCGGGCCGGAGCGGGTGTTGTTGCCCTTGGCCATGCGGTCGTAAAGCACCACGTTGACGGTCGCTGCCAGGTTCATGCAGCCGGTGGTGGGGATGTACACCACGTCTTCGCACCAGTCACGAATCTCTTTGTCGAGGGAACCGTCTTCCGGGCCAAAGATATAAATCGCACGGTCCGGGTGGGTGTATTCAGGCAACGAACGGGCGCCTTCCACCAGCTCGACGGCGACAGGCACGCAGCCGAGGGGGATGATTTTTCTCAGGTCATCGATGCCGATCAGCGGGATGTCCTGATGAATTTTCTTGGTGTCCGTCACGAAATCCCGCGCCCGCTCGTAGCGTTTGCCTGTGTAAAACACCGAGGCCACGCCGTAACAGCCTGCCGCACGCATCACCGATCCGACGTTTTCCGGGGATTTAGGGTTGAACAAGCCGATGCAGGCATAGCGTTTGTTGGCCACGGGGGGAGATGCTCGTAAAAAAGGGGGCAGTTTCGAGGTTCGAGCTGCAAGCTGCAAGAAAAAGCAGTGAGCGGTGAACTCACGTGCAACGCTCTTGCTTGCAGCTTGCAGCTTGCAGCTTGCAGCTTGCAGCTTGCAGCTTGCAGCTTGCAGCTTGCAGCTTGCAGCTTGCAGCTTGCAGCTTGCAGCTTGCAGCTCGTGGCTTACGCGTCGTCGCCGTTTTTCATCAGGCCAGCCAACGCCGCAAACGGGTTGTGCGTCGCCTTGGCTGTTTTCGGGCTGCTGGTCGAGCTGTCCGAGAAATACTGCTGGTCGGTGTAACGCGAGTGTTCGTTGTCGTGGCAATACAGGCACAGCAGCTCCCAGTTGGAGCCGTCCTGCGGGTTGTTGTCGTGGTTGTGGTCGCGGTGATGCACGGTCAGTTCGCTGAGGCGCTTGCCGGCAAACTCACGGGCGCAGCGGCCGCAGACGTGCGGGTACATGCGCAGGGCTTTATCGCGGTACCCCATCTCGCGGTCGCGTTGAGCGTCGGCGAGGATGCGGTCGAGTTTGGATGTGTTGGTCGGGGTTCCCGAACTCATGGTGTCACCTGTGACGTGTGCTGTGGGCAATAGGGCGATTCTAGCGCTTTGCGCGCGCGTCAGCCTTTGAGTTTTTCCGCGATCCAGATCGTATGCCGTGTCCCTTTATTGCCGTGTGCGTAGACCTTGACCTCTTCGGCCTTGAACCCGGCCTTGCGCAGTTTGTCGCTGAACGCGGCGTCGGCGCTGGCGGACCAAACGGCCAGCACGCCCTTGGGTCGTAACGCGGTGGCGCAAGCGGCCAGGCCACCCGCCGAATACAGCCAGCTGTTCGCCTTTTGCGTCAGACCTTCAGGGCCGTTGTCGACGTCGAGCATGATCGCGTCGAAACCCTGAGGCTCGCTTTTCAGCACCTGCGCCACGTCCTGGACGACCACCTTGGCGCGCGGGTCCTGCAAAGGATTGCCCGATTTCTCACCCAACGGGCCGCGATTCCAATCGACCACACCGGGCACCAGTTCGGCCACCACCACTTCACCATTCTTGCCCAAGTGCTTGAGCGCCGAGGCGAGGGTGAAGCCCATGCCCAGACCGCCGATCAGCACCCGTGGCTGCAAGCGCGAGGCGACCTTCCTGCAAGGGATTTCCGCCAAAGCATCTTCGGAGCCGTGCATGCGCGTGTTCATCAACTGGCCGCCGTCGCCGCCCTGAATCTTGATCACGAAGTCTTCGCCGTACTCGAACAGGCACAAGGCGCCGCCGTTGTCGGGGATCGGGGTGGTGTCGAGCAGAACGAAACGTTTCATGAAAAACCCGGAGAAAGACGTGGCAGGGGCGCGGCGTGCAATTTGTCAGCGCACGAAGCGCTGAGCAGGCGTAGTCTGAGCGTCCCGACAGAAGATTGGCAGTGGAGGCCAACGATGAAGCGGTACATTCTAGCGGCGATTGCCGTGGCTGCGCTCGGTACATCTCAAGCATTTGCCGAGAGCTTGCAACCTGTCCTCACTGCGCCGGAACCCATTGCCGCCACGTCCGGCTCCCCCGGCACGGCCACGCCGACCCCGTATCCACAAGTGTCGCCGCCCAGCGTTCCCCGCGCAGGCGGGCAAGGCAATCCGCCGTTATTGCCAAAAATCCCCCAGCCAGGGCCGCCCAAAGACGATGAACCGCTGCCAGGGTTGCCGCCGCCTGCGAAGGCAAGCCCGTAAGTCGAACCGTTTATTCCTGCTGCGCCAACACCTGACCATCCATCATCCGCAACCGCTTGGACATGGCGATGGCGATGGCGCGGATGATTTTGGCGGCGACTTTCGGCGCTTCGTTGAGCATCTTGTCCAGCGAGTCCTTGCCCAGGTTCAGCAATTGGCATGACGTAGCGGCGATGCAACTGGCCGAGCGGCGTTCGCCATCCAGCACGGCCATTTCACCGAATGCCCGACCGCTGCGCAGAATCGCCGTTTCGACCGGTACGCCTTCGCCGTTGCGCTTTTGCACCGACACAGTGCCCGAATGGATGATGCACATGAATGTGCCCGCGTCGCCTTCGTTGAAGATCGCTTCGCCTTTCTCGATGCTGCTGATGCTGAAGTAACCTGCCGCCGCGGAAAAGTCCGCAGGGGTGAGCGCGAGGAACAGACCGCAGTCCATCAGCATCTCGCGGATCTCGTTGTTCAGTGATGAGGATGTCGGCATGGCATGTTCTTGTTGAGTGTTTGAAAAATGACCCGAAAAACGGCGCCGGGCGTTTCAACGCCCGGGAGCCTGATATGACAAAAGGCCTGCAAAGAGTTCCTCAGGCCAGCTGCAATACCTTGAAGATAAACCCGTATTCGAGCGCTACGTCACGCAATCCCTGATACCGCCCGCTCATCCCGCCATGCCCCGCGCCCAGTTCGGTCTTGAGCAGCAGTAGGTGGTCGTCGGTCTTGGTGTCGCGCAATTTTGCCACCCACTTGGCCGCCTCCCAATACTGCACGCGGCTGTCGTTGTACCCGGCGATCACCAGCATCGCCGGGTAGGCCTGCGCGCTGACGTTCTCGTAAGGCGCGTAGGCCTTGATCCGAGCGTAGACGTCGGGTTCTTGCGGGTTGCCCCACTCGTCGTATTCGGTCACGGTCAATGGCAGATCGGGGTCGAGCATCGTGTTGAGCACGTCGACGAACGGCACTTCGGCAATCGCGGCCTTGAACAGCTCAGGCCGCTGATTGACCACCGCACCAATCAACAGCCCCCCGGCGCTGCCGCCGCTGATCACCAGTTTTTCGGCCGACGTCAGATTTTCCGCAATCAGATGTTCGGCGCAGGCGATGAAGTCGCTGAAGGTGTTCTGCTTGTGCTCCTGTTTGCCGGTGCGGTACCAGACCTCGCCCAATTCGCCGCCGCCGCGCACGTGGGCGATGGCGAATGCGACGCCACGGTCCAGCAGGCTCAGGCGGGCATGGGAAAACCACGGGTCGAGGCTTTCGCCGTAGGCGCCGTAGCCGTACAAGTACAGCGGCACCGGCTGACCGGCCAGTTCGCGTTTGACGACAAGACTGATCGGCACCTGCGTGCCGTCGGCGGCGGTCGCCCACAAGCGCTGGCTGACGTAGGCATCGGCGTCGAACACCCCCAGAACCGGCGTTTCCTTGAGGACGACCTGGTCCCCGGTGGCCAGCGTCAATTGACGCACCTGGGGCGGACGGTTCAGCGATTGATAGCGCAGACGAATCTTGTCGCTCTCGAATTCAAGGGTGTCCTGCACATAGAGGTTGTAGGCCGCGTCCGGCAATTGCACGCGATAGGGCGGCAAACCCTGTGGGTGAACTTCGACAATGGGCAGGCCGCCTTCGCGCAGGCTCAAGGTCAAACCACGGGCGTTGAGGCTGAAACCGTCGAGCATCACGCTGTCGCTGTGGGGGATCAGCGTCTGCCAATCCTTGCGTTCCGGCACGCCGCTCGCCTGCTCAGGCGCGTGAAAGAGGGCGAAGTTGATGCCGTCCTGGTTGCTGCGAATCAGCCAGCTCCAGGCGCCGTCGATCAAACCATGGTCCACCGAATATTCATGGCCTTCGCTCCGGGGCGCAATGCACACGAACGGCTGGTCCGGCGTGCTGGCGTCGAGCACCCAGCCTTCCCCGGTGGTCTTGCTGTCCAGACCCAGCACCAACTGGCGCTCGGAGCTGGTGCGATAGCAATGCAGGAAGAAACGCCCGTCTGCCTCGCTGAACACCAGCTCCGCCGAGTCGTTACCCAGCTTATGGCGATAGAGCTTGTGCGGGCGGTGGGTGTCGTCGAGTTCGCCGAAGAACAGGGTCTGGCTGTCGTTGGCCCACGTCATGCTGCCGTCGCAGTCTTCGAAGGGCAGGGCGGTGACGTCGCCGCTGCTCAGTTCCTTGACGTAGAGCTGGTAGACCTCTTCGCCGCTGGTGTCGAGGCTGTAGGCCAGTCGATGGTGGTCCGGGCTGATGCTGAACGCGCCGAGGGAAAAGAAGCCTCCATTGGCCAGCACGTTCGGGTCCAGCAACAGCTCTTCGGCGTTTTCATCGACGGTCTGCGAATCGTCCGCCGGGCGCGGGCAGCGGTAGTGGCGGGCGTACTCGTCGCCTTCAGTGGTCCGGGTGTAATACAGATACGGCCCCCACGGGGAGGGCAGCGACAGATCGGTTTCAAGGATGCGGCCCTTGATCTCTTGAAACAGGGTTTCGCGCAGGGCCTGCTGATCAGCGAGTTGCTGTTCCTGATAGCTGTTTTCGGCCTTGAGGTAATCGAGGACCTCATCGGTGTCGCGATTCTGCAGCCAGGCATACGGGTCGGCGCCGTCGGCCTTGCGGGCAACGGGGGCGCGGGGAACAGTGTTGGAAGATGGCATGCGGGGCTCTCTCAAAAGTGAAACTGACCACTGCGACGGACGCCTGTGAAGAGGCGGTGGACCGATAACTGCAGCCGGGTAAGCCAGGCTGGCGAAAAGTCGTTATCATAAGCGCCTCCTTACCTGCCTTACCACGGACGTCATGACCGACAACGATTATCTGATTGCCTGGGGCCTTTACGCGTTCGCCGCGTTGGGCTGTCTGTTGGTGTGGTTCAAGCTGACTGGCTGGATGTGGCGCTACCTGCGCGAACCGCTGCGCGTGATCGGCGCGGTCCTGCTGTTCTGCCCGACCATCATCGACCCGGCGAAGGAGATCTACGCTCCGGCGCTGGCCATCAGCTTCCTGGACCTGGGGCTCAAAGTCGGCAACAACGTCTGGCGCGCCGCGCTCGATCTTTCCACCTATGGCGCTATCGCCTTGGGCCTTTACGTCATTTTCGCACTGATCCGTTTGCCGTTCCTGCGCAAGAAAAAAGCCCGTCAGGCCCATGCCGAAGCGGCTGCCGCACAGGCCGCTGCCGAGCAGAAGGCGCAGGAAACAGACGACGAGCCGTTCGCTTCGCCGGGCCCTTCGCGTTTTGCCAGCCCGGCAGCACCTGCCAACGGCGGTACTGTTGGCCGTCATCGGGTCGAGCCAAAGTTGTAACTGGTCGGCCAGCCGCTGACCCCATCGAGACCTGAGCATGTGTGAACTTCTGGGCATGAGTGCCAATGTACCGACCGACATCGTGTTCAGCTTTACCGGGCTGATGCAGCGGGGCGGTCGCACCGGTCCCCACCGCGACGGTTGGGGCATCGGCTTTTATGAAGGGCGCGGCCTGCGTCTGTTTCAGGACCCGGCCGCCAGCAGCGAGTCGGAAGTCGCGCAGTTAGTGCAGCGCTACCCGATCAAGAGCGAAGTGGTGATTGGCCACATTCGTCAGGCCAACGTCGGCAAGGTCTGCCTGTCCAACACCCATCCTTTCGTGCGCGAGCTGTGGGGCCGCAACTGGTGTTTCGCTCATAACGGCCAGTTGGCGGACTTTCACCCGAGCGCGACGTTCTACCGCCCGGTGGGCGACACCGACAGCGAAGCCGCGTTCTGCGACCTGTTGAACCGGGTGCGCGAGGCGTTTCCTGAGCCGGTCGAGATCGAACAGCTGCTGCCGACGCTGGTCCAAGCCTGCAACGAATACCGAAGCAAGGGCGTGTTCAATGGCTTGCTCAGTGACGGCGACTGGCTGTTTTGCTTCTGTTCCACCAAGCTGGTGCACATCACACGGCGCGCGCCGTTCGGTCCGGCACGGCTCAAGGATGTCGACGTGATCGTCGATTTTCAGGCCGAAACCACGCCCAACGACGTGGTGACGGTGATCGCCACCGAGCCGTTGACCGAGAACGAAACCTGGAATCGCTACGAGCCCGGCCACTGGAGCCTGTGGCGTCGCGGCGAATGCGTGGCCGAAGGCCAATCCTGACTGAGAGGGACCTATGCTGCGAAGCTATCTGCGACTGGTGTTGTTCACGGCAGGCCTGTTGATCGGCGTGCAGATTCCCGGCTTCATCAGCGACTACAGCAAGCGCGTCGAAGCGCACCTGATGGAAGCGCAGCAGAACATGCGGGGCTACAACGACACCGCTTCGCGCTTCTTCAATGGCGACGTGCAAGCGCTGATCCAGCATTACCGCAGCAGCGACGACCCGGTGTTCAAAGCCGATGCCAACAACATCAGCAACCTGCTGGGCCGCACTCAGGTACTCGACCGCGAGTGGATGGCGCTGCAAGGCCCGTGGTACATGCGCGCCTGGCACGTCCTGACCGCCGCCGACCCGGACATTCGCAACGAAACGTGGAATGGCTACACGTGGCAGGTATTGCTGTCGCCCGAAGTCATCGGCTGGGGTCTGATCTGCGCGCTGCTGTTCTCGCTGGTGATCGAAAGCTTCGTGCTGTTCATCGACTGGCTATTCGTGGGACGGCATCATGTGCGCAAGGTGAATCGGGACTGGCAATGAGCTAGCTCCCAGCACCGCCACACCTGTAGGAGCGAATTGATTCGCGATAGGCCTGTACATTCACAAGGGATCTGTCGGATGTACCGACGCCTCGCGAATGAATTCGCTCCTACAGGGATCATGGGGTGGTCGGACGAACGGGTTCTGCCGTTCACTTTTTCTTATCCCCTCCCTCCGCTTTTATTAGTTGGACGCCTCATCCACTCCCGCCCAAGAATGCGCCTACACATGACAGGCGTGTTTCAGCGCTGCAAAGCGATGCTTCCCACGCGTAGACTCAAGCCTCGTCCCCAACCTTCAGCCGCACAGGAGATCATCCCTTGGGCCGCCTGTTATTGAATTGTGATATCGGTGAAAGCTATGGCGCCTGGACCATGGGTCTGGACGCCGAGGTCATGCCGTACATCGACTGCGCCAACATCGCCTGCGGCTTTCATGCGGGTGACCCCAGCGTCATGCGCAAGACCGTGGCCTTGGCCTTGACCCACAACGTCACCATCGGCGCGCACCCGGCGTACCCGGATCTGGTGGGTTTCGGGCGTCGCTCGATGGCCTGTTCGTCGCAAGAGATTCAAGACCTCCTGCATTACCAGATCGGCGCGCTGGACGGTGTATCCCGCGCCCAAGGCGGCCGGGTGAGCTACGTCAAACCCCACGGCGCGATGTACAACGACATGATGGCCAACCCGGCGCAGCTGCGTGCGGTCATCGAAGGCATCGCCCGTTACAATGCCGAATTGCCGCTGATGCTGCTGTCGATGCGCGACAACAGCGGGGCGCAGGCCATTGCCGATGAGTTCGGCGTCAGCCTCTGGTTCGAAGCCTTCGCCGACCGCGCCTATGACAGCGCGGGGCGTCTGGTGTCGCGCAACCTGCCGGGGGCCGTACACCATGATCCCGAACATATCATCGGCCAGGCCATGACGTTGTCCCGTGGCGAAGCACTGATCGCCAGCGACGGCAGCGAATTGCTGCTCAAGGTCGATACCCTCTGCGTGCACGGCGACAACGCCAGCTCCATCGCGGCTGTGCAACGTATCCGTGAAGCCCTGGGGCAGACGTCCGCCTCATGAACCTGCGCATTGAAGTCGTTGCGATCGATTGCCTGATGGTGCGCCTGTTCGACGCCATCGACGAAGCCAATATGCCGTGGATGCTCGCCGCCAGCCTGCATCTGCGTAAAGGATTCGGTGCGCATTTGATCGATCTGGTGCCGTCGTACACCACGCTGATGGTGCATTACGACCTGATGGCGCTCAGCCCTCAACAAGCTCGCGAGGTGATCGCCCGAGCGCTGGAGGACCTGTCGCCGGACTCCGCCAAAGCTGGCCGACAGCATGTGCTGCCGGTCTGGTACGACCTCAGCGTCGGTCCAGAACTGACGCTGCTGTCTCAACGCAGTGGCCTGCCGGTGGACCAAGTGATTCGGCGTCACAGTGAGCGTGAGTACCAAGTGTTCGCGCTGGGCTTCGCGCCGGGATTCGCCTTTATGGGGCTGGTCGAAGAAATCCTCGCCGCCCCGCGCATCAAAACCCCGCGCAAACGCGTCGCGGCAGGCAGCGTGGGCATTGCCGAGCGCCAGACAGCGGCTTATCCCCTTGAGTCCCCCGGCGGCTGGAACATCCTCGGTCGCACCCCTGCGAAATTGTTCGACCGCGACATCGACGGCTACAGCTTGATGCAACCCGGCGACACCGTGCGTTTCGCGCCCATCGATCACGCCGAATTCATTCGCTTGGGCGGCGACGACACCCCACTGGAGGCCTTGGCATGAGCCTGTTGACGGTCAAAAACAGCACGCCGCTGTGCCTGCTGCAAGACGCCGGGCGTTTTGGCGTGCGTCATCTCGGCGTGACTCAGGGCGGCGCGCTGGACTGGGTGTCCATGGCGTGGGCCAACACGCTGCTGAACAATCCCTTGAATGCCGCCGTGATCGAAATCACCTTGGGTGGCCTGACGCTGGTCGCCGAATCCGACTGCTGCCTCGCGCTGGCGGGGGCCGATCTGGGTGCGATGCTCGATGACCGCTCTCTCGCGCCGTGGCGCAGCTTTTTCGTCCGCAAGGGCCAGCAACTGCGCTTCACGCAACCGGTTACCGGCGCTCGCGCCTACCTCGCCGCCCCGGGCGGTTTTGATGCCCTTGACGTGTTGGGCAGTCGCGCAGCGGTGGGAAGGGAAGGGCTTGGCGGTCTGGACGGCACGGGCAAAGCGTTGCGCGAAGGTGATTCGTTGCGTTACTCCGGCGCGGCATTCGAGCTGCACACGCTGCCCGATCACCTCATCCCCGACCTCACTGATAAGCGCCCGCTGGACGTCGTCCTCGGTGCACAAATCGGCCAGTTCAGCGGCCTGAGCCTGTTCGACGCCTTCAACAGCGACTGGACCCTCGACAGCCGCGCCGACCGCATGGGCCAACGCCTGCTAGGGCCGGAGCTGGTTTACCAGGGCAAACCGATGATCTCCGAGGGCATCCCCCTCGGGGCTATCCAGATTCCGCCGGATGGCCAACCTATCGTCCTGCTCAATGATCGCCAGACCATCGGCGGCTATCCGCGACTCGGCGCACTGACCCCGCTTTCGCTGGCGCGACTGGCGCAGAAACTGCCGGGGAGTCAGGTACGGATGAGGGCAGTGGTGCAGGACGTGGCGTGGCGGGAGCAGGTGGGATTTTTGCGTCAGTTTGGCTGATGCCGGCTTCAGTTGGCGCATGCGAACCCTGTGGGAGCGAATCCATTCGCGAAAGAAGGTGCAGACAACAGACAGGTGTCAGGTGTACTGGCCAATCGTCGGAATGCCGCCCAGAATTAATTCGCTCCCACAGGCTGCGATGCCAGCCAGCACTCTTACTTCGCCAAATACCGCATCCCTTCCTCCAACCCGCGCAGCGTCAGCGGGTACATCTGATCTTCGATCAAATCCCGCACGATGTTGGTTGAGGTGGTGTAGCCCCAGGCGTCTTTGGGGTAGGGGTTGATCCAGATAATTTTCTTGAACTTGGCCATGAAGCGGTGCATCCAGACGTAGCCCGCTTCTTCGTTCCAATGTTCGACGCTACCTCCGGGCTGGGTGATTTCGTACGGGGCCATGGCAGCGTCGCCGATGAAGATCACTTTGTAGTCGGCGCCGTATTTGTGCAGCAAATCCTGAGTTGAAGTGCGCTCGGAGGTGCGGCGCAGGTTGTTCTTCCACACCGATTCATAAATGAAGTTGTGGAAGTAGAAATACTCCATGTGCTTGAACTCGGTCTTGCAGGCCGAGAACAGTTCTTCGCAGATCTTCACGTGGGCATCCATCGAGCCGCCAATGTCGAACAGCAGCAACAGCTTGATGGTGTTGCGGCGTTCCGGGCGCATCTGAATGTTCAGAAGCCCCGCATCGCGGGCGGTGTGGTCGATGGTGCCGTCGATGTCCAGCTCGTCCGCAGCGCCTTGACGTGCAAACTTGCGCAAGCGGCGCAGGGCGACCTTGATATTACGCGTGCCGAGTTCGACCTGATCATCGAGGTTCTTGTACTCGCGCTGATCCCAGACTTTAGCGGCCTTGCCCTGACGCTTGCCCGCATCGCCCACGCGAATGCCTTCCGGGTTGTAGCCGCCTGAGCCGAACGGGCTGGTGCCGCCGGTGCCGATCCATTTGTTGCCACCGGCGTGGCGTTCTTTCTGTTCTTCCAGACGCTTCTTGAATTCTTCGATGAGTTTGTCGAGGCCGCCCAGCGACTGAATCTGCGCGCGCTCTTCATCGGTCAGCGAGCGTTCGAACTCCTTGCGCAGCCAGTCTTCGGGGATCAGCGCCTGCAAGTGATCGTCGAGCTTTTCCAGGCCGTTGAAATAGGCGCCGAACGCCCGGTCGAACTTGTCGTAATGGCGCTCGTCCTTGACCAGAATCGCCCGCGACAAGTAGTAAAACTCGTCCATGTCGGCGAACGTCACCCGCTGCTTCAGGGCGTTGATCAGGTCCAGCAGCTCACGCACCGAGACCGGCACCTTCGCTGCGCGCATTTCGTTGAACAGGTTGAGCAGCATGATGAAGGCCCTCAGCGGTTACCGCGACGGCTCATGAAGGCCAGACGTTCGAGAAGCTGCACGTCCTGCTCGTTTTTCACCAAGGCCCCGGCCAGCGGCGGGATGGCCTTGGTCGGATCGCGTTCGCGCAGCACGGCTTCACCGATGTTGTCCGCCATCAGCAGCTTCAGCCAGTCCACTAACTCGGAGGTCGAGGGTTTTTTCTTCAGACCAGGCACTTTGCGCACGTCGAAGAACACGTCCAGCGCCTCGCTGACCAGGTCTTTCTTGATGTCCGGATAATGCACATCGACGATCTGTTGCAGCGTGGTGCGGTCAGGGAAGGCGATGTAGTGGAAGAAGCAGCGACGCAGGAAGGCGTCCGGCAGCTCTTTTTCGTTGTTCGAGGTGATGATGATGATCGGGCGTTTCTTGGCCTTGATCGTCTCGTCGATCTCGTAAACGTAGAACTCCATCTTGTCGAGTTCTTGCAGCAGGTCGTTAGGGAACTCGATGTCGGCCTTGTCGATTTCGTCGATTAGCAGGATCACCCGCTCCTCGGCCTCGAAGGCTTCCCAGAGCTTGCCTTTCTTCAGGTAATTGCGCACGTCGTGGACTTTATCGACGCCCAATTGCGAGTCGCGCAAACGGCTGACCGCGTCGTACTCATACAGACCTTGATGGGCCTTGGTGGTCGATTTGATGTGCCAGGTGATCAGCTTCGCACCGAAGGATTCGGCCAGTTGCTCGGCGAGCATGGTCTTGCCGGTGCCTGGCTCGCCCTTGACCAGCAGCGGACGCTCCAGGGTGATCGCCGCATTCACGGCAAGCTTCAGGTCGTCGGTGGCGACATAGGCGCGAGTGCCTTCGAACTTCATCGGAAAATCCTCGAACAAGGCGCGGCCACTGATGCCCGGACGCCGAAAAGAATGCAGCGACTATAACGCGCCCCCCGCCCGACTGTGAACGCAGACGCTTTATTCAGTCTCTGAATGGCGGGTCGGGGTTTGACTGGCGGAAAATTGTAACGCGTATTGAGATATCGCCAAATTGGCGATACATTGCCCGCCATGTCGACCAAACATAGATTCAGAGACAAATACAGGATTCAACTGCGGGAAAAGGACCACCTGCCGCCCCACGTTCACCTGACCGGTGGGGGGCTGGATGTCCTGATTTGCCTGCAGTTGGTTGAACCCATGCGCGGCCATGCACCGGCCGCCGTGCTCAAGGAAGCGCTTGAATGGGTAAGGGTTCACCAGAGTGAATTGATGGAGGAATGGAAACGATGGCATCCATGAAACGACCCCGCCTCAAAGCCGTCGAGGCCTTGGCCGATCGCAGGCTGGCGCTCACGTTTATTAACGATCAACGCTTCGTGCTCGACCTGAGCGCAGACGTTCGCAATTATCCCGGTCTCAAGCCTTTGCAGAACGCCACAGCCTTCATGCAGGCACAGATCGGCGATGACGGCTGGACGGTCGAATGGCCCGACCCGGATATCCAGCTCGGTGCGGATACGCTTTATCTGGATGCTCAGGCTCAGGCAGCCACGGACGAAAACACGCGGATCTTCATCGGGTGGCGCGCCAGGACGGGTTTGCCATTGGCGCTGGCCGCTGAAGCCCTGGGTGTCAGCACGCGAAGCATTACCCGGTACAGCAATGGACGAGAGTCGGCGCCGCGCACGTTGGCACTCGCGTGCCTCGGATGGGACGCCCTGCAGAGCCAAGGTCAGAGCGGCGTCCTGGTAGCCGAAAAACGTCCAGCGTACGGTGTCGAGCCAGACAAGGAGTCGGAATGAGCCGGTTTATTGCGCTTCGCTCTTCCCACTGTCATACCGCGTGTTGAACGCCTGCACGAATGCGTTTTGCAGAATCTGCAGGAAGGCCTGAAACGCGCTGACATCCTGCTTATGCACGCTGCCGCTGAGTTCGACGCGGGTGGCGAACTGGTTTTTGCGCTGGTTTTTGAGCACGGTTTCGCTGGCGCCGACCATGGCTTCCCAGACCGAGCGGAAGAAGCCTTTGTTCTTGTTTTCGACGTCTTGCTGCCAGTTGAAGATGTCGACGTCCCGCAACAGCGGTTTGACGTAGCCGCTGAGCTGGCCCTTGTTGGCCTGGGCTTCGATGACGATGTCGCCGTTGCCCGCGTTGAAGTCGAACTTGCCGTAGGCGGAGGCGAAGTCGTTCATGCTTTTGAGCTGCAGAGTCGTGGCGCGAAGTTTGAAGTCGAAGTCCTCGAAGTTGCTGAGCGGGTCGAACGTGGCACTGGATTCCAGCGGTGCTTCGCCTTGCAACAGGGCCTTGCCTTCGAAGCGGGCGTCGCGTTTGCCGGCGGTGTCCACCACGTTGGTGATGTTGTAGACGCTGGCGTTGACCTTGTCGGCTTCGATCTTCACTTTGGGCGTGGAGGTGAAGTTGCTGAAGGTGATCTTGCCATCGGTCACGCGGACTTCGTTGAGCGTGATCGGCAGCAGCTTGTTCAGCTGCGCACGCCAGTCGGTGCCCGCACCGGTCTGGGACTGTTGCTTGTTGCTGCCGCCGTCGACGAAGTTCAGCTCGGGGCTCAAAAACGCAACCTCTGCGACCACGGCATGGTCGTACCAGAGGGCGTGCCAACTGACCGACAGGTCGATCACGGGCACTTTAAGCAGTGGAACCGGGACCTTGCCGTCGACTTTGACGATGTTCAGGCCATTGATCTTGTAAGCCCCGCGCCACAGAGCCAGATCGACATCCGTGACTTGGCCGCGATAGTCGCCCATGTCCGCCAGTTTTTCATTGAGATAATTGCGCACCACATACGGCAACGCGATGTGTATGACGATCAACAGCACAACGAGCCCCACGACTGTCCACAGCGGCCAGCTATAGCGACGTTTCATGGCTGATGTCTCCGGTGTTCAGGAAGGGTGACTGCTAGATGTGTTGACTGTCGCCGATGTCATCCGTTCGCACTGGACGCAATATGCGCCCAAGGCATAGGCTTTGGGCTTTTCCGCCACCTGCACAAGGACCCGGTCATGAGCCGTATTTACGCAGACAACGCCCATTCCATCGGCAACACTCCACTGGTGCAGATCAATCGCATCGCGCCCCGCGGGGTCACGATTCTGGCCAAGATCGAAGGGCGTAATCCGGGCTATTCGGTCAAATGCCGCATCGGCGCGAACATGGTCTGGGACGCCGAGAGCAAGGGCAAACTCAAGCCCGGGATGACTATTGTCGAGCCCACGTCCGGCAATACCGGGATCGGTCTGGCGTTCGTGGCGGCGGCCCGTGGCTACAAATTGGTCCTGACCATGCCAGCTTCCATGAGCATCGAACGTCGCAAGGTCCTCAAGGCCCTCGGCGCCGAGCTGGTGCTGACCGAGCCTGCCAAGGGCATGAAAGGCGCCATCGCCAAGGCCGAAGAACTGGTGGCCAGCGACCCTGCGAAATACTTCATGCCTGCGCAATTCGAGAACCCGGCCAACCCGGCGATTCACGAGAAAACCACCGGCCCGGAAATCTGGAACGACACTGACGGCGCCATTGACGTGCTGGTCGCGGGCGTGGGCACCGGCGGCACCATCACCGGCGTGTCGCGCTACATCAAGAACACTCAGGGCAAGCCGATCCTGTCGGTCGCGGTCGAGCCGATGGTGTCGCCGATCATCACTCAAGCACTCGCCGGGCAGGAAATCACGCCCAGCCCCCACAAGATTCAGGGCATCGGCGCCGGTTTCATCCCGAAAAACCTCGATCTGTCGATCCTCGACAAAGTCGAGTTGGTCAGCGATGAAGAGGCCAAGGCCATGGCCCTGCGGCTGATGCAGGAGGAGGGGATTCTCTGCGGCATTTCCTGCGGCGCGGCGATGCAGGCGGCGGTGCGTTTGGCCGAGAAGCCGGAAATGCAGGGCAAGACGATTGTCGTGATCCTGCCGGATTCGGGGGAGCGTTACCTGTCGAGCATGCTGTTCAGTGACCTGTTCACGGATCAGGAATTGACCCAGTAAACGCATTGGCGTGCGCTTCGGCTTTTTACCCGGGCGACGAAGGCTTATGATGGGCGCCTTCCAGACCCGCCGGGGATGTGATGTAGGTCATCTGGCGGCGTTTTGCAGTGATTAAAATGGCTGGCTGTTCGCCGCACTGCTTCTGCCCGAAGGGCGTAGGAGCCAGCTTGCTTGTGATCGTCCCGGGGTCGCGCCCGACCGCAGCGGCAGCGAAATCAGACGACCCGATTGGTTCAGGCATACCGAGTCGCCGGGTTTTGCGACTGCTACGGTCGGACGCGACCCCGGGCCGATCGCGAGCAAGCTGGCTCCTACGGGCTTCGCCCAGAATCAAAAGCTGATCAACGCCAGGCAATTCCCTGTTCCAAGGAGAGCTTCATGACCTTTTCTTTCGCTGCCAAGGCGGTGATTTTGCTGCTGTTCATTGGCAGCACGCTTTACGTGCATTTGCGCGGCAAGGCGCGTTTGCCGGTGTTGCGTCAGTTCGTGAACCACTCCGCACTGTTCGCGCCGTACAACGCCTTGATGTACCTGTTCTCCAGCGTGCCGTCCAAGCCTTACCTGGACCGCAGCAAATTTCCCGAGCTGGACGTGCTGCGCGACAACTGGGAAACCATTCGCGACGAAGCCATGCATTTGTTCGACGAGGGCTACATTCGTGCCGCAGCCAAGGACAACGACGCCGGTTTCGGTTCGTTCTTCAAGAAAGGCTGGAAGCGTTTTTACCTGAAGTGGTATGACAAACCGCTGCCTTCCGCCGAGGCGTTGTGCCCGAAAACCGTTGAGCTGGTCAGCCGCATCCCCAACGTCAAGGGTGCAATGTTCGCGCTGTTGCCTGGCGGCAGCCACCTGAACCCGCACCGCGACCCGTTCGCCGGTTCATTGCGTTATCACCTGGGCCTGTCGACGCCGAACTCCGACGACTGCCGGATCTTCGTCGATGGCAAGGTCTACGCCTGGCGCGACGGTGAAGACGTGATGTTCGACGAAACCTACGTGCACTGGGTCAAGAACGAAACCGACTTCACCCGCGTGATCCTGTTCTGCGACATCGAACGCCCGTTGAGCAACCGCTTCATGACCTCGGTCAACCGCAGCGTCAGCGCCTTCCTCGGCCGCGCCACGGCACCGCAGAACACCGACGACGAGCGCGTTGGGGGCATCAACCAGGCTTACGCCTTCAGCAAGCGTTTCAGCAATGGCATCAGCGGCAAGGTCAAGCAGTTCAAGCGCGCCAATCCCAAGGCTTATCGCATCCTGCGTCCGGTGCTGGCGGTGGTCGTCCTGACCCTGTTGGGCTACTGGCTCTTCGGCTGATAACTAAACGTTGCATCCTGCACCGGGCGCTGGTTATATTCAGCCCCGGTGTCTTGAAGCAGATCGATACACCTCACCCCTCATTCCGTAGAAGACCAGCGCCATGCCTGCTTCCCACTCGCAAGTCGTGTTCGATACCACAGCGTCTGCTGTGGGTGAGCCGCGTGGGTGCCAGCAAGCCTTCTACATCACGCGTTACCCCCCACCGTCTCCTGTGACCGGCCCGGTCGCGAGCACTGTCTCGCCCCCTGCCGTGGTTGCGCTGGGCTGATCGACTGCCTCCACGCCGTCGCATCACGCCTGCCACCCCAACAAAACATCAGTGAATCCGGTTTTTTTGCCGGGTCCGATTTTGTGTGAATCACAGGTGACACCATGTTTGCCAACAAAGCTCTGGCCTCGATTGCCACTACCACGCTGTTTGTCCTGCTCTGGAGCAGCGGCGCTATCGTGACCAAATGGGGGCTGACCCATGCGACCCCCTTCGCATTTCTGCTGTTTCGTTTTCTGGTGGCGCTGTTCGCGCTGGCCATTCTGATCCCGAGTCTGGGCTACAAACTGCCAGCGACCCGCCAGTCGATGCGTTACGCACTCGCCACCGGTGTAGTGCTGCTGGGTGGGTATCAGATCTGCTACCTGCTGGCGCTGGACATGAAAGTGGCGCCGGGCGTCATGGCGACGATCATGGGCGTGCAGCCAATCCTCACCGCCGTCTTGCTGGAACGCAGCCGCTCCTTCTCGCGGATGTTTGGCCTGAGCCTAGGCCTTGCGGGGCTGGTGCTGGTGGTGTTCCAAGGCATTGGGGACGGTGGCTCGCTGGCCGGGATGGCGTTCGGCGTGCTCGGCATGCTGAGCATGACGGTCGGCTCGATCATGCAGAAGCGTGTCACCGACAATCCGCTTGGCACGCTACCCGTGCAGTACTTCGCCGGGATGGTGGTGTGTGCGGTGTTCGTGCCGTTCCAGCCGTTTCACTTCGAGCACGTCATCGGGTTCTACGTCCCAGTGATCTACATGGGGCTGCTGGTGTCGGTGCTCGGCTCGTGGCTGCTGTACCGGCTGATCGCCCAGGGAAATCTGGTCAACGTCACCAGCCTGTTTTACCTGGTGCCTGCCGTGACGGCGATCATGGACTACCTCATCTTCGGTAATCGACTGGCGCTGCTGAGCCTGCTCGGGATGGTGTTGATCGTGGTGGGGTTGGTGTTCGTGTTTCGTAAGGCCAAGTGAAGCGCCACGCTAACGAGCGTTGACGCTCACTTTAATGGAGCCAGCGTGCTGGCGAATGCGGGCGGGTCAGGCGACGTTGTCGTTGACCTTCCGCATTCGCCTGACCGTCGCAGCTACAGGGTTTGCGGCGCCAATGGAAGCTCCTCCACGCCCACAAACCCGCCGGTCTGATGCGCCCACAACCGCGCATACAGCCCTTTGCGCGCCAGCAGTTCGGCATGAGACCCGTCTTCCACGATCTGCCCGTTTTCCAGCACGATCAGCCGGTCCATCTTGGCGATGGTCGAAAGACGGTGGGCGATGGCGATGACAGTCTTGCCTTCCATCAGCGTTTCCAGGCTTTCCTGAATGGCGGCTTCGACTTCCGAATCCAGCGCGGAGGTCGCTTCGTCCATGATCAGGATTGGCGCATCCTTGAGCAGCACGCGGGTGATCGCGATACGTTGACGTTGACCGCCCGACAGCTTCACGCCGCGTTCCCCCACATGGGCGTCCAGCCCGGTGCGTCCTTCCGCGTCCGACAGCTGCGGGATGAACCCGTCGGCGCGAGCCTTGCGCATGGCTTCCCACAGTTCGGCATCGGTGGCATTGGGCTTGCCGTACTGCAAGTTGTCACGAATTGAACGGTGCAGCAGCGACGTATCCTGCGTGATCATGCCGACGTGCGAGCGCAGGCTTTCCTGCGTCACATGGGCAATGTCTTGATCGTCGATAGTGATGCGCCCGCCTTGCACGTCGTACAGCCGCAGCAGCAGGTTCACCAGCGTCGATTTGCCTGCGCCGGACGGGCCGATCAAACCGATTTTTTCCCCCGGCTTGATGTCCAGGTTCAGCTCCTTGATCACCCCTTTGCCAGGTCCGTACTGGAAATTCAGGTGCTCGAATTTCACCTCGCCACGGCTGATCTGCAGCGTCGGCGCCGCCGCACGGTCCGAGACGCCCACCGGCTGGGAAATGCTCTGCAGACCATCCTGCACCATGCCGATGTTTTCGAAGATGCCGTTGACCACCCACATGATCCAGCCGGACATGTTGACGATCCGAATCACCAGGCCGGTCGCCAAGGCAATCGCACCCACCGAGATCAGCGATTGCGTCCACAGCCACAGGGCCAAGCCCGTGGTCCAGACGATCAGGATGCCGTTCAGGGTCGTGATTACCGTGTCCATTTCGGTGATCACGCGACCGGCGAGCTGAGTCTTCTCGGTCTGCTCACTGATCGCTTCACGTGCGTACTGCTGCTCGGAGTTGGTGTGGGCAAACAGCTTGAGCGTAGTGATGTTGGTGTAGCCGTCGACGATGCGACCCATCAGTTTCGAACGGGCTTCCGATGACACCACGGAGCGCGCCTTCACGCGCGGCACGAACCACCAGAGCGAGAGCGTGAAGGCGATGATCCAGCAAATCAGCGGGATCATCAGGTGCCAGTCGGCTTCGGCGAACAGGACCAGCGCGCCGATCGAATAAATCAGCACGTGCCACATGGCGTCAACGGCCTGCACGGCGGAGTCCCGCAACGCGTTACCGGTCTGCACGATGCGCTGGGCGATGCGTCCGGCGAAGTCGCTCTGGAAGAAATTCACGCTTTGTTTGAGGACATAGCTGTGGTTCTGCCAGTTGATCAGGCTGGTCATCCCAGGGCCGATGGTCTGGTGCACCAGCAGATCGTGCAAAAGCACGAACACCGGTCGCAGCACGAGGGCGACGATCACCATCCAGATCAGCTCATACGCGTGGTCACTGAAGAAATTCGGGTTAGGTGCCCCTTGTGCCAGGTCGATGATGCGGCTCAGGTAGTTGAACAGCGACACTTCGATCAGCGCGCCAATCAAACCCACCACCAGCAGTGCTACGAAACTGGGCCAGACTTGCCTGAGGTAATAAACGTAAAACGACACAACCTGGTTGGGCGGAGCGACGGTCGGGGCGTCGCGGAAGATATCGATCAGTTTTTCGAAACGACGATAGAGCATTGGCTATGACGCCCACGCTTGAGCGGGCTCTCCATTCTGATGGACTTTGGGTGCGTCCCCGGATCTGACCACAGTGCGACGCAATTGCTCACATTTTTCCTGTGATGTGCGTTCCAGTAACGAAAAAGCCGGGCAAGTGCCCGGCTTTCGTACACGGTGTGAAGCTTAGTTCACGCGTTTGGCAGACTTGATCAAAATCGGGTCCAGCGGCACGTTTTGCATGCCGCCCTTGCTGCCGGTCTGCACATTGACGATCTGATCGACGACGTCCATACCCTTGACGACTTTACCGAACACCGCATAACCGTAATCGCGGGCACCGTGGTCGAGCATGGCGTTGTCGACGACGTTGATGAAGAACTGGCTGGTGGCCGAGTTCACGTCTGAGGTGCGTGCCATGGCGAGGGTGCCACGGACGTTATGCAGGCCGTTGTCGGCTTCGTTCTTGATCGGGTCGTTGGTGGGCTTCTGCACCATCTGCGCGGTGAAACCACCGCCCTGGACCATGAAGCCCGGGATCACGCGGTGAAAAATGGTGTTGGAGTAGAAGTTGCTGTCCACGTACTTGAGGAAGTTCGCGGTACTGATCGGCGCCTTGTCCTGGTTCAGCTCGATTTCAACCTGACCGAAACTGGTGTCCAGCACGACATGCGGCGCGGGCGCGGCCATCAGGTTGGAGGCGAACAGCACGGCGGCGGCAGAGAGGGCGATTTTTTTCAGCATGGGGAGTAGACGTCCTGAAAAGTGATTTTTCGACTGCAAAAAACAGGACGTAAGGGAAACACGTTTGGGGGGATTTGGACAGAGGGAGGGCCTTTGACTCTGCATCTGGCGGGAGATGAGAGCCAAAGGGCTTTGGTTGTTTGAGCGTTCCGCAATCAACCGATAATTACAGATATCGGAATATCTCCGAGGATGATGTTCACGATTTGTGTTGCGGTATCGAGCAAGCTTTGCAAGCTATTTTCGCTTACCAACTGACCATGAGGGTTGAGTTGCGGAAGTGGCTGGTCGTCGGTTCCTGCCGCGAAGCTCGCCATAGCGGCTAGCAATGCACCTACGAATACCGTCGTATGTGCCATTCTTTGAAATCTGCTTTTCATATCAATGACTCCATCATGGAGTGGCTTCCACATCCTTTAAAAACCCAAGAAGAACCCGATTGAATTCTTCCGGTCGATCCAGCGGGGTTGCATGTCGGGAATCTTCGATGACTACCAACTTCGCCTCATGAATAAGCCTAACGTACGCCTCTTTAAGCGCCACCGGCGTGTAATCATATTTCGCTGTAACGACCAGCGTCGGGCATTGAATTCGCGATAACTTTTCCTGCACGCCCCAGCCCACAATCGCACTGAAACTCGCGAGATAGGCGCGTTTTTCATTCTGTGCCCAACGTTTGGCGATCTTGTGCCGCAGGTCGGCTTGTTCGGGTTTGGGGAACAGGTTCTTGCCCAGCGCCTTGCCGATGGTCTCCATGCTGAACAGCCGTGCAAGCAACCAGCGCTTGAAAAACTGGCGGACATCGCTGAGGCTTTTGATTTTCACCTCGGGGGCGCTGTTGACGATGGTCAGACTTTTCAATATCGACGGGTGATCGACCGCCAGTTGAAAGCCAATCATCCCGCCCATGGACAACCCCACCAGATGCACCGGCCCGGGCTGCAGATGGTCGAGGAGGGCTTTGATGTCCGCGCTGAATCCGGGAATGCTGTAGCGCTCGCGGGGTTTACCGGAGCGTCCGTGACCGCGCACATCCACTGCGATCACCCGGTGCTGCCCAACCAGCGCGGGGATTTGGTATTCCCAATCCTGCGCACTCGACCCGAGGCCGTGGACCAACAGCACCGGGCTGCCCTGCCCGAATACTTCGTAGTGCAGGGAACAGCCGTTGTGTTCGAAGTAGGGCATGGGTGACGTCCTTGTTGTCGGAATTGAGCACAGCCGCCTGTGGGAGCGAATTTGTTCGCGAGGCGTCGGTCCGGGCGATACCTATCTGTGCCCCGACCATTTTTCGCGAATAAATTCGCTCTTACAGGGGGATCGGTGTGTGCATGTGCGGCTACACCGTCGGCTGCGCTGCCACAAACGGCGCATCCAATGGTGCTGTGTCGAATTTCTGGATCAGCTCAATGAGTATCTGCGTCGCAGGCCCCAACGGCTTGTCCTTGCTCGCATACAGATAGAAGGTCGGGTTGCGGCTGCCGCCCTTGTCCAGGGGCAGCACTTTCAACACGCCTTCTTTGATTTCGCGTTCGATCATATGGCGGGGCAACCAGGCGAAACCCAGACCGCTGCTGACGAACTTGGCGGCGGTGGCCAGGCTGCCCACGGTCCAGCGCTGTTCGGCCCCGAGCCAGCCAACATCACGAGGTTGATTACGGCCCGAATCGCGAATCACCACCTGCAGCTGGCTTTCCAGATCCTGAAAGGTCAACTCGCGCTGCATCTGGTGCAGTGCATGATCGGGGTGCGCCACCGAGACGAATTCCACGGCGCTCATCTCTGTGCCCAAATAGCCTGGAATGTTGAAGCCGCTGATCGCCAGGTCCGCCACGCCTTCAAGCAGGACTTCTTCGACACCGGACAACACTTCTTCGCGCAATCGAACGCGGCAACCACGGCTTTGCGGCATGAAGGCTGTCAACGCACGCACCAGCCGTGCGTTCGGGTACGCCGCATCGACCACCAGCCGCACCTCGGCTTCCCAGCCTTGCTCCATGTGGTGAGCGAGGTCTTCCAGTTGGCTGGCGTTTTTCACCAATTGCCGAGACCGGCGCAGCAACACCTCGCCCGCATCGGTCAGCACGGCCTTACGCCCGTCGATGCGCAGCAACGGTACGCCCAACTGATCCTGCATACGGGCCACGGTGTAGCTCACCGAAGATTGCGAGCGGTGCAGGGCGTCAGCCGCCTGGGCAAAACCACCCTGGTCGACCACGGCCTGCAATGTGCGCCATTGATCAAGGGTCACGCGGGGCGCTTTCATCTTTCGTTCCTTTTGTCCTACGCTGGCACTCCCGAACCGGAGACTGCCGCATGAAAAAAATCTGTTGTGTGCTGCTGACCATGTTGCCGCTGAGCGCCTTTGCCTACCCCATCGATGTGGAAAAACACATCAATGGGGTGGAAATCGACTACAACAGCCACGACACTGCGTACGACATCGGCAGCATCACCGTGAACAACTACGGCGAGGTTCCCGCCAAATGCAGCGCGGTATTCAGCAATGGCCCTGAGGCGCCTCGCACGCGCCGGGTGCAGATTGCGCCGAAGAGCAGCGCCAACGTCTCCGTCAAATTCACCCGCGAGATCGTCAAGCTGCGGATCAAGCTGAGTTGCGACCCGCAATGAGCCGCAACGCACCTGACCGAAGAGCCTAGTGTTCTTCGGTGTAAGAAACAATTTATTAGATGTTTAGTAGCACTTTCTTGGAGGATTTGATCGATCCAGTCCGGAAGTGACGTGACGAGGGTCAAAAGGGTTCGCGACGGGCGAGGGCTGTTCCGACCGGAGGCTCAAGGTTTCAGGCACATGACCTGACTGCGCTTAATCGCCTGTTAATGCCCAGGCGAGACCCTGCTTACGTTCATCGACTCTCCCTTGGCATTCACGGCTCCTGAATGCATCACCCGATAGACCCGCTCATAGCGTCGGGTCATCGGGTTTTTTATGGCCCATTGATTGTCGCTTTGCACCGACCGAGTGGCTTTTCTGGCCGGTGCCGGCAGGTACATCCCCCTCGATTTCGCGTCCAAAGACAACCGCCTGACGCTGAAATAGCCGGGCTAGACATCCCAGTCGCTAACATCATTGGAGGTGATGTTGAGTATGTTCAGACGTGGTTTTTCAATAGTGCGCTGACCGAATAGATTGGCTCCAACGAAACGAATTAACCCCCCTTACTTACGATTCTCTGGAGATTGAAATGATGAAAAAGTCCATCGCCTTCGGTTTTGCACTGTCGATCCTGGCTGCCGGTTCTGCGTTCGCCGCCCCTGAAAAAACGTATCAGCGCGCGATTGTCGACGCGACCAATGTGTCGACGCTGGATAGCAAAGTCGCTAGCAAAGATGCTGTCAAACCCTTTGATACCAAGGCTTCCAGCACCGTGATCGTTGCTGAGAACCGCAAAGAGTTCGGTTCGGGCTATCAGCGCTACTGATTAAAGGTGCAGGCTTAGTCCTACCTGAGCGCACTCACCAAAACCCGGCCAAGGCCGGGTTTTTTCATGTGCGCGGTGCGGCTTATATAAGAACTTTATGGGTCCTATAGTAAGCGGTCTATCATCAGTGCACGTGATGTTCAGCATAAACAACGATGTTTTTTAATGTCCTGACGAAGCGCTTAGATTGAATCCAACGCAGCGATTCAACTAACTTCCCGGAGAGACTCATCATGAAAAAATCCATCGTCCTTGGCTTCGCCCTTTCGGTTCTGGCCGCTACTTCAGCTTTCGCCAGCCCTCAGCCGTCTACTGCTGGCCAGACCATCGTGCTTGAGCCCACTTACATCCACGCAACCACCGTCGATGCCAAAGCGGCTGATAAAACCAGCATCAAGCCGTTCACCGCTCAATCGTCCAGCACCGTGATCGTTGCCGACAACCGCAAAGAATTCGGTTCGAGCTATCAACGGTATTGAGTGATGAAGGTTGCACCAAAATCAAAAGCCCGGCAGATGCCGGGCTTTTTGTTTGTTCGAGCGTTTGAGGGTTTACAGGGTATGTCTGTAACCATGACGCTTATTTACGATTCGACCCCCACGGATCAATGACGTCCAGGCCTGCGGCCTCATAGGGCGCAGTGTCTCTGGACGCAATGGTAAAGCCCCGAGCATTGGCGATGGCGGCGATATAGCCATCCGGTGTCGGAAATCCGCGACCATTGCGGCGAGCGAGGACCGCCAGCCTGGCGTAATGGCGGGCGGCGTCGGCATCGAAGGGCAGCACGCGCTTTTCGAACAATGCCAAAAGCTCCTCAACGGCCAGCGATAACATGTCCCTGCGTCGCCCTTCGGGGAGTGCCGCAATCCCGAACAGCATCTCCGCCACGGTGACACTGGAGATGAACAGAGTTTCAGCATGTTGCGCATTGAGCCAGCCACGCACTGCAGGGTCGGGTTGCGGTCTTAATGTCTCGCTCAATACGTTGGTATCCAGAACGATCATTCAAACCCCATTGGCTCGGCAGGTTTTTGATCATGGGTCTGGCTCATTGCGTCCACATCCTCATCACTCAGATGGAACCGACGGCCTATGTTCATCAGCGCGTCCCCCATCAGCAGACGGGATTCGGGACTGACGGCCTGCGCCAGAATGGCTCGGACTTCGGCCTCTGTGCTACGGCCATGCTCTGCGGCGCGCATGCGCAGGGCGCGATGCACTTCGTCAGGCACGTTGCGAACAGTTAACACTGCCATCGTGTGATCTCCCTTGCTTTCAATGACTGCACTATTGATCATATGCTGTCATTTTTCAACGCAGAGGCGATGGAGGGTTTCTCCGCCATGGGTGACAACGGCTCTTGCCCCAACAGTCCAACCCGCATATCCAACCCACTCGGCTGCTGATACACACCCAACCCAAACTCCGGCAACACGGCCAACAGGTAATCGAAAATATCCCCCTGTATCCGCTCGTAATCCGCCCAACTCGTCGTGCGGGTGAAACAGTAGATTTCCAGTGGGACGCCCTGAGCCGTGGTTTCCATCTGGCGGACCATGCACGTCATGTCGGGGTGAATGTCCGGATGGCTTTTCAGGTAGGCGAGGGCGTAGGCGCGAAAGGTGCCGAGATTAGTGATGCGACGGCGGTTGGCGGAGAGTTCGGCGACGTTGCCTTGCGCTTCGTTCCAGGCCTTGAGTTCGGCTTTTTTACGGCCCATGTAATCGGTTAAAAGGCGGACCTGAGTGAGTTTTTGCTCTTCGGCCTCGGCAACGAACCGCACACCGCTGGCGTCGATGAACAGGCTGCGTTTGATTCGTCGGCCACCCGCCTGCTGCATTCCGCGCCAGTTCTTGAAGGACTCGGACATGAGGCGCCAGGTTGGAATCGAGACGATGGTTTTATCGAAATTTTGCACCTTGACCGTGTGCAGCGTGATGTCCACCACATCGCCGTCGGCGCCGACCTGAGGCATTTCGATCCAGTCGCCGACCCGCAGCATGTCGTTGCTGGTCAGTTGCACGCTGGCGACGAACGACAGCAGCGTGTCCTTGTACACCAACAGAATCACCGCCGACATCGCACCCAGGCCTGACAGCAGCAACAGCGGCGAGCGGTCGATCAGCGTAGCGACGATGATGATCGCGGCGAACACGTAGAGAATCATTTTCGCCAGTTGCACATAGCCCTTGATCGAGCGCGTGCGGGCATGTTCGGTGCGGGCATAGATGTCGAGCATGGCGTTGAGCAGTGCGCCGACAGTGAGCATCAGGAACAGAATGGTGAAGGCCAGTGCCACATTGCCCAGTACATGAGCAGCGGCGGGGCTGAGGTCTGGCACCAGATTGAGGCCGAATTGAATGACCAGTGAGGGCGTCATTTGCGCCAGGCGATGGAAGACTTTGTTGTGCAGGAAGTCATTGAGCCAGAACAGCGCGGGCTGACGACCGAGGGCTTTCATCGCGTACAGAATGATGAAACGCACCAGTCGGCCCAAGGCGAGGGCGGCGACCAGCAGCATCACCAAACCCAGCGCCGTGCGCAGCATGGGTTGGTGTTCAAGCAGGTCCCAGACTTCCTGGACGCGGAGCCAGAGGGAGAGGTGTCCATGGGCGCAAGATCTCCTGAATGAAAAACGGGGCGGGATTAGAGCATTGTCAGGATGCTCAAGGGGCAGAAGGGCAAATCCCGTAACAAAATAGGCCCTTTGAGGTAAAGAAACTCGGCGAAGTCGGCTTAAACCGGTAACCTATGCGACTGTTTTTTTGTATTCCGCCGAGGTAACACCCGTGTTCTCCCAATTCGCCCTGCACGAACGCCTGCTCAAAGCCGTGGCCGAACTCAATTTCGTCGAGCCTACGCCTGTGCAAACAGCGGCCATTCCGCTGGCGCTGGAAGGACGCGATCTGCGGGTGACGGCGCAAACCGGCAGCGGCAAGACGGCCGCGTTCGTATTACCGATGCTCAATCGCCTGATCGGCCCGGCCAAGGTTCGCGTCGACATCCGCGCGCTGATCCTGCTGCCGACCCGTGAGCTGGCACAGCAGACCCTCAAGGAAGTCGAGCGGTTTTCCCAGTTCACGTTCATCAAGGCCGGTCTGATCACCGGTGGCGAAGACTTCAAAGTTCAGGCCGCCATGCTGCGCAAGGTGCCGGATATTCTGATCGGCACGCCGGGTCGTCTGCTGGAGCAGTTGAATGCCGGCAATCTGGACCTCAAGCACGTTGAATTGCTCGTCCTCGACGAAGCCGACCGCATGCTCGACATGGGCTTTGCCGAAGACGTCGAGCGCCTGGCCAACGAATGCGCCAACCGTCAGCAAACCATGTTGTTCTCTGCCACCACCGGCGGTTCGGGCCTGCGCGAGATGATCGGCAAGGTGCTGAATAACCCTGAGCACCTGCAGGTCAACAGCGTCAGCGAACTGGCTCCGGGCACCCGTCAGCAGATCATCACTGCCGACCACAACGTGCACAAAGAGCAGGTGCTGAACTGGCTGCTGGCCAATGAGACGTACCAGAAGGCGATAATCTTCACCAACACCCGTGCGATGGCTGACCGCATTTACGGTCGTCTGGTGGCGCTGGAATACAAGACCTTTGTGCTCCACGGCGACAAAGACCAGAAAGACCGCAAGCTGGCGATTGACCGCCTGAAGCAGGGCGGCGTCAAGATTCTGGTCGCCACCGACGTGGCGGCCCGTGGTCTGGACGTTGATGGCCTGGACATGGTCATCAACTTCGACATGCCACGCACCGGCGACGATTACGTTCATCGCATCGGCCGTACGGGTCGTGCAGGGGCGGAAGGGCTGGCGATCTCGCTGATCACCCACGGTGACTGGAACCTGATGTCCAGCATCGAGCGCTACCTGAAACAGAAATTCGAGCGCCGCACCATCAAGGAAGTGAAGGGCACGTACACCGGTCCGAAGAAGGTCAAGGCGTCGGGCAAGGCTGTTGGGGTGAAGAAGAAAAAGACTGACGCCAAGGGTGACAAGAAGAAAACCGCCGCCAAGGGCCCGACCAAGCGCAAGACGGTGAACCGTCCGAAAGCCGAGTCGCTGGTGAGCCAGGACGGTTTAGCGCCGCTGAAAAAACGCGTGACCCGTCCGCCGGTTTCCGAGTAAACGTCAGCACCAATGACGTGACGGTGGGAGCGAACTCATTCGCGAAAAAAGGGCGCAACCGATAGAGAAATATCGGTTGTACCCCTACCTCACGAATCCATTGACTCCGACAGTGAGCTGTAGGAGCGGGTCATTCCGCGTCAGAATTGGCACCCGCGACGCAAATCATCCCTCTGCTTTCTTCGCCGCCTCATCCATCTCCTTCAACCGCTGATCTATCAACTGGCATTTGTCCGGCACGTCCTTCGCTGACGTCTCCAGTTGCATGTCTTTGATCTCCTGATTCAACTCCTTCGCCTTCGCAGGGTTCTGCTGCGTTAGCTTGTGTACTTCCTGCGCCAGTTGTTCACGCTTGGCTTCAGCCTCTTCCGGTGTGCACGCCCAGACCGATGTGCACGCGAGCAGCGTCAGTGCGGCGGTGATGCTCATCAGGGTTTTCATGATTGCCTCGGTATCTCTTGCCTGCGTAAGGAGTGGAGGGGGCGCTGGAGGCAAAAGTTCAGCGCGAAGCCGCTGGGCGCGTGGGCTGAACGGCTGCGAGTGAGGCCGGTCACACCTTCTGAGCACCGCCGCCCGACGACCGGATGTCGCGGGCTTTCATCCCTGCTCCTGGAGGTTGGAAGATGTCTGACAAATATGACTGGGACTTGATCGAGCGACTGTTGCATGAAGTCCAAAACAGCGCTGATAAACCGTTTGCCCCGCGCAAATACGCCGAAGAGCATGCCGCGGCCAGGGCGGCTGCCGGTGACAATACCGGGGATCTGGACGCGTTGAAAAAGCGTGCTGCCGATCTGGAGTCGTTGCTGTTCAAGAACGGGTTCATAGAATCGCGGCCAGAGGAAGAGGGCGGCAATGGCGAGAATTTTGTGTTGACGCAACGAGGCTCACGGCTATTGGCGATGATCGAAAGCGGAATCCCGGGCGATGCCCCTCCGCGTCAGGTACTGGACGAGCAGGCCGATGCCCTTGATCCGGCGACCTTCGACAAGGTGTCGTTGAAAGCGCAGGTAGCGCCGGGCGCTATTTGACGTCTTGTCTGGCATGCCGGGGTGGCGCACTCAACATCGCCGCCGTCGGCAAGCCAGACTGCTACAAAGAAAGAATCACGACGCTTTTTTCACCCCTTTCAAACAGCTCAGGTTGGTAAAGTCCTGCCGCACATCCGCGATCTTTGCCAGCAGCTTCTGTCGCTGATCAGGCGAGCTTTGCGCCATCAAATCCGTGATTAACGAAATGGCCGCCTGCTCGGTGTGGTCGTAGGCGGCCCGATACCCCGGTGTCCAGAACGTCTCGCGATCCTGCAGCAACCGAGCGATTCTCTGATCGAAATCCGGCGCCTGTCGCTGTTTGACGGCCGTCACCAGTAGCGATTGCCAATGGGCGCGGTTTTCGATCCAGACCCGGTTTTGCTCGCCCAGTGACGTCGACCATTGCATCACGCGATCCCGTTGCAACGAACTGAGTTTACCCACCCATGGGTTCAGGCGTTTCTCCATGCGCTGCGCCCTGTCCCTGATCTGCTGATCCAAGGGCTGATCGACGTATTCCGCTTCATGCTTGCTCAAGTCCTTGGCGAACGCGGCCTCCATCTCGGTAACCTGCTGATCGTCCAATTGGCGCAGCAACTCGACCGCCGACGGCGTGATTTCATGGGAGATGGTAGCAATGGCCTGACGAGCCTCGGCGGTGCGCGCCTTGAGCTGGGTTTCATTGACCTGATTGGTTTCGACCATGTTTTGCAGGCGGTCAAGCCACGTGAGGTAGTCAGGAATTTGCGTGGTGCAATGCCAGGTCAGGTGTTCCTTGAGGCGCTCGTCGAGCCAGTCTTTCTGATTCGAGTGCATCGCCAGATAGTCGCTGAGTGACCACGGAATGATCAGGTCCAGATGCCGGTACGTCAGACCAATCTGGCTACACCCTGCGACGAGCAGCAGGCTGAGCCACAGCGAAATACAGGTCTTCAACACAATGCGCATGTCCGCTCCTTGCCGGTTCGTCTCCTTTTTATAGAGCGAGTCAGGACAAGGCGGTTCAGCCGATCAGAAGAACGAGCGGACGATCTTGAGGGTCACTGCGCTTTCGCACTGGGTGTTATGCCCACTGTAAGCGCTGCAATCGGCACCATTGAGGCTGGAGCCGCTGTACATCAGATTCATGTCCATTCCGAGCCACGGGCGGGAGATATTGAAGGACCAGTCGTTGTAGCCGCTGACCACACCGCCGCCGTCGATGACCGTGGGCGCGTCAAGCTGGTGATTGCCGTATTGCATGCGCAGGTCCAGCCCCAACGGTATGAAACCGCCCAATGCGCCAAGGTCGAGAAACAGCGTGCTGTCCTGACGCCCGGCGTCGGTGCTCACGGCGGTGCCGATGCGGCTGTCAAAAATTCGAAAACCGGCGTACAGCTCGTGGCTGTCGATCTGACTGGTATTGGGGTAGCTGTAGCGGATCACGCCCAGCTCGTAGCCCAGGGTTTTGTCGAAGGGTTTCTTGAAGCCCAGGTAGGAATCGACTTCAAGGGTGGTGTTCGGCGCCAGGCCTGCGCTGGGCGACCACTGGCCGAAGTAGAAACCACTTTCGTGGGTGAGGTCCAGGCCACCGTGGAACTTCGAGTCTCCCGCGCTTGGCGTCACCAGCCCCTGAGCCATTGAGCGGCTGGGCGTGGTGCCGAGTTTGAGACTGAAGTCTCCGAGGTCACGTTCCAGAACCTGAGCCCGAGCGGGGGGATGGATCAATAGCGCACCTGTCAGAAGCGCGCCGGTCCAGCGGGTAAAACAGCGAGCATAAGGCATGCTTCACTCCTGTTTGGATTCAGAGGAGTGGATCGAAGGTACTTATCTGAATGATGGGCGCAACGCAGGAGCGCCGATAAGAACCGCGAGCTAGAGCCTCGCAAGCATACCGGCGAATGCGCGCATGAATCGACCGCTGGTCGATTCATGGCAGAAAATTTGAACTTCGCGATCAGTTATTTTGTGAAATCAACTTGTTGACCACGATCAGCGCTTGAGGAAATGACGGGTAACCACTCTTGGCGACGTCCAGTTCGTCGTACTTCGCCCGGTAGCTACGGGCCTTGTCCTGATCTACAGAACCGGACAGTTGCGCGAGCAGCGCGATGGCCAGCGGGTATTTCTTGTCGGCGGAGCTCTGCAGCAAATCATGCACCTGCGAGCCTTCAGGGTTCAGCCGCAGTTGCAGCACCGCCTGATAAAACTCGGCTTCCCCGGTCTTGTCCTGTTTGGCTGCACGGCTCAGCAATGCGCTCGCCAGTTCGTAGCTGTCCTGACGACGCTCGTTGATGATCCACTTGGCCTGCAACATGTCGTTCTGATAGAGCAGGTAGTCGGATCGGCAACCGCTGCCAACCGTCGTGACATCGCAGCCCTTTGTTGCACAGCCACCCAATCCAAGACAGAGCAAGGCGCTGAAAAACATCCATTTCTTCATATCGGATTTCCGCTGAGACGTCGGGTCATTCAGGGCATCGTCCGGCCTGTCACCTACAGCCGCCAATCGAAGACGAGTGGCCTGTGTCGAGACAGTAAAGCAGAGCTTTGTAGAAGCGGGCTTAATGATTCGGGGAGCGATGGACCTGGCGCCTTGTGATCAAAGCGCCTGGATGTCGACCGCGGAGGCGGGGAAAAATTTACTTTTTACCGAGGGAGATCTGTTTCGATGTGCCGAAGGTCTGGCCGCTGACGCCTTTTGCGATCTGCTGGATTTCGCCGCCGGACTTCAGGAAAGCCGCGATTTGTGCGTTGATCGAATCGCTGGTCTCAACGGCAGGAGCTGGCTTGGCTTTCGAGTTGGATGCTTTTACGCGCATGGCTGCAATTGACCTATATAAATTTAATACGGCCGGCCATCTTATCGGAATACGCGGGAAATTGCGCGGTAAATATACAGCCTGTGGGGGAGGACGGTATTGACTGCGACGCAAATCATGCCTTGGGAATACCCGCTAACTGCCTGTTTTAATTGCGTGGGCATCACCAAAATGCGACCCGCGATGGGTGAAAATTTTTCGCGAAATCGTTGAGTCGATCTGACGAATGGAGACGATTTCCCTTTTCTCTGGCCGCCTGCCTCCACCAATGCCTTGATTTCCAAGGCCCGCAACGCCTGCTGAGAAACGGCCCTCGGACGACCGGCCAGACCGCGCCAATCTCGGGTAGAATGCCGCCCACGCAATGAGGGTATTTGGACATGGCTTTAGTCGGGCGCTACAACAGTTTGCAAGTGGTTAAACACACTAACTTCGGTTTATATCTGGACGGTGCGCAGGACGGCGAAATATTGCTGCCCAATCGCTATATTCCCAAAGATATTCCCAGTGAAGACGAAGACTGGTTAAACGTCTTCATTTATCTGGACAGTGATGACAAGTTAATTGCCACCACGGAAAAACCGAAAGTTCAGGTCGGCGAATTCGCCAGTCTCAAAGTGGTGGAAGTGAACAGCATCGGCATCTTCCTGGACTGGGGGTTGCCCAAGGACCTGCTGCTGCCGTACTCCGAAGAAAAGCGTCCGCTAAAAGCCGGGGATTATTGCGTGGTGCATGTCTATCTCGACAAGCACACCCGCCGCATCACCGCCACGTCGCGGCTGGACCGCTATCTGGACAAAGTGCCTGCCAACTACGCTGTGGGGCAGGAAGTGGACCTGCTCGTGGTTGAAGAAACGTCCATGGGCTTCAAGGCCGTGATCAACAACAAGCATTGGGGCCTGATTCACAAGAATGAAGTGTTCAAGTTCCTGCGTTCCGGCAAACAGGAAAAAGGCTTCATCAAGGAAATACGCAGCGACGGCAACATCAGCCTCAGCTTGCAACCCGTGGGCGAACAACTGGCGAGCAGTCTGAACACCAAGATTCTCGACAAGTTGCGCCAGAACAACGGCGTGCTGCCCGTCAGCGACAAGAGCGATCCGGCGGTTATCAGCAACCTGTTCGGGGTCAGCAAAGGCAACTTCAAGAAAGCCATTGGCGCGTTGTACAAACAGGGCCAGATCGTGATTCACGCGGACCGTATCGAACTGGTCTGATTCACGCCATTCCCGCGGCTCGCATCGCCGTCGAGAGAAAGCGCAACGTTTTTTGCAGCTATCGTCGATGAACGCGGGTCACAGCCAATGAGCGCGCCAACCGGTGCGACTCATGGCTTGCTCGGGGTGTGCCCATGAAACGATTTCTCAGCGCTTATCTGTCCACGCTCGCAGCGTTTCTGGTGCTCGACGGCCTCTGGCTTGGTGTATTGATGGGACCGACCTATCGCGCCTGGCTGGGGCCGTTGATGCTGGAAACCCCTGTGACTTTCCCGGCGCTGCTGTTCTACCTGGTCTACATCGTGGGCATCGTGCTGATCGGCGTGTTGCCAGGTGTGAGGGCTGGCAGCCTCAAATACGCAGCAGGATACAGCGCGTTGCTCGGGCTGATGGCCTACGGGACCTATGACTTGACCAACTGGGCGACCTTGCAGGGCTGGCCTTCGCAACTGGCGCTGGTGGACTGGGCGTGGGGAACATTCGCGTCGGGTGTGGCAGGGGCGGTGGGGTATTGGGCCGTGCGCAGGTTCACTGTTCAGGCGATATGAATCTGTAGGAGCGAATTCATTCGCGAAGGCATTTCAGGCGACGCATCGCATCGGCTGGACCATTTTCGCGAATGAATTCGCTCTTACAGAGTGATGCGTACAAGGCCGGTGAGCCTGGGTATGCCGTCGATTACTTCTGCACAAACCCCGCAAAACTCAGATTCGCGCCCTTAGGACGCATGTCCTTGAGGTACGAATCCTTGTCCGCTGACAGCTCCAGGCTGACCGTGGACTTGCGTTTGCCTTCGTTGCGAATCACCACTCCGTCCTTTTGCTCACGCAGGAACTTGGTCGTCACCTTGAGGTGAATCAGCTCGTCGGTGCTCGGCGTGTGCAGCAGCAGATGCAGCCATTCGTATTGACCGACCGCCAGACGCGCGACGGGAAGGTCGAACCACCAGATGTTGCGCTTGGGGTCTAGTGCGGCGAAATGGGTGTTGTTGGTGCCCAGCACGGCGCCGCCCAATTGCTCATTGCGGCGCGCGATGGCCTGCTGCTTGTCGATTTTCATAACGTTCCTGTGTAGCGCTTTCTCGTGATCCTGAGGGTGTATCCGCTGAAAGGGCAGGATAGTCACAATCCGGTTCGGCCGCGCATTCTCCGGGGTTGTCCGGCAAACATAAAGCCCAAACTGGATCTGGCGTTGAAAAGCCTCACAGCCGATGAAAAAACCGCCTCTGAAATAATTGAAACTCTCGCGGACGGGGGCCGGTCAATGCTTATGTCGAGGTTATGACACCTGATTCTTACCGAGGAGAAACACGATGAGCAGCACTGGCGATAAAGTCAAAGGCATGGCCAACGAAGCAGCCGGTAATGTCAAACAAGGCGTCGGTAAAGTCACCGACAACGACAAACTCAAAGCCGAGGGTAAGGCGCAAGAGCTGAAGGGCGAAGCGCAACAAGCGGTTGGCAAAACCAAAGATGCCGTGAAAAAAGGCGTCGACAAGGCCTGATGGCCTGCGCGCTTCGGCTTCGGGCCCTGACGAGGAGCCTCAAGCGAATACCCGCATGACCTGTAGCGGCCATCCTTTGATGGCCGTTATTGTGTCCGGCCCAAAACATTCTGCAACAGACATCCTGCAACGTATTCACCGTGGCAAAAGTGCTTAACTGGATGTAAAAAGCCGCCCCGTTCCAGAGGGCATATGGAATTTCAAAGCGTTTGCCCGCTCGTATAGGTAATGTGCTTCAGATACGTCTACGTCGCGAAAGGAGACGCCATGATATTCCCGGATTTGCGCCAGCTACGTGTGAGAACCGTGTTGGTCAGAACGGTCAAAGAGTTTCTTGACGACGAGATGTCGACCTACGCCTCGGCGTTGGCTTATCAGATGTTGTTCTCGCTGTTCCCGTTCCTGCTGTTCCTGATTGCCCTGATCGGCTTCCTGCATTTGCCCGATTTCTTCAGCTGGCTGCGCCTGCAGTCGGAACTAGTCTTGCCGCCCGTGGCGCTGGATCAGGTCAACCCCGTGATTGACCAGTTGCAACAATCCAAGGGTGGCTTGCTGTCCATCGGTATCGTGATCGCCCTGTGGTCGGCTTCTGCGGGCGTGCGGTTGATGATGAGCGCGATGAACGCCGCCTATGACGTTGCCGAAGGACGTCCGGTCTGGAAGCGCATTCCGCTGTCGGTGTTGTACACCGTAGGCTTCGCCGGGATGCTGCTGACCACCGCCGCGCTGATGGTGACCGGCCCTCAGGTGATGAGCTGGCTCGCCGCGCAGATCGGCATGGAAGAGTTCATCGTTACGCTGTGGACGCTGCTGCGTTGGCCAGTGATCATCATTTTGCTGATGGTCTCGGTGGCGACCATGTATTACCTGATGCCTGACGTGAAGCAGGAATTCCGCTTCATCTCGCCCGGTTCGGTGTTGGCAGTGGTGGTGTGGATCGTGGCCTCGCTGGGCTTTGCCTATTACGTGAAGACGTTCGCTAACTACGACGCCATGTACGGCAGCATTGGGGCGATCATTGTTCTGCTCCTGTATTTCTACATTTCCGCTTCGGTCTTGCTGCTGGGCGCAGAGATGAATGCCGTGATCGAGCACATGTCCGAAGAAGGCAAGGCCAAGGGTGAAAAAGTGGCGGGCGATGGCGGTGAAAATGCCGATGGCGAGACCGTGATTGCGAAGAAGCATGTCTCGGGTCTGGGACGGGATCACACCCACGATCACGATCATGATTACGAACCGGCGCTGCAGCCTCTGCAACCGCTCAAAACCGATAAACCCTGATCGATCCTTGTGGCAGGATGCGCATCTGACCGGCGCATCCGCCCCTTTCGAAAGGTTCTTCCATGATTCGCGAAATTCTGAAAATGGGCGATGAGCGCCTGCTGCGCATTGCGCCGCCCGTACCCCAGTCGATGTTCGGCTCGCGTGAGCTGAACACCCTGATTGACGACATGTTCGAAACCATGCGCAGCGTGGGGGGCGTCGGGTTGGCCGCGCCGCAGATTGGCGTCGATCTGCAACTGGTGATCTTCGGTTTCGAGCGCAGTGAGCGTTACCCGGATGCCGAGGCCGTGCCGCAGACCATTCTGCTCAACCCGCTGATCACGCCGCTGGAACCGACTGTGGAAGAAGGCTGGGAAGGGTGTCTGTCCGTGCCAGGTTTACGCGGTGTGGTCGAGCGTTACGAGCACATCCGCTATGAAGGGTTCGATCCCGATGGCAAGGCGATTCAGCGCGAAGCGCGAGGGTTTCACGCACGGGTAGTGCAGCATGAATGCGATCACCTGATCGGTCGTCTGTACCCCTCGCGGGTCAAGGATTTCACCCGCTTCGGCTTCACCGAGGTGCTGTTCCCCGATATGGACCCGAATGCGGATGATTGATCGCGGTATATGAAGTGAAATGCGATCGCATTGTGGGAGCCAGCAAGCTGGCCCACAGGTGTTTTTGCGCCCGACAGGCCGTTTTCTTGAAGCCTATTTGCCCGGTTTGACGAACCGCAACGTCATTCGGTCCGACTCGCCAATCGCCAGGTATTTGTCCTTGTCCTGATCACCTTTCACCAACGCGGGCGGGAGGGTCCAGACGCCCTCGGGGTAGTCCTTGGTGTCCTTGGGGTTGGCATTCACTTCGCTTTGATCCGCCAGCTTGAACCCCGCCGCTTCAGCCAGTTTCACCACGTAATCGGTGGGCAGGTAGCCGTTCTTTTCATTGTCCTTGGCCGTGGTGCCCGGCTTGGCCCGATGGTCGACCACGCCCAACGTCCCGCCCGGTTTTAGCACGGTGTAAAACGCCTTGAACGTGGCGGCTTCATTGCCTTCATCGACCCAGTTGTGCACGTTGCGGAAGGTCAGCACGGTGTCCGCCGAACCAGGCTTGCCGAAAACCGGGGCCTTGGGGGCATACGCTACGACATCGACCTTGCCGTAATGCGCAGGGTCAGCGGCGTATTTCTGCCGGAGGCTCTCGGCGGATTTTTTCGCGTAATCGCTTTCCGAAGGGTCGACGATGGCGGCGACGTAATGGCCTTTGTCCTTGAGCAAGGGGGCCAACACTTCGCTGTACCAGCCATTGCCCGGCGTGATTTCGATGACGGTCTGATCGGTGCGCACGCCGAAGAAGGTCAGCGTCTGTTCCGGATGCCGGTACTGATCGCGGGCCGCATTTTTGGGCACGCGCCAGTCGCCCTTGAGCACTGTGGCGAACTGTTCATGGCTGATGTTTGACGCGGAAGCAGGTGCGGCGGCAGTGGCCAGTGACGACCCGAAAAGGGCCGCGAGAGAGACGGCTAACAGCGTGATTTTCATGTGCATCCCGGTTAACGGCAGGAAGTGATGGCCGAGGCTAGCACGCACGCTTGAGGGGCGCGTGGCACTTTTGGTTTGGTCGTCATAACCAAACGATCTACATCTTTCCCGGTCTCGATGTACAACGTTGTATCGGTCATGTGCAGAATTGCGGGGCCGCTTTTTCCTTATGTGCGGGGCGCGGGGATTCGAGTATTCCTTGGCGAACTTCACACCCGACCGGTATCCCGACATGGCTCAAGGCTACGCAGAATTAAGGATGTACGTTGCCCCTGACCGCGTGCGCGAGGCGCAGGAGCAATGGGTGAGCCGCGTGCTGGAATTGCTCGGGGCAGAACCCCTGGACGCCCAGCCGCTCGATTTGCCGCAGCTGTGGCTTTCGCCGCGTTTGTTGATCACGCAAACCTGCGGCTACCCGCTGATGACCCAACTGCGGGGGCAGGTTCAGGTGGTGGGGCGTCCGGTGTATCAACTGCCCCACAGCGCTGATGGCAACCATTGCAGCGTGCTGGTGGCACGGGCCGATGATGCGCGTGGGCGGCTGGAGGATTTCCGCGGCAGTCACGGGCTGCTCAACTCCCGGGACTCCAATTCCGGCATGAACCTGTTTCGCCACGCGTTGGCACCGCTGCAAGAAGGCGGCACTTTCTTCGCCCAGGTGTCGTTGACGGGGGGGCATCGCAACAGCCTCACCGCGATCAAGGAAGGGCACGGGGATCTCGCCGCCATCGACAGCGTGACCTTCGATTATCTCGCTCGGGATCACAGCGAGGAGGTCGCGGGGGTGAAGGTGATCGGGCGCACCGCCGAGGGGCCATGCTTGCCCTATATCACCCGCCTCGGCGCTGATGCCGGGGCGATTCGGGCCGCGTTGAATCAGGCCCTCAAAGCCCTGCCGCACGTTGCGCAGGTGCTGGCGATCAGCGAGGTGCTGCCCGCCCGCGAAGAGGATTACCAGGTGCTGCTCGATTACGAACAACACGCGCAACGCCTGGGATTGCCAGCGTTGTGAGCCGCCGCGCAGATCACAGGTTGGGAGCCGATGTGAAAAAACTGAAACCTGTGACGTGCGCGCAGGTCTTGAATGAAACGTGTGCTGTGCCGAAGCCGACCGAGCCTGCCGTGTGAGGGGCTTGATCGCTGACGATGTGACCGACCTCATTAACCAGAACTAAAAAGAGACAACCATGACATCGATCAAACACTTGCTGGGCGGCTCGCTGCTCGCGTTGGCGGTTCTGACCCAGCCCGCGCACAGCGCTGAAAAGACCACGCCCATTCACTTCGGCGACATCACTTGGGAAAGCGGCAGCCTGATCACAGAAGTCCTGCGGACTATCGTCGAGAAGGGTTACGGTTACCCGACCGACAAGCTGCCAGGCAGCACGGTCAGCCTCGAAGCGGCGCTGGCCAAGAACGACATTCAAGTGATCGGTGAAGAGTGGGCCGGTCGCAGCCCCGCGTGGGTGAAAGCGGAGTCCGAAGGCAAGGTCTACGGCCTCGGCAACATCGTCAAAGGCGCCACCGAAGGCTGGTGGGTGCCGGAATTCGTGATCAAGGGTGACCCGGAAAAAGGCATCAAACCCTTGGCGCCGGACCTCAAGTCGGTGGCTGACCTGCCCAAGTACAAAGACGTTTTTAAAGACCCGGAAGACCCGAGCAAGGGCCGGTTCCTCAACAGCCCGACGGGTTGGACCTCTGAAATCGTCAACACCCAGAAGCTCAAGGCGTACAAGCTCAACGATACCTACGTGAACTTCCGCACCGGCTCGGGCGCAGCACTGGACGCGGAAATCGCCTCGTCCATTCGCCGTAACAAACCGGTGCTGTTCTACTACTGGTCGCCAACGCCGTTGCTGGGCCGTTTCAAGCTGATCAAGCTGGAAGAGCCGCCATTCAACGAAGCCGCGTGGAAGACGCTGTCCGATGCCTCCAACCCGAACCCGATCGGCTCGGCCTCATTGGCCGCGCACTTGGCCATTGGCGTGTCCGAGCCGTTCCACAAGCAATATCCAGAGCTGGTGAGCTTCTTCGAGAAGGTCGATCTGCCGATTGATCAACTGAACAAAACCCTGGGTGAAATGAGCGAGAAACGTCTGGAGCCGGATGCGGTGGCCAAGACGTTCCTGAAAGACCACCCGGAAATCTGGACTGCGTGGGTGCCTGCTGACATCGCGAAGAAGGTCTCGGCGGGGTTGTAAGTCGTTTCGAGCAATTCCCCTTGTGGGCACGAGCTTGCCCACAGAGGCGGATTCCAGAAACCACAGGGATGTGGATGTTCTGGCCCCTTGGTGATCAAGCCCACTCCCTTCTGTGCCAGGCTTGCAGGCTGCAATCTCCTCTCAACCTTGCTCCAAATCTGTGGTCTCACCCCAGAGCGCACCGCTCGCCTTGCGCCGGGGAGGCGTTTGATCGGCTGGTAAACCGCCATTCAACTGCTAGCGTTCGGGGGAGTCAGTGAGTTGATCACACACATAAAAGTCGCCGGGGAGAGGACATGGGATATAGCAGATCGACTGCGTTGACGATTTTGAACATAGCGGCCGGAGGGCTTTTTGGCGTATTGGTGGGGGCGTCAGGCTGTGCGCTGGCCGGCGACACCGCTCCCGATCCATCAGCCTCGCGCCCAGCACAACCTTCCGTTCAACCACCGGCCAACGCTTCTACAGCTCCCGATGCGATGGCATTCGTCAAAGATCATCATTTGGGCGAGAGCCTCGGCTGGTTGGGGTATCAGGTGGCGTCGCGCACTGTGACGTTCACCACCATCGTCGAAGCCGTCGGGCGCACCAAGGCTCAGGAAATCGTCAAGGACGAACTTCAGTATTTGCAGCCCCAGTATCAGCAGGAATGGGATCGAAACCTCGCCGCTGCCTACTCGACTTCGTTCACCCCTGAAGAACTGACGGCCCTCGACGCGGGTGATCCGCCGCCTGACATCGCCAATAAATTCCGCGCCAAGCAGCGCGACGTCGGCATGGACATGAAAGGCCGTTCCAGCGAGTTGCTCAAAGTCTATGTGTCGACCGCGCTGGACAACGCGCTGAAAAAAGCCAAGCCTTGAGGCGTCGGGTTCTGCAAGCAGCGTCCGGCCTATTTTTTGATCGACAGGGGAAGGAGAGACCATGGACCCATTCATGCAGGCAGCCATCGACGAAGCGCAGAAGGGGCTGGACGAGGGTGGCATTCCCATCGGCTCGGTGATCGTCCACGACGGCAAGATCATTGGTCGCGGTCATAACCGTCGAGTGCAAGAAGGCAGCGCAATCAAGCACGGCGAAATGGACGCGTTCGAAAACGCCGGACGCCAGCCTGCCAGGGTTTACCGCGAAGCCACGCTCTACACAACCCTGTCACCCTGCGCGATGTGCAGCGGCGCGATCCTGCTGTATGGCATTCGCAAGATCATCGTCGGCGAGAACGAGACGTTCATGGGTGAAGAAGCACTCTTGCGCTCGCGAGGCGTGCAAGTGGACGTGGTGCACAACGCCACCTGCATCGGGCTGATGAAGCAATTCATCGCCGACAAGCCTGAATTGTGGAATGAGGATATCGGCGAATAAATGTTGGCGGATGATTGATCCTGTGGGAGCGAATTCATTCGCGAAGACGTCAGTACAATCGACAGAGATTTATTGACTGATCGTCCGTTTCGCGAATGGATTCGCCCCCACAGGTGCGTAGTGTTCCCGAGTGATGGCTTAATCCAGCCGCAACGTCGAATTGAACTGACTGATCGCATCCACCACATGCCGCGATCCCTGCTGGATTTCCAGAATCACTTCCCCGGCCTCATTGGCCAGTTCCACCCCGGTACCCGTCCTGCTGAGACTCGACTGCATGCTCGACACCGCGCTCTTGGCCAGTTCGTTGTTCTGTCGCACCACGTCCACAATCTCGATGGTCGCCTTGCTGGTTCGCGCTGCCAGCCCTCGCACTTCATCGGCCACCACCGCAAACCCACGCCCGTGCTCTCCCGCGCGTGCGGCCTCGATGGCCGCGTTGAGGGCCAAGAGGTTGGTCTGATCGGCAATCCCGCGAATGGTCTGGACGATGGTGGCGATGATTTCCGACTGTTTGTTCACTGCATCGATGCTGCGCGCCGCCTCGTTGAGGTCATTGGAAATCTGCTCAATCACCTCCACCGTTTGCTGCACCACGCTGGAACCTTTCTGCGCACAGGCGTCAGTGCGCACCGAGGTGTCGTGGGCGGTGGTGGCGGCGTTGCGCTGCACGGTCACTTGTTCAGTGATGTCGCTGGCGAATTTCACCACTTTGTACAGACGCCCCTTGGCATCGAACAGCGGGTTGTACGTCGCTTCGAGATAGACCGTCTGACCGTGCTTATCGACCCGCTCGAAACGATGAGCGTGGTATTCGCCGCGATTGAGCGATGCCCAGAACGCCTTGTACGCCGGGGACTCCACTTCGGCGCGGGTGCAAAACAGGCTGTGGTGCTGACCCACGATCTCGGCCAGCGTGTAATGCATGGTCTTGAGGAAGTTTTCGTTGGCCGTGATGACCCGACCGTCAGGGGAGAACTCGATCATCGCCATCGAGCGGCCGATCGCGCAGATCATGCTCTGGTTTTCGTGGCTCTTGTGCGCCCGAGCGGTGATGTCCGACGCCACTTTGATCACGCTTTGAACCCTGCCGTCGGTGTCATAGACCGGCATGTAGCTCGCTTCCAGCCAGATTTCCCGTCCGGATTTGTCCAGACGCATGAACTCGCCGCACAGCGGTTCGCCACGGGCCAGGTCGCGCCACAATTTGCCGTAGGCCTCGCTGTCGCAGAACGCTTTCTCGCAAAAGATCCGGTGATGCTTGCCCACCAGCTCACCCGGCTGATAGCCCATGGTGAGACAAAAATTCTCATTGGCGTCGAGGATGATGCCATCCGGCGTGAATTCGATCATGGCCATGGAACGACTGATCGCCGCCAGCTTGGCCTTCGACTGGCACAGCGCGGCGGTGGAAACTTGTAACTCGGCTTCGACAGCCTTGCGGACGGAATTGAACATGGGCCAGACACCTCGATAATTACGAAAACGCGGTCAACGCGACCGTCTTCCTTGATTGGCTGATACGGAAATCGACCTGAGGGCGTCGTGCATGAGTCATGGCGGTATGACATCGCACGGCAATGAGCACTGCCGAAAAGGGCTGCCGGGCGCGTAATAGAAGGGTTGGGGAATGTTAAAACATGTGAATACCAGTCGTCTGATCACAATCGAAGCGATCAGCGGTAGTCGATTTGCGGGGTGACCGAGCGTGTCCATATGCGGCGCCTGACTTCCATAGTCGATGACTGTTGCAGCCCGGGCACGGCGCGCTGTCAGCGCCAAGCCACGTTGGATCAGAGCATAGTCAACGTCATGACGGTTGCAATCCGAATAGTGGCAATTTCACATTCGATTGCGTTGGAATTCACAAATGACCACATAAAACTGCGCCGTCTTCAGGAAGGACAGCGCGACGGTGGAGTAAGTCAGTGCTGTGAATGGGCCGCGCCGAACAGCTGGACCTGGTGCAATTGGCCGTTCTGCTCGATGAGCCGGATCGGTGCTGTGCCGCCGGGCATCACCACCTCCACCAGCCCCGCCTCGACCCAGCCGCAGAGCCAGGCCGCCGACGCGACCGCGCTGGCGCTGGTCCCGGAAGAGGCGGTCGGCCCTTCGCCGCGCTCGAACACCCGCGCCATGATCCGGTTGGGGGCGATGCGCGTGGCCCATTGCAGGTTGATGCCAGCTGGGCAGGGGTCGCCATCACCGAATTCGCCCGCAGCGAAGGCGATGCAAGTCAGGGCATCGTTGAGAGGGGCGTCGTGCAGCGCCTCGAAACCGGGCAGGGACTGCACGTCCGGGACCAGCGTCACGCAATGAGGGTTGCCAACTCTGACGAACACGCTGGTGTGCCAGTGAGGGTGCAGCGTGGCGAGCCGTTCGACGCGATTGACCGGCGCGTCATTGTGCGTGGTCTCGCTGACGCCTGGCCCGATGGCCCCGACCGCTTTCGCCCCAAAGCCCGGCGTGCCGATGTCCAGCCAGAACCCCGACACGTTGTCGATCACAGCGGGCATCGCTTGCGTCGGCACCGGGCTGGCGGAGTCGGCGCTGTCGTGATGCACCCGTAGCGTGAACGTCTGATCCAGCGGTGTGCGACCGGTGTCGGCCAAGGATTGCGAGAAGATGGTCAGCCCGTTGCCACTGCGCTCGGCGAGGGTGGCGTCAGTGTTGACGATCAGCACGTCGAACGGCGCTGTGTCCTGAAACGGACCGACCAAGAGACCGTCGGAGCGATGAGCCTTGCTGCCCGCCGGCCGCTGGCCTTCAGGCCAGTCACAGATCGCCGCCACCGCCTGAGGCGCCCAGCTTAGACGCGCCAGCGCGGCGTCGGCGGCAGACAGCGGCACATTAACACCCAGCGCACGCAGGGCTTCAGGGGAAATCACGGCGTAGATATTGCCGCGCGCGTCGTAGAAAGGGGCCATGGCGGGGTCCGGGAGACGTGTTGAAGACCGGCATTAAATCACACCACCAACGTCAACCACGCCGATGCCACCAGCAGCAATGCCATGACTTGATTGAACCGTTTCATGCTCTGCGGCGAACGGAAAAACTTCGCAGCGCTCACGCCCAGGTAGGCCCACGCCGCCATGCACGGGATCGCCACCAGAAAGAACGTCAGCGACAGCCACATCACCCGCAGCATCCGATCCGCGTCAGTCCCGGCAAACACGCTCACCACGGCCAGCGCCATCATCCAGGTTTTCGGGTTGACCAGTTGCAGGCTGGCGGCACTCCAAAGCCCCAGTCGCGGCCCAGTGCTCGCTTGGTCAGGATCAATGGCCTCGGCGGGCGCGCTGAAAATCTGCCACGCCAGCCAGGTCAGCCAGGCGATGCCGACCCACGCCATCACCGTCTGCACTTGATGATGACGGGCCAGCACGTCGCCCAGCCCCGTGCCGACGACCAACACCAGCAACGCCGCCCCGGCGCAGCCCCCCACGACGATCGGCAGCGTACGCAGCAGTCCGTATCGGGAGCTGTTGGTCAGCACCAGAATGTTGGTCGGGCCAGGGGTGATCGAAGAGACGAACGCGAACAGCAGGAACGGCAGAAAGGTTTGCATGGGGAACAACTCGGCAGCGAAGGATCATGCCGTGATGATCGCGGCGCGGGCGGGTGTCAGTCTGGAAGATTTGAGCAGCGCTTGCGGTAGTCGGCAGGTGTCATGCGGTAGGCGCGCTGAAACCAGCGGCCCAAATGGCTCTGGTCGGCAAACCCCAGCGCCGCCGCGACATCGACCGGCAGTTCACCCCGGGCCAGCAGTCGGCGGGCGCGGGTCAGGCGCAGTTGAATGAGGTAGGCATGGGGCGCCAATCCGAAGGCGGCCTTGAACGCCCGGCTCAAGCGAAAACGGTCGACGCCGGTCACCGTCGCCAAATCGTCAAGACCGATGTCCTGATGCAGATGACTGTGAAGATAATCCCGCGCCCGTTGCGCCACCAGCGGCAAGCGCGGATCGGGATTGATCAGCGCACGCCAGCGCAAATGGTCCGTGAGACTCGATAAAAGGTTGTCCAGCGCGGTCTGGCGTACGATGCGCAGCTCGCCACTGTGCATGGCTTCGAAGGCGTTCGCAGTGGCGATGGCCAGTCGGTTGTCGTCGGCCAGGGTCGCGGCAAAGCTGACGTGCCCGTTGTCCGGCGCCTCTTCGAATTGGGCGCGCAACTCCCGGTCCATCCAGTGCGGGTCGAGGTACAGCGTGCGGTAGGTGAAGCCGTCCGCTTCCGGCGCGTGTCCGTCATGAATTTCGCCCGGTTCGAGCAGAAACACTTTGCCCGGCGTGCTGTTGTGCTGCTGACGACGGCAGTTGAATTGCTGCACGCCTTGCTCGGTGATGCCCACCAAATAACTGTCGTGCCAATGCGGGTCGTACGCATGCCCTTCGAAATGCGCGCGCACCGTCTCGATGCCGGACAAAGCGTCCTGCTTGAGATCGATCCAGTTGCGTTCGGGCATGTAGACTCCTGAAAAAAGAGGCACGGCTGCACACGTTAGCGCCCAGCCTACCCTCAGGTCTGGAAGATTTGTGCAGCAGCCGACCGGCTGTCTTCGTCACACGTTCAGGTCAAAACCGCTGCGACCCAGGCATTCACCATTGATCAAGACGTCCACGTCATGCCGTCCGGCGTAATGCACACGGGTGGTGAAGTTGCGCACCTCCTGTTCGCGGCGCAGGGTCATCGACGCACCCGCGGCCAGTTCCAGCGTCTTGAGCTTGAAGACTTTGGCCGACGTGCCGCCGGATTTTTTCACGTAATGAATCGCGTAATCGATGATCAGGCGCTGGGCGTCGTTCGATGTAGAGGTCAGCGTGAAAGTCAGCTCGATACGCTCGCCCAGGCTGATCGCCTCAGGCGTCACCTTCAAGTCGCTCAGCCGAATCTGGGCTTTTTCGCCTGCGCCCATCAGCGTCAGTGCACGCACGTCGCCTTTCTTGATCAATGAGCGCAAGGCATGGCGAGCGATCCACGCGCTGTTCGGGTTGTCCAGCGACCATCCCTCCAGTTGATCGAGCACCCATTCGGGGTTGTCTTTGGTGATGTCGTTGAAGTGATTGGCCACCGATTTACGCACGTACAGGCTGTCATCGGTCTTGAGATTGTCGAGGATGTCCAGCAAAGGCGAGGGATCGACCATCAGGTTTTCCAGCCGAAACGACCACGGCAGGCGAGGGCGGCACCCTTCACTGGCCAGACGCCGAACGTGCGGGTTGTCGTCCAGTGACCAGCCGTGCATCACCTCAATGGCCCGTGAGAAATCCCGGCGCAAGAAGTGCCGCACGGCGAATTCAGAAGAGCCGAAGGGAGTGAAAAACTTCAGCGCTTCCATCGAGCGTTCAAAGTCCTCCTGACCGTACAAAGCGACGTATTCCGGGAGGATCAGGCTGACGAACGCACTGTTCAGGCGCGGGGCCAGTTGATAGAGGATGTCCAGTGCCGCGAGATAATCCTGGGGCAGTCCGGCGTGCAGGCTTTGGCTGACCCGGTTCAGCCGTTGCATGAGGGACAGGCCGTCCAGACCCTCTGTCGCCTGGGCGATAAAGCGCTTGCGATCAAATGTCGGATAGACCGCGAAGGTTTCATCGGCAATGTGCTTTAGCCGTTCGTGGTTGAAGATTTCCTTGAGGGCGGGGGCGTCGGACATGGCAGGTTCGGAACTCGGCGGCTTTTTTTCGTCGGCAGAGGTTACACCCAATCCCGGCCCCGATCATCGAAGGCAGGCGACTGCCCGCTTTCCAGGCTCTCCCAGACTTTCCCAGGCTCTCCCCAGACACTCATCGTTACAAAGTGAAATGCCCTACCGGTTGCTCATCCTTTCTCGCACCGCGAATCTCTCTGCGCATCTCGTGGCGAACCTAGGGCCGCCCGCGCCATCCAATACCGGACTCGCCACTCAATCATGCCCACGAGGTCAATGATGAACAGCTTTCTGCGACGTCTTGCTCTGTGTTCCCTGACTGCCCTATTGGGCGTCGGTGTGGCTCACGCCGATGTGCCTTCCGCGCAATCCCCTCGACTGTTGGCCTCGGCCAGCTACCCCAACCGCAGCAACAACAACGTCGATGACGGCGCCATTCGCCGCGCCAATCCCAACAGCCGCCAAGGGACTCAGCCCATTGCGCCGGTCCCGCGCAACTCGAACTTGAACACGTCGCCCCAGCGCATGCCCACGCTGGAAAACGGCGGCATTGGCAACGGCTACCCTACTCGTCAGCAGTCACCGCGCCCGTCCAGCAACGCGCGCGGCAGCAACTAAAAACCTCAGCAAAAGGATCGCCCATGTCCCGTAGAAGCCTGTTCAGCAAGACCCTGATCGCCACGCTGTGTGCAACAGCCTTTTTCAGTCTCTCGTTGCAAGCCTCAGCCGCCACCTACAAAAGCGAGGAGGGCACACTGACGGTGGATGAGGTCGTGGGGGGCTTGAAACACCCGTGGGCTGTGGCGTTCCTGCCGGACAACAAAGGCATGCTGGTCACTGAGCGCACGGGCAGCCTGCGCGTGGTCAGCCCCGACGGCAAGCTTTCGGCACCGCTCTCTGGCGTACCAAAAGTGTGGGTTCAAGGGCAGGGCGGATTGCTCGACATCGTGCTGTCTCCGGACTTCGCCAAGGACCGGATGGTCTACCTGACCTACGCCGAAGCCTCGGCGGATGGCCAGACTGGCGGGACCGCTGCGGGACGTGGTCGGCTGTCGGCGGACATGACCAAAATCGAAGGCTTCACGCGGATTTTCCAGCAGCAACCGAAGTTGTCCGTGGGCAATCATTTTGGCTCACGAATGGTCTTCGATCAGGGCGGCTATCTGTTCATCGCCCTGGGTGAAAACAACAACCGGCCCACCGCCCAAGACCTCGACAAGCTGCAAGGCAAGATCGTGCGCCTGAACGCCGACGGCTCGGTCCCGGACGACAACCCCTTCGTCGGTCAGAAAAATGTCCGCCCCGAAATCTGGAGCTACGGCCACCGCAACCAGCAAGGCGCCGCACTCAACCCTTGGAACGGCACAGTCTGGACCAACGAACACGGTCCCATGGGCGGCGACGAAATCAACATCATCGAACGCGGCGCCAACTACGGCTGGCCGATTTCCACCTTCGGCATCGACTACAACGGCCAGCCGATTCCCGAATCCAAAGGCAAGATAGTCGAAGGCGTGACCAACCCGTTCCACGTCTGGGAAAAATCCCCGGCCATCAGCGGCATGACGTTCTACAGCGCCGACAAATTCAAGCAGTGGGACCACGACATCTTCGTCGGCGCGCTCTCTGCGCAGGTGCTGATCCGCCTGGAACTCAAGGACGACAAAGTCGTGCACGAAGAGCGCCTGCTGGGCGACCTTAACGCCCGCATTCGTGACGTGCGCCAAGGGCCGGACGGTTACCTGTATGTGCTGACGGATGAAGAGGACGGGAAATTGCTGAAGGTGGGATTGGCGCAGTAATAGCTTATGAAATGTAACCTTTATGGCTCTTTTTATCATAATGAGCCATATAGGGCTCTTTAATGCTTGAATGTCATCTGTATGGCTCATAAAGTGGTTCTTGCAACCTATATGGCTCTTTTCAGCGATTGAGCTTTATGAAAGTGCATGTGCAGACCACTCAATTGAGACCGCGCCATGAAAACCACTCTGCTTGATCAAATCCGAAAACAGCGGTTGGCCCTGGGCCTGAAAATCCAGGACATGACCTTGCGCGCGGGCCTCACCCGTCAGCAGTACGGAAAGATCGAAGCCGGTGGCAATCCCAGGCTCGCCACCCTCGATCAGATCGCGGAAGGCTTGGACGCGGTCTTGGTCCTGGTTCCCAAATCGAGGCTAAATCGCGTAGAAAAAGTGCTCGCCAGCGATGTTGCGGAGGACGTCGAGCCGCTGTACCCCAATCTGGATCGCCCACCTGTGGACCAGCGCTCGCCTGTCGTGCATGACGACGAAAGCCCATGGGGAGACATCTGATGGCAGTGGAAACAGTCGCCGCCCTCCGGCTAACGCTTCATGGGCAGTTGGTGGGGCATGTGGCGGGGTATTCCAACGGCAAGAACGTGTTCACGTTGGCACCTGATTACATCGGGAATGACGCACGGTTTCCGCTGACGTTGTCTCACACCGATCCACAGGTTTTCTCACAGCAGGTAGCGAATCGGCATCCCTACATCAGTGCTCAGCGTCTGCATCCGGTTCTGAGCAATCTGCTGCCAGAAGGCGTGTTGCGCGACTTTCTTACCCAAGCCATGAAAGTGCATCGGGACAATGAGTTTCCGCTGCTCAGTTGGCTAGGTCGTGATTTACCCGGCGCGCTGATTGCCGAGCGGGTGGAGTCCGCCGATATTCCTCAGTCGGCTTTACGGCACCATGGCAAAATCGAGCCGACGGTCATCGATATTCCTGACAGCCGCGCCCATTTCTCGCTGGCAGGCGTACAGATGAAGTTTTCCATGCGTGATCAGGACGGTCGTTACATCACTGGGGATCCCAACGCGCCCGGCGACTGGATCATCAAGACCCCTTCAACCGTTCACCCTTTTGTTCCGTTGAACGAGTACACGGCAATGACGCTTGCGGCGTTGGCCGGTGTCGAAATCCCTGAAATAAAGCTGATCAGGATGGCAGATATTGAGGCCTTTCCGCAGATCAACCTGCCTGACGAGCAGCAGGCTTATGGGATTCGTCGCTACGATCGGTTGCCAGGAAACCAGAGGGTTCATTCGGAGGATTTTGCTCAGATCTTCTATGCGTATGCCCATGACAAATACCGAAGGGCCAGTTACGACCAGATCGGCAAACTGCTTTACCAGAATTCGATCCATGGGCAGCGGGACGCGATTCAGATGGCACGGCGTCTGTTGGTCAACATTCTGCTGGCGAACGGCGATGCTCACCTCAAGAACTGGAGCATCATTTACCGGGATGGCCGGCATGCAGAGCTGTCACCGGCCTACGACATCGTGATGACCAAAGGTTATATCGCTGACGAAAGCCAATTTGCCTTGAACATGGCCAAGACCAAAAACTGGTACGAGGTCTCCATGGAGCATTTCAAGCGATGGGCAGACTATGGCGACATTCCTTGGCGCCCGGTGCTCTACAACCTCAGAGCGGTGATGGACAGTGCGCGGGCGTTATGGCTGGGGGCGTTGAATGACAGTCAAATGATCGACAGCCAAAAAGCTGTACTGCGCGCGCACTGGAAACGCCTGCACCCCGATTTTCGAATCGAGTGATGCCTCAACCCGACACCGGTTCGCGCGCCGAAGCGGGCACGTTGAACACCCGGTCGAACCCCCACTGAAACACCAGCGCGTAAAAGAAGAAAAACACGAACAAACCCAGGTTGGTCGCCAGCGCGCTCCACCACGTGATTTCCAGCCACCAGGCCACCAGTGGCACCAGCATCACCACCAGTCCACCTTCGAAGCCCAACGAGTGCAGCAGCCTGCGGCCCCAGGTTCGTGTGCGACGGGTCTGGCGGGCTTCCCAGTATTCGAACAGGGAGTTGTAAACCATGTTCCAGATCAGCGCGCTGGCCGAAAGCATGGCAGACAGCGCGCCTGCATGGGCCAGGCCGTCGTCGTAGATCAGTGAAAGGGTGGGCGACAGCACGGCAATCGCGATGACTTCGTAGAGGATGGCTTGAACCACCTTGCGTGTGGGGCCTTGCATGGGCTTTATCCTGAGGCGTGAAGAACGATGGCCGTCACCCTACCGAATCGTCGGCGTCGGGTGAAATGAGATAAATTGACGCCGCATCAGTTCATTTCATGCAGGGAGCTTTCCGTGTTTTCCACCCTTCCCCTCAATGCGTTGCGCACCTTCGAAGCGGCGGCGCGGCTGGGCAGTTTCAAGGCGGCTGCCGAGGAACTGTCGGTGACGCCCGCGGCCATTTCCCATCAGGTCAAGACGCTGGAAGCCTGGCTGGGCGCGATGCTGTTCGTTCGGTCCGGTCAGGGCGTGGCGCTGACGGAAGAGGGCGAGCAGCTGTATCGCCAGAGCCATCAGGCGTTGCTGGACATCCGTCGCAGCCTGGAAAGCTTCAGCCCTGAAACGGCTTCTCAAACCCTGACGCTGTCGACCACGCCTGCACTGGCGTCGGCGTGGCTGATTCCTCGGTTGGGCCGTTTTTATCGGGCATTTCCTCAGTTCAATGTCCACATCGACACGCGCAATGAACTGGTCGATCTGTCGCGTGATTCCAGCATCGACCTTGCGATCCGAACCGTCAGCCGCGATGACCCGAGCCTGTTTCAGCAGGACCTGATGAATGAGTGTTTCGGCGTCTATGGCGCGCCCGGTCTGCTGGACGCGCTGGATGAGAGTCGGGTGGAGTTGATCGATTTGCGTTGGCCGATGCCGGGCGCTTTTTCGGTCAACTGGAAAAGCTGGTGTGAGGCGGCAGGTAGCCAGCGCTGGCTGGGAACGGCGCGAATTCGCCAGTTCGACGACGAGCATTACGCCTTGAGCGCCGCAGTCGCCGGGCATGGGCTGGTGCTGGCGAGCACTGTGCTGGTGGCGGACAGCGTTGCGCGCGGAGAGTTGGTGGCGTTCCGGCCGGAGGTCAGCCTGCCTGGCCCGCGTTATGTGGCGGTGTGCGTGCCGGGTCGTGAGCGTGATCCACAGGTGAAGGCGTTTTTGGCGTGGCTGACGGAAGAAGCGGCGGCCACGCCATTACGCTGAACGTCAGGGCTTGCGCGGCAACAACCCCGGCACCGCGTGGGTCAACGCGTGAATCGCAAACCCGATGAACATCACCCCGCACAGCCGCGTGATGGTCAGTTCGTGGCGCTGATACAGGGTACGCACGTGGCGCGCGCCGACCACGCCGATGATGATGCCGTAGGCCGCGATACCCCCCAAGGTGCTGATCAGAATCAACAGCGGCAGCATTGACCAGTTCAGCAGATCGACCCGGCTGGAAAGCAGCGCGGTGAACGTCGCGACTGCCACCGGGTAGGCTTTCGGATTGGTCAGGCCAAACATGATGCCATGCCAGAACGGATGGCGGGCCGGGGCTTTGGGCTCGTCTTCGCTGCTGCGTTTGGCGCGAATTGCTCGCCAGCCAAGCCAGAACAGAAACAACCCGCTGATGACGCCCAGCACATCGAAGGTGGTTGACCCGATGACCTTGGCGCCGATGATCGCGGCCAGCGCGGTGCTGCACCAGATCACATCCCCCAGCAGATGCCCGCAGAGAAACGCCGCACCCGCGCGTCGCCCCTTGGACGCGCCGATGCCGAACACCGCCAGCACGCCGGGGCCGGGCGAAATGGCGTAAATGAAGCCCGAGGCAAGAACGGCAAGCAGCAGCGAAGGGGTCATGACGGAAATATCCTGCAAGATAGGCCGCCGAGTGTAGATGAGTGGACGTCCCCGTTTCGAGCGTTTTCATACGTGCAAAGAGGACGTATCGAGGTTGTAAAAAAACCATACAGAACGTAAAAAGTGCGCCGAGAAACAATCCCTCCTGGAGCTTCACTGTCGATGACCACCCCACGCCGACCTGCAGCCGGTTTTCCGCGCCGCCTGCTGCCGCTGAGTATTGCCTTCGTCTCGCCATGGCTGGCCGCACAAGAGGCTGAGCCGCTGACGCTCGACGCCGTGAAGGTCTCAGGCGAGCAGGCGTCGATCTACCAGGCCAGCAGCGCGTCGGTGGGCGGTTTCAATGAAGCCCCCTTGCGCGACACCCCGGCGTCGATTTCGGTGTTCAGCGAGGAGATGCTCAAGAACCAGCAGGCCAAGTTGCTCAGTGACGTGCTGCGTAACGACGCGTCGGTGGGGGACAGCTACGCGCCAGTCGGTTATTACGAAAATTTCGTCGTGCGCGGTTTCTCCCTCAATGCGGCAAACAGCTATCGCATCAACGGTCGCAGCATCACCGGGGAGCAGAACGTGGCACTTGAAAACAAGGAGCAGGTCGAGTTGCTGAAAGGGCTGTCCGGCTTGCAAAGCGGCGTGTCGGAGCCTGCGGGTGTGGTCAATTACAAGACCAAACGCCCGGAAAACGTGCGTTCGGTGACGGTGTCCACCAACGAGCACGGCGAGCGTTACATCGCCACCGACATCGGCGGCTGGTTTGGCAGCGAAAAACAGTTTGGCCTGCGCGCCAACGTCGCCCACGAAGACATTCGTTCCTACGTCGAACACGCCAATGGCCAGAGGGATTTCGCCTCGCTGGCGTTCGACTGGAACATCAACGATCAATCGACCTTGCAGTTGGACGTCGAGTACCAGACCAAAGAGCAACGCTCGGTGCCGGGTTATCAACTCATCGGCGGAACCGAGCTGCCCCACGACGCCTCGCCGCGCAAGTTGCTGGGCTACCAGAGCGGGTCGAACCCGGTGGGCATCGACTCGCTGAACATGAGTGGTCGCTATGAATACCGTTTCAGTGATGACTGGAAAGGAAGCCTGAGCGCTTCGCGCAGCCGCGTGGTGATCGACGATTACAGCGCGTTCGCCTATGGCTGCTACTACCAGAGCGACTGCTCGGCGACACCGGTGACCGGCCATTTCAATACCAATGGCGGCTACGACATCTACGACTTCCGCAGCCCCGACGACACGCGCCGCAACGATGAAATCGAAGCGGCAATGGCGGGCCTGTTCAACACCGGCTGGCTCAAGCATGAGCTGACCTTCGGCACCAGCGCGTTTCGCCGCACGGTCGATACCCGGCCGTATTTCAGCAATTACATCGGGTCCGGCAATATCAACGAAACGCCGGAAAGCTTCGCCCCGTCCGAGCTGCCCGTAGGCCACACCGAACGCCGTCTGGACAGCCGTCAGTACGGTCTGTTCGCAACCGACCGCATCAGTTTCAGCGAGCAATGGCAAACCGTGATTGGCGGTCGTCAAGTGCGCCTCGATGAAAAAGCCTACAACGAAGACGGCAGCGACAATCGCCACACGCAGCGCTCGATCTTTCTGCCTCAGGGCGCCCTGATCTACAAGCCCGTGGACAACGTTTCGCTCTATACCAGCTACAGCAAAGGCCTTTCGTTGGGCGCCACGGCGTCGGTGTTCGACACCAACATCGGTGAGATTCTGGCGCCGACGATCTCTCGTCAGTTGGAAGCCGGGGTCAAGTACGACTGGCGGCGCATGAGTTTCACGGCGGCCGTGTTCCAGACCCGTCAGGCCTACCAGTATTCGAAGTCCAACGATGATGGCACGCTGACGTTCGTGCAGCAGGGCCAGCAGAAAAACACGGGGCTGGAACTGAGCGCCAACGGCTGGCTGACTTCACAGTTGCAAATATCTGCGAGTGCCGCCGCCATCAAGGCTCGCGTGGAAGACAGCGGCACAGCGGCCTATGAAGACCATCAGGCGATCAACGTGCCGAAATTCCGTGGCAGCCTGTCCGCTGACTACAGCCTGCCGATTCCGGGCCTCGCGCTGCTAGGCGGCATGCAGTACAGCTCCAGCAAATACGCCAACCGCGAAGGCTCGGTGAAGGTCGATGATTACACCGTGTTCAACGCAGGCAGCCGCTACAGCACCAGGCTCGAGGGCTACGACACCGTGTTTCGTCTGACGGTCGACAACCTGTTCGACAAACGTTACTGGCGTGACGTGGGCGAATACCTGGGCGACGACTACCTGTTCCTCGGCGCACCGCGCACGGCGAGATTGTCCGCGACGGTGAGTTTTTAATCCGTTTCTCAGCATCCGCCGACGGGATGTTTGGTCTTCGTCCAGCGAAGGGGCAACGCCTTCAGGCTTTTGATTCTGGCCGCAGGCCGTAGGAGCCAGCTTGCGGCCAGAAACGAGGCCCGGACCTTTCACCGTCGTATGTAAAAGCGCATCCTGTCGCTCTGGCTCAATGGCTGTGCGCGGACGCGACCGTTCGTGCGTTTTCTCCTTCCGGAATCGCGACATGATCGAACTCAAACCCGGCAATGTTTCGGACATTCCCCTGCTCTGGTCGCTGCGCACTCGGGCGGTTCGGCAGCTGTGCGCCAGCCACTATTCGCCCGAACAGGTCGAGATATGGAGCGAGTCGCCACCCCCCGAGTCGTACCTTCGGCTGTTGGCCACCCGTTGCGCATTGATCGCTGAAGAAGAAGGGCAGTTGCTCGGCTACGGCATTCTGGATCGGCAAAGCGGCGAAGTGATTGCCGTGTTCGTCGAACCTGCGCACGCCGGTCAAGGTGTCGGTAAACGCCTCATGGACGGTCTGGAGACGATTGCCGCCGAAGAACACTTCACCCGGCTCTACCTCTACGCTTCGCTCAACGCCGCTGATTTCTACCGAGCGATGGGTTTTGTTGCGATTCGCGATGAGGCGTACGAGCACCCCAGCGGCATCGCGTTGCGCAGCCTCTACATGGAACGGGTGATGCCAATGGAATCGGTGCACTGACCGACATTTGAAACTGGCGCCATGCCCTTTGGCTTGCTACCGTCGGCAAGCCACTCAACAGGGAAATCGGGCCATGCCAGCACAGTACCCGTTGCAACGCCGCATCCAGGATGGACGACCACTGCTGACCACGGCACTGTTGCAGGCGGGCAGTGACGAAACGTTGCACCGGTATCGTGAGGGTCAATTGTGGGCCGTCCGGCAAGGGGTCATGACGGCCGAGCTGGACACCGGCAGTTGGGTCGTTCCATCGCGGCACATTGGCTGGATTCCTCCCGGTGTCGCCCACGCCATGCGCGTGCACGAGGCCACGAAAGGCTGGATGATCTACCTGCGCCCCGACCTGTGTCCGCTGTTTCCTAACACGCCGACGGTGTTCGACATGACGTCGCTGTCCAGCGCCTTGCTCGAACGCATCGGCGGCTGGAATGATCACTCGGGTGAGCTCACCGCGCCGCAGCATCGGCAACTCGACGTGTTGTTTGACGAGTTGAAGGTGTCCCCCGCCAACACGTTGTTTCTGCCAATGCCCAGCAGCCCGCATCTGGTCGGCATGACCCTGACCATCGTCGCCGATCCCGCCAACAAGACCAGCCTCGACGACTGGGCGCGGCGGGTCGGCATGTCCCGTCGCGGATTGACCCGACACTTTCGTGCTGAAACCGGGATGTCGCTGATGCAATGGCGCATTGTCGCGCGGATGAAGCGAGCGCTTGAATTGCTGGCCGAGGGCGACAGCGTCAACCGTGTGGCCCAACGGCTCGGTTACGACAGCGTCAGCACCTTCATCAGCGCGTTCAGTGCGCAGTTCGGCATGACGCCCGGCGTGTATGCCCTGTGATGTGACGTAACGCCGGTGGTCTGCGAGCCGCCCTCAACCCGTCAGCTTTGTTATCCTGCGCGCCTTTGTCGCACCTAACTGCCGTTCTAACTGCCAAATGGGGTCTCTCATGACAGCCATTCTTCGACCACGTCCACAACCGATCAGCCGGGGCGACTATAAGACCCTGGGCTTGGCGGCACTGGGCGGGGCGCTGGAAATCTACGATTTCATCATCTTCGTGTTCTTTGCACTGACCCTCAGTCAGTTGTTTTTCCCGCCGGAAATGCCCGAGTGGCTGCGGCTGTTGCAGAGTTTCGGAATCTTCGTCACCGGCTACCTGGCCCGTCCGCTGGGCGGCATTCTGATGGCGCACTTCGCCGACAAGCTGGGGCGCAAGCGCGTCTTTAGCCTAAGTATCATGATGATGGCCCTGCCATGCCTGCTGATCGGCGTGATGCCGACCTATGCCGACATCGGCTATTGGGCGCCGTTGATTCTGCTGGGCCTGCGTATCTTGCAAGGGGCGGCAGTGGGTGGTGAGGTGCCGAGTGCCTGGGTGTTCGTCGCTGAACATGCACCTAAAGGCCATCGCGGTTATGCCTTGGGCGTGTTGCAGGCCGGTTTGACGTTCGGCTACTTGATCGGAGCACTGACCGCGACGTGGCTGGCCAAGGTGTTCAGCCATGCAGAAATCCTCGACTTCGCCTGGCGCATCCCGTTTCTGATGGGCGGCGTGTTCGGGGTGATCGGCGTCTGGCTGCGTCGTTGGTTGAGCGAAACGCCGGTGTTCATTGCCTTGCATGCCCAGCGTAAAGGCATGACCGAACTGCCCCTGCGCGCCGTGGTGCGGGAGCACCGCCAATCGCTGTTGCCTGCTGCGCTGCTGACCTGTGTGCTGACTTCGGCAGTCGTGACCCTGGTGGTGATCACCCCGACAGTGATGCAACAACGCTTCGGCATGAGCCCCAGCGACACCTTCGCGCTGAGCAGCGTCGGTATTGTCTTCCTCAACATCGGTTGCGTGCTCGCTGGCATGCTGGTGGACCGCATCGGCGCCTGGCGCGGAGTGGTCCTTTACAGCCTGCTGCTGCCGGTGGGCGTGGGCCTGCTGTATGCCAGTCTGGTGATCCAGTGGCTGCCGATAAGCCTGGCCTATGCAGTCGCGGGCCTGGCGTGCGGAATCGTCGGCGTGGTGCCGTCGGTCATGGTCGGACTGTTCCCGGCGAACATTCGCGTGTCCGGCATCTCGCTGACCTACAACATCAGCTACGCGTTATGGGCCAGCACCACGCCGCTGGCGCTGATCGCTTTGATGCCGTGGAGCCCATGGGTGTGCGTCGGCTACTGCGCGATCATGGGCGCCGTGGGCTTGCTGACCGCCATGTTCTTCGGCATGCGCAAGGGCATGCAAGTGGATGACGCACTGCCTGCACGCTGCGGCCACTGACTGACGGGGCGTCGTTGAGCGACGCCCCGGTCAGGACTACGCTTGCCTGACCGCTATCCGAATGACTCACAGAACAGTCAAGGAGAACCGTCATGAGCGTCAAACCTATCCCCGACGGTCAGCACAGCCTGACCGTGTACCTGGGCGTTTCGCCTGCCGCCGAAGCCATCGAATTCTATAAAAACGCATTAGGCGCCCACGAGATGTTTCGCCTCGACAGTCCGGACGGCCGTGTCGGCCATGCTGAATTGCAGATCGGCGACTCACGCCTGATGCTTGCCGACCCTTGTGATCAGGGTGGCTTCACCAGCGCTGATCCTCACGGCAAAACATCCTTCGCCATGCACCTTTACGTGCCCGATGTCGACGAACAGTTCAAACGTGCCGTGGACGCCGGGGCGACAATCGTCACCGATGTTCAGGACATGTTCTACGGCGATCGCAGCGGCAGCGTTCGCGACCCGTTTGGCCATCTCTGGTTCATCGGCACCCACAAGGAAGACCTCACACCCGACGAGATTCGTGAGCGGGCCATGAAGATGTTCAGTCAGGCACCATCCTGATTTCTTGTCATCCATTTCCTTTTTTAGCGTCGGCGATTTGCACTTACTCTGGTGCAATTCGCCCTTCGTTTTATGAATGTCTCACCCCAAGTCAAGGCTCGCGTCCTCACATGATTTGTAACGGGTGATTGTATTTGAGAATTGTTCCGTTTATTGTCGCTGTCTATACCTCTGACTCGCACTCCTCATATGCAACCTTGTTTGCGTATGAGCCGAACTGTGCCTGTTGCGTGCCTTTGTAAGACCAAATCAAGGATTTGTCTTCAGGGAGTGTAGGATTAATTACCTTTTGCGGTGCAAATTATAACCTTCATGCCGAATATCCAATTCAAGTGTAAAAAAGACAAATTAACGCTCAATAAACGCCCGTCGACGCCGATGGGAAGTTTAGTGCCAGGGACGGCATCCACGAAAAGCGACATCAAGTCGATGCAGGAGGGAGAGCCTATGCGACAACGAGCGAACCGGGCGACGCCACGGGAGTATGAGGTCTTGCAACTGGTGCTGTTGGGTTACACCAACAAGGATATCGCCCAACGGTTGGGCATCAGCGACTACACGGCCCGTGATCATGTTTCCGCACTGCTGAAAAAGAATGATGTGAAGAACCGCGCTCAACTCATGGCGTTGCATGTGGTGGTTCCACGCAAACGAAAAACCCAAGTACCCCCTACATTTGACGGATTGTTTCGGTGAATCAAGTGCGCATAATAGGAAGTATCTTGGGTGGCGTTAACGGGCGCTGCTATTACCGGCAGACGCTTGTGTGGCATTCATAAAATAATAAATGCGCACTGTTTAGGGCAATGACAGGGAAACGTCATGTGTTATGAATTGAAAGCCTGTTTATCACGTCTTTTTGAATTGCGCAGCGTTAGCCAACAGTATGTTCGGGGGAATGCGACGCTATGCGCATTGGATACTATCGATTTCACGCTAGATCACGGCGACACCTGTGCGATAGTCGGTGCGTCCGGGTCTGGCAAAAGCACACTGCTGAATATCCTGGGTTTGCTGGAACGTCCCATTCGGGGAAGTGCACGATTTGTCGGAAACGACATCGTGGCCGCTTCCGCCAATGATCTGGCTGCCTGGCGAAACCGGCACGTAGGTTTCGTTTTCCAGGCCTTCAACCTGTTGCCGCGCTTGAGTGCGTTGGACAATGTCGCACTGCCACTGGCGTATCGAAATGTGCCTCGAAAGTCGGCACGTGCGTTGGCGTTGGCACAATTGCAGGCAGTGGGACTTGCCGACCGGGCGGAGCATCGGCCTGCGGATCTTTCCGGAGGGCAACGCCAGCGGGTGGCGATTGCCAGAGCTCTGGTGGGGCAGCCATCGCTGATTCTGGCGGACGAGCCCACCGGCAATCTCGACCCCTGTTGTGCCAACGAAATCCTGGAGCTGTTCCTCACGCTCAACCGTGAGCAAGGCGTGACGTTGGTCATGGTGACTCACGATGCGAATTTGGCCGCACGCTTCGAGCGCAAGGTCGAAGTGGCTCAAGGTCGTGTGTATGAGAGTGTCGGGCATGTCGCGGTCTGACGTGCTGGCACTCGGTCCTTGGGCCATGCAGGTCGCCGAGTCTGTGCACAACCTGCTGGCGATGGGTCAGCGCTCCTGGCTGGGATTGCTGGGCATCGCAGTGGGGAGCGCATCGATCGTCGCGCTGCTCAACATCGGTCGCAGTGCATCGGACGACGCGATGGCGACCTTCAAGGGGCTGGGCACGGACGTTCTGGTTGCGAGTTTTCCGGGGTTCGATTCGCGCAGAACGCCAATGCCGGGCACCTTGGACACTCGATCCGTTCACTTCGCGATGCCTGAGCTGATGCAGCTGGCGCCTGTCAGCCAATACGCCGTCAAAGTCAGGGCGGGCGGTGCCGAACTTGATGCCTCGGTGATCGGAACCTCTGCTGCGCTGATGCCTGTCATGAGCCTTGAGTTGGCTTCAGGGCGGTTCATTTCGCGGCTGGATCGCAGTGGGCTGTTCGCGGTGATCGGCGACGAAGCTGCCAGCGCATTGGGCATCGAAACGCGTCCCCTACGGCCCGGAGACTTGCTGGGTCTCGGCGATTATCAATTCCAGATCATCGGCATTCTGAGGCCTCAGCCTCATAACCCGCTGCTCCCGGTGCCCGTCGATTCGTCAGTTTTCATACCCGCACACAGCATGGCCCGACTGTCCTCATCCATCCGCTTGGGACATGTGATCGCCAGGGTGCAGCCGAACGTGGACGCGTCCGTAGCCGCCCAATCCCTCCAGCGACAGTTGCAGGAGCGACTGCGCGGGCATGAGGTGAACGTACAGGTTCCTCGCCAACTGCTCGATGGCCTCAGGCGTCAGGCCGACATCTTCGCCTGGCTGCTTGCGGGGCTTGGCGGGATTTCCCTGCTGGTGGCAGGGGTGGGCGTCATGAACGTCATGCTTATGAGCGTGCGTGAACGCCGTCGTGAGATTGGCGTGCGCATGGCACTTGGCGCCCGGCCTCGGGACATCAGGTCACTGTTCCTGATCGAAGCTGCGCACCTGTCGGTGGTAGGCGCTCTGCTCGGGGCTGCGTTCGGCTGTGGCATCGCCTGGTTATTCACGCAACTCAATGGCTGGCCATTGAACCTGTCATTCGACGCGCTACTGCTCGGGGTCGGCAGCTCACTGATGACCGGTCTGTTTTTCGGCTGCTACCCGGCGGCACTGGCCGCACGACTCTCACCCGCTGTAGCGCTCAGGGATGACTGATCCACCTGCCGTACGAACTGAACAGATTCTCGACTCAACAACAAAAAGGAATGCCTCAATGACTGACTGCAATTCAAGCGACCACAGCCCTGCAACCGCGGGGCGTCCAGGCATCACCGACCACGGCGACGATCTGGAAATGGACCGCTTTCATGAAATGGTTCACAAACAGGCTGTGTACAGCAAGGAGGACCTGCACAGGATGCACCGACAATGGCTCGGTCCCCGTGGCGTGTTCGCGACCTTTGAAGAGGAAGTCGAGCAACTGGGGCGACAGGCGCCTGCCCTGGAAGACCTCAAGAAGCTCACGACGCCGGAACGCTTGCAGCAGGCCGAGCAGGCTGTGGCATTTGCGTTGGCCCAGAGCCATCGTCGTACGGCGGCGATCAATCCGTTCGCGGGCCTGAGGCGCGAAGCGCTGTGCGGTGTGGTGTTCGACGACTCCGGGGTTTACACGCTGGTCGAGCGTTACGCCGCTTATCAGGCCGTACGCCAGAGTGACGCGGACATCTTCATCAAATTAATCGCCACCACTCGGGGTGTGGTGGAGAGACGCATCGTTTTCCGGGGTTTGCTGGAGCATTACGACCGGCTGTTGCCCATCGAGAAGAGCATCTATCCCGAGGGTTATCGCAGCGTTCAGCAAGGTCATCTGGACCGTGAAGAAGCCCTGTATGGGCCGCTCAAGATGGAGGACGAGATCCTGACCTTGCTCGGGACGATGTCCGCCGCCGAGCTATTGGAGCGCGTTCAGCCACCGGCGGGTTCATCGCTGTGAAACACCTCGCTTGGGACCGTTGCCCGGTCCCAAGCCGGACAGCCCGGTGTATCCGGCCTGTCCGCCTGATGGGGTATGCGCGGCCATTGATGATGGTGTTCAGCGTCCTTTCGATTGATCAGGCGCGAAGTGAGGTGGGCCCGGAACCCCCGATGTCTGCGCCGAGTATACCCGTGTCTGCCACGAAGGGCGGCCAATGGGCCTTGTCGCAAGGCACTGTCGGCAGCCTGCAGTTGAGTCTGGCTGACGCAGTGGCACTGGGGCTGCGCACCAACCGGGAAATTCGCCGCTCCTACTTGCAGCGGGTGGCGCAGAAGTTCGACGTGCAGGTGGCGGAGGCTTTTTTCTCTCCCCGCTTTCATTTAAGCGCTCGGCAGCTTGCACGCCGTGAATCCGAGGATCGCAGACAGGAAGTCAGCGTGACGCCGAAAGCCTCGCTCAACACGGAATGGGGAACCCGCTTCAGCCTGTCCTGGGCGCAACGGGTTGATCGGACTGATCGCGCAGGCCGCCAGCAACAGCGGGGCCTGGGCATCGAAGTTGTGCAGCCGCTACTGAAGAACGCGGGGCGGGACGTCGTCACCGCTCCACGCCAGCGCGCGCGGTTGAACGAACGCAGCCATCGGCTTGGGTTGGAAGCGTCGGTGGCGCAAAGCGTGACTCAAATCGTGTCTGCCTACCGCGAGCTGCTCAAGGCGCAAGAGCAACTGCGGATTGTGACCCGTGCGCTGGAGCGGTCGCGCGAGCAGATGCGAGTCAACGAAGCGTTGATTGCGTCCGGGCGCATGGCGCAGGTGGATCGTCTGCAAAATGAGGCGGATCTGGCCTATCAGGAACTCAATGCCGAACAGGCCTCGCATCATCTGGAGGCGAGCCGTCGGGCGCTGCTGAAATTGTTGGCGCTTGACCTCACCACACCGCTGCACGCCAGTGATGATCTGAGCGCCGAGCGTATCGACATCGATCCCGAGCACGCCTTGAGCATTGCCCGACAACGTCAGCCCGCCTACCTGCGACAGCGCATTGCAGAGGAGCTGGCCGATATCGACCTGTTGATCGCCAAAAATCATCAACAGTGGGACCTGTCTCTGGTCGCCGGAGCCGCCGAGGATCGCCAGCGTAATTCGTCGAATGCACAGCAACGTCAGGACAGGCGATGGAATGCCTACGCAGGCGTGCAACTGGACATTCCGATTGGCGACCCTGCGCAACGCCAGCGACGGGTTCATGCCCAGGTCGCTGTCGACACCCAGGCGCTGCAACAGGCTGAAGCCCGACAGTCGCTGGAGCAGGAAGTCACCGATGCCATTCGTACGATGCAGACCCATTGGCGGCAATACGAAATTGCCCTTCGCAGTCGCAGCTTGTCCGAGCAAAAACTGGCTGTGGAAAGGCGAAGGTTGCACGTCGGGCGCACCAGCACCTTTCAGGTCTTGAGTTTCGAGGAGGACCTGCGTCGCACCGAGAATGCCGTGCTCAATGCGCTGATCGCCTACCTCAATGCCCAGACCCGACTGGATGAACGCTTGGGCATGACCCTGGACAGCTGGGAGATCGCGCTCAATGACTGACGTATTGAAACTCAAACCCGCTGCTCTGAGGGCGGGTATGGCGGGTGTTCTGGCGCTGCTGATCGCAGGTGCGGGCCTTTATGGGAGCAGGCAGGATGAGCCAGCGCCAACGGAGCGCTGGGTAGAGGTCATGCCGACTCCGCTGGAGCATCGCATCGGTCTGGTCGGACGTATCGTGCCCGGAGAGGCCATGACGTTGATCGCGCCCTTCGAGGGCCATATCGAAGCGCACATGTTCGCCATCGATCAACGCGTCGCTCAAGATCAGTTGTTGCTCAGGATCAGCCCCGACCTGTTGCACCTGCAGATTCGGGAAGCCTTGGCCGAACGTCTCAAGGCCGAAAGCGCTGTGCAGGTGTTTGAGAGCTGGGCTGACGGCGACGAAATGGCCAGGGCACGCCGGGCGCTAAGCAGTGGTCAGTTGGGGCTGGCGGATACCCGACGCAAACTCGCAGAGACTCAGGCCTTGCTGGAACAGGGCATTGTGCCGCGCATGGAGGTCGACAGCCTGACGCAGCAACTGCGCACGCAATCGCTGGATGTCTCGGCGGCTCAAGCCGAGCTGGCTCAGGTCGGCAAGCGAGGGAAGGGAGAGCGTCGACAAATCGCGGACATGCAGCTCGCCAGTGCGCGTGCCCGGCATGACGCATTGCTGGCACTCGAACAGCGCGGCGAGATCAGGGCCCCTTTCTCCGGCATTGTCCTTCGTCTGCCGGACGGCCCGTCTACCTCGAACGACCGACCCATCGCTGTAGGCGCGCGGGTGAGCCAGGGCCAGGCGTTGTTCGGTCTGGCCAGCGTCGAACGTTTGAAGGTGCAGGCGAGGGTGGACGAGGTCGACATCAACCAGTTGCGTGAAGGCATGCCCGCCGAGATCAGCGGTGACGGCTTCGACGAAGTGCTGCACGGCACGATCACTGGTGTAGGCGCTCAGGCGATTGAGTCCGACATGCGCGGCAATGGTGCTTCCTACCACGTCACGGTAAGCCTGCCACCGCTTGATCGAGACAGCCGTCGAAGGTTGCGTTTGGGCATGAGCGCACGGCTGTCGATCCTCATTGCCCGCCACCCCAACGCCGTCGTCCTGCCCACCGATGCCGTGGGTGAAAAGCAAGGCGGCCATTTCGTTATTCATCGGGCGGCGCTCAATGCCCCGGAATCAGTGCGCCCCGTCACCTTGGGAAAGACGACGGTGAGTGGGGTGGAAGTGTTTGGCATGGACGCCGGGTTCGTACGGAGGGAGGTCAGTATGGATTAGTTATCCAATAACGAAGTTTGCTCCGTAACAAACAGGACTGGAAACCTTTTGGTGAGTTTGGCTCACGGGAGTTGTTCGGCCTGAATAAATAAAGAACAAGAAATAAGGATGTGAATCATGAATAAAAAACTATTGCCGCTGGCATTGGTGTTTGTGTCGATGTCGGGGATGGCGGGGGAGTTTTCGGTGACGAAGTCGAAAATGCCTTATCGAATAGTTGTTTCTCCGGGAGCTGGGGGTGCAAGTTTTCCGATCGGCTATATGGATACTCGGCCGCGCGCGATGTATACGCTCGAATCTATCGATTGGAGTACCACCGGATTCCCTCAAAGCGTTGGTGAGCGTGTGGAGCTCTGCTATGCCTCTGGAAGCAATCCCGATAGTTGTGAAGAGATTGCTCCTAATTCCTCAGGTACTAGCTACCGCTTTAAAGGGGAGCTGTTCAGACCTGGATCGATTGCTGTTATTCGGCATTGGTCAGCAGCGGGTGGCGCGCGCAACAGTCAGCCCTCCGGCGAAGACCGAGTGCGGTTCAACTTGAGCTACTAACTGAAATGTCCGCCTTCGGTAATCGAGGGCGGATTCCAATGCGAGGAAATCACATGAGCATTTCAATTCCGGATGGCTATCCACCCCCTTACCCAGTGCTGCCGAAAAGTAAGGACTCACCAGCACTCTCGATGTCTCATCCTGCCACTGCGCCGGCTTTGCAAGCAGCGTCCGTGTCCATCAGCGGACGAGCGTTATTAATGGCGCGCCTTTTCGCGGGACAGCTTAACGAACCTCCAGTCAGCCATAGTTCCACGTGGTTGAACGCGATAGATCCGCTGCCATTTCTGACCAAAATGGACCGAGAAATGATGGCTGACGTCTACGAGTTTGCAAGCGGTCAAGGCGTCGACCTCGCATATGTAGACGAGTTGGCGGGAAACCTTGCTCTCTATCGGTTGCATAATAATGGCCAGCGGATCTTGCCGCAGGCGCCGGGCATGAGCTTTGACTCTGAGGGGCATGAAGTGACTTATTTATTTACTGATAAGAATGCCGCCACCGCAGCGCGTATCCTACAAAGCGAAGCCTTCCAGAGCACGCGATTCGATACCGGTTTTCTGCGCAATGCGTTAGATGCCAAACACAGTGCGTTGCATTATCTGAATTTTGATTTTGTTGAACAGATGGTCAATAAGTTTTCCTCAGTCGGCACAGTCGTGGAAGACTTTGGCTCGCGCTTCTCTCATTTCCAACCGAATCAAAAAAATTGGGTCAAACATCTTTCTACAGAAGTTTATGACTTGAAAACGAGATTACCTCGAAATACGGCCTCAACGTCCGAAAAAAATGGACAAACAACTGGACCGTCTTCTCCAGGCACGGCCAACGTTTCTGAAAACACCCCACTAACGTTGCGCCAAGCCATCCACAAGTACCTCCAGCAAAACGCCATCCCCACGCTCTTCCAAACCATCGCCCGGCTTCGCCGCTGACTCACTCAAACGCCAATGACCCACACGCTCTCACCCCGGGCGGCGCCGAACTGACTCGGTTTCGCCCGGTGCTTTTCGCGGCGTATAACGCCATGTCCGCTTCATGCAGCCACATACCCGCGTCGGTGAGGTGTGGGCCGTAGGCCGCGATGCCGATGCTCAGGCTTAGCCGCAGGTCGGGAAGGGCGGTGTGGGCGTGGTCGTGCACCGTTCGGCGCAGGCGTTCGAGGATGTCGTTGGCTTGCGCGAGCGTCGTATCGGGCAGGATCACGCAGAATTCATCGCCGCCGTAGCGACCGGCCAGATCAGTTTCCCGAAGGCTCGCGGTCAAGGCACCACTCAATTGCTTGAGCACGTTGTCGCCGATGATATGGCCGTAGGTGTCGTTGATGGTCTTGAAGTGATCGATGTCGATCAGCGCCACGCTGTTCTGACGCTTGAGTGTCTGGCAATTGTTGAACTCGACCCGCAGCAGGTCTTTCCAGGCACCGTGGTTCATCAGGCCGGTCAGGCTGTCGGTGGTGCTGAGTTTTTCCAGCGCCTTCTTGCTTTTCGACAGCTTCACCGCGACCCGATAGCACACCAGGCCAATCGCCATTGGGTAGATCACCAACATCGGCAGACAGGCGTAGATCTGGATCTGGCTAATGTCAGGAAACAGATCGGGGACGAAAATGCCGTAGGCCACCAGCCCGCCGACCACTTGCGCCAAAGCGCCCTGCAAAAAAAGCCGTGGCCCGCCTGCCGCGATGTTGTTCATGGCCATCATCGACAAGGTGGTCACGCTGGCTAGGGGGCTAAGGCCCATCGTCCCTGCCCAGAACCCACCGGCCAGTGAGTCGTACATCAGATTTCGGCGCTCGGCCTTGTAGGGCTGTTTCGATAACTTGGCCAGAAGATACGCCAAGTGAGGCCATCCATAGCCATGCAAGACCATCACCACCCAGACCCAAATCGGTGGGTGTGACGGGTAAAGCGCGGCGGCAACGGCAAAAAAGCCGATACCCATCCCCACGCTGCGCGGCACATGCATGCGCCGGGCAAACGAAAGACCTTTACGGACTGAGGTGTTCATAGCTCTTCACCGGGTAGTGACGCAGCATCCCGACTGAAACATCGGCCACGACGAACGACACTGAGTGTCACCCCCTTCCCTGAGGGTGGGAAGAGCAATTAGCCACTACTGGTCGAATAATCACCACCGGCTGTCGTTAAGCCTGGCATCTGTCTGGGTGCTTTTTTCCCGAATCTGTCTATAGACGCTCTTCGGGGATTGGCGTGGAATGCGCACAACCCCACTCGACGGCCTTCGAGCGGGTCATTTCCTACAATGGCTGGACAGCGCTCATGCCAGAACTCTCGAACCTCATCGCCTTTTCTCTGATCTCTCTGGGCATGGTTCTGACGCCGGGACCGAACATGATCTACGTGATCTCGCGATCGATCTCACAGGGTCGCAAGGCAGGACTGATTTCCCTCGGCGGCGTTGGCATCGGTTTCATCTTCTACATGCTGTGCGCAGCATTCGGCATCACCGGGCTGGTCATGGCGGTGCCCTACGCCTACGACACCTTGCGCATCGCGGGCGCGCTGTACCTGTTGTACCTCGCCTGGCAAGCGGTCAAACCGGGCGGTCGCTCGCCGTTTCAGGTTAAATCTTTGCCGCAGGACAGCAATAAACAGCTGTTTCTGATGGGGCTGCTCACCAACCTGTTTAACCCCAAAGTCGCGGTACTCTACCTCTCGCTGCTGCCGCAATTCATCACCGTCGGAGCGGGCACCAGCGTGCTCAGCCAATCGCTGATATTGGGCAGCGCGCAGATCGGCGTCAGCCTCACGGTCAATGCGATGGTCGCCATGGCGGCAGGGTCGATTGCGGTGTTTCTGGCCACCAAACCCACGTGGGCTAACGTGCAGCGCTGGTTGATGGGCACGGTGCTGTTCGGCTTCGCGGTGCGCATGGCGGTCGAAAGCAGAAAGTGACGGGTTCACACCTTCGGAAAAAACGTTCTCCGATCCCTTGTCAGATGCGGCGTCAACGGCCAGATTAGCCGCCGAATTCGCATCATTTCAAAGGATCGGCTGATGCCCCTGAAACGCTTTCTCCCTCAGATGACGTGCCTCGTCGCGTTGATGGCACCGCTCGCTAATGCCGCTGATGCCCTGCACGTCTTCACCGGCACCCTCGGTAAATCGCCCATCGTGGTAGAGCTGGATCTGACCAAGCCCGACGACATCAGCGGGCGCTACTTCTATGAGAAGTACCACAAGGATTTGGCGCTTTCCGGCAAACAGACCGGGCAGGATCTGACGCTGACCGAAGGCTTGAGCTACGACGACAACCCCGACTTACCCACCCTTCATCTGCATAAATCCGCAGACGCCGGTTGGGCAGGGGAATGGAGCAGTTCCAAGGGCAAATCCTACAAGGTGCAATTGAGCGAAAAGAAGATCACCGCGCCTGATGCCACCGCCGAGCCCGGTTGGCAGGACATCTACCGGGATTCCCCCTACGACTACTTGCGCCTCAGCCAGTTGAAACTCAAGGCCGATAAAAAAGAGACTTTCATGGGGCATGACCTGCAATGGTGGGTCGAGCCCGAATCAGGCATCACCCTGTTCGAAATCACTTCCGGTTACGCCCCCGAGCAGGCCGAGAAAATCAACCGACAACTGCGCTCGCGGCTGTGGAATGAAGTCGTCAGCTACCACCAATGCATGCTCGGCGGCAGCCGCACAGAAGGTGAGTTCGACCAGTCCGTCACCCCGGAACTGATGACGCCGGGTGTCGTCAGCCTCAACATTTCTACCTCCTACGATTGCGGCGGCGCACACCCGGACTTCGGCGATTCGCCCCTTAACCTCGACGCGACCACCGGAAAGGAACTGACGCTGGAAGATGTCCTCTGGGTCGGCAAAGGCAAGCCCTTCCACTATGAACGTGATGAAGCAGGCGGCGTGAGCTTCGACACGTACTCGGACTACCGCAGCAAAGCCTTCGCGCCCTGGCTCGTCAGCCAACTGAAAGCGGCCCATCCCGACGACATGAAAGCCCCCGAAACCGACGACGACTGCGACTACACCGACGAATCCGTCTGGGACTTCCCGTCCTGGTACTTCACCGAAGCAGGCATCTACGTCGGCCCCTATTTCGCCCGCGTCATGCGCGCCTGCGAAGGGCCGGAATGGTCAGTGGTACCGTACGCCGCGATCAAGGCGCATCCGGGGGGCGTGAGGGTGGTGTTGCCGGATTGATTGACGTCGCTTGAAAAGTGCTGCTTTTAAGGCTTCAATTGCTGCCTTTAAAGCAGCGACCTTGGTGACCCCCGATGCTTTCATCCTTTCTGTTTTCCGAGTACCGAAGGAAGGTGCTGGCGCTTCTATTGTTGAACCCTCAGCAGCAATACCACCAACGCGAAATTGCAAGGCTGACGGGTACGATCTCCGGCACGTTGAGTCGAGAACTCAGCAAGATGGTAGAGGCGAGCGTGCTGTTGAAGGCTTCGGTCGGCAACCAGATGCATTACCGAGCCAATCCGGATTGCCCCATTTATCCGGAGCTCGTCAGCATATTGCGCAAGACCGACGGATTACCGGAGGCCATCGCTCAAGCGCTCGCTCCATTGTCCGAACGGATCAAGATCGCGTTCGTCTACGGTTCGATCGCAAACGGTAAGGCGACCTCCGACAGCGATGTTGATCTCATGGTCATCGGTAGCGTGTCGTTCAGCGAGCTTGTCACCCAGCTGTATCCACTCCAGGAAAGCCTGGGCCGCGAGATCAGCCCAAAGCAATACGCCGAACGAGAGTGGTTCCAATTGTTAGCAGAACAGGGTGGGTTCGTGCGTGATGTATTGGCCAAGCCTAAGCTGTTCGTCATCGGTTCGGAGGCGGTTCTGAATCCTCACAAGGAGTGAACGATGACGTTGGAAAACTTGCTTGAAAGGGCATTGGAGAGCATCCCGAAAGACGCAGCAAACGTCGACCGGCTAATAGCGGCAGCTCGCAGGAGCCTTGAAGATGCACAGCTGTTCGGTATGAGCTCAGAGGGCCGATTCGACATGGCGTACAAGTCGGTTATGCAGTCCGCCAACGCGGTGCTACAGGCTAATGGATTTCGCACTTTGACCAGCAAGCCGGGACACCATCAGACCATGATCCAGACACTGCCGTTAACGATGGGCTTGTCGCGGGAACGGATGATCGCACTGGACGGGCTACGTAAGCAGCGCAACCTGAGCGACTATTCGGGAGACCCTGTTAGCGAGTCTATGGCAAGGGATGCGATTGAACAGGCTTCTTCATTGCTGAGAGACATCGAAGTCTGGCTGCACACGAATCAGTAGTTTTGGGTGCTGCTTTTCAGGCAGCAATCGCTGCCCAAAAAGCAGCGCTCATCATTTGCTTCCCGTCACACCCTTCACCAGTGCCCCGTGAGCCTTGGCATCCTTCGCCAGCGAGATCACGTTGACCATTGCCGTGCGATTGCCGGAGGCCGCGGCGACGGTGGTGCTCAGCACCTTGCCCCCATCGACGCTGCCTGAGATATCTAGCTGACGCAGCCCAAGGCCTTTTCTGACGATCTTCTTCTCACCCAGCTTACTGAAATCCTTGTAGCTGGACTGCTGCTGAACGAGGGTTTCCGCGATGATGTCGTCCAGGGTTTCCGTATCGTTTGACGGCACTGTCTTGCCGTCGGGCAGCGGCGTTTCCGTGATGATCACCACACGCTTGGCGGGTTTGTTCATGTACAGCGAGCCGGTAACCCCCGCAGCCTTCGCCTTATCATCGATCTCTTCCATCGGCCCTTTGACGTAGTCCTTGGGCAGGTAAAACACGAACTTGCCACCCAGCATCGAGACCTTCTGTCCTGTGGGTTTGGCGGGCGCAGTCTTTTTCGAAGCCTTCGAGGATTTAGACGAGTGAGCGGTTTTGGACGACTTGGCAGGGTGCTTGGTGTCAGTGGCAGCCTGAACCCCCGCGACGCTCAGGCCAAACGTCAGAGCGATGCAGATCAAGGCTGATTTCAAGGTGAACAGACGCATTCCTACCTCATCAAAGGCTGATTCCTACAGAGGTCCGCATTTTGCCTGACGCTTGCAGGCGATGGGTAGAAATGCGTTTGCCAGACCGATGACCGTAGGGCGTGCTTGCCCGTAAAAAGATCTGACAGCGAAACGTGGTTTCAAGTCTGTTTTGAATTAAACAACAGACGCCCGTGATTTCAGCATTATTACGGTCGTCACTTTTTAAGGCCGAAAAAAAGCCGCTAGGGAAAGCGGCTGAAGTTTGGAGCTTTGGGGCCCCACGTCGGGAGCAACGACGCGGAGAGTTGCAACAACAGAAACACAACAAAGAAAAAGACAGAACGGTAACGGCGTACAGGTCAGGTGTGTTTGGCGTTCTCCACTTGAGGGTCGTAGGTTGAGGCTTGCTGAGTCTTGTCCTGCTCCTTGGCCTTCGCGGCCAGGGCTTCTTCGTGCTGCTCGACGTTTGCTTGCAGCGCTTCGTTGCGGGCCACGAAGGCAGGAGATTCTTCGGCGAAAACGGCAGGGGAGGCCATCAATGAAGACACAGCGAGTGCGCTGATAATGCCGATGGATTTGAACATTTGAAATAAACCTTCTTGCGTGTGCAAGTTCGATTAGGTGAGGCCACTGTAAGAACCCAGCGCCTCAGGATCAAATGAAACCCGGCTAAATATTGATTAGCGAAAAAGTTATGTGGGTGTCAGGGAATTAAATGTTTTTCATCGGCGCAAAGATAGGTCGAATGCCACGACACTTCGGATAATCCCCACAGCCCCAGAAATCGCCACCGGCGTTTGCGCCAGTGCGAGCGACGCGGATCACCATCGGTTTACGGCAATGGGGACAGGCGGGCGGCTTGGGCGCGGCCGGTGTTGCAACCAGTTCTTCAGGCACCTGCTCAGGCACCACCGCTGTGGGCTGGACCGGCTCAACGACCGCAGGCTCAACACGCTCGACCGCCACTTCAATCGTTGGCCGAGGACTTGGCTTGCTCGTCTCGGTAATCCACCGCCGCAATACGTCCCCGTCCACCAGTTGCAGATTGCGTCCTGAAGCAAAGTCCCGCGCCTGCCTGGTAAACGTCCCACTCGTCACCACGAACCCGCCGACAGCCCCCTCGGCCGCCATCGCCCCGTATAACTCGCGCACCACCGGCACACCCACCTGCACCGCGCGCCATTGCTTGCACTGCACCAGATACGTTTCACCGTCCTTGCGCGCCACCAGATCAATCCCGCCGTCCGGCCCGCGCCCGCCCGTGTCCTGCACCTTGAAACCGCGACGACGCAACGCCTCACCCACCAGCAACTCAAACTCGCGCCAACTGATGCTCAGCAACGTATTGCCGCCTGGGGTGGTGACGGATTTCAACAGCGTGCGTGATCGGAAACGGCGGAAGAGCGAGGCGATGGTTCCGCAACCGAAAATGAACGGCAGCGCGTACTGCCCGATGCCCGCCGCCACCCGCGTCATATTGCCGATAACGACCGACTGAAACTGATGAGGGTCGCCAGAGAAGGGCGCTGGGGTAGACGAGGCTACCGCGTGCAGGCCAACGCCTGAGATCAGCGCAATCGAAAGACTCACCCACCAAGGCAATTTGCTGGCGATTACAAAGAGGTCATCAAACAGAGAGGATTTCTTGGCCATATCCGTGGGCTTTCAAACTTCCATTAAGAGGTTTCGATAACAAATGGCTGACGTGTAGCAGTCCAGCTTGCTGGCGGCTGCGATAGTAGGTTCTTCGCAAAGTTCGGCTCGGAAAACAACGAACCGTCTGTAAGAACCCTCATTCACCGCAGTAGGAATGCAATCACAGTCTACAGCGAAAAAGCATTGTGGTGGCTCAATGATGTCATGGTAAAACGCTGTCCGGAAAATCCATCCGCACCGCTAAGGAACAGCCATGACCAAGGTAGGAACCGGCTTCATCGCAGCACTCGCACTGCTCAGCGCCTTCACCGTTAACGCCAAGGAAACCCGCCTCACCGACGCCGCCATCGCCCAAATCCTCATCGAAGACTCCATCGCCAACTACTCCGGCAACTGCCCATGCCCCTACAACGCCGCCCGTAATGGAAGTAGGTGTGGGAAACGCAGTGCATACAGTCGGCCGGGCGGGTACTCGCCGTTGTGCTTTAAGGAGGATGTAACGAAGGAGATGGTGCAGGAGTATCGGGCGAGGACGAAGGGATAAAGACCGCCCCACGGCTCGACATCCTCAATATGAGCACCTGCGCGTAGGACTTCTCCCAAACAATAGTAAGGCTCGTCTGTTTCCGTCCAATCAGCATTCCTGAATCCAATCCAGCCCAGCAGAATCCGACGCCTCACTGGTGCGGCGGGTACATTCGATGGCTTGTATGAACGGAGGCATCGGGCCGCAGCATTCAGCCAAATCTATGCTGATCGAAGCCCAGAGTGGAGTCACGATTCGATGACCGACCCGATGCTTTTCGGGATCTGCATGACGATCCAATACCTATTGCTATTCAAGCTCAGACTGCGAGTTCTGAGGAAGTCGGTGGGGCTGACATTGACAGGTGTTGCCGTCGCAGCGTTTTTTCGGGTGCCAGTAATGGATGAAGTTCCGTTCATCGTGATGCTTACTCTGATGACATCGGGGCTTGGGTTGCTGTTTGGTCGTGATTACAGCGACAAGCAAGAGGGAAAGTCCTGATGCTTTTCCTCTCCGGCCTTTTTCTCACACTCACCAGTTGGTACCCGCTCAACCACAAAATTAGGCAGCAACAGCAGCGCAAATATTTTGGCCTTGCGCTCATCATGGCAGGTGCAAGCGCGACCTTCATGCTCGACAGTCAGGTCGACGACTTCTTCATTTGGGGCTTTGTTGTCGCGTGGTGCATAGGGTTGGAGTTGTTCTTCAACTGTGACAAATACAGGGATTACTACGGTCAGTCTTGACGCTTGGTGCCATGCGATCCGTTAGCGTTGTTGACCGGTCCCTGATGAGGTAAGGCATCGTCTTGACGAAACATCATAGGTCAAGGCTCCCGGACGAGCCGCTTGACCCTGTCATAGAGAGCATCGGTGAACGCCTGCTTATCGCTGGAGTGGTGGCACCGACGATGGCAGTTCGGACAGAGCGCGACCGCGTTGCTCGGGCGGTCAGAGCCTTGATGTGCCAGGTGCTTAACGTGATGAACTTCGAGGAATGGGGTTTCATTGATTTGAAAGGGGGCGGGCTGGCCACAGCCTTCACAGACGCCTTTAGCTTGCTGTCGTACCCAGGCTCTGACTTCAGGATCGCGAATGTAAGCTTTGCCCGTAGAGGGTGATTGCTGCGGATTTTCAATTCCCCTCGGAGGCGTCTTCAACGGGTGCTTTTCTAGCTTCAACGCCCGTTGTTCGAGTACAGCCTCGTCCGCTGTAGGTTCGAAGTCTTCAGGAGACGCCATGTGATTATAAGCATCGAGAGCTTCGCGGATGCTCCGGACAACGTTCGCGCCGACGTTTTTCGCAGGCTTGTAACCGATAATGCGTTCCTGGTTTAGCTCCATCAGAACGGTCGAAATGTTTTGCATGCGGAACTCGACCGATCCCTTCGTACGACCCGACAAGGGCCCTTCCCTAAGCACGCGATTCTCGTGAGCTTTGTTGATCTTGAGGCCCTTCTTTTCGCGTTGCAGCATGTCGAGGTAGGCATCGACTGCGGCCTGAATTTCCTGCTCACTCCAATCGCTGTTGGTCTTGTCGATATCCATAACGTCGCCACGCGTTGAAAATCCGTGAACGATACTGAGTGGCCATAATCGCTGTCTAGGAAATTTCCTACGTTTGACTGCGACTGTTCCGTATGCGCTGATCGTTCCCGCGCGAAGCAGCGGGGGAACGATCAAGAAAAGAATATCTCAACGTCACAAAAGAAAAGGGCCACCATCTCTGGCAGCCCCTTTCATTTCAAACAGTGAAAGCAGGACGTGGAGTCTCAATAAAGTCTGAAATGGACCCCCTGAGTTCATTGGGGTTCGATTGCAGTGTCTCAAATATAATAAATTTGAGTCTCATTAAAAAATGGAAAATGTGTAGGTCGTCTCAATAAAAACTGAACTGTAGCCCAACATTGAGTAAAGCGCATTGCTGATCAGTTTTCTTTCTTGATCAGGTATTAGTAAATAATATATTTACTAATACAGGGAGTGTCAACCCTCCCAGGTTGGAATAGGTTGAGAACAAAAGAAATCTTTGATTTTGGGGGAGGAAGTCAGAGAGCTAGGGCTAATGCCTGAATGTCCGCCCATTTGATCAGACGAACGGTATGTATGCGAGATTCTGAAATAGGTACTGCTCGAAGGCGTCCGGTTGATATCAGATTGGAGGAATGTCCTTTAGGAGCATTTAGGTATTTGTCTGCTTGGTCACAGGAGCAATAGGTTTGAAGGTTCTTGCGAATCGCAAATGCATCTCGGTTGCTTACTAGAAGACGCTTGCCAAGGGCGATTGGAGTTGAAAATCCACTTTTTATGAATCGGCGATCAAAGGTTGATGGTGAGAGATCAAGCTCGGATGCTAGATTCTCAACGGTGATGGAGTTACTCAATTTTTTTTGAGTCGAATTTACCGATTTTTTGGTAAAATAGCGTCGATTCTCACACACGAACTGGGGTGGGATTTCTTGAACAAGTAATCCTATTTTCTCCAAATATTTCAACCGCTGCATCTCAATACCCAAAATTTTAGCAGTATCAGTAGAACTGATGTGTGCGTCACTGGGTTTCATAGTGTGAAGCTTGCGCCCGGCATTATTTGAGTAGGTTTCAGCGGTAAGTGCTGTCGAAATTTTAGACTCGTCCAGAGTGCACCTGTCGTAGATCGTTACCAAACCCCCATCCACGTTCGGGCCAGAAACAGGCAAGATTCCCACTGCTGCGAGTCGCGCTGCTAATGTCGTATTAGGACTATTTAGCTGCTTGGCCAGCGGCCCTACAAAAACGTAGTTTCGCTGGAAGGTAGAAACCTCTCCTGCGTCGATAAGCATTTTTCCAGAAGCGCCTTTTTTCAAATTTTTTGTCATAAAGCCGGCCTTAACAGCCCGCCTCACTACCTCTGGATAAACGTCTAGATACAATGCCGCCTGATCTACGTCAAAATGGGCAGGCGTACTGGTGGCAATTGTTCGGGTGCCAGTTGAGCCCAGTGATGCGAACACGGACGCCCAGTTGTTTGAATGATACTGGAATGGAGTGTTGGTCTTGATTTTTACTTTCGTGATTAATTCAAGCTTTGAAAGGTTTTGGAGTTTTAATTGATTTATCCCAACAGCATTCAGCTCGTCTCGGCGCAGCCAAAACTTTCCCAGTTGGGTGGTGCTTGTTTCCCGCATCGAACCATCAATGGGGCTTCGCATGAAGCTGTTAGCAATATTTCTGATTTCTTCGTCATTCGACAGCAGCCACGGAGCCACAAATAATAGCTCCGGCGCGGGCTCATGCTCATCGATTGAGCGCTGGATGGCAGCCTTGACTTTCATTGGGTCTCGGCTCACGGCAATATCAAGGGCTAGCTCGGCAATCGCTTTCGCTTCTGTATGGGTGGTGCTGTAAAAGTATCTGAGTGCCTGTAGATTTATCAAAAATGAGTCAAAGACATTTTGGTTCTTGTTTCTGAAAGTAAGCAGGAGCTGATCCGCAAATTTACAGAATTTGTATGTTTTTGGGCTGTTTCGTAGGTCGTATCCACACTTGCAAAATACTCCATTGCACTCTGTCCATGAGAGGTCCTGCATGCAAGATGGGCACTGCTCTATGTAACTGTAATGATGGTAGGGGCAGGACTCCAAAATCACGAAGTCCTGAACGTATTTTTGCCAACCTTCAGCTAGGCATGCAGGACAAATAGAGTGTTTTTTCGTCTTGAGAAGCGTTAATGGTATGGTGATATCATTTATGATCACCGGTGCGCCGCGCGTAATGGGGGAGGCACTGCTGTAAAATGGCAAGGGGGATAGTGCATTGGTATCAAGCGTTGCGAACAACTTCGCTATGCTTGAGTTATTTAGTTGCCAATCGAAAGGCCGGGCATTATGTTCGCCTTTCAATGACGCGATCATTTTTGCGACCGATTTGAAGCCGTTGTGGTATGCAGTTCTAATGAGCAGGCTTCGCGGGCTTTCCTCCGAGCGAGCACGAGGAACAAAGTTCAAGATGCTCATCGTTGACTCCTCGAAATGATGCTCCTCACTTCGTGCGGTTCAAGAGCAAAAGGATTCTTGATTTTTACCAATGAACCTTCTAGAAATTGAGACGCGTACGAGTCGCCAAGGTCTTGCTCGGAGAACGTGCCAGAGTTTCTTTCCAAGGCAATCCGAAAGGCTTCATGAAGCAGCTGTCGAAGTGAGTTCATGTTTCCACCGCTTGCAACAAAGATTTTTGCTGCAAGCGTTTGGTCGGTTAAATAGATTGAGGTCGAGAACCCGCCTATTTTATTAATTTGCGTGCCTAGGGATTTCAGGACTTTCAGGTAGTCGGATTGATTATCCGCCGACGCGTACTCCAGCGGCCGCAGATTCGCCCTGAACGGGTACCTACGGGCAAGCTGCGGATATTCATCCACGATGGACTCGCAGGCAGGCATCCCTGCGATTACCACGGGTATGAGGGTCTTGTTCATGAGAGTTTTGACCCAGTCACACACGAGACTTTTCGTTTTTTCAGCGCCTTTTGCGAGTAAGTGATGAAACTCGTCCAGCAGAATGACTTTGGTTTGACACGTCTCCAGAAGCGTGACCAGTCGGTACAGTAACGCTTGGGTGTCGCCAGTTAGATGGCTGCAACCCAGCTGAGCTAGCATGGTGATAGTTAGGGACTTAAGTGTAGGGCCTGCCGGTAATTCGCAGTAGAATGCAGGGACGGTCTGGATAATACCCCACTCCGTTTCGACTTCCTTGTGGCCACCGATCTGTTGCACAATATACTTACACACTGTAGATTTTCCTACGCCTGAGGGCCCAGTTAGCAGCACAGACGATGGCTCTCGACGGGTAGCTGTAGTAATAATGCTTTTGTGTATCTGGGCAAGGGCATCTTTGTAGTAACAGTGCGCAACGATGTGTTTGGAAAAGTCAGTCATCTTGTTCTGGATTTCTGGGGTCATGCTGCTTACTCTAGTGTGAAAAATTCTAAGTCATCGTCGGGCTCTGCTGTGTCTGGCATCGCAGCGATGTACGTATCTGGAACTGAGAGGTTATCGTCGAGTTCGCTTTCGTCTAGGGCATGATGGCTCATATCCTCGGTTTTGGTAGTGGTAGCCAGTACCTGTTTTATTTGTCTTTTGGGTTTTTCGTATTCAAGCTCACTTAAGCTGAGATAAATTTCCGCCAGGGCGCGAGCAGCCTTTTGTTTGCTAAATGCGAGGCCTTGTTTATCGATTGCATCACAGGCAAGTTTATGCTCGTAAAGCGTCAATCCATTTTGATAGTCCGGATCCACGGCGTTCGCTTGGACCATTACTCCAGGTTCTTGTGGGATGGACAGCCATACTGTCGATAGGTCCGATTCGTCATAATGCACCAAAGGCTTACACTTGTATTTTCGCGCCTTGTCATCCAGTCTGGCCAATCCCGGCCCATACCACTGGAGGTTGAACATGGTGACCCTGCCGTTTGAAATGGTTCTTGCATTTGTTTTGCGGCAGGTAATGTCTAATTCATTTAATGCGTAAGTGTCGGGGGGAAGTTCGTTTTCCATCGACTTGTCAAAAACATTTTGTGGCGTAGCGGATAAGCCTTTCTGTGGATGCTGGTGGTAGTACTCGTCTAGCCATCGTTTAAACGTTGATCTGATCCCATCTACAGTCAAGCGTGCATTTTTTGCAGAATCGTAGTCCCTACGTTTCGCAGGGCTTGATTTGGTTGTGCCTTTAATGTTGTGAATCAGGGTCAAGTTCAGAGTCAGGAAGAAGCGTTCTATGAAGCTTTTTTGGTCAGGTTTCCCCGGTGGCAGAGGCAACACTTTAGAACCGTAGATGCGGAAGAAATTGAAAAATGACTCATTCAGAAATTCCGACCCGTTGTCGATGTAGTAAATTTCCCCTTTTCCGGCTATCGGATTATCGCTTCGCAGCGACATCTTCAGCGCCTTCATCGTCTTCGCCGCGCAAGGTGGCGTCATCGATAGCTCCCACCCAATGATCATCCTGCTCTTGCACTCGATGAACGCGGTAAGGTAGGGTCTCCCGATAACCTTCCCGTAAATATCCACAACAATCAGATCAAGTTGTTGAGTGTCGGCTTCAATTCTTTGGTACATGTGCAGGGACTTGCGAATGCTCCTCCCATATTTGTTCTTTTTCTCAGCGTATGCTCTTCCCTCGCGCAGGAGGTTTAGCTTGTATGAGTCGATTCTGGACAACATACGAAAAAATGTAGCCCGTGAGGGCGCCTTAATTTGCTCAGTATAAGGTCGGTGTTCGTTATTTTTTGCAATGGCCGTGGTTAGTATGTTGTAGACAAACTGCCCGCTGGGACGTTCTCTGATTAAATAGTGCTGCTCGATGATGTCTTCCGTTATTTCGATTGTTTTGTCTTCCAGTTTTTTCCCACGAGGCAACTGGAGGTGCTTATTGTTGATCAGCCCTAGGGTGCTATTGCCCGATTGTCTGTATTTTTTTGTCCAGCCATACAGCGTCGAATAGCTCGGAGGGGAGGGATCGTCGATTTGTTTTGCCAGCTCACTAATGTAAGCTTTCGTTGCTTCACGAGGCAGGGTATTACCGAGAGCCTCTAGCGCCCCAAGGGTGTACCTGATTTTCCTATCATGCTTCGCTCTTTCTGCTGGACTCATGTCCAACAGGATTGGCGCTTTACTCTGATCGATGGGCGCTGATTGCGATTTGACCAACTCCCCTTTTTCAATCATGTCGTTCACTTTGAAGTGAGTAAACGAGATCTGCCGCTGGCCAATGACGGCGCTAAATTGAGCGTATTTTTGATCGGTCGAAACAACTTCAAATTCCGCCCCATTCAAGCGGTATCGTTCGTTAACGATAGGAATAGGCATCATGTGCTCCCGCGAATGCTGAGACGATGCGTGTATCCAGCGTGAAAGGCTGATCGAGGTCGGCCAACATGAGACCGCTAAACACAGCCTTGGCAATCGACTTCATGGAGGGCGGGTAAGTTAGCGCCAGCAACGAACGCACAGTGCTGGCAGAAACGGAGGGTTGCCTGAGGCTGTCCAGTGCGTAGCCCAACTCGGTGTCTGTCACCAGATGCATCCGGTTATAGAGGTTCTGAAGATTTCTCAGCTTTGGCTGGATGCGGATGTCCCGCTCGGTGATCAAATCGAATCCGTAGCCTGCTAGCTCGCACACCTTCCTGAACTCGCCTACTTTCCTGAGGTAGCCCGTGTCTTCGGCGATGTGATCAGGCTTGATCTCGGCATACCTGATCTCACCTGTCCCATACGTAATTTCAAAATCCGGGGTATACCGAACCGCACGGTCATCCACTACAAACGTAAAAGTACCGGGCTGAGGCGCATAAGCGACCACTTGCTCTTCGTATTCGAGCCAGACGCAAAAATCCGCCTCAAGCTCGCTCTCGCACACCACAACCTTTTTGTTTTTGAAGGATGGGAAATGGGTGATGTGCTTGCCGTATTTTCCTTTCTTCAGGAGGCGGCTGGGTGTCTGGGTTCGGCTGTTTTCAAAGGTGGAAGGCGGTCTCATGGGATGCGTCCAAAATGGTGGTTTCGGGCATCATAGGGATAGCTTTCCGTCTCGTAAACTCACATTTTTTTGGCTGCGTCAATGGTATTGACAAAAAATGTTTGCTTGATTGACATTTGTGAAAAAACTATTAAATATCAATAGCATATGGTAATTTTTTCGGCTTTATTTGCGTATGAAAAATTGGGAAATTTTTTTTGTAATCGCCCCCTGTGAGTTTTTTCGTACCCGCATCTGCATCGACCTCGGAGGTGCGAGTAAGGTCGAGCCGTCCGCTGGAGTGGTTTCATGCAGGTGCGTGATCCGGGGGGGGGGACGATGGCAAGAACAGGGGTTGAGAGAGCCCGTTGGCGAAGCGCTTTCGGTTGGCTGTGTCCCACGTGTTTGTGGCTGTTTGCCCCCCTGATTGTCACTGTCTGAGAATGGCTACAGCCCCTCTTTGTGCCAAGATCGCTAGGTGTCAAGGCAGCGACCGATCACTGGGGTTGAGCAAAACACTTGCTGATTCTTCTTAGAGATCAGTGCGCGCGCCCCGTGGCGCATACCGATCTAAACTGCCACCAGATGGATGCTGTTACCGCGCCGTGCGAATGCCCTGGCTAAGTCCTGTGATGTACTGACACGGTCGCTGGTTGGTTGCGCAGACTGAGCGTTCATGTCCGAATGAACTAGAACCGCTTTGGAGCCTTTTGCGAACCGGGGAGATGGTCCAGTGACGCCGAGCGTTGTCCAATGATAGTGAAAGAGTGGCCAGGTTTGACCAGCGGCGACTGTTTCTCAGGACACTAGGGCAAGGCCAGCGTTACGATCACATCACCACGGCCCTGCTTTGGTGAGAGTTCGCTTGATATCGAACGGGGCCGTCGCGGCTCACTGTAGTCGCGGCGATGTCATGTGAAAGCCTTTTTTAAGAATTTTGAGAAAAATTCCCAACGAGGCTCGTCCCGTTCTCCGCTCAAACGTGGCAATCACGTAAAAGCTGCCGCTTTGCGTTCGAAACGTCCAGAGTCCCTCACGACGGTCGGCCTGAATGACATCCGAAGTCCTGATGCGATGACCATCGCGTAACCATCCATCCGCGCGAGACGCGTTGTGGTGGTAAATCGAACCAATACAGCAGCACGCTTCAAAGTGCGCTCCTACGATGTAACCTGTCACCGGCACGTCAAATATGGCATTCGTGGCAATGACTAGTCTGTGATGGGCATGCGTTGAAATGGGATTCATTGAAATACCATGGTCAGCAGCGGGGGGTAATATGCTACTTGTTCCTCGGCAAGTTAGTAGTGCAGTGATCGTTATTTTTTTGGGGGAGCGTAGTAAGTTGGTAAATGCGGCTGTGTTTCGTAAAAATGATGCGGGCCGGTAATAGGAATACTCATGCCCGGCGGTATTGAATCGGCTACTTTTTGCGCGGTTGAAAGCGTTGAGATTTACCGAATTGCGACCGGATGCTGTCGCAGAACTTGGCGATCTCCTCATCCACTGCTTTTCGTGTTTCTTCATCCAGTGCGCTGTACCACCGGTTCCACTCGCGTAAGTTGTCTTTTTTCTGATGCTGTAGTTCGGCCTTTAACGCGAGCAGTTTGCCGAAGGTGATCTCGTTTTCAGTGGAGGGTTCTGATAGATCAGTCATCACAGTCTTTCCTAGTAAGGAACCTTGATATCTTCGTCCAGTATATCCGTCACATCGCCTATCAAGGGGTCCAGCCAATCGGCCTTGGCGCGAGCCCATTGCACATAGTCAGTGCGATCCGTTGCTTTCGGGACCGATATCGACGAGCGTTCTAGGGCATCAAGATAGTCGCGGATGGCCTGGGCGCGGCGCCAGTTCTGTGCGTCGGACTCCAACGTGGCTAAGCGTTTTCGTTCGTCATTTTGAATGCGTTGTCGCTCGACAGCTGCTTCGCGAAGTTGGCGGCGCTTTTCATTGACAATAGCCTGCTGCTCTGCGTTCACCAGCGCTTCCACCGCGTTAGTCATGATCTGTTCGAGCAACGTGTTCAATTGCATTTCGACCGGCTTGTTTGGCGAATCGATGACTTTGCCTGCATACCCCTCATTGACGAGTAGGTGGAGTTGTCCTGTCGGCTGGTATGTCCAGTTAGGCCAATAGCTCCAGCGCCCGCGAGCCTTGTCCTCTAGCTGCTTAGGCGTGGGCACATACGGACTGCGTTTGCAGGGTTCGAACGCGCGCAGATGATAGATCCGGCCCATGATCAGGATGTCGACCTGCTGCTTGCCTTGTTCGACACGACAACCACGTGTTTCCAGTGCTTTTAGAACGGCGTCCATGAGCTTGAGTGCGCGATCTTGCAGGGCTGGAGACACACAAATATTTAATGCAGGTGCGCGAGTACTGGGCTGACCGCGGGTATCGATGACAGGTTTCTTCAGCGCAAGGCGGGCTGCCGAGGTCATCGGATGCCACCGTTTTACGTGCTCAGGGACAATAATCTGGTTGCCAGGTGCTCGCTCAAAGGCCAGCAGTGGTACGAGCCGTTCATCTATCGGCTTAGGCTCAACCACGGTATGCGGAGCTGTCGTGCGAAACAGATTCATCGGGTGACCAACGTACTCGCGGAGTTTAGGGCGCGGCGGCACGGACTTGCCCGCCTTTAACCGTGCCCAGTAGCCCCGAGGCGGGGTGGGGATCTGTAGTCGGCCACAGAGCTTCTTCAAGCCCACATCAGAGAGCTGATAGCGTGGTGCAACTATCGTCACCGCCTCTGTCCAGACCTCGTCCAGCAGTTTAGCGCGGTCGTACTGTTCCACCATGACGACGGTCTCCTTAGCGCGTCGAATCACATCAAACCGGCTTTAGGGTAGCGGCTATCGGTCCGCTCGCACGGCCCATTTTCAACAAGGCAGGTTTCCGGTTCTTTGTTTTTGCGCAGCGGGCCTACAGCAGCGACAGGGTTGTAGAAGAATCGACCAGTCGGTAGCCCATGGCCTTGTACCCGGCCTTGCGCTTCTCCCACATCCTCAACAAGGCAACGTTACCGTCATCCACGAAGTCGATGACCTGGACGTCGGATTTGGCGGTATGTACGCGGTGCAAGCGCCCGGCGTATTGCTGGAGGATTCCTCGCCATGAAATGGGCATGGCCAGCACCAGGGTATCTAACGCAGGGTGGTCGAAGCCTTCACCTATGAGTGTACCGGTGGCTATGAGGACGCGAGGTGCTTCTTCGTCCAGAGACTCCAACCCACTGAGCAACGACGCCCGCTGTTTCTTGGGCATGCGGCCATGCAATGCATAAAGGTTCGCGACCTGCTCACGCAGCGCAAGGTCAAGTCTCTCAACATGCTCGGTGCGTTGAGTTAGGACTAAGATCTTTCTGCCTTGCTGATAAGCCTGCACTACGGCAGAAACGATAGCTGCCATGCGCTGGGTGTCTTCAGCCAGCCGCTTGAACACGTCTTGGATGCCTGAGCCTTCAGGGACCTGGATTGGGCCGGTGAGCAGGTGCGGGATGACCGATAAGTCATGAGGAGCACTCGCCGGGCGCGAAGCCGTATGACGGATGGGGCCACACTGCATGAAGATGATTGGCTGTTGCCCATCGCGGCGGATTGGCGTCGCCGTGAGCCCCATTACGTATCGCGCGGGTGAGCTTCGTAACAGGGCTTCAAATGATACTGCCGACAGGTGATGGCATTCGTCGATGATGACCTGACCGTAGTTTTTGACCAGATCATTGATCTCACCTTTGCGCGACAATGATTGCATGACAGCGATATCGATCTGGCCGGTGATCCTAGGTTTGCCGCCACCTAGGGTGACTACAACTTCCTTTCCTACACCGAGAAACGCCTGTAAGCGTTCTTGCCACTGCCGCAGCAACTCGGTCCGGTGCACTAGTACTAGGGTATTGACGCGCCGCCGGGCAATCAGCGCAGCAGCCGTAACGGTTTTACCGAACGCGGTTGGCGCGCAAAGGATGCCGGTGTCATAGGCTTGTATGGCCGTCACGGCATTTTCTTGGTCAGGGCGCAATGTGCCCGTGAAGCTGATCGCCAGAGGGTTTCCGGCGAAGCGCTCATCCGCAATCAACGGCGCGATCTTATGGGCTTCCAGCAGCGCCTTCACGTCATCCCAACAGCCACGAGGCAGGGCAATATGCTTCGGGAAATTCTGTGCACACCCAATAACCCTGGGCTTGTTCCATACCGACAGCCGCATCGCTTGCGCTTTATAGAATTCGGGGTTCTGAAATGCCGCGAGGCGGATCAAGCGGTTGGCCAGTGGTTGTGGCAACTGCGCCTTTTCAAAATAAATCAGGTTGGCCAGAGTGACGTTCAGAGTCGCAGGCATCTGGACGTTAAGCTGTTGTGAACTTGGCTCCGGATCCTTCCACGGGGTGGCACCGGCGTCGTCATCAACAGACGCCACTGCGACGGGGTCGCGGTTACCAATGGCCTGGATAATGATGGGTTGGATGCGGTCAGGACTCATACGTTGGAGAGTGGCGAGAAATGCCCACTGATCAGCGTACGGTTTAAGATCGTCGTCAACGAATACGCTGTGATGCTGGACCCTTGCGCGCTTTTGCAGTGGTAACGCGATCAGGTTGCCAAAGCCACCTTTTGGCAGCGTGTCCTGGTTCGGAAACAGCCGGTCGTAGGAGCTGAGCGACAATTGTCGCGTTCGTTCACACGCATGGCTAATGATGGCGGCGCCGAGACGGCGAGCGTCGCTGGCGAGCACCTTATCTTCAAAGAAGATCCAGGCATGCGCTCCGTTGCCCGAACGTGAAACTTCCAGGGCAACAGGGACGCCCAGTTCGCGGCAGGACTCTGCGAATGCGCGTGCGTCATCCCGCCATTCAGCTTCGTCGAAGTCAGCGGCTAAAAAATAGCAGGTGTCGTCCTTGAGCAGCGGATAGACACCCACGACAATGGCCCCGGCCAGATGGCGAAAGATGACGTCATCTGTAACCTCAAGCAACTGGCGTTGGTGGCAATCACCGCATTTGATGCGGGGTTTCTCGCATATCCCAGGACGCCACTCGTTCGCGCACGCGGGTGCGTAGCCTGACTTGCCACCTTTGCTTTCCCAGCGCAACGGATAGATGTCGGTGCGGCCCCTGAATAAGCTGCTAAAGAGAGCGATCTTGCCTTCGGTGCTGAGCAGAGATGACTCCATCGGCGTTAAGGGGATCAGCGCCGTTTCAGCCTTTGGTTTCCAGTCGATGCCATGGGCGTCGAGCAAGGCAATCAGCCGAGCATTTTCCGCCTTCAATGACCTGACCAGCGGGATATCCGTCACCGCATTGAGCCTCAATGGTGAGAAGCATCTAAAGATAATCGTCTGCCATCAAGGCTATCAGTCCGCTGGGCCGCTGATCAAACCAGGGGGTCGGGACAGTGCTCGTAAAGGCGTCTTATGGTGGTCTTGACCAGGAGCGCTATCCGCTCCAAAGTACGCTGAGACCTGTTACAGTCCGTTGATCTTCTGGGCCACATGTCCTGTCTTCTGCCGGTTCGTGAGCTTTTGGTCTGCAACAACCTTCGGATATCACCGACTCACTTGCGGCCAGGCAAAGGGCAGAATCTTGCGATGCACGCCATTCGATATCAGGGGGCAATGCCCGGTACTCAGCGTCCCGTGCGTCTATGCTAGTGCGACTTACCGAGACTTCCGCCAGTTTTCCAAGGAGCAATCGCATGGCCTTGATCCTATCGCACGACGACATAGCGGCGTCTCTCAAAGCGCTAGATGATGACATCGAAGCTCACCCGGATCGTCTCAGGCCTATCAGTTCTGAGATGTTGCAGCGTATCGGCGAGCTAACCCGCAATGTCGATATCGATCTGGACGCTCCTCTCGCCGACGAGGATGAGGAGGTTTCATGAGCTGTGAGTTCGCCTGACCAGAGCGTTCTACATGCATGATTCCGATTCCGCCCTTGGTAATGAAATTCAGGTACAGCGGTGCGCTGTGAGCGCTGCTTCTTGCCACTAGCCGTTGAGCATCGGTGAGCCTCCAAATGAGGGTATCCGATTGAGCATTTAAACGGCGCCACGCAAGGATATGTTTGAGGAGGGCTACAGACATCAGAAGGATTGATGCCATGGATGCGGAACAGCAATTAACGCAGTGGAATACGACGTTTCACATTCTCGATGGTGGTTTGGTCTGCCGATTTTGCCAAGCTCGGCAAGCGCTAGTCGCAGCGGAGCAGCGATTTATCCATGCTGAAAGCTGCCAACAACAGCATTCTCAGTTCGACCGCCCGTGGATCACCCTGCATGAAATACTCGATAGGTTTAGAGGGTAGCTGTCTATCCGTTCCCGAACCTGAGAGTCGGTGGTGATGTGCGGTGGTCGTTCGGGGCCGTGAGCGCCAGATCCAGCCCCCGTCAGCCCCCCACCGCCCCCTGATCTTCCCGTGGATCTGCTTACGCAGCCAGGGTCCAACAAGATTTTATAGTTTCCTATAGTTCAGACAGTCGAAAGCAGGCTATAGCGATGTTTTGTGTAACGCGGTGAGGTTACGATGAAAAAATCGCGTTACCGTTGTGGCGTTCAACGCCAAGTATTCCCCTGTGCTTCGGGCGTGTTGCGAGGGAAAAAGGGGGAGTGATCACAATGTACGTACGCCCAATGCGGTCGGTTGCAGAAGCGTCACGTTGCTCGGCTCATCCCAGTGACTTTGAACAGGGTAAGTATCCGGGGTAGCGACCTGACCGGTGCCAAGGGAAAAACTCCTCGGGAAAAGCCGGTCTGGGGTCTGTGTGCAAACGTTGCGCGTTCCACAGTCAGAGTCCGCGCAATTTACCGTGCGTAGCGCTGGCCGGTATCCACACAGGTGCCAGGCACCTCCTGAGATGACGGGGCCGCCGTGTGTTGAGGTGTCAGCACATCGTTGAGATCGATAGACGGGTGCCAGTTGTTCCGGGATGTCTGAATGAAACACATGATCGCCGCTGCGCGCTCGTTACGCGCATGACTGATGTGATCAGGCGTTGTCTGGTGTTTAACCAAAACCGTGTTATGCGCACAGCGGTTCGACTCTGTCTCCTCCGCGCCTGCCAGCCCACCGGGGTGGTCTCAAGTACCTGCGGACCTTGCGTCACGCCCCAGCCTACCTTGCGCCTTATGGGATGAATACTGTGCGCCTGTAAACCAAAGTGTTGGTATGCAGTAATTGACAACTGAAATAGGCTCGCGTACCGTAAATAGTATATCAACAGTTTACCAAACAGGAAGGACTCATGGTTGACGCTATCCACGCCGCGCTGAACCGACTCACCACCGAGGGTGATCTGATCCACGGTACTGACGCCTTGGTCGAGAGCATCAAAAACCACACCCACCTCTCCTACAAAAAAATCGGTGAGGCGGCTGGCGTCACCGAACAGGGGGTGCGCCGCTGGCGCGAAAACAACTCGGGCCAGGCCTCGCGGGTCCAAGCCCTGGTGAACTTTGCCCAGACCCTGATCACGGCCCCGGTGGGGGCTGTGGCCCGACCCGCTGGCAACGCCGCCGATGCGTTGCGCGCCGTGACCCCGCTGGCGGTCCAAACCTGCGTTAAAGAGGGATTGGAGGTCCTGTTGGGTATTGGCCTCACTGCGTGCACTATCGTAAAGCTTGAAGCCAATAATGGTAAAGTCACCATTGAGCTAGCCCTGGAATAGGGGCAATTACTCATGGCATGGGATCGCGCCGACGCTCAGACGGAGGCGACCCCGCGCTGCGCACTCAACACCCTTCAAGGAATACACCATGGCCCGTACCTTACTGGATGTCCAACTCGCCCGACTGCTGTATCCGCTGCTGATTGAACTCGCCACCGCCCGGCAGATCCTGACTTATGGCCAACTGATTGAGTGCGCCCAAACCCGCTACCCGGATGATCAACGAGTGGCCAACCTGATTCCGGTGCGCATGGGGCGAATTCTCTGGGTGATCTACGATTTCGTTGCGGAGCGCGACCTGCCGCGTTTGACCCTGATCATCGTCAGCGCTGGGGATCAGTACCCCGGCAGTGCCATGTGGCAACACGATTGCGCGGCTGAACAACAACGCTGCTTTGCTTTCGACTGGTCTACCGTTGATCAGGCCTTTGACCTGTACGGCCAGCACAGCGAAAAAGCGGTCACGCCCCTTCGGCGTGTAGCCCGTGAGCAGGCGAAACAGCTGATGGCCGCCCACTACCACGACCCGGCCAATATTTATCCGAGCGGTATTCGCGCCCTGCGTGAAACCATCATCGAAAACATCATGAACGGTCTGTCGGTGGAGGATGCGTTTCAAATCGAAGCGCAATTGCTGACACCCATGACGCCTGCGTGAACCCCAGGTGTTCACCGTCTTGCTAGCAGACCCAAGGCTTTTTCACTCCACAGCAAACAAATTCGCAGTGAACCCTCTGCAATGGAATAGCTTCACTCTCACCCGACTGGGCCGTATTGTTTTGCGCAAGGTCATGAAAAATCTGCGCTCCGTTGACGGCGCGACCGTGCAGTTCGGTGAAATGGGCTAGGGCATAGAGCCCAACTATCAGGTGTGTTTTCCCAATGGCGTCGTAAACACCTATCGTGGCGTCAATCACAAACCCTTCATGCCGCTAGGCGCTTTTAATCGGGAGCATATCTCCCCGCCTTTTTCGTCAGCGGATGTTCGGTGCGCGTTCGACGCCAGCGTCGGTACCTGATAGATGAGCCCAACAGCTGCGATCTCGCATGACAAAGCTAGAAGCAGAGCCCTCCAAGAGCACTGACTTGGGACGAATAGCCTGCCACCGGGGTCCGCACGCTTGCTCGCGCTCTGTTCATCTCGTGTCGATGTATTGCAGGGAGCAAAGTCTACTGCCGTTGGCATTGGTTTTTGCGCAGCCTGCTCAAATGATAAAAATTACCCTCAGGTCAGTACGGTCGATTCGACAGGTTTGGACTTCATCACGCGCTCTCTAGAGTGGATAACTTCAATGCCTCGGGCAGTGGCGGACCAATATAGGTCCCGAGAAGGTGACTGCGGTCGAAGCTGAACACATGGTAGTGAGGGCTTTCCAGGCAGCGTCCCACTAACGGCACGCTCTGGTCCGGTTTACCGTGGGTCAGAGTGACACCACCACCGCAGAGCGGGCAGTTCGCCGAGAAGCGCACCAGGCGGATCCACTTTTCGCCGCCGTGGCGGTACATCTCCAATTGACACGGATCTTCAGCCAAGGCGGCCACCCACAATGGCGCGCTCACAACGCGGTCATCCAGCAAGCGCCACCAAGGCTGATAGACGATTTGCCACACCAGCCAGAACATTGAGCTGGAGACGATCAGTTGGGTGAGGTGACCGATACTCAGGGGTTGATTCGACATCCACATCCCCAGTAGCGAAATGGCGAACATCACGACCCAGATGGTGGATGCCAGCATTACAGTTCCAAGGAAAAGCAGGCCTTTGGGGCTGCGGTTTCGCAGCTCTCCGTCCCTGAACAGTCGGCGCAGTATCAGTGCCGTTTTCACCTCGCCCTTGGTTGAACGGTGGTAGATCAGATCGTGTGTTGGAGTCGCTAGCGTGGCCTGATCGGGTATTGCGGGTTTTTCCTCTAAGGCCAGCCAGTACTGGTTTGTTCGCCCTCGTCCGCCGCCTATTTCTTCGCAGAGCACAATTTGGGATTTGCCCGCATGCCCTCGTTGCAGTCGCTGTAACGCGGCCTGCAAATCTTGGGTTTTTGGAACCCATTTCCCAACATCCACTTGCCTTGCATCGCGGCTAGGGTGGCAGGCAGTGGCAAAATTGTCGCGATTAAATCGGACGACTTCGGTAGCGTTCTCAGCCTTTTGCCTGAGTGTTGCATCAACTACGTATCCAATGATGTCGTACGCTTTTCCTTGAGGGGCATTAGCATTTAGCTCTTCTCGCAACAGCTTAAGCCGATCTTGCATATTTTCGTCCATAACGGCTCTAGTACGGGCCAATCAAGCATGGCGCAAAACCCCGAAAACCCTTTTTAAGGGGGTATGGGGGAGGTTAATTAAGTCAGCGTTGGTGACTCTGGAGTCCTTCTTAACGCCGGAGGACGCCATTATGTCGATGTTTGTTGCCCTAAACAGCCAGCAGCAGTTGGTCACTGTCGCAGAAGTCCCGCGTGGGCTTGCCTGCACCTGTACGTGTGTCGAATGTGGTGAGGCATTAATCGCCCGTCAGGGCACCCTGAACGAACACCATTTTGCGCACAGCTCCAATAAGACCAGTTGTGTCGTTGGACGCGAAACGCTACTGCATCTCTATGGCAAGCAGGTGATTCGCGAAACCATGGGTCTTCAAGTTCCGCATCTACCTGATCATCCACCAGCGTTCGGTGATTCGTCCAGCTGGTGGGATTTTGAAGCCATTCAGGAGGAAGTTTGGATGGGCAATTTTAGGCCTGATCTCCTGGTCGATCTACGCGGTGGGCAGCGCATGTTGATTGAGATCGCAGTGACCTCATTCGTGGATGAAGAAAAGCTGGAGCGTTTAAAAATTGCTGGATTTTGGGCGCTGGAGATAGACCTGAGTAGACTGCTCGGCAGTCAGGAAGCAATACCTTCGGATGCGATTCGCCAAGAAATTCTGCACCGGGTCGAGCACAAAAAATGGGTGTACCCCGCGCCGGTCAGGTCAACCGAAGAAGATGCGATACCCATTGCCGAGTCCGTTCCTGGGGTCGCAAGGTGCCGGTTGGTGGAGTATCGATATACCATCAACGGGATGTGGGTTACCGCACGGGTGTTGCCCTCAGGATCGCTGGCCGTTCGCTCGCTTGCATTCAGCCCGCAGATTCGTGACCTGCTCAAGACTCAAGCCCGGATGCACAGCGGGTATTACCAGCAGGTTTACCGAAACTGGGTATTCCCGGTTAAGGTCACTCCCGAGGTACTCACGTGGCTGGCAGGTTTGGATGATCAGTCGACCACCTGAATGAGGGAGCCAGCTTCCGCTGCTTCCATGGGGCTGTCACATCGATGTCTCTTTTTCATCAGCGCCATTTGAGGATGATAGCGGCTGGGCTCATTCTACCGAGCATTCGAGCCCGCCAGGCTCTTGCTACTCATCAGCCTGCGCGTAATTTGCAGTTATGGTCATTTGCCTCTCTCATTGAAGTCGCGTCTGGCGTGGCTCCTTTCGGGGGTAGGTCACCAGCGCCCCTGGTCGACCGGAAGGCGCCCCGTTGGTCGAGGCCACGTTCGACCACTAGCCTGAGTTGGCAGGGGGAGGGCTGTCTGCACATGATGTTTTAAAGTAGGGCCGCTAGTAGTTTGTGTCCGGCCCCAACCTTTGGGTTAGGTATTGCACAATTTCTCGTCTGCTATGGCTTACCGCTACCCATAACGCATCATAAGTCTGCAAGGGACTACTGCCGGGCATAAGGGTCAGTGCTGCGTCACCGCCATGGCCTAGCAGGAGTTCAAACAGAGCTAGATCCCCAACTTCTGCGGCGAATAGTGTTGGGGTCCACTCGGCTAAATGCTCCGGTTGAACTCGGTAGCGACGGTTGGGGTTGGCACCGTGCTTGAGTAGGACTTCGATGACTTGGCGTCTGTCTTCCAAGGGGCGTGAATAGTATTCCTTAGTGGCTTGGAAGAGGTTTCGGTAACGAGGGTTCTTCATCATGCTGAGCATGGAAAGACGGCGGCTAGGTAGATCAACGTCCACTGCGACACCTTCTTTGGCGTCATACGCATCACCGCAAGTCTTGCCGTTGACGTAAAGTTCTTGCTCGATAGCGAATGCTGTTTCTGGTCGTTTGCTGGGGTGGAATAGTGCCATTGCGTAGCACAGCGCCGAGGCTTGATATCCGCAGGAGTTTTCAGTCTGGGCACCCAGTTGCAGTAGTTGTTCGACGGCGGCAGCGTCAGCCATTTCTATGGCCCATTTCATCGGAGTTTCTTTTTTTGTGGAGGCGGGGCGGTTTACCGTTTCGACGTTCAGTCCCGCGCTGAGCAAGTGATACATGATTGCGGGATCTTTCTGGTCGCAGGCCCGGCGCATTGCATAACTGATCGGCCCTTCACCTGACTCCGGGATATAGTCGTTTGGGTCTCCACCGTGTTCCAAGAGAGCCTGCACGTCAACCAGTGTGCCCATCATGACAGCCTGCATAAGCGGTGTTCGTCGTGTGCGCCCAGCGGCGTATTTAACTTTTCGGTTTGGAGCCTCAAGAGCTTCGCTTGTGACGCGAAAGGGGCTGTCCAGAACCACCATTTCCATGACTGGTGGCACGCGATCATTTGCTTTTAATGGTTGGAAACGATGCTCAAAGGCCAAGGCGAGGCTCCGGCGTTGTTGCTCATCAAATGGGCGTTTTGGCCAGTGGTTGAGGCCTAGTAAAAAAGTCTTGTCCCAGAAGTGTTTTGCAACACGCTGCTCGCCAGCACCGACAGCGAAAAGCAGTGCCTCTGTGAGCAGTGCCTTCTGATTGGCTCCTTTTCGCCACCAAGCCTGCTCGACTGCTCGCAGGTATAGCGTTATGGCTTCACTGTGAGGACGAGTAAAAGCAGCCAGTCGCGCATCCAGCCAGTCATGCTGGTATTGGAGCTGCGCTTGCTCGTGTTCTGTGCCTTGCCTGATTAGCTGTTGCAGCTGTTGAAGGTTTAGTTGGATGGTTTCCGCATGCGCTGTTGTTGACGCAAATAACTCTTCGATTTCAATGATGAGCGGTATGGCCTTTTTACGAATACCGTGAAAAGCCCACTGCATTTGGCGTTGAGCAAAGCGGTTGATGACATCGTCAAGCGATGGGGGGGAATGCGGGAGCGATTGGCTGACGGCTACTCGCAAACCGATAGGGATGTTTTGCAGGGCAATCGCCACGATCAGCCAACCTGTACTAAGCTCGATTTTCCGTTCCGGCAGAGCACCATCTGCACACACTTCCAGTTTCTCTCGGAACGGCCAGAAACTTTTCTTGATTGGCTTGCCTTGCAGCCACCGTTGCAAGCTACGCATTTCAACGCTGAGGCATGGCTCCAGACGTTCTACCAGGGTTGCCTGCTCAATTGCCAACTGTGCAGAGAACCATTCAACCCAAGTATGGAAGGGGCGCGCGAGCAGTTCATTTAGAGGCGGTCCTGGCATCCTATGCTGAGCCGACTGAAGAAGGCCCTTGCACAACGGCAGTTGAATCGTCTCGCGGTAAAGGTCTTGGCCTTCATCATCAGCCCAAGACATTTCATCAATGTTTTGTACAAGGAGTTGTATGGTTGCGCGGGTGTGACGCCAAGCTGCGTCCAACCACTGATGCCAAGAGGGGCCACACTCTGCGTGCACGGTTTTAAGTAATTCCTGCTCAATCTCGGCGATCAACTCCGCGGTGGATTCAGGACGGGCCTCGATAGCCGCATCGTCTAGGTCTTTATCCATGCCGCGCTCGCTCAATAGCGGACGCAATCCTGCATCGGTTAAGACGTTGCGAAGCAATTGTCCGAGTTTGAGCAGAGGACCTCTGGAATGCATCGGGTGTCCCTAGTGAAGAGGCGGGGCAGATGCCCCGCGTTTTCCTTATCAGCGTTTGTTCTTTTCAGCCGCGCGAGTCGCCCGCGCTGTGAAACTATCCTTTGATACCCGGCCGCCATTACCCTTTGCTTCGCTGGAATGGATTCGGGCCGCAGCTTCGGTAGTCATCGGTGTGGGCGAGGTTGCCTGGGATTTCTGGGTCATGATTGTTCTCCTGATTATGTGCCTTGAGCGGCACTGAGGAGATCATCCCCTCTAGCTCCACATAGCGCACGACAGGCTACCGAGAACATTTACGAATTTTCCGAGTGATAGTCTTCAGGGGCTAGCGGAGCGAGTGTACTTGCTAACACTAGTCAGTGTGATGCCATAATAATGGCATGTTTGCCGCCTGAGATGTTGACTCGGTGGACAAGCTTTATTCATATATCTCGCCATCATTGTCGCCGCAGATAAAGGCGCTAAGGATTAGCCCCAATGCTTTATGAGCTGACTGTGCCCGCCCTAGTGGACAGTCGTCGAGTCCCTATCGAGCGCCCGGATGCCTTGGGGATTAGCGAAAAGCACATTGAGGAGTTCTTAGCTTCTCACCTTGTCGAGTTGATTCCCGAAGAGCAGCTCATGTTGCTGGCTCAAGAGCGGCAGTTCCAGGAAGAGGCCGATATTCTGGCACTAGACCGTAAAGGTACTCTTTTCATTTTCGAGCTGAAACGGTGGCAGTCGAGCGCGGAGAATCTGCTTCAGGTCATGCGCTACGGTCAGAAATTCGGTCGTTACACCTACGTTCAGCTAGAGGCGATGGTGCAAGCGCAGCAGCGATTGCAGGGCGCTTTGAATGCTCGTCACCAAGAGTACTTTGGGCTTGAAACGCCGCTGAAAGAGCAGGAGTTCAACCAAGACCAGCGCTTCGTTGTGGTAACCAATGGTGTGGATCGCGACACTTTGGAAGCTATCCAGTATTGGTCGAAGAAGGGTGTTCATATCGACAGCCTGACCTACAAGCTGTACCGAGTAGGCGGCAAACCGTTCATTCAGTTCGACACTTACAACCCCGAACTGGATCTGATAATGGAGGCCAACCCTGGTGTCTTCATCGTTAACACCAACCGCACCTACATGGACGATGCATGGCGTGAAATGCTCGGCGATGGCAAGAAAGGTAAGGCAGCAGCCTACTATTCACGCAAGAACGCGGTGCAGCGCATAGGCAAAGGGTCAACTGTTTTTCTGTATCACACGGGCGTTGGAGTGATCGCTAAGGGCAAGGCTATCGGGGGTGTCCAGATCACTGATTACCGGGGAGATGCGGACGCGCAGTTCTTTGTTCCGCTTCAATTCGAGTGGTCGCTACCGGATCCGGATAGTTGGTCGGCTTATGCACCAAAAGCATACGAGATCAATGCCTCGACTGGAGCTGGTAACCGTTTTCGTCCGACCGTCTTCAACGCCTCTGAAGCGATGCGGGATGCTATCCAGGACGTGTGGATGGCGCGCAAAGGCTGAGTCCATGTTCGACAAGCCCCTTTGTTCAAGCGGGGTCGTGCAGCGGACCTTTAGTGTAGATGAAAGGGTTGAGGGCGCTCTCTGAGTAGGGAGAGGGCAGCGACAGATTTGTGGTTATTCAACGTAGGGAAGAAGTACGCATGGACGTCACCATGATTCAGCATCCCGTCGGACAAGGCGGGATGTTCAGCGGTCAACTTCAGGCTGGAAACGCGACCCTGCGCTGGGTCTATGACTGCGGCTCCAACCAGCAGGATCGCCTCAGCGAAGAGATTCTCGGTGTCGCGGCTCAGGGGCCAATTGACCTACTGTTTCTCTCCCACTTGGACAGTGACCATGTCAACGGCGTAGATCGGTTGCTTGCGGCAACTACGGTCGCTGAAGTGGTGCTTCCTTATCTAAATGCAGCTGACTACGCCGTTGCCATAATCCGTGATCTGGCGAAAGGAGGCCTATCCGGAACCTTTCTGGAGTTTGTAGTCGATCCTGCGAAATGGCTAATTAGGCGTGGTGTTGGCACGGTCAGTTTTGTGCGGACGGTGGATGATGACCGACCGTTGGGCGAATGGCGTCTACCCGACCCCGTACGGGAGAGACCTCAGGCGGGTGAAGTTGGTGGCATAAGCATCAAATGGCCTTCGTCAGCGGTGAAGCAGCGATCTGTGAGAAATGGGACCGTTCAGGATGTTGCCGCAGGGGCTGCGGTTAGCATTGACGTGAACGGAGTGCCGCTCGACTGGTTGTTGGCCCCCTATGCCCATAAACCTTCTAAGCAACGAATGCAGGCTTTCATCGGGACGCTCAAAGCTCAATTCGGAGGGCGCATGACCCGTTCAGCGATTGTGCGCCACGCGCGTGATGAAAAAGGTCGTGCCCGGCTGAACGAGTGCTACAGAGCGTTGTGGGTCGGTACCAACAGTATCTCAATGTCGCTCTATGCGGGCCCCCAACAGCGACCGATGATCACCCGCCTTCAGCTTCCGTTCAGCCTACTCAGAAGACCCCACACAAGATCACAACTAGAGATTGGTTGGCTAGCTACTGGCGACGCTGAGCTTGCATACCAAGGAAGACTGTTGGCTTTATTGAATCACTTTGGTGCGTTGCGGGACCGGGTGGGAGTGCTTGTATTGCCGCACCACGGCTCTAAGCGAAATTTCTCACAGAGGCTCATACGGGGCTTGCCCAACCTGCATGCATGCGTCGCTGCTGCTGGGCCAAATTCTTATGAACATCCGCACCCGTCGGTATACGAGCACGTGATATCCGCGTTGGGGGGACATGCCTGGCACCACGTTAGCGAGCAACGCGATAGCGGATTTGGATTGCGTGCGTCGCTGTGAGCAGTTTTGCAACGCTAGTTTTGCGCGACACGCCTTAGTGCTGCGGCCACAGCTAAAGCGAGGTTGTTCCGGCTGTTTGGAATTGGCGGGCTGCGTGTAATTGGACGTTATGGTCAATCACACCCCACGGCTGACCCAGGGTCGGTGACCGCTCGGCTAGAGCTGGTCTCCAGACTATGCCCCTACGCTATACCAGAGCCCTGGGTATTGGCTTGATGCGAGAGCAGGGGCGCCATGAAAAGAGCCATCGAGCAGGGGACGTTGCAGGCGCTAGTGAGGCCGAGCCTCGCTGAGAAATTGCTTTATAGGGACGAATGTCTAGAACCAATAAATCAACTTATAAATATGCCACTGATCCTAGATAGAAAGGCCGGATTAAATTTTGACAAGCTTACGAAGAGGCCTTCCAGCGGATAGCAGTCATCACCGAATGATATACATTGTAAATAAATGATTTCAGTTGCATTAACAAGAAGTACATCCCCCCGTATAGCGCCACATACGAAAAGCCAAGTAACCACTCAATAATCTCATGCGATATCGGAGAAATATTAACCAAATAATGGATAACTCCTCCCTTGATCGCAAAGATTAAAGTAAAAACACAAAAAACAGCATAGGCCATGTAGTAAATAAATACCCTCATAAAAATAAAGAAATTATACTTTAAAAATGATAGCCCACTTTTTTGCTCCCTGTGTTGAGACATAGCAACTAACATATCTGGCTGACTGATAGTGGCAAATATTGTAAAGCCCGCTAATAGAAATCCTAGAACTGTTGTTGTGATCCCAACTGCAATGACAGAAAACTCACGAACCATCTTCAACTTTTCTGTGATAGAAATATCTAGCAGGCAGTATTGAATAGCCACCATCACAACCACGATGATGGTGCTCCAGAAATTAAAGGAGTTAAAAGGGATTCTCCGAGATTTTTTATATATCTCAAGAAGTGACTTTTCCTCTAAAAGAGCTTTAGGTGAGAGATCAGAGTTCATCCAAATCATCCCTATATGCTTTCAGTTTCTCAAGTACTTTTTGCCCTGGCGCATTTACCCTAACCAGCCCTTCACCGACAAGATCATTAAATGTCGCTAATAGTTTTGCTGCCATTTTAGACGGCAACTTAGTTGCAAAAGCTATTTTCTGCCTGATCTGAAAGTTCTCATTATCTCCTAGCAGCTTATTTCCAGCATCATCCACCCCAGCTAACTTTACATGCTGAGTGCCTTGCGCTGTCGCCGCTTGTACCTCCTCGATAACGCTATCTTTGTTTAATCCATCTGTACTCTTGTGAACGACTTGAGTTTTTTGACTACCGACACTGTCTTTTTGCTTTTGAACAGCATCAAAAAACGCCTCATTGTCTTGTTCATCATTACGATTAGAAAAGACATAAGTAACAGACCGAAGAACATCGTACTGCTTAATAAACTCTTCAATACCCTTGGCTGATGTCAGCGGAATAATCTCCAAGCTCGGTGGGAAATTTTCGGCGAGGATACTTTTCTTTGTAACTTTCTCTCCCTCGGCACGCCTCTGCTCATATGCATCATCCACAAATTCCTTATGCTTTATTTTCAGAAAACTCTCTACAGTAGACTTAAAGTTCTCCAAGCTCGGCGCAAACTTAGTCTCTTTCACATACAAGAGCCTATGGACATCGAGAATTAGAACAAAAACACTTGAAGGAGATGATTTCAACTCATCTGCTTCAGCCAATAGGCCTTTACCTTCCTCGTAGACCTGTTCCCTCTCTAAAACCATGTTCTTAATTATCCTTCCTGCAAGGAGAACACGACCGTCGACCGTAACCAGCTTTACCTTTTCAAAGAAATAAGATGTCTGGCCATATTTCCTACTCAGGCCTTTATCAGAAAAAGCAGGAAGGACAATTTCCTCGAAATAATCTATTAAGTTTGCATCGCCAAACTTACAGACAAAATTCCCCATCTCAAGTGGAAGCTCACGCTTTGCCATAGATCCGTCTACTCTCTTAAATATATTTATTGGATTCTTACCATAATTTTCCACTATACAGTGGCACCAAAAGCAGCCCGCTCCAACACCTGATGCTGCCTCTGCCAATCCGGCATATGGCTGGCCACCAGCGCCCAGAATGCTTTGGTGTGGTTCTTTTCCACGGTATGGCACAGCTCATGAACGATTATATAGTCCTGGACGCTGGCCGGTAGCTCCATCATCCGAGGATGAAACTCCAAGGTGTTGCTCGCATCGCAGCTGGCCCAGCGGCTTTGGAAGTGGCGGATTCGAGCACCATTGGCTTGAAGCCCGGTTTCTCGCTGCCAGTGACGGACTCGTACCAACAACTTCTCATGAGCACGATCCCGGTAGAACCGCTCAAGCAACGGCATCAGCACGTCGGGTAGGATGCTTGCTGCATCCGGGTTATCCACGATGAAGCGTGATGCTGTGAAGTTGAGTCGAGGTCTCAGGATGTCCGGCGTATGCCGTACCTCGGTGAAGTACGTACGCCCGGCATAGCGCAGGCGACTGCCCGTCACGATGGGTTCGCTGGCAAGGGGCTGATTCACCTGTGCCAGTTTTTCACGAATCCAGCGCGCACGGCGGAGCACCAAAGCTTCTTGCTCGGGCTCATCCACTAGCGGCCCACGCAAAAGCACGGGGCGACCCCGTTCCACGGTCACGTAGTGGCGCTTGAGTTTGCTATCGGGCTGGAAGTACCACTCGATAGTTGTTTTACCGTAATTCAAGACTGGCATGGGTAACGCCGCGTTAGTTTTTCAGCAAAATATCGAAGATTCGCTTGGCGTGATCACGCGCCACTGAGCGCTCCCACCCCGCCAGAGGCATCAAGACTCCGCGCAAGTGGTCTCTAAAATCAGGGTGCGTATCCGGCATTTTTTTCCAGTTTTCAGTCGCCAGTGCACGGCTCAGCATTTCATCTTCAAACAGCTTGGTCGTTGCCACTCTTGCCGTGCCCTCAGCCAGTTGGGCGGCAAGGTAGTGGTACACCGCCGAGTGCGCTGGCTTATTAAAACCGGTGTTGTCCTTGTCCTGAATACGCTGGCTGAACAGCTCCAGCTGCTCTAGGAACTTGGCCTGAGTAATGCGACCCGCCTTTTCCTCTTCCAGCAGCTTTTCCAGTTCCTCGGCGATCTTGTCGAAGAATGCTGGATCCTTGTCCTTGCCGGTGACGATGGTTTGCTTGAGCTGGTTTTTCATCACTAGGGCGCGACTGCCGGGGCTCGCCAGTTTCTTTAAACGCTCCATATCATTGGCATCCAGAATCGACACCTCATGACCCAGCAGGCTCTTCGCCGGGCTGGCCGCGATGTACTCATCAAGCAGCTGTTGCAGCAGCGCGGACTCCAGTTTGGTGATGCGTTCCTTGTAGGTACTTCCGGGAAGCTTGTCGCGCAGCATCAGGCGAATCTCACCTAGCAGGGTGAAATAGGGCTTGAACGGTACGCCGCGAACATCCGGCAGGATGATGTCCACTGAGCGGTTGAACTGCTTCACCAGGTCGAGGAACTCTTCGACCATATCCAGTCGGGTGGCAGGATCAAGGAAGCGCTCGGTGTCGTCTTTGTAGGCCTCGCGCTGCGCTATCGGGTCATGCTTTTTCGGCAGTAACTTGAGGATTCGGTCGAGCGTGGCTTGCAGCTTGGGCAGTTCGGTTTCAACACCTTCCCAAACCTGCGAAGGCTTCACGTCGCCGCCGTAAATTTTCAGCGCGTGATCAAGGTTATCAACCACCCCTTGGTAATCCACGATGTAACCGGCATTTTTGCCGGGCAGCGTGCGGTTCACCCGTGCGATAGCCTGCAACAGGGTGTGTTCTTTTAACGGCTTATCGAGGTACATGGTGCCAACAATCGGGGCATCCCAACCGGTCAGGAGCATGTCAGAAACGATGATCAGCCCGACGTTGTTCGCCTGCGGTTTGCCATCCAGCCCCTTAGCCTCTTCCCCGTAGGGCAGGGGAAACAGTTTGCTGACAAAGTTGCCGATCTGCTCGGAAGGCATGGCCACTGGGGTATTTCCGGCTTTCACTTCGGCCTTGACCCGTTCCTCAATGCTTTGGATCTTGTCGAGGTCGACCTCATACTCTGCCGCCTCTTCCATGGCAGAGGCGCCCGTACGGGAAGAGGTGATGCTGGCCAGAGAAATAACCACCTTGCTGTCAAAAGTGGGCAGCCCTTCGTTCACCCGTTTGGCCATGATCGCATCGAGCAGATCCTTGTAGCGCACCGCCATGTCGCGGCCATCGCACACCAGCATGGCCTTCAAACCTTTGGCCTTTACGCTGCTGAGGAAATGCTCAACCAGATGCTCGGCGACCTGCTCCATGCGGTCACCGGCCTGACGCCAACGGCGTAACAGCTGACGCTTCAACTCGTGCTGACGAACTTCATTCTGATCGGCGAACTGCTCTTTGAACGCGGCATCCAGATCAGAATTGGCTGAGAGGGCCACCCAGGCATCCTGGTACTTGATTGGCAAGGTTGCGCCATCCGCCACTGCCTCATGCAGGCGGTATTCGTCGATGTACTCGCCACCGCCAAACTCGCCCAGCGTGTGTTTGTCCTCTTGCAGCAGCGGGGTACCGGTGAAGGCGATGAACTTGGCGTTGGGCAAACTGGCGCGCATAAAGGCCGCGAGAAAGTCGTACTGGCTGCGGTGAGCTTCATCGACGAGCACATAGAAGTTGGGCTTGGTGCTCAGCACTCGGAAGTGCACCTTCTCCCGGCTGGTTTCTTCCCACTTGGCATTGATCGGAGCATCTTTCTCATCCACCACCAAGTGGTGGACATTGCGCTCATGCACGATGAAGAAGTCCTTCTCCACACGAATCCGCCGGTGGCGGGTGGCTTGCAGGGCATCATCTTCTTCGTCAGGCGTCTCAGCGGCCTGCTCACTGGGCTGGTCGTTCTCCTGGAACTTCTGCACGGTGCTCGTGAACACGCTGCCGTAGTCGTTGGACAGCATCTTCAGCAGGCCATCGACCGACACGGCCTGAATGGCATTGATGCCTACTGAGTGGAAAGTATCGAAAATCTGCTTATCGAGGTCTTTACGGTCGGTCAGCACCAGCACAGTAGGATTGTTCAACCCCGTGCTATCGGCCCGTAGCATGCGAGCGAGCAGGGCCATGGTTAGTGACTTACCGCTGCCCTGAGTGTGCCAAACGACGCCGCCCGAAGGTTTCGGTGCGCGCAGGCGCTCCACCGTTTTGCGCACGGCCCGCCATTGTTGATAACGCGGCAGCTTCTTTACAGTCTTGCCGTCGCGGGTTTCGAACAGCACAAAATGGGTGATCAGTTGCAGGAAGCGGCTCGGCTCAAACAATGCCCATAGGAGACTGTCCTGCTCACTGGGCGCTTCTCCTAACAGGGCGGTAACAGCGGTAGTCTCCAGCGCCTGCAACCGATAGCGGGCGTAATAGGCAGGCTTGGTCAGGATCGCGCCATACAGCCCTTCACGCCGATTAAGCCCTACACAGACCTGGTTGAATACAAACTGGGTAGGGAAGGTGCTTTGATAGCCATCCAACTGGCCCAAAGCTTCGTCCAAGCGGTGATGGCTGGCTTTGCATTCGATGATGGCGAGCGGCAAGCCATTCACAAACAACAACAGGTCAGGGCGGAAAACATCCCCAAACGCATTGCGTCCCACGTACTGATCGACCACATGGAAGTCGTTGTTGCTGGCATCACTGGCATCGAAGAAACGCACGCTGCGCGGCTTACCCTCGACATCCCTCACCTGAATATCCGAACGGTGAACCACCTGTTCCCAGAACGCCTTGTTGGCAGGCAACAGCTCATCATTGACGCGCTTACGCAGCTCGATCAACGCTGCGCTGATACCACCGGGGGCGCTCGCCAGCCATGGGTTGAGGATGAGCAACCGAGCCTGCAACACATCATCCAGTACCGGAGCCAGATGACGATGCTCCACCTGTACCTGGGTACCAGGCAGATGGGTGTAGCCCAGCTTGATCAGCCAGTTGATAGCGGGCAGCTCGACCCCGACTTTCTCTGGTGACTGACTCATTGCTTACTCCTGTTCCTTGGAGGTTTCCCTCGGACGACTGCGATACCAAACCACCGTAGCGGCTTTATCGGCTTGGCTTTGCTTACGAATTTCAAACTGCTGCGATTCATGGATGACATGACGCCAGCTTCCGCAGCCATAGCGCTTGGGCGTCTGCTCGGGGTAGGTCTTGGCTATCCAGTGAATGGCTTCCAAAAGGGGTGTCCACCCTGCCTGAGCCAGCTTGGTTTCCGCTTCACGTAAGCAGTTGGTTATACCGTTGCTAGCCCAGTGTACGGTGCCATCCGGCCCAATACCGTTGATAGCGAAATCCCTGTACTCCGGGGTCTCCATAAAGGACACCATGAGCTGTCGAGCCTCATCCATGGATTTAGCCCAGTCGCGCAGCGTCAGGTAATGGCCGTCGACAGTTTCGTAACTTTCATCGAGATATGTCTCCGCAGCTATGCAGCCATCCAAGCCCCAAAGGTCGAAGCGCTGAAGAAAGTGGTGTACCAACTCATTACGCAGGTCGACCAGCTCCTTGAGCGCAGCCGTTGTCTCGGCGTAGCGCTCCTCGGGTAACTCCAGCTGGCATCGGAAGCTGATCCATATCTGATCGATAGGCTCTGTCTGCTCTGACTCATCTGCTAAGTCCGGAAGCTTCAGATAATTCTCGGTCAGCATCCCCACCAAGAAGCCCAGAGTCTTCTTATGGGCAAAGGCAACCTTTTCGTCGCGAATCGTTTGAAGCTGTTCCGGAGGGCCACTCAACTCGCTATGGGCAACCATGGCTTTGAGCAACCGTTCGTACTGCTGCAACTGCAACATGCAGCGCCCGAGCTTGCGCTGCACGGTGCGCTGAAGGTCAGGCACAGGATCCGAGGTCATGGTGATGATTTCGTCCATGAAAAAAGAGTCAGGCTATGCAGCTAGGACTATCGAGCTTGACCCGCCACTCGCCGGTTAGCAGTTTTTGCATCAGGCCGCGTTTAAGCGTTTGATATTGGGTTTGCCGAGATACAAGCACTTCAAGCTTGTCATCAAGAGCGGTGAGAACCTCCGCGATGCGATGCTGCTCTGTCAAGCTAGGTAATGCGAGCAAGAACGGCTTTAGCACCTGCAAGTTGATATTTTTTTGTGCGTTCTGCGTTGATTTAGAGTCGAAGTAGTCTTTGTTATTCGCTAGTTGATAGTAAAGCCAAATGTTATCGCACTCATCCGAGTTAGCTTTGATGCCGACAAGGCTATCTGGGCAAGTCATTGGGATTTTGGCGATAGCCACATCACCAATATTTGCTGCGATAGTGATCAAAATAGTGCCTGCCGGAAAGCGCTTGCTGACCGCTAATCCATCAGCATTCAAGAATTGGGACGCGTTTTCTATGTATCTAGGTACGGATGCAATATCGCCAGTTTGAACAAATGGAATATCTCCATTCTCAAAATATTTTGGGTCATTTCGCGGGCGCGCAGAGAATTTTCCTCGCTCCACAGTCGCAACGCTTTCGAGAGTACGAACCTTCCAGCCCACGGGGATATCCCCCAGCTCACTGTCCTTAAGCTCGGTATGCGGTATCCAGCTACCATTGACATTTTCCGTGCCCACACCCCGTCTAAACAGGGTTTTCATCAGGCCCATTTTGAGGGACTGTGTGGTTTCAATCTGGCGGGCAATTACGTCCAGCTTGGCGTCAACAGCTGTGAGGATCGTGGAAATTTTTTGCTGTTCGGGTAGTGGTGGGAGTGGCAGCTGAAAGTTTGACAACTGATCGTAATAGATTCTCACCCGAACACTGCCGTCGCCAGTAGCGCCAACATAGCTTTTCCACAGACCTGAATACCGAACATGGTCGAGGTAGTTCGGTAACACGCGCTCAGGATCAGTCTGAAAAACAACATAGTCAGGACTGACCATTACACGGCGATCAGCAGTGTTCCGAGCGATAGATCCGATATTCAAACGCATAGGGTTGTATGCAAATGCGTTTGGAGCAACGAGTTTACAGCGGTCGGTGGAGTCACCTTTCACCCGCTCCCTCATCGGAACAAGGCCGTGAGACTTAAGAACCCCGCAAAGTAGCTTGTCATCCAGCTGGCCGTTATTCCGTGATCGACACTCCCTGGTAACTTCGGCTAGCGAAACGACCAGCCAAGAGGAATAGTTATCCTTAGAAGCGGTAGCCTGCTGCTGATGGCCAGACTTACCCCCCAGTTTCATACCTCAACCTCCAACAGCCCCAGCGCGGCCAGATAGCCGTTCAGCCGCGCATCAATCTGTGCCTCCTCCTTAGAAAGTGCCGCCAGTTGCTCTAAAGTGGCGGCCACATCCACGACTTCTTCGGTCTCACCGTTGTTGATATAGCGGGAAATATTGAGATTACTGTCGTTGCTGCGGACTTCTTCCAGTGTCACTACCCGGCAATAGTTTTCGACCTCAGCTTGCTGCTCAAATGCCGCCTTGTGGGTGCTCACAAGGCGCGTGATGTCTTCAGCGCGCAGACTGTTCTGCGCTTTCCCTTCGAGGTAGTCGCGGCTGCCATCGATGATGATGACCTTACCCTTCAGCGCAACGGGTTTCTGCTTGTTCAAGATCAAAACGCAAGCCGGGATACCGGTGTTGTAGAACAGGGCAGACGGGAGGCCGACGATTGCCTCTATCAGATCGCCGGGCTGATTACCATTGGCCGCATCTGTACCGAACAGAAGCCCCTCGCGAATCTTGCCTTCCTCACCGCTGCGGAATAGCACGCCATGGGGCAGGATAACCCCCATGCGGCCATCGGCCTTGAGGCTGGCCAACATATGCTGAGCAAAGGCGAGGTCGGCATAACTCCGTGGTGGGACGCCATAGACCAAGCGACCATAAGGGTCACTGACCTGCTTGTAGTTGGGAGCCTTGGGCTTCTTGCCACTGTCTTGCTCGTTCTCGTTGCTCCACTCCAACGGTGCCCACCAGGATTTTGCCGAGAACGGCGGATTGGCAATCACCCGGTCGAAGGTCTTCAGGTAATCGCCGTCTAGGTGCTTGGGCTCGACCAGCGTATCGCCGCGTTCAATCTCGGCATGCATGTTATGCAGGTATAGATTGAGCTTAGCGATGGCCCAGGTGCCGAGGTTCTTTTCCTGGCCGTACAGCAGAACATTAGGCTTGCCCATCAAGGTGCCATTGGACAAGTTGGACACATGGTGGGCGCTCTCCACCAGCATGCCGCCACTCCCGCAGGTGGGGTCATACACACTGTGGCCGGGCTGCGGGTCAATTAGCTCAACTACCAATTGCACCACGGCCTTGGGCGTATAGAACTCGCCACCTTTTTTACCTGCATCATCGGCAAACTGCTTGATCAGATACTCGTAGGCATCGCCTAGCATGTCGGCCTTGTACAGGTCGTCATTGCCCAGCTTGTACTGGTTAAAGTGTCGCAGCAGACGCTGCAAGGTGGCATCCGACAGCACCCGCTTATCGCCATACTGCGTAGCGGTCAGCACGTGTTGCAGTTCAGGGTTGTTGGCCTCAATGGTCGCGAATGCCTTGTCGAGGGCTTCACCGATATTCTCGGTACGCGAGATCAGATCGAACCAGCGGGCACTGATCGGAAACTTGCCCCATTTGTCCTCAATCTCATCCTGGGCATCGCCAAAGCTCAGGCCCTCGTCCTTCCTCAGCTTGGCAACGCGCTCTTCGAACACATCGTTGTAACGTTTGAGGAAAAGCAGGCCGAAGATGTAGTTTTTGAAGTCCGAGGAGTCGATGGAACCACGCAAAATGTTGGCGGATTCCCAGAGCCAGGACTCCAGCGCTTCGAGTGACAGCTTGTCAGCCATGGGTAAATCAGTCCCTATACAAAGCACGACGCCCAGTATCTGGCGATTGCTGCCATGACTCCTGAGCGCATCAAAAAAATATGGGGTCTATTCTACAAGTCGACGCCACTTTAAGCCCGAAAATTCAAATCCCCCTAAATGACAAAATCCCGGCAGACCTTTCAGTCAACCGGGATGTTTCCTAGAAAGCGACAGTACCTCGCCCACGCGGCATGCTTCAAAGCTGCTCGGGCTCCGTTCTGTTCGATGAACACTCGGGAGGGTCTCACTGAGTCGCCCATCAGGCGAGGTGCAGACCTCCAAAACCAAACGTGCAAACCCTTGCATTCCCACCATGGTAAGACAAAAAGGGCTGCCAGTTGGCAACCCTTTTCGTAGCACCCGTCTCATTTTTGATGAGACGGGTTCAGGTTTTGATGCGACTCCACGCAGGATCAAATCAATCCCAGCTCAACGCCCCACCCGTCTGATACTCAATCACTCGCGTCTCAAAGAAGTTCTTCTCTTTCTTCAAGTCCATGATCTCGCTCATCCAAGGGAACGGGTTGGTCGTTCCTGGATACTCCTCCTTCAACCCGATCTGGCTCAAACGACGGTTAGCGATGAACTTCAGATAGTCCTCCATCATCGCCGCATTCATACCCAGTACCCCACGAGGCATGGTGTCGCGGGCGTATTCGATTTCCAGCTGGGTGCCTTGCAGGATCATTTGCGAGGCTTCTTCCTTCAGTTCGGCGTCCCACAGGTGTGGGTTTTCGATTTTGATCTGGTTGATCACGTCGATGCCGAAGTTCAGGTGCATGGACTCGTCGCGCAGGATGTACTGGAACTGTTCTGCGACGCCGGTCATTTTGTTGCGGCGGCCCATGGAGAGGATCTGGGTGAAGCCGCAGTAGAAGAAGATGCCTTCCAGAACGCAGTAGTAGGCGATCAGGTTGCGCAGCAGTTCTTTGTCGGTCTCGACGGTGCCGGTGTTGAATTCCGGGTCGGAGATGGCGCGGGTGTATTTGAGGCCCCAGGCGGCTTTTTTCGCGACTGACGGGATCTCGTGGTACATGTTGAAGATCTCGCCTTCGTCCATGCCCAGGGATTCGATGCAGTACTGGTAGGCGTGGGTGTGGATCGCTTCCTCGAAGGCCTGGCGCAGGATGTACTGGCGGCATTCAGGGTTGGTGATGAGGCGATACACGGCCAGCGCGAGGTTGTTGGCAACCAGGGAGTCGGCGGTGGAGAAGAAGCCGAGGTTGCGCATGACGATGCGGCGTTCGTCGTCGGTCAGGCCTTCCGGGTTACGCCATACGGCGATGTCGGCGGTCATGTTGACTTCTTGCGGCATCCAGTGGTTTGCGCAGCCGTCAAGGTATTTCTGCCAGGCCCAGTCGTACTTGAAAGGCACGAGTTGGTTGAGGTCGGCGCGGCAGTTGATCATGCGCTTTTCGTCGACAGCAACGCGGGCGGCGGAGCCTTCGAGTTCAGCCAGACCCTCGGCGATGTCGAGTTTGTCCAGCGCGGCTTTGGCGCGGGCGATGGCAGCGGAGTCGTTGGCACTGACGGCGCGTGCGTCGCGAGCGGCAGCACCACCGGCGCTGTCGAGTTTGTCCATGGCAGCTTCCGAAGCGTGGCCAGCGTTGGCGCCTTTGGCGGGTTCAGCGGCGTCTTCTTTGTCGAATTCGTCCCAGCTCAGCATGACGATGAGTCTCCTGCGTGAGGGTCAGTGGTAATGACTGACCTGATGGATCTTGAGTGTTGGTTGCGTATCAGGCGTTGCACGCAAAGAACATGAAGTCTTGGGGACTGAGCCCCTGATTTTGCTTTTTTTACTGGCGCTGCATGAAGAGCGCGAGTCTGAGCGAGTGACCGCCAGGCGCCGAGTTTTTTGGACCCCGGAGCGTACGTCAGTACGTGAGGAGGCCGAAAAACTCGGCAACAACGCGGACGCCGCTCAGAAACGTGCGGCGTCCAGCGTGTTTATTACTGGCAAGCCTCGCAATCCGGCTCGTCAATGGCACAGGCCTTTGGCACTGGCGCCGGGCCGGCTGCCGGGGCTGCTTCGGCTGGACGTGGGGCGGTGATCGCCGAGTCGTCCGGGCCGTGGCCGCCGCTGGAAACGGCGTTCAGCTTGCCGGTGTTGATGGTCGATTTCTCGGTGCTGGTCGCGGCCAGGGCACGGAGGTAGTAGGTGGTTTTCAGACCACGGTACCAGGCCATGCGATAGGTCACGTCCAGCTTCTTGCCCGATGCGCCAGCGATGTACAGGTTCAGGGACTGAGCCTGGTCGATCCACTTCTGACGACGGCTTGCCGCGTCGACGATCCACTTGGTGTCCACTTCGAAGGCGGTCGCGTAGAGGTCTTTGAGCTCTTGCGGGATGCGCTCGATCTGTTGAACCGAACCGTCGTAGTACTTCAGGTCGTTGATCATGACCGAGTCCCACAGGTCGCGGGCTTTCAGGTCGCGAACCAGGTACGGGTTGATCACGGTGAATTCGCCCGAGAGGTTCGATTTCACGTACAGGTTCTGGTAGGTCGGTTCGATCGACTGCGAAACGCCAGTAATGTTGGCGATGGTCGCGGTCGGTGCGATGGCCATGATGTTCGAGTTACGAATGCCTTTCTGAACGCGGGCACGGACTGGCGCCCAGTCCAGTGTTTCGTTCAGGTCGACGTCGATGTACTTCTGGCCACGGGCTTCGATCAGGATCTGTTGCGAATCCAGCGGCAGCACGCCTTTGGACCACAGGGAACCCTGGAATGTCTCGTAGGCACCGCGCTCGTCCGCCAGATCACAGGAAGCCTGGATCGCGTAGTAGCTGACGGCTTCCATCGAGCGGTCGGCGAACTCGACAGCAGCGTCCGAACCGTAAGCGATGTGCTGCAGGTACAGCGTGTCCTGGAAGCCCATAATGCCCAGGCCAACCGGACGGTGGCGCAGGTTCGAGTTACGGGCTTGCGGCACGGAGTAGTAGTTGATGTCGATCACGTTATCGAGCATGCGAACGGCAACGTCGATGGTGCGCTTGAGCTTTTCGCTGTCCAGCTTGCCGTTGACGATGTGGTTCGGCAGGTTGATCGAGCCCAGGTTGCAGACCGCGATCTCATCCTTGTTGGTGTTCAGGGTGATCTCGGTGCACAGGTTCGAGCTGTGGACCACGCCGACGTGCTGCTGTGGCGAACGCAGGTTGCACGGGTCCTTGAAGGTCAGCCACGGGTGGCCGGTTTCGAACAGCATGGACAGCATTTTGCGCCACAGGTCTTTGGCCTGGATGGTCTTGAACAGCTTGACCTTGCCTGGGTATTCGGTCAGCGCTTCGTAGTACTCGTAGCGCTCTTCGAAGGCTTTACCGGTCAGGTCGTGCAGGTCCGGGACTTCGGAAGGCGAGAACAGGGTCCATTTGCCGTCGTCGAAGACGCGCTTCATGAACAGGTCAGGAATCCAGTTGGCGGTGTTCATGTCGTGGGTACGACGACGATCATCACCGGTGTTCTTGCGCAGCTCGATGAACTCTTCGATGTCCATGTGCCAGGTTTCCAGGTAGGCACAGACAGCGCCCTTGCGCTTGCCACCCTGGTTCACGGCCACAGCGGTGTCGTTCACGACTTTCAGGAACGGCACGACGCCCTGGGATTTGCCGTTGGTGCCCTTGATGTACGAGCCCAGCGCGCGGACCGGGGTCCAGTCGTTGCCCAGACCGCCTGCGAATTTGGACAGCATGGCGTTGTCGTGGATGGCGTGGTAAATGCCCGACAGGTCATCCGGAACGGTGGTCAGGTAGCAGCTCGACAGCTGTGGACGCAGGGTGCCGGCGTTGAACAGCGTCGGGGTCGACGCCATGTAGTCGAAGGACGACAGCAGATTGTAGAACTCGATGGCGCGGTCTTCACGGGCTTTCTCTTCGATTGCCAGGCCCATGGCCACGCGCATGAAGAAGATCTGCGGCAGTTCGAAACGCACGCCATCCTTGTGGATGAAGTAACGGTCGTAGAGGGTCTGCAGGCCCAGGTAGGTAAATTGCTGGTCGCGCTCGTGGTTGATCGCCTTGCCCAGTTTCTCCAGGTCGAATTCGGCCAGCACAGGGTTCAGCAGTTCGAACTCGATACCTTTTGCGACGTAAGCCGGCAGGGCCTTGGCGTACAGGTCGATCATTTCGTGGTGAGTGGCGCTTTCGGCGACACCCAGGAAGCCCAGGCCTTCGGCACGCAGGGTGTCCATCAGCAGGCGGGCGGTCACGAACGAGTAGTTCGGCTCGCGCTCGACGAGGGTACGCGCGGTCATCACCAGTGCGGTGTTGACGTCGGTCAGCGCTACACCGTCGTAGAGGTTTTTCAGGGTTTCGTTCTGGATCAGGTTGGCGTCGACTTCAGCCAGGCCTTCACACGCTTCGGTGACGATGGTGTTCAGGCGGCCCATGTCCAGCGGCACCAGGCTGCCGTCTTTGGCAGTGATGCGGATCGACGGGTGAGCCTGAACCGGGGCTTCGCCGCCACGACCAGCACGCTCTTTGGAGCGGTCGTTACGGTAGATCACGTAGTCGCGAGCCACTTTTTGCTCGCCAGCGCGCATCAGCGCCAGTTCTACCTGATCCTGGATTTCTTCGATGTGGATGGTGCCGCCCGAAGGCATGCGACGCTTGAAGGTCGCGGTGACTTGTTCGGTCAGGCGGGCAACGGTGTCGTGGATACGCGAAGACGCGGCGGCGGTGCCACCTTCAACTGCGAGGAACGCTTTGGTGATGGCAACGGTGATCTTGTCATCGGTGTACGCAACGACAGTGCCGTTACGCTTGATCACACGCAGCTGACCCGGTGCGGTCGCGGACAGGTCCTGCTGGGTCGCACCTGTCTGCGGCGCGATGGCCGGCGAGTTCTCGCGAGTTGTGTCTGTTTGCATGGGTGTCTCCACGTTCTCTAATGTTTATTGGGCATGAATCACATGCCCACCGTTCCGTCTTGAAGCAGTTGACCGACAAACGTCGACCCAATGACTTCATAACGAATGGGAAGGCTGAAGGAGCGCCGACCCTGGCTTTGAAGTCCGAAAAGGGTGCGGCTCTACGGCTCGTCACCCGGAAAATCTGAAGCAGAATGCTGGTTTAATGTTGCAACACTTGTACCGTAACGCGCAGATCATGAAGCCTGGTGTCTGCCATTCGCGTGTGAGCGGTCAGGCGGTGAAACGGGGATAATTCAACCCATCGGGCGCGAGAAAAATGCTTGAAATCTCTCGGTCACTTGTGTTTGGTTTTTTCAGTGAAACCCTACATGTAGGGTCTCGATCAGCGACGGGGTACAAGATAATGCGTTTCGGACACTAATTGCAACGCATGACCTGTGGATAAAGCTGTGTGTAATTTGTGTGGGATATGGGGAAATCCCGCGTAGGCCGCGTAGCCACTGGGATGGGCCGTCGATCACCGTTTTTTCGCGAGTAAAAAGAATTCTACGGGTTGTGCGCGAGTGCAAATTCTGTCTCGGGCGTCGGGGTGAACAGAGATGCGTTGCAGGTGGTCTTGCATGTCGCGTGTCATGTTGAGAAACAGGGCGATGCACCTCTCATTCATCAGTGGAGTTCATCCTGTGGGAGCGAATTCATTCGCGAAAAATTGTTCAGACTACAGAGATGTATCGTCTGCCCCATCGATTCGCGAATAAATTCGCTCCCACAGGTGCCAAGTGCGCCCTATGATTTGTCGCCATCCACGATCAACGAACCCTCTATTAATAAGAAGAAACCAGGAGACACGGAACGTGCAGCAAGAACCCTGGCAGGTGCTGATCGTCGAGGATGACCTTCGGCTGGCCGAACTGACCCGCGATTACCTTGAGAACAATGGCCTGCAAGTGAGCCTGGAGGGCGATGGCGCGCGGGCGGCGAGGCGCATTGTCGAGGAGCAGCCGGATCTGGTGATTCTCGACCTCATGCTTCCCGGCGAAGACGGCTTGAGCATTTGCCGCAAGGTGCGCGCCGACTACGACGGGCCGATCCTCATGCTGACGGCCCGGACCGACGACAGCGATCAGGTGTTGGGGCTGGACATGGGCGCCGATGATTTCGTCTGCAAACCCGTGCACCCCCGTGTGTTGCTGGCGCGCATTCATGCGCTGTTGCGGCGCAGCGACACGCCTGAAACCCCTGCGCAAGAATCACGGCGGCTGACCTTCGGTCCTTTGGTCGTGGACAACGCCCTGCGCGAAGCCTCGCTAAACGGCAGCAGCATCGAGCTGACCAGCGCCGAGTTCGACCTGTTGTGGCTACTGGTGAGCAACGCCGGGCGCATTTTATCCCGCGAGGAAATCTTCACCGCCCTGCGAGGCGTCGGTTATGACGGGCAGGACCGCTCCATCGACGTGCGCATCTCCAAGATCCGCCCCAGAATCGGTGACGACCCCATTCACCCGCGGCTGATCAAGACCGTGCGCAACAAGGGTTACCTGTTCGTACCGGAAGCGGCGAAAGAAATGAGCGTCTACGCCCGGGCCGAGCGATGAATTCGATCTTCCTGCGCATTTACGGCGGCATGCTTGGCGTCCTGGTGCTAGTCGCGCTGCTCGGCGTGCTGACGCTGCACCTGGCCAATAAGGTGCGCAGCGAGCAATACCGCGAACAACTGGCCCACGGCACTTTTACCCTGATGGGGGACAACCTCAAGGCGATGGACAGCATTGAACGCACCCGCGCCTTGGCGGTGTGGGAGCGTTTGCTGGGCATTCCCCTCGAACTGGAAACCGCCGAACAGGCGCATCTGGAGGGCGGGGCGCGCAATCGTCTGAGCCGCGGTCAAGTGGTGGTCGAACAGACCGGCCCCCATGCCGCCCGTGTGTTTCGCGAAGTCGAACCAGGCGCCCCCGGTAAACCCGGCAGTGCCTTGCTGTTGACCGGCGAGGTGCAGCAGATCAGCGAACAACTGGCCCGTGCGACGATTTTTCTGCTGCTCGATGAATTGGTGCGGTTCCCCGTCGATGAACAGCCGGTGCGCCTGGAAACCCTGCGCGTGAGCAAGGGCTTTGGCTTCGACATGCACCTGATCAAGCTGGAAAAGGCCGACGTGGACGACGACCAGCGGCGGCGCATCGACGAAGGCGACACGGTGATGGCTCTGGGCAAGGGCGGCGATTCGATCCGCGTCCTGTCCGGCGTTGGCGAAACCCCGTGGGTGCTGGAAATTGGCCCGCTGTACCAGATGAATCCCTATCCGCCCGAGCTGCTGGTGCTGATCGCATTCCTTGGGCTGTGTCTGATCGGTTTGGTGGTGTACCTGTTGGTGCGTCGGCTGGAGCGTCGTCTGCGAGGGCTGGAAGCGGCGGCCACGCAGATCGCCCAGGGCAGCCTGGAAACCCGCGTGCCGGAAACCGGCGCCGACTCGGTGGGGCGGCTGGCCTCGGCGTTCAATGGCATGGCCGAGCATTTGCAGCGTTCATTGACCATTCAGCGCGAACTGGTGCGTGCTGTGTCTCACGAGCTGCGCACGCCGGTGGCCCGCCTGCGTTTCGGCCTGGAGATGATCAGCGATGCCAGCACCCCGGAAGCGCGGCACAAGTACCTGGTCGGGATGGACAACGACATTCAGGACCTCGACAAGCTGGTGGACGAGATGTTGACCTATGCGCGGCTGGAGCAGGGTTCGCCGACCCTGAGTTTTCAGCGTGTCGACCTCGAAGCCTTGATCGATCAGGTCATCACCGAACTGGCGCCGCTGCGCGCCAATGTGCGGGTGTCGCGTGGGATTTGTGTTTCCGTCAACGAGGACGCCTTGGAAGGCGATGAAGCCTGGGTCGAGGCCGAACCGCGTTATCTGCACCGGGCCTTGCAGAATCTGGTGAGCAACGCGATGCGTCACGCTGAGTCCGAGGTGCGTATCGGCTTTCAATTGAGTCAGGCGCGTTGCCGCATCGATGTTGAAGACGACGGTCCCGGTGTCCCGGAAACCGCATGGGAGCGGATTTTTACGCCGTTCATGCGCCTGGACGACAGCCGGACGAGGGCGTCGGGTGGCCATGGGTTGGGGCTGTCGATCGTGCGGCGCATCGTGCATTGGCACGGCGGACGGGCGTTGATAGGTCGCAGCCAGGCATTGGGCGGCGCCTGTTTCAGCCTGACCTGGCCCCGCCAGCAGGGGGATGTGTGACGCAGGACATCTTTGAAGGGCCTTTCGCGGGATTCGGCAAAACCTGGGTGCAGGATGGTGCGCGCCCTGTGATTCCGCTGCCGGAGTTGTTGTGCGACGAGATGCTGGATCGGCTGCTGATGCAGGTCTACGGCCCGGAACTGATGCCCGAGAATCTCCCGGTGCTGGTGTCGCAGTGGTTCAAGTTCTACGCCATGCAGTTGATTCCTCCGGTCGTGGTGGCGAGTCTGGTGAAGAGGGTGAGCTGGCCCTTGGCGCTGGATCAACTGGCGTTTGCCCTGCATGAGCGGGGTGTTCTGGATGGCGTGAGGTTTGAGGGCGAGGCTTTCCAAACGTCCAATTCGCAAGACCCCTTCGAGCGTTTTGCCCCATTGCTGGATAACCTGCAACAGGTGATCGAGCGGCTGAGTGCCTATGGCGGCCTCGCATCGGCGGTGTTGTGGAGCAGCGCCGGGGATTATCTGGAGACCTGTTTGCGGCAACTAGTGCAGGTTGATGCTGCGGCTGCGGGGTTGGGGTATCGCTTGTTGCATGAACGGTTTCGGTCCGATGGGACGCGCAATCCGCTCTACAACACGATTACCTATAAAGAAGTGACTAATGGGCCGCCGGTTCGGCAGCGGCGCAGTTGTTGTTTGAGCCACCGGGTGGACTGGGTCGGGCGGTGTGAGCATTGCCCGTTGGGATGACCCCCCCCTAAAGACCGTAGGAGCTGGCTTGCCTGCGATCGGCCCAGGGTCGCGTCCGACCGCAGCGGCAGTAAATCCGGCTAGCGGGGTGTATCTGATCCAACCGAGTCGTCTGGTTTGCTGCCGGTGCCCGGCAGATCGCAGGCAAGCCAGCTCCTACGGCCTTCGGCCAGAATCAAATCAAGCAGCTATCGCCACCAGACTCAACAACTGCCCCCCCTCCACGCTGAACTGCGCGTCGAGTTCCTTCCCACTGCGCCATTCCTCCGACAACTCAATCTTCAATCTCAGCCTGGCCGTGCCCGTTTCCGTCCAGCCCAACAATTCAGCATCTTCGAAATAGAAGCGCTTGAGCACGATGGGGTAAAGTGCCTTGAACAGCGCTTCCTTGAGGGAGAAGGTCAAGGTCACATGCAGCGCGATCTGGTGTTCGGGGCCGGCGGCCATGCGTTGCAGTTCGTCGGCAGTGAGGATTTCCCCGGCGAGTCTTGAGGCCCGCTCGCGGGTCATTAACTGTTCGACGTCCATGCCCAGCCCGCGCCAGTGCTGTGTGTTCGCCACGATGGCGGCGGCCCACCCGGTGCTGTGGGTGATCGAGCCGCACAGGTCGTTCGGCCAGATCGGGGCGCGATCTTCGCCAATCAAGGGCACGTGCTGACGGCCGTCAAGCCGGTACATCGCTTCCCGTGCGCAGAGGCGTCCCGCGAGAAATTCGGTCTGACGTTTGGCGACCGAGCGTTGAATGTTGGCGGGTGGTTCGATCAAGCAGCGCTGGAAGTCGCCGTCGACGAGCTTTTGCGGGTCGAACGGGGTGCTGACCAAAACCACGTTGGCCAATGGAAATGGAAGCGGCCAGTGAGCGGTGAGGGTAGGGCAGCAGTCAGGGAGGTTTGGCGTCATGGGCGGCATTGTGCCGTGGGATCGTTTGGTTGTCATGGGAACCGGGCATTGAGCCCAATGGCAGAGATCAGCCTGTGGGAGTGAGCTTGCTCACGAAGGCGATATTCCAGTTGCCCCAAAATCACTGACTGCACTGGCGCTTTCGCGAGCAAGCTCACGCCCACAGAGACGAGATTCAATCCGAATCTCGGATCGACTTACAACGTCGAATTCTTCGCAAACTGTTCTTTCAGGAACGCCTTCATGTCAGCCCACGAGCTCATGTCGGCGGTCTGGTTGTAGCCGATGTCCGGACCGCCATGGTCGCCGTGGCTCAGCTTGTCGGCGTCGGGATTGGTAAAACCGTGCTTGGCGCCGTCGATGCCGACGAATTTGTAGTCAACCTTGGCGGCGTCCATTTCCTTCTTGAAGTCCGCGACGTTCTGCGGGGTGACCATGGTGTCGCCATTGCCGTGTTCAATCAGCATCGGCGTTTTGGTCACCCCTTCCTTGGCTGGGGTTTTGGTGGTCAGCGCGCCATGGAAACTAACGACGGCGGCCAAGGGTTCCCCACGACGTGCCGCGTCCAATACCACGCCACCGCCGAAGCAGTAGCCGATGGCGGCGATTTTTTGCGGATTGGTTTCAGGCTGCTTCTTCAACTGCTCAAGGCCCGCGTCGAAGCGCTTGGCCGAAGCGCCAGCGTCTGCGGTGGCAGCTTGCATGAAGGCCATGGCGTCTTTCGGGTGTTCGGTGTTTTTGCCTTCGCCGTACATGTCGATGGCCATGGCGCTGTAGCCCAATACGGCCAGATCGCGGGCGCGACGCTTGGCGTAATCGTTCAGGCCCCACCATTCATGCACCACCACGATGCCCGGACGCGGACCCTTGATCGCGTCGTCGTAAGCGTAATAGCCCACCAACCTGGTGCCGTCGGCGGCCTGATAGTCGAGGGTGCGGGTTTTCACTTCGGCCTGGGCCAGTCCAGCCAGGCACATGAGCGTGAGGGCCATCAGTAAACGCATGGAACGCATGTCTCTCTCCTTTTCGGGGGTGTCCCCTTTTAGAGGGCTTGATCTTGAGGGCTTCGCCTGGCGTTGAGCCTAGACGATTGTGCCGTACAGGTTCCGACCCGTGCGGTACATATGTGTTCAGCCGAGGTTCAGAACGTGTTCAGGAGGGGTTCAGCGCTGGCTGCGTATTCTCGGCCCCGTACCCACCAAGGCGCCTGGCGCCGGAGGACCTGCACATGCCGACGATGAACAAGCTCTTTCTGGCGCTGGCGTTTCTGGGTGGCACCGCCGCCGCACACGCCACCGAAGCCCGTCCCGACGTGTCCCGTGCCGATACGGCGAGAAACAGCAAGAAACTGAGCGGGATAATGATGCCGAGCGCGACTAAACTGTCCGACGCCGCACCGGCGATGAGCGGGGCCTACGTATCGCAGTCGGCCAGCTTGACTCAAGGGCCGGACAATTATTTGCCCGTTCATCACCGGTTGTAAGCCGTCAGCGTTCAAGGATCATCAAGCGAGAGGTATGAATGTGCCTGGGAGTGCGTCATGAAACTGCTGGTTGTCGAAGATGAAGCCCTGTTGCGCCATCACTTGCAGACCCGCCTGACCGAAAGCGGTCACGTGGTCGAAGCGGTGGGCAATGCTGAAGAGGCGCTGTATCAAGCGGGGCAGTTCAATCACGATCTGGCGGTGATCGACCTTGGCCTGCCGGGCATAGGCGGGCTCGACCTGATTCGTCAGCTGCGTGCGCAAAACAAGGCCTTTCCGATCCTGATTCTCACCGCGCGCGGCAACTGGCAGGACAAGGTCGAAGGGCTGGCCGCAGGCGCTGACGACTACGTGGTCAAGCCGTTTCAGTTCGAGGAACTGGAAGCGCGCATGAACGCCTTGCTGCGTCGGTCCAGCGGCTTCACCCAATCGACGATCATTGCCGGGCCACTGACGCTGGACCTCAATCGCAAGCAGGCGTCGATGGACGAACAGCCGCTGGCGCTGACCGCTTACGAATACCGGATTCTTGAATACCTCATGCGCCACCACCAACAGGTGGTGCCGAAAGAGCGTCTGATGGAGCAGTTGTACCCGGACGACGACGAGCGTGACCCGAACGTGATCGAGGTGCTGGTCGGGCGCCTGCGCCGCAAGCTCGAAGGCGCTGACGGCTTCAAGCCTATCGACACCGTACGAGGCCTGGGTTACCTGTTCACTGAGCGCTGTCGATGATTCGATCGCTCCGCGTCCGGCTGATGCTGGCCGCCGCCACCCTGGCGGTCATCTTCATGCTGTTGATGTTGCCTGCGTTACAGAGCGCCTTCAGCCTGGCGCTCGAAAGCTCCATCGAGAAACGCCTGGCGTCGGACGTCACGACGCTGATTTCCGCTGCCCGGGTCGAAGACGATCGGCTGATGATGCCGACGCTGCTCCCCGGCGAACAATTCAGCCTGCCCGACAGCCGCCTGCTCGGGTACATCTATAACCGGGCCGGCAAACTGGTCTGGCGTTCTCGCGCCACCGAAGACGAAGCCATCGACTACCAGCCGCGCTACGACGGGCTGGGCACCGAGTTCGCCAAGATCCGTCAGGCGGACGGCGAAGAATTCTTCGTGTATGACGTGGAAATCAAGCTGCTCGGCGGGCGCAATGCGGCCTACAGCATCGTGGCCGTGCAGCCCGTTCGCGAATACCAACAAACCATTTCCGGCCTGCGCGAGAAGCTGTACCTGGGCTTTGGCGGCGCCTTGTTGGTGTTGCTGATTTTGTTGTGGGTCGGCCTGACGTGGAGTCTCCGGGCGCTCAAGGGCATGAGTCAGGAACTGGACCAGGTCGAAGAGGGCTCGCGGGAAGGTCTCAGTGAAAAGCACCCCAGCGAACTGCTGCGCTTGACCGGCTCCCTCAACCGCCTGCTGCGCAGCGAGCGCGAGCAGCGGACGCGTTACCGCGACTCCCTCGGTGACTTGGCCCACAGCCTGAAAACGCCGCTGGCCGTGTTGCAGGGCGTCAGCGAGAACATCGCCAAGCGCCGGGAAGACCTTGAGCAAGCGCGCATTCTGCAGTCACAGATCGAGCGCATGAGCCAACAGATCGGCTATCAATTGCAACGCGCGAGCTTGCGCAAGAGTGGGTTGGTACGCCATCACGTGGCCTTGAAGCCTGTGGTCGAGAGTTTGTGCAACACGCTGGAGAAGGTCTATCGCGACAAACGGGTCAATGTCACGTTTGACTTGCCGGACGACAGCCAGGTGCAAATGGAGGAGGGCGCGTTGCTGGAAATGCTCGGCAACCTGCTGGAAAACGCCTATCGCCTGTGCTTGGGCGAAGTGCGGGTGAGCTGGCAGCCGTCGGTGATGGGCGACGTGTTGCTCATCGAAGACGACGGTCCCGGTGTGCCGCAAAGCCAGCGTGCACGGATTCTGGAACGCGGTGAGCGGCTAGACCGGCAGAATCCGGGGCAGGGGATCGGGTTGGCGGTGGTCAAGGACATCATCGAAAGCTACGGCGCGCAGTTGACGCTGGGCGAGTCGGATCTGGGGGGCGCGGCGTTCAGGATTCAGTTTGCGATTTGACGCGAGGGCCGCGATCACGCGTAGTCTTTTTGGGAGATGCCGGAAGTTACGACGGCAGCGACGGCGTTCTGTCTGATCCATCGCTTTCGCTGCCGTCGTAACCTCCGGCGTCTCCCACAGGTATGGCGTAAACCTGCAGACATCTCTCAGGTCGCTCCTTCAGGGTGAATGAGCGTTAAATCTCCTGCGCGCGATACGCCCCCGGTGTCAGCCCGGTCCACTTCTTGAACGCGCGATGAAACGCCGACGGCTCGGAAAAGCCCAATTGCTCGGCGATCTCCTGCAGGGAAAGGTCTGCCTGCCCCAGGTGATAAATCGCCATGTCTCGCCGCAACTCGTCCTTTAACCCCTGAAAGCTCGTGCCTTCTTCGCGCAGGTGGCGGCGCAGGGTCTGGGGGCTGATGTGCAGGTGATCGGCGGCGGTTTCCAGGTCTGGCCAGCGATGGCAGTCCCGGCTTAGCAATCTACGCAACTGGCTGCTGAGGCTGTCGCCCTCGTCCGGACGCGCCAACAAGTCAGCGGGGGAGCGTTCGAGAAAGCGCTTCAGCGTGCGCTCGTCCTGTAACAGCGGCAGGTCGAGGTAGCGGGCGTGAAAGGTCAGCGCGGTTTGCGGGGCATCGAACTGGATCGGGCAATAGAACAGCAGGTCGTATTCGGCGCTGTGGGCGGGGGCGGGGTAGGCGAACGTGGCCTGTTCCAACCGGATGCGTTGCCCGATCAGCCAACTCGCCAGCCGGTGCCAGATGACCAACAGCGACTCGCTGAGAAAGTGCGCCGGATCGCGCAGGCTTGAGTCGTCCAGACACAACCGGACCCCGTCGCCATCCCGTTCCAGGCTCAAGCGTGGGGCGTCCGGAAACAGTCCATAAAACAAGAAGCCCCGCTGCAGCGCCTTGTCCAGGGTGCGGCAGTGAATCACCGCGTGGCACATCATCGCGAAGGTGCCGCGTTTGCTCGGGGCGAGCCCAAACCCCATGAATTCATCGTCCAGCGCCCGCCACACCCGTTGAATCAGACGTGCGAACTGCTCCGGGGCGATCCGCGCCCGAGGCTCGTTCAACAGTTCGGGCTGAATGCCCGCCTGCTCGAGAATCGGCGCGCAATCGAGCTGATAGCGCTGTGCACCTTGAAGCACGGCGCGGGCGAAATGGCTGGCGATGGTTCGATGGCGCATGACAGGCCCGTTGATCTTCACGTGGCGAACGGATGAATGGCCGATAGTAGGCAGTGGCAAAGGGATGTCACAAGGCGGATACCCGCCAATGACCGGGCTATTTTGTCGGGAATGGGCGGAAATCCGCCACCGCTGAATCGAATTGTTGGCTACCGTTAATCGAGCAGTCCATGCCGTTCGGGGCTTCCGGTGATTTTTAGAAAGATGGCACGGTGATTGCGATAGAGGGCGCAGAGGTCTGCCGCGCGCAGCTCGACAAAAACAAATCCCTCCGAGCAGGTGGGTTCGCACTTTAGGCGTCGGTGTATCAGGAATGACACGCGCGATGCTCTTGAGGAAACTGCAATGACGACTCGTCAGCCAATCTACAAATCCCTGTATGCCCAGGTGATCGTTGCAATCATCATTGGTATCGCACTCGGTCACTGGTATCCCGAAACTGCCGTTCAGCTCAAACCGTTTGGTGACGCGTTCATCAAACTGATCAAAATGGTCATCGCCCCCATCATCTTCTGCACCGTCGTCAGCGGTATCGCTGGCATGCAGAGCATGAAATCCGTGGGCAAGACCGGCGGTTACGCGCTGCTGTACTTCGAAATCGTTTCGACCATCTCGCTGATCATCGGCCTGGTCGTGGTCAACGTCGTTCAGCCGGGCGTTGGCATGCACATCGACCCTGCCACTCTGGACGCGTCGAAAATCGCTTCCTACGTGACCGCGAGTAAGGATCAGACCGTCGTCAACTTCCTGCTCAACGTGATTCCGGGCACTATCGTCGGCGCGTTCGCCAACGGCGATATCCTGCAAGTGCTGATGTTCTCGGTGATCTTCGGTTTCGCCCTGCATCGCCTGGGTGCCTACGGCAAGCCGGTGCTGGACTTCATCGACCGCTTCGCTCACGTCATGTTCAACATCATCAACATGATCATGAAGCTGGCCCCGCTGGGTGCACTGGGCGCCATGGCCTTCACCATTGGCGCTTACGGTGTGAGCTCGTTGGTGCAACTGGGCCAACTGATGCTGTGCTTCTACATCACGTGCCTGCTGTTCGTGCTGGTGGTGCTGGGCGCTATCGCTCGCGCACACGGTTTCAGCGTCCTGAAACTGATCAAGTACATCCGCGAAGAGCTGCTGATCGTGCTGGGTACTTCCTCGTCTGAGTCCGCACTGCCTCGCATGCTGATCAAGATGGAGCGTCTGGGCGCGAAGAAATCCGTCGTGGGTCTGGTCATCCCGACCGGCTACTCGTTCAACCTGGACGGTACTTCGATCTACCTGACCATGGCGGCCGTGTTCATCGCTCAAGCGACTGACACCCACATGGACATCACCCACCAGATCACCCTGCTGGCCGTTCTGCTGCTGTCCTCCAAAGGCGCTGCCGGTGTCACCGGTTCGGGCTTCATCGTGTTGGCCGCGACCCTGTCGGCTGTCGGTCACCTGCCGGTGGCCGGTCTGGCGCTGATCCTGGGTATCGACCGCTTCATGTCCGAAGCCCGCGCCCTGACCAACCTGGTGGGTAACGCGGTTGCCACCCTGGTAGTCGCCAAGTGGGTGAAAGAGCTGGACGTGCCGCAAATGCAGGCCGAGCTGGCCTCCGGTGGCCGTGCCATCGAAGAAACCCGCCCTGAAGACGACCTGGGCGTGGCCGAAGGCCCTGCTTCGGTAGGCCGTTCTTAATCAGTTAGCCTCGCGCTGAACTGAAAAGCCCGCCCACGGGAAACCGGGGGCGGGCTTTTTGTTGGATGACCGATTCAAAATAATGCGCAATCCCTGTAGGAACGAATTCATTCGCGAGAGGCCGGTACATTCGATGGGTTTTTGTCGGATGTACAACCGCTTCGCGAATGAATTCGCTCCCACAGGGATTTGCCTCCACAGGCCTCATTGCCCCATTGAATGCGCCGACCTACGCTGTCCCACATCACTGATGCCAAGGGAAGCTCGCATGCACGGTCCGTTGTCCTCGCTCAACATCCTCGATTTCTCTACGCTTCTGCCCGGCCCGTTTGCCTCGCTGTTGTTGGCGGACATGGGCGCTGAGGTGTTGCGCATCGAATCCCCGACCCGGCCCGACCTGGTGCGCGTCATGCCGCCTCACGATCAAGGCGTTTCCGCAAGCCACGCCTACCTCAATCGCAACAAGCGCAGCCTGGCGCTGGACCTTAAGCAGCCCGAGGCGGTGGCGGTGGTCAAGCGGCTGGTCGCACAGTACGACATTGTTTTGGAACAGTTTCGTCCTGGCGTCATGGAGCGGCTGGGGCTTGGGTATGAAGCCCTCAGGGCGATCAATCCGAAGCTGATTTACGTTTCGATCACCGGTTACGGGCAGACAGGGCCGTACCGTCAGCGTGCCGGGCACGACATCAACTACCTGGCCATCGCGGGGCTGGCGAGCTACACCGGCCGCAAAGACAGCGGCCCGTTGCCACTAGGCATGCAAGTGGCTGACATTGCGGGTGGCTCGCTGCACGGCGTGATCGGTTTATTGGCGGCCGTGGTGGCGCGGCAGCAAACCGGGTTGGGGCAGTTCGTCGACATCAGCATGACTGACTGCGCCTTCAGCCTGAATGCCCTGGCAGGGGCCGGGGCGCTGGCCGCTAACGTTGAGCCTCAGCCTGAAGGCAACTGGCTCAACGGCGGCGGCTTTTACGACCACTACCGCAGCCGAGACGGGCGCTGGTTTTCGGTCGGCAGCCTGGAACCCGCATTTGTGCGGACGCTGTGCGAGACGCTAGGCCGACCCGAATTGGCGAAGCTCGGTTTATCCCCCGAGCCGGTGGATCATCGGGCCCTCAAACGGGAATTGCAGATCGAATTCGAGCGACGCGGCTTCGACGAACTTGAGGCGCTATTCGCTGGGGTGGACGCGTGCGTCGAGCCGGTGTTGAGCCTGTCCGAGGCCGCGCAGCATCCACAATTGCAGGCGCGGCAGGTCGTGACGCAGGTGCCTCGGGGCGATGGCACTTCGCAGCCGCAGATGGCCTGCCCGGTGAAGTTTTCCGAAGGCTTGCCCGCGCCCCGGCACATTGGCGTCTCGGTGGGCGCGCACAGCGATCAGGTGTTGCGGGAAGCAGGGTTCAGCGAGCAGGAAATAAGCGCGTTGCGGGCAGCGGGTGCCGTGGCGTGACGGTCATTCCACCCGTGTCTCGCCGCTGAACACCAGAATCTCCCGGCAGCGACGGCACAGATAACGGCGCCCCTTGCGGACCAGCTTGTGCCGCTGCACCGAGAACGGGAAATCGCTTTCCGGGCACGGGCAGCGGTAGATGTAGCGGGTGACGCTGCGCCGCTGGATTTCGTAGGTGTGGCAACGGTTGGGCGGCAGTTCGTACACGCCACGCATGATCAGCTGCCATTCCTCGCCGTGGGGCTGAATGGTGTCGCCGAACAGTTGATGGGCCACCAAGTGCGCGACTTCGTGGGCCACGGTCTGGCGCAGGAAATCTTCGCTGTTTTCGCGGTACAGCTGCGGATTGAAGCGCAGCAGGTTTTCATGCAGATGCGCGACACCCGCCTTCTGGCCGCGCAGCTTGAGGCTGACGACAGGGCGTTTGAAGGGGCGTTTGAAAAAATCTTCGGCTTGTTGGTAACAGGATTCGACGCGGGTATTGAGTTGCTCAAGCATGCTTCATCGGTCTCCAGAGGAGGCGAGTATGCCGCAAAGCAGGGGCAGGCCGAAAACTGAAGCTGCCGAATGGTCGTTCAGAGCACCCGATTTGTCGGCATCCCACGACCTGTAGGAGCGAATTCATTCGCGAGACGGTCATACATCCGACAAATATCCATCGAATGTACGGGCCTCTCGCGAATGAATTCGCTCCTACAGGTCCATCGAGAAACTGGCGATCAATTCGTATACTCAGGCCCCACTCCGACGCCCCACAGCACCACCGTGAACGCCATGATTGCCACCAGCACCACCAGACCCACCGCCAGCACGGAACTGGAAAACATGAAGCCTTCATCCGGATGGATATTCATGAACACCGGCAGTCCCACGTACAGCAGGTAAACCGTGTAGCAGACCGCCGCCAGGCCGACCATCATCCCCAGCCACATGTGGGGGTAGAGCGCCGCGAGTCCGCCGATGAACAGCGGTGTCGCGGTGTAGGTGGCAAAGGCCACGCAGCGGGCGAGGCTGGGGCTGGCGTCGTAGGTGCGGGCCATCCAGTGAATGAACCCGCCCATCACCGCCACCCCGGCCAGCATGGCGATGTAGGACATGAGCGTCATCCAGACCGCGCTTTCGCTGGTCAGCATCACCGGCGCACGATTGCCGATGACCCAGCCCACCTGCGTGGTGCCGATGTAAGCAGACACGGCAGGGATCGCCGCCAGAATCAGGGTGTGGGTGAGGTACATGTGGCCGATGGTTTCTTCTTCCTCGCCACGTATCTGTTGCCATTCTTGATCGGGGTGTGTGAACAGCCCCAAAACGTGATGGATCATGCCCGTAACTCCTCATCATGGATGCCGTCGCGCCTGATTGCCTGATGCCGTCAGGGCAAGGCCACAATCTCAACAAGGGGAAATGCATGGCTGCGACCTCTCTGGGAGTATAGGAACCTGAGAGGCTGGAAAAACCGGGGCGTTAGAGTAATTGGCGCGTTCAAGGCGGGTGTTAATAGCGGAAGGTGATCAGCCGACCAGTGTGACCGGATGAACGGCGTGGTTCATCGTCCATCGTGTTACAGGACCGACAGGCATTACCAGTCGTAACGTTTATGCGTAAAATACCGGCCCTTTCTTCCCCCACGTCACAGCGAGCGGACCACAGCGCCATGGGCACCCTTTCAGTCAATCAGAACAAACTGCAGAAACGTCTGCGTCGGCTTGCAGGCGAGGCAGTGGCCGATTTCAACATGATTGAAGAGGGCGACAAGGTGATGGTCTGCCTGTCTGGCGGCAAGGACAGCTACACCATGCTCGACGTGCTGCTGCATTTGCAGAAAGTCGCGCCGATCAAGTTCTCCATCGTCGCCGTGAACATGGACCAGAAACAGCCGGGGTTTCCCGAGCACGTCCTGCCTGCTTATCTGAAAGAGCTGGGCGTCGAGTATCACATCGTCGAGAAAGACACCTACTCGGTCGTGAAGGAGTTGATTCCGGAAGGCAAGACCACCTGCTCGCTGTGTTCGCGCCTGCGTCGCGGCACGCTCTACACCTTCGCGGATGAAATCGGCGCGACCAAGATGGCCCTCGGTCACCACCGCGATGACATCGTCGAGACCTTCTTTCTGAACATGTTCTTCAACGGCACGATCAAGGCCATGCCGCCAAAACTGCGCGCCGACGATGGCCGTAACGTGGTGATTCGCCCGCTGGCCTACTGCGCGGAGAAAGACATCCAGGCGTATTCGGACATGAAGCAATTCCCGATCATCCCGTGCAACCTGTGCGGCTCGCAGGAAAACCTGCAACGCCAGGTGGTCAAGGACATGCTTCAGGAATGGGACCGCAAGACCCCGGGCCGTTCGGAAATGATCTTCCGAAGTCTGCAAAACGTCGTGCCGTCGCAACTGGCGGACCGCAACCTGTTCGACTTCACGAGCCTGAAGATCGACGAAACCGCAGCGTCGCGTTTTGTGAATGTGGTGAATATCTAAGCAACAAGACATATCCCCAGTGGGAGCGAATTTATTCGCGAGAGGTCGGTACAGCCGATAGAGAGGTATCGGATGATATTCCGCATCGCGAATGAATTCGCTCCCACAGGGTTTACCGTCGTCTGACTGTCAGGTCTTACAACCCTACCTCCGGCAACACCGGCTTGTTCGCCAGTGCCGTCTTCATCAGCCCCTCCACGTACTCACGATCACTGTCCGGCAGCGCCAGGCGCGGTGGGCGGGTGAGGGCGCTGCCGCGTTGCATGATGGCTTCGCACAGCTTGATGCACTGCACCAGGTCCGGGCGTGCATCCAGGTGCAACAGCGGCATGAACCACTCGTAAAGCGCCATCGCCTCAGCGAAACGTCCGGCCTTGGCCAAACGGAACAGGGTTTCACCCTCTTTCGGGAAGGCGTTGGACATGCCCGACACCCAGCCCACCGCGCCCACGGCGACGCTCTCCACCAGCACGTCATCCAGCCCGGCGAACAGCACAAAGCGGTCGCCCACCTCGTTGCGCACGTCGATGAAGCGGTTGGTGTTACCCGACGAATCCTTGAAGCAGACGATGTTGTCGCAGTCGGCCAGGGAAATCAGGATGTCCGGCGTCACATCGTTCTTATAAATGGGCGGGTTGTTGTAGACCATCATCGGCAGGTCGCAGGCGGCCGCGACGGTGCGGAAATGCGCGGCGGTTTCGAAGGGTTTGGAGGAATACACCAGCGCGGGCATCAGCATGATCCCGTCGGCCCCGGCCTTCTGCACGTCTTTTGCCACGATGCTGGCGTTGGCGCTGGTGAACTCGGCGATCCCGGAAATCACCGGCACCCGACCCGCCGACGCGTCTTTCGCGGCTTCGACCAGGCTGATTTTCTCCGACACGCTGAGGGATGTGTTCTCACCCACCGTGCCGCAAATGACCAACCCCGACACGCCATCCCGTACCAGGTTGGCAATCACCTTGTGGGTCGCCTCCAGGTTGAGGGAAAAATCTTCGTTGAACTGTGTGGTGACGGCAGGGAAGACACCGTTCCAGGATACGGATTGACTCATGACTGACTCCTTTTCGGGATGGAAAGTATTTCGTATACGTTTTGGTTTGGGCGTAAAACGCCCGGTTAAAAATCTGTGACGCCGGACGTTGGGGTTTATCTAAAGTTTGAGACCCACCGGCCAGGTATCGGTCAGCTTGTAACCCTCCGGCCATGGATCGCTCGGGTCGAGCATGTGCTGATGGGTCCCTGTGATCCACGCACGCCCCGACAGGCTCGGGACGATTGCAGGCCGTCCGGCGACTTCGGTCACGCGCTGAATCTTGCAATGAAACTCCGAGCCGATGATCGAGCGGCCAATGAAGCGCTCGCCCACCTTCAACTGACCCTTGGCATGCAGCACCGCCAGTCGCGCTGAACACCCCGTGCCACAGGGCGAGCGGTCGATCTTGCCGGGGCGGATCACCACCGCATTGGCGGCATTGGCCACGCCACCGTCGTAGTTCACGGGCGCGGCGATCTGGCAGAAGGAAATGTGGTTCCAGTCCTTGTTCAGCGGGTGGGTGAAGCCCAGTTGTTCGTTGGCGGCCTTCGTTATTTTGAGGCCGGTTTCCACCAGGTCCTTGGCCTCGTCGGCGGTCAGCGAAAAGCCCAGTTTCGTCGAGTCAACAATGGCGAAGCTGTCGCCGCCATAGGCGGTGTCGACCTGAATCGACCCCAGCCCCGGCACCTCGATCCACACGTCGAGCTGATCGGCGAAGGAGGGGTGGTTGTGCACTTCGACACTCTGGACCTTGCCGTCACGGCATTGGGCGATGGCTTCGATCAGCCCGCCCGGCGCCTCCAGAATCAGGCGGGTTTCCGGCTCGGTCATCGGCAGGATGCCGCTGTCCAGCAGCACGGTCGCGACGCACAGCGAGTTGGAGCCGGACATCGGCGGGACGTCGGCGGGTTCCATGATGATCCAGCCCATTTGCGCCTTCGGGTTCTTGGGCGGCACCAGCAGGTTGACGTGACGGAACACCCCGCCGCGCGGCTCGTTGAGCATGAAATTGCGCAGCACGTTGTCCTTCTCGATCCAGCGCGACTGCTCCCAGATCGTATCGCCCGGTGGTGGGGCGACTCCGCCGACGATGACGTCGCCGACTTCACCTTCGGCGTGACAACTGACTACGTGGATCACTTTCGATGAGCGCATGCTTTAAAGCCCTCCTGTCGAACTCGGTTGGTCTGACGAAACTGCACCACCTGTGGGAGCGAATTCATTCGCGAATAAAGGGTACAGACGAAATTTTTGTGTCGGCTGTACCGGCCAATCGCGAATGAATTCGCTCCTACAGGTTTGATCTCCACACGCCTGTGCAGCGAGGCATTGGTTTCTTCAATTAATCGACCGCAAAAAATCCGCCGTTTCAGGCCGTTGCGGATTGCCAATCACCTGATCCGGCGTGCCGATTTCATGCACCAGCCCGTTACGGAAAAACGCCACACGGTCCGACACATCGCGGGCGAACCGAATCTCGTGGGTCACCAGAATCATCGTCATGCCGTCTTCGGCGAGCATGCGCATGGTGTCCAGCACTTCGCCCACCAGCTGCGGGTCGAGGGCCGAGGTGGCCTCGTCGAACAGCATGTAATTCGGCGACATCGCCAGCGCCCGGGCAATCGCCATACGTTGTTGCTGGCCACCGGAAAGCTTGCCGGGGAAGACCTTGAGCTTGTCGCCCAGGCCCACGTGTTTCAGCTGCTTGACTGCCAGCGCCTCGGCCTCTTCCTTGCTTTTGCCCAGCACGGTGCGCGGGGCGAGCATCACGTTTTCCAGCACGGTCAGGTGCGGGAAGGCGTTCCACTGCTGAAAGACAATGCCGATCTTCTGCCGCAGCTTGTTGATGTCGGTGCTCTTGGCGTGCACTTCGGTGCCGTCCACGCGAATGCTGCCGCTCTTGATCGACTCCAGGCCGTTGATGCACATCAGCAGCGTCGACTTGCCCGAACCCGAGCCGCCGATGATCGACACCACTTCGCCTTTCTCCACCTGCAAGCTCACGCCCTTGATGACTTCAAGCTCGCCAAAGGATTTGTGTACGTTGTCGATCTCAATCATTTTCCTGCCACCTCGTTTCCAGGCGCGCACCCAGGCGGGCGATCACCAGACTCATGACGTAGTAAATGAGGCCTGCGATGCACAGCACCAGCAGCGGTTCTTGAATGCGCGTGACGATGGTCTGCGAGGCGCGCAGCAGTTCGACAATGCCGATCCACATCACCAGCGCGGTGTCCTTCATCACTGACAGCAACAGGTTGACCCAACCGGGGAAGGCCACTCGGGTCGCCATCGGCATGACGATCTGGCGCAGGTCCTGCCAGTAACTCAGGCCCAGCGAACGACTGGCGCGGCGTAGCGTGAGCGGGACCGACAGCACGCCGCTGCGGACGATCTCGGTGCAGTACGCGGCGACGTAAAGACCGAGTACGATGCACGCGACGGTGAAGGCGCTCCAGTTAAGCCCGGCGATGCTTTTCAGAGCGTTGAACAACACGAACTGGATCAGCAACGGCACGCTGCGAAACACGTCGAGCAGCCACGCCAATGGAATCGTGCTGCGTGGCAGCAACGCCCGGGCCATGCCGCAGACGACCCCGGCCAGGGTGCCAATGAGCATCGAGACGATGGTCAGCAAAATGGTGATCCACGCTCCTTGAAGCATGAACTGTAGATCGCCCCAACTGAATGTGCTGTTGAACATGGTCGATCCCTCAATACCGGAACAGGCGCCACGACAGCAGCCGCGCCACGGCCACGATCAGTTTGGCGATCAGGTAATACAGCACCGCCGCGATGGCGAAGAACTCGAAGGTGCGGAAGGTCTTGACGTTGTAGTCCTGGGTCACGCCAGTGAGGTCGTTGTTCAGGCCGACGATTACCCCCATGGACGTCATCAGCACGGCCCAGACCATCTGGTTGGTCAGCGGGTAGTAGACGATGCGCAGCAATTGCGGGATGACGATCAGCCGGTAGGCCTGGGGTGCGCTCATGCCCAGCGAGCGGGCGGCGCGCAATTGGGTATCCGGCACGGCCTTCAAACCGCCACGGAAGTTTTCCGCCAGATAACCCGCGTTATTAATGGTGATCCCCGCCAGCAGCGCGACCCACGAACTCACGTGCAAGCCGAACGAGCCCAGACCGAAGTAGAGGATGTAAACCTGAAACAGCGACGGGGTGTTGCGGGCAATCGAGATCCAGGTGGCGGCGAAGCCCCGGAATATCGGGTTTTTGCCCTGACGCATGAACACCAGAAACAGCGCGATGGTGACCCCGAGAATCATCGACAGGGCCGCCGTCTGGAAGGTGACGACAGCGCCGTCGAGCATGTCCGGCAAGGCTTTGAACGCAGCGCGCCAGTGGAAGTTGTAATCAAACATGCGCCAGCGCCTCCGCCTTTTCGGCGGCGTGCAACCACACCGGCAGGCGCCCGCTCGCAACGCCCGTGCAGGCGCTCTCGACACATTCGGCCAGGCTGGCGAAGTGCACGCGACGCCCCACCAGACCCGGTGCGTAGTGCGCGTATTTGCCAGAGTTGGTCATCAGGTTGCGCGCTTTCGGAGGAATCACCGGTTCACCGAGCATGCACCAGCAAGTGTCGGTCACGAACTGCACGCCGAAGGTTTCCAGCGTCGCGACATGGCCTGCCTGTTGTGCGCGTTCGAGGGTCGCCCGGCCGCATGTGATGACCACCGCGATGCTGTCGAGCTTGCGCCGGCCTTGGCAAAGGCGGGCGAGGGTGGCGCATTCGCTCAGAGAGAAATGCGGATTGCCCAAGGTCACGGCGTCCACGTCGGGGCTTTGTGCGCTGTTCAGTTCGCGCCAGCTGTGCAGCAGGTCAAGGTCGCTGATGCTGAATGCCTTGTCTGGCGGATGTCCGCCAAGGGCCAGTTCAACGGTGGCCGCTTCCGGGGTAACGCCTGCGATATGAAACATCGGTGCAGCGGACGTGGTGGCGAAGGCCGCGCCGAAAGCTTTCAGGTCATCGAGGGTCGGCGCCTTGTGTTCCAGGCCGCAGATGACCGGGATGTTGGCGCCGCAGAGCAGACCGACGTGATAGCCGAGCAACGGGTAGAAACTGTCGTCCAGCTCGCCGACATCGGGCACGTCAATGCGCAGCGTTGCCAGCCGTTGTTGCGTCAGGTGACAGCCGATTTTTGGCGCACGGCCAGTGAGGGCGATGCAGATGTCGAGGTAATCCGGGTATTTCAGAGTGCGCGCGCCGATCACGCTATTGGCGTAGACGACCGCGTTGGATTCGGCCCAGACGATTTGCTCACCCAGCTCCGGCGCGCTGTCCAGCAGGTAGGGTGCGCAGGTGAAACTGACGCGGGCGCCCATATCCAGATAGGCGTCGCCCAGTTGGCTGGACGGCTCGCCCAGCGCCGGGTCCACGCCCAGCTCGCGCCAGCGGCGCTTGTCCACGGAGATGGAGTTGAGGGTGGTCGGAACGCGGACTTTCGCGTCCCAGTCCACCAGTTGCCGGGCGAAGCGCAGGCTGGCAGGACCGGTGTAAATGCAGCCGTCGATGTGCGCCTGGGTGATGTCCAGCAATTCGGTCGCGCCTTGCAGCTCGGCCATGCGCAGGATGATGCCCATCGCCACTTGCGCGGCCTTGCCGTAGGCGCCGTCGAGAAAGCCCTGGTCCATTTCGGTCAGGGTGATCTTGCTGTGCAGCGCGGTTTTCTGGACGGGCGAACGGGGTGCCATTGCAGGCGGAGCACTGTCGAAAGCGGTGACACGCGCGTCTTCGACGCGTAGGAATTTCACCTCACGCAAGGCGGCAAAACCCGCTTCGCCGAGGCTGATGACCGGGATCGAATGCCCGAACATCTGCTCGGCGACCAGCACGCCGAGGGTCAGAATGTCCTCGACCCGTTCGAACACTAACGCGGCGGGGGCATGGCCGTTGAGGATCAGTTCCAGCAACACGCTGCTGCCGGTGCACGACCCGCGCCCGCTGGGAATCGCCAGCACTTTGCCAGTGATGATTTGGCCGCTGAGGGGGTGATGCCGGTCGATCACCTCTCCGGTAAACGGCTCGACCCCGCCCCAGAAACTCAGGCCCATGTCGGCGTACAACAACGCGCCCTGGGCACTGCCTGCCACCAGACACCGACCGTTCAACGAAACTTCAGACATCGTGGGCTCCTAAGAAGGGATGGGCCACCGGAGTATTGCGGTGAATCATCAATCTGTGGGAGCGAATTCATTCGCGAAAAAAGGGCACAGACGATATTTCTGCGTCGGCTGTACCGGCCCATCGCGAATGAATTCGCTCCCACAGGTTCGATTGCGATCGTTCCCACGCGCCGCTTTTGATCGTTCCTACGCAGAGCGCGGGAACGATCCTGTCGGGGGGATCGCCTCGATCAGTAATAAACCCCGGGAACGGTCAAGTTGGCAGGTTTGATTTCATCACCCACCCACTTCTTCCACAATTCGTCGTAACGACCGGTGCGCACCTGTTGGTTGACGAACAGGTTCAGGTAATGGATCAGGCCATATTCGTTACGCTTGGCCGCCAGCGACACGTAATCGATCACGTAAGGCGCATTGCCCGCGACTTTAAGACCTTTGTATTTGCCGGATTTGAGGGTCGCGGCGGCCACGGTGTTGGTGACCACGGTCGCATCGATGTGGCCTTGGGCGACGGCGAGGATGGTGTCGTTCTGGGTCTGATAGGCGCGGAAGCTGCCGGTGCCCCAGGCTTTCTGGTCTTTCTCCAGGGCAATGGCTTCATAGGTGCCGCTGGTGTTGCCGACGTTCTTGCCCTTGAGGTCTTCGTATTTGGTAATGCCGGTGTTGTCGCGGGTCAGCACCACCATCTGGAACGCGAAGTAGGGAATGGTCATCGCCACGGTCTTGGCGCGTTCGAGGGTGTCGGAGGTCGAGGCCACGATCACGTCGGCGCGCCCGGACACCAACGCTGGAATACGATCCGGAAACGGCGTCTCGACCACTTCGGCCGTCACCCCCAGCACCTTCGCCAGATCGTTGCAGTAATCGACGTCAAATCCGACCGGGTTGTTCTTGTCATCCCGCGAGCCCATCGGCGGGAAATCCAGGGTCACCGCGCAGCGCAATTTCCCGGAGTCGATGATGTCATCGAGCTTGTCGGCGAAGGCCACGTTGATGAAGGAGGAACTCATGACGGCGAGGAGGGCTACTGCAACAGCATGCTTTTTCATAGAAGCCTCGTTGGATGCAAGTAAGGAAACGGCCGGATAAGTAATTTCGTATACGATATTTTCTATGCATGGGGCGTGCCCGTTTGGCCACTACGAGCGTAGGCGCTTTGAATCAGTGGGTTGTGAGCGGTGAGTGATTTTTGTATGGGACGCGGGTGTTACATAAAGGAGCAAAAATCTGGGGAGTGCTTCATAGATGCACGTTGCGAAAGCCCAAGGCCGGGATTCCAGGAGGAGCCCGTGGGAGCTGGCTTGCCTGCGATCTGCCGGGCACCGGCAGTAAATCCTGCGCACGCGGCGTTCCAGGCTAACCCGAGTTATCAGGTTTCACTGTCGCTTCGCAACAGATCGCAGGCAAGCCAGCTCCTACGGGCTTCGCCCAGAATCAAGGGTCACTCTGCGACTCACGGTATTCACTCGGCGACACCCCGGTCAGCGCGCGAAACTGCCGACTGAACGCACTGTGATCGGTGTACCCGCAGCGCAGTGCCACGTCGGTAATCGACAGGTCTTCACGCAGCAAGCGCGAAGCCTCCCCAAGCCGGGCCTTGTGAATCATCTGCCGGGGCGTGAGCTGAAAGATGCGTTTGCAGTGCCGTTCCAGTTGCGCAATGGAAAGCCCGGCGATGGCGGTCAGTTCGTGGAGCGTGATCGGTCGGGAAAAGTGCTCACGAATGTAGGCATCGACCTCGGCCAGCTTCTGATACGCCGGGTGCGATTGCAGGATTTGCAGGTCCCGCGAGATGCCCGCCAGGCCGATGATCACGCCTTGGTCATCGCGCAAGGCAATCTTGTGGGTCAGGCACCAGATCGGTTGATTGCTGTAATACAGGTGCAGCTCCAGTTGATCGTTCAGCTGCCTGCCATCCGCCAGCACGCGCCGATCTTGCGCGGTGTACAACGGGCCGAAACGGGCGGGGAATACATCCTCGGCGGTGCGGCCCAGCAGATCGTGTTTTTCCTTGAAGCCGCAGCGCTGCACCAGCGTCTGATTGACCATCGCGTAACGGGCCTGCGCGTCTTTCACGAAAAACACCACGCCCGGAATGGCATCGAGCAACGGGGCGACCCGATCAAGGCTGGTGAGCAGATGATCGAGATCGTGCAGGGACGAAGTGGGTAGCAGGTCGATCATGTTCACGGGGGAGCACGCGGCATCAGAGGGACGAGGTCGATGATGCGGTATATGAAGTGTGACGCCTAGTCGAGATCGCGCTTCTGGCCGAAGGCCGTGGGAGCGTTGCTTGCTCGCGATCGGCTGCGAAGCAGTCGTGAAACCTGACATCGCGGTGTGCCTGACCCACCGCATTTACCGGACTTGCTGCCGCTTCGCGCCAGATCGTAGGCAAGCCAACTCCTACGGCCTTTCGGCCAGAATCATAGGCCGTGCCCGTGCCGCTTCAGAACAGGATTATGGATCACCCAAACACGCCAACGTTGCAATCCGCGCGGGGCTGAACGGCGGCCGTAGCAGCGGCGATTCCCAGCCAAACAACGTCTGCGCCGCCGTGGCGCAGAGGCGTCCCTGGCAGGCGCCCATGCCGCAACGGGTGTTCAGCTTGGCGGTGTTCCAGTTCTCATGAACGGCGAGCGCCGAGTAAGGCACGTCCTCGCAGCGGCACACCAGCGTGTCCGGCCGCGCCAACTGTTTCAGCGCAGGATCAAGGGCGAACGCGTGATTCAACCGGTCCGCAAACTTCTGCCAATGCCGACGTTCCGCAAACAGCTGACGCGCCTGCTCCTGCTGACCCGTCGCGGCCAGCCCGGCAATCTTGCCCTCGACCAACGCCAGCTCGCTGCCACCAAACCCCGTGCATTCCCCGGCGGCAAAATGATCGGCCAGACTGCTGGTCTGCCACTCATCCACGGCGATCGCGCGATCCTCGATCCGGCAGCCCAGGGCCGTGCCCAGTTCCACGTTCGGCACCAGGCTGAACCCGCACGCCAGCCGATCACAGGGCACGTCCTCGACCCGACTCCCCAGCTGAACGCGCACCGCTTCCAGTCGACCCGAACCCAGCGCCTCCAGTACATGGGCCGATGTTCGATACGCGGCACTGGCCAGCGTCGCGGCCTGAATCGCCTTATTCGGCCAGCGCCACAAGCCCGCTGCAAAACGGCTGACCGCTCCCAACGACGCCTGCTCGGCGATGCGCACCACCTCAGCACCGTTCTTCTTCGCGGTGTCGGCCGACGCGAGCAACAACGGCCCGCTGCCGGCAATCACGATGCGCTCGCCCGCCACCGACAAGCCACCTTTGATCAACGCCTGCAATCCCCCCGCGCCGGTGACGCCGGGCAGGGTCCAGCCGGGGAAGGGCAGCAGCCGTTCACGGGCGCCGGTGCACAGAATCAGCCGGTCGTAGCTCAGCACCCAACCGCGCTCGGCGTCTTCCAGCAGCAGCTGTTTCGGGCCTGCCAGGGCGACGACTTTGGTGCCGCTGTGCAGCTGAATATTGGCCTGTTGTTGCAGTCGTGACCGCATGTCGCTGGCCCGTGCAGGCAGTTGCGCCTGTGGTCCATCGCGCCAGATTTGCCCGCCCGGCAGCGGGTTGTCGTCGAGGATCGCGATGCGGATGCCCTGAGGCGCAGCGGCAAGGGCAGCGGCCATTCCGGCAGGCCCGGCGCCGACGATCAGCAGGTCGACGTGATCGGTCATGGCTGCGTCTCCACCTGCATGCCGTCGCGGCAGATCGTCTGACAGGCCAAGCGGCGCAGGCCGTCGATGCTCACTCGGCATTCCTGGCAAATCCCCATGCCACACAACGGCGCCCGGCGCTGTCCGGTGACTGACGTTCGGCTGCAACGATCACCGCAGGCCATCAAAGCCGCCGCGACGGTGGTGCCTTGGGCGAAGCGAAACGGCTGGCCGTCGATGCGTAATTCAGGCATGGGCGTGGGCTCCGATGAAACGCTGTGGCAAGTAAGCGTGCAGATGGTTTTGCAGCTCGATGGGCGGCGGGGTGCTCAACAGTTGCGCGGCCAGCAATTTGGCTGTGCCGGTGGCGGTGGTCACGCCCAGCCCCTCATGCCCGGCTGCTAGCCACAAGCCGGGTTGATCAGGGTGTTCGCCCACCAGCGGCTGACCGTCGGGGCTGGCCGAGCGAAATCCGGTCCAGCTGCGAAGGCCGTTCAGGTGGCCCAGATCGGGCAGAAATTCCATCGCTCGTCGCAGCATCCGGCCCAGCATCGCGGCGTCGATGGCCGGGTCGTGGCTGTCGAACTGCCGGGACGAGCCAACGAACAATTGACCGGTGGGCCGCTGTTGCAGGTTGAACGCCACCGACGGACCGTCGCCCTTGTGGGCGTTGGTGACGTAGCCGAGTTCGACCAGCGTGTGGGTGATCTGCGCCGGGTAGCGATCGGTGATCAACAGATGGCCCTTCTTGGCTTGCAGCGGCAGTTCCGGGCAGAGGTCTTTTGCGTAGATGCCATTGGCGAGCAACACGGCCTCGGCCTGCAACCACTGGCCGTCCGCCAGCCGCACGCGATTGCCTTCCACCGCCACGACTTCGGCCTGCTGTTGACGCACGAGCCGAGGCTGACGTTGCAACAACCAGCGCGCCGCATTGGGGGCGTAGAGAATGCCGTCGCCGGTGACCTTCAATGCGCCAAACAGACCGGGACGCAATGAAGGTTCAGCCTTCGCCAGCGCCTCGCCGCTCATCAATTCGCAGCTCAACCCGAAGGCGTTCAGTGCGGCATGCTTGCGCTCGGCCTCGGCCATCTCGCCCTCGTTGCAGGCCAGCCACAACGTGCCGTTGTTGCGCATGGCGCAGTTGTCCGGCAGGTGCGGTGCCAGTTCGCGCCACAGGCGCACCGAATATTCGCCCAGGGCCAGTTCGGCGGGACTGTGATCGAGCACCACCAAGTGGCCCATGCCCGCTGCGGTGGCGGCCGGGCGCTGGCAATCGAGGACCAGAACGTTGAGCCCGTGGCTCGCCAGCTCGTCCGCACAGGCCGCCCCGACGATGCCGCCACCGATGACGATCACGTCGGCGGCGCCCCCGGACGTGGCATTTGGGATCAAGAACAAATGCCCCAGGCGAACGGGTCTTCCTCATCCAGCAATAGCGTGGCTTCGGCGCTGATGTAAGCGCGGCCACGGATGGTCGGGATGATCCGGTCGCCCATCTGACGCTCGCCGTGCTGCCACTGGAAGCTGCCTTCGAACTGGCTGCCGATCACGCTGGCCTGTTGCCAGAGCGCACCGGGTTCGAGCTTGCCGTCGGCGGCCAGGCACGCCAGTTTGGCGCTGGTGCCGGTGCCGCATGGGGAGCGGTCATAGGCCTTGCCGGGGCAGAGCACGAAGTTGCGGCTATCTGCGTGATCGTCGTCGGCGAACAGTTCGATGTGGTCGATGATGCCGCCGTCTTCGCCACGAATGCGTTGGTTTTCCAAAGCCTGGCGCACTTTCCAGGTGTAATCGGTCAGGGCGTCGAGGTTGTCGCCGGTGACGCTCAGGCCGTGGTCGGCGATGAGGAAGAACCAGTTGCCGCCCCAGGCGATGTCACCGGTCACGTTGCCAAGGCCCGGGACCTCGACGATGAAGTTCTTGCGATAGCGATAGGAGGGCACGTTGTTGACGCTCACCGAGCGGTCTTCGTGGAGGGTGGCCTGCACCGTGCCCACCGGCGTTTCGATGCGATGCACCCCCGGCCCGATCTTGCCCAGATGCGCCAGCGACACCACCAGCCCGATGGTGCCGTGGCCGCACATCCCGAGGTAGCCAGCGTTGTTGAAGAAGATCACCCCGGCACAGGCCTCGGGGTCCACCGGCTCGCACAGCAGCGCGCCGACCAGCACATCGCTGCCCCGAGGCTCCAGCACTGTTGCCGCACGCCAATCGTCGAATTCATCGGCCAGCACTTGGCGACGTTCCGCCATGCTGCCCTTGCCGAGGTCGGGGAAACCGTCGAGCACCAGCCGCGTGGGCTCGCCGCCGGTGTGGGAATCGAGGATCTGGATGCGTTTCATGTGGTTACCCCCAAGTGGTCAGACAGAGGTCTGGACTGTGCAAGCCTGTGGCTAGTAGGCATCCCTGTGGGAGCGAATTCATTCGCGATGCGGTGGTATGTCCGACACGTTTCTATCGGATGTACGATTTTTCGCGAATGAATTCGCTCCCACAGGGATTAGTCACCTACGGCCAAGGACTGTTCTGACACCAGATTGGCGGGAACAGGGATACGGGTCTTGACCGATTTCGTCCCGTGAAATGACGAAATCGGCACAGTCGCGGGTGTCAGATTTCGCTGAGCACGGCATTGGGCAAGTGAGCGTAGAGGGTGCGACAGACGCCAATGATGTGGTGCTCGATCAACTCGGCGGCTTTGTCCACGTCTCGTTCGGCACAGGCCTTGAGGATTTCCCGATGCTCCAGATCGGCTCTCTCCTTGCCTTCGTCAAAGCTCATCTGTACGCGCAGGTAACGTTCGACCTTGTCGTGAATCGAGCGAATCATGTTCAGCAGAAACGGCCGTTGCGCCGCTTCGTAGAGGCATGTGTGAAACGCCCAGTTCAGCTCGGCCCAACGCCCGATGTCATCGTCACCCACGAATTCATCGCAGATGGCGCTGGCGCGGTCGATCTGCGCTTGGGTCAGCCTTGGCACCGCGAGACGAATCGCCTGCACTTCCAGCAATACCCGCACTTCGAAAATCTGCGCCAGTTCCGGCTCGGAAATCCGCGTGACCACCGCGCCCTTGTTGCGCTGGAACTGCACCAGGCCTTCGGCTTCAAGGCGTTTTAGCGCTTCCCGGACCGGGATCTTGCTGACGTTGAACACGCGGGCGATGTCGTCCTGACGGATCGGCTCGTCCTCGGCGAACTGGCCGGAAATGATCGACTCGCGCAGGAACGTGGCGATGACCTCGGACGCGGATGGCGCAACGCCGAGATTGGGGGCGTCAGAAAGAAGGAAAGGCACGCGAGAGACTCAGGCAAGGGCGAATGTCGGATATTGTATACGACGTCCAATTTGTGTCGCGCTGTGTCTGCGTGCCGCGCACGAAAAAAAGATCAATGGTTGGCGGTATACGACAACATCATCGACAACTGGCACAGCGGGCGGCCACTTTCGGCGTGCCACTGATTGAACGCCGCCTGCACCGCCGCCTGATCGCGCTGGCTACTGGGCACTTTATCGACGATCTTCTGTGCATTGAGCGCTGCCACCACATCCTCGCTGGGGATGAAGGTGTCCTTGCCGACCATCCGCAGAAAACGCGGCGCCGACAGCCCGCCCATCTGGTTGCCGTGTTTGGCCAGGTAACGCCACAAGCCGACGATGTCCGTCACCGGCCACTCGGCGATGAAATGGCCGAAGCTGCCGTGTTCCTTGGCGAGGTCGAGGATCAGTTGGGCATTGCGCGGCACGCTCCTGAGCTTGCCGAGGTGGCGAATGATGCGCGCGTCCTGCATCAGCCGCTCCAGGTGATCGGCGCCCATCAGCACGACTTTTTCCGGATCGAAACCAAAGAACACCTGCTCGAACGCGGGCCATTTGGTGTCCACCAGACTGTGTTTCAAGCCTGCACGAAAAACGCGCAGGGCCATGGTCGACAGGTAGCGGTCGTCGCTGATGGCCTTGAGCTTCTTCGGGGTAGCGGGGGTGGGCAGGTGCGCTTCGAGCGCGGCGGCGGAACCAAAGCGGTTGAGGCAGTATTCATGGAGCCATTTGTAGTCTTGCATGCCCTCTCCAAAACGAAATTTCATGGCCGGATTTGAATGTTCACCCGAGCCTTCTGGCTAACCGCTAACGCTGTAGGCGCGCGTTTCAATTAATTTTCGGTCGTACTGAAACCGCCAGCGTGTATACAGCAGCGCGCTGGTGAACACGGCGAGGCTGGCCAGCATTTCCAACACGCCGAACCCGACGCGGTTGGGGTCGAACGCGGCCAGTGCGCCTTTGATGAAATACAGGTTCACCACGAAACAGGTCCACGAATGCCCCCGAGGGCTGCCGACGAACATGCCGGGCGCCAACAGAATCAGAGGCACCAGCTCAATTGCGAGAATCACCCCCGGCCGCGCGCCGTGCAGGTCGGCGATGACCAGGTAATAAACGCCCAGCAACGCGATCAGTCCCAAAAAGCACGACAGCGCCGCCACCCGGCTCCAGCGAACCCGAGGTTCCAGCCAGTGCAGCGGGGGCAGCACCTTGGGCTTTTTAGCCACGGGAAGGTTCCAGTAACAGCGCAGTCTTGGCCAGACGCTGACCCAGCGCGCGACACAGCGCGGTCTCGTGCTGGTCCAGCGGACGCTTGCCGTCGGCCCCCGCGTGATGGCTGGCGCCGTACGGCGTACCGCCGCCGCTGGTTTCGATCAGCGCCGCTTCGCTGTACGGCAGACCGGTGACCAGCATGCCGTGGTGCAGCAACGGCAGCAGCATCGACATCAGCGTGGTTTCCTGACCGCCGTGCAGGCTGGCGGTGGAGGTGAACACACTTGCCGGTTTGCCGACCAACGCGCCGGTCAGCCACAGGTTGCTGGTGCCGTCGAGAAAATACTTGAGCGGCGCCGCCATGTTGCCAAAGCGCGTCGGGCTGCCCAGCGCGAGGCCCGAGCAATTCTTCAAATCGTCGAGGGTCGCGTACAGCGCGCCGGTCTCTGGAATGCTCGGCGCCACGGCTTCGCACTCGGTGGAAATCGCCGGGACGGTGCGCAACCGCGCTTCCATCCCGCCCATCTCGATGCCACGGGCGATCTGCCGCGCCATTTCGCTGGTCGAGCCGTTGCGGCTGTAAAACAGCACCAGAATGTACGGCGCGCTCACGGCAGCAGCTCCAGGATTTTCTCTGGCGGACGGCCGATCACAGCCTTGTCGCCTGCAATCAGGATCGGCCGTTCGATCAGCTTCGGATGGGCGGCCATGGCGTCGATCAGTGCCTCGTCGCTCAAGCTGCTGTCAGCCAGGTTCAGGGTTTTGTATTCGTCTTCGCCGGTGCGCAGCAGGGCGCGGGCATTGATGCCGAGCTTGCCCAGCAGATCACGCAATTGCGCGGCGCTTGGCGGGGTTTCGAGGTAGCGCACGACGGTCGGCGTCAGGCCGCGTTCTTCGAGCAATTCCAGCGCGCCACGTGATTTGGAGCAGCGCGGGTTGTGATAAAGCGTCAGATCGGTCATTTGCGGGTCGCATCTTTCGTGAGGTGGCGGGTATTCTACAGGCGTCTCGGTAAAGACCAACATCAGGTCCGCATCGCGTTTTCAACGAAAGGAACAAGCATCATGGCAAGGCGGTTGGCAGCAGCGGTAGCGCTTATCGGGAGTGTGTTGCTCAGCGGGTGCGGCGTGGACCTGGGCACTGACCAGAACGGTCAGAAAGTCGCCAGTGATCGAATCGACAAGCATTGGCTGGTGGTCAATTACTGGGCTGAATGGTGTGGCCCGTGCCGCACGGAAATCCCGGAATTGAACGCACTGTCCGAGCAGTTGAAAGGGCAGAACGTCAGCGTCTTCGGGGTTAACTTCGACAATCTGCAGGGTGAAGATCTGAAAAACGCGGCCAACGCGTTGGGGATCAAATTCACCGTTTTGGCCCAGGACCCCGCCGAGCAATACGACATCCCCAAGAGCGAAGCGCTGCCGGTGACTTACATCATCGACGACAAAGGCAAAGTGCGTGAGCAGTTGATGGGCGAACAGACGGCGGCGGGCGTGACGCAGAAACTGGCGGAGTTGAAAGGGAAGGGATAAGCGCTGCGCGTGAACTGCATCTTGATCGGACGCTACGCGCGCGTTTGATTCTGGCCGGAGGCCGTGGGAGTTGGCTTGCCTACGATCTGCCGGGAGCCGGCAGTAAAACCGATGCATGCGGTGTGCCAGGCAAACGAAGGGCGCTGGTTCTGCTGCCGCTTCGCAGCAGATCGCAGGCAAGCCGGCTCCTACGGCCTCCGGCCAGAATCAAAAGCCCGATCGTGTTGCCCCGATGCCCCACGGCACTGGGCCAGGAGCGGATTTTCGTCAGTCCCTCAGCCTTCTTCCAGCCAGAACCGCAACGGCAAACCCTCGGCAGGCCACAGCTCCAGCTGCTCAACCTCCGACACGTCCCAATGCTGAACCTTGCCCAACGCTTCGAGGAACCGGTGTTCCTGCTCCATCAACGCCGGGGCGCAGAGTTTGTGGGTGCTGCCGACCGGGCCGAACGTGATCGAGTCGCCCCCCAGCCGATACCCGGCGAACCAGTGATTGCAACCCGCATTGCCATACGCCCGGCCATCCTTGCCCAGGGTCATGGTCAGGTGGCTGCTGTCGATCAACGGACGTTCCCCGATCCACTCCAGCACGTATCCGTGGTTACGCTTGAGGGCGTCGGTGTCGGTGGCGCAACCCGTCAGCAAGGTCGCGGCCATCAGGGTCAGCCAGAGCGTTTTCATGCAGCGTTCTTGGCGCAGGCCGGGCACAGGTGGTTCTCGCCGACGGTCTTCCAACCCAACTCGGCGATGCGCGCGGTGGCGGCGGGCTTCAGGGCTTTCTTGCCTTCTTTGGCGTCGACCATGAACTCGATGTCCTGCTCTTTGCCACAGCCGTTGCAGTTGACCTTCCATTGGTGAATCGCCAGCTCGGTGAACGCCGGGCCGTTGGCCACTGCGACCCACTGGCCGGGCGGGTTGATCAGGTGGCGGACTTTTTCGACGTTCAGGCGCATGTAGAGGTCTTTGCTGCCTTTGACGGTGACGAGCAGCACGTCGTCGTGCTTGATCGAGCCACCGTTGCCGGTCACTTGGTAGCGACCGACCGCCAGGCTGCGGCATTCGATCAGGGTATGGTGCGGGGTCAGCATGCTGTAGCGAAAATCGTGTTCGGCCATGGGGGTCTCCAAATAGGCGCGCATGCTAACACTTTAGAACTGAACTGCCCGCGCCGGTCGACGGCCGAGCGCAGAGCAAGGGTGACGCACGACCTGTGGGAGCGAATTCATTCTGGGCGGCATACCGACGAAAGATGGATCAGGCGATAGAGATGTGCCGTCTGTACGCCCGCTTCGCGAATAAATTCGCTCCCACAGGGGGAGCGGCGTTCAGACCAGATTCTGCGGACTGCCACTCGCCCACGCCGCGATGTTCTCCAGCGTCGTCTGCGCAATCGCGCCGAGCGCCTCGCGGGTCAGGAAAGCCTGATGGGCGGTGATCACCACATTGGGGAATGTCAGCAACCGCGCCAAAACGTCGTCCTGCATCGGCAAGTCCGAACGGTCCTCGAAAAACAGCTGCGCCTCTTCTTCATAGACGTCCAGCCCCAGATAGCCCAACTGGCCGGATTTCAGCGCGTCGACCAGCGCCGGGGTGTCGACCAGCGCGCCGCGCCCGGTATTGATCAACATCGCGCCACGCTGCATTTGCGACAGCGACGCCTCGTTGATCACATGCCGGGTGTGTTCGTTGAGCGGGCAATGAAGGCTGATGATCTGCGCGCTGGCGAGCAGTTCATCCAGCGGCAAATAGCGTGCACCGAGCGCTTCGACCTGCGGATTGGGAAAGGGATCGTAGGCCAGCAGTTGGCAGCCGAACCCCGCCATGATCTTCGCAAATGTGGCGCCGATCTGCCCGGTGCCGACCACGCCCACCGTCTTGCCCACCAGATCGAAGCCGGTGAGGCCGTGGAGGGTGAAATCGCCATCGCGGGTGCGGTTGTAGGCGCGATGCAGGTGGCGATTCAGCGCCAGAATCAACGCCACGGCATGCTCCGCCACCGCATGGGGCGAGTAGGCCGGGACGCGCACGACGCTGATGCCCAGACGCTGGGCGGTCGGCAGGTCCACATGGTTGAAACCTGCTGAGCGCAAGGCAATAAGCTTCGTGCCGCCAGTGGCCAGGCGCTCAAGTACAGGCGCACTCAGGTCGTCATTGATGAAAGCGCACACCACCGGGTAACCGCTGGCCAGTGCCACGGTGTCAAGCGTCAGGCGTGCGGGCTGGAAGTGCAGGTCGATACCCGCTGGGGCTTTTGCGGCGAGGAAGCTGTCGCGGTCATAGGTCTGGCTGCTGTAGAGGAGGGTGCGCATCGTGGTTCCTTCCAACGGAGTTCATGACTGACACTCCTACAGTGACACTGCTTATAGGCAATTGACCCACATCAAGCACTCACCCGCGCTTCGATCTCCAGCCGTGTGATCGCCTTTTCCAGCTCATCCAGCGCTTTGTCGCTGTCCGGCGAATCCTGTTTGAGCAGGGTTTCGCTGCGTTGGCAGGCGGCCCGTAGTTGCGGCACGCCGCAGTAACGGGTCGCGCCGTGCAGACGATGGACGCGCTCGATCAACGCGACATGATCGTTCGCTTCGCGGGCCGAGCGAATGGCTTCACGGTCGGTGTTCAGCGAGGCCAGCAACATCGCCAGCATGTCCGCAGCCAGATCGGCCTTGCCCGCCGCCAGGCGTAAGCCTTCCTCATGATCCAGCACCTGCATGTTCAGGCTGCCGTGGCTGATTTCATGATGACGTTCTGGCGCTTGATTGCGCAGGGCCAGGCCGGTCCACTTCAACACCACCTGAGCCAGTTGCCGCTCGCTGATCGGTTTGGTCAGGTAATCGTCCATGCCGCTTTGCAAGAGCGCCCGTTTTTCGTTGGCCATGGCGTGGGCAGTGAGGGCGACGATGGGCAGCGAGGTGATCTGGCGCTCGGTTTCCCAGCCGCGAATCGCTTCGGTCGCCTGGCGACCGTCCATGCCCGGCATCTGCACGTCCATCAGTACCAGATCGAACGTTTCGTCTTGCACCGCCTGAACCGCTGCATAGCCGCTGTCCACCGCCAGCACCTTGGCCCCCATGTCTTCGAGCAGGGTTTGCACCAGCAACAGGTTGGCCGGGTTGTCGTCCACGCAGAGGATACGTGGCGGGCGGCTGGACACCGGCTCGGGCACTTCGGTGCGCAGCTGTTTGGGGCTTACCAGCTCCGACAGGGCGCGCCGCAGTTTGCGGGTACACGCCGGCTTGGCCTGCAATTGGCTGTAAAGGTCCGGCACCGACACCTGATACAGCGCCTGCTCGGTGGTCGGGCACAGCACCAGCACTTTGCAGTCGAGGTTTTCCAGGTCCCAGATTTGCTGACGCAGGCGCTCGGGCGGCAGCTCATGGGCGGTCACGCCGAGCACCGCCATTTCGATGGCGTGGGGTGTTTGATGCACCACGGTGACGCCATTGATGAGGTTTTCCAGATTGTTGAACACCATGGGTTGCAGGCCGCAGTCTTCCAATTGGTGTTCCAGGGCCTGACGCGCCAGGTCGTGATGTTCGAGCACCGCCGCCCGGCGCCCGATCAGCGGTGGGGCGGGCAAGTCTTCGAGGTCGTCGCGGGTTTTTGGCAGGGTCAGGCTGATCCAGAATTCCGAGCCCTCTCCCGGGGTGCTTTCCACGCCGATTTCGCCGCCCATCTGCTCGATCAGACGCTTGGAAATCACCAGCCCCAAGCCAGTGCCACCCGAATGCCGGGACAGTGAGTTGTCGGCTTGGCTGAAGGCTTGAAACAGCGCCCGCACGTCCTGATTCGAAAGGCCGATGCCGGTGTCTTGGACGCTGATGCGCAATTGCACCTTGTCGTCCTGCTCGTCCTCCAGCATGGCGCGGGCGACGATGGTGCCCTCGCGGGTGAACTTGATGGCGTTGCTCACCAGGTTGGTCAGGATTTGCTTGAGCCGCAGCGGGTCACCCACCAGCGACAGCGGTGTGTCGCGGTACACCAGACTCACCAGCTCCAGCTGTTTGGCGTGGGCGGCGGGGGCGAGGATGGTCAGCGTGTCCTGCAACAGATCCCGCAGGTTGAACGGGATCGCGTCGAGCACCAGCTTGCCCGCCTCGATCTTCGAGAAATCGAGGATTTCGTTGATGATGCTCAACAGGTTGTCGGCGGATTTTTCGATGGTGCCGAGGTAATCGTACTGACGTGGCGTCATCTCGCTTTTTTGCAGCAGGTGCGTGAAGCCGAGGATGCCATTGAGCGGCGTGCGGATTTCATGGCTCATGTTGGCCAGGAATTCAGATTTGATACGGCTCGCTTCAAGGGCTTCCTTGCGCGCCAGGTCCAGCTCGATGTTCTGGATTTCGATGGTCTCCAGATTCTGGCGCACGTCTTCCGTGGCCTGTTCGATGCTGTGTTGCAATTCTTCCTGCGCGTTTTGCAACGTCGCGGCCATGCGGTTGATGCCCGAGCCGAGTTCGTCCAGCTCGTTGCTGCCCATGGGCGGCAGTCGCGCTTCCAGATTGCCGTCCTTTAATTGCGCGACCACGTGCTTGATCTGCGCGATGGGGGCATTGATGGTGCGGCTCATGCGCAGCGCAAGCATGGCGGTGAGACCCAGACCGGCGCCGATCAGCAGCAGGCTGGCGAACAGGCTTCGGTAGCCGCGCAGCAGGGTGCCGTTGTGGGACAGCTCCAGTTCGACCCAGCCCAGCAGGCGATCGGCCTCGTCGGGTATCACCTCGCCGGTCAAATGGCGGCTGCGACCGAACACCGGCATCAAGTAGCGCGTGGCGTCGTTGTCGGACCGCTGCAACATGTGGGTGCTGTTGCCGATGGGCGGCTGGTTGATCATGGTCGGACCGGCATGGGCGAGCATGGCGCGGTCGGCGTCGAGGAAGGACACGGCGCGAACGTCAGCCTGTTCCAGTACCTGACCGGCGATGCGCTCCAGCATCGGTTTGTCCGCCGCAGCCAGGGCCGCCGCTGACAGCGGGGCCAACTCGTTGGCGATCATTTCACCGCGCTTGAGCAACTGGGTTTGCAGTTCCGAGAGCTGCATCCAGGTGAAATAGCCCCCCAGCAACGCCGCCATGAGGCACGTCGGCAGCAGGGTCAGCAGCAATACGCGGCCTTTGATGCCCAGTTTGTTCAGCACACTTTTTCTCCGGCAATCTCGTTCATATGCCCATGTCTTGCGCGTGATTGCAGCAAGACCTGCGCCAGGGTTGCCTTTCGACTTTGGGTAATCTGCGCAGTGTAGCCACTTGCGCGCGGGCCTTCCCGGCTAAATGGTCAATACAGAACGCTCCTACGCACATCTCCGATCAGTCGCCATTGCCGACCAGCGCGCAATCACCAATAATCGCCGCCTTGAGAATCAATCGCAGACGCCAATGAATCCCGCCAGCATCCACCGCCCGAGCATACTCGCCATTGAAGATGATCCCGTGCTCGGCGCGTTCGTCCATGATCAACTGGACCGTTGCGGCTTTCACGTCACCTGGTGCCAGAACGGCTCGGAAGGACTCGAACGTGCGCAGAAACAGGTCTTCGACGTGGTGTTGATGGACATTTTGCTGCCAGGCATGAACGGGTTGGACATTCTCATTCACCTTCGTCGTCGCCATGCGATGCCCATCATCCTGATGTCGGCGTTGGGCGCTGAAGCGGACCGCATCACCGGCTTTCGCCATGGCGCCGACGATTACCTGCCCAAACCCTTCAGCGTCGATGAGCTGCGGGTGCGCATCGAAGCCATCCTGCGGCGGGTTGAACTGGAGCGCCGTTTCAACACCGTGATCGACGTACCGGTGGCACTGAGCATCAATGAACTGACGTTCGACGAGAGCCTGTGCGATGTCACCTTTGGTCGCAAGGCCGCGCAGTTGACCCGCAGCGAATACCGCCTGCTGGAAACCCTGTGGCGCAACCCCGAGGACGTACTGAGCAAACCTTTCCTTTATCAGCATGTGTTGCAGCGCGGGTATTCCCAGCATGACCGCAGCCTCGACATGCACGTCAGCCAGATCCGCCGCAAACTCAAGGCGATTGGCTACGAAGCGCATCAGGTGCGCACGGTGTGGGGCAAGGGCTACGTGCTGACGGCGGCGGAAGCGGATGCCTGATCGTCGTTCCCGTTTGCCGGGCAGGCATTCGCTGTTCTGGAAACTGGCCTTTCTGCTGGTGGGTTTTTGCCTGCTGATGATCTGGCTCAGTTGGTATTGGGGGCGTTACGTCGAAACCCAGAATGCCTTTCTTTCCCCTGAAGCCCGACGCGTGCTCAACGGTTATGCCGCCGAAGCGGAACACGCCTGGGCGGTGGGCAACGAGAAGGGCATCGATGACTGGCTGCGTGAACTCCGGCGCCATGAGCCCGGCTGGGTGGGCGTCATCGGCCACGACCTGCAATCGCTGAGCAGCATTCCTCTCGACGACAACCAGATGCAGCGCCTGACCTTCATGCGCGGCGTCGATTGGCCCATGAGTCGTCGGCAAAAAAATACCCCCTGGCTGAAGATCCCCTTTCCCAATGACCCCGGCGTCGGCAGCCTGATCATCGAACTGCCGGAACGCTTCAAGCCAGGGCGTTATGCGCTGGTCTGGCAGATGCTGACCAATGTCGTGATTCCGGCGTTGTTCACTTTGCTGCTGTGCATCGGGCTGTATCGGTTGCTCATCCGCCCGCTCAACCAGCTGCGAGAGCAGGCCAACGCGTGGCGGGCGGACCGTCTGTCCAATCGCCTGTCGCCACAGATGACCTCACGGCAGGACGAATTAGGCGAACTCAACCGTGCGTTCGATCACATGGCGGCCCGCCTGCAATCGACGGTGCAGATTCAGCAGCAGTTGCTTCGCGACCTGTCCCATGAACTGCGCACACCGCTGAGCCGATTGAGAGTGGCCTGTGACAGTGAGCAGAGCCTGCCGGAGCTGCGCGAACGCTTGAGCCGGGAAGTCGACGGCATGCGTCGGTTGGTGGACGACACCCTGCATCTGGCCTGGCTGGATGCCGAGCGAGAAAAATTGCCAGACGAAGACATTCAGATGCTGGCGCTGTGGGACATGCTGGTGGACAACGCCGGTTTCGAAAGCGGCTGGCCTTCGCGGCAGTTTGTCTGCGATCTGGACAGCGACTGTTGGGTCCGGGGGCATCTCAATACTCTGGCGCAGGCGCTGGAAAACATCCTGCGCAACGCGATTCGTCATTCACCCTCCGACGGTATCGTGCGCTTGGGTGGGCGTCGGGAGGGCGAAGACTGGCTGTTGTGGCTGGAGGATCAGGGCGGCGGGGTGGACGAAAGCGACCTTGAGCGCATCTTCGCGCCGTTCATCCGCCTCGATGGCGCCCGGCCCGGGGATGGAGGGTTTGGGTTGGGGTTGAGCATCGCCCGCAATTCCTTGCGCTTGCAGGGCGGCGACATGTGGGCCGAGAACACCCAGAGGGGGTTGCGGATGATCATGCGCTTGCCTGCCAAAGAAACACAGCTCGTCACCTGACCTGTAGGAGCGAATTCATTCGCGAAAGATGGATCAGGCGATGGAGAAGTGTCGTCTGTACGCCCGCTTCGCGAATAAATTCGCTCCTACAGGGGATTCGCGGACCCATCAGAGATGTATATGGCGCAAAACCTGTAGGAGCGAATTCATTCGCGAAAGATGGATCAGCCGATGGAGAGGTGTCGTCTGTACGCCCGCTTCGCGAATAAATTCGCTCCCACAGGAGATTCGCGAACACATCAGCGATGTATACGGCGCAAAACCTGTTGTGGGAGCGAATTCATTCGCGAAAGATGGCTCAGGCGATAGAGATGTGTCGTCTGTACGCCCGCTTCGCGAATAAATTCGCTCCTACAGGAGATTCGCTAACACATCAGGGATGTATATGGCGCAAAACCTTGAGCGAATTCATTCGCGAAAGAGGGTCAGGCGATAGAGATGTGTCGTCTGTACGCCCGCTTCGCGAATAAATTCGCTCCCACAGGGGATTCGCGAACACATCAGAGATGTATACGGCGCAAAACCTGTTGTGGGAGCGAATTCATTCGCGAAAGAGGGTCAGGCGATAGAGATGTGTCGTCTGTACGCCCGCCTCGCGAATGAATTCGCTCCTACAGGGGAATTTGCGATCAAGCCCAAACACTGACCCCTGCTTTATGCCCTTTGGTTATATCCAGCTCACTTTGCGTGATATGGGCTTGGGGCGATTGCCGGTATGATAGGCGACCCCCGCACGTCTGGACCTCGAACACGCCATGACCCTGCAGTATCAAACCATCGCCGATTGCGTCGGCAACACCCCGCTGGTGCGTCTGCAACGCATGGCCGGGAACACCAGCAACACGTTGCTGCTCAAGCTCGAAGGCAATAACCCGGCCGGTTCCGTGAAGGACCGTCCGGCGCTGTCGATGATTACCCGTGCCGAGCTGCGCGGTCAGATCCACCAGGGCGATACCCTGATCGAAGCGACCTCCGGCAATACCGGCATCGCCCTGGCCATGGCTGCGGCGATCAAGGGCTATCGCATGATCCTGATCATGCCGGACAACTCCAGCGCCGAGCGCAAGGCCGCCATGACCGCCTATGGCGCCGAGCTGATTCTGGTCAGCAAGGAAGAAGGCATGGAAGGCGCCCGCGACCTCGCCGAGCGCATGCAGGCCGAAGGCCGTGGCAAGGTGCTGGACCAGTTCGCCAACGGCGACAACCCTGAGGCGCACTACGTCGGCACCGGCCCGGAAATCTGGCGGCAGACCGGCGGCACCATCACCCATTTCGTCAGTTCCATGGGTACCACGGGGACCATCATGGGCACCTCGCGTTACCTCAAGGAACAGAATCCGGACATTCAGATCGTCGGCCTGCAACCCATGGACGGCGCATCGATTCCCGGCATCCGTCGCTGGCCCCATGAGTACCTGCCAAAAATCTATCAGGCCGACCGTGTCGACCGCATCGTGGACATGGCTCAGAGCGAAGCCGAGGACGTGATGCGTCGTCTGGCCCGCGAAGAAGGCATCTTCTGCGGCGTGTCTTCGGGCGGCGCGGTAGCGGGCATGTTGCGTCTATCTCAGGAAGTCGAGAATGCGGTCATGGTCGCGATCATTTGTGACCGTGGCGACCGTTACCTGTCGACCGGTGTCTACGATGCGCCCAACTGATGGCCAAGCGTGAGACAGGCCTGCGTTTCCAGCCCAGTGGCGGCACCCGGACAACGCAGGTCCCGACCGGTAAAAAGCAACGTTTGAGCATCGAACGACTGGCCAACGACGGGCGCGGCATCGGCTTCGTCGAGGGTCGGACGTGGTTTGTCGCGGGCAGTCTGGCCGGCGAAGAAGTCGAAGCACGCGTATTGGGCGCCCACGGCAAAGTGGTCGAGGCGCGTACCGAGCGCGTGTTCCACGCCAGCCCGTTGCGCCGCCCCGCACCCTGCAAGCACTTCGGTCGCTGCGGCGGTTGCAGCGTGCAGCAGATGCCCCACGACGAACAACTTGCCCTCAAACAGCGCATGCTCGCCGAGCAGTTGAGCCGGGTCGCAGGCGTCGAGCCCGAAGAGTGGGCTGCTCCGTTGACCGGTGATGAATTCGCCTACCGCCGACGCGCGCGCGTCGCCGTTCGCTGGGACGCGAAGGGGAAACAGCTGGAGGTCGGGTTCCGCGCGGCCTCAAGTCAGGACATCATCGCCATCGACGAATGCCCGGTGCTGGTACAGGCCTTGCAACCGATCATGACGGCGTTACCGGCCATGTTGCGCAGCTTGAGTAAACCTCAGGCGTTGGGGCATGTCGAGCTGTTCAGCGGTTCGGCAAACGCTGTGCTGTTGCGCCACACCGCGCCGCTGGCAGAAAAGGACCTGGACACCCTGAAGGCATTTTGCGACACCCACGGCGCACAACTCTGGTTGCACGGCGAGGGCGAGCCGCAGCCTGCCGACCCTGCAGCTCAATTGGGTTTTCACCTGGGGCCGTGGAATCTTGAGCTGGCGTACCGGCCCGGGGACTTCGTGCAGGTCAACGCACAGGTCAACGAAGCGATGATTGCACAGGCACTTTCGTGGCTTGCGCCTCGTTCGGATGAACGAGTGCTGGACTTGTTCTGCGGGCTTGGTAACTTCGCTCTACCGCTGGCGCAAATCACGCGCGAAGTGGTGGCGGTGGAGGGGGTCGACGTCATGGTTCGACGGGCTGCCGAGAACGCGGCGAGCAACGATTTGCACAACGTGAAGTTTTATCAGGCGGACTTGTCGCAACCACTGGACAAAGCGCCGTGGGCGGCGGAAGGTTTTTCCGCGGTCCTGCTCGACCCCCCGCGTGACGGGGCGTTCGAGGTGGTCGGTAAACTCAGGAAACTGGGTGCCGAACGGTTGGTGTATGTGTCGTGCAACCCCGCAACTTTGGCGCGCGACACGGTCGAATTGATCAGGCAGGGCTACCGATTAAAACGTGCCGGAATTCTCGATATGTTCCCGCAGACAGCACATGTCGAGGCAATGGCGTTATTTGAAGCGAGTAAGTGAGACAAGCAGGGCTTCAGGAAGCAAGCCGACGTCTCACAGGGAAACTCGTTTAATCCGACTGGCCCGCGCATGCGAGACCTTGCAAGGCCCGCAAGGAGCATGCGCTGAGAAGGCCGGCGACTGATGGCGCATTTCATCGCGCCTTAGGGAAGGTAAGCAACATGGTACAGGTGAGAGCGCACCAGCCGATAAACACAGACGGCAGTATCAACCTCGACGCATGGCTTGATCATGTGGTCAGCGTCGACCTCGCAGTGGACCGACAGGCTTTGAAGGAAGCTTGTGAATTTGCCCGGGAAGCCGAGCAACAGGACAACGCCGCCAAGAACCTCTGGGCGGAAGGCACGTCGAGTTTTCAGACGGGCCTGGAAATCGCTGAAATTCTGGCCGACCTCAAGCTCGACCAGGACTCCCTGATTGCGGCCGTGATTTACCGCGCCGTACGCGAGGGCAAGATTCCTCTGCCCGACGTCAGCCAGCGTTTCGGGCCGACGGTGGCCAAGCTGATCGACGGCGTGCAGCGCATGGCCGCCATCAGCGCCAGTCTCAGCCCCCGCCAATCACTCGTTCTCGGCACGCAGGCCCAGGTGGAAAACCTGCGCAAGATGCTGGTGGCGATGGTCGATGACGTGCGTGTCGCGCTGATCAAGCTGGCTGAACGGACGTGCGCCATTCGCGCCGTGAAGAACACCGACGACGAAAAGCGCAATCGGGTCGCCCGGGAAGTCTTCGACATTTATGCACCGCTGGCACATCGACTGGGTATCGGTCACATCAAGTGGGAGCTGGAGGACCTGTCCTTCCGCTATCTGGAGCCGGAACAGTACAAGCAGATCGCCAAACTGCTGCATGAGCGCCGCCTGGATCGCGAACGCTTCATCACCGACGTCATGTCGCAGCTGGAAAACGAACTGCTGGCTACCGGGGTCAAGGCCGACATCAGTGGCCGGGCCAAACACATCTATTCGATCTGGCGCAAAATGCAGCGCAAGGGTCTGGAATTCAGCCAGATCTACGACGTTCGCGCCGTACGCGTGCTGGTCCCGGAAATGCGCGACTGCTACACCGCGCTGGGCATCGTCCACACCCTGTGGCGACACATCCCCAAAGAGTTCGACGATTACATCGCCAACCCCAAGGAAAACGGCTATCGCTCCCTGCACACCGCCGTGATCGGCCCGGAAGGCAAAGTGCTGGAAGTACAGATCCGCACCCACGCCATGCACGAAGAGGCCGAACTGGGCGTTTGCGCGCACTGGAAGTACAAGGGCACTGACGTCAAGTCCGGCTCCAACCACTACGAAGAGAAAATCTCGTGGCTGCGTCAGGTCCTGGAGTGGCATGAAGAGCTGGGCGACATCGGCGGTCTGGCCGAGCAACTTCGCGTCGATATCGAGCCGGACCGGGTGTACGTGTTCACCCCGGACGGTCACGCCATTGACCTGCCGAAGGGCGCGACACCGCTGGACTTCGCTTATCGCGTGCACACCGAAATTGGCCACAACTGCCGGGGCGCCAAGATCAACGGGCGCATCGTGCCGCTCAACTACAGCCTGCAAACCGGCGAGCAGGTCGAGATCATTACCAGCAAGCACGGGGTCCCGAGCCGCGACTGGCTGAACTCGAACCTCGGTTACATCACGACCTCGCGGGCACGGGCGAAGATCGTTCACTGGTTCAAACTGCAGGCGCGCGACCAGAACGTCGCGGCGGGCAAGGTGTTGCTGGAGCGCGAACTGGCGCGTCTGGCGTTGCCGCAGGTGGACTTCGACAAGCTGGCCGAAAAGGCCAACATGAAGATCGCTGAAGACATGTTCGCCGCGCTCGGTGCGGGCGACCTGCGTCTGGCGCAATTGATGAATCTGGCGCAGCAACTGGTCGAGCCGGAGCGGGGCAACGAGCAACTGGAGCTGATTCCGCGCAAGGCCACCGGTTACAAGCCGGGCAAGCGCGGCGACATTCAGATTCAGGGCGTCGGCAACCTGATGACGCAAATGGCCGGCTGCTGCCAGCCGTTGCCGGGCGACGCCATCGTCGGTTACATCACTCAAGGCCGTGGCGTGAGCATTCACCGTCAGGACTGCGCCTCGGTGTTGCAACTGGGCGGGCGCGAGCCTGAGCGGATCATTCAGGTCAGTTGGGGGCCGGTGCCGGTCCTCACCTACCCGGTGGACATCATCATCCGCGCCTACGACCGGTCCGGCCTGTTGCGAGACGTCTCTCAGGTGCTGCTCAACGAGCGCATCAACGTTTTGGCGGTGAACACCCGCTCGAACAAGGAAGACAACACCGCGCTGATGTCGCTGACCATCGAAATTCCGGGGCTGGATGCGCTGGGTCGCCTGTTGGGGCGGATTTCGCAGCTGCCGAACATCATCGAGACGCGGCGTAATCGCACGCCCTAGCAGCAGCGGTGAGTTTTGAGCTGCAAGCTGCAAGTTGTCTGTGTACAGCTTGCGGCTTGCGGCTTGCCGCTAAGAGTGAAGAGATTTTTTGAATGTATACCTTGGATGATCTGCTGAACCTGATGGCCCGCCTGCGCGATCCGCAATACGGCTGCCCATGGGATGTGAAGCAGAATTACGCGACCATCGTGCCGCACACCCTCGAAGAGGCCTATGAAGTGGCCGACGCCATCGAGCGCGGTGACTTCGATGACCTGCGCGGCGAGTTGGGCGATCTGCTGTTTCAGGTGGTGTACTACTGCCAACTGGCACGGGAAGAAGGGCGGTTCGAATTCGACGGCGTGGTTGATGGCATCACCCGCAAGCTGATTCGCCGTCACCCTCACGTATTCCCCACCGGGGATTTGTACGCCCCGCTGGAAACGCCACGCCTGAGTGAAGACCAGGTGAAGCACCGCTGGGAAGAGATCAAGGCCGAGGAACGCGCCGAAAAGGCCCAGGCCCCGGAGCAGTTGTCGTTGCTCGACGACGTGCCGAATGTTTTGCCTGCCTTGTCCCGCGCTGCCAAATTGCAGAAGCGCGCGTCGCAGGTCGGTTTCGACTGGCCCGAAGCGCTGCCGGTGGTCGACAAGGTGCGCGAGGAACTGCAGGAAGTCCTTGAAGCCATGGCCGACAACGATCAGGCAGGCATCCACGAGGAAATCGGCGATTTGCTGTTCGTGGTGGTCAACCTGGCACGCCATCTCAAGGTCGATCCGGAAAATGCACTGCGCGCCGCCAACGGCAAGTTCGAGCGGCGCTTTCGTTTTATCGAACACGCCTTGCGCGAGACCGGCCGCCCCATCGTAGATTGCAGCCTTGAAGAAATGGATGCGCTCTGGGGCGAAGCCAAGCGCCAGGAAAAGAACACGCCCAACTGCGGTTGAGTCGATCATTGAGAGAGAGAAGATAAATGGCGGGTATTTCCCTTCGTGACCAGTTGCTCAAGGCAGGTCTGGTCAACGAGAAGCAGGCCAAACAGGTCGCCAAGAACAAGCAGAAAGAGCAACGTCTGGTGCACAAGGGCCAGGCCGTTGCCGACGATGCCGCCCAGCGCGCCGCCCAGGACGCCATGGCCGAAAAGGCCAGGCGCGATCAGGAGCTGAATCGCCAGCAGCAGGAAAAGGCTGAGCAGAAGGCCCGTACCGCGCAGGTCAAGCAGCTAATCGAGGCGACCCGTCTGCCGAAGCTGACCACCGAGGATTACTACAACTTCGTCGATGACAAGAAGGTCAAGCGCCTGTCGGTCAACTCACTGATGCGCAGCAAGCTGAGCAACGGTTCGCTGGCCATCGTTCACCACGGCGGCACCTATGAAGTCATCCCTCGCGAGGCCGCGCTGAAAGTGCAGGAGCGCGACCCACGCCGTATCGTGCTGCTCAGCGAGCCGACGGAAGAGCCGGATGGCGACGACCCGTACGCGGCGTACAAAATCCCTGACGATCTGATGTGGTAACTCGGACACCTGTAAACGGTGAACCCCATTGGAGCGAATTCATTCGCGAGAGGCCAGTACATCCGACGTAGCTTCGTGACTGTCACACCGAATCGCGAATGAATTCGCTCCCACAGGTTCCGCGCCATACATATGTCTGATGTGTTCGCACATTCCCTGTGGGAGCGAATTCATTCGCGAAAGATGGATCAGGCGATAGAGGTGTGTCATCTGTGCGCCCGCTTCGCGAATGAATTCGCTCCCACAGGGGCGATCGGGGTTTGCTGAATATCGCTGTAAAACGACAAAACCCGCCTCGGCGGGTTTTGTTTTGATGCGATTCAGTAGTGACGTGTTGCCTGGACTACGTGTTGCTTGCCATTTTCTTGGCTTCTTGTTCTGCAAGCTCTGATGCGTAACGCTGGGCGTCCGATTCGTGATGGAACAGGCCTACCAGTTGATCTTGTTGGCGCACTTCGAAGATCTGGATGCCGTCAGCGATGCTTTCGTGGGAAATGTGGGCGTCGTCGCGTTCACTTACAGTTACAGTCATATCGGAAACTCCTGACTCTTTGAAATCTGCGGCAGGACGTCGCAGTGGTTCCTTTATAGAATTGGGTAGCTTGCTAAGTAAACGACCGATTTCTGCAAGAGTTATTTGCTGATTCCGTAACAGTGATGCAAATGGCTGTTTTTGAAGGGTGTGCGGCGTTTTGTCGCACTTGGTTGAGGGGCATGAAGAATCTTTCATAAAGGCCTGGGGAACAAAATACGCCACGAAACCGGCGCTATGCCTCGATCCCCAAGCCTCTATTTTCCTAAGGCGCGTTACGGCTGTGGCGGTAGTCGCTGACGGCTTCATACACCGCTTTGCGCAGACGGTTGATGCCGCCAATGGGGCGGTGCGCTTCTACGCCAAACCACGGGTTGAAGGACTGGTTGTCGCACGCCAGGTTTTGCTCGGGTGTATCGAAATCCTGAGGCGCGACCCTGACCTTCGCCACGGTGTCGAACGGGGCATCGCTTTCCTTCCATTCGATGCTGGTGTCTTCGATCGGCATGAACGTTTGCGGATTCTGTCGCTGAATCTGCAACACGAAACACGCGGGGACGCGGTCGGTGGACAACTGCTGATTCAAGGCCGTGCGCAAGAAGTTCGGCAGGTCCCGGTTCTGTTTGGGCAGGGTGTACGGCGGGCAGCTTTGCGGGTCCGGCGCGACCCGGAACTTGGCGTTGGCGGTGCCGAACTTGTAAGGGGAGACCGAGTAATACGTAGTCTCCGTCGGGCTGGCGGGGGCAGGCGACAGCGTTGCCAACGCGATGAACAGGTGCCGCACTTGCCAGCTTCGTGGGTCAAGGCTGGGGAAGAACGCCAGGACTTTCTGGCCGTCGGCCTGGGCCCCGATGTTCTGTGCGTATTCGGCCACGTCGCTGACGAAGAAGTTCGGGTGGCTGAACATCACGAAGTCCTGTTCCGCTCGGCTTTGTTGGTCTGCCAGCAATTGTTTGCCTGGCACATCCAGCAGTTTGAGCGCCATGCCCCGCGCATCCCGAATGCTGTCGAACTGGGGATAGGCGTTGCCGTTGGACAGGCGCATGACCGCTTGCCAGGTTTTGCCCGGCTCGGCGAACACCCCTTGGCGCAAGGCCGGGTCGAGGTCTTTGAGGACAGTCACGTCGGCCTTCACACAGCCGTGGGCCTTGGCATGGGCGTCGCGCAGGTAGCGAGTGGGTTCGCGGTGCTGGTCGACGATGCGCACCGCCGTCTGAATGATGCCTTGGCTCATGGCCGCTTCACCGGGCGGAATCTGTTCTTCCACGGGTACCGGGCCACGGTGCTGCCAGGCGAACCAGACGCTTGATACCGCCCAGCCCAACAGGCCCAGCCCGATGAGCCACAGCAGGGTCTTGCCCAGAAATGAACCCAGACGCAGCCAGAGCCGTCCGAGCCAGGTGTGTTGCGTGTCGCGATGTCGAGTGATCATGGCAATTGTTGCTCCAGCGGTCCGCCCAGCACTTTCAGGTATTCCACCAACGCCCAGCGCTCTTGAGGAAGCAAGCCGCGTCCGATCACGCCGTTGCCCCGCTTGCCGTCGCGGAATTCGTGACCGCTGTTGTGGTTGCCGGAGATTTTCGTGTCGAACAGAAAGGCGTTTTTAAAGGCAGCGGTTTCGAAGCCCAGGTGCAAGGGGTCGTAGTTGAAGGTGCCTTTGTAGAAGGTCGTGCTGCGCTCGTCCTGAGGCGAGAGCAGCTGATAGATCGTCGGCACCGAGCCGTTGTGCAGGAAGGGCGGGGTGGCCCAGATCCCGTCCAGTGGTCGGGCTTTGTACGCGCGCAATTCCTGAACCGCGATGGGCAGGCCGAATCCGTCCATGGCAGGGCGATCGGCGACGGGGACATTGGCCGCGTTGTAGGCGTTGTTTTCGACGTAAGCAGTGATGTACGCCAACGCCTTGGCCGAGGTGACGTTGTGCGTGTCCAGAGGGGTCGTCTGTTTAGGGACGAGATGAACGTTGGTGAGGTGGTCAAGTTCGTCCTGAGTCCACTTCAGCGCGCTCACGTCGTAGTGGTTGTCGGCGATGTTATTGGCCGTGTTCGGGTCGGTGCCGACTTCCATCACCGGGATCATGTTCAGGTATTGCACCGTGCGGCCATCCACCACGCTGTGGGGCGGGACGTGGCAGCCTGCGCAGTTTTCGGCAAACAAGGCGCGGCCCTGCGCGGCCAGCGGCTTGTTCACCGGGCCGAACAGCGGTTCCGGCCAGACCGGTGGCTTCAGGCGCTGCAAGGCTCGTTCGATGGTGTCGAGGTCGCGCACCCGGACGCTGGAAGGGTAGCGGTCAGCCACCTTGAGCGGCTGGCCTGCAGCGTCGAAGAACGTCAGGGTCGCGCCAACACCGAGGGATTCCCCGACGTTGCGCGCCATTGGCTGTTTAGCCGAGCCGTTCCACTGCACCCAGTCGAAGGTCCAGATGTCCCACAGGTGCGGATAGTCCACGGGGGCATTGGCGATGCGGTAGTTGTCGGGGGAAATGGCGTCGCCGAAGGTGGCGTTGGCGATGCGACCGAAGGCATCGGTGCGTCCCGGCCCTTCTTCGGTGGGGTAGAGGCCACGATGGGTGTCGTTCCACGCAGTGCTGGCGAAGGTGTTCAGAGACTGCTTGAACTCGTCACGCAACTGGTTGTGGGAGGCATCGTAGCGATCGCCCAGCACGCGGCGGGCGAAACGTTCGAATTTCCATGGGTTGTAATAAGTCGCCACGAGGCTGGCCACCAGCGCCTGGCCGAAACTGCCACCGCGCAGGGTGGGCACGCTGGACGGCAAGACATGCTGCGCGCTGCCCCCATCGATGCGCAGGGCCTGCCCCTTGAAATGCAATTCGCCGGTGTGGCACGCGGAGCAGGTGATGTCCAGGTACTCGACGGTATGGTCAGGGTTCTGATGGCGGGTGAAACCGACGGGCAGGTTGCCGGGGTTCAGCGCGGTGGCGACCTGCTTGGGATCGACCAGGAACCCGAAACGGGCGAGGTGCTCGGGCGCGGCGAAGCGGTCTTCGGAGAATGGCATCTCCAACGCCGTGAACCAGTTGTAGTGCAGCCCTTTGACTTGCGTCCCCTGAGGGGTGAAGTAATAGGTCTGACGATCGCTGTCGTCCCACTGCTGTTGATACTGCACCTGCTCGACAGGCGTGTATTCAGGCAGTTTCGGGTTGATGATGTAATAAATCACCACCGCCAGGATCAGCACGACCACGGCGAGCAACAGCAGCAATGCACGGCGAAATATGCGCAAGATAACCATCCTTGTCCGTTTTTTGGTGTCCTTATGACATCACGCCAATCCCATGGCAAGTGACGCGACGCTTTAACCCCCGACGGTCGAGCATGCAATAAAAAGCCCGCTGATGTCAGCGGGCTTTTCGAGGTCAATGGCAGGAGCGAAAAATCAGCTGCCCTTGACCGACTTACCGTTCACCGTGCCGTCCTGCAGCATGATGTTGTATTCCTTGCCGTCGGTCTCGACCTGCTGCAGACGCACCAGCAAATAGTCGTAATCCTTGGCAAACCACATCACGGTGGTGCGCTTGTTCTGCGTCGGGTCACGCACGCGCTCGACCTTGATGGCATCGACCGAACCGACCTTGGTGGCCACCTTCTCGGTGCCCAGCACGCGGAAATCGTAGGCATCGACTTCGTCACCGTCGACAACCTGATAGGTCATGCTCTTCTTGCCCGCTGCCACGTCGTGCTGCAGGGCGAGTTGATAGGTGGACTTGTCCAGAACACCGGTGTTCAGCGGGATTTTCACCGCGTCGTTACGGTCGGTGCCGGTGATGAACTTGGTGGGCCAGTCGAACACCAGGTCAACCGTTTTGCTCTTGCCCAAACCGCCACGTTCGAAGTGGTAGGTCTGTGGCAGCAGTTGATCCTTGTCCACCTTGAGGGTGCTGACCTCCGTCAGGCTCGCGATCATCATCGAGGCCTTGAAGCTCAGGGTCCAGGTGCCGTTGGCGTTTTTTTCCAGGCTGCGGGTGGCGCTGCCGCCGCCGACCGGGAGCTGTTTGAAATCAGCAGTGTAGCTGGCGGCGAAAGGTTGAAGGTCTGCCGCGTTGACCGCAGGAATTGCGAACAGAGCGAGGGCGAAGAGCAAAGCGCGACGCATAATTTCTCCCGTCTTTACAGTGAGGGGCCACATTGAATGGCCGGAATCAAATGGCCGCTTGAGCCCAATGGCCGACCGTCGAGGGTCGCTCCCTGTTCGCTCAGGGCCAGACGGCCTTCAGCGAACCAGCGGATAGCCAATGGGTAAATCAGGTGTTCCCGAGCGTGAACCCGTTGTGCCAGCGTGGCAGGCGTGTCGTGCAACTCTACCGAAACAACAGCCTGTACGACCAGAGGCCCCCCATCGAGTTCCTCAGTGACGAAGTGCACGCTGCACCCATGTTCGGCATCGCCCGCTTCGAGCGCCCGTTGATGGGTGTGCAAGCCTTTATACAGGGGAAGCAGTGACGGATGTATGTTCAGCAGCCGGCCGTGGTAGTGACGCACGAAACCCGGGGTGAGAATGCGCATGAAACCGGCCAGTACCACCAGTTTCGGCGAGAACGAATCGATCAGTTCGATCAGCGCCGCGTCGAAGGCCTCGCGACCTTCGTAGGCTTTGTGATCGAGAACGCGGGTGTCGATGCCCGCGTTCTTCGCGCGCTCAAGCCCGTAGGCATCGGCGCGGTTGGAAATCACCGCGCGAATGCGAGCCGGGCTCGAACCGTCCTGAAAGCGGTCGATCATCGCTTGCAGGTTACCGCCAGTGCCGGACAGCAGCACCACCACATCGCAGGGTTGAGGCATGTCAGGCTTCAACGCTTCCGGCATCGCCACGTCGGACATCAATGTGCCTTGACGTTTTTCAGCTCGACTTGTGCAGCACCTTCGGCCGCGACGCCGATCTGGCCGATGACCCATGGCTGCTCGCCGGCTTCACGCAGGGCGTTCAGCGAGGCTTCGACGTGTTCCTGCGCCACACAGATGACCATGCCGACGCCGCAGTTCAGGACGCGGTGCATCTCGTGCTCGTCGACGTTGCCTTTCTCTTGCAGCCAGTCGAACACGGCAGGGCGAGTCCAGCTCGCCACGTCAACCACGGCCTGTGCGCCTTCTGGCAGGACACGCGGGATGTTGTCCAGCAGACCGCCGCCGGTGATGTGGGCCATGGCCTTGACCGCGCCGGTGTCCTTGATCAGCTTGAGCAGTTGCTTGACGTAGATGCGGGTCGGTGCCATCAGCAGGTCGGTCAGCGGTTTGCCGTCCAGCTGGATGGTTTCGATGTCGGCGCCGGAGACTTCGATGATCTTGCGGATCAGCGAGTAGCCGTTGGAGTGCGGGCCGGAAGACGGCAGGGCGATCAGGGCGTCGCCCGCGATGACTTTCGAGCCATCGATGATTTCGGATTTTTCCACGACGCCGACGCAGAAACCGGCCAGGTCGTAGTCTTCGCCTTCGTACATGCCAGGCATTTCAGCGGTCTCGCCGCCGACCAGCGAGCAACCCGCCAATTCGCAGCCTGCGCCGATGCCGGTCACGACCTGAGCGGCGGTGTCGACGTTCAGTTTGCCGGTGGCGTAGTAGTCGAGGAAGAACAGCGGCTCTGCGCCGCAGACGACGAGGTCGTTGACGCACATGGCGACCAGGTCGATGCCGATGCTGTCGTGTTTGTTCAGGTTCAGGGCCAGGCGCAGCTTGGTGCCGACGCCGTCAGTGCCGCTGACCAGGACCGGCTGTTTGTAGCCGGCCGGGATTTCGCACAGCGCGCCGAAGCCACCCAGGCCGCCCATCACTTCCGGGCGCTTGGTGCGCTTGGCGACGCTCTTGATGCGTTCGACCAATGCTTCACCGGCGTCGATGTCTACACCGGCGTCTTTGTAGCTCAGGGAGGGTTGCTTGCTCATGATCCAGGCCTTTAGGGGGGATTCGGGGTAACGACCGAGGTGGGTGCGGCGCGTGGCCGTGTCATCGCCGGTCTGCGAAGGCGCGCGATTTTATCAGGGTTGGGCTCAAGCGGCCATCCTTGGGCCGACGGGCAGGGCCATGGATGAAGAAAAAATAACCCGTTCGTTCAGGGTTTAGCCGTTCGTCGGTCGCCCTAAAAGGTGTAAGTTCGTCTCCAGAGTGAGCGATTCGGACCGCCGTGCGGTCTCAGTCGAGCCAGTCATGTTCATGCAGCTATTTATCAGGCTGCGATATTCGTTTCGTGGGAATTCTTATGCGCCTTAAAAACTGCCTGTTCGCAGGTTGTCTGTCCCTCATGAGCCTCCCGGCCCTGGCCGAGACGGTGAACAATCTCTATCAGGTGCGCGAGCCGGTCAGCGGGCAGAGCCCCGATGAGAAAACCCGTGCGACCCAGGCTGCACTGGAAACCCTGGTCATTCGGTTGACCGGTGACCCGAAGGCCGCTCAAGGGGCAGGCCTTGCGGACGTGCGCAAGGACCCGCAGCAGATCATCAGCCAGTACGGCTACGACGCAGGACCGCCGGAGTCGTTGCAGGTGGATTTCGATCCGGCGAGTACTGACCGGGCATTGCGTCAGGCCGGCTTGTCGTTATGGGGTTCGAACCGCCCGGTGATCATGGCCTGGTGGCTGAACGACGCCACCGATGGCGCCAATCTGGTCGGTGACGGCCAGCCAAGTGCAGAACCGTTGCGTCGCGCTGCCCAGCACCGGGGTTTGCCGTTGCGTCTGCCGCTGGCGGACCTGGGCGAACAGGGCATCGGCAACGCAAAAACCCTGGATGGCAATGACGTCGCGCCGCTGAAGCAGGCGTCCGAGCGTTATGGCTCTGACGCCATTCTTGCCGTTCACGCACAGGAAAATGGCGGCCAGTGGCAGGGCAAATGGCACCTGTGGCTGGGCGACAAGATGGAGCAGGGCAGCGCCAGCGGCGCCAGTTCCGCCGAATTGGCCGACGCCGTGCTGTTGTCGGTGAGTCAGCGTCTGGCGCCGCGTTTCGTGGTCAAACCGGGTGCGTCGTCCAGCATGGCGCTGGAAGTGCAGGGCATGACTCTGGAGCGTTACGCGCAATTGAGCCGTTTGCTGGAACCGTTTGGTGGCCGCCTCAAATCGGTGGACGCGGATCGGGTGACGTTCGACGTCAGCGGCAGCACCGACCAGCTGCGCTCGCAATTGTCCCTGGCGAAGTTGCAGGAGGTGCCCGTGGGTGAGGTCGCTGCAGCGCCGGTCGATGCCGGACAATTGCCTGCAGCCGGTGCTGCGCCGGGTGCACCTGCGCCGGTCCCCGCGCCTGTCGCCACACAAACACTGCACTTCCGCTGGTGAGCGGGTTCATAACGGCGTTGCGTGAAGCATTTTATTTTGGGTTGAGGGGCGGTAATGACTGATACGCGTCGTTGGTTTTGGCTGGGCGGGGTTGTCCTGCTGTGCCTGTTTGTCTGGCTGCTGCACGCCATCCTCACGCCGTTCCTGGTGGCATTGCTGCTGGCGTACATGGGCGATCCCCTGGCGGATCGGCTGGAAAAACTGAAATTCTCACGCACCTGGAGTGTGGTGACGGTCTTCGTATTCTTCACCCTCATTTTCATGGGGCTGTTGTTGGTGCTGGTGCCGATGCTCGCCAAGCAGCTGTACCGCTTGTACGAACTGGCGCCGCAGATACTCGACTGGTTGCAGCACACCGCGCTGCCGTGGACTCAGGCGAAATTGGGGCTGGCGGACGGGTTCTGGAAATTCGACAAGGTCAAGGCGGCGATCTCCGAACACATGGGGCAGACCGGCGACATCGTCGGAATCATTCTGGCCCAAGCCACGACGTCGACCCTGGCGCTGATCGGCTGGTTGACCAATCTGGTGCTGATCCCGGTGGTCTGCTTCTATTTATTGCGTGATTGGGACGTGATGATGGCGAAGGTGCGCAGCCTGCTCCCCCGTCATCGCGAGAAGAAGATCGTGGCGCTGGCCGATGAGTGCCATGAAGTGCTGGGCGCGTTCATTCGCGGTCAGCTGCTGGTGATGGTGGCGCTTGGGGTGATTTACGCGGCGGGCCTGATGCTGGTTGGCCTTGAGCTTGGTCTGTTGATCGGGGTAATCGCGGGTCTGGCAGCCATCGTGCCTTATATGGGCTTCGTGATCGGCATCGGCTCGGCGATTCTGGCGGGTTTCTTCCAGTTCGGCGGTGATCTGTACCCGATGCTGGGGATTGTCGCGGTGTTCATGGTCGGTCAGGCGCTGGAAGGGATGGTGCTGACGCCGTTGCTGGTGGGTGACCGGATCGGCCTTCATCCCGTGGCGGTTATCTTCGCGATCCTGGCCGGTGGCGAACTGTTCGGTTTCACCGGCATCCTGCTGGCCCTGCCGGTGGCGGCGGTGATCATGGTGCTGGTGCGGCATGTGCACGATTTGTATAAAGAGTCGGATATCTACGGCGGGATGGAAGATCCGGATTTGTAGGAAGTCGCAGCGTTGACGGATCTGTAGGAGCGAATTCATGCCCGAAGGAGGGGACAGGCGCCGCGAGAGAGGTTGCCTTTACGGCCTCATCCCGAATGAATTCGCCCCAACAGGGTTCGTCACCCGGATATCCAGAGCGCAGCTTTTTATATCCGATGACCCCGCATAATCCGCGGCCTGGCCCGGGATAGACGCAAGCCTTTGATTTTGCACGCCCTCTGGCGCATTGTGCGGCCCGTCCTGCGGGTATAAACTTTGCACACTTTACACAGAGGCCCCTTGGCGGTTCTTCATCGAGCCGTTCAGCCAGCATGAAACCAGTTCAGCTGCCCCTGAGTGTGCGTCTGCGTGATGACGCCACCTTCATCAATTACTATCCAGGCGCCAATGCCGCTGCACTCGGCTACGTCGAGCGCCTGTGCGAAGCCGAGGCCGGGTGGACTGAAAGCCTCATCTATTTATGGGGCAAGCACGGGGTAGGGCGCACTCATCTGTTGCAAGCGGCCTGCCTGCGTTTCGAACAGATGGGCGAACCTGCTGTTTACCTGCCCATGGCTGAAGTCATCGATGAAGGCGTCGAGCTGTTCGATCACCTTGAGCAATATGAGCTGGTGTGTCTCGACGACATTCAGGCCGTCGTCGGCAAGCCTGAATGGGAAGAAGCGCTGTTTCATCTATTCAACCGCTTGCGTGACAGCGGCCGCCGTCTGCTGATCGCCGCGTCGTGCTCCCCTCGCGAGTTGCCGGTCAAGCTGGCCGACCTGAAGTCGCGGCTGACCATGGCGCTGGTGTTCCAGATGCGCCTGCTGTCCGACGAAGAAAAGCTCCGTGCCCTGCAATTGCGCGCTTCCCGCCGTGGCTTGCACCTGACGGATGAAGTCGGGCATTTCATCCTCACCCGGGGCAAGCGCAGCATGAGTGCGCTGTTCGATCTGCTCGAAGAACTCGATCAGGCGTCCTTGCAGGCCCAGCGCAAGCTGACCATTCCTTTCCTTAAAGAGACCTTGGGTTGGTGAATCCGCCGGTGGTCGATCCGGCGCTGGTCCTGCAGACCGCAGCGGCTCTGCGTCATGCCAAGCGTATTTTGATCATCACCGGTGCCGGGCTGTCGGCGGATTCCGGTCTGCCGACTTATCGCGGTGTGGGCGGCCTTTACAACGGTCACACCGACGACGGGCTGCCCATTGAAATGGCGCTGTCCGGCCCGATGCTACGTCGCGACCCCGCCCTGTGCTGGAAATACATTGCCCAATTAGGCAGCGCGTGCCTCGGTGGACAGCCCAATGCGGCGCATTACGCCATCGCTGAGTTGCAGCGGCGCAAACCGGAATGTTGGGTACTGACGCAAAACGTTGACGGCTATCACCGTGCGGCGGGGAGTCCACCGGAGCGGTTGATCGAGATTCACGGCCAACTGGCGCCGCTCTATTGCCAGTCCTGTGGCGCTGAAGACCCACAGTTGAGCGAGCACCTGCAACGGCCCTTGCCCCCTTTATGCACGCAGTGCCATGGCGTACTGAGACCGCCGGTCGTCTTGTTTGAGGAAATGTTGCCAGAGCTGGCATTGAATGTGCTGTACGAAGAGATGGCAAAAGGCTTTGACGCTGTGCTCAGCATCGGAACCACTGCCAGCTTCCCTTATATCCACGAGCCGATGTTTCGCACGCGGGTGGCAGGAGGCTTTACCGCCGAGATCAACCCCTCGTCGACCGATCACTCCATTCACACGGATGCATTTCTGAGGTGTAGAGCCTTAGATGTGATGGAGGACCTGGTAAGTCACATTTGATTCGATTGAATTTGCAAATGATGACGATTGAGGGCATAGTCTCGGCTTCTTTACACATCCGCCACGGTCGTGCCCATGCTGAATCGCTTCGCACCCCTCGTGCCTCTCGCACTCGTAACGCTGCTGTTCGGCTGCGCGGCCCAGATGCCAGCGTCGCAACAACAGTCGCAGAACCCGCAATTCCGGGACTCTGCCACCGCACAAACCGCCAAGCGTGCCGATTACTCCTCTTCCGTACTGGATGATGAAATCGCCACCGAAGACGAATTGGCCCAGTTCTCCGACAATAAGCCGTATCAGTTGCCGGTCCTGGCTGACAGCATTCTGGAGCGTGGCAAATCGTTGATCGGGACTCGCTACCGTTTCGGCGGCACCTCGACCACGTCCGGCTTCGATTGCAGCGGTTTTATTGGCTACCTGTTCCGCGAAGAGGCGGGCATGAGCCTGCCGCGTTCTTCCCGCGAAATGATCAATATCGATGCTCCTCTGGTCAAGCGTAACGACCTGAAGCCTGGCGACCTGCTGTTCTTCAGCACCGCAGGCCGCGGCCGCGTCAGCCATGCCGGCATCTATTTGGGCGATGACCAGTTCATCCACTCCAGCAGCCGTCGCAGTGGCGGTGTGCGCGTCGACAGTCTTGACGATGCTTACTGGGCCCGTACGTTCATCGAAGCCAAGCGCGCGCTGGCCATGGCACCTTCCCAGGTTCCAGAAACCACGACCGCCATGACCTCGACTACAATCAAGCGCCAACACCGTTAAATACGGGCCGCGCAGTTAGGGGAAACCCTGATTGCGCAAGGTTCCGGCCTCCGGCAGAGTAAGCCGCATCCTAGGAAGGTTGTTGTGTTTATGTCGATTACGGTTCGCCTGGCTGTTGCTTCACTGGCTGCATTGCTAGCCGCTTGTTCCAGCACTCCGCCGCCATCTCCCCCCAAGGTCGCCTATCGGCCTGTGATCGCTGCTCCCCCTCAATTCAATTCTCCCGTTGCGGATGACGTGCTGTTACGTGCCATCGGCCTTGTTGGCACGCCGTATCGTTGGGGCGGCAATACGCCTGATTCTGGCTTCGACTGCAGCGGCCTGATTGGCTACGTCTATCACGACGCCGCTGGCATCACCCTGCCGCGCTCGACCCGCGAGATGATTACCCTGCGTGGCCCGGACATCGACCGCAGCCAGTTGCAGACTGGCGACCTGGTGTTCTTCGCCACGGGCGGCGGCTCGAACGTGAGCCATGCCGGGATCTATGTCGGTGAAGGCCGTTTCGTTCATGCGCCTGCCACCGGCGGCACCGTCAAGCTCGACAGCCTCGACAAGCCGTACTGGCAGAAAGCCTGGCTGAACGCCAAACGTGTGATCCAGCCGTCGAATCTCGCCCGCAGCAACTGATCCTTTTCCCTGTGGTTTGCTGCGTGGCTGTTGCGCAGCAAACACCTGACTCGACATTTCTCCTCTGACATTCGTGCTCATTCCCCTGCGAGCATGCAGTGCAGCGTGGTGCGATGCGGTCAGGCTTCTGCCGAAGGCGTAGGAGCGCTGCTTGCTCGCGATCTGGCGCGAAGCGGCAGCGAATCCTGCCTCCCCGGTGTGCCTGACACACAGGGGTATCCGGTTTTGCTGCCGGTTCCCGGCAGATCGCGAGCAAGCAGCGCTCCTACGCCTTCGGCAGAAGTAGATCCGCTGTGCTTTTGAGATTGGCGCGCCTATCCATTGCGCCGCTTCGATTGACGCTCGGTAGTCAACCCTCTAACCTTCGCCGATTGTTTCAGGTGCCCGCTAAAAAGGGTGAAACAGGGAAGCCGGTGCGAACGCCTTTGCGATCAATTCCGGCGCTGCCTCCGCAACGGTAAATGAGTCAAGGCTGCGCACGATGCCACTGTGTTCGATGAACATGGGAAGGCGCGCCGCCCCTGTTTCGCTCATGAGTCCGGAGACCGGCCTGATCCATTCAACAGCATCACGGAGGGCGATGCTCTGCGCAGGCTCGGCGTTTGTCCGGTGCCTGCTGTCAGCCTTTGTCCGTGCCCTCCGTTTGCCACACCTGCCCTCAAGCGGAGAGCTGAGATGAGCGAATCCCCCGAACGTGACGAACGCCACCTGGCGCGCATGCTGCGCAAAAAGGCGGTGATGGACGAGCGCATTGCCAGCGCCCCCAATGAATGCGGCCTGTTGCTGGTCCTGACCGGCAACGGCAAGGGCAAGAGCAGTTCGGCGTTCGGCATGCTGGCGCGGGCCATGGGCCACGGCATGCAGTGCGGCGTGGTGCAGTTCATCAAAGGCCGCAATGCCACGGGCGAAGAGCTGTTCTTCCGCCGTTTCCCCGAACAAGTGCGCTATCACGTCATGGGCGAGGGCTTCACGTGGGAGACCCAAGACCGTCAGCGTGATATCGCGGCGGCCGAGGCGGCGTGGGTCGTGACCCGAGAACTCCTGCGTGATCCCGAGATCGGCCTGGTGATCCTCGACGAACTGAACATCGCCCTCAAACACGGCTACCTCGATCTGGAACAGGTGTTGAGCGACCTCCAGGCGCGTCCGCCGATGCAGCACGTGGTCGTCACCGGCCGTGGCGCGAAGCAGGAATTGATCGACCTGTCTGACACGGTGTCGGAGATTGGCGTGGTCAAGCACGCATTTCAGGCGGGCATCAAGGCGCAGAAGGGCATTGAGCTGTGAGTGAGGCTCGTCAATGCCCTGCGGTCCTGATCGCGGCACCTGCGTCTGGCCAGGGCAAAACCACTGTGACAGCGGCGTTAGCCCGTCTGCATCGCAATCAGGGTCGTAACGTTCGAGTGTTCAAATGCGGTCCGGATTTTCTCGACCCGATGATTCTCGAACGCGCCAGCGGCAACCCCGTGTACCAGCTGGACATGTGGATGGTGGGCGAGGATGAGAGCCGACGCCTGCTGTGGGAAGCCGCCGCCGATGCCGACCTGATCCTGATCGAGGGCGTGATGGGGCTGTTCGACGGCACACCTTCCAGCGCGGATCTGGCGCGGCGTTTTGGTGTGCCGGTGCTGGGCGTGATCGACGGTACGGCCATGGCACAAACCTTCGGGGCGCTGGCGTTGGGCCTCGCGCGCTATCAACCGGACCTGCCCTTCGCGGGCGTGCTGGCCAACCGCGTCGGCACCGTGCGTCATGCCCAGTTGCTCGAAGGCAGCCTGACTGAAGGCTTGCGCTGGTATGGCGCGTTGTCGCGGGAAACCGGCATCGAACTGCCGAGCCGCCATCTGGGGCTGGTTCAGGCGAGCGAACTGAACGACCTGGACGTGCGCCTCGACGCGGCCGCCAATGCATTGGCAAGCACCTGCGATTCGACCTTGCCGCCCGCCGTGACGTTTGAAGCGCCCGATACCCTGCTCGCCGAACCGCTGTTGGCCGACGTGCGCATCGCCGTCGCCCTTGATGAAGCGTTCGCCTTCACCTACGGCGCCAGCCTCGACCTGTTGCGGGCGATGGGTGCGGAACTGCTGTTTTTCTCACCGATCCGCGACAGCCAGTTGCCAGACGCAGACAGCCTGTACCTGCCCGGTGGTTATCCGGAGCTGCATCACGTGGCGCTCGGCCAGAACCGCTTGATGCTCGACGCCATTCGCGCTCACCACGCCGCCGGCAAACCGTTGCTCGCGGAGTGCGGCGGCATGCTTTATCTGCTGAACGCCCTGACCGACGTAGACGGTCAACGCGCCGAACTGGTGGGCCTGTTGGACGGCGAGGCGGTGATGCAGAAACGTCTGGCGGCCCTGGCCCTGCAATCGGTCGAATTGCCGGAAGGGACCTTGCGTGGGCATACCTATCATCATTCGCTGACCAGCACCGAACTGACCCCGATTGCCCGTGGCGTCAGCCCCAACGGCGGACGCGGCGCGGAAGCGGTGTACCGGGAAGGGCGGATGACGGCGTCGTACGTGCACTTCTATTTCCCTTCCAACCCACAGGCGATGGCGGCGCTGTTTTTGCCATGACGTGTCTGCCGGTGTTCTCCATCGCAGGACTGACCCGATTTTCCCGTGGGAACGCAGTTTCCTGTAGGAGCGAATTCATTCGCGAGAGGGCGGTACATCCGAAGCCTTTCTATCGGCTGTGCCTGCGCATCGCGAATAAATCCGCTCCCACAGCAGGTGCACGTATGGTCAGCCATGGCGAGGTGCGCTCGTGACTGGTCATGCCTTCAGCGACGCCGAACGTGCGGCGGTCTACCGGGCCATTGCCGAACGCCGGGACATGCGGCATTTCACCGGTGGCGCCGTGGCACCGGAGTTGCTGGCGCGTCTGCTGGAGGCGGCACACCACGCGCCAAGCGTCGGTCTGATGCAGCCGTGGCGCTTCATACGGATCAGTGACCGTCAGCTGCGCCGCCAGATTCAGGCCCAAGTTGAAGAAGAGCGCATCCGCACCGCTGAAGCCTTGGGCGAGCGCTCCGACGACTTCATGAAACTCAAGGTCGAAGGCATCAACGACTGCGCCGAAGTGCTGGTCGCGGCCTTGATGGACGATCGCGAGAAGCACATTTTCGGCCGTCGCACGTTGCCGGAGATGGACATGGCGTCGTTGTCCTGTGCGATTCAAAACCTGTGGCTCGCGGCCCGGGCCGAAGGGTTGGGCATGGGCTGGGTCTCATTATTCGAACCTCAGGCGCTGGCCGACCTGCTGGAGATGCCAACCGGTTCAAAACCTTTGGCGATCCTGTGTCTGGGCCCGGTCAAGGAATTTTACCCGGCGCCGATGCTGGTATTGGAGGGGTGGGCGCAGGCGCGTCCGCTGCAAGAGTTGGTCTACGAAAACACATGGGGAGTGAGCGCATGAGCGTGGCGTTGTTGAGCGTCGCCGGGGTCGCGCTGGATGCGCTGCTGGGCGAGCCAAAACGAAACCACCCGCTGGTGGCCTTCGGCCGATATGCCGAGCGCATCGAGCAACGTTTCAACGGCGGCGGTCGCGGCTGGCGCAGCCATGGCGTCACGGCGTGGTTCATCGCGGTCATCCCGCTGACCCTGTTGGTGACCTTCCTCAGTTGGCTGCCTTATATCGGCTGGCTGGTGGAAGTCGCCGCGCTGTACTGTGCCCTTGGCCTGCGCAGCCTGGGCGAACATGTGGCGCCGGTGGCGCAGGCCTTGCGCAGCGATGACCTGGAAGAAGCGCGGCGTCGCGTGGGTTTCCTCGTCAGTCGCCAGACTTCTGAACTGGACGCCACCGAGGTCGCCCGCGCCGCCACCGAATCGGTGCTGGAAAACGGCAGCGACGCCGTGTTTGCCGCGATCTTCTGGTTCGTCGTGCTGGGCGCGCCCGGCGTGATCCTCTATCGCCTGAGCAATACCCTCGACGCGATGTGGGGCTATCGTAACGAACGCTTCGAACGTTTCGGTTGGGCGGCGGCAAAGATTGACGACCTGCTCAATTACATTCCCGCGCGTCTGGTGGCGTTGACCTACGCAGTGCTCGGCAAAACCCGACTGGCGTTGCGCTGCTGGCGGACGCAGGCCCCCAAATGGGACAGCCCGAACGCAGGTCCCGTCATGGCGGCAGGTGCCGGTGCCTTGGGCGTCGAACTGGGCGGCGCGGCGATTTACCATGGCGAGCTGCACCAGCGTCCGCAGTTAGGCGAAGGTGCACCGGCCGATGCGAATTCCATTGATCGAGGCTGGCAACTGGTGCAGCGTGGCGTCTGGCTGTGGTTGCTGATGTTGTGTCTGGGGACTGAATTCTATGCTTGAACACGGCGGTCGGTTGCGGGGTGCGGTACAGAAATACGGCATCGACGAGGCCGACTGGCTCGACCTGTCCAGCGGGATTTCACCTTGGTCCTGGCCGATTCCGCCGATCCCGGATTCAGCGTGGGCGCGTTTGCCTGAAACCGATGACGGCCTCGAAGCGGCCGCCTGTGCTTATTACGGCGTGCCGGATCTGCTTCCCGTGGCCGGTTCCCAAGCCGCGATTCAGGCGCTGCCGCGTTTGCGTCAGGCGGGCAAGGTCGGCGTGCTGTCGCCGTGTTACGCCGAACACGCCGAGGCCTGGCGCAGCAACGGATTTCTGGTGCGCGAAGTGCTGGAACATGAGGTTGATCGCTTCATCGACGTCCTCGACGTGCTGGTGGTGGTCAACCCGAACAACCCCACAGGCCTGAGCCTGACCCAGGAACGCTTGCTGGAATGGCATGCGCGGCTGGCGCAACGCGGCGGCTGGCTGGTGGTGGACGAAGCGTTCATGGACAACACACCCCACTTAAGCCTCGCCGCCGAAACCCAACGCCCCGGTCTGATCGTGCTGCGCTCGTTTGGGAAATTCTTCGGTCTGGCAGGCGTGCGCCTGGGTTTCGTACTGGCCGAGTCGCGTTTTCTCAAAGTCCTGGCCAAACAGATCGGACCTTGGTCGGTGAGCGGTCCTACACGCGTTTTGGGCAAGGCCTGCTTTGACGATGTTGAAGGTCATCGTGTGCAACGAGCACGCACGGCAAAAGCCAGCGAACGTCTGGTCGAGCTGTTGACCCGGCACGGCTTCGCCCCTCAAGGGGGCTGCGCGTTGTTCCAGTGGCTGGTGACGCCGCTGGCTGTTGAGCTGCACGAGTTCTGCGCCCAACGCGGGATTCTGCTGCGGATCTTCCTCAACAACAGCCCGGCTCACAGCAGCCTGCGTTTTGGTCTGCCTCGGGATGAAGCGGATTGGCAGCGACTTGAGCGGGCGTTGAGTGAATTTTCCGGGGAGCGTGCATGAATCATCCGATGGCCGGCAAAACCCTCATGGTGCAAGGCACCACGTCGGACGCCGGGAAAAGCACGCTGGTGACCGCGTTGTGCCGCTGGCTGACCCGCCAGGGCGTGCGCACGGTGCCGTTCAAACCGCAAAACATGGCGCTTAACAGCGCCGTGACCGCCGACGGCGGTGAGATTGGTCGGGCACAAGCCGTTCAGGCCCAAGCCTGTGGCCTCGAACCCCACACCGACATGAACCCGGTCTTGCTCAAACCCAACAGCGACACCGGCGCGCAGGTGATCATCCACGGGCGCGCGGTGACTACCATGAATGCTGTGGCGTATCACGATTACAAAGCCATCGCCATGCAGGCGGTGCTGGCCTCTCATAAACGGTTGAGCGAAGGCTGGCCGGTGGTCATGGTCGAAGGCGCGGGTTCGCCAGCGGAAATCAATCTGCGGGCGGGCGACATTGCCAACATGGGCTTTGCCGAGGCTGTGGATTGCCCGGTATTGCTGGTGGCCGATATTAATCGCGGTGGTGTTTTCGCGCACTTGGTGGGCACCCTGGAATTGTTGTCCCCCAGCGAACAGTCGCGGGTGAAGGGTTTCATCATCAACCGTTTCCGGGGCGACATCGCCTTGCTGCAACCGGGTCTGGACTGGCTTGAACAGCGCACCGGCAAACCGGTGGTGGGCGTTCTGCCGTATGTCATGGACCTGCATCTGGAGGCCGAAGACGGCCTCGATCAGCGTCAGACCGACAAGGCCGAACAGGTGCTTAACGTCGTCGTGCCGGTGCTGCCGCGCATCAGTAATCACACCGATTTCGACCCGCTGCGTCTACACCCGCAGGTCAATCTGCAATTCGTCGGGCCGGGTCAAGCGATTCCCCCCGCCGACCTGATCATCCTGCCGGGTTCGAAGAGCGTGCGCAGCGACCTGACCTACCTGCGCAACAACGGTTGGGACACGGCCATCGCCCGGCATCTGCGCTACGGCGGCAAAGTGCTGGGGATTTGCGGCGGTTTGCAAATGCTCGGCGAAGCGCTGCATGACCCGCTGGGGCTGGAAGGCGCGGCAGGGTCTAGCCCCGGTCTCGGCCTGCTCGCCCTGAGCACCGTGCTGGAAAAGGAAAAGCAGCTGCGCAACGTCACCGGGCGTTTGACCCTGGAAGACGCCGAGGTCAGCGGCTATGAAATTCATGCGGGCGTGACCACCGGGCCCGCGCTTGAGCGCCCATTGGTGCAGCTCAGCGACGGCCGATGCGATGGCGCGCAAAGCGCCGATGGCCAAGTGCTCGGCACCTATTTGCACGGTTTGTTCGAAAACCCGGCGTCCAGCAGCGCCTTGCTGCGCTGGGCCGGCGTGCAGAACGTACAGCCGGTCGATTATCACGGTCTGCGCGAGCGCGACATCGAGCGGTTGGCCGATCTGGTTGAGAAACACCTGGACGGCAAACTGCTGCGCCAACTCTGCGGACTGGAACCTGTTTGATGTTGCAACTGATCCTCGGCGGTGCGCGTTCCGGCAAGAGTCGGCTGGCGGAAAAGCTGGCCAGCGACAGTGGCCTCGATGTCGTGTACATCGCCACCAGCCAGCCGCTGGACGGCGAGATGAATCAACGGGTGGCGTCGCACCGCGCACGTCGCCCGGACACGTGGGGGCTGGTCGAAGAACCGCTTGAGCTGGCCCGCGTACTGAAAGAAAACGCAGGGGAGGGCACCTGCCTGTTGGTGGACTGCCTGACCCTGTGGCTGACCAATCTGCTGATGCTGGACGATCCGCAGCGACTGGCGAAGGAGCGCGACGTCCTACTCGACTGCCTGGCGCAACTGCCGGGCGATATCATTTTTGTCAGCAACGAAACCGGGCTGGGCGTCGTGCCCCTCGGTGAGCTGACCCGTCGTTATGTCGATGAAGCCGGCTGGCTGCATCAGGCGCTGGCCGAACGGTGCCAGCGTGTGGTGTTTACCGTCGCCGGACTGCCCATGACCCTGAAAGGAACCCCGCTATGAGCAATGCCTGGTGGCTCGCGCCGTCCCGAGAAGTCGATCAAGCCAGCCGTGAGCAGGCGTTGGCCCGGCAGCAGCAACTGACTAAACCGACTGGCTCGCTGGGCCAGCTGGAAGCGGTCGCCGTGCAACTGGCCGGTCTGCAAGCCCAGGTCAAACCCACGCTGGATAAGGTCTGGATCGCGATCTTCGCAGGCGATCATGGCGTCGTCGCGGAAGGGGTGTCGGCTTATCCCCAGGAAGTCACCGGGCAGATGCTGCACAACTTCATCATGGGCGGCGCGGCGATCAGCGTCTTGGCGAAACAGCTTTCGGCACAGCTGGATGTGGTCGATCTCGGCACCGTCTCGCCGCTGAACCTGCCGGGTGTGCGTCACCTGAACCTTGGCGCGGGCACCGCCAATTTCGCCAAGGCCGAGGCGATGACTCAGGAACAGCTGGAAGGTGCGTTGGCAGGCGGGCGTGACAGCGTGTTGCGCGCCAAAGCCGTTGGCACTGAGCTGTTCATCGGCGGTGAGATGGGCATCGGCAACACCACGGCCGCGAGCGCAGTCGCCTGCTCGTTGCTGAACTGCCCCGCGCCGCTGTTGGTAGGGCCAGGTACCGGGTTGGACGCGCAAGGCATCAACCATAAAGCTCATGTCATCGAACAGGCGCTGCAACGGCATGCGGGACATTCCGGCGATGCGCTGGGCAGCTTGCGTGCGCTGGGTGGTTTCGAAGTGGCCGCGTTGGTCGGCGCGTACCTGGCCTGCGCTCAAGAGGGTATTGCCGCGCTGGTGGACGGCTTTATCTGCACCGTGGCGGCGTTGGTGGCCGTGCGCTTGAACCCGTCGTGCCGCGAATGGCTGTTCTTCGCCCATCGCGGCGCTGAGCCGGGTCATCGCCATGTGCTGGAGACCTTGCAGGCCGAGCCTTTGCTGGAACTGGGCCTGCGGCTGGGCGAGGGCAGTGGTGCTGCGTTGGCGGTCCCGCTGTTGCGTCTGGCGTGCGAGCTGCACAACGGCATGGCGACGTTCGCTGAAGCCGCAGTGGCGGATCGCCCGGCATGACGTTGCGCCTGGACCTGCTGCGTCATGGCGAAACCGAACAGGGTGGCGGCTTGCGCGGCAGTCTGGATGACGCCTTGACCCCGACTGGCTGGCAGCAGATGCGTGATGCCGTGGCACTGCGTGGCGAGTGGGACCAAATTGTCAGCTCCCCGTTACAGCGCTGTGCACGCTTTGCAGAAGAGCTGTCGGTGCGCTTGTCCTTGCCGCTGCAACTCGAACCCGATCTACAAGAGCTGCATTTTGGCGACTGGGAAGGCGTGAGCACCGCGCAACTGATGGAGACCGACGCCGAAGGGCTGGGTCGCTTCTGGGAAAACCCCTACACCTTCACGCCGCCCAATGGCGAGCCAGTGTCGAGGTTTTCCCAGCGTGTGCATGGCGCGGTCCGACGTCTTCATGGGGCTTACGAGGGCGAGCGGATTCTGCTGATCAGCCATGGCGGGGTGATGCGCCTGTTGCTGGCCCAGGCTCGCGGTTTGCCCCGTAAACAGTTGCTGCAGGTGGTCGTCGGTCATGGCGACCTGATCGGGGTCAATGTCGACGCGGATGGCGCGCTGACGGAGGTGTAAATGCTGCCGTTCTGGATCGCCCTGCAATTTCTCAGCAGTCTGCCCATTCGCCTGCCGGGCATGCCCGCGCCTCAAGCGTTGGGGCGATCGCTGCTGTTTTATCCACTGGTGGGCGTGCTGTTCGGCTCGATCCTGATGGGCCTGAACTTACTGCTCGACGGCGCTCCTCTTCTGCTTCACGCCGCCTTGCTACTGGCCGTGTGGGTGCTGCTCAGCGGCGGCCTGCACCTGGACGGGCTGGCGGACAGCGCCGATGCGTGGCTCGGCGGTTTCGGCGACCGCGAACGCACCCTGACCATCATGAAAGACCCTCGCAGTGGGCCGATTGCCGTGGTCACACTGGTGATCGTGCTGCTGCTGAAATTCACCGCCGTACTGGCGCTGGTCGAGCAGCACCACAGCGTTGGCCTGCTGTTGGCCCCCGTCATCGGACGAGCTTCGATGCTGGGCCTGTTCCTCACTACGCCTTACGTGCGAGCGGGGGGATTGGGCCAGGCGCTGGCGGATCACCTCCCGCGTCGTCTTGGGGCGCAAGTGCTGGCGTTGACGACGCTGGCCTGTGTACTGGTGGCGGGCTGGGCCGGGTTGTGGTCGGTACTGCTCGCGACGGTCGGGTTTTTTGGGCTTCGTCGATTGATGATCCAGCGGCTGGGCGGCAGCACGGGCGATACCGCCGGGGCGTTGCTGGAGCTGCTGGAGACGCTGGTGGTCGTAACGTTGGCGTTGCGCTGAACCAAAATACGACCGTCCAGCGAACCGGTCTTATCCGTTTCCGTCACCTCGATTGACACCCTTGATGCTCCCGAGTAGCGTGCCGTGTCTAATTAATGGCATATGCATCTAATTTTGCGTTCGCCTGTTCGGAGAGCAAAAATGACATCTATCTGGCGTACCAGCGGCTGGGTCTTGTTGGGCAGTGCCCTGATTTTGGCCCTCTCAATGGGTACGCGTCATGGCTTCGGGCTGTTCCTGCCTCCCATGAGCGCGGAGTTCGGCTGGGGGCGCGAAGTTTTTGCCTTTGCCATTGCCCTGCAAAACCTGATCTGGGGACTGGCTCAACCCTTCACTGGCGCGCTGGCTGATCGCTTCGGTGCTGCCAAAGTCGTACTGGTGGGTGGCGTGCTGTATGCCGTGGGGCTCGGGTTGATGAGCATGGCCGATTCACCGGCGACACTGTCTCTGAGTGCAGGATTGCTGATCGGCATCGGGCTCTCAGGCACGACCTTTTCGGTCATCCTCGGGGTGGTCGGGCGCGCTTTGCCACCCGAACAGCGCAGTATGGGCATGGGCCTCGCCAGCGCGGCGGGTTCATTCGGGCAGTTCGCCATGCTGCCCGGCACCCTGGGGTTGATCGGCTGGCTGGGCTGGTCCATGGCGCTGGTCGCGTTGGGCTTGCTGGTGGCGTTCATCCTGCCGTTGGTGGCGATGCTCAAGGACAAACCCGCTCCCGTCGTCGCGGGTGAGCAAACCTTGAAGGAGGCCTTGCGAGAGGCCTGCACGCATTCGGGCTTCTGGCTGCTGGCGTTCGGTTTCTTCGTCTGCGGGTTTCAAGTGGTGTTCATCGGCGTTCACCTCCCTGCGTATCTCGTGGACCAGCATTTGCCCGCCACCGTGGGCACCACCGTGCTGGCCTTGATCGGGTTGTTTAACGTGTTCGGCACCTACGTCGCGGGTTGGTTGGGCGGGCGGATGTCCAAGCCGCGACTGCTGACGGCGCTGTACCTGCTGCGGGCGGTGGTGATTGTGCTGTTCCTCTGGGCGCCACTGACCCAGACCACCGCTTACCTGTTCGGCATGGCGATGGGGCTGCTCTGGCTGTCCACAGTTCCGTTGACCAATGGCACCGTCGCCACGCTGTTCGGCGTGCGTAACCTGTCGATGCTCGGCGGTATCGTGTTCCTCTTCCACCAGTTGGGCGCCTTTTTGGGCGGCTGGCTGGGGGGCGTGGTGTATGACCATACCGGGAGTTATGACATGATCTGGCACGTCTCGATTGCGTTGAGCCTGATGGCGGCCGCCCTCAACTGGCCGGTACGCGAGCGGCCCGTGGCGCGCCTGCAGCTCCAGCCGGTGGCACTGTGACCCGGTTGACGCCCTGGCTGGCGGGCGTTGCCATTGTAGCGACGCTGCTGGCGCTGGCCTGGTGGGGCTGGCACAGCGTTGGGCTGGGCGCTCTGCAATTGGGTATGACCTGCTGAGCCTGGGCGTTCTTGGTCGTCCCTAGGCATCGATGACGACAGAGAGTAGCGTGTGGTTTCTAACGCCCGACTCTCTGCCTTGAATGGATGCCGACATGAACCTTCGCTGGATTTCCCTTCCTGTTCTTCTGCTCGCCATGGGCGGTGTCGCCATGGCCGCTGATTGCCCTCCTTTATTACAGGGCGAGCTGCCGAAGCTGCGAGCCAAGCAGGATATCGACCTGTGCAAACAGTTCGCGGGCAAGCCGATGCTGGTGGTGAACACCGCGAGTTTTTGTGGCTTCGCGCCGCAGTTCAAAGGGCTGGAGGCGCTGAATCAACGGTTCAAGGGGCAGGGATTGGAAGTGTTGGGCGTGCCGTCGGATGACTTCAAGCAAGAGTCGGATAACGCCGCCGAGACCGCCAAAGTCTGTTACGTGAATTACGGCGTGACCTTCACCATGACCGAACCGCAGCCGGTGCGGGGTTCGGATGCGATCAACCTGTTCAAGGTGCTGGCGGAACAGAGCAATGCGCCGAAGTGGAATTTCTACAAGTACGTGGTGGACCGGAAGGGGAACGTGGTGGCGAGTTTTTCCAGCATGACCAAACCGGATGATCCTGAGCTTATTTCGGCTGTGGAAAAGGCGATTGCTTCGAAACCGTGAGGTTTGAGGCTGTGTGTGGATGCGTTGGTTGACGCTGATCCCGGTCCTGCTTTGAAGCAGCACCGCGTCGTTCCCCGATTTCCGGCACGCCGCCGAATCCCTGTGGGAGCGAATTTATTCGCGAATGACGTTCAGGCGATGGAGATGCGCCGAATGTATCGGCCCTTCGCGAATGAATTCGCTCCCACAGTGGGGTCCGTGCACGGGTGCAGGTTCGCACATGGCATCCACCGCGAAGATGGCCCTTCGCGACACGCCGTGCTGCTAGCCTATTTTTCCGAGTGACCGCGGCACCCCTGAACGAAAAACCCCGCATCCATCGCTGGCTGCGGGGTTTTCTGTATGGCGGACAGGTGATCGACTTGTCCCGCCAACTGCATCAGAAGCGGTAAGTCAGGCCCAGGCCGAAGCCGTTGGCGCTGTTTTCGTATTTGGCGTTGTACGTCTGACCCAGCGGGCTGACGTCACGCACCTTCACAGGCTCTTCTTTCAAATACGAGTAGGCGACATCGATCGTGATGTTGTCGGTAGGGCTGTAACCGGCACCCAGGCTGAAGATGGTCCGATCACCCGTCGGGATACGCGGAGAACGGTTGTCGTTGTTGGTTGGCGACTGATCGAAGGTCAGGCCCGTACGCAGCACCCATGCCTTGTTCAACTGGTACGACGTGCCGATGGCGTAAGCCCAGGTGTCATGCCAGTTCTGCTCTTCAGTAATGGTGCCGAACAGGCGAGGTGCCAGTGCACCACCACTCACGCCCGAGTTCTTGACGGTGATGTCTTGCAGACGGCTCCAGCGGGTCCAGGTCGCACCGGCGTAGAGCTTCCACGCATCGTTCATTTTCTGCGTGACCGAGAAGTCCACCGACTCAGGGGTGTCCAGGCTCAGTTTGGCGTCATAACGACCTGCGCTCAGCAGGGCAGGCGGTACGCCAGCGCCTGGCGTCACCTCAGTGTGGCCTTCCAGTTTGTAGGTCACTTTCGAGTGGTAGGTCAGACCGAGCGTGGTGGTGTCGGTGGCCTGGACCAGGATACCGGCGTTGAAGCCGTAGCCCACGTCATCGCCCTTGACCTGCACGCGACCGTCGCCCGCAGGACGACCGGTGATTGGCGCGGTCACGCCGCTCAGGTTCGGATTGGACTCCAACGCACCGGAGATGCGGTTGATGGTCGGGCCGAAACCGATCGACACTTTATCGTTGAAGGCATAGCTGATGGTCGGCTGGAAGGTCACGACCTTCACGATGCTCTTGCTGCCGAAGTTACGGCCCTGGAAGCTGCTTTCGTAGTCGGTCACCAGGCCGAACGGGGCGTAGACGCCCAGGCCGAATGCCCAGTGATCATCCACAGGGTTGACGTAGAAACCCATGGGAACTGCGGTGAACGGCACCATGTCGCCTTTATTGGTACCGGAGCTGCGACCGCTGACGTCCTTGATGTCGGTCGACGCATCAATGGCGGCGACACCGACGGTGACTTGTTGGCCCTTGAGCCGCGACATGCCGGCCGGGTTGCCATAAACGATGCTAGCGTCGTCGACGGACGAGGAACGGCCCGCAAAGCCGGTCCCCATGCCGCTGATGCTTTGTTCGTTCAGGGCAAAACCGGATGCGAAAACTTGGGTGGAGGCAAGAGTAATGGCGAGACTGAGGCTGGATTTGATCATTGTTTTTTTCATTGTTAGAACTCCTTGTTGATCACCGCGCGGAAATTACCAATATTTTTCATAGCGCGCTATAGGCTGGATCACCCGAGTTAGAGCAGTTTTTGTAGGACAATCCGAGTAAACGTGCTGCGATCTCCAGCGAAACCGCTGGGTCACAAAATGGCTGGTTCGCCCTGATATAAAGGGCGAACCGTGGTTTGCCAGGCCGTCGTGAAATCCTGCAAACGGCCCTGAGGCTGAAATATCCTGCGCCAAATACGCGCCATTCCCTTCACATCGGTTTCGGCAGGCAGGGTGAGTCGGCTGGCCTCAACCATCATCCAGGCAATGGCCGTGGAGTATCGAAGGTTGACGGTGAGCTCCAGATCCGGTCCGGTGAGAAATGCATGTTGGCTTGCGAGGCCTCTGACCAGGCTGGCGAGATCGGGGTCTTTCGCCAGGTAGCCATCCCAGAGCTGGTAGTGGCGAGCGTCGGAAATGCCGTAAAGTCCGTGTCCACGCTGGGTGTCCAGCTCTGCGCCCAGTGCGGACTGGCTGGCGGCGACGGCGAGCAGAAAGGCTTCTGCTCCTGGATGCTGGCGACCGAGATAGATCAGCGTGGGGCGGATCACATAACGGCGCAATTCACTGGCGGCGATTCCCATAACACCCTCGGGAGGTTAATGAGCCGGCGGACCCTGACGCTTGGCAGCGGAGATGGAATCCGGGCCCACCGGAAGCGGCTCAGACCGCTTGAGTTGAAGCGTAGTCTCATATTTGCGGTGTAAAAGACTGTTTTTAAAATATTTCCCGATCTGTAACGCTGTGCATATTTCATCTGGCAATGAACACAGCGGCTTTTTCATATGAAAAACAGGCACAAAAAAGCCCCACCGTTTTAGGGGTGAGGCTTGGCGGGGGTGTTTTTACCCGACGAACGGTATCAGGCGATCAGAGCCTGACGTGTACGGTCGATCACGGCTTGCAGCGGTTCGGCGCTGGAGTACTGATCCGGGTAAAGACGTTCGCTGTGACGGGCGATGCCGTGTTCGTTGACGATGGTGAAGCTGAAGCAGCCTTTGCGGGCGGCCATGATCAGGCAGTCCATCGGAGCAAAGGCATTGGTGAGGGTGCGGATGGCATCCTGAGTCTGGATATGAGTAGTCATGTAATGGTGTTTCCTGAATCGACACGCAATAAGAGGCGTGCAAAATAAAAACGTTCCAGTAAACGCGGGCCGGTGCTCGAAAGCGAGTCAAGGCAGGGCGCAGAACCTGTCTGGAACAAAAGCAGCCAGTGGAAGCGCGGTTATCATGTGGCGCTGGGCTGACTGGTAGGTACTTCGGAGGGCAGGCGACACAACAGGAGCAAAGGTTCGATGCTCGGGGTGAAGATCCTGATCAATTTGCAGGCTGGTTTGAGCAGGCCATGATTGCTTCTCCACACCTCCGATCGTTCGGCAGGCTGTGCGAGTTCATGTCTGGAAACCATCGAGGTGATCGATCCCTTTTTTCAGTCCATCTGCAGTTTGGCAAATGTGGATTGAGGGATTTGTTCGATCAGAATTGACTTGCAGCTTGGTACTAACGGCAGCAATGCTATCCGATGCCGGGAGACAAAGCAAGTCTGGTCCGGAGAACGCAAATTCGGTTCAGCGCAGGTTCAGCGGTGAGGAAGGGGCTGAATGCTGGCCGTCTGCCTCTTTTCAGACCGATCCTACACGCTTAGGCATGTTTTCGGGGTGGCTATATAGCGATTGGAAATTGACTTGTGCACATTAGATCGGTTAGCTGCCATCTCACTGTCACAATCGGCCCTAACAGCTTGATTTCATGTATCGAATTATTAAGTCAATGAAAATCATCGCTTTTTTTCATTGGTGAAAAAATCGTCAGTTTGAACGCAGGCCCCATTCTGCCTACGTTTGCGGGGGTTCAGGGGGTGTTGTCCACTGAGTTATCCACAGGTTCTGTGGATTGTCCCAAGCGCTTGCTCTAGCCCGCGGCTCTGCGAATTCACAATGTGGCGACCACACGCCTCATCGAACCCTTGATCCTGATCTGACGACAGCGCCGCTTGTGCGCATAATGCCGCCAGCATCGATTGTGGAGTCGGGAAATGTTTATGGCTTTGGACCTCACCAGCCTGTTGCTGGGGTTGGGGGCAGCGGCGGTACCGTTGCTGGCATTGGCGTGGCAGTTGCAACGTCGGAACACCTTGCGCGAAGCGGAGGTTGCGCTGCTCGACGAGCGCTTGAGCAATGCGCAGATGGCACATGACGGTCTTAATGCCCAGCTTGATGCCTGCCGAGACGAAATCAGCGACCTGGGTCAGGCCAATACGGTGAAGCAGGCCGATCTGGCCGCATTGCGGCGTGAAGTGGAATTGCTGCGGCAGCAGCACGATGCGGCGCGGTTGGCTCAGGAAGGATGGGGTCATGAGCGCACGCTTAAAGAAGCAGAACTGCGTCGGCTGGACGCGCAATGTGCGTCGCTGAGCGCCGAGTTGCGCGAGCAGCAGGAAGGTCATCAGCAGCGCCTGAACGACTTGCAAGGTTCTCGCGATGAATTGAGGGCGCAGTTTGCTGAACTGGCGGGCAAAATCTTCGACGAGCGTGAGCAACGTTTCGCCGAGACCAGCCAACAGCAATTGGGCCAGTTGCTCAACCCACTCAAGGAACGCATCCAGTCCTTCGAAAAGCGCGTGGAAGAAAGCTATCAACAGGAAGCCCGCGAGCGTTTCTCGCTGGGCAAGGAGCTGGAGCGCCTCCAGCTGCTGAACCAGCGCTTGAGCGACGAGGCCACCAACCTGACGCGTGCGCTGAAAGGGCAGAAAATCCAGGGCAACTGGGGCGAGCTGATTCTGGAGCGAGTACTGGAACATGCCGGGCTTGAAAAAGGCCGCGAGTACCAGACTCAAGTCAGTCTCAAGGGGCCGGATGGCGAACGGTTCCAGCCTGATGTGTTGATCATGCTGCCCGGCGACAAGCAGGTGGTGGTGGACGCCAAAGTCAGCCTGACGGCGTATCAGCAGTACGTGTCGGCCGACGATGAAGTGATCGGTCAGGTCGCACTCAAGCAGCATGTGCTTTCGTTGCGCAACCATGTGAAGGGCTTGTCGGGCAAGGATTACAAACGCCTCGAAGGTCTGCACAGTCTGGATTTCGTTTTACTCTTCGTGCCTATCGAGGCGGCGTTTTCGGCAGCGTTGCAGGCAGAACCCACGATGTTTCAAGAGGCGTTTGACCGCAACATCGTGATCGTCAGCCCGACAACATTGCTGGCTACGCTGCGCGTGATCGACAGCCTGTGGAAGCAGGAGCGTCAGAGCCAGAATGCTCGGGAAATTGCCGAGCGGGCAGGATGGCTGTACGACAAGTTCGTGCTCTTTATTCAGGATCTCGACGAAGTCGGCAGTCGTTTGCAACAGCTGGACAAGGCGTATGGCGCCGCGCGCAACAAGCTGGTCGAAGGGCGCGGCAACCTCGTCAGTCGCAGCGAGCAGCTCAAATTGCTGGGAGCGAGGGCGAGCAAAAACCTGCCGGCTGATCTGCTGGAGCGAGCGCTCACCGATGAAGATGGTGTCGTGCAGTTGCCGGAGTGATGTGAGGCGATGCTGAACAGCTGTGGGAGCGAATTCATTCGCGAATGGCCGGAGTAGGCGATGCTTCTCTATTGCATGGACGATTTTTCGCGAATGAATTCGCTCCCACAGATCAGTGGCGCTGGTAATCAAGAATTGTAGAGGACAATAGATCTGAATTTTGTATACATATAGTTTGTTGGCGACCCTTCACGCTGAAAAACGCACCTTGATCAAGCAATGCTGCACTGTCAGCGGGCGCGCAGGGTCTGCTGAAGAATACTGTCTCACTGCTACTACTCCCACTTTCATCCCTTATAAAACCGCCATTTAGCGTCATTCTGCACGCGAGAAAATTGCAATGGCACGCATTCTGCCTATTGGTTCGTATACAACCCGTGCTTGCTCCCGTACGCAGTGTCTTCCACCTCTCTGCCTCGGGAGCCAGCCTGTTCTCTCAGGGAGATATGCGATGACCGAGCCAATGCCCAAGGGCTACAGCCCCCGCCTGTATAACCAAGACCTGGGACCCGTGCCGCAGAAGTGGACGTGGTACAACATTTTTGCGTTCTGGATGAGTGACGTGCACAGCGTGGGCGGTTACGTGTTCGCTGCAAGCCTCTTTGCATTGGGGCTGGCGAGTTGGCAGGTACTGATCGCGCTGCTCTTGGGGATCTGCATCATTCAAGTGATTGCCAACCTGCTGGCCAAACCGAGCCAGCAGGCGGCAGTGCCTTATCCGGTGATCTGTCGGTTGGCGTTCGGCGTTTTCGGCGCGAATATCCCGGCGGTGATTCGCGGCCTGATCGCCGTGGCGTGGTACGGCGTACAGACTTACCTGGCCTCCAGTGCGTTGATCATCGTGGTTCTGCGATTTTTCCCACAGATGTCGGTCTATGCGGAACCGCATTTCGCTGGGTTGTCCTACCTCGGCTGGTTCGGTTTCCTCGCGCTCTGGCTGGTACAGGCTGCGGTGTTCTGGACCGGCATGGATTCGATTCGACGGTTCATCGATTGGGCAGGGCCGGTGGTCTACGCCGTGATGTTCCTGCTGGCGGGCTGGATCGTCTGGAAAGCCGGTTGGGCCAACATCAGTTTTACGCTGTCCGAAAAGTCCCTGACCGGCTGGGACGCGATAGCCCAAGTGATCATGGCCACTGCGCTGGTGGTGTCGTACTTTTCCGGTCCTACGCTAAATTTCGGTGATTTCAGTCGCTACTGCCGAAGCATGTCCGAGGTGCGTCGCGGCAATTTCTGGGGCCTTCCGGTTAATTTTCTCGCGTTCTCTCTGGTCACAGTCGTCATTGTGTCCGGCACCTTGCCGGTGTTCGGTGAGATGCTGCATGACCCGATTGCCACTGTTGCCCGCATCGACAACAGCGTGGCCGTGCTCTTGGGGGCCTTTGCATTCGTGACGGCGACCATCGGCATAAACATCGTCGCTAACTTCGTCTCCCCGGCTTTTGATTTCGCCAACGTCGCCCCGAGCAAGATCAGTTGGCGTGTGGGTGGGATGATCGCCGCTGTTGCCTCGATCTTCATTACGCCGTGGAACCTCTTCAACAACCCGGCCGTGATCCATTACACCCTGGATGTACTGGCGGCCTTTATCGGCCCCTTGTTCGGCATCCTGCTGGTGGACTATTACCTGATCAAAAAACAGCAGATCGACGTGGATTCGCTGTTCAACGACGGCCCCAGCGGTCGCTACTGGTACACCGGAGGCGTGAATTACACGGCGGTCAAGGCGCTTGTTCTGGCGACCTTGGTGGGCATTGCGATCACTTTCGTACCGGCCTTGCAACCGATGGCGAACTTTGCATGGTTTACCGGATGTTTCTTGGGTGGGGCGTTGTTCTTTGTCTTCGCCCGGCGCACTCAGGCCCATGAATCCGCTGCACTGACGCCTGCCGTGGCCAACTGATCGGGCGCTTGAGGGAGTGCCGTTGGTCGGGTGAAGGCTGGGGATGGCCGCTTTGAAATGTCTCAACGTAAAGAAAGCGAAAATTTCCTGCCGCGACACTCCGTAGCAGGCGTAAAGTGCGACTTAGCACTATGATCTGCGGTAAGCGGACCAGAAGTTGGCTGCCGGCATTTCCCTGAAGGGGGCGTTATATGAACAGCAAATTGCAAGAATGGCTTCACGATGTAGGCGTTGCTCTCGGTTTGATCGAACGGCCGAAGCTACAGCCCATTCCCGTTCGCACCGACGATGACCAGCGTCGCCGCCCGCGCCGCTAAGCCTTCGGCCTTCGTCACCTTCGATTGACCCATCCCTGAAACGGCGGTGCTATCACTCGATAGCCCGCTTTGGCGTTCTGCGCCTTTCGATTCAGAGCCTGTCGCCGTTCTCCCCATTGCTACGTGCCCGATCCATGCGGCTTCCGTCTTCCATCTTCACGAGAATCAAATCGACAAGCCCTTGCAATGTCAGTTGCCGGTAGTCCGAGTTGTCAGGCAGGTGGGAAAGGTCGGATTTGATTTGAGAGGGGAGATTGATATCGAAATCGGTATGGAGATCTGTGAAAAAAGTGTTGAAGTCCTCGTCATCAAGGAAGAGCTCGCTCATCAAGGGGGCGGGCTGTTCCTGAATGACTGATTTGTCGACGAGGATTTTCCCGAGTGTATCGAAAATGTGCTGCTCGACTTCGCTGCGCGTCATAGGGGAGTCCTCTGCCTAGATGTGTTCGAACTAACCCCGACTTCATTCACAGAGGTTTGCGGCCTGACAGCTGATCGTGCTTCGCTCCTTGATATGACCCCGTTTAGGCACATTGCCTCCAGTGCTGTCTTGGCTAAGGCTAGCCCAGATTTCGCCGAGTCGACTGGCGGGTTCGAGATGAAATTGTGTAACGGCCCATAAAAAAGGACGCCCGAGGGCGCCCTTGATCTGTTTCAGTAACGTTACGTCTGGAGCTATTCCAGTCAGACCGCCCGTGCCACGGCTACGGAGCGAGGCGATACAAGGCTGACGACCACGAAACTCACCAGGCCAACCGCCAGGCTGTAGTAGATCGGGGTGTTGGCGTCCAGACCATCTTTGAGCATGAACGCCAGCGCAGTGATGAAGCCCAGGCTCATGCTGGTGATGGCGCCCGCCGTGGTGGCGCGCTTCCAATAGATGGCGCCGATCAGCGGGATCAGCATGCCGCCCACCAACAGGTTGTAGGCCAGGGTCAGCGCGCTGATCACGTCGTTCACCACCAGCGCGATGGCCAACACGACGAGGCCGGTCAAGGCCGTAAAAAGGCGGTTGATGCCCAGGCTCGATTGCTTGCCGCCTCGCAGTTTCGGCAGCAGGTCCTCGGTCAATGTGGTTGATGCGGCGAGCAGGCCAGCGCTGGCGGTGGACATCATCGCAGCCAGTGCAGCGGCGATCACCAAGCCGCGAATACCGTCCGGCAATGAGGCTTTGACGATGGCGGCAAACGCCGTGTTGACGTTTGCCAGGTCCGGCAGCAACACGTGAGCCGCCATGCCGATCAGTGCGCAGACCAGGCCGTAGACGATGCAGTACACCCCTGCAACGGAGCCCGCGTACTTGGCGACTTTCTCGGTGCGTGCGGTGAACACGCGTTGCCAGATGTCTTGGCCGATCAGGATGCCGAAGAAGTAGATCAGGAAGTAGGTGATGATCGTGTCCCAGCCGATGGTGGTCCAGCTGAAGCTCGACGCGGGCAGCTTGGCGACCAGTTCGTCCCAGCCACCGACTCGGTACAGGCAGATCGGCAGCAGGATGAACATCAGGCCTACGGTCTTGATCACGAATTGCACGATGTCGGTGAGGGTCAGCGACCACATGCCGCCGATGGTGGAGTACACCACGACCACGCCGCCGCCCAAAATCACCGAGACCCAGAACGGCAGGTCGAACAGCACTTGCATGACCGTGCCAATGGCGAGAATCGAGGTCACGCCAATCATCAGCGCGTAGGCGAGCATGATCACGGCGCTGGCTTGGCGGGCCATGGGGTTGTAGCGTTTTTCGAGGATCTGGGTAACGGTGAAGATGCGCAGTTTGAGCAGTGGTTTGGCGAGGAAGAGGTTCAGCGCGATGATGCCGACGCCCAGCGCGGCACAGAGCCAGAACCCGGAAATGCCGTGGACGTAGCCAAGACGTACGGTGCCGACAGTAGAGGCGCCGCCCAGCACGGTGGCCGCCATGGTGCCCATGTACAAGCTAGGGCCAAGGTTGCGTCCGGCAACGAGGTAGTCTTCGTGGGTCTTGGCCTTGCGCATGCCGTACCAGCCCAGTACCAGCATGCCGGCCGCGTAAATCAGCACGACGAAAATATCTAAAGCCATGGAGGTGTCTCCGATCATTGTTTTTATAGTGAGTCGCGAATCATCCGGCTGAAGTGACGCAGGCAGTCAGCGGGTGAGTTTGTTATTCAGTTGAAATAAGAACGTGGGGTATGCGCTGGACCTGTAGGAGCGAATTCATTCGCGAGAGGCCTGTGCGGACAATGCATCTCCATCGTCTGTACTGTTCTTCGCGAATGAATTCGCTCCTGCAGAGGGGCCCGGGTTTCGCCAGCCCCAGCAAAAGGCAAACTCCGAGCGTTACCGGTGAACAACCCCCGGCAGCACGCACAACATTTCGTACAGCAGGTTGGCCCCCAGCAGCGAGGTGTTGCCGGTGGTGTCGTACGGTGGCGAAACTTCCACCAGGTCGCAGCCGATCAGATCCAGCCCTTGGCACCCGCGGATGATTTCGATGGCCTGAATGGTGGTCAGGCCGCCAATTTCAGGGGTGCCGGTGCCTGGCGCCCACGCCGGGTCGATGCCGTCGATGTCGAAGCTCAGGTACACCGGACCGCCGCCCACTTTCTCGCGCACTTCGGCCATCAGCGGCGCCAGCGACTTGTGCCAGCACTCTTCGGCCTGCACCACGCGGAATCCTTGTTTGCGGCTCCAGTTGAAGTCTTCGGCGGTGTAGCCCTGTGCACGCAAGCCGATCTGCACCACGCGGTCGCAGTCCAGCAAGCCTTCTTCCACCGCGCGGCGGAAGGTGGTGCCGTGGGCAATCTTCTCGCCGAACATGTGATCGTTGACGTCCGCGTGGGCGTCGATGTGCACCAGACCGACCTTGCCGTGCTTTTTATGAATGGCACGCAGGATCGGCAGGGTGATGGTGTGGTCACCGCCCAGGGTCAGCGGAATGATGCCGTGTTCGAGGAACCCGTCGTAGGCCTCTTCGATGATGCGCACCGCGTCCAGCAGGTTAAAGGTGTTGATGGCGACGTCGCCGATGTCGGCAACCGACAGCGAATCGAAAGGCGCTGCCCCCGTGGCCATGTTGTAGGGGCGAATCATCACCGATTCAGCGCGGATTTCACGAGGTCCGAAACGGGTGCCTGCCCGCAGCGAGGTGCCGATGTCCAGCGGCACGCCAATGAAGGCGGCATCGAGGCCAGCGGCCGTTTGCAGGTGGGGCAGACGCATCATGGTGGCGATGCCGGCGAAGCGCGGCATTTCGTTGCCGCCCAGTGGTTGGTGGAAAATCTTGTCCACGGGATTGCCTCATCGGTGGGTGATTAATAGTGGTTAGCACTGGGCGGATTCTGCGAACCGGGGGCCTGGTGAACAATCGCTGAGGCAAAATACTTAGTTCAGAGATTTCTGAAGTATCCAGAAAATCAGGTTAAGCTGCCGCCCATGACAGGCACTCTGATTTTTCCGGACCCCTCATGGCCAGCGCATTACCCGATCTGAAACTGCTGCGTATCTTCACCTGCGTGGTCCGCCATCAGGGCTTCGCCAGTGCGCAGCAAGAATTGAACCTGTCGACCTCCGCGATCAGCACTTACATGAGTCAGCTGGAGTCGACGCTGGGTATCGTGCTGTGCCACCGCGGCCGTGGTGGGTTCAGCCTGACCAGCAAGGGCGAGCTGTTTCATCAGGAAACCCTGCGCTTGCTAGGAGAGCTAGAAGGCTTTGAACTCTACGCAGCCGCACTCAAAGGCGAACTGCGCGGGACGCTGAATCTGGGGGTGCTGGACTCCACCGTCAGCGACCGGGCGTTGCCGTTCGCCGAAGTGATCGGGGCGTACAGCGAAGAACATCCGGCGGTGCATTTGCACCTCTCGGTCATGAGCCCTTACGAGCTGCAATTGGGGGTCCTGGACAACCGGCTGGATTTGGCGATCGGCTCGTTTTCCACCCGCATGAACGGCTTGCTGTATCAGCCGCTGTACCGCGAACAGCATTGGCTGTATTGCAGCAATCGGCATCCGCTGTTCAACGAGCGGCGCATTCCGGAGCCGGTGATTACCCAGCAGCGCATGGTCGGTCGTGGTTATTGGAGTCAGGCGGAACTGGCACGGCACGGCTTCAAGCACAGCGCTGCGACCGTGGAGAGTATGGAAGCCCAGCTTATTCTGGTGCTTTCCGGTGCGTACATCGGCTATTTACCCGAGCATTACGCACAATCCTGGGTCGATTCTGAACACTTGCGCGTGCTGTTGCCTGCCACATTTGGCTATCAGGCGCCGTTCTCGATGATCCTGCGTCGGGGCCGCAGTCGCGAGCCGTTGATTCAGACGTTCCGTGACCTGCTCAAAGCCCAGCTCAACCCGCTCTAGGAGGGCCCGAACATGTCCCGTGCCCGTTGCGACCGCTGTCATCGCCCGCAAGATCATTGCCTCTGCGCGTTGATTCCCCGTCTGGACAGCCGCACTCGCGTGCTGATTTTGCAACATCCCAGTGAGGTCAATCACGCGCTGAACACGGCGCGGCTGGCAGCGTTGGGACTGAGCAATGCGCAGTTGGTGGTGGGGGAGGTGTTCGAAGGGTTGGCGGACCTGCTGAACGTGCCGGGTTATCAGGCCCGGCTGTTATTTCCCGGCGAAGAGGCTGTGGCGCTCACGGCCCAGACTTCGGATTCGTCGCCTACGCTGCTGGTGGTGCCCGACGGCACATGGCGCAAGGCCCGCAAGTTGCTGCATTTGAACCCGCTGTTGGCGGCGCTGCCGAGGGTCACGCTGGAAAACATGCCGTCATCCCGTTACCGCTTGCGCAAGGCGCCGGGGCCGGATGCGTTGTCGACGCTGGAAGCGATCACACACGCCCTGCACACGCTGGAGCCGGATTGTTCATTTGCGGCGTTGTTGCGGCCGTTCGAGGCTTTGATCGAAGGACAGATCGCGGCGATGGGCGATGAGACCTTTCGCCGCAATCACAGCTGACCGTCAGCCGTTCAACGACGTTGGTGGCTCGGACGAAGACAGGTGCCCGGCCTGCATGCGCCGGATATAGGCGTCGGTTTCCCGCTCGGCGTCTTCCTTGGTGAAAAAGGGGCCTTCAAGGGTATTTTCGCGGGTACTGAAGAAATACATGCCGTTGACGCGGGAGACGCGGTCGCTGCGGAAACGCACGGCGGTCTCGGGGTCTTGCTCACGCTTGCTCAACATAGCCTTCTCCGGTCTGGGAGTCTGTTCGGAAACGATTCAGGACGGCTAAACCTGGGGGTACGACAGCCAAATGACGTTTCCACAGCGTGAGACGGAAAGGTTGGCTGAACGTTCGATACTTTACTCCAAAACATGCGGCGGGTCAGCTGGGAATGCGTTGCTGACCTATCGCGAAAGCGTCGGATCAGTCAACTGACGAATCCATTGACCCACCCCAAAAACACCCTCAGCGCTTACCTAACGCCTCGGCCTGATGAATCCACTGCTGGCGCTGTTCTTCCGTGGCCGTCCTGACCGGCGAAAACTCAGTCAAACGCGTGGTCTTGATCCCGCAGAATTCCAGAATCGCGTGCTTGATCTGACGATGGGCAGGCGCCTTGAACACCCAGCGGAAGTACCGCGAAGGCGTGTCCAGCGTCACCAGCATTTCTGCGGTTCGGCCCTTGAGCAGTTCGTTGGACGGGTGATGACGGCCGTGGGCTTTGAACGCGAAACCGGGCATGAACACGCGCTCGAAGAAGCCGCTCAGCAGGCTCGGCAGCCCGCCCCACCAGACCGGGTAGACGAACACCAGATGCTGCGCCCAGTGAATCTCGCGCTGGGCTTCCAGCAGGTCGTGTTCCAGAGTCTGGCTGGATGCATAACCGTTGTGCAGCGTCGGGTCGAAGTCCAGTTCTTCCAGCTTCAGTACCCGCACCACGTGGCCTTGGCTGCGTGCGCCCTGAGCGTATGCGTCGCCCAGGGCGTGGCAGAGGCTGACGGTCTTCGGCGAGCCGATGACCATCAGGATGCGTTTGCCATAGCCTTCCAGTGGCGTGGCGCCGCTGATCGGCTCAGCCATTGCTGCCGGCCTCCAGCATCTTCTCGGGACGTACCCACGCGTCGAACTCGGCGTCGGTGAGGAACCCCAACTGCAAGGCTGCTTCGCGCAAGGTCAAACCTTCGCTGTACGCCTTCTTGGCGATCTGCGCCGATTTGTCGTAGCCGATGTGCGGATTCAGCGCCGTCACCAGCATCAGGCCGCGTTCCAGGTGCTCAGCCATCTTGCCCGCGTCCGGCTCCATGCCCGCGATGCAATGCTCGTTGAAATTGCGGCAGCCATCGCCCAGCAGGCGGATCGATTGCAGCAGGTTGTGGATGATCACCGGCTTGAACACGTTCAATTGCAGGTGACCCTGACTCGCCGCGAACGAGATGGTGGTGTCGTTGCCCATGACCTGACAGGCCAGCATCGACAGCGCTTCGCACTGGGTCGGATTGACCTTGCCCGGCATGATCGAACTGCCCGGTTCATTGGCGGGCAGCTTGACCTCGGCCAGACCGGCGCGCGGGCCGGAACCGAGCAGGCGCAGGTCGTTGGCGATTTTCATCAGCGTCACGGCGAGGGTTTTCAGCGCGCCAGAGAGGGCCGTCAGTGGCTCATGCCCCGCCAGTGCAGCGAACTTGTTCGGTGCCGTCACGAATGGCAGGCCCGACAACGCTGCCAATTCAGCGGCCACGGCTTCAGCGAAGCCATGGGGCGAGTTCAGGCCCGTGCCGACGGCGGTGCCGCCTTGCGCCAATTCACAGACAGCGGGGAGGGCGGCGCGAATGCTTTTTTCCGCGTACTCCAACTGCGCGACGTAGGCCGACAGTTCCTGGCCGAAGGTGATCGGCGTGGCGTCCATCATGTGGGTGCGACCGGTTTTCACCAGCTTCATGTGGCGCGAGGACTGCTCGGCGATGCCTGCAGACAGCTCGGCAATCGCGGGCAGCAACTGCTCTTTGACGGCTTGCGCGGCGGCGATGTGCATGGCCGTCGGGAAGCAGTCGTTGGAGCTTTGCGAGCGGTTGACGTGATCGTTGGGGTGCACCGGCGACTTGCCGCCGCGACCCTTGCCGGACAGCTCGTTGGCGCGCCCGGCGATCACTTCGTTGACGTTCATGTTGCTCTGCGTGCCGCTGCCGGTCTGCCACACCACCAGCGGGAACTGGTCGTCCAGCTTGCCGCCCAGCACTTCGTCGGCGGACTGTTCGATGAGGCGGGCGATGTCGGCGGGCAAGTCGCCATTGCGGTCATTGACCCGCGCAGCGGCTTTCTTGATCAGCGCCAACGCGTGCAGGACCGGCAATGGCATGCGCTCCTGACCAATGGCGAAATTGATCAGCGAACGTTGGGTTTGCGCCCCCCAGTAAGCGTCTTCAGGGACTTCGATCGGACCTATGCTATCGGTTTCGGTACGGCTCACTGGACTCACTCCTTAAGATCGAAATAGCGCAGTTTAGTACCCCGCAGCCCGGTTCGGTTCCCGCTAACGGCTGCGCGGCAAGGACAAGAGTGGCCAGTGTGCGACAAAAGGGCGAGCGGGGTCGTGTGAAACCTTTGCTGCCTTCGATTGTCGTGCGGAGCTGATTCGACCGCTCGTAGCGCCGGGGGTTGAGCGCAGCACGGAAAGGGGCGCAGAATGTGCGGCCTTGGGGTTCAGCCTCGCCTGCTAGATAAGGAAACTCGATGACCCGTCTTCGCGCCATCTGTGCTGCGGTCGCTCTGGTATGTGCCAGCGGCCAGGCTCTTGCTGCCACCGCCAGCCACGAGGCCAGTGCTGTTGCGTTCCTCAAACTGGCTCACGCCGATCAGTTGGGTGCGCCGATCTACATGCAAGCGCAGCAAATGTTCGCCCAGCGTTTCGCCGAAACCAAAGCGCCAGATTCCAAGAAAGCCGTGCTGGAAAAATACCAGGCCCAGGCCAACGCCGCGCTGGACAAGGCCATTGGCTGGGACAAGCTGCAGCCTGACATGGTCAAGCTCTACACCGACAACTTCAGCGAGCAAGAGCTGAAAGATCTGGTGGCCTTCTATCAGTCGCCGCTGGGCAAGAAAGTCCAGGCCAAGATGCCACAGATCAGCCAGCAATCGTTCCAGATGACTCAGGACAAGCTGCAACCGGCCGTCCCTGTGGTGACCGGTCTGCTGGAGTCCATGACCAAGGAACTGGTGCCAGCCGGTGCAGCCGGCAAGGGTACCGCCCCGGCAGCCCCTGCCAAGAAGCCATAAGCGAAGCCTGACATGAGCATGCAACAGCGAATCGAATCCGCGTTGACGGTCTTTCAGCCCGAGTACCTCCAGGTGCTCAATGAAAGCCACATGCACAGTCGCGGCACGGACACTCACTACAAGGCGGTGGTGGTCAGCGAGCAGTTCGCTGGCCTCAACGCCGTCAAGCGCCACCAGAAGGTCTACGGCCTGCTCGGTGGCCTGATGGGTGAGTTCCATGCCCTGGCGCTGCACACTTATACCCCGGAAGAGTGGGCGAAAATCGGCGCTGCGCCTGCGTCGCCGACCTGTGCCGGGGGGCATGACTGAGTCAACTGACTCCCTGCCGTTTTCGTGGATGAATGCGCACCCCTGTAGGAGCGAATTCATTCGCGAAAATCAGTCCAGGCGATAGAGCCGCATCGTCCTCCCCACCGATTCGCGAATGAATTCGCTCCCACAGGGGATCTGCGGTGTGCCGATATCCTTGCCATTGACCTGCATCAATTCCCCACCGATCACCCGCCCTGTCTGCTGACCTCTGATTTTTGCTAGAATCCGCGCCGCGTTGCCCGGTCGGCACGTGTTCATCTGAATTTTTTATCCGGTAGGCCCTTTGCGAGGGTCACCACCTGGAGACGCAACATGACCCAAACCGCACCCATCGTCGTCGCGGCGCTGTACAAATTCGTCACCCTCTCGGACTACGTCGAACTGCGTGAGCCCCTGCTTAACGCCATGGTCGATAACGGCATCAAGGGCACCCTGCTGATTGCCGAAGAAGGCATCAACGGCACGGTTTCCGGCAGCCGTGAGGGCATCGACGGCCTGCTGGCCTGGCTCAAGAACGACCCGCGCATGATCGACATCGACCATAAAGAGTCGTACTGCGACGAGCAGCCGTTCTACCGCACCAAGGTCAAGCTCAAGAAAGAGATCGTGACCCTGGGCGTCGAAGGCGTCGACCCGAACAAGGCCGTGGGCACCTATGTCGAGCCGCAGGACTGGAATGCGCTGATCGCCGACCCGGAAGTGCTGCTGATCGACACCCGCAACGACTACGAAGTGTCCATCGGCACCTTCGAAGGCGCCATCGACCCGAAGACCACGAGCTTTCGCGAGTTCCCGGAGTACATCAAGGCCAACTTCGATCCTTCGAAGCACAAGAAGGTCGCGATGTTCTGCACCGGCGGCATTCGCTGTGAAAAGGCCTCCAGCTACATGCTCGGCGAGGGCTTCGAAGAGGTTTATCACCTCAAGGGCGGTATCCTCAAATACCTCGAAGAAGTCCCGCAGGAAGAAAGTCAGTGGCGCGGCGACTGCTTCGTGTTCGACAATCGCGTGACCGTGCGCCATGACCTGACCGAAGGTGACTACGATCAGTGCCATGCCTGCCGCACCCCGATCAGCGCCGAAGACCGCGCCAGCGAGCACTACTCGCCCGGTGTCAGCTGCCCGCATTGCTGGGACACGCTGAGCGAGAAGACCCGCCGCAGCGCCATCGACCGGCAGAAGCAGATCGAGCTGGCGAAGGCGCGCAATCAGCCGCACCCGATCGGCCGCAACTACCGTCTGCTGGACGCGCAGCCTGACGAAACGCACACGAACGAGGCCTGATCTCATGAACACCCGCCTGCTTTATGTAATGGACCCGATGTGCTCGTGGTGCTGGGGCTTTGCCCCGGTTGCCGAAGCATTGGTCGAGCAGGCGAGTGCGGCCGGGGTGCCGTTGCATCTGGTGGTGGGCGGTTTGCGCACCGGCAGCGGCGCGGCCCTTGAACCGACCACCAGGCGTTACATTCTCGAACACTGGCATGCGGTGCAGGACACCACGGGCCAAACCTTCAAATTCGAAGATGCCTTGCCGGACGGGTTCATCTACGACACCGAGCCGGCCTGTCGCGCCATCGTCTCGGCGCGCAGCCTGGCGCCGGACATCGCATGGAAACTGGTGAAGGAAATTCAGCAGGCGTTCTACCTGCAAGGCCGCGACACGACCAGCGCTTCGGTGCTGGCCGAGCTGGCTGAAAACGCCGGGCTGCCCCGCATCGAATTCGCCGAGGCCTTCGACAGCGCCGAACAGCACGCCGCGACGGCCTCGGATTTCTCATGGGTACAAGACCTCGGCATCGCTGGGTTCCCCACCCTGCTGGCCGAGCGTGACGGCCAGCTCGCGTTGCTGACCAACGGCTATCAACCTCTGGAGACACTGGCGCCATTGCTCAGCCGTTGGCTGGAGCGCGCCACCCGTGCGTGATGACGTCGAGATAGAACGCCCGCTCCCCAACGCCGAGAACCCACTGGCCAAAGTGGATCGGCTTGATTGGGCGCAGATCCGCGCACTGGCGCTGCATCACAAGAAGGCCTTGTGGATCGCCAATGGCGTAGCCGTCCTGGCGGTGCTGTGTTCGGTGCCGATCCCTCTCTTGCTGCCGTTGCTGGTGGACGAAGTCCTGCTGGGCAAGGGCGATGCCGCGTTGCTGTTCATGCAGCGCTTCCTGCCGGACAGCCTGCACAAACCGGTGGGTTACATCGGGCTGATGCTGGTCGCCACGCTGTGCCTGCGGCTCGGGGCGCTGGTGTTCAACGTGATTCAGGCGCGCTCGTTCGCCGGGCTGGCCAAGGACATCGTCTATCGCATTCGCATTCGCCTCATCGAACGTTTGAAGCGGATTTCCCTCGGCGAATACGAAAGCCTGGGCAGCGGCACGGTGACGGCGCACTTGGTGACCGACCTGGACACGCTGGACAAGTTCGTTGGCGAAACCCTGAGCAAATTCCTCGTCGCCATGCTCACGTTGACCGGTACCGCCGCGATTTTGGTGTGGATGCACTGGCAACTGGCCTTGTTGATTCTGTTGTTCAATCCGTTGGTGATTTTCGCCACGGTCAAACTGGGCAAGCGCGTCAAACACCTCAAGAAGCTGGAAAATGACAGCACCTCGCGGTTCACTCAGGCGCTGACCGAAACCCTCGATGCCATTCAGGAGATCCGAGCGGGCAATCGCCAGGGCTATTTCCTCGGCCTGCTTGGTGGGCGCGCCCGGGAAGTGCGGGACTACGCCGTGGCGTCGCAGTGGAAAAGCGATGCGTCGAGCCGTGCCAGCGGGCTGTTGTTTCAGTTCGGCATTGACATTTTTCGCGCCGCCGCGATGCTCACCGTGCTGTTTTCCGACCTGTCGATCGGCCACATGCTCGCGGTGTTCAGCTACCTGTGGTTCATGATCGGTCCGGTCGAGCAACTGCTGAACCTGCAATACGCGTTTTACGCCGCAGGCGGCGCGCTGACCCGGATCAACGAATTGCTCGCCCGCGCCGACGAGCCGCAGTACGAGGGCGGTGTGAACCCGTTCGCGGGGCGCGACACCGTCAGTATCGATGTTCACGGTGTGTGCTTTGGCTACAACGAAGAGCGCGTGCTGGACCAACTCGACCTGTCCATCCAGCCTGGCGAAAAAGTCGCCATCGTCGGCGCAAGTGGTGGAGGCAAAAGCACGCTGGTGCAGCTGTTGCTGGGGCTTTACAGTCCGCAATCCGGGACCATCCGCTTTGGCGGCGCACGCCTCGAAGACATTGGCCTGGAAACGGTGCGGGAAAACGTCGCCATCGTGCTGCAACACCCGGCGCTGTTCAACGATACGGTCCGCGCCAACCTCGCAATGGGCCGCGAGCGCACGGACGAGGCCTGTTGGCAAGCGCTGGGAATCGCGCAACTGGACGCCACGATTCGTGCCTTGCCGCTCGGGCTGGACAGCGTCGTGGGACGTTCGGGTGTGCGGCTGTCCGGTGGGCAACGGCAGCGACTGGCCATTGCTCGCATGGTGCTGGCCGACCCCAAGGTTGTCATTCTCGACGAAGCCACCTCAGCGTTGGACGCGGCGACCGAGTACAACCTTCATCAAGCCCTGAACCGCTTTCTCAGCGGTCGTACGACGCTCATCATTGCCCACCGTCTGTCTGCCGTTAAGCAAGCCGATCGAGTATTAGTCTTCGACGGTGGTCGAATCGCTGAAGACGGCGATCATCAGCAGCTCATTGCCGATGGCGGCCTCTATGCACGGCTGTATGGGCACCTGCAACAGCTCTGATACAGCTGGTCGGTTTTTCACACATGTTGTCTCAAATGGCGTATCGCCACTGGAACACGTCAATTCTTGGGCTACGCTTGAGCGCTGTGTTCAATGAAAATGTGAAAAGCGTCATATTTACGTCTCTCGCTTCTCCGATTGCTGTTTAAGCGGCTATCTTGAAGGGGTGAGAGTTGACCGCTGCATCGTGGAAAATTAGCCGAGTCTCTTGAGCTTCAGGCAGGCGCCTGGGCCGGGGAAGTGAGTATCTGGCAGTGCTGATGAAAGGGACACCATGAAGCAAAAGCGGATTCTCGAGAAGCCCCGTCTTCTGGGCATCGTTTGGCCATTTATCGCTGTGGTGCTGTTACAGGCGCTCTTGGGTTGCGTCAGCCTTTATATGATGTCGGCGGTGCGCAGCTACGTGGGTGGAGAGAGTCTCTGGTCCAAAGGGCAAAAGGACGCCATTTATTACCTGAACCTCTACGCCAATAGCCGCGACGAACTCAATTACCAGAAATACCAGAAAGCCATCGCCATTCCCCAGGGCGGCCACGACCTGCGGGTCGCGATGGATCAACCCGAACCGGACATTGCCCGCGCCAACGCGGGGATTCTGCAGGGTGGTAACCATCCCGACGACGCTCAGGGCATCATCTGGCTCTACCTGAATTTCCGCCATTTCAGCTACCTGGAAAAAGCCATCGACCTGTGGAAGATCGGCGACAGCTATCTGGTGCAGTTGGACGAAGTCGCTCGCGAGATGCACGGGCGCATTGTCGATGGCAGTGCCACCAACGCTGACGTGATGGAGTGGCGACACCGGATCAACGCCATCAACGAGGGCGTCACCCCTGCCGCGATGGCGTTCAGCGATGCCCTCGGAGAAGGTTCGCGGGTCATCTTGCGGATTCTGGTGGTGGTCAACCTGACTACCGCGATTTTCCTGATTCTGCTCGCGCTCCTTCGCACTCATAAGTTGCTGGAACAACGCCACGCGTTTGCCCTTGCTCTGCAAACCGAGAAGGAGCGGGCGCAAATCACGCTGGAGTCCATTGGCGACGGCGTCATCACCACCGACGTCGACGGGTCCATTGCCTACATGAACCCCGCTGCCGAACAAATGACGCACTGGAAGACCGGGCAGGCCACCGGTCTTCCGCTCGCCGCGCTGTTCAACCTGATCGATGAGAACGATCAGAAGGAGAGCGCGACCCTTATCGACCACATTCTCAGCGGCAAATTGGGGGGCGGCAGCGAAAACGCCAAGCTGATCCAGCGTCTGGACGGCAGCACGGTCTCGGTCGCGCTGGTGGGCTCGCCGATCCGCACCGAAGGGAAGGTCAGCGGCGCCGTGTTGGTCTTGCACGACATGACCCAAGAGCGGCAATACATCGCCAATCTCTCGTGGCAAGCGACCCATGATGCGTTGACCGGCCTGGCCAACCGCCGCGAGTTCGAATACCGGCTTGAACTGGCGTTAAGCGGTCTCGGGCATCATCCGGGCAATCATGCCGTGATGTTCCTCGATCTGGATCAGTTCAAGCTGGTCAACGATACCAGCGGCCACGCAGCGGGCGACGAATTGCTCAGGCACATCTGCGCATTGCTGCAACAGGGGATTCGCGAAGGCGACACGTTGGCGCGGCTGGGCGGTGACGAGTTCGGCATTCTGCTGGAACATTGCGCGCCCGACGCGGCGGAGCGGATCGCCGAAGGCCTGCGTCAGACCGTGGAAAGCCTGCACTTCGTGTGGAAGGGGCGTCCGTTCGTGACCACCGTGAGCGTGGGGATGGTGCACATTTCCGACACGCCTACGACCCTGGAAGCCTCGCTGCGCTCCGCCGACATGGCGTGCTACATGGCCAAGGAAAAAGGCCGGAACCGGGTGCAGGTGTATCACGACGACGATTCGGAGCTTTCCACGCGCTTTGGTGAAATGGCCTGGATTCAACGCCTGCACATGGCACTGGACGACAACCGTTTCTGCCTGTACTCGCAGGAAATCGCGCCGTTAAGTCGAGAGGCGGCCCATGGCAATGGCCACGTAGAGATCCTGCTACGGTTGCGCGACGAATCCGGTCGCCTGATCCTGCCCGACAATTTCATCCCTGCTGCCGAGCGCTACGGCATGATGACGACCCTGGATCGCTGGGTGGTGCAGAACGTTTTCAAGATCATCTCCGAGTGTTTGAATGACAATCACCGCAAGGGCCCGATGGCGGTCTGTGCAATCAACTTGTCCGGCACCAGTATCGGCGATGACGCCTTCCTCGAATATTTGCGACAGCAGTTCCAAATCTACGCAATTCCTCCTGAACTTATCTGTTTCGAAATCACCGAAACCAGTGCGATCGCTAATTTGGGCAGTGCTATTCGGTTCATTAACGAACTCAAAAGTCTGGGATGCCGTTTTTCTCTGGATGACTTCTGTGCAGGCATGTCGTCATTCGCTTACTTGAAACACTTGCCTGTGGATTTCTTGAAGATTGATGGCAGTTTCGTAAAAGACATGCTCGACGATCCGGTCAACCGGGCGATGGTGGAAGTGATCAACCATATCGGGCACGTGATGGGCAAACAGACGATCGCTGAGTTCGTCGAAAGCCCCCAGATAGAGCAGGCGTTATTGGAAATCGGTGTGGACTACGCTCAGGGGTACGTTATCGAGCGACCGCAATTATTCACCTGTGAATGTCTGCACGCACGGCCCGCGAGGCAGACCCCAATGTTATTCAGCGCACCCGGGACATTTCGCTGAATAACCCGATGCAACACAAACATAAGGAGCTACACAGTGATCGATATGTTCATTAGAACCGGTCCGCTGATGGATGCCAGCAGTTACCCCGCTTGGGCACAGCAATTGATCGAGGATTGCAGTGACGCCAAGGCACGCGTGGTAGGGCATGAACTTTATCAACGTATGCGAGATGGTCAGCTGAGTTCGAAGACCATGCGCCAGTATCTGATTGGCGGATGGCCTGTCGTTGAACAGTTTGCGGTTTACATGGCGCATAACCTGACCAAAACCCGTTTCGCCCGTCATCCCGGCGAAGACATGGCGCGTCGCTGGTTGATGCGCAATATTCGGGTTGAACTCAATCATGCCGATTACTGGGTAAATTGGAGCGCGGCCCATGGGGTCACGCTGGAGGACCTGCAAGCGCAGCGCGTTCCGTCGGAGTTGCACGCACTGAATCACTGGTGCTGGCACAGCTGTTCGTCGGAGCCGCTGGTCGTCGCGATCGCAGCGACTAACTATGCCATCGAAGGCGCGACCGGTGAGTGGTCTGCTGTCGTATGCTCACAAGAGACATACGCAGATTTGTTCCCGCCGGAGTTGCGAAAGCGCGCGATGAAGTGGCTGAAAATGCACGCTCAATATGACGATTCCCACCCTTGGGAAGCCCTGGAAATCATTTGTACGCTGGCCGGCAATCACCCCAGCGAGCAATTGCAGGCGGACCTCAGGATGGCGATCTGCAAGAGTTATGAGTACATGTACCTGTTCCTGGAACGGTGCATGGTGTTGGAACGGCCGCAGGAAGCGAAAGCCCCTGCGTTCGATCGCCGATTCGCTGTTCGCGCCTGAGCCTGATCAGCCAGCCATTTCGAGGCGATTGCGGCCTTGGCGCTTTGCAGCGTACAGGGCCGTGTCAGCGCGACGCACCAGGCTGTCGGTGGATTCCCCCGGCAGCAGCGTCGAGCAGCCCAGGCTGACGGTCAGTTCCACCGGGCTTCCGTTGACCGGGTACGTGAGTTGCAGTGCCGCATGACGCAGGCGTTCGCCTACCAGTGCGGCTGACTCACGACCGGTATTGGTCAGCACGATCAGAAATTCTTCCCCGCCAAATCTGAACACTTGATCGATGTTGCGCAGGCGGTCCTTGATCGCATCCGCGACCGCTCTCAGGACTTCATCGCCCGTGGCATGGCCATGGGTGTCGTTGATGCCTTTGAAATGATCGATGTCCAGCATCAGCACCGACAGCGGCTGTTGCTGACGTCGGGCAATTTCGATTTCCCGGGTCAGGGATTGCTCCATGGCAATCCGGTTGCCCGCGCCCGTCAGCGGGTCGCGCAGCGCACTCAGGCTGGCGCTGCGATACAGCAGAGCGTTACGCAGCGGGTACAGCAGGCTGGTCAGCAGGGATTCAAGCTGAGCCAGTTCGTCTTCGCTGAAACGTTGATCCCGCTGAAACGCCAACTCGCCCATCTGCTCGCCTTCATACGTCATGCGGTAGTTGGCGTTGTGCCGTGCCCGCTCACCGAACTCCAGACGCAGGTCCGTGCCCAGGTGCTTGTAGATGAGCGCGTCGAGGGGGATGACTTGGCTCACGTTGTGAAAAAACATCGAGAGAATCTTGTCTGCTTCGAGGCTGGTCTGCAGTTGCAGGGCGAGGCGACGTTGCAGCTGGTCATAGTCCAGAAGCGGCTGCGCTGGCGTCTGCGCGTGAGCGAACCCAAAGCGTTGCAGCCTTGCACTGTCAAAATCGATGGCATTGGTTCTTGTTGGAAAACTCATGTTTTCGCTCCTGCGCCTCTCTTCGGGCCTGACGTTGACAGAGCGAAAGTCATGCCAATTCGAACGTTCGGTCGGATCATCATAGAAATCAGACGGTTAGCGTCAAGGAGGGCTGATGGACAGCTCACTCGCGCCTTGGAATTGACTAACGTACCGGATCACAGGCCGAGGGACTACAAAGAGGCGACGGAAAACCGCCGAGAGGAGGGTTGGCAACGAGCCGACCGCGCGGACTCAGGTTGGCATCGGGACTTTCTGTGGGAGCGAATTCATTCGCGAAGGGTAGGCCAGGCGAAGCATCTCTATCGCCTGGTCTATTTTTCGCGAATGAATTCGCTCCCACAGGGGGCCGCAGCCTGTAGCTGATGGCTATTTGGTCTGCGCATCGAACGCCTGGCCATTGATCCCCGAACTGTCCGGCCCCATCAGGTACAGGTACACCGGCATGATCTCTTCAGGCGTCGGGTTGTTCAGCGGGTTTTCCGCAGGATAGGCCTGTGCGCGCATGTCGGTGCGGGTGCCGCCGGGGTTGATGCTGTTGGCGCGCACCGAGGCCACGTCTTCCAGCTCGTCAGCCAGGGTCTGCATCAACCCTTCGGTGGCGAATTTCGATACGCCATAGGCGCCCCAATACGCACGGCCCTTGCGCCCGACGCTGCTGGAGGTGAACACCACCGAGGCATCTTGAGACAGTTTGAGCAAGGGCAGCAGCGCGGCCGTGAGCATGAACATCGCGTTGACGTTGATGTGCATCACCCGCATGAAGTGCTCGCCGGACAGCAGTTCGATGGGCGTGCGCGGGCCAATGATAGACGCGTTGTGCAGCAGGCCGTCGAGGCGTCCGAATTCGGTTTCGATCATCGCCGCCAGTTCGTCGTACTGATGGGGCAGGGCGGTTTCCAGATCGAAGGGAATCACGGCAGGTTGAGGATGGCCTGCGGCTTCGATCTCATCGTAAATAGCGGTCAGGTTCGCTTCGGTCTTGCCCAGCAGCAGCACCGTCGCACCGTGGGCCGCATAGGTTTTCGCGGCAGCAGCCCCGATGCCACGGCCCGCGCCGGTCACCAGAATGATGCGTTCCTTGAGCAGCTCGGGGCGGGCGGAGTAATTGAACATGGGAGCCTCGCTTTGGGTATGTCCTTGAAGTGTGGGGCGCCGCAGTCTGCTTCTGCCGAAGGCGTAGGAGCAAGCTTGCTCGCGATCTGGCGCGAAGCGGCAGCAAAACCGGCGGATGCAGTACATCTGATACAACCGAGGTGTCAGGTTTTACGACTGCTGCGGTCGAGCGCGACCCCGGCAGATCGCGAGCAAGCTTGCTCCCACGCCCTTCGGGCAGAATCAGAAGCGGCCTACGCCACTGAAAGCCCTCAGCAACTGCACAGCGCATTGTCCAGCACCCGCCGCAATTCCAGCGGGTGATCCACCACCACGTCCGCGCCCCAGTGGTCGGGGTTGTCGTGGGGATGAATATAGCCGTAGCGCACAGCCGCCGTTTTGGTGCCCGCGTCGCGGCCCGACTCGATGTCGCGTAAATCATCGCCCACGAACAGCACGCTCGCCGGGTCCAGATCGAGCATCTTGCAGGCCAGCAGCAACGGCTCGGGGTCCGGCTTGCTCTTGGTCACGTGGTCCGGGCAGATCAGCACCGCAGAGCGTCCGCTGAGCCCCAACTGATCCATGATCGGCTGCGCGAAACGCACCGGTTTGTTGGTCACCACGCCCCAGATCAGCTTGGCTTTTTCGATGTCGGCCAACAATTCGGCCATGCCGTCGAACAACCGGCTGTGGACGGCGCAATCCTTCTGATAGCGCTCCAGAAACTCCAGGCGCAGCGCCTCGAATTCCGGCTCATTCGGCGACATCGCAAACGCCGCCGCGACCATGGCCTTGGCGCCGCCCGAGATTTCATCACGAATCAGCTTGTCTTTCACCGGGGGGAATCCACGCTCGGCGAGCATCGCCTGACAAATCGCGATGAAGTCCGGTGCGGTGTCGAGCAGCGTGCCGTCCATGTCGAAGAGAACCGCTCTGAGGCGCATGACTCAAGCCCCCTTCAGCGTCTGGATCATGTAATTGACGTCGACGTCCGAAGCCAGTTTGTAGTGCTTCGTCAGCGGGTTGTACGTCAGGCCAATGATGTCCTTCACCTCCAGACCTGCCTGACGGCTCCATGCGCCCAATTCGGAAGGGCGGATGAATTTCTTGAAGTCATGGGTGCCGCGAGGCAGCAGGTTCATGATGTATTCCGCGCCGATGATCGCGAACAGGTACGCCTTCGGATTGCGGTTGATGGTGGAGAAAAACACCTGGCCGCCCGGCTTGACCATCTTGTAGCAGGCGCGAATCACCGAGGACGGATCGGGCACGTGCTCCAGCATTTCGAGACAGGTCACGACATCGAATTGCTCGGGCATTTCTTCAGCCAGGGCTTCGGCAGTGATCTGGCGGTATTCGACGCTGACGCCGGATTCCAGCTGATGCAACTGGGCAACTGCCAGCGGCGCTTCGCCCATGTCGATGCCGGTCACCGTGGCGCCGCGCAGGGCCATCGCCTCGCTGAGAATGCCGCCGCCACAACCGACGTCCAGCACCTTCTTGCCCGCCAGACTGACGCGCTCGTCGATCCAGTTCACCCGTAGCGGGTTGATGTCGTGCAGTGGCTTGAACTCACTGTTGCGGTCCCACCAGCGATGGGCCAGCGCTTCAAATTTGGCGATTTCGGCGTGGTCGACGTTGCTCATGTGTGATCCCTCTAAAACGTGAAATTCGGTGTCCGATCACGGCGCGTGGCCCTGATCGTGAAAAAAGGTGTGCGCCCGTCGTCAGCCCTTGGCGGCGATGAGGTTGCCCCAGGCCTTGGCGGTCCTGATCAGCGCGTCTTCATCCATGCGTGTCAGGCGCTTGTCTTGCAGCAATTGTTTGCCGCCGACCCACACGTGGGTCACGCAATCCCGCCCACTGGCGTAGATCAACTGGGACACCGGGTCGTACACCGGCTGCTGCGCCAGACCCGACAGGTCAAACGCGGTCATGTCCGCTGCCTTGCCGAGTTGCAGCGACCCGGTCTGGTCTTCGATGCCCAGGGCGCGCGCGCCGTTCAATGTCGCCATTCGCAGCGCCCTGTGGGCGTCCAGCGCGGTGGGGGAACCGGCGACGGCCTTGGCCAGCAACGCGGCAGTGCGGGTTTCGCTGAGCAAATCCAGATCGTTATTGCTGGCCGCGCCATCGGTGCCGATCGCCACGTTGACGCCCGCTTGCCATAGCCGCTCGACCGGACAAAAGCCACTGGCCAGCTTCATGTTCGACTCGGGGCAGTGAATCACGCTGGAATTGGTTTCTACCAGCATGGCCAGGTCGTCATCGCTGATCTGGGTCATGTGCACGGCTTGAAAACGCGGGCCCAGCAGGCCCAGGCGATGCAGCCGCGCCAATGGCCGCTCATTGCATTGTTGAACAGCCTCGCTCACTTCAAAGGCGGTTTCATGAACGTGCATGTGAATGGCAGCGTCGAGTTCGTCGGCGATGACCCGGATTTTTTCCAGGTTTTCATCGCTGACGGTGTAGGGCGCGTGCGGCCCCATGGCGATGCGGATGCGGTCGTGATGGGCCATGTCGTTGAACAGTTCGATGCCGATGTGCAGCGCTTCATCGGGATTGCGGGCACCGGGTATCGGGAAATCCAGCACCGGCACTGTGATCTGTGCGCGAATGCCACTGTTGTGCACGCGTTCGGCGGCGACTTTCGGGAAGAAATACATGTCAGAGAAGCATGTGATGCCGCCCTTGAGCTGCTCGGCGATGGCGATGTCGGTGCCATCGCGCACGAAGTCTTCGTCGACCCACTTGCCTTCGGCTGGCCAGATGTGGTCCTGCAGCCAGGTCATCAGCGGCAGGTCATCGGCCAGCCCGCGGAAGAGGGTCATCGCCGCATGGCCGTGGGCGTTGATCAGACCGGGGCTGAGCAGCATGCCGGGCAGCTCGCGCACTTCCCGGGCGTTTTGCCGCAAGGCTTCGGCCTTGGGGCCGATATACGCGATGAGGCCGTCACGAATGCCGATTCCGTGTTTTTGCAACACGACGCCAGCGGGTTCGACCGGCACCAGCCAGTCCGGCAGGAGCAAGAGGTCGAGCGGGGCAGCGGAATCAGGCATGGGGACGGGCTTCCAGTGGCGCAATACAGGGACGGCGAAGTATACCCGAGCGTCTTGGCGGGCGGCTCGCTATAATCGGCGGCTTTTTCAGCTGCTGGCCTTTTGATTTCTGGCATCCGAAACAAATTGTGGGAGCGAGCGAGCTCGCGAAAGCCAAGGTTCGATCACCGCAATGATTCGAATGTTCTGAGCGCCCTGGTCTTCAAAATTCATCATGTGGGGTGTGCAATGCGCGATCAGTTACTGGCCGCAGAAAAGGTCAAGGCCATCGAGTGGCGGGATGGCACGCTGTACCTGCTGGACCAGCGCGTCCTGCCCTTTGAGCAGACCTGGCTGGCGTATCACACCGCTGAAGGGGTCGCCGAAGCCATCCGCAGTATGGTCGTGCGCGGCGCGCCCGCCATCGGCATCGCGGCGGCCTATGGCCTGGTTCTTGGTGTGTTCGAGCGCTACGCCCGGGGCGGCCACTGGCAAATGGCGCTGGAAGAGGATTTCGATCTATTGGTCAACGCCCGACCCACGGCTGTCAATCTGTTCTGGGCGCTGAACCGCATGCGCGAGCGCTTGTATCGGATCAAAGAGGGCGACGACCCGCGTCCGGCCATGGAAGCCGAGGCGGTAGCGATTCACCTCAGCGACCGTGAAGCCAACCTGACCATGGCGCAGCTCGGCGTGGACCTGATTCGCAAGCATCAGGGCAACCTACAAACCGTGCTGACCCACTGCAACGCCGGCGCGCTGGCGACGGGCGGATTCGGCACGGCCCTCGGCGTGATTCGCGCTGCCTATATAGAAGGCATGATCGAGCGCGTGTACGCCGACGAAACCCGCCCATGGCTGCAAGGCTCTCGCCTGACCGCCTGGGAGCTGGCCAATGAAGGCATCCCGGTGACCGTGACCGTCGATTCGGCTGCCGCGCACTTGATGAAAACCAAGGGCCTGACCTGGGTCATCGTCGGCGCCGACCGCATCACCGCCAACGGGGATGTCGCGAACAAGATCGGCACCTATCAATTGGCCGTCGCGGCAATGCACCATGGCGTGCGTTTCATGGTGGTCGCGCCGAGTTCGACCATCGACTTGAACCTCGCCACCGGTGAAGACATTCCCCTCGAGGAGCGCGACGGCAGCGAGATTCTGAACGTAGGCGGCCAGCGCCTCGGCGCCGAGGTCGACGCGTTCAATCCGGTGTTCGACGTGACGCCTGCGGACCTGATCGACGCCATCGTGACTGAAAAAGGCATCGTCGAACGTCCTGACACAGCAAAAATGGCCCAGCTGATGTGCCGTAAACGCTTGCATTGATCACTTTGTCGCAGGCGCTACCGGCCAGCCGGGTCAGCGCTAAAGGGGCCTGTGAGCGCTTCTCAGGCCGCTGATGGCGAAATGGCGTGTTTGCAGAGCGCTCAAATGCTGCGTGTCCGACGACGTTTGTGGTAACATCCGGCGGTTTCCAAGGGGGCGCATTGCGGCCCCCTTCACTGCGCAAATCCATGGCTTAACTCGCTGATTTGTCGTAAGTCGTCGCCAGGCAATCGCCGGCGGCGGCGAGCTTCGTTCATCCCGGATGGATGTGCGAGGTTTCACCAGAAAAAGGAATCGAGCTTCTCATGGGCGAACTGGCCAAAGAAATCCTACCGGTCAATATCGAAGACGAGCTGAAGCAGTCCTACCTCGACTACGCGATGAGCGTCATCGTCGGACGAGCTCTGCCCGATGCGCGCGACGGCTTGAAGCCCGTGCACCGGCGTGTACTGTACGCAATGAGCGAACTGGGTAACGACTGGAACAAGCCGTACAAGAAATCCGCCCGTGTGGTCGGTGACGTCATCGGTAAGTATCACCCTCACGGTGACACTGCGGTCTACGACACCATCGTACGTATGGCCCAGCCTTTCTCCCTGCGCTACCTGCTGGTAGACGGTCAGGGCAACTTCGGTTCGGTGGACGGCGACAACGCCGCGGCCATGCGATACACCGAAGTGCGTATGACCAAGCTGGCCCACGAACTGCTGGCGGACCTGCACAAGGAAACCGTCGACTGGGTGCCCAACTACGACGGCACCGAGCAGATCCCGGCGGTCATGCCGACCCGTATTCCCAATCTGCTGGTCAACGGCTCCAGCGGTATTGCCGTGGGCATGGCGACCAACATTCCGCCGCACAACCTCGGTGAAGTCATCGACGGTTGCCTGGCGCTGATCGACAACGGCGACCTGACCGTTGACGAACTGATGCAGTACATTCCCGGCCCTGACTTCCCGACGGCGGGGATCATCAACGGCCGTGCGGGTATCGTCGAAGCCTACAAGACCGGTCGTGGCCGCATTTACATGCGCGCCCGCTCCCTCGTCGAAGACATCGACAAGGTCGGCGGTCGCCAGCAGATCGTCATCACCGAGCTGCCGTATCAGCTGAACAAGGCGCGTCTGATCGAGAAGATCGCCGAGCTGGTGAAAGAGAAGAAACTCGAAGGCATCACCGAGCTGCGCGATGAGTCCGACAAGGACGGCATGCGCGTGGTCATCGAACTGCGTCGCGGCGAAGTGCCTGAGGTCATCCTCAACAACCTCTACGCCCAGACCCAGCTGCAAAGTGTGTTCGGCATCAACATCGTTGCGCTGATCGACGGCCGCCCACGGATTCTGAACCTCAAGGACCTGCTGGAAGCCTTCATTCGTCACCGCCGCGAAGTCGTCACCCGTCGCACGGTGTTCGAACTGCGCAAGGCCCGTGAGCGTGGTCACATCCTCGAAGGCCAGGCCGTTGCCCTGTCGAACATCGACCCGGTCATCGAACTGATCAAGGCGTCGCCGACCCCCGCCGAAGCGAAGGAAGGCCTGATCAACACGCCGTGGGAATCGAGCGCCGTGGTCGAGATGGTCGAGCGCGCAGGCGCCGAATCGTCCCGCCCGGAAAACCTCGACCCGCAATACGGTCTGCGTGACGGCAAGTATTTCCTGTCGCCGGAACAGGCACAGGCGATTCTGGAACTGCGTCTGCACCGTCTGACCGGTCTGGAACACGAAAAACTGCTGACCGAGTATCAGGAAATCCTGACCCAGATCGGCGAGCTGATCCGCATCCTCAACAGCTCCACGCGCCTGATGGAAGTCATCCGCGAAGAGCTGGAACTGATCCGTGCCGAATACGGCGATGTCCGCCGCACCGAGATTCTCGATGCGCGTCTGGACCTGACCCTGGGCGACATGATTCCGGAAGAAGAGCGCGTCGTGACCATCTCCCACGGCGGTTATGCGAAGACTCAACCGCTGGCCGTCTATCAGGCTCAGCGTCGCGGCGGCAAAGGCAAATCGGCTACCGGCGTCAAGGATGAGGACTACATTGCTCACCTGCTGGTCGCCAACAGCCACACCACGCTGCTGATGTTCTCTAGCAAAGGCAAGGTGTACTGGCTCAAGACCTACGAGATTCCGGAAGCGTCCCGCGCGGCCCGTGGTCGTCCGCTGGTCAACCTGCTGCCGTTGAGCGAAGGCGAATACATCACCACCATGCTGCCGGTCGATCTGGAGGCCATGCGCAAGCAGGCTGACGAAGAAGAGGCCGAAGGCGTGGAAACCGATGTCGAAGACATCGAGAACAGCAACGAGACCGAAGAAGAGCGTAAGGCGCGTATCAAGGCCGCAGACAAGAAGAAGGCTCCGTTCATCTTCATGTCCACCGCCAACGGTACGGTCAAGAAGACCCCGCTGGTGGCGTTCAGCCGTCAGCGCAGCGTCGGTCTGATCGCGCTGGAGCTGGACGAAGGCGACATCCTGATTTCCGCAGCCATCACCGACGGCGAGCAGGAAATCATGCTGTTCTCCGACGGCGGCAAGGTCACCCGCTTCAAGGAATCCGACGTTCGCGCCATGGGCCGTACGGCACGCGGTGTGCGTGGCATGCGTCTGGCCGAAGGGCAGAAGCTGATTTCCATGCTGATCCCGGAAGAAGGCAGCGAGATTCTCACCGCCTCCGAACGTGGCTACGGCAAGCGCACGGCAATCACTGAGTTCCCTGAATACAAGCGTGGCGGTCAGGGCGTTATCGCCATGGTCAGCAACGAGCGTAACGGCCGTCTGGTCGGCGCGGTTCAGGTGCAGGACGGCGAAGAGATCATGCTGATCTCCGATCAGGGCACCCTGGTTCGCACCCGTGTCGACGAAGTGTCGAGTCTGGGCCGTAACACTCAGGGCGTGACCCTGATCAAACTGGCGAAAGACGAGAAACTGGTCGGCCTGGAGCGTGTTCAGGAGCCGTCCGAAGTCGAAGGTGAAGAGCTCGAAGGCGAAGAGCTGGAAGGCGAAGCGTTGAACGGCAGCGTGCTGGACGGCGAGATTGTCGATCTGTCCGAGGCCGACGCTGACGAATCGGCCAGCGATCTGCAAGCCGATGCTGCTTCCGACGAAGAACCGCAGGACTGATAGACGTTGTACTTGAGGGCCCTTGCAGGGCCCTCTTGGCTTTGGCCAGCCCTTGCGCAAGCCTGGTGGCCAGGCCGTTTCGAATTCTACGAGTTGACGAGAGTGGATATGAGCAAGCGAGCCTTTAACTTCTGCGCCGGCCCTGCCGCGCTTCCTGATGCTGTTCTGCAGCGCGCCCAGGCTGAAATGCTGGATTGGCACGGCAAGGGCTTGTCAGTGATGGAGATGAGTCATCGCAGCGACGACTACACCGCCATCGCCGAAAAGGCTGAGCAAGACCTGCGCGAGCTGCTGTCCGTCCCCTCCAACTACAAAATCCTCTTCCTGCAAGGTGGCGCGAGCCAGCAATTCGCTGAGATTCCGCTGAACCTGCTGCCGGAAAACGGCACGGCCGATTACATCGAAACCGGCATCTGGTCGAAAAAGGCCATTGAAGAAGCCCGTCGCTTCGGTAATGTCAATGTCGCGGCCAGCGCCAAGCCATTCGACTACTTGGCGATTCCTGGCCAGAACGAATGGAACCTGACCAAAAACGCCGCTTATGTTCACTATGCTTCCAACGAAACCATTGGCGGCCTGCAGTTTGACTGGGTGCCTGAGACTGGCGACGTTCCGCTGGTGGTCGACATGTCTTCGGACATCCTGTCGCGCCCGATCGACGTCTCGCAGTTCGGCCTGATCTACGCCGGTGCCCAGAAAAACATCGGCCCGAGCGGCCTGGTGGTGGTGATCGTTCGCGAAGACCTGCTGGGTCGAGCCCGCAGCAGTTGCCCGACGATGCTCGATTACAAGATATCCGCCGACAACGGCTCAATGTACAACACCCCGGCCACCTATTCCTGGTACCTGTCGGGCCTCGTCTTCGAGTGGCTGAAAGAGCAGGGCGGTGTTGATGCGATGGAGAAGCGCAACCGGGCGAAGAAAGACCGTCTGTACGGTTTCATCGATGCCAGCGACTTCTACACCAACCCGATCAGCCACAACGCCCGTTCGTGGATGAATGTGCCGTTCCGTCTGGCGGACGAGCGTCTGGACAAGGCGTTTCTGGCCGGTGCCGAAGAGCGTGCGCTGCTCAACCTCAAGGGTCACCGTTCGGTGGGCGGCATGCGCGCCTCGATCTACAACGCCCTGGGCCTGAACGCCGTCGAAGCGCTGGTGGCCTACATGGCTGAATTCGAGAAGGAACACGGCTGATGTCTGAACAAGAACTCAAGGCGCTGCGCGTCCGCATCGACAGCTTGGACGAAAAGGTTCTGGAGCTGATCAGCGAACGTGCTCGCTGCGCGCAGGAAGTGGCGCGTGTGAAAATGGCCAGCCTGGCAGAAGGCGAGGAGCCGGTGTTCTACCGCCCCGAGCGTGAAGCTGCCGTGTTGAAGCGCGTCATGGAGCGCAACCGTGGCCCGCTGAGCAATGAAGAGATGGCGCGGCTGTTTCGCGAAATCATGTCGTCCTGCCTGGCGCTGGAACAGCCGCTCAAGGTCGCGTATCTCGGCCCTGAAGGCACGTTCACGCAGGCGGCGGCGCTGAAACACTTCGGCCATGCCGTGATCAGCAAGCCGATGGCCGCTATCGACGAAGTGTTCCGCGAAGTGGCCGCCGGTGCAGTCAACTTCGGTGTGGTCCCAGTGGAAAACTCCACCGAAGGCGCGGTCAACCACACGCTGGACAGCTTCCTCGAACACGACATGGTCATCTGTGGCGAAGTCGAGTTGCGCATTCACCATCACTTGCTGGTGGGCGAAAACACCAAGACCGACAGCATCAGCCGCATTTATTCCCACGCTCAGTCGCTGGCCCAGTGCCGCAAGTGGCTGGACGCGCATTACCCGAACGTCGAGCGTGTCGCGGTTTCCAGCAACGCCGAAGCTGCCAAGCGCGTGAAGGGCGAGTGGAATTCCGCAGCCATCGCGGGTGACATGTCTGCGGGCCTGTACAACCTCACGCGCATCGCCGAGAAGATCGAAGACCGCCCGGACAACTCGACGCGCTTCCTGATGATCGGCAACCAGGAAGTGCCGCCAACCGGCGACGACAAGACGTCGATCATCGTGTCGATGAGCAACAAGCCGGGTGCGCTGCATGAGTTGCTGGTGCCTTTCCATGAGAACGGCATCGACCTGACCCGCATCGAGACCCGGCCTTCGCGCAGCGGTAAATGGACCTACGTGTTCTTCATCGATTTCGTCGGCCATCACCGGGACCCGCTGATAAAGGCGGTATTGGAGCGGATCAGCCAGGAAGCCGTGGCGCTCAAGGTGCTGGGTTCCTATCCGAAAGCCGTTCTCTAAGCGGCGCTGATCGCACACGATTTCTGTAGCAGCCCGGCTTGTCGGCGGTGACGGACTTGAAATCGCCACCGTCTCTGCGCCGGGTTGCCTCGGCCTGAGACTGCGCGATTGTTGTTTTACTAAGAGGTAATGCGGTAAATGAGCGGCGACTTCCTCGCGCTGGCGCAGGCCGGTGTGCAAAAACTATCGCCTTACGTTCCCGGCAAGCCGGTGGACGAACTGGCGCGTGAACTGGATATCGATCCGGCTCGCATCATCAAACTGGCCAGTAACGAAAACCCGCTGGGCGGCAGTCCGAAAGCGCTGACAGCGATTCGTGAAGCGCTGGCCGAGCTGACCCGTTACCCCGATGGCAACGGCTTTGACCTCAAGCAGTTGTTGGCCGAGCGTTGCGGCGTCAAACCCAATCAAGTAACGCTGGGCAACGGCTCTAACGACATCCTCGAAATCGTTGCCCGTGCCTATCTGGCTCCCGGCCTGAACGCGGTGTTCAGCGAACACGCCTTCGCGATCTACCCGATTGTCACCCAGGCCGTCGGCGCCGATGCTCGCGTGGCAAAAGCCAAGGATTGGGGGCATGACCTCCCGGCCATGCTCGCCGCCATCGACAGCAATACCCGAGTGGTCTTCATCGCTAACCCGAACAACCCGACCGGCACCTGGTTTGGCCCGCAGGCGCTGGCCGATTTTCTCGCTGCCGTGCCCAAAGACGTGCTAGTGGTGCTGGACGAGGCCTACATCGAGTACGCCTCAGGCACTGAGTTGCCGGACGGCCTGAGTTTCCTGGCCGACTACCCGAACCTGCTGGTCTCGCGGACTTTTTCCAAGGCTTACGGCCTGGCGTCTTTGCGTGTGGGCTACGGCCTGTCTTCGCCGGTCGTGGCCGACGTATTGAACCGTGTTCGTCAGCCGTTCAACGTCAACAGCCTCGCGCTGGTCGGAGCCTGTGCCGCGCTGGACGATGTGGCGTTCGTTGCAGAAAGTCGTCGCCTGAATGAAGCCGGCATGCAGCAACTGGAAGAAGCTCTGCGCCAAATGGGCCTGGGCTGGATTCCGTCCAAGGCCAACTTCATCGCCGTCGATCTGGGCCGTGAAGCGGGCTCCGTTTATGAGGGGCTGCTGCGCGAGGGCGTGATCGTGCGTCCGGTGGCGGGTTACGGCATGCCCAACCATCTGCGCGTCAGCATTGGTCTGCCCGCCGAGAACGCCCGCTTCCTTGAAGCCTTGAGCAAGGTTCTGGCGCGTGGTTGATGTCATGTCGGATGTCACGGCAGTGCAATCGACTGCGCCTATGATCGGCCGCCTGGTGGTGGTCGGGCTCGGTTTGATCGGGGGGTCGTTCGCCAAAGGTTTGAAAGAAAGCGGCCTGTGTCGCGAGGTAGTAGGCGTCGATCTCGACCCTCAATCGCGCAAGCTGGCCGTCGAACTGGGTGTCGTTGATCGCTGTGAAGACAATCTTGCTGCCGCCTGCGTCGGTGCCGATGTCATCCAATTGGCCGTGCCGATACTGGCGATGGAAAAACTGCTGGGCGTGCTCGCGACCCTCGACCTCGGTGATGCCGTGCTGACCGACGTGGGCAGCGCCAAAGGCAATGTCGTGCGCGCCGCTTGCGAGGTGTTCGGTGCGATGCCTGCGCGTTTTGTGCCGGGCCACCCGATTGCCGGCTCCGAGCAGAGCGGTGTCGAGGCCTCGAACGCTCAGCTGTTCCGTCGGCACAAGGTCATCCTCACCCCGCTGCCTGAAACCGATCCCGCTGCGTTGGCGCTCGTTGACCGGATGTGGTCGGCGTTGGGGGCCGACGTTGAGCACATGCAGGTCGAGCGGCACGACGAAGTCCTCGCGGCGACCAGCCATCTGCCACATTTGCTGGCCTTTGGTCTCGTGGATTCGCTGGCCAAGCGCAACGAAAACCTGGAAATCTTCCGCTACGCAGCGGGCGGCTTCCGAGACTTCACCCGAATCGCGGGCAGCGATCCGGTCATGTGGCACGACATCTTCCTCGCCAACCGCGAGGCCGTGCTGCGCACCCTGGACACTTTCCGTCATGACCTCGATGCATTGCGAGACGCCGTGGATGCGGGCGACGGCCATCAACTGCTCGGCGTATTCACCCGTGCTCGCGTGGCCCGCGAACATTTCGGCAAAATCCTCGCACGCCGTGCTTATGTCGAGAAAGTGGCTGCGGATGACCTGACGTTTGTGGCTCAGCCGGGCGGCAGCGTGCGTGGCCAGATCCGTGTGCCGGGCGACAAATCGATTTCCCACCGCGCAATCATGCTGGGTTCCCTCGCCGAAGGCACCACGGAAGTCGAAGGCTTTCTGGAAGGTGAAGACGCGCTGGCCACGTTACAGGCCTTCCGCGACATGGGTGTGGTCATTGAAGGCCCGCACCATGGGCGTTTGACCATTCACGGTGTCGGCCTCAACGGGCTGAAGCCTGCGCCGGGTCCTATCTATCTCGGCAATTCCGGCACCTCGATGCGCCTGCTTTCCGGCTTGCTGGCGGCGCAGCGTTTCGACAGCGTGCTGACGGGCGACGTGTCGTTGTCCAAGCGCCCGATGGGGCGAGTGGCCGAACCGTTGCGGGAAATGGGGGCCGTGATCGACACCGCCGCCGACGGTCGCCCGCCGCTGACCATTCGCGGCGGCCAGTCGTTGAAAGGTATTTCTTACGTGATGCCGATGGCCAGCGCGCAGGTCAAATCCTGCCTGCTGCTGGCCGGTTTGTACGCCAACGGCACGACAACCGTCACTGAGCCTGCGCCCACCCGCGACCACACTGAGCGTATGCTGCGTGGTTTCGGGTACCCAGTCGCGGGCAATGGCGCGACCGCGTCGGTCGAAGCGGGCAGCACGCTCAAGGCGACGCGCATCGAAGTGCCCGCCGACATTTCCTCGGCGGCGTTTTTCCTGGTCGCTGCGTCGATCGCCGAAGGCTCTGACCTGTTGCTCGAACACGTGGGCGTCAATCCGACACGGACTGGCGTGATCGACATCCTCCGCTTGATGGGCGCGGACATTTCCGTGCAGAACCTGCGCGAAGTGGGTGGCGAACCCGTGGCTGATCTGCGCGTGCGTCACGCTGCGCTCAAGGGCATCGTGATTCCCGAGGCGCTGGTGCCGCTGGCCATCGACGAGTTTCCCGTGATCTTCGTCGCCGCTGCGTGCGCCACAGGGCGAACCGTATTGCGAGGTGCGCAAGAATTGCGCGTCAAGGAATCCGACCGCATCCAGGTCATGGCCGAGGGTCTCGCCGCCTTGGGCGTGAGGGTTGAACCGACCGCCGATGGCCTCATTATTGAAGGCAGCAAGATCGGCGGCGGTGAAGTCAACGGTCATGGTGATCATCGTATTGCCATGGCTTTCAGTATCGCGTCGTTGCGCGCGTCAGCCCCGATTCGTATCCGGGACTGCGCCAATGTGGCGACGTCTTTCCCCAATTTCCTGGCGCTCTGCGGCCAGGTGGGTATTCGTGTAGCGCAAGAGGGGCAATCGTGAAAGCTCAAGCTCCGGTCATTACGATCGACGGACCAAGCGGTTCCGGAAAAGGAACAGTAGCCGGTCTGCTGGCCAAACGTCTGGGTTGGTGCTTGCTGGATTCAGGCGCGCTGTATCGTCTGCTGGCATTTGCGGCCCGCAATCATGGGGTCGATTTGACCAACGAAGAGGCACTCAAGCTGCTGGCTGCGCACCTGGACGTGCAATTCGAGGCCGCGACGGACGATCACGGTCAGCGCATCATTCTCGAAGGCGAAGAAGTGACCTTGGCCATCCGCAACGAGCAGATCGGCAGTGGCGCCTCGCAGGTGGCCTCGCTGCCAGCGGTGCGTGAAGCGCTGCTCCAGCGCCAGCGTGCGTTTCAGGAGTTTCCGGGCCTGATCGCCGATGGCCGCGACATGGGCACGGTGGTCTTTCCCGCCGCGCCGCTGAAGATTTTCCTGACGGCCAGTGCCGAAGAGCGTGCCCGTCGCCGATATTTGCAGTTGAAGGCGAAAGGGGACGATGTTAGTCTGTCGAGTCTGCTAGATGAGATACGTGTCCGCGACGAGCGCGACACCCAGCGAGCGGTAGCCCCGCTCAAACCGGCGCATGACGCCATCCAGCTGGATTCCACCGAATTGTCCATCGAGCAGGTGCTGGAACGCATCCTGAGTGAAGTCGCGCTTCGCGATCTCGCTGGATGACCAAGGAGCCATGTGGGAGACCAGTCACAGTCCCGCAGGCTTCCTTTCATATGAACGAAACCCACGTTGTCTGGAGCGTGGCAGATAGGCGGATTCTTCGCCTTTATCAACAGGAATTAAAATGAGCGAAAGCTTTGCAGAACTCTTTGAAGAAAGCCTGAAAACCCTCAATCTTCAGCCGGGTGCGATCATCACCGGTATCGTTGTCGACATCGACGGCGACTGGGTTACCGTACACGCTGGCCTGAAGTCCGAGGGCGTCATCCCGCTCGAGCAGTTCTACAACGATGCTGGCGAACTGACCATCAAGGTCGGTGACGAAGTACATGTTGCGCTGGACGCGGTCGAAGACGGCTTTGGCGAAACCAAACTGTCCCGCGAAAAAGCCAAGCGTGCTGAGTGCTGGATCGTTCTGGAAGCCGCTTTCGCAGCTGAAGAAGTGGTCAAGGGCGTTATCAACGGTAAGGTTAAAGGCGGCTTCACTGTCGACGTTAACGGCATCCGTGCGTTCCTGCCAGGTTCTCTGGTTGACGTCCGTCCAGTGCGCGACACCACGCACCTGGAAGGCAAAGAGCTGGAATTCAAGGTCATCAAGCTGGACCAGAAGCGCAACAACGTTGTCGTTTCCCGTCGCAGTGTCCTGGAAGCCGAGAACAGCGCCGAGCGCGAAGCTCTGCTGGAATCCCTGCAGGAAGGTCAGCAAGTCAAAGGTATCGTCAAGAACCTCACCGATTACGGCGCATTCGTCGATCTGGGTGGCGTCGATGGCCTGCTGCACATCACCGACATGGCCTGGAAGCGCATCAAGCATCCATCGGAAATCGTCAACGTTGGCGATGAGATCGATGTAAAAGTCCTGAAGTACGATCGTGAACGCAATCGTGTTTCCCTGGGCCTGAAGCAACTGGGTGAAGACCCATGGGTTGCTATCAAGGCACGTTACCCAGAAGGCACTCGCGTCACTGCACGCGTTACCAACCTGACCGACTACGGCTGCTTCGCAGAGCTGGAAGAAGGCGTGGAAGGCCTGGTACACGTTTCCGAAATGGACTGGACCAACAAGAACATCCACCCTTCGAAAGTCGTACAAGTCGGCGACGAAGTGGAAGTCATGGTTCTGGACATCGACGAAGAGCGTCGTCGTATCTCCCTGGGCATCAAGCAGTGAAAATCTAACCCATGGGAAGATTTCTCTGGCCAGTTCAACAAGGGCGACAAGATCTCCGGCACCATCAAGTCGATCACCGATTTCGGTATCTTCATTGGTCTGGACGGCGGCATCGACGGTCTGGTTCACCTGTCCGACATCTCCTGGAACGAAGTGGGCGAAGAAGCCGTGCGTCGCTTCAAGAAGGGCGACGAGCTCGACACCGTGATCCTGTCGGTTGATCCTGAGCGTGAGCGCATCTCGCTGGGTATCAAGCAACTGGAAAGCGATCCGTTCTCCGAGTACGTCACTGTCAATGACAAAGGCGCTATCGTTCGCGGTACCGTTAAAGAAGTTGACGCCAAAGGCGCCATCATCACTCTGGCCGACGACATCGAAGCCACTCTGAAAGCTTCCGAAATCAGCCGTGACCGCGTTGAAGACGCGCGTAACGTTCTGAAGGAAGGCGAAGAGATCGAAGCCAAGATCATCAGCGTCGACCGCAAGAGCCGCGTAATCAGCTTGTCCATCAAGTCGAAAGACGTTGAAGACGAGAAAGAAGCGATTCAGAGCCTGCGTAGCAAGCCTGAAACCGCTGAGAACACAGGTCCTACCACTCTGGGTGACCTGCTGCGTGCTCAAATGGAAAAACAGAACTGAGTTCTGTCTGACCATTGAAAAAGGGCGACTTCGGTCGCCCTTTTTTGTGGGCGATGGTTTATGGGGGAACAGCCCCTCGAAGCGCCAATGGGTGTATTCCGCCAAGCCCCGGATTGACAAGGCCTGGACTGGATAATGGCCTCTTGCCTGGAAACGCTGTTCACATAAGTGGAAACATGGGCTGTTCAAAAACCTTAGGTCGTGCTAAAACCTTCAAAGCGCTTTACCTAGCTGCTTGAAAAAGAAGGGAAAAATATGACGAAGTCGGAGTTGATCGATCGAATTGTCACCCATCAAGGACTGCTCTCATCCAAAGATGTGGAGCTGGCCATCAAGACCATGCTTGAGCAGATGTCGCAGTGCCTCGCCACCGGCGACCGTATTGAGATACGGGGCTTTGGCAGTTTCTCCCTGCATTACCGCGCGCCTCGCGTGGGTCGCAACCCCAAGACCGGGCAGTCCGTCAGCCTCGACGGCAAGTTCGTTCCTCATTTCAAGCCGGGCAAAGAGCTGCGCGACCGGGTGAACGAAGACGAGGAACAGGAACTCCAATAGCCGTTGGAGGGAATACTCGATGCGAAATCTTAAACGTTTGATATTTTTTGTCGTCGTGCTGCTGATCGTGGCAGCGACGGTTGTGTTCATGCTTGAAAACCAACAGCCAGTGGCGTTGGTGTTTTTTGGCTGGGCGGCCCCTGAACTGTCGGTGGCTGTGCCGGTGATCTTCGCGCTCTTGGTGGGGATGCTGATCGGTCCTTTTCTGGCGTGGGCCACACGGCTTCGCCGGAAATCCAAATCGTCACGCTTGGCCTGAATATCGCGGCCTGGGGCCGCCTGAATTTCCAGGAGTGCGGTATTTCATACGCACTAACATTTCCTGTCAGGAAATGTATTCCCGAATGCTTCCGAAAACTCTCGCAAAACCTTAACGGCTGAAGCCTGTATTCGGCACGGTTAAGCTGCGCCGCTTTTCAGCCAGCGGATAGGGAAGGAAGCTCATGATTTATCCAGACATCATTCATCACGGCGCAGGGGAGGGGGTCACAGGCTCCTGTCACCAATTGCAGCTGGATGCCGCTCATGGCCTGTTGATTGACTGCGGTTTGTTTCAAGGTCTTGAAGCGGGTTTCCGGGAACGTATCGGCATGTCGGCGGCGGTCGAATTTTCTGTCGAGACCCTGAAGTTGCTGATCGTGACGCATGTCCACGCTGATCATGTCGGCCGCATTCCCCAGTTGTTGGCAGCGGGTTTCAAAGGGCCAATCCTTTGCAGTGAGGCTTCTGCCAAATTGCTGCCTTTGGTGCTTGAGGATGGCTTCAGGCTGGAATTGGGTCGCGATAAGCAACAGATCGACCGTTACCTGAAGCTGATCAATGAACGCGTCGTTGCGGTTCCGTTCGATACTTGGTTCAGCGTTGTTGAAACCCCCGAAGTCACTTGTCGTATCCGTTTACAGCGCGCCGGTCATATTCTGGGTTCGGCCTATGTCGAATGCGATGTCAGTTACCCCCTTGAGCAGCGTCGCCAGCGTGTGGTGTTTTCCGGAGACCTGGGTTCATCCCACACGCCGATTTTGCCCGATCCCCAATCTCCCGAGTGCGCCGACGTGCTGGTGCTGGAAAGCACTTACGGCGATCGTCTGCATGAAGACCGCGCCACCCGGCAAGTCCGTCTTGAAGCCGTCATTGACAAGGCGTTGGCAGACCATGGCACCGTGCTGATCCCGGCATTCAGTGTGGGGCGGACTCAAGAGTTGCTGTATGAAATTGAAGATATCCTGCACCGCAAGGCGTTATCGGGCCTGAGCGAGGTATCCTCCTCGGTGGACACAGCACTGCCGGTCAATTGGCCGCTATTGCCGGTGATCCTCGATTCGCCGCTGGCTCAGCGATTGACTCAGGTGTATCAGTCCTTTGATGACATGTGGGATGAGGAAGCCGTCGTGCGGCTCGGTAGCGGCCGTAAGCCCCTCGGCTTCAAACAGTTGATCACGATCAACAGCCACGCCCAGCATCTGCAAACCGTGAATTATCTGGCAAGTACAGGGCGGCCGGCGATTGTCATTGCCGGTCACGGGATGTGCGCGGGTGGACGAATCGTTGATTACCTCAAGGTCATGCTGGGTGATCCGCGCCACAACGTAGTGTTCACGGGGTATCAGGCGAAGGGCACCCCCGGGGCGGCCATTCAGGCTTATGGGCCAAAAGGTGGCTACGTCGAGCTCGACAAACAACGTTATGAGATAAAGGCCGGTGTGGAAAACCTCGGTGGCTACTCTGCCCATGCTGACCAAAAAGGTCTGGTGGACTTCGTCATGGGCATGGACGTGTTGCCGTCCGAAATCCGGCTGGTCCACGGCGAGCCGGAGGCGAAAAAAAAGCTCAAGCAGAAGCTGGAAGCCGGCAGTGCCCATCGTTCGCATCGTCCCGTGGTGACGTGATGCATGTCTTGCGACGCTCATCACACCGTCACTGAATGGCCTGTATCGTTTTGATGGCGTGGGATGGCTTTATCAAATCATTCGAGACGGTTTTCTCCGTTTCGAAGATAATTACGTCTCAGTGATTAACAAAACTCGATTTTTACTGCCTAACCCTCGCCTCAAGCTGTTGTGCGCGAGGGTAGCGTGCAGTCCGATGGATGGGCTGCTTCATACTGAACAGAGGAACCTTCGGGTTTTTTCGTCGCATAGGTTTTTACACATGAATCCCGACTATCCCGTTATTCAGACCCGTTGCTTCAAAGCCTACGATATCCGTGGCCAGGTCCCCAATGATCTGGACGCAGACATCGCCTATCGGATTGGGCGCTCCATGGTGGTCGAACTGGGTGCCAAAAATATCGTGGTCGGCAGAGACATGCGTCTCGAAAGTCCGGCGCTGGCCCAGGCCTTGACCCAAGGCATCCTGGACGCTGGCGCGGACGTGATTGACATCGGCTTGTGCGGTACCGAAGAAGTCTATTTTGCGACCAGCCACTACGCCGCAGATGGCGGGGTGATGGTCACTGCCAGTCATAACCCCAAGGGTTACAACGGCATGAAACTGGTCAAGGGCGAATCCCGTCCGATCAGTGGCGACACCGGCCTCGATGCCATTCGCCAGCGAGTAGACGCCGGCGACCTCGGCACGGTCGCCGCACAGTCAGGTAGCGTCAAATCATGGCCCGACAAAGGCGCTTACATCAAGCACCTGCTCAACTATGTCGAAGGCGCCGAATTGCGTCCGTTGAAAATCCTCGCGGACCCTGGCAATGGCGCCGTCGGCCCTGCGCTGCAAGCGATCAAATCGCAGTTGCCCTTCGAATGGGTGATCATCAACGCCGAGCCCGACGGCAATTTCCCCAATGGCGTGCCCAACCCGCTTCTGCCCGAAAACCGCAGCATCACCCGTGATGCCTTGCTCGAACACAAGTGTGACCTGGGACTCGCGTGGGATGGCGACTTCGACCGCTGCTTCTTCTTCGATGAGCGCGGCCGTTTCGTCGAAGGCTACTACCTGGTCGGTCTGCTCGCGGAAATGCTACTCAAACAGCACCCAGGCTCGAAGATCATTCATGACCCGCGCCTGACCTGGAACACCATCGATCAGGTCAATCTGGCGGGTGGCACGCCGGTGCTGTGCAAGACCGGTCACGCCTTTATCAAAGAACGCATGCGCAAGGAAGACGCGGTGTACGGCGGCGAGATGAGCGCGCACCACTACTTCCGCGACTTCGCCTACTGCGACAGCGGCATGATCCCTTGGCTCTTGGTAACGGCGCTGATGTCCGTTTCCGGCAAGACGTTCTCTCAACTGGTGGATGAACGCATGGCCGCCTATCCGTGCAGCGGCGAGATCAACTACAAGGTGACGGACGTCAAAGCCATAATCGGCAAAGTGCTGGACCATTACACCCCGATGTGCTCGAACATCGACAAAACGGATGGCATCAGCCTTGAATTCCCCGAATGGCGCTTTAACCTGCGCGGCTCCAACACTGAGCCGCTGCTGCGCCTGAACGTCGAAAGCCGACGCGACCCACAGCTGGTCGAGGCCAAGGTCAAGGAAATCGAGCAACTGCTCAACGGCGGCTGATCGAACACGGTGGTGGCCCTGATGCTCCCGGCATCCGGGGCCGTCGCTGTTTTTTTATTGAAATGACAGTGGTAGCGGCAATCAGGCGGTCGACCTTTTTATAACGGATCAAAAATGAATCATGGGTGGTTGGCGGTCGCTGTAATCGGTTGTTCTTTCGCGTGTACCTACTGGCTTCGGCGCTATGCATTGCATAAAAGCCTGCTGGATATTCCCAATGGGAGAAGCTCGCATACCGTCCCGACGCCTCGTGGCGGCGGTGTAGCCATTGTCGTGAGCTACCTGGTGGCGCTCGCGGTGCTGTTCGGTGAAGGCGTGCTGAGTTCAGCGGCGTTTGCGGCCATGGCGGGGGCTGGTCTGGGTATCGCAGCTCTTGGTTTTCTGGACGATCACGGGCATGTCGCTGCGCGTTGGCGTCTTCTGGGCCATTTTTTCGCCGCCATCTGGGCATTGTGCTGGCTGGGCGGGCTGCCGCCGGTGACCTTTTTCGGTGCAACGTTTGAGTTGAGTTGGATCGGCCATGGGCTGGCGGCGCTCTTTCTGGTGTGGTTGCTGAACCTCTATAACTTCATGGACGGCATCGATGGCATTGCCAGTGTCGAAGCGGTCTGCGTGTGCCTGGGGGCCGCGCTGATCTACCTCTTGGGTGACCATGCCGAGATGACGTGGCAACCGTTGCTGCTGGCAGCTGCGGTTTTCGGTTTCCTGATCTGGAACTTTCCCCCTGCGAAAATCTTCATGGGGGATGCCGGAAGCGGTTTTTTGGGCATCATATTGGGCGTTCTGTCACTGCAGGCCGCGTGGATTTCCTCGCAGTTACTCTGGGCATGGCTTATTCTTCTCGGGGTTTTCATCGTAGACGCTACAGTTACCCTCATCCGTCGCCTCGTCCGAGGAGACAAGATCTATGAGGCTCACCGAAGTCATGCTTACCAATTCGCCTCGCGCAAATATGGCAAGCACCTTCCAGTGACGTCCGCAGTCGGTGTAATCAACCTGTTCTGGCTTTTGCCGGTCGCCATTGCGGTCACCCACTTCGGTGTCGATGGGGCGACCGGCCTGATCGTCGCCTATGTCCCGTTGGTGATCCTGGCGATCGGGTTCAGGGCAGGACAACTTGAACGGAGCTGAATGCCCCGTCGGGCGGCAGGGGTGGTGTATTTCTTGCGTAATGCTGGAATCAAGCACCCATGTTTCAGGTCGATAGGAGATTGAACTCGTGATCGAGGGATTCATGGAAAAGTTGCGCGTCATGTTGCTCGCGTTGCCGCGTCGTTATAAACGAATCATTCAGGTCGCGACAGACGTCTGCCTGGTCTGGTTCGCGCTGTGGATGGCCTTCGTGGTCCGCCTCGGCATCGACGACCTGATCAATCCACTGACCATTCACACCTGGCTGTTTGCTAGCGCGCCTGTCATTGCCATTCCCTTGTTCATCCGAATTGGCATGTACCGGGCGGTCATGCGCTATTTCGGCAATGACGCGCTGGTGGCGATCATCAAGGCGGTCAGCCTGTCGGCGCTGATTCTGGGCGTTGTCGTGTATCTCTACAGCAACCATCAGCACGTCGTGCCGCGCTCGGTGATGTTCAACTACTGGTGGCTGAGCCTGGTGATGATCGGTGGCCTGCGCCTCGCAATGCGTCAGTATTTTTTGGGCGACTGGTTCTCCGCCGTGCAGCATGTGCCTTTCGCTACGCGGGACGACGGATTGCCGAAAGTCGCGATCTATGGCGCAGGCGCAGCAGGCAACCAGTTGGTGGCGGCGCTTCGGATGGGCCGCTCAATGCGTCCCGTGGCCTTCATCGACGACGATGATTCCATCTCCAATCGGGTGATTTCCGGGCTGCAGGTGTACAAGCCTAAGCACATCCAGCAAATGATCGACGTGACCGGGGCGCAGGAGATACTGCTGGCAATCCCGTCCTCGGCCAGAGCGCGTCGTCGGGAAATCCTCGGGTTTCTGGAAGGGTTCCCGCTTCACGTGCGCAGTGTGCCGAATTTTTCCGATCTGGCCGCTGGCCGGGTGAAAGTCGATGACCTTCAGGAAGTCGACATCGCTGACCTGTTGGGACGCGATGCCGTTCCTGCCCAGGAAGACCTGCTGGAGCACTGCATCAAGAATCAATGCGTGCTGGTGACCGGGGCGGGTGGCTCGATCGGTTCGGAGCTGTGCCGTCAGATCGTGTTGCACAAACCCACCACGCTGTTGCTGCTGGATCACAGCGAGTTCAACCTCTACACGATCCTCTCGGAGCTGGAGCGACGCATTGCGCGGGAGTCCCTGAAGGTCAAAGTGCTGCCGATCCTTGGCTCCGTGCGTAACCATGCCAAGTTGCTGGACGTGATGAAGACCTGGCAAGTGGACACTGTCTACCACGCTGCGGCCTACAAACACGTGCCAATGGTCGAGCACAATATTGCCGAAGGCGTGATCAACAACGTGGTGGGGACGCTGAACGCGGCGCAGGCGGCGTTGCAGGCGGGGGTTTCCAACTTTGTGCTGATCTCCACCGACAAGGCCGTGCGGCCCACCAACATCATGGGCAGCACCAAGCGGCTGGCCGAGCTGATCTTGCAGGCATTGAGCCGCGAAACAGCGCCGGTGATGTTCGGCGATCGGGCGAACGTGCACCAGGTGAACAAGACCCGATTCATCATGGTGCGCTTCGGCAACGTGCTGGGCTCGTCCGGCTCGGTGATTCCGCTGTTCCACTCGCAGATCAAATCCGGCGGTCCCCTGACCGTTACGCACCCGAAAATCACCCGGTACTTCATGACCATTCCAGAAGCCGCGCAATTGGTGATTCAGGCGGGTTCGATGGGGCAGGGCGGCGACGTGTTTGTGCTCGACATGGGCGAGCCGGTGAAAATCATCGAACTGGCCGAGAAAATGGTTCATCTGTCGGGGCTCAGCATCCGTTCAGACAAGAACCCTCAGGGCGACATCTCCATCGAATTCACCGGGCTGCGTCCGGGTGAGAAGCTTTACGAGGAGCTGTTGATCGGCGACAACGTGGCGGTGACCAGTCACCCGATGATCATGAGCGCTCAAGAGGATCATCTGTCGTGGGATGCGTTCAAGCAGAGCCTGACGCTGCTGCTCAAGGCGCTGGATGACGATGATTACGACAAGGTGCGCCAGATCCTGGGCGATACGGTCAGCGGCTACGCACCGGAAGGTGAAATCGTCGACTGGATTCACCTACAGCGCCGTCACGAGCCGTGAGTCCGACACTTCCGCTTACGCTGTGATTTCCTCTGCTTAATCGCTGTAGCGCCCGTATTGCTTAGGCTTGCGGGCGTTACACATCCCGTCACTCATCCCCGCATTGACCCTTCATGACCATCGTCTAGGTTTGGAAAACAGCTCAGGAATGCTGTTTCCCCACCCACGATGTCATGGAGCGTTAATCATGCGTATGTCCTATCTGTCGTCCCTCCTGTTCGGCCTGCTGGCCAGCACTTCCGTTGCCATCAACGCGGCACCCGCCACTTCGGCAACTCCCACTACCCCCGCGCCTGCGGTTGCTGCACCTTCGGAGCAGAGCGAGCGTATCAACCTCAACACCGCCTCTGCGGAAGCCCTGCAAAAAACGCTGTCAGGAATCGGTGCAGCCAAGGCGGAGGCGATCGTCGCCTATCGTGACGAAAACGGCGCGTTTACATCGGTCGATGAGTTGATCGAAGTCAAAGGTATCGGCAAGGCATTGCTGGACAAAAACCGGGATAAGCTCGCCATCGACTGACCGCTGCAGGGCATGGAAAAGACCGATCATTGATCGGTCTTTTTTTTTTGCCGTAGATCGGGGCTTGTCTCTGTGGCGGAGCGGCAAGGGGTTGACATTGAAAATGTCGTTCAACATATAATTTTCTAAATTATGGGCGTAATATGCGCTCGTTGCTATTCTCACTGTCCACGGAGAAACCCCATGAGCACGACCCACACCCAAGGTACAGCCCTGATCACCGGCGCTTCTTCAGGCATCGGTGCCACGTACGCGAACCGGTTGGCCAAACGGGGATACAACCTGTTGTTGGTCGCACGGGATCAGACACGGCTTGAGGCGCTGGCCGCCGATCTGCGCAAAACCACGTCCGTCAACGTTGAAGTGCTCAAGGCCGATCTCACCGACGCGTCGGATATTTCCACGGTCGAGCAACGCTTGCGCAACGACGCTTCGATCACGCTGCTGTTGAACAATGCGGGTGTGGCCTCCAACAGTCCGTTGGCAGAGGCCGACCTGAACGAGGTCAATCGCCTTATTCAGCTCAATATCGTGGCGCTGACTCACCTGGCGTCGGCCGCAGCGGCTGGCTTCCTGGCGCGTGGCCGTGGCGCTATCGTCAATATCGCCTCGGTGGTGCCGATGATCCCCGAACGCTTCAACGCCGTGTACACCGCCAGCAAGGCCTATGTCCTGAGCCTGACCCAGTCGTTGAACGCTGAGATTGGCGACAAGGGCGTGCAGGTCCAGGCCGTCATGCCTGGGGCGACGCGCACCGAAATCTGGGAGCGCGCAGGCATGGATCTGAACGCATTTCCCCCTGAGATGGTGATGGACGTGAACGAGATGGTTGACGCGGCCCTGACCGGATTCGATCAGAAAGAGCTGGTGACCATTCCATCGCTGGCCAACGCTGCCGACTGGGATGCTTTCGTCAACGCGCGCTTGGCACTGGGTCCGAATCTTTCGTTGCAGCACGCGGCAGCGCGCTACAAAACGCCAGGCGCTTGAATGGGCGTCGGGTCTACGTACTGAAAGCTGAAAAGGTGAACGCATGAGCGAACGTCGCATTGTAGTGACGGGGATGGGACTGGTGACGCCATTGGGCACCGGGGTCGAGGCTGTATGGCGCCGATTGCTTGAAGGGCGTTCCGGCATCGTCCGGTTGCCTGACGAAACCGTGGCGGATTTACCTGGCAAAGTGGGTGGCGTCGTGCCACTGCTGGCTGACGACCCCGAGGCGGGGTTCGACGCCGACAAGGCAGCGCCCCCCAAAGAACAGAAGAAAATGGACCGCTTCATTCTGTTCGCCCTCGCGGCGGCTCAGGAAGCGGTCGCGCAGGCAGGCTGGACCCCTTCGACAGAAGAGGAGCGTGAGCGCACGGCAACGATCATCGGCTCCGGCATCGGCGGCTTCGTGTCCATTTCGGATGCCGTACGCACCACCGATGCCCGTGGCCCGCGCCGACTGTCGCCGTTCACCATCCCGTCGTTTCTGGTCAACCTGGCCGCGGGGCATGTGTCGATTCAGCACGGCTTCAAAGGTCCGTTGGGCGCACCGGTGACGGCGTGTGCCGCTGGGGTGCAAGCCATTGGCGACGCGGCGCGGATGATTCTGGCGGGTGAGGCCGACGTCGCCATCTGTGGCGGCGCTGAAGCCTGTGTTGATCGCGTGGCGCTGGGCGGCTTTGCGGCGGCGCGGGCGTTGTCGAGCGACTTCAACGACACGCCAGAGCGTGCGTCCCGCCCCTTTGATCGTGATCGCGACGGGTTTGTCATGGGCGAGGGCGCAGGCATCGTCGTGATCGAAACCCTGGAGCACGCGCTGGCCCGGGGTGCGAAACCCATCGTCGAGCTGGTGGGTTACGGCACCAGCGCCGATGCCTATCACCTGACGGCAGGTCCGGAAGATGGCAGCGGGGCGCGTCGGGCGATGCAGGCGGCGATTCGTCAGGCGGGCATCAAACCGTCAGACATTCAGCACCTCAACGCGCACGCCACCTCCACGCCGGTGGGTGACAAAGGAGAAATGGCGGCGATCAAAGCGCTGTTCGGCGACCAAAATGGCATCGCGGTCACTTCTACCAAATCCGCAACCGGGCACTTGTTGGGTGCAGCGGGCGGGATCGAAGCGATCTTCACTGCGTTGGCCATTCGTGACCAGATCGCCCCGATGACGCTCAATCTGGACAATCCGGACGAAGCCGCCACGGGGATCGACATCGTGCACGGCGAGGCACGCCCGATGGCGATCGAGTACGCATTGTCGAACGGGTTCGGCTTTGGCGGGGTGAACGCCAGCGCGCTGTTCCGACGCTGGCATCCTTGAGGCAACGAAAAAGCCCCTGACGGTCATGTCAGGGGCTTTTTCATATCAGGCTTCGGCGATTTCAAGCTTCGGCGATTTGCTGCTTCAGTTGCTCGCGGGTGGTTTGCAGGATGCGCTCGGCCAGTTGCGGGTCTTTTGCACTGCGAGCGAGCACCATCGCCCCAACAAGACCCGCCATGATCATCACGCTTTTACCGCTGCTCTCCTGTTGGGTCGGCATGCCGGTTTCGAGGGTGGACAGCATGCGGTGGATCAGTTCGTCGGTGATCTCGCTCGGCTGGCCGCGCTGGCCCAGTTCCGACGACATGGTGGTCAACGGGCAGCCTTCTTCCGGTTGAGTCCGGTGCTCGGGTGCCAGGTACATGTCGATGAACGCTGCGGCGGATTCGTCTCCCGCCAGCTTTGCGGCCCGTGATTCATTCAATTGGTCGACGGCACACCGCAGTGCTTTCTCGACCAGATCGTCCTTGGATTTGAAATGGGCATAAAAGCCACCATGAGTCAGGCCCAGTGCCTTCATCAATGGCTGCAAACCGGTGGCGCCGATGCCGTCACGACGAAAGCGTGAAGCCGCTTCGTGAAGGATGCGCTGATGGGTCTGGGCTTTATGATCTTCGGCGTAACGCATTGAACGAGCCTCCCGCTTTGGCTCTTGAAATGGTGATCGACATTTTTACACGTATGGTGCGCCGATGCAGTATCCACTTTTCGAGCCAGGTTGCCATTGGTCAGAAGGTCACACTCAGAAGGTCAGCGTCAGAACGTTGGTTTCACTTCGGCCCCATCATCTTCGCCAGCACTTCGGGCCGCGGCGCGCCTTGCTGTTGTTGCAGATGGCCGGCGGCGTCCTTGTAGAAAATCGACGGGGTCGCTGACAGGCCGAGGTCGGTCATCAGCTTCATGTTGGCGTCGAGCTTGGCCTGAATGTCCTTGGGAATCGTGGACATTGCTTTGAGGGTGCTGCTCTGGCCTGCCTGCTCGTGTTTTTGCAGTGCGGTTTCAGGGTTGGCGTCGGCAAGGAGGGTGGCGGCCTTGGCTGCGCTGTCTTCGCGGATCACGCCGACCATGATGTGGCGCAACTGGACCTTGCCGGATTTGACCCATGGCCGCGCCTGTTCCCAGAACATGTTGCAGTAAGGACAGTTGGCGTCGCTGAACAGGTAGATGACCTTGGGCGCGGTTTTGGCGCCATCGGCGATCCAGGTGCTGTTCTCCATCTGGCTCCACATTTCCTTGGTCATGGGCTCATAGACCAGTTTTTGCAGCGGCGCTTCGCTCAGGTCTTCGCCTTTCTCATCGAACAGGTTCCCGGCCAGTACGTGTTTACCATCGGACGTCAGGTAGAACGCCATGGCCTGTTGTTGGTACTGCGCGGCATAGCCTTTCAGCCCGCCCGGCGCATCGAACGTGCCTTTGATGGTGGCGCCCTTGGCTTCCAGCGCCTTGATCGGTGCGGGCAATTCTTCGGCCTGTGCCCAAGCGCCTTGCAGCGCGATCAAGCCCGAGGCGGCCAAAACGGAAAGTCGCATGAAACTCATTGAATGCTCCTTGAAAGAGAGGGCGGTGGTTCGCTGATGACGTCCAGAGAATGCCGGAGGCTGGCGCTGGACAGTTCGCCCATGTGCGTCCCCGACAGGCGTCCGTCAGGGGTATAGAAAAGGGTGGTCGGCAGGGCGGCTGATCCCACGTGCTCCGCCAATTGGCCGTTGACGTCGAACAACACGTTGTCCAGATGCAGACCTTGGCTCGCGAAAAAAGTCGCGACGTCGCGGGGCGTTTCCCCCTGATTGATGAACAGGAAAGTCACGTCGGCGCTGGCCTGTTGCGCGGCCTGCAAGACGGGCATTTCGCGGCGACAGGGCGGGCACCAGGTTGCCCAGAGGTTGACCACCAGCGGCTTGCCCTGAAAATCCCGGACGTGCACCGGCTGGCCCGCAGCGTTGAGCACGGCCATGTCAGGCAGCCGGGCATCCGCGTGCAACACGCTCATCCCCCATCCTGCCAGCCACCAGAACAGCAGGCCGCTCGCCACGCCTGCCCCCAACGGCTTTCGCACGGCGGGCCGGTTCCAGCCCCAGATCACGGTGCCGATCAGAACCGTCACGAGCCCGGGCCAGACCAGAAACCCGCCATCACGGATGTCGATGATATTGAAGGGGTGGCGCCGGTATTGGCTCCAGTAGGCAATCACGAAACCGAGCCGCGCGACCAGCACGCCGACCACGAACAGGCCAAAGATCGCGCGCTCGGGATTCACCTTCCGCCTGCGTCCGAAGAGCCAGCCCACCAGCGTTGCCAGCGCCAACGCGCCGAGCAACAGCAGGTGATCAATCGCCAGTGCGAAAGGGCCGAGGGCGACGCTCAGCATCAGCCGTGCTCCCGCGTGGCTTGCCATTGCCGGGTGAAGGCTTTGTCATCGACTTCGCCGGTGATGCGTCGTTCGCGGCGTTCAATTCCATCGGGACCGATCCAGAGCAGCGTCGGCGGACCGGGCACCTGGTAGCGCTGGAGCAATTCACGGCTGGCGTCGTTGTCGGCCGTCACGTCCAGCCGCAGCAGGCGCACGCCGCTCAACGCTTGAATCACCTCGTCTTTGCCGAACACGGTTTTCTCCATGATCTTGCAGGAGATGCACCAGTCGGCGTAGTAATCCACCAGCACCCATTGACCGCTGGCCTTGGCGTCCGCCAACTCGCGGTCGAGCGCGGCGGGGTCTTTGAGGGTGGTGAAGGCGTCGTGACGTTCGGCGCTGCCGCCGGACCGAGACCCGCTGTAAACCTTCAAGGGCTGCCACGGATCGTCGCCGCCACCGGCTGCGCCGACCAACATCATTGCGCCCCACAGCCCCAGTATCAGACCGACAGGTGCGGCGATCAGCGCGGCGCGTTTCAACGTCCGGGTCTGCACAATGGCGCTGTACGCAACGATCAGCAGCAGGCCACCAAACAGCGCTAGCCAAAGGCTTTCCGACAGCAGCGGACGGATCATGATCAACGCCGTGCCGAGCAGCAAAAAGCCAAACACACCTTTCACCAGATCCATCCATGCCCCCGGTTTCGGCAGGAAGCGATTGCCCAAGGTGACGATCAGCAGCAGCGGCAGACCAATGCCCAAGCCCATCACGAACAGCACCAGCGCGCCGTGCAGGGCATTGCCGCTCTGCGCGATGTAAAGCAAGGCGCCCGCGAGTGGGGCCGTCATGCACGGACCGACCATCAAGCCTGACAACGCGCCCAAAACCCCCGCGCCAACCAGACTGCCGCCCTGACGCTGGCGCCCGGCGTTTTCCAGCCGGTCGCGCAAAAAAGCGGGCAGTTGCAGTTCGAAGAAACCGAACATGGGCAGTGACAAGAGAACGAACAGCCCGGCGAAGCTGCCCAGCAACCACGGCTGTTGCAGGGTCGATTGCAGATTGCCGCCGAGCAGCGCCGCGACCACCCCCAGCCCGGCGTAGATCAGCGCCATGCTCAGCACGTACACTCCGGCCAATGCGAAGCCCCGGCGAGGTCGGGCACCGCTGCCCACCACCACGCCCGCCAGGATGGGCAGCATCGGCAGGGAACAAGGGGTGAACGCCAGCAGCAGGCCCAGCCCGAAGAAGATCAACAGGCTCCAGCCCAGCGAGCGTTCCTGAAGGGTGCTGGCCAGCGCCTGATCCTGCGCCTGGCCGTCGACAACATTGGCGTTGCCGCCGCCCAGGTCGACCGTCTGGCTTTGCGGCGGATAGCACAACCCTGCATCCGCACAGCCTTGCCAGCCGACTTTCACTTGGCCGGTGGCAGACGCGGGGATGACCAGTTCCAGGCCTTGTCGATAGACCTGTTGCTGGCCGAAATACTCGTCGTTGTGGTCTTCGCCCGTCGGGAGCGTCGGTTGCTGGTCGGGTTTCAGACCGTCGAATTTGAGGCGTTTCTGGTAGAGGTAATAACCGTCGGCGATCTGCCAAAACAGCCGGGTTTCGCCGGATTGCAGGCGTTCTGAGCTGAACATGAACGCCTGTCCGACCGGCAGAAAATCAGGCTTCTTGTTGAAAAGATCCCCGCCCGGTAGCGCCTGAGCCAACAATGGAATTAACAGAAGCACCAGAACCCACAACCTGCGCATGCCCAACCTCGGTCGATTATTGATGGCGTGAGGGTGAAGGGAGGTGATTAAGGCCTGATTAACGGTGGCGTGATCGCGATCCCTTCCCGCTTCTGGCCGCAGGCGGGGATCGTGCATAATCCACCCTTAATCCCACCCTGTTCCAATCGCCTTTTTTCGAGGCCGCCTCATGCACGTACTGCTCTGTGAAGACGACGACCTGATTGCCAGCGGTATAGTGGCCGGTCTGGATGCCCAAGGCCTGACGGTGGATCGGGTGGCGACGGCGTCCGCAGCGCGGGCGATGCTGGCGGCGGCGCATTTCGACGTCATGGTGCTGGACCTTGGTCTGCCCGACGAAGACGGCCTCAAATTGCTGCGCCAGTTGCGCCAGCAGGGCACCGACATTCCCGTGCTGATCCTTACCGCACGCGACACCGTCACCGACCGCGTTGATGGCCTTCAGGCCGGGGCCGACGATTACCTGCTCAAACCCTTTGACCTGCGCGAGCTGAGCGCGCGCCTGCACACGCTGGTGCGGCGCATGGCCGGGCGCAGTGTCAATGTCATCGAACACGGTGTGTTGACCTACGACCCCAGCAGCCGCGAAACCCGCCTCGCCGGTCAGCCAGTGGACCTCTCGCGCCGCGAGCAGGCGCTGCTTCAAGCCCTGCTCAACAACAATGGCCGTGTGCTCTCCAGCGAACAGCTCAAGGACTGCGTGTACGGGTTCGGCGACGAAGTCGAAAGCAACGCTCTCAACGTGCACATTCACCACCTGCGCCGCAAACTCGGCGGCGGCATCATCGAAACGGTTCGTGGCCTGGGCTACCGGCTGGGGCCGGCTGGAGACGTGCCGGAGCCACAACGATGATGAGCTTGAGAACCCGCCTCAGCCTGACGCTGGGCTCGGCGTTCATCGTCATCTGGGTGCTGGCGGCGGCGTGGATGCTGCGCGACTTGCGCATGCAGATGATGGAATCCCTCGACCAGCGGCTAGAAGCCTCGGCGCGCATGGTCGCCGGGCTGCTCGAACAGATGCAGATGCCCACCGACGGCGATGGCAAAACCCTGCGCGCCGGGGAGTTGAGCATTCCCAATGGCATGGCCTGCCAGCTGAGTTCGTTGCGCGGCCAAGTGCTGGCGCGCACCGAAAGTTCGCCTGCGGAGCCGTTGAAAGCCGACTCCAGCGGCTTCGTCGATCAGATGATCAACGGCGAGCATTGGCGCGTGTACACGATGATGCACGGCAACGTGCGGGTCAGTACGGCGGACCGGCAGATCGAGCGGGATGTCCTCGGCCATTCGGTGCTGCTCGCGGCCTCGGTGCCGGTGCTGGTGGCGCTGTTCGGCAGTCTGATTCTGGTCTGGTTCGGCATCGGCCGAGGGCTGGCGCCGTTGAACCGAATGCGGGATGCGCTGAACCGACACAGCGCCGATTCCGTGGAGCCGCTGGATGTGCCCAATCTGCCCAGCGAACTGCAGCCCTTGCTGGTCAGCCAGAACCAGCTGTTCCAGCGCATTGCTCAGACGCTAGAGCGCGAACGCCGGCTGACGGGGGACGCGGCTCACGAACTGCGCAGCCCGCTGACTGCCATCAAGACCCACCTGCAAGTGGCGCGCATGACCGAGGGTGAAAAGCGCGACAGGTCGCTGGCTCATGCGGAAGAGGGCGCCGACCGCATGCACCGGACCCTTGAACAGCTCCTGTTGCTGGCACGGGTCGAGGGCAGTCTGTCGTTCGACGATGGCGTGCAGTGCGATGCCGAAAAGGTCGCGCGGCTGGCCATCCATGACGCCAACCATGGCGATGACTCGCGCATCGAGCTGATCCTGCCGTCGCAGTTATCCACAGCACCGGTCGAAATGCCGGCTGCGCTGGCCGTGGCGGCATTGCGCAACCTGTTGGACAACGCCCTGCGCCACACCCAGGCAGGCGCACGGGTCGAATTGAGCGTGGAAACATTCAACGGTCATGCGCATTTCCGCGTGCGGGATTACGGGCCGGGGATTCCTGAGCCGGACCTCGACAAACTGACCCAGCGCTTTTGGCGCAACGGCAAAAGCCCGGGTGCGGGGCTCGGGTTGGCCATCGTGCAGGCCATCGTTCAGCGCTGCGATTGTTCGCTGAAATTCGACAGCCGCAGTGACGGGTTGCGTGTGGAATTGAGCGTGCCATTGCGGCGGTCCGGCGCCTGATCCTTCCTGATGAGAGCCGAATAAGGCGCCCCTTGCAGGCGCCTTTTTCGTGCCCTGTGCAGCAGGGGCTGGTGCGTGGCGCAACTCATCCCAAAGGTGACATTTCTGGTCATACCGAGCGTTGGGGCTCGTCGTTACATTGGTCGTCGTCCACTCCTCAAACGGTTCAACGCTCAGGCGCTGATCCGCTTCGTTCCGCATTCGACCATAGGCGTCCTCAACATGGATCAGCGACTCTTGATTCTCGCCCTCGGCATGTTCGCGCTCGGCACCGACAGCTTCGTCGTGGCCGGCGTGCTGCCGCAAATTGCTCACAGTTTCGACATCAGCCTCGCCGCCGCCGGGCAAATGATGACTGTCTACGCCCTGACCTATGCCTTGCTCGCGCCTCTGATCGCGACCTTCGCGGCCTCGGTACCGCGCAAACAACTGTTGCTCTCGGGACTGGCGATTTTTGTGATCGCCAACCTCGGCACGGCGATGGCCCCGACCTTTACGGTTGCCCTGGCGACCCGAGCGCTCGCCGGTCTCGGCGGCGCGATGTTTTCGCCCACCGCGACCAGCACCGCCGTCACCCTTATGCCGCCAGAGCGCAGAGGGTTTGCCATCTCGATTCTGGTGGCGGGGATGACAATCTCCACGGCCCTGGGGTCGCCCATTGGCGCAGTCATCGGCGGCCTGGGTGACTGGCACCTGACCATGCTGTTCGTCGCGGCGCTCGCTGCCGTGGCGGGTGTAGGTGTCCTCATCCTGCTCTCGGACATTCCCCTGCTGCCCGCGGTGTCGCTGACCCAGCGCCTCGCGCCGTTGGCCGACGCGCGCATCGGTCTCACCCTATTCACAACGCTGCTGTTTTTCAGTGGCGTGTTCACGATCTACACCTACTTTTCACTGGTGTTCGAGCAGGCCATTTCAGGAAGCCCGATCATCCTCGGTGGCTTGCTGGTCCTGTGGGGCGTGGCGGGCACCGTCTCCAACCTGTTGACCGGGCGACTGGTGGACCGGATCGGTTCGCGCAGGGTGTTGAACACGATGCTGCTGTTGGTCGTGGTGAACTTCCTGCTGCTGCCATGGACCGGCGTCAACCTCTGGACCGCCACCGTGGCAGTGCTGCTGTGGGGCGCATGTGGCTGGGGCATCTCGGTTCCGCAGCAGCACCGGATCATCGGCATCGCGCCGCCGATTGCGCCGATCGTGATTGGGTTGAACAACTCCGCGACCTTCCTCGGCGCCACCGTCGCAGGCCTGGCAGGCGCGACCGGGATCAAACTGTTTGGCGGGCAAAGCCTGAGTCTCATCGCGGCGGTCCTGGTGGGTGCTGCGCTGGTCTTTTCGGAACTGGCGGCGCGCAGGATTGCACGGGGTGTAATACCGGGTGGGGAAGTGCCGAGCGAGGCAACGCCGTCTTCCCTTTCGTCTGCCGTTCCCAAGGCTGATTAGGACCCGGTAGCATCTATAGGGATGGTGAGTTGCGACGCCACCAAGGCTGGGCATTCTCAAAACGGATGAAAGCGAATGCGGAATTTCGTCGCGTTCACCCGTCAGAAATCTCTGAAAGCATGACCATCCCTCCGACAACCCTTTGATTCTGTTCCCTAATCCCGGACAATCGCGCCCCTTTCCCTGTAGAGAACCGGTCAGGGGCGCTGACTGCCGAGCTTTTCGACGCGCTTTTGACCTTGTAGCTATCACCGGCAACGGAGAAATCGACCGGATGAACGATCAGGCCAACAGCGTCGAGCGAACCCTCGACGCCGCGCCCGTAGGCGCGACCACGGGCATGACCAAATGGGCGCGTCAGGACACCACCTGGATGCTCGGGCTGTTTGGCACCGCCATCGGTGCAGGCACGCTGTTTTTGCCGATCAACGCAGGCATCGGCGGCTTCTGGCCCTTGCTGATCCTGGCGTTGCTGGCGTTCCCCATGACGTTCTACGCGCACCGCGGCTTGACCCGCTTCGTGTTGTCCGGTCGTGAAGGCGCCGACATCACCGAGGTGGTCGAGCAGCATTTCGGCAAGAAGGCTGGTGCACTGATCACGCTGCTGTATTTCTTCGCGGTGTTCCCGATCCTGCTGATCTACAGCGTGGCGCTGACCAACACCGTGACCAGCTTTCTCGAACACCAATTGCACGTTCAGCCGCCGCCTAGGGCCGTCCTGGCGTTCGTGCTGATCATTGGCCTGCTGGCCGTGGTGCGTTGCGGCGAGCAACTGATCGTCAAGGCCATGAGCCTGATGGTCTATCCGTTCATCGTCGCGCTGCTGTTTCTCGCCGTGTTTCTGATTCCTCACTGGACCGGCGGCATCCTCACCACCGCGACCAGCGTGCCTGCGCCGTCTGCTTTGCTGCACACGCTGTGGCTGGCGATCCCGGTGATGGTGTTCTCGTTCAACCATTCACCGATCATTTCCGCCTTCGCCGTGGATCAGAAGCGCCAATACGGCGAACAGGCCGAGCAGCGCAGTTCGCAGATCCTCGCTCGCGCCCACGGGCTGATGGTGGTCATGGTGCTGTTTTTCGTGTTCAGTTGCGTCTTGACCCTGTCGCCCGAGCAACTGAGCGAGGCGAAGGCGCAGAACCTGTCGATCCTGTCCTACCTGGCGAACCATTTCAGCAACCCGACCATCGCGTTCGCTGCGCCGCTGATTGCGTTCGTGGCGATCACCAAATCGTTCCTGGGCCATTACATCGGCGCCAGTGAAGGCCTCAAGGGGCTGGTGATCAAAAGCGGCCGTCGTCCTTCGCCTCGTGCGCTGGACCGTCTGACCGCTGGTTTCATGCTGGTGGTCTGCTGGCTGGTGGCGACCCTCAACCCGAGCATTCTCGGCATGATCGAAACCCTGGGCGGGCCGGTCATCGCGGCGTTGCTGTTCCTGATGCCGATGTACGCCGTGCGCAAGGTGCCAGCGATGCGTCAATACGCGGGCAAGCTCTCCAACGTGTTTGTCGTGGTGGTGGGGCTGGTGTCGATTTCGGCGCTGGTCTATTCGTTGATGCCTTAGGTTTGTCTTTTTCCGGCGTCCGAGTGCCCCATCGGGCGCCGCTGGTGGACCGTCCGCTGCCGATGATCCGAAATCCCGACGCTCGCCTGTGTCGGCTATTGCGCACACGGCGTAGTGGCAACATGCTCTCACCACCTTTTCAACCTGCACACGTGGCCGATCATGAGCGATTCAATTCCGCCGTCTGGCACTGAGAGCGATGTCTACAAAACCCTGCTTGAGTCGACGAAGGCGATTCCATGGCGAATCGACTGGCAGAGCATGACCTTCAGCTATATCGGTCCGCAGATCGAGCAATTGCTGGGCTGGGAGCAGGGCAGTTGGGTGGGTATCAATGACTGGGTGGAACGCATGCACCCGGATGATCGCGATTACGTGGTGAATTTCTGCGTCTCGCAGTCCAAGGCGGGCGTCGATCACGAGGCCGATTACCGCGCGCTGACCAAGGATGGCGAGTACGTGTGGATTCGCGACGTGGTCCATGTGGTGCGCAAGAATGGCGAAGTCGAGGCGTTGGTGGGCTTCATGTTCGACATCAGCGAGCGCAAGAAAACCGAGGAGCACCTGGTGCGCCTGCAAAAGCAACTGGAGGCGTTTTCCTATCAAGACGGCCTGACCGGCATCGCCAACCGACGCATGTTCGACACGGTGCTGGAGCGCGAGTGGGCCAGTGCTCAAGAGACCGGTCAGCCACTGTCATTGATCATTCTGGATATCGATTACTTCAAGCAGTACAACGACCGTTACGGGCACATCAAGGGTGATGAAGCCTTGCGCACGGTGGCCAAGACGCTGTCGCTGGCGGCCAACAATCCCGGCGATTTCATTGCCCGCATCGGCGGTGAAGAGTTCGTCTGGCTGTTGCCGAACACCGATCAGGAGGCCGCACGCAAGGTGGCGGACAAGTGCATGCAATTGGTCCGTCAGCAGCAGATCGCCCATGAAAAATCAGAGGTTTCGCCATTGCTGACGCTGAGCCTGGGCGTTGGCACCACGGTGCCGGGTGCTGAAGCCAGCGCGGTGTCCTTCATCGAACAGGTGGATGGGCTGCTGTACCACGTCAAGCGCAACGGTCGGATGCGCGCTGAATACGGCGAGTTTTGAGGCGCTGACGGTGTTTTATGACCGGTGGGTCGCGAATCGACGAGTGGTTCGCAAGGCTGGTCTATAGTCTTCCGGCGTTCTTACGCGCATCTTTGGACAGGGAGGCTCAAACATGGCTGACAAATCCGTAGTATCGGCGAGCGCGGAATTTCGGGACTCGTCCGTTTCATTCAAACCCACTGACTTTCCCCGCATCGGGCGAGCCAGAGCGGAGTCAGACACCTTCGAGCTCAGCGAACTGAAACCCTGGTTCACGTTAGTGGACGACGAGGAAGAAGAGGAGGAATAGACACCTTGATACCGCCGAGAAAGACCAGGGGTGTCACGGTTGTGCGCCCCTGGTCACCGACGTTTCAGCGCTGATCAGGCGATGGTATCCACAACGCCTCCGTCCACACGCAGGGCCGCGCCACTGGTGGCCGACGCTTGTTTCGACGACACGTACACCACCATGTTTGCCACTTCTTCGATGGTCGCCGCCCGCTGAATGATCGAGCTGGGACGATGGGCCATTACAAAATCAGCTGCGCATTCTTCCAGGGATTTGCCGGATTTTTTCACTTCGTCTTTCAGCATGTCGGCAACGCCTTCGGAAAGGGTCGGACCCGGCAAAACGGCATTGACCGTGACGCCCGTGCCTGCCAGACGCTTGGCCAGCCCGCGTGAAATCGACAGATTGGAGGTTTTGGTAAAACCGTAGTGAATCATGTCCGCCGGAATGTTCAGGCCCGACTCCGAGGAGATGAACACAATCCGGCCCCAGCCGTTTTTTGCCATGTCATCGGCATAGGCGCGAGACAGACGGACCCCCGACATCACGTTGACATCGAAAAAGCGTTGCCACACGTCGTCCGGGGTGTCGAAGAAATCCTGCGGACCGTAGATGCCGACGTTGTTGATCAAAATGTCCACCTTCGGCACCGCCTTCACCAAGGCCTCGCAGCCCTCCGCCGTGCCCACGTCCGTCGCCACCCCGCGCAATTTCGCACCCGGCACTTCGCTCTGGATGCGCGCCACGGTCGCATCCACCGCGTCTTTTTTGCGTCCGTTGACGATCACCTCGGCGCCTGTCTCCGCCAGGCCCTTGGCAATGGCGTAACCGATGCCCAACGTCGAACCGGTTACCAGGGCTGTCTTGCCGGTCAAATCGATTTTCATGTGGGATGTCTCCGTTAAGGTCGAAAGAAAGATGGAGTGCTGAAACCGAGAGGGGTTCAGGGGGATCACGCGGGCAATCGCGTTTTCGTTGACGCCCTCCTCAGGCCTGTGAGCATAGGCAACCTCTGGTTTGACACCACCCCCAACCGCAATCATGATCCTGCTCGTTCATGACCGATTCCGCTTGATGTCGAGGCCTTTATGTCTGCCAGTCCCGAAGTTTTCCCCGGCGAGCGTCAGCGTCAGATCACTGAACGCCTGGCTGCACAAGGGCGCGTGATTGCCGTAGACCTTGCGACGGAGTTCAACGTTTCCGAGCATTCGATTCGTCGGGACCTCGGGGCTCTGGCAGCGGCGGGGCTGTGCAAACGGGTGTACGGCGGTGCGATTTCGCTGGCTTCTGATGGACCGATCACGGCGCGGATCGAGCATGAGCCTAATCGTAAGCGCGCACTTGGCATCGCCGCTGCGAACCTCATCGGAGTTGGACAGCATGTGTTCATCGACGGCGGTTCGACCAATCTCGCCATTGCCCGGGCCATCGACCCGAACATGGCCCTGACGATCACCACCAACGCGCCGCTGATCGCCGTCGAGTTGATGAAGCTGCCGAAGGTCGAGGTCATTCTCCTGGGCGGGCGCTTGAGTCCGGTGGCGGGGAGTGCGTATGGCTTCACCACGATTCAGCAATTGAGCCATTTCAATTTTGACCTGTGCTTCCTCGGGGCCTGCGCGCTGGATGCGGTGAAGGGCGTGACGGCGTTTGACATGGAGGTGGCGGAGTTCAAGCGGGCCGTGGTGGCGCGCAGCGGTCAGGTCGCGGTGGCGGTGATCAACACGAAGCTGGCGAGCATTGCGCATTACCAAGTGGCGTCTTGCGAAGACGTCGGCGCATTGGTGGTCGAAGCGGATGCGCCGGAAGACCGTTTGCAGCTGTTTCGCGGGAAGGTCGCGCAGATCGTGATCGCACAGGTAAGCTGACGACCTTGGAGACTGATCGAAACGTTGACGGTTTCAGCCCATCACGGTCCGGTTGCGGCCTTCATGCTTGGCAGTGTAAAGCGCGATGTCAGCACGTTCGACGAACGCTTCCATGGTCGGGCATTGATGGGCCGCGCAGCCGTAGACGCCGAGGCTGATGCTGACGACCCCATCGGGATTGCCTTTGTGCTCGATGGCACGGGCCAGCACGCTCAGACGAATTTTTTCCGCCAGTGCAAAGGCGCCGTGGGCATCGCTGTACGGCAGGAACACGGCCATTTCTTCACCGCCGTAGCGCACCGCCAGGTCCCCTGTGCGGTTCAGGTTGCTGCGTATGCATTCAGCCACCGCGACAATACATTTGTCGCCAGCCACGTGCCCATAGTTGTCGTTGTAGCTCTTGAAGTAGTCGATATCGATCATGATCAGGCTCAATGGGTGCAGGTTCGCCTGACCGGCGACGAACTCCAGACCGAGGATTTCCTGAAAGTGGCGGCGGTTGGCCAGACCGGTCAGGCCGTCCTGCAAGGCCAACTTTTCCAGCGAGTGGCTGGCGATGCGCAGCTGGGATTCGGCGTTGAGGCCAAAGCGAATCTGTTGGAACAGGAGCACGCCGAACAGCAGGTTGGCGATCACGACACAGATGATGATCGCCAATGAGCGCCAGGCGTATTGCCGCCACTCCTCAAGCACCTCTTGTTCCGAAAGTCCCGCCAGCACTACCAATGGATAACGGTCCAGACGCTTGTAGCCGTACAGGCGCAGCTCATGGTCAATGATCGAGCGGACCGTTGCGGTGCCTTCGTAATGCTCTTTCAGGTACTTGCGAAACAGCTCGCCGTCGGCAATCGACACGCTGCCAAGGTTCTCCAGCGTCGGGCGGCGGGCCAGCACGGTGCCGTCAGCGGTGGTCAAGGTGATGACGCCGCGTTTTCCGATGTCGAAGCGATCAAAGAAGCGCTCGAAGTAAGCCAGCTCAATGGTGGCCAGCACGACGCCCGCGAACTGACCTTGCGCGTCGTTGACGCGACGGGACACCGGGATGATCCAGTCGCCGGTGGTACGGCTGCGAATGGCCTGCCCGATGTGCGGCAGGTTGCTGTCGATGGATTTGTGAAACTGAAAATACTCGCGGTCGGCGTTATTGGCGTTGGCGGGCATGTGATTCAGCGACGTCGCGTCCCAGTTGCCGTCCTTGTCGTAGATGAACAAACCCTGAATCTGCTCGACACTGGCCGCAGTGGCGCGCAGGTAGTCATGCATGCGTGGGCTTTTGGCGGACGCAAAACCGTCGTAGTTGAGCCGTTCGACGATGCCGGCCACGGGAATGTCGGCTTGATCGAAGGTGTCGTCCGCCTGCTGCGCCATTGAGCGTGACAGATTGGCGGCCGTGGTGTCCGCGATGTCCAGTTCATGATTACGGGTCTGGCGCAACTGCCACAACGTAATGCTGGTGATCGAAAAACACACCAGTACGGTAAAAAATCCCGCCAGCCACAGCACAGGCATACGCTTCAGACGCCGATTCCTGGCGTTGAAGTCCGTTCCTTCTACTTGTCTCAAGCCCCGCCCTCGTTGACGTCTACGATTTAAGACAAACCCTGGTGACGAACGCTCCATTATTCGCCGCACCCGGTTTCGCAACTGCGACCGTCTGACACGTAGCGTAGGACAAGTCAGGGATTTTGAAGGGAAAAATCGTAAGGCCCAGGTCATTTATCTGGAAAGTAAGCCTCTTGTAGCAGCGAAGTCATTCGTAAGTATCTCCTCCTTTGGACCCACCCTCACGCCGCGTCTGTTTTCAGCCTGATGTCAGCTCAATAATCCGCTGCCACCGCGCGGCAGCGCTTGCGGCCACAGACATCCTCATGTCGCTGCCAATGCGGGCGTTTGCGGGTCATGACCGGTATGATCATCGGCATCTACCCGACCACGGTGCGACATGAATTCTCCGGATTCCGGCAAAGCCCCTTCTCCTGATCGCGATCGCCTGTCTGCATCCCTGCTGGGCGGTGGTTGCGAACCCGATCCACGTTTCACCCTCGCCAACGAACGCACCTTTCTGGCGTGGATTCGCACCGCGCTGGCGTTTCTTGCCGGTGGCATCGCCGTGGAAGCGTTCACCGGGGAGGTCTTCACGCCGGGCCTGCGCCGTGCGGTGGCGTTGTCGCTGCTGGTGTTGGCGTTGCTGGTCAGTGCCAGTGCGTGCCTGCGCTGGTTGAAGGTTGAGCGGGCCATGCGTCTGCGCAAACCACTGCCGTTGCCGGTGCTGGTGCCGATCCTCTCGCTGGGGGGCGCGCTGGTGGCGATGGGGCTGATCGTCTTTCTCATTTATGGCGCGTCGTGAGCCGTCGCGGGCCGCAGACGCTGGGGCATGACGATCCGGGGTTACAGCCAGAGCGTACATTGCTGGCGTGGCGTCGCACGCTGATGACCCTGCTGGTGGTGTGTACGATTTTTCTGCGCTGGATACCGCGTTTCGGGCTGATCGCGTTGATGCCCATCGTCTTCTCGCTGATGGCGGCGCTGCTCATTCAGATCGCCCTCAACGCCCGCTATCGCAAAAGTGCCAAAGGCCTGAAACAAGAGCGCATCCCCGCGCCGCTGCGAGAAGTGGTGGTGCTGGGCGGCACGGTGATCGTGCTCAGTGCGATGGGGCTGTACGCGGTCGGGTTCGCATGAGGTTTAGACCGGGCATCACTTTTCGACCGCGACCACCGGAATGTTCTGATTGTCACTGCCCGCTGCACGGCTTTCCTTGCGCTCGCTGAGCCAATCGTTGATCTGACCGCCGAATCCAGGCGGCGCCTTGCGCCCTGTGCGGCGCGCGAGGTCGAGAATGGTCTGTTGCGCCAGCGCTTCCTCCATGCGTTTTTGCGCCGTCAGCATGGCCGCGTTGATCCCGCAAACGCCTTCTGTTGCCCAACTCGGCGCACAGCCGTCGAACACCGCGCAGCGGCCCCGGATGTCACGGCAATCGAAGATCAGCTTGCGCCCATCGATGGCCGTCACGATGTCCAGCAGGGTGATCTCATCTGAAGGACGGCCCAGCTTGAAGCCTCCGCGCACGCCCTCGGTCGCGACGACCAACTTGGCCTTCGCCAGTTTGGTGAACACTTTCGCCAGGTATTCCTGCGGCACGCCCTGCAACTCGGCGAGGTCACGCACGCTCGCCTCACGGCTGTCGCCACGTTCGTCCACCAGATACAGCAGGCAGTGAATACCGTACTCGACACCGGCGCTGTAAAGAGACATTCGAATCTCCGACTGAATTGATCGTGCAGAAGCTAACAATTTGCGTGGATTACTGCAAGAAACAGCGCTTCCAGATGACCGGTGGCAGGCGGTATTCGCTCGGTCGTGACAAAGTGGACAGCCGGTAATATTCGTCAAATATCTAATTTATAACGTTTTTATTGAATATTTTGGCAAGATAACGTCCCTCGATCTAGAAATACCGCTTGCTCAAAACAACTACGATCAATAGAGTCGTAGTTGTTTTGAGGCGGCTGCAAACTCCGACTCATCCGAACCTTCACAGGTCTCCGTGGAGCGATTGCCTGCCTTGGCCACTGCGACCCACCTTGAAAGCGGCTTGTTACTTTTTTTGGAGCACACAATGAAAAAGCGAATTCTGATTATCGGTGCGGGTTTTGGTGGCATGTGGAGTGCGCTGAGCGCCACGCGTTTGCTGGACAAGCACGACCGCAACGACGTGGAAGTGACCGTATTGGCGCCGGAAGCGGTACTCGGTGTGCGCCCCCGTTTTTACGAGCAGGACGTGCATCAGATGCAGTCGCCGCTGGGGCCGTTGTTCGATGCAGTGGGCGTGACGTTCATCAAAGGCACGGCCGACACCCTTGATGTGAATGGCAAATCGGTCAGCTACACCGGTGCCAACGGCGATAAACTTTCGATCAACTACGACAAACTGGTTCTGGCCGCGGGCAGCCGTGTCGTGCGTCCGGCGTCGATTCCTGGCATTGAACACGCGTTCGACGTCGATGCGATGGCCGAAGCGATTCGCCTGGAACAGCACATCAAAGCGCTGGCGAAGCAGCCCGAATCCGATACACGCAACACTGTCGTGGTGGCAGGGGGCGGCTTCACCGGTATCGAAACCGCCACTGAAATGCCGGCGCGTCTGCGGGCGGCTCTGGGTGCCGATGCCAACGTTCGCGTCATCATCGTTGATCGCGGTGAGAAAGTGGGTGCGGCGCTGGGCGAGAACATCAGCCCGTCCATCGTCGAGGCGACGGAAACACTGGGCGTGGAGTGGGTGGTGAATGCGTCGGTGGCCGCCGTCGATAGCAACGGCGTGACCTTGGCGGACGGTCGTCGTATCGACGCCAGCACCGTGGTCTGGACTGTTGGTGTGCGCGCCAGTTCGTTGACCGAACAGATTCCGGGCGAGCGCGATGCTTCCGGCCGCCTGCACGTGGACCGCAATCTCAAGGTAATCGGTCAGTCAGACATTTTTGCCACGGGCGACACCGCCTATGCCGCCACGGACGACGCGGGAAATTTTGCGCTGATGACCTGTCAGCACGCCATTGCGCTGGGGCGCTCGGCCGGCAACAACGTTGCGGCGGACCTGCTGGGTGAGGCGCCGATCCCTTACAGCCAGGTCAAATACGTCACCTGTCTGGACCTCGGCGCCTGGGGCGCGGTGTTCACTGAGGGCTGGGATCGTCAGGTGAAACTGACGAAGCAGGAAGGCAAGACGGTGAAGCAGCAGATCAACTCTGTGTGGATCTACCCGCCTGTTGCCGAGCGTGAAGCAGCGCTGGCGGCGGCGGACCCTTTGATTCCTGTCGTCGCATAAGAAAACCGACCCGAAAAAAAGGCGCCTTGGGCGCCTTTTTTTTGCGTTGCAGGGCAGTCAATCCCACTGCGGCGCGAGGCTGCCCGGGCTGGTCAGGCGATGGCCGCGATCCAGCTTGGCGATCTCGGCCATGTCTTCATCGCTCAGTTTCAGATCGACCGCTTTCAGGTTGCTCTCCAGATTGGCGCGTTTGGTGGACGAGGGAATCACCGCGTAACCCAACTGCATGGCCCACGCCAGCGTCACTTGAGCGGGCGTGGCGTTATTGCGCTTGGCAATCGCCTCGATGACCGGGTCTTTCAGCACTTCTCCGTAAGCCAGGGTCATGTACGACGTGATCTTGATGCCGTGCTGTTTGGCGAAGTCCGCCACGATGCGGTTTTGCAGGTACGGGTGCAGTTCCACCTGATTGGTGGCGATGTGCTCGGCGCCGACCGCTGCGATGGCTTCTTTCATCAACGCGACGGTGAAATTGGACACGCCGATCTCGCGGGTCAGGCCTTGTTTCTTGGCTTCCAGCAACGCCCCCATGAATTCGGCGACCGACACCTTGCCGCCCGGTGAAGGCCAGTGAATCAGGGTCAGGTCAACGTGGTCGGTTTTCAGCTTGGCGAGACTTTCTTTCAGGCTAGGGATCAGCTTGTCGGCGGGGTAGTTGTCGGTCCAGATCTTGGTGGTGATGAACAGCTCGTCGCGGGGCACGCCGCTTTGCGCAATGGCCGTGCCGACCTCGGCTTCGTTGCCGTAGATCTGCGCGGTGTCGATGACGCGGTAGCCCAGGTCCAGGCCGTTGCTCACCGAGTCCATGACGACCTGGTCTTTCAAACGAAACGTGCCGAGGCCAAATGCAGGAACAGTCATGAAAAGTCTCCAGTGCGAAGGTGAAAAGTAAGGCCCAGTATCCCGGTCCGGGCCCGGCGGAAAAACCGGGGGCGGAGCAAGGGAGTTTTGAGTGGGCGGCATGAATGCGCTGGAAAGGTAGAGCAGGCGCGGAGGGGGATGGTTCAGTCAAATACAGGTGAATGAAAAAACGCCATCGCGAATGAACTCGCTCCCACAGGTCCGGCTTCGACCGCGCCTGCGCTGGTATTCACGATCTCGGTGGGAGCGAATTCATTCGCGAAAAATGGCTGAGTTGCCGCTGATCTACCGATTCATGTCCATGATCAAACAGGTGGTGGTCCCGGTGGCGAAGAGGCGACCGTCAGCGTCGTAAATCTTGCCCTCGGCCAATGCCGTCGAACGGCCCAGGTGCACCACCGTGCCTTCAGCCCGAATCGGGCCGGTCTTGTTGGTCAGCGCCCGGATGTAACTGATGCGCAGGTCCAGCGTCGTGTAACCCTGACCCTTCTTCAATTGCGTGTGAATCGAGCAACCCATGCAGGAGTCGAGCAGCGTCGCGGCATAACCGCCGTGGACGATGCCCAGCGGGTTGTAGTGCTGCGGGCCGGGAGTGCCCTGAAAAATGAACGTGCCGGGTGTCCACTCGATGGGTACGAAATCCATCAGTTCACCGATGGGTGGGTGCGGGTAAACGCCGTTGCCGATGCCGTCGAAAAATTCCTGAGGCGTAAGCTGCGCGACCTCCGCGAGATTCATGCTGCCGGATTTGCCCAGGCGGGCGCGGATGGCGGCTTCCTGATCGTGCCAGAGGGCCAGGGTTTCTTCGCGAGGGGTGCTGTGCATGGGCGTACGCTCCGGAGGCATTCGACGGGTTGTCGGATGAGGGAAAATTACAACCATAATCCCGCGCATCCATGACGACCGCAATATCATAAATGTCCAGCCACTGCCCGAAACTGCCAGTCAGACGCTGCCGTCTCGTTTCACGAAGTGCTTGTGCATATCGGCGGTCAGGGCTTCGACCCGCTCGGTCAGTGCCTTGGTCATCTCGGTCAGGCGGGTGTTCTGCTCCATCAACTCCAGCAGCTGCGCAGTGTTTTGAGTGGCGCGGGCCATGCGTTCTTCATTGGCCACGGCCAAAGCTTCACGGTGCTGGGCATCCGCGTCGGCGCTGGCTTTGTCACGCGCAGCCTGACGGGTCTGAGCCAGCAAAATGAGAGGCGCGGCATAGGCCGATTGCAGGCTGAAGGCGAGGTTGAGCAGGATGAACGGGTAAACGTCGAACTTCACCAGCCCGCTCAGGTTGGCGCCCACCCACAACAGGACCAGGAGGGTTTGCGCCCCCAGAAACGTCGGCGTGCCGAAGAACCGAGCGAACGCCTCGGCTTTCAACGCGAAGGCGTCATTGCCAAAGGTCGGCCCGAGATGCGCGTGGGCTTTGTGAAAGCGCAGATGATCGACCTTTGCAGGCTTGGGTTCGGTGGCGGGGCTCGAAGCGGCGGGTTCAGGCACGTCGACAGGCATGGGGCGTTCTCGCAGGCAAAAAAGAGATGCCCACTATAGGCCCGCGCCCGCGGGCTTTGTACTGAACCTGCGCTGAACGCCCTGACCCTTCAATCGTCCTGGTCGGGATACAACGGCTTGGACCGGTGCATGATGTTCGCGTAGTCGTACACATATTGACGGCCCGCGTGGCTGGTCATGCGCAGGCAGTCGATCAGTTGTCGCTCTTTCTTGTTCAGGTATCTCAACCCTTTGTGGTCACTGGACTTGAGGCGATCACGTTCATGGGCGTCAGGGAAGGTAATGACGTTCGTCATGAAATATCTCCTTGGTTAAATCCTTGTGCCCGGTTCCATATTCCGGGTTTACCGTTTGTCGTGCGACAACGCACCATACCCACAACACGTCAGACCCTTCAACCCTGCAAATGATCAACGGATCACAGTACGCGGGTGATCTCGAAGGATTGACGACTGCCATTGACGTTGATGTCGAGATCGTCGCCGTCGAACTTGCCCAGCAGGTTTTGCCCCAGAGGCGCACGATGGGTGATGACGGTGATCAGTGTGCCTTCGACGTGAACCTTCAGGCCCGCCGCATCTGGCCCCAGAAACAGGTGCTGCTCGACGCCGCTGGCCGATTCGAGGGTGACGACGTCGCCCGATTGAATCCCGCGTTTTTCCTCGAATGGTTTGAGCGTCAGCTTTTGATAGGCGACGAGCGCCTGGCGAATCTCTTCGACCCGACGCGCCTGCCCGGCGGCCAGGTACGAAGCTTCGAGGCCCAGCGTGTCGTACTTGTTCTCGGCGATGTTTTCTTCGTGGGTCGCGGTTTCGTAGGCGGTTTGTGCGGCACGAATCGCGACGTCCAGATCGACCGTCAGTTTCTCGATGATCCCGTGTAGGACCTGTTCCTTGTTCATGTCGTTGCTGTGTCTCGTCAGGTGTCAGCCGCAGAACTGATAAATGGCCGCGCGGCTCTTTTCGCTGGGGGCGGTCTGGTTCTGTTGCATCCAGAACTGGCATTTGGGGCCATTGAAGCTGCGCTGCCGGTCGGCCTGTTCGGCTTCCTGGGCCTGGCGGACTTCGCTGTCGCGGAGGATCTGTCGGTATTGATCGAACATCGGGTTGTCGCTTGGCGGTTGGGGCTTGGCCGCAGACGGGGTCGTCAGTTGCGCAGCGGCATTGTTGACGGCCTGCGTCTGTTCGGCGGGCAGGGCTTTGTAGATCAGCCAGGCCGTGAGAGCAACGGCCAGAAAACCCAGCCAGATGCCGACAGCGATGGACACAATGAGCTTCAACGGGCGGAGCGTGACAGACAGTTCGCGGTGATTGACGTACATGGCAGACTTCCCCACTTGCACACGGTCGATGCCGCCGATTGTCGCACGACCAAGGCTGGCGATTCTGCACCGTTATAAAGGACAATCCGTTTTTTTGAACATCCTCAAGGAGCCGGGATGAAAGCCTCTTGGGATATTTTCTGTACCGTTGTGGATAACTTTGGCGACGTCGGCGTGACGTTTCGCCTGGCGCGGCAGTTGGTCGCCGAACACGACATGGATGTGCGCCTGTGGATCGACGACCTGTCGGCCTTCGCACGCCTGTGCCCCGGTGCCGATGCCGAGGCGCCCCAGCAATGGCGGGACGGGGTCAGCGTGCATGTCTGGCCCAAGGACTGGCAGTCGGTCGAACCGGCCGATGTCGTCATCGAAGCCTTCGGCTGTCATCTGCCACCTGCGCAGATCGATGCGATGAAAGCCCGCGAGCCGCGTCCCCTGTGGCTGAACCTCGACTACCTCAGCGCCGAAGAATGGGTCACCGGCTGTCACGGCCTGCCGTCGCTGCAATCGAGCGGCGTTCAGAAGTTCTTCTTCTTTCCCGGATTCAGGGAGAGCACGGGAGGCCTTTTGCGTGAGGCGGGACTGATCGAACGGCGCCACGCCTTCGAGCAGAACCCGACGGCGCAACAGGCGTTTCTGGCCGATCTGGGCGTTTATCCACAACCCGGCGCGCGGCTGATGTCGCTGTTTGCCTATGAGCATGCGGGGTTGGGATCATGGCTGACCTGCCTGGCTCAGGATCGGCATCCGACGCATCTGCTGGTGCCGGAAGGGCGGATCATCAGCGACGTCGAGGGTTGGTTGGGGGTCGAGGGCCTCAGGGCGGGCGCGCTGCATGTTCGCGATCAACTGACGATTCAGGTCTTGCCCTTCGTGCGTCAGGAGGATTACGACCGGCTGTTGTGGTGCTGCGCTTTCAACGTGGTGCGCGGCGAGGATTCGTTCGTCCGGGCGCAGTGGGCGGGGCGGCCCTTTATCTGGCACATCTATGAGCAGGACGATGACGCCCATTGGGCCAAGCTCGATGCGTTTCTGGAGTTGTACCTGGCAGGGTTGTCCGACGCAGCGGGGCAGGCGCTGACCGAAGTATGGCGCAACTGGAGTGCCGGACAAGACATGACACACAGCTGGGCCGCGCTGGAAAAACACCGAAGTGAACTGGCGGCGCATGCCGAGCGCTGGTGTCTGGAACGAGCCTTGCAGGACGATCTGACGACTGCGCTGGTAAGGTTTTACCGAAATTGGCTATGATACGCGCCCTTGTAGTAAGCCCTGTACGAAAAGTGGCTTTTCGTACAGGGCTTAGAAAGAACTTCAATCCAAATTCGGATATACGTAATGAAAACTGGCAAAGAGCTCAAACCCGGCACCGTGATCCGTATCGACAACGATCCTTGGCTGGTTCAGAAAGCTGAATTCACCAAGTCGGGCCGTAACAGCGCAATCATGAAGACCAAGCTGAAAAACCTGCTGACCGGCTACAAGACTGAAACCGTCTACAGCGCCGACGACAAGCTGGACGACGTGATCCTGGACCGTAAAGAAGCCACCCTGTCTTTCATCAGCGGTGACACTTTCACGTTCATGGACACCACTGACTACACCATGTACGAGCTGAACGCCGAAGACATCGAAGCCGTTCTGCCATTCGTTGAAGAAGGCATGACCGATGTCTGCGAAGCGATCTTCTTCGAAGAGCGTCTGGTTTCCGTAGAGCTGCCGACCACCATCGTGCGCGTCGTTGACTACACCGAAGGTTCCGCTCGCGGCGACACTTCCGGCAAGGTCATGAAGCCTGCCAAGCTGGCCAACGGCACTGAGCTGCAAGTGGCTGACTTCATCGAAATCGGTGACAAGATCGAGATCGATACCCGTGAAGGCGGTTCCTACAAAGGCCGTGCTAAGTAAGCATTGCACTTGTAACGCTGGACACGAAAAAGCCCGACCATCGAGTCGGGCTTTTTTGTGGGCGATGGTTTCACGCATTTACCAATTCATGGTCCTGCCTCCAGAAGCCGGTCGGCCTACTTCAGATGAGTCTTCAGCTCTTGGGAAGCCTGCAACATCGCAGACCGCACTTCCGGCACTTGGCTGATGACGTTCAACAACCCGTAGTCGTGAATCATGCCGTTGTAGCGCACCGCCGTGACGGGCACTCCTGCCTGATCCAGTTTGCGGGCGTAGGCTTCGCCTTCGTCGCGCAGCACGTCGGCCCCAGCGGTCTGCACCAGCGCGGGCGGCAGGCCTTTCAATTGATCCGTCGTCGCCCGCAGTGGAGAGGCGTAGATTTCGGCGCGTTGCTTCGGATCGGTGGTGTAGTTGTCCCAGAACCACTTCATCATGTTGCGGGTGAGAAAGTGGCCTTCGGCGAATTGTTCATAAGAGCCGTTATCGAAGTTGGCGTCGGTCACAGGCCACAGCAGCACTTGGTAACGAATCGCCGGTGTGCCCTTGTCCTTCGCCATCAAACTGACGACTGCCGCCATGTTGCCACCGACGCTGTTGCCTGCCACGGCCAGACGCTTGCCATCGACGTTGATCTCTTTGCCATGCTCGGCCACCCATTTAGTCGCCGCATAGGCCTGGTTGATCGCCGTCGGGTAGTGCGCCTCAGGCGAAGGGGTGTAGTTGACGAACACCGCCACTGCACCGGAACCCTCGACCAGGTCACGCACCAGACGCTCGTGGGTCGGGTAGTCGCCCAGCACCCAGCCGCCGCCGTGGAAGTACATGAACACAGGCAAGGTGCCCTTGACGCCCGCCGGACGCACGATGGTCAGGCTGATGGTCTGGCCGTCAACCGTGACGGTCTTCTGGCTGACATCAGCGTTGGGCAGGGTCAGTTTGACCCCTGCCTGAGCCCCGGTCAGCACGGCGCGCGCATCTTTGGGCGACAGTTGCTCCATCGGTTTGCCCGTCCCCGCATTCAGGGCATCGAGAAACGCTTGGGTGCTGTGCTCGACGCCGGTGTCGGTGGCGGCGAAGGCGTTACCGATGGACAGCGCGAGGAGTGAGCCAGCCAGAATCTTGCCGAACGTGTTCATGTTTTTCTCCTTGGCGAGCGGATGAGTTAGACAGTCACGTGCAGACGGACGTCAACGTTGCCGCGGGTGGCGTTGGAGTAAGGGCAGACCTGGTGAGCGGCGTCGACCAGCGCTTGGGCGTCCGCTTGCTCCAGACCTGGCAGGCTGATGTGCAGGTCAATGTCCAGACCGAAGCCGCCAGGAATCTGGCCGATGCCGACATGAGCAGTGATCGAGGCGTCAGCTGGAATGCTGCGCTTGCTTTGGCCGGCGACGAATTTCAGCGCGCCGATGAAGCAGGCCGAGTAGCCGGCGGCGAACAGTTGCTCAGGGTTGGTGGCTTCACCGCCAGCGCCGCCCAATTCTTTCGGAGTGGCCAGTTTCACGTCGAGAATCTTGTCGCTGGAAACGGCACGGCCATCACGGCCACCGGTTGCGGTTGCGACTGCGGTATAGAGAGTTTGCATGATATTTCCTCACTGATGACGTTGGGTTATGTCGTTTAGCTTTGCGCTAAATGTTTGTGCGCTAAGCAAGTGAGATGAAATGTACTGCGCTAATGTTTAGCGCGCAAGATAAATTTCCAGAGAATTTTTGATAATTGACGAAAATTCGATCAACTCATTGATTCATAAGGAAATTTATTTTTGGATGTGAGCTTTCGTTTATACGGGCGCCTGGGCATTCACCGGGTTGCTCGAAGCAATGAGTCAAGGGAGGAGCGGCGGTCGTAAAGCCAGACTCGGCACATCATCCCCATCCCCAGAAATAAAAAAGGCCAGCGCGGGCTGACCTTTGAGGTGAGATGAGAAGGGATCAGAGGCTCTGATGCAGATTCCCTCGCAACCCCAGCAAATCTCGCTGCAATGCTTGCAGCTGTTCCACGGAGATGCCGCTTGCGGCAAGAATGCAGTGAGGAATGCTCTGGGCCTTTTGGTGCAAGGCTTTGCCCTGTTCAGTCAGGTGCAAGAGCACGACGCGTTCGTCGTCCTTGCTGCGGGTACGGCTGATCAAACCTTCGACTTCCAGGCGTTTGAGCAGTGGCGTCAGGGAGCCAGGGTCAGTCAACAGGCGCGTGCTGACTTCTCCGACCGTCAATCCGTCCTTTTCCCACAGCACCAACATCGCCAGGTACTGGGGATAAGTGAGATTCAGTTCCTGAAGCAGTGGTTTGTACACCTTGGTCATCATCAACGATGTGGAATACAGGGCAAAACACAGCTGATTGTCCAGCAGCAACTCGTCGCAACTGCCAGCGCCCGCCTTGGTGGCGCTATCGTCGGCATTCATGGGTACATCCTCAGTTGATCGTCAATGCCCACTAATTTAGTGCCATGATCTTTAATGCACCAGATAAATTGGCTAATCGTTGATCAGGCCTTTGACTATCAAGGACGCCGCTGACATGTCTAAAACACGATTCGTGAATCGACTCATCACGATTCGTTGACGCCAATGGCGGTCTGTGGATTTCCTCCATTCCCCTGACTGCGTAGCATGCGCGCAGGACTGAAAAGAGGGCCGGGTGTGATCGTTGATGTGGTGTGGTATCTGTTGTTGGGCGCGGCCATGGGCACGTTGGGCGGTCTGTTCGGGATCGGCGGCGGGCTGGTGGCGATTCCTGCTTTGGGGGTGTTGTTTGGCCTCGACCAACAACTGGCCCAAGGCACGGCGCTGTTGATGGTGCTGCCCAACGTACTATTGGCGTTGTGGCGCTACAACCAGCGCAACCGGATTTCGGTGCGCAACGCGATGATGCTGATCGTCCCGAGCTTCACGGTTTCCTGGCTAACGTCGCTGTGGGCCGTGCAGATTGATGCCCAAAGCATGCGGGTCGGTTTTGTCGGGTTTCTCATCGTGCTCACCCTGTTCAACTTGATCCAGATGTATTGGCGCAAAGGCGACGCCGGCGCCGAGTTGCGTCACAGCAAATGGTTGTGGGTGCTAGGAGTAGGTTCGGGTGTGACGGCGGGCATGTTCGGTGTCGGTGGCGGGGTCATCGCAACGCCGATCCTCACCGGTATCTTTGGCGCGACACAAGTCGCTGCTCAAGGCTTGGCACTGGCGCTGGCGGCCCCGGCGACGCTGATCACCATGACCACCTATGCCTTGCACGGTCATGTGAACTGGCTGATGGGGATACCGCTGGCGATTGGCGGTCTGGCCAGCATCAGTTGGGGCGTCGCCCTTGCGCACAGCATGCCGGAGCGTCTGTTGCGTTCGCTGTTTTGCGTGTTCCTGGTGATCTGCGCCATCATGCTGTGCTTCCGGGTGTAGCCGCGAAAATCACAGCTTGAAGCCCTCGGCGATGTGATCGGCGAGGCATTCGGTGATGGGCGAAGGATTGCTCGGATTGCGTAACAGGACGATGCTTGCCGAGGGCAATTGCGGCAGCCCTTCGGCCTCGCCGAGCACGCGCAAATCCGAGGTGATCAGGCTTTCCAGTTGAGCCGTCACTGCCAGCCCGGCGCTGACCACGGCCATGATCGCCGCGAGGCTGGCGCTGGTGTACGCCACCCGGTATTCGCGGCCAACCGTATCCAGCGCGTTACAGGCCCACAACCGGCAGAAGCAGTCGCTGTTGAACATCGCCAGGGGAATCGGCGACCGTTCGTGTGGGCAGAATCCCGCAGCTTCGGCCCAGACAAAACGCTCCTGACGCAGAATCTGGCCGATTTCCTTCCCCGGCTCGCGCGTGACGATGCTCAGGTCCAGGTCCTGACGTTGCAGCAGTTGTGCCGATGACTCGCAATGCACTTCCACCTGAATCAGCGGATACGCCTGCGCGAACCGCGACAAAATGCCGGGCAAAAACCGCATCACGTAATCGTCGGGCGTGCCGATTTTCACGGTGCCGACCATGTGCGGTTCGCGCAGTGTGTTGAACACCTCGCTGTGCAGTTTGAGGATGCGTCGCGCATAGCCCAGCAGCACTTGCCCTTCTGCCGTGAGGTTCAACACGCGTCCGTCTTTCTGGAACAGCGGGCGTTGAACCACGTCATCTTCAAGTCGTTTCATCTGCATGCTGACCGCCGACTGCGTGCGATTTACGACCTCGCCAGCCTTAGTGAAACCGCCCTGATCGGCGATAGCCACAAAGGTGCGTAGCAGCTCGCTGTCGATACTCGGGTACGTGGCCATTGCATCAATCTCCCAGATGCACTGCATCAGAAACATTCGTTGGATTGATCTTAAGCCCGGGCAGACAATCTCGCCATCCCCACTTGGAGGGCAAGACGATGAAAGGTCAAAAAGGTTATGTACTGGTGCTGAAAACCCTGTCCCACGACTCCATGATGGACCGCGCCTGGCATGCGGTTGCGGCCCGCGTCGCCCGCTGGCGCAAGCTGCATCATGAGCGGGTTCAACTGGCGAGTTTGAGCGATGACGCGCTCAAGGACATTGGGCTGTCGCGCGCCGATGTCCTTGTCGAAATCGAAAGACCGTTCTGGGACGATCCACTTAAGCACTGACAGAGCGGGGCGGGATCGGGTAGTTTTGCAGATCGTCCAGGAGGTCCTGAATGCCTGCAGAACTGCCGATCTCGCAACACCTGTCCATCAAACAAGCCCGTCGTCTGGCACTGGCAGCCCAAGGCTTCAATAGCCGTCAGCCGCCCGTGACGATTACGGCTCGCCACGTCACCCGATTGATCGAGCGCCTTGGGGTGCTGCAGATCGATTCAGTCAACGCGCTGGTGCGCTCGCACTACCTGCCGCTGTATTCCCGCTTGGGTAACTATCCGCAGAAACTGCTGGATCAGGCCGCGTGGAGTCAGGGCCGACACCGAAAGCTGTTCGAATACTGGGGGCATGAGGCGTCGCTGTTGCCGGTCGAGCTGTACCCGCTGATGCGCTGGCGCATGCAACGGGCGTCGCAAGGCGAGGGCATCTACCAGCACATGGCCAAGTTTGGACGGGAAGAGCAGGCGACCATTGCCCGCGTGTTGCAGGCTGTTCGCGAACAGGGCGCACTGGGAGCGGGCACGCTCAATACCCGTCAGGAGCGGGCTGGTCCCTGGTGGGACTGGAGCGAGGAGAAGCTTGCGCTGGAATGGCTGTTCGCGGCGGGCGAAGTCACCGTGGCCGGGCGTCGAGGGTTCGAGCGTCTCTACGATCTGCCGGAGCGGGTATTGCCCGAAGCCATCATCAACCACCCCGAACTGGCCGAAACGGACGCGCAGCGCGATTTGCTGCTGCACGCGGTTCACGCGTTGGGTGTGGGCACTGAGAAAGACATTCGCGATTACTTCCGCCAAGACCCCTTACCGGCGAGGCAGGGCTTGGCCGAGCTGGTGGAGGCGGGCGCGATTCAACGGGTTCAGGTCAAGGGATGGAAACAGCCTGCCTATGCCCTGCCGGATTTCAGCGTTCCCCGAAAAATAACGGCCAGTGCGCTGCTATCACCCTTCGATTCCCTGATCTGGGAGCGGGCCAGGACCGAGCGCCTGTTCGATTTCCACTATCGGCTGGAAATCTACACCCCGGCACACAAGCGGGTGTACGGCTATTACGTGCTGCCCTTCCTGTACGACGAGCGCATCGCGGCTCGCATCGATTTGCGCGCGGAGCGGGCGGCAGGAAGGCTGGCCGTGCACGCCGTTCACGAGGAAGAACCGGGGCTGGACGAGGAGGGGATGCACGCGTTGGCCGTTAACCTGCGGCGACTGGCCGACTGGCTGGGTCTGCCGGAAGTGCTGATCAACTGCCCCCGCGCCAGTGCGGCGCGGCTGCGTGTGGCGTTTGTCGACGTGGGGTTGCGACGCGTCTGACGGATTGACGCCATGTCGGCGGCGGGCGCCGGCTCCCGCAATGACTCTGCGCTCAGCCAAATCTGCGCGCAGGGCACTTGGGTCGATTTACCGCCGAACCTGCTTCAACGTCTCGGCAATCAAGAACGCCAGCTCCAGCGACTGATCCGCATTCATCCGCGGGTCGCAATGGGTGTGGTAACGGTCCGACAAGCCATCCTCGGTAATCGGACGCGCGCCGCCGATGCACTCGGTGACGTTCTGCCCGGTCATCTCGATGTGAATCCCGCCCGCGTACGTCCCTTCGGCCTGATGCACCTGGAAGAACTGCTTCACCTCGCCCAGAATCTGCGCGAAGTCGCGGGTCTTGTAGCCGCTGCTGGCCTTGATCGTATTGCCGTGCATCGGGTCCGAGCTCCACAGCACCTGCTTGCCTTCGCGCTCGACGGCCCGAATCAGTCCTGGCAAGTGATCGCCGACCTTGTTGGCGCCCATGCGCGCAATCAGGTTCAAGCGACCCGGGTCGTTGTCCGGGTTGAGGATGTCGATCAGGCGGATCAGGTCGTCAGTGTTCATGCTCGGACCGACTTTCACGCCAATCGGGTTCTTCACCCCACGCAGAAACTCCACGTGCGCGCCATCGAGCTGACGCGTGCGATCGCCGATCCACAGCATGTGCGCGGAGCAGTCGTAGAAGTCGTTAGTCAGGCTGTCACGGCGAACGAAGGCTTCTTCGTAATTGAGCAGCAACGCTTCGTGGGCGGTGAAGAAGCTGGTTTCGCGCAGTTGCGGCGAGGTGTCCATGCCGCAGGCGCGCATGAACGCCAGGGTCTCGTCGATGCGGTCGGCGAGCTGGCTGTATTTGTCCGAGAGCGCGGAGCCTGCGATGAAATCGAGGTTCCACTGGTGCACTTGGTGCAAGTCCGCGAAGCCACCTTGAGCAAACGCTCGCAGCAGGTTCAGCGTCGCGGTGGACTGGTGATAGGCCTGCAACAGACGATCCGGGTCCGGCACGCGGCTCTTCTCGTCGAAGCCGATGCCATTGACGATATCGCCGCGGTACGCCGGCAGTGTCACGCCATCGACAGTCTCGTCATTTGACGAACGCGGCTTGGCGAATTGCCCCGCCATGCGCCCGACCTTGACCACCGGGCAGCCGGCCGCGAAGGTCATGACGATCGCCATTTGCAGCAGCACCTTGAAGGTGTCGCGGATCTTCGCCGCTGAGAATTCGAAGAAACTCTCGGCGCAATCGCCACCCTGCAACAGAAACGCACGGCCCTGGGTCACCTCGGCGAACTGACGGCGCAACTCGCGGGCTTCACCGGCAAACACCAGCGGCGGGAAACTGGCCAGCGACTGTTCGACACGTCGAACATGGTCGGCGTCGGGGTACTGGGGTTGTTGCTGGATAGGCAGGCTCCGCCAGCTGTCGGGGCTCCAGGGTTGGCTCATGGTGAACTCGAAGTCAGTGCAATCGGACGGTCATGTTAGCAGTTCGCCCCGATAATTTGCGTGACCTGCGGGGTGCGCTTGGCCGACAATCCGCGCGCCAAATTCGATTGACCGAGAGAACAGCAATGACCGAGGAGCGTGTTGAGCGCGTATTGGCGGAAGTCCACGATGACTTCGGCAAGATTCGCGTGCTGGAAGTGGAGGATTACCGCTTCCTGGAATTCGGCGACGCCATCGAGCAAAGCTGCACGTTCACGGCTGATCCTGCGTGGCTGGAATATGACTACACCCGCGCGATGCTGATCGGCGCGTTGTGCCACGAAGCGCCAGAGAGTGCGCTATTCATGGGCCTCGGCGCAGGCACGCTGACCCAGGCGTGCCTCAAGTTTCTGCCGCTGGACGACGTCGAGGCCATCGAGTTGCGTCCGGATGTGCCGCGCCTGGCCATGGAATACATGGGGCTGGCGGACGATCCGCGCCTCTATATCCGTATTGGCGATGCGCTGGAATTGCTGCCCACTGCTGAAAGCGCCGACCTGATCTTCGTCGACCTCTACACCGACACAGGGCCGGCGGTGGGGCATCTGGCGTGGGGCTTTCTGGAAAAATGCCAACAGCGCCTCAATCCGGGCGGCTGGCTGATCATCAACCAGTGGGCCTCGGACGATGGCAAACCGCTGGGGGCGGCGTTGTTGCGCGGTCTGTATCACCGCCATTACTGGGAGTTGCCGGTCAAAGAAGGCAACGTCATCCTCATCGTGCCTTCTGATCTGGACCAGACGCTGGACATGGACGCGCTGGTCGAGCGCGCCGAAACCCTCGCGCCGCAACTGGGTTACTCGCTGTTGCCGTTGATCAAGACCGTGCGCCCGGCGACCTGACCAAGGCGTTCATTGCCCGGTGAAATGCCCCGGCCTGCGCTCGATCAAAGCGCGCAGGCCCTCCTTGGCGTCCTCGCTGGACATCACCTGTTTCATCAGCGTCGGCAACTGTCGGGCTGCCGCGTCTTCCCCTTCACGCACCGCCTGACGGGCCGACGCCAACGTCGCACGAACCCCCAGCGGCGCGCGTTCGGCGATGCGACCTGCGAGATGCAGCGCACACGGCAGCAAATCCTCGTACGCCATGATTTCCTGCACCAGCCCCATGCGCAACGCTTCATGGGCGTCGAACTCATCGCCGGTCAACAGCCAGCGCATGGCATTGCCCCACCCGGCGATCTGGTGCATGCGCAAGGTTGCGCCGCCAAACGCGAACAGGCCGCGCTGCACTTCAAGCTGCGAAAAGCGGGTGTTGCTGGCGCACAGGTTGATGTCGGCGGCCAGCATCAGTTCGATGCCAAGCGTGAAACAGTAGCCTTGCGCCGCGACGATCACCGGTTTTGTGACGCGCGGCCCTGCGAAAACGCCCCATGGGTCGTAGCCGCCTTCCGGCAACTGCCAGCCGTTCATCAGTGTTTCGCCGGTGTCCGCCAGGTCCAGCCCGCCCGTGAAGTGCTCGCCATGGGCAAACACCACGGCGACCCGCGCCTGATCGTTACGTTCGAACTCACCGTAGGCCTGGCTGAGCTGATTGAGCATGTCCATGTCGAAGGCGTTGCGCTTGGCCACCCGGTCGAGCCCGATGAGCATGATGGCGCCGCGTTGTTCCCGGCTGACGTGGCCTTTGATCGAAGAGGTCATGTCGCTATTCCTGCAGGCTGAGGAGAAGAGGAGGGTGGGCTGCCTGACTGATGAGGTGAATCGTTTAAGCCCCCGCCGCCAGTAATACCGGGCTTTAAAAAAATAGACACTGACACAGGTTTGCGCAAAGCCTGTGACAGTTGGACGCAAGCACTTCTTTGTGTGAAAAAAATACTCACTTTTTTTGGCATTTCCGGTATAGTGCGCGCCGGCCTTTCATAGGGCCCTCGTCACGGTATGGGTTTGCGAAGCCTTCTTCGCAGGCTGGTTCCAACACGAACTATCCTTGACGATCCATTCATCAATACGTTTTCGCAAATCCCCGCCGACAAAGCAGCCAGGGTGACTCTAGGGTCTTACACGGCACGCGCAGCTTTGAAGCATGGGTCTTTGCGGATGCACTCAGAGGCAGACCCATGACCCAGGAAACCGGCGGCTTCGCCGCTCTCGACCTTCATCCGAATATTGTTGCAGCCGTTATCGCTACCGGCTACGAAGAGCCTTCGGCCATTCAGCAGCAATCGATCCCGATTATCCTTGCCGGTCACGACATGATCGGTCAGGCGCAGACAGGTACCGGTAAAACCGCGGCCTTCGCACTGCCTATCCTGAACCGCATCGACCCGGCAAAACGCGAGCCGCAAGCGCTGATCCTCGCGCCGACCCGCGAACTGGCCCTGCAAGTCGCCACCGCGTTCGAAACCTACGCCAAGCAAATGCCAGGCGTTACCGTCGTGGCCGTCTACGGCGGTGCGCCGATGGGCCCACAGCTGAAAGCCATCCGTAACGGCGCGCAAATCGTCGTCGCTACCCCGGGCCGCCTGTGCGATCACCTGCGTCGTGACGAAAAAGTCCTGGCGACCGTGAACCACCTGGTGCTCGACGAAGCTGACGAAATGCTGAAGCTGGGCTTCATGGACGACCTCGAAGTCATCTTCAAGGCCATGCCTGAAACTCGCCAGACCGTGCTGTTCTCGGCGACCCTGCCGCAGTCGATCCGTGCGATCGCCGAGCGTCACCTGAAAGACCCGAAACACGTCAAGATCCAGAGCAAGACCCAGACCGTCACCGCGATCGAGCAGGCTCACCTGCTGGTTCACGCTGACCAGAAGACCTCTGCCGTGCTGAGCCTACTGGAAGTCGAAGATTTCGACGCCCTGATCATGTTCGTCCGCACCAAGCAGGCCACTCTGGACCTGGCGAGCGCTCTGGAAGCCAAAGGCTACAAGGCTGCCGCGCTGAACGGCGACATCGCCCAGAACCAGCGTGAGCGCGTCATCGATTCGCTGAAAGATGGTCGCCTGGACATCGTTGTCGCGACCGACGTCGCTGCCCGTGGTCTGGACGTTCCGCGCATCACTCACGTATTCAACGTCGACATGCCGTACGATCCGGAATCCTACGTTCACCGTATCGGCCGTACCGGTCGTGCCGGTCGCGAAGGCCGTGCGCTGCTGCTGGTGACCCCGCGTGAGCGCCGCATGCTGCAAGTGATCGAGCGTGTGACCGGTCAGAAGGTTGCCGAAGTTCGTCTGCCAGACTCGCAAGCCGTTCTCGATGCCCGCATCAAGAAACTGACCAACAGCCTCGCGCCACTTGTGGCCGATGCCGAAGCCAGCCATGGCGAGCTGCTGGACCGTCTGACTGCCGACATCGGTTGCACTCCGCGTGCCCTGGCTGCCGCACTGCTGCGCAAGGCCACCAACGGCCAGGCGCTGACCCTCGCTGCCATCGAGAAAGAGCGTCCATTGGTGCCGAACAATGCACCGCGTGGCGACCGTGCCGATCGTCCGTCGGGCGACCGTCCTGATCGTGGTGACCGCGAGCGTCGTGCGCCGATGCCACTGGCTGAAGGCCGTGCACGTTGCCGTACCGCGCTGGGTGCGCGTGACGGTATCGCTGCCAAAAACCTGCTGGGCGCCATCCTCAACGAAGGCGGTCTGGCCCGCGAAGCCATCGGCCGCATCCAGGTGCGTGACAGCTTCAGCCTCGTCGAGCTGCCGGAAGACGGCCTTGAGCGTCTGCTGGCCAAGCTGAAAGACACCCGCGTTGCGGGCAAGCAGCTGAAACTGCGTCGCTATCGCGAAGACTGATTGGCGTTGAGCTGATCGTCTGAACGAAAAAATCCCCGACTGGTTCGGGGATTTTTTTGTCCGGGTTTTGGCGTGCGCCGTGATCAATGAGGAGCGGGCAATTAATTACCCAAATCGGTAAATATCCATCCCCAACGCGCCCATGGTGAAGCCCTGATACGCGGCGCTGAACTCACCTCCGGCACCCCGGGCGAAATAAAGCGGCAGCAGATGCTCATCGCTCGGATGATTACGCACAGCATTCGGCGCCTGGCGGCGGTAGTCGTGCAGGGCGTTTTCATCATTGGCCGCCAGCTTTTCCACCATCCAGTCACGGAAGGTCAATGCCCATGGCTCGACGCTTTCCGGTCCGGCGTGCCAGTCCAGCTCACGCAGGTTGTGGGTGATGCTGCCCGAGCCGATCACCAACACATCTTCTTCGCGCAATTGGCTCAGCGCTTTGCCGACGCGAGTCTGCAGCTCAGGCCCCATGCGCGTTGGCAGCGACACCTGCACGACCGGAATGTCGGCCTGTGGGTACATCAGCGACAGCGGCACCCAGACGCCGTGGTCAAAGGGGCGGCGGCTGTCCACAACGGCAGGTAAATCAGCGGCTGCCAATAAATCCACCACTCGTTGCGTTGTCTCGGGATGGCCGGACGCGGGGTATTGCACGGCAAACAGCGCAGCGGGGAAACCGCCGAAGTCATGCCAGGTTTCCGGCCGTGGGTTGCCATTGACGCGCAAGTCATTGCTTTCCCAGTGCGCGGAAACGATCACGATAGCTTTTGGTCGAGGCATGGAAGCCGCCAGACGCTGCAACGCCGGGCCACTCTCGCCGGGTTCCAGCGCAAGCATTGGGGAGCCATGAGAAATGAACAGGCTAGGGAACATGTGCGGGCGTCCTGAGCGTATAAGATAGTGGCCATGATCAGGCAGATCATTGATCTAAATCTAATATAAGTTTTAGTGCCGTTTGATCGAAATATCAGGAGCATTTATGGAGCCGCAGTTTTGGCATGAACGTTGGGCGATCAATCAGATTGGCTTCAATCAGTCAGAGGTGAATCCGTATCTTGTGAAGCTGTGGCCCGAGCTGAACGTAAAGCCCGGCGAGCGCGTTCTGGTGCCGCTGTGCGGGAAGACCGTCGACATCAATTGGTTGGCCGATCAAGGACTGCAGGTGCTCGGTGCCGAGCTTTCCGAGAAGGCGGTCCAGGCCTGGTTCAGTGAAAACGGGTTTTTACCTGAGATCGAAACCCGCGGTGCGTTCAAGGTTTACGCCCACAAGAACGTCGAAATCTGGTGCGGTGATTTCTTCGCGCTCAAACCGAAGGACGTCGGGCATTGCACTGCGTGGTACGACCGAGCCGCTATCATTGCGCTGCCGTCAGACATGCGCTGGCGTTACGTCGAGCAGATCAATCGCCTCATGGCCCAAGACTCTCGCGGTCTGCTGATCACCCTGGACTACGATCAGTCTCAGATCGACGGCCCGCCGTTTTCGGTGGATGAAGATGAAGTGCAGCAGCTTTTGTCGCCGGAATGGCGAGTGAAAATGGTCGGCGAGGGTGACGTGCTGGAGCAAAGCCCCAAGTTCAAGCAGGCGGGCGCGACGCGGTTGATGGAGTACGCCTACCGGCTGTTTCGTCGGTAACAACGGAGGCCTGCGTCGGCCGTAGACCGGTTTTCATGGCAAAAGAAAAGGGCGACCGAAGTCGCCCTTTCTTGTACCTGCGGTGCGCCGTATCAACCCCGACGACGCAACGCCTCGATGCGGTCCTCCAGGGCCGGGTGGCTCATGAACAGGCCCGCCAGGCCATGCTTCAAGCCGCCGTTGATGCCGAACGCCGTCAGGCTTTCGGGCATCTGTACTGGCACGCCTTGTTCCGAACGCAGGCGCTGTAAAGCGCTGATCATCGCGCCTGTTCCGGCGAGGCGAGCACCGGCGTCGTCTGCCCGGTATTCGCGTTTGCGCGAGAACCACATGACGATGGCGCTGGCCAGGAAGCCCAGGACGATCTCGGCGAAGATGGTCGCGATGTAGAACGCCATGCCACGGCCTTCTTCGTTCTTGAAGATCACTTTATCGACGAAGTTGCCGATGATCCGCGCGAAGAACATCACGAAGGTGTTCACCACGCCTTGAACCAGCGCCAGCGTCACCATGTCACCGTTGGCGACGTGGCCGATTTCGTGGGCCAGCACGGCTTTCACTTCGTCGGGCGAAAAGCGCTCCAGCAAGCCCTGGCTGACAGCGACCAATGCATCGTTCTTGTTCCAGCCAGTGGCGAAGGCGTTCGCTTCGTAGGCCGGAAAAATCCCGACTTCCGGCATCTTGATACCCGCGTCGCGGGACAGTTGTTCAACGGTTTGCAGCAGCCATTGTTCATGGCGGGTGCGGGGTTGGGTGATGATTTCGGTCCCGGTGCTCATCTTCGCCATCCACTTGGAGATGAACAGCGAGAACAGCGAGCCAGCGAAACCAAAAACGGCGCAGAAAATAAGCAGCTGATTGAGGTTGAGGTCAATTCCGTTGGCCGCCATGAACCCATTGAAGCCAAACAGGCTCAAGGTGATGCTGGCAATCAGCACGACCGCAAGGTTAGTGGCCAAGAACAGCAAGATGCGCATCATGGTGTGGAATTTCTCCTCGTGAAGAATGTGTAACGCGTTGCGGGGTATATAAGGTGATGTCGGTGGGTATTCAACCGGGCGACTATTTCAAACTGTGTCGTTTTGCGTGGGCAGGTTGATTATGGGCCATCGGCGTGGGGGTGCGCAGAAGTGCGATCAGTTCTTTGTCGGAGCGGAGTGTGGGACTGTAGGAGCCGGCTTGCTGGCGAACGTGGGTGGGTCAGCTACGCGAAGGGTGACTGACACTGCGGTTCGCCAGCAAGCCGGCTCCTGCAAACGCAACGTTACGCCGATGGTGCCCACGCAGAGCGCGGACACGATCGACAGGCGTGAATTATTGCTTGTACGTCTTGAGGAAATTACCGATCCGGCCAATGGCCGCTTCCAGATCATCCACACGCGGCAAGGTCACCACGCGGAAGTGATCCGGCCACGGCCAGTTGAATGCCGTGCCTTGAACGATCAGCAGCTTCTCGGACAGCAGCAGGTCCAGCGCGAACTTCTCGTCGTTGTGGATCGGGCAGACTTTCGGGTCGATGCGCGGGAACGCGTACAGCGCGCCCATCGGCTTCACGCAGCTGACGCCGGGAATGTCATTGAGCAGTTCCCAGGTCCGGTTGCGCTGTTCCAGCAGGCGGCCTGGCGGCAGGATCAGGTCGTTGATGCTCTGATAGCCCCCCAACGCGGTCTGGATCGCATGCTGGCTCGGCACGTTGGCGCACAGTCGCATGTTGGCCAGGATGTCGATGCCTTCGATGTAGCTCTGGGCGTTGTGCTTCGGACCGGAAATGGCGATCCAGCCGGAGCGGAAACCGGCCACGCGATAGGACTTCGACAGGCCGTTGAAGGTCAGGCACAGCAAATCCGGCGCCAGCGACGCGGTGCAGATGTGCACGGCGTCGTCGTACAGAATCTTGTCGTAGATTTCGTCAGAGAACACCACCAGGTTGTGCTGGCGAGCGATTTCCAGCATGCCCAGCAACACTTCTTTCGAATAGACGGCGCCGGTCGGGTTGTTCGGGTTAATGATCACCATCGCCTTGGTGTTCGGCGTGATCTTGGCCTTGATGTCGTCCAGATCAGGCCACCAGTTGGCCTGCTCGTCACAGAGGTAATGGACGGGGCTGCCACCGGACAGGGCAACCGCTGCGGTCCACAGCGGGTAGTCAGGGGCCGGCACCAGCACTTCGTCACCGTTGTTCAGCAGTGCCTGCATCGACATCACGATCAGCTCGGACACGCCGTTGCCCAGGTAGATGTCTTCGATACCGACACCCTCGACCTGCTTTTGCTGGTAGTACTGCATCACGGCCTTGCGCGCGCTGAACAGGCCCTTGGAGTCGCTGTAGCCCTGTGCGGTCGGCAGGTTGCGGATCACGTCTTGCAGGATTTCGTCCGGCGCCTCGAAACCAAACGGCGCCGGGTTGCCGATGTTCAGCTTGAGGATGCGATGGCCTTCCTCTTCCAGGCGTTTGGCGTGCTTGAGCACGGGCCCGCGAATGTCGTAGCAGACGTTGGCGAGCTTGTTCGATTTGCTGAACTGCATGTGATTGATCCCGACAATAAAAGGGTTCGTCGTGAGAGAGGAGCGCGAACCGCTGAGCACGACGCCATCAAAATGAATTTGTATGCCTTGAAGGCCGGTGACAGACTGGCGTCCAACGAAGGCGCAATCATACGTGCCACCCGACCCGTGGAAAAGACACAGATCGGGCTTTTTGAATGGTGGAGGTGTACCCGTGGACAAGCTGGAAAAATCCCTCGAAGAATGGAAACAGATGCTCGACCCAGAGCAGTACCAGGTCTGCCGTCTGAAGGCCACCGAGCGACCGTTCACCGGTAAATACAACAGCACCAAGACCGATGGCGTCTACCACTGCGTGTGCTGCAACGAAGCGTTGTTCGACTCAACCACCAAGTTCGATTCAGGCTGCGGCTGGCCGAGTTTTTACGCGCCGCTCGAAGGCAGCGCGGTGGTGGAAGTGCGCGACGTGAGCCACGGCATGATTCGCACCGAAGTGGTGTGTGCCAAGTGCGACGCTCACTTGGGCCACGTCTTTCCTGACGGCCCGCCGCCGACCGGGCTGCGCTACTGCATCAACTCGGTATGCCTGGACCTGGTGCCCCGCGCTGCCTGATGCCGTGATATCACGCTGAACAATTGAATGGCGCGCCAACCACTGGCGCGCTAATTTGGCGGTTTGATCTTTTCGAGACGCGGCCATGAGCGAACAGTTGCTGAACATCCCGGTGCAGACGATCAAGGGCGAGCAAAAGACCCTTGCCGATTACGCAGGCAAGGCGGTGCTGGTCGTGAACACCGCCAGCAAGTGCGGCTTCACTCCGCAATACAAGGGGCTCGAAGAGCTGTGGCAGACCTATAAAGATCGTGGGCTGGTGGTGCTGGGCTTCCCCTGCAACCAGTTCGGGAAACAGGAACCCGGCAACGAAGGCGCGATTTCCGAGTTTTGCGAGCTGAATTACGGGGTCAGTTTTCCGCTGTTCAAGAAGATCGACGTCAACGGCAGCGACGCTCATCCGCTGTTCGTGCAATTGAAGAAACAGGCGCCCGGGCTGTTGGGGTCCGAGCGCATCAAGTGGAACTTCACCAAGTTTCTCGTGGGTCGCGACGGCAAGCTGGTCAAGCGTTACGCGCCGCTGACCAAGCCGGAAGAGCTGAAGTCGGACATCGAGGCGCTGCTCAGATAAAGCAGCCGCGAGCCTCAAGCCTGGCGCTGATCAGCTTGTGGCTCAAAGCTTGACGGTCGAAGCTGCTGTCCACTGATCCAGCAGGGTTACCAGCTCTTCCTTGTGAAACGGCTTGGCCAGATAGTCATTCATCCCCGCGTTCCGGCAATGCTCCCGCTCTTCGGGCATGGCGTTGGCGGTCAGGGCGATGATGGGCAGGTCGGGCCATTTCCCGCTCTGGCGAATCAGGCGTGTCGCTTCGTAGCCATCGAGCACCGGCATGTTGCAGTCCATCAGCACCAGATCGAAGTGACTGCGCTCGAGTTGTTGTATCGCTTCGCCGCCGTGGCTGCTGACCACCACGTCACACCCCAGCTTGCTCAACATACCTTTGGCGACCAATTGGTTCACCGGGTTGTCTTCGACCAACAGAATGCGCGCACGGTGGGCCACGGGTTTCAAGCTGGGCAGACGTTCGCCGTTCAAAACGTCCTCGACGTGCAGACTTCGCCGCAACGCTTGATGCAAGATCTGCCGCGACAGGGGGCGCGCCTGTTGATGCAGTGGCGCCAGGGCGATGACCTGATCAGCTGGCATGAAATTGCCATACGCCGTCACCAGCAGAATCGGAATGCCCGTTCCAGGGCGCATCCCCACCAGGCATTCCGGGCAGTCAGTGATCAGCAGATCAGGCTGTACATTGGATTGTGGGTGGTTCGCCGAAAAGTGCCGGTAATCAATGCCCCATTCTGGCAGTAACCGGCTCAGCAGCTCCGTCAGGCCGCTGCCCTTGGCGCTGACTACCACCACATGGCCTTTCAGCGCGGGCCACACGGGTGCTGGCGTGTGGGCCGGTAGCGGCAGGTCGGCGTAGAACCGGCTGCCGACGCCGGGGGTGGATTCGATGTTCAGTTGCCCGTCCATCGCTTTACACAAATTGTGGGTCAGGGTCAGCCCCAGCCCAGTGCCGCCGTACTGGCGGGTGATGGCGGCTTCGGCCTGGGTGAATGGCTCGAAAATCTTCGCCTGTGCGTCCTGAGGGATGCCGATGCCGGTGTCGCACACTTCGATGCGCACTTTGCCGCCCTGCTGACTCAGGCGCACGTCCACACGCCCGGCACGGGTGAATTTCAGCGCGTTGGACAGCAGATTGCTAACCACCTGCCGTACGCGTGTCGGGTCACCCATGACCAACGCCGGGAAGCGGGGATCGATCAGGCATGTCAGCTCAACGCTGGGCGCTGCGTTTTGCGAGAGCAGATTGGCGGTGTCTTCGATCAGGGTGCCGAGATCGAACGGGATGCGCTCCAGCTCTAACTGGCCCGCGTCGAATTTCGACAGGTCAAGGATGTCGTTGAGCAGCTCCACCAGCACCTTGCCCGAGTCATGGGCGATGGACAGTTGCTGACGTTGTTCCGCGCTGAGCGGGCCGTCCAGTGACAACGCCAGCATGCCCAGCAGACCGTTGAGCGGGGTGCGGATCTCATGGCTCATGTGCGCCAGAAAGGCCGAGCGGGCGTGGGCCATGTCCAGTGCCGTGCTGCGGGCAAGCTGTAGCTCCTCGTTGGACTGGCTGAGGCGCGCGTTGCTGGACTTGAGCTCTTGGGTGCGGGCGGAGACCACGTTTTCCAGCTCGTTGAGGTGCTCGGTCAAGCGGTTCTCAGCGTCTCGACGACGGCAGAACTCACTCGCCACGTTTTCGAACTGCTGATTCGCCACTTGCACCAACACGCCGATTTCGTCGTTTTCATGGCCGGGCGGGCAGGGCAGTGGCGTTTGTGTGGGGCTGCGGGAGTCGCGGCTGGACAGGGCGCGGATGACCCCGGTCAGCGGCTTGGTCAGCGTCAGGTAATACAACCCCATCAGAATGCCCGCGAACACCAGGCTGCGAACAAAGCCGGTGAGCAGTGTCACGACTGCCCGTTGCAGGAAATGGCTGCCGAACGCGTAGGTGTCGACATCCAGGTACAGGGCGCCAATGGCTTCGTTCGGCATGTGATCCAGGTGAAGGACATCCACGAACTCACGGCTCTTGCCAAACAGGCCGTCGCTGATCAGGCGATAGGGGCTTTCTGCCAATGGCCTGGTCACCGAAGCCAGCAACACATTGTTGTTGTCCACCAACCGTGCACTGATGACGGCCGGGGAGTGGAGCAGGCCGAGGGTCAGTTCTTGCGCGAGTTCGGCGTCGATGTTGTAGGCGATGCGTGACGCCGGGTTGTGGCTGATTTGCAGCAACGAGCGAATTTCACGATCGATAGAAGCGTCTTCGCTGGCATAATCGATTGCAATTTGTATCAGGCTGAACAGCGTTCCCAATAGAAAGCCGAGCAGGACGGTCAAACGGACCTGTTTGTACGACAGTCGGTGGGTAAGTCGAATATCCATAGGGGCGCTTGATCCATGGGGCACGTGCACATCTTGTGTCCATTGCGGGCCAAGCATAGCTGATCGCACAACGCCTTTAACCCGTTAAATCAAGGAGAAATCGTGGATTCTCGATTGAACGCATTTCTGGAGCGCGCCGAATCGGTTCTGGCGCGACTTGAACCGCTCTTGCCAGCCGTTCGTGAGCCGGTGGATTGGGAAACATCCCTTGCAGCACGGTGGGTGCGCGAAGGGCGCAGCGGTTATCTGATGCCGCTGGACGTGACGCTAGACATGCGTCTGTCCGACCTGATCGGGGTCGATCTGCAGCGCGAGCAACTGGGCCGCAATACCCAGCAGTTTATCGACGGCCTGCCTGCCAACCACGCTTTGCTGTGGGGTTCGCGGGGCACAGGCAAATCGTCGCTGGTGCGCGCCTTGCTCGCCGAACACGCCAAGGTCGGTCTGCGACTGATCGAGATCGAGCGGGATCACCTCGGGGATTTGCCGCGAGTGGTCGAGCAATTACAGAAGCTGCCGCAGCGTTTCGTGCTGTTTTGCGACGATCTGTCGTTCGAGTCCGGCGAGGGCGATTATCGCGTGCTCAAAAGCGTACTCGATGGTTCGTTGGAGCAGGCGCCCGATAACGTCCTGCTGTACGCCACCTCCAACCGCCGCCACCTGGTTCCGGAAAAAGAGAGCGACAACGCCCACTGGCAGCGCGGCGACGATGGCGAAATCCATCCGAGCGAAGCCGTGGAAGACAAGATTGCCCTGTCCGACCGTTTCGGGCTGTGGCTGTCGTTCTACCCGTTCACTCAGGAGCACTTCCTGGACGTAGTGGAACATTGGGTCGGTGAACTGGCGGCCAAGGCCGGGTTGCAGTGGCAGCGCGATCACGAACTCGACATTCTGGCCGTGCGCTGGGCAACCGGTCGCGGCAACCGCAACGGCCGCTGCGCCTATCAGTTCGCCCGTTATTGGGTGGGTTTGAAAATGCTGGAGCAACATCCATGATCGATTTGAACGCAGCGGGCGAGGGCCTCGACGGCTATCGCCTGCTCACGGCACAACTGGAGTCCCTGTTGGCGGACGAGCGCGACTTCATCGCCAATGCCGCGCAGTTTTCAGCGTTTCTGTATACCCAGCTGGAAGATTTGAACTGGGCCGGCTTCTACCTCAACCGCAACGAAGAACTGGTGTTGGGGCCATTTCAAGGGCAAATCGCCTGTGTGCGCATTCCGTTCGGCAAGGGCGTATGCGGTACTGCGGCAGCGACTCGCGAGACCCAACGCGTGCTCGACGTGCACGAATTCCCAGGCCACATCGCGTGTGACAGCGCGTCCAACAGCGAACTGGTCGTGCCATTGGTCAAGGAGGGGCGTTTGATCGGGGTATTGGACCTGGACAGTCCGAGCCTGGCGCGTTTCAGCGAAGCAGATCAGGCAGGGATCGAAGCGTTGGCGGCGATTTTTCTGAGATTGACTGACTGCTGAGATCGCGTGCGGCGCTTTATCTGAGGTTTGGCGCGAATGGCACTGTAGGAGCGAATTCATTCTCGATGCAGTGGTTCAGGCGCCAAATATGCAGCGTCTGTACCGGCCTCTTGTCGGAATGCCGCTCACAATGAATTCGCTCCCACAGTTGAACCAGCGTCAGGCCAGCATCCCGAGCCAATGCCGGACTTCAGTGGCAGCGAATGCATTCACGACACGGAGAAAGCCATCAGTCGTAGATGGCCTTCTTCTTCCATTCGGCGTCGACCTCGTCCGCTTTCAAACCCGCCGTCAGCTCGTTGTTGTCGTCTTCGGTCGGTGCGATCTGGTCCAGCACCATCGCGTTGACCCGCGCCAATTGACGCTCCATCGCTTGCAGATGGGTTTTCCACGGAGCCGGTTCCGGCTGATTCTTCAGATACTGCACGCCACGCTCGAACGCCAGACGCGCCTGACCCGGCTGATCCTGATTCAGCGCCTGCTGCCCCAGGTTGTTGAAGAACTCGATGTGCAGCAGCACCAGCATGCTGCGAATCTCGCGAACCCAATGCTTGGCTTCGGCGGTCTGTAAAAAACCGTCGTGGGCGGCGCGAGTGACCTGGCCGTGCATCGCTTCCAGCAGAAAGCGCACGTCCTTGGCCTTGGCTTCGGTCTGAATCGGGCTGGTCGGGTTGCTGATCTTGATGTTGTCGCCTTGGGCGATCAGCGCTTCCAGCTCTTTTTCGTGCTCTTGAATGCCAGGATTATTGCGTCGCTCCAGCGCAATCAGGCGCTTGACCACGTTCAATTCAAGCCGCACCAGCAGCAGCTTGAGCGCAGGGCTCATGAGTTGACCGGGGAAGGTTTCGGACAACTCGCTGCAACGGCGAAGGCGGTCATTGAGTTCGACGAGGGTTCGAGCGCGCTCGACCTTTTTCTGCTCGGCGACGTGATTCAGATAGCCGATTGCGACCAGGAGTACGATGCCTGCTACAACCATCAGGGTGATAATCAGTGGTGTCACCGTACAAACCTCGATCTAATTGATTTTGCGCCGAGTGTAGTGGCTATGCACTGGCACGGAAAGGGCGCTGGTCGCGCCACTCTATATAGAAGCGCTTTCGCCTACACCGCTATCGGCCATGGTTGACTGAAATAGAGGGCGAAGTCATTGATTTGAATAAATTTTCATAGAGGGGTTGACGACCCTTCCAACCATCCATAGAATGCGCGCCACTTGCAGCGTAAAGCACACAGCGAAGCGCAGCAGGGAGTGAATGTTGTAGCGTGTCCCCTTCGTCTAGTGGCCTAGGACACCGCCCTTTCACGGCGGTAACAGGGGTTCGAGTCCCCTAGGGGACGCCAATGCGGGAATAGCTCAGTTGGTAGAGCACGACCTTGCCAAGGTCGGGGTCGCGAGTTCGAGTCTCGTTTCCCGCTCCAATTTTAAGCAGCGTTGCCTAAGGGCAAGGTTGAGTGAAACCAGAACGCATCTTCGGGTGTGAGTCTGGAACTGAAACACAACACCATGGTGTTTCAGGCAGTGTCCCCTTCGTCTAGTGGCCTAGGACACCGCCCTTTCACGGCGGTAACAGGGGTTCGAGTCCCCTAGGGGACGCCATATTGCGGGAATAGCTCAGTTGGTAGAGCACGACCTTGCCAAGGTCGGGGTCGCGAGTTCGAGTCTCGTTTCCCGCTCCAAATTCAAAAAAAACGCCGCTCAACAGAGCGGCGTTTTTTTATGCGCATTTTTTGGGGCGCTGTGTCGTCAGCCCTGATCGTTGAAAAGGTGAGGGCCTAACCGAAGCCCTCACCCTTGCATCTAGCCTTTCAGCAATTCCAACAGCGCATCTGCATCCAGCTTCGCGCTGATTTCCCCGCCGTCCAGCAAACTGTCAGCCAGATCGCGCTTGTGCCCGTGCAGCCCGACGATCTGTTCTTCGATGCTGTTTTCGGTCACCAGGCGGTAGATCGTCACGGGGCGTTGTTGGCCCATGCGATGAGCGCGGTCGCTGGCCTGGTCTTCCACAGCAGGGTTCCACCAAGGATCGAGGTGGATCACATAATCCGCCGCGGTCAGGTTCAAACCGCTGCCGCCCGCTTTCAGGCTGATCAGAAAGATGTCGCCGACGCCTGCCTGAAAAGCGTTAACCCGGCTTTGCCGTTCCTTGGGCGGGGTGGAGCCGTCGAGGTATTGATAGGCGATGCCCTGCTGATCGAGCCAGGCGCGGACGATGCTCAGGTGGTCGACGAACTGGCTGAACACCAGCGCCTTGTGGCGGTTCTCTAATAACTCATCGACGATTTCCTTGAAGGCTTCCAGCTTGCTGCTTTGCAAGGTTGAGCCCGGCAGGACCAGCGACGGGTGACAGCAGAAGCGGCGCAGGCGGGTGATTTCCGCCAGCACCTGCATGGATTTACCCGCCTTTGGATCAAGGCGGGACAGGTGATCCACCGCCTGTCGACGCAACGCTTCGTATTGATGAGCTTCTTCGTCGGACAGCGGCACCTTGTAGGTGATCTCGGTGCGGGCCGGAAGCTCTTCGAGCACCTGGCTTTTCAGGCGACGGAGGATGAACGGCTGGATCAGCGCCTTGAGTGCCCGACGCGCACCGACGTCACCCTGTTCGATGGGGGTGGCGAAGCGGGCGGCGAAGCTGTCCTGGCTGCCAAGCAACCCCGGATTGATGAAGCGGAACAGGTTCCACAGCTCGCCGAGGTGGTTTTCCAATGGGGTGCCGGTGGCGACCATGCGGAAATCGGACTCCAGCGTCATGACGGATTGCGAACGCTTGGTTTGAGCGTTCTTGATCGCTTGCGCTTCGTCCAGCACGACACTGCTCCAGCGTTGAGCCGTGAACAGTTCCGCGTCGAGTTGCAGCAATCCATAGCTGACGATGACCAGGTCCCCCGGCCCCAAGTCAGCCAGGCTGCGCTGCTGTTGATAAACCCGCACGTTAAGGCTGGGGGCGAAACGCAGGCTTTCCGCCTGCCAGTTGAGCGTGACCGACGTCGGCGCTACCACCAATTGGGGGCCGAGACTGGCGCGCTGCAACAACAGCGCAAGGGTCTGCACGGTTTTGCCCAACCCCATGTCGTCCGCCAGACACGCGCCGACGCCCCAGTGGGCGAGACGTGAAAGCCAGACAAACCCGTCGTGTTGATAGTCGCGCAATTCGGCTTGCAGCGTGCCAGGCACTTGCGGCTGGTACTCGCGCAAGGATTGCAGCCGCTCAAGGTGCGATTGCCAGCTTGCATCCGCTTCGAACTGGCCGACCTCCTGCGCCAGATCGGCCAACAGGGGCGAGGTCAGCGCGCTGAGGCGCAAGCCCTGATCGGTGACCCGGTCAGCCAGGTGCGCCAGTTCATCGAGGCGTTTTCGCAGGCTGTCATCAAGGGCCAGCCAGTCGCGCTCGTTGAGCTTGAGGAAGCGGCCGGGGCTGGCTTCCATCAGCTTGAGCAGCTCACGAAGTTCAAGCACGCGGCCGTCATCAAGGGTGATGTTGCCCTGTACCACGAACCAGTCACCCTGCTGGCGCAGACCGATATTGAGGTTTTTCAGGCCTGATCGCGCCTTGATCCGCATCCGCTCGCCTTCCGGCCAGATGCAGTGCAGGTGTTCGCCGTCCAGCGCGTGCAGCTCGCTCAACAATTGCAGGGCGTGTTGCGGCTGATCCAGCTGCCATTCCTGGCCGTCGCTGTCGGCGTTGGCGAGGCCCGGGCACGCGAGCAGCACCTGCTCCAGAGCGCGTCGCTCAGCCGCCAGATCCCGGCAGACTTGCAGAGGCTTGCCATCACGTTCGGTGAGCAGGTTCTCGGCGCCCTGGCCGGGGCGGAACCAGCTGCCATCGGCCTGCGGGCGTACCAACAACTGCAGACGCAAACCTTCGGCCAATGGCAGCAGATGGGCGTACAGGCGGGTGTCGGCGGGTTCGCGGTCGAGGTGCCCGGTCAGCTCTGGCATGTCCGAATGGATCGGCAGCAGCGGGGCGATGGCGCTTACCACTTCGATCAACTGTTCTTTGGCCGACGCGGGCACGACCAGCCCCTCGCCGACGATTTCAGCGATTTTCCGCAACTCGCGGCTGATCGGGTAAATCAGCAGGCGCGTGGTGGTTTCCTTCTGGACGAAGGTTTCACTCGCTTCAAGCAGACCCAGGGGCTCAAGGTGCACGCGAATTTTCTCGGCGCTGGCGTGCAGGTGCAGTGACGCCTGGCCTGCCTGCAAGTCGATGCGCACGTCGGGGGCGTCTCGCCAGAACACCGCTGGGTGGCCGACCAGTCGCGGCAAAGCCTTGGACGCGGGGAGTTCGTATTCGGGGTTGCTGTACTGATAGCTCACCTGAATCACGCCGATGGTCTGACGGTCCTGCTCGGAAAGGAAGTCCATGGCCGGGCCATCTTCCACCAGACGTTTGAGCGAGACAGCACGCCCGCTGCTCCATTGCCCTTTGGCATTGCGCTTCTGTTCCCGGGGTTCGACTTTTTCCCAATAGCCGTCGAGAAGCACGTGCCAGGCCAGGCGCGTGTTTTTTTCATCGGCGGCAGGTGTTGCGGTTGTCTTGCCGGGGCGAAGCTGGCTCAGGGCACTCAGGGCGTGCTCCCAGGCTTCCTGGCGGTGCAGAAGCGTGACGAGTGGGCGCAGGCCAGCGGCCTGATGCAGCTCGGCGAATTGCCGGGGCGTGCCGAATTGCACGGCGATCAACGCGTCGAATTCAGCGGCGAGCCACAGGTACTGATCGCGTTGCAGCTCGTCGCGGCAGTCCTCCAGCTTGATGCGCCAGGCGTCGGTGCGCGCATGGGGCGAGTCGAGCCAGTACAGCGTGATGGCCACCAGCAGGCCATCCAGCCCGTTTAATGTGATGTGGGCGAAGGACGTGAGTGGGGGGGATTTTTCTCCCGCGAGCTGGGCCATCAGGTAGGGGAAAACCTCGTAGGCCTCACCGTATCGTTCCTTGTTGCCCAGCGCTACGGCCTGCTTGAGCGAGGCGCGTTGCTTGGGATCGTTTTCTGCAAAGAGCGTCAGGCAGTAGAACGCATTGAGGATAGGTGGCAGATCAATCTTGCGCTTTTTGGTGATTTTGCGCATTTCCGCCAGCCAGGCGCGCAGCAGAACCAGCGTGTCGCTCACCTGGCCTCGCAGCGTCAGGTGAATCACGTGTTGCAGCAGCGCTGTCTCTTCCATCTCGACGTATTCAAGGGTGTCCCAATCGCCGCGCCATAGCGCCTGCAGTGCCAACTCGACCCCCAATGACGGATGGGGTCGGGCTTCCATCTCGCGCAGTGCCAGCGAATAGCTTTGCCCCGCTGGGCCGAGATAGAAATTGAGCAGGCTGAGGTGATCCTCCAATAGCAGGCGTCGCATGTCTTCGCTGAACTCATCGAACACATGCAGTCCGTCCGGATCGCGTTGCAGCGCATACATCGGGTGTTCAGCCGGGGATTGGGCGAGGGTGAAGAGGGGGGATGCCACGGAGAGTGAGTCCGACAGCCCTCCGAGGTTGTGGCCCAGCAGGTGAAACCACAGATCTTGCAGGATTCGTGACCGGGTAGGGGTCTGCCACGCACTGAGCTGCGGCAGGCTGTCGAAAATCTCCTGCATCCAGAGACCGTAGTCCGGCGATTCCAGGAAGCTCCTCAACACCCGGTTTCGTTTCGCTGCGGTGACGGCGTAATAGCGTCCTTCGTGCCGCTCCTCCAACATGACCCAACCCGCATCCTCCAGGGATTCCAGTATTGGCATCAGGCTGTCGGCGTCGATCAGATGGCCATCGGCATCGCGGACGCCCACTGCGCGCACCAGTTTGAGCAGCGACGTCCTGCCTTTGCCGGGAAACGCCGTCACCAACCCGAAGAGGATCGCCATGCAGTAATCGGGTAGGTGTTCCTGAGTGATGACGGGCGTGGGCATGCAAGACCTCGTGACGCGATGGGTCGTCGGGGGAGAAGAGCGTGTCCCGAGACAAAAGCGACATTTTTCATCACTGGCAGAGTCTTGTCGATCAGCAATCCATTGAGGCCTGCTCAGGGAAGTCTCCATGGGCATCGCAGGTGTGTTGATGAATTGGCATATTTGCTTATAACAATAATGAATTTATTTAATGTTGTGCGCGATGTTATGGTTCTATCCCGCCGCACTGAGCTTCGCGCTTGGCCCGAGGCGATCAGTCGGCGACCGCACAGGCGGACCGGTATTCATGTTCATGAACCGGTTCTGATGGAACCCTGTGGAGGCCACTCGTGTCGATCAAATCCCGTCTGCTGCGCAACGCGTTACCTGCCTTTCTCTTATCTGCTTTTATAGCGTCTACCCATGCCGCCGACTTGACCGTTGGCGATCAGAGCTACGGCGCCCGCACCGTCATGGAGGCAGCCGGTGTGCTGAAAGACCTGCCGTATTCGCTGGAGTGGAAGCAATTCACGGCCGGTTCTCCGGTGGCCGAGGCCTTGAACGTCGGCGCGCTGGACGTGGGCCTGTTGGGCGACGCGCCCGTTCTGTTTCTCGGCGCGTTGGGGGCGCCGATCAAGGTCATCGGCATTTCCCGGCAGAATCTGGAAGGCGTGGCGATCGTCGTCGGCAAGGATTCGCCGATCAAATCGGTGGCAGACCTCAAAGGCAAGCGTCTGGCGATCTGGAAAGGTTCATGGAGCCAGCAGTTGATGCTCACCGCGTTGGACAAGGCCGGGGTGGCGCGCGATGCCGTGGAGTATCGCTATCTGAGCGCGCTCGACGCATCCCACGCCTTGGACGGCGGTTCCGTGGACGCCATCGCCACGTGGGACCCCTACGTCATCCAGCAGGAGCGACAAGGCGCTCACGTGCTGGCAACGGCCAATACGTTGATCCCGGCGCAGAGTTTCATCGTCGCCAATGACAAAGCCATCAAGGACAAACGTGCGCAGATCACCGACTTCATTCAGCGCTTGCAGAAAGCGCGCGCCTGGTCGGTGGCCAACAAGCAGAACACCGATGCGTACGCCACGGCCTGGGCGGCGTTGAGCAAGGCCGATCCTGATGTGGCGCGGGGCTGGTTCGAGCGTTCGGCGACCACCGTGGTGCCGATTTCGCCGCAATCCATCGCTCAGGCCCAGCAGACCATCGACTTCTTCAACAAAGAGGGGCTGACGAAATCGTATCCGGCTGCCAATGTATTCGACGATTCGTTCAGTGCCGTGCTCGGGACGCCAGAGGCCGGGGCGACGCAGGCGCAGCGTTAAGGGCACCACACGCGATTTTTGATGAGCAGGATGGGGGAGTGTTCGGGGCATGAGTTTCACATCGTTGCATTGGGGCGCTTATCGCCCGCGTGTTGTGAATGGACGGCTCGACGCGATGGAGCCGGTGTCGTGGGATGCCGATCCTTCGCCCATCGGCGATTCGATTCCGGGGGCCATCGATTCGCCCACACGGATTCGTCGCCCGGCGATACGCCGCAGTTTTCTGGAGCGCTTCGGCGATCACCCGGCATTGCGCAGTCCGCATTTGCGAGGGCAGGAAGGGTTCGTCGAAGTGCCGTGGGAAACGGCGCTGGAACTGGTCGCCAGCGAGCTCTCCCGAGTCAAGGGCGAGCACGGCAACCGGGCGATTTTCGGTGGCAGCTACGGTTGGGGCAGCGCCGGACGTTTTCATCATGCGCAAAGCCAGCTGCACCGCTTCCTCAATGGGTTTGGCGGCTACGTGTACAGCGTTGACAGCTACAGCCTCGGCGCCGGTCGCGTGCTGATGCCTCACATCGTTGGCAACATGGACTGGCTGCTGGCGGCGCACACCTCCTGGCAGAACCTGGCGCAGCATTGCGAGCTGTTCGTGGCCTTTGGCGGGCTGCCGGTCAAGAACGCTCAATGCAGCCCCGGTGGCGCCAGCGATCATTTGGTCGAGGGCGGGATTCAGCGGATGTCCGAGGCCGGGGTGAGGTTCGTGAACGTCAGCCCGCTGCGAGACGATCTGGTCGGCCCTCAACACAACGAGTGGCTGGCTGTTCGGCCAGGGAGTGACACGGCGCTGATGATGGCGCTGTGCTGGGTGCTGGTCGACGACGGTCTGCACCACGAAGACTTTTTACAGCGTTACACCGTGGGGCACGAACGCTTCATCGAGTACCTCCAGGGCCGCGTGGACGGCATTGCCAAAACCCCGGAGTGGGCGGCCGCGCTGACTGACATTCCCGCGTCGCGCATCACCACGCTGGCACGAGAGATGGCCAGCAAACGCACGATGATCAACATCGCCTATTCGCTGCAACGTTCGGTGCACGGCGAGCAGCCCTTCTGGATGACCGTGACCCTCGCCGCGATGCTGGGGCAGATCGGCCTGCCGGGCGGGGGATTCGGCTTGGGTTACGGCTGCATGAACAACACCGGCAGCGGGCGCAAGGCGTTTTCCGGTCCTCGCTTTTCTCAAGGCGTGAACCCGGTGAAGGATTTCATTCCCGTGGCGCGGGTCACTGACATGCTGCTCAACCCCGGCGCGCCCTTCGACTACAACGGCCAGCGCCTGCATTACCCCGATATTCGGCTGGTGTACTGGGCCGGGGGCAACATCTTCCATCACCATCAGGATTTGAACCGGTTGCTGGAAGCCTGGGAGCGTCCGGAAACCATCATCGTCCACGAGCAATACTGGACCGCTCAGGCCAAATACGCTGACATCGTGCTGCCCGCAACGACGGCGCTGGAGCGCGATGACATTGGCAGTGCGGCGTCGGACCGCTACATGATCGCCATGAAGCAGGCCATCGAGCCGGTGGGCGAATCGCGGGACGATTATTCGATTCTGGCGGACCTCTCCCGCCTTCTGGATTTCGAGAGCGTCTTCACCGAAGGGCGCGATGCAAGTCAATGGCTGCGCTTCATCTACGACGAATCCCATCAGCGAGCCCAGAGTTTTGGCATTGCGCTCCCGGATTACGATCAGTTCTGGCGCGACGGGCTGTTCGAGATCGATTACCCGCCCAGCGATACCGTGCTGCTCCAGGCGTTTCGGGAGGACCCGGTGGTCAATCGATTGCCGACGCCATCGGGCAGGATCGAAATCCTCAGCGAGCGGATTGCAGGCTTTGGCTACGCCGATTGTCCCGGCCACCCGGTCTGGCTCGACACGCCGCCCAAGACGTTCCCGTTGCACCTGTTGTCGAACCAGCCGAAAACCCGCCTGCACAGCCAGTACGACCATGGCGCCTACAGTCAGGCGTCGAAAGTGCAGGGGCGGGAACCGCTGACCCTCAATCGCCAGGATGCCCAGGCGCGCGGCATTTCCGAGGGTGATGTGGTCAAGGTCTGGAATGAACGTGGGGCGTTTCTGGCGGGGGTGATTGTGTCCGACGACATTCGGCCCGGCGTGGTGCAAATCGCCACGGGTGCCTGGTACGACCCGCTGAACAAGGCCCAGCCCCGATGCCTGGAAAAACACGGCAATCCCAATGTCGTGACCGAAGACATCGGGTCGTCGAGCCTGTCACAAGGCTGCGCGGCGCAGACCGCCTCGGTAGAGGTCGAGAAATGGGTGGGGGCGGTGCCGGAAATCACGGCCTTCGAGCCGCCGGTGATGGTGGGATAGAAGGCGGACAGGTGCCGTGTGCGCCGTTGAAGGCTTTAATACCCACGCGGGCTTCTGATTCTGGCCGAGGGCCGTGGGATCGCCACCCCGGCACTCCCACGCTCTTCGGGCAGAATCAAAAGCGTTGCCCACCCCGATTTGCGTCTGCCGAAGGCGTGGGAGCGTTGCTTGCTCGCGATCTGTCGCGAAGCGGCAGCAAAATCAGACGCCTCGTTGTGACAGACAATCCGCATACACCGAATGGACTGCCGCTACCGTCGAGCGCGACCCCGGGCTGATCGCAGGCAAGCCAGCGCCTACAATTTTCTCCCCGCAAACACCGCTTTCCCGACCCCCTGCAACACCACATCATTCTGTGGCGTGTGCACCCGGCCGCACACGACATTGCGGTAGTGCCGTTGCAGCGGGTTGCTGCGGGACAGGCCGGGATTGCCGGTGGCTTCGATGGCCAGTTCCACCGCGCGGATGGCGTTGGCGGTGACCAGGTATTTGATCTGCGGCGCGTGGCTGGCAGCTGTCAGGCCATGGGTCGCGGCGTCGATCAGGGTTCGATTGGCGAACAGCAGCGTGTCGATGTGGCCCACGGCTTCCTGAAACCGGGGCAGGGTCGACAATGAGGCGCCGAGGTTCGACGGCGTGCGGGTCTCCAGAAAATCCACCAGCCAGTCCCGCGCCGATTGCGCAATGCCGTCGTAGACCGATGACAACAGCACGGACATCCACAGCAGACCCGCGGCGTCCAGTTCCGGTTGTGCCAGGCGCGCAGGGCTCACATTGACTGCCTGATCCAGCGGCACCAGCACGTCCTCGAACACCACTTCATGACTGCACGTGGCACGCATGCCCAGATGGTCCCAATCCTCGACGATGCGCACGCCGGGGCTGTCCTTGCGCACCAGCCAGACGCCCACCAGCGGATCGTCGTCGTCACTGCGCGCCCACACGTTGAACCAGGTCAGGCCGTGACTGCCGGTCGAGTAAATCTTCCGCCCGTTGAGGCGCCAGCCTTCTGCCGTACGGTGAGCGGTCGTGGCTGGAAGACCGCCGCGCGAGGGTGAGCCGAGGTCCGGTTCGACACGCAGCGCATTGAGCAGCGCGCCGTTTTTCACCGCGTCCAGCCCCACGTGCCGACGCAAGTGCTCCGGCCAGTTGGGCGTCAGTTGCAGTCGCGCATGTTGCAGGTATTGCATCACCAGAATCAGCGCGGTGGACGGTTCACCGCGGGCCACGGCACTGATGACCTGTTGCGCCTGCTTGAGGTCCGCGCCACCGCCGCCCAGCGATTGAGGAACGGTCAGGCCGAGCAGGTTGTGCTCATGCAGCAGGCGAAAATTGTCATGGGGAAACTCACCACTGTCGTCGTAATGCTCAGCGGTTTCGGCCAGACGCTGAGTGATGCCGCGCAAGCGTTCAACGAACGCTTCATCCGACTCGACCTCCGTCACCGTGGCTTGGCGATTCAACCCCGCGTTCATGTCGATGCCTGCGCGGTGGCTCGCGAGACCGGCTGCGAGGCGTCTTCCCGCGCCGCCGTGTAGCGGTTCACCGGGAACTCAAGCCCGAAATGTTCGCGCAGGGTTGAGCCTGTGTACTCGCTGCGTTGCAGGCCTCGTTGTTGCAGCACGGGGATCACCAGCTCGGTGAAATATTTCAGGCCGTCTGGCAGCAGCGAATTGATGATGAAGCCGTCGCTGGCGCCGTTCTCGAACCAATGCTGAATCTGATCGGCGACCTGTTCCGGCGTGCCGACGAACTCGCGACGCGGTCGGGAAAAATCCAGCGCCACTTGGCGCAATGTCAGGTTATGTTCCCGCGCCTGTTGCTTGATGCGATCCGAACCGCCTTTCTGGCTGTTGGCGCCCAGGTCGCCCAGGTCGGGAAACGGCGCGTCCAAGGGGTATTGCGTGAAGTCGTGATCGTTGAACGGGCGACCCAGCGCAACGATGGCGTCTTCGATGCTCACCAGTTCCACGGCCTGTTGATAGCGGCGCTCCACCTCGTCGGCATCGCGGCCAACGATCGGGCGAATGCCGGGCAGGATCGACAGGTCATCAGGGTTGCGACCGAAGCCTTTGGCGCGACGCTTGAGGTCGGCGTAGTAGGCTTTTGATTCTTCGAACGACTCGGCATGGACGAAGATTGCGTCGGAATATTCCGCCGCGAAGTTACGGCCATCCTCCGAGGTTCCCGCCTGAAACAGCACCGGCTGACCTTGGCGTGAGCGAGCGATATTCAGCGGGCCTTTGACCTGGAAAAACTCGCCCTTGTGGTTCAGCGGGTGCAGCTTGTCGCGGTCGAAGAATTCTCCGGTTTGTTTGTCGCGGGTGAAGGCGTCGTCCTCCCACGAGTCCCACAATCCCTTGACCGTCGACACGTGTTCTTTGGCGATGCGATAACGCACCGCGTGGGGCGGGTGTTCGCTTTTGCTGAAGTTTTCCGCCGTGCCACTGAGCCACGACGTGACGATGTTCCAGCCTGCACGACCGCCGCTGATGTGGTCCAGCGACGAGAACTGCCGCGCCACCTGAAACGGCTCGGTGTAGCTGACAGTGACGGTTGCCACCAGGCCGATTTTCGAGGTGGTCGCTGCCAGCGCCGAGAGGATGGTCAGCGGCTCGAAACGGTTGAGGTAATGGGGGCTGGATTTCTCGTGAATGTGCAGGCTGTCGGCGATGAACACGAAGTCGAATTTCGCGTCTTCTGCCAGTCGCGCCTGCCCCTTGTACCACTGGAAGTTAGTGCTCGCATCGGCCTGCGCATCCGGGTGACGCCATTCGCCCCAGCCGTGGCCGACGCCGTGGACCATCGCGCCGAATTTGAGTTGACGGGGTGTGCTCATGAGGTGCTCTCCTGGAGTCGGTCGCTTAGCGCGCAGCCTGGGAATCGGTTTTCTCGGCAGCCTGCTCGGCGGCGAGGCGGATGGCGTTGAAGCCAGGATCGAAGCCGTTGGAGACATCGACGTGTTTATTCAGAATGCCTTCGCGTTCATAGATGTTGGCGGTGTTTTGCAGGCCCTTGATCACGCTGTCATCGATGCTGACGCGCTCCATTTTGGTGTCTTGATTGACGGCCAAATGCACTTCGACGGGCAGGCCGGTGACCTTGGTCTGGGCGGCTGCGTATTCCTTGGGATGGGCGTTGACCCAACGGTAGGCGCGGTCCAGACGCACGACGAAATCGTCCAGTTGTGCGCGTTTCTCGGTGATCGCCTTGCTGGTGGCGGCGAGGTAGGAATGGTTGGTCAGCAGGTCCGGGCCGTTGGGCAGGATGCGCGCGCCGCTCTGGGTGGCGACCGTGGTGTACGGCGCCCAGGTGGCCCATGCGTCAGCGTCGCCGTTGTCGAGGATCAGTCGCGATTCGCTCGGCAGCAGGAAGACAAATTTGACGTCGCTGGTTTTCAGGCCCGCTTCGTTGAGCGCGCGAATCGCCAGGTAATGCCCGATCGAACCGCGCCCGGTGACGATGCGCTTGCCCTTGAGGTCAGCCACGGATTTGACTGGCGAGTCGTTACGCACGATCAACGCCGTGGTGTAGCGCCCGTCGACGTGGGTAATGCTGATCACCTTCAACGGCCCCCCTGCGCCGAGTGCGAAGACGTACGGCGCATCGCCCAGTGCACCCACGTCCACCGCGCCCGCATTCAGCGCTTCACCCAATGGCGAGGCGGACGGGAATTCGGAGAATTTGATGTCGTAGGGCACGTCTTTCAGCTCGCCGGAGACCTCCAGCAGCACCTTCAATGCCGATTTCTGATTGGCAACCAAGAGCGGTTGCAGGGCTTCGGCAGCCTGGCTGTATTGGCCGAACGACAGCGTCAGCAGGGCGCCCAACAGGAGCTTTTTGAGGCGCAGCGACTTGAGGATAGGGGCGGACATGAAGCGGGTCTCCAGGCTCGGAAAAAAGTTTGAGCCTCCGCCTGGAAAGGGGTCGGCTTCTAGGGTTATGACCTTAAGCCTATAAGAAACGCATTAGAAGTATTTTTTAGTTATATGCTAATTATGTATTTGGTTAATCTTGGTGGTTTTTAATATTAATTTATTGCATTTAATGGTTTGAAGGACATACGCCCTCATGATCGTACCCACGCTCTGAGTGGGCACGATCGTCAAGGCGTCTTAAATCGGGAAGCTCGGTTCAAATCACATTAAACCCATGCGTCCCATCCCGACCCAATTGCTCCACCAGTCCGAATTCCCAATCCAGGTACGCTTGCATAGCTTCACGCGGCGCGTCGGTGCCTTCATAGGGGCGGCGGTAGCGGTCGATGCGGGGGGAGGCGAGGTGGGTTTCGCCACTCTCCAGCTCGAAGCCGGCCTTCACCCAACTGGCCGTTCCTTCTCTGAGCAGAAACACGGGCTTGCCGGTCAACGCTTCGACTTCCGGCACCGCCAGCCGCGCCAGCTTGCTGCTGCCACAGGTCAGCACGTATTGCTCGGTAGCGGGGATTTTGCGCAGCGCGCTGGACAGGTCGGCGCGCAAGGTCCACCAGGCGCCGGGAATGTGTTGCTTCACATAATTGGCGCTGGCGGTGAAATCCAGCACGGCGACGCTGCCGTGTGCCTGCCATTGGCGCAGGGTGTCGGGGGTGATTTCTTCGACCTGCCACGGCGTCGGGATCGGCGCGTTCCACGGGCCTTTCTCGCTGAAGTCCTGAGGGCGCAGATCGTCGAGCACGAACACTTCCCAACCCAGCTGAGCCAGCCACGACGCCGACATGTTGGCCCTGACGCCGTCGTCGTCGACCAGCACGATCCTTGCGCCCCGCACGCTGGCGTAATGATCGGTTTCCTGTACCAACTGGCCACCCGGCGTTGAGCGTGCGCCCAGTAAATGGCCAGCCTCAAATTCCTCTGGCGTGCGGACATCGAACAGGTACGTTGTGCGAGCTGCTTCGGTTTGCCACGCGTTCAGGTCAGAGCGTTTGCCGCGCTTCACGCCCGCCTTGTCGGCCACCTTGCGGGCGTCCTCGCGAGCGACGGACAGCGTGTTGTCACTGACCTCGGCAAAGCGGCGCGACTGACCATGGTCCAGGGTTTGCCCCGCCAGTAACCAGCCGATCGTGCCGTTGCGCAGGGCTGAAACCGGGTTTGGCAAGCCTGCGTTCACCAGCGATTGCGTGCCAATGATGCTGCGCGTACGCCCGGCGCAGTTGACGATGATGCGCGTCTTCGGGTCCGGTGCCAGTTCGCGGGCGCGCAGCACCAGCTCGGCGCCCGGAACGCTGACGCCGGTGGGAATGCTCATCGTCTGGTATTCGTCATAGCGGCGGGCATCAAGCACCACCACGTCGGCTTTGCTGTCGAGCAGGGCTTTCACTTCCTCGGCGGCGAGAGACGGCGTGTGACGATGGTGTTCGACCAGTTCGCCAAACGCTTTGCTCGGCACATTGACGTCGATGAACAGTTCGCCGCCTGCGTCGCGCCAGCCCTGCAAGCCGCCTTCCAGCAGCTTGACGTCGGTGTAGCCCAAATCCCACAAGCGGGTGAGGGCAGGCTGAACCAGGCCCTCGCCGTTGTCATACAGGGTGATCGCGGTGTCGCGGCGCGGGATGCGCGACAGCACCTCCAGCTCCAGTTTCGACAGCGGGATGTTCGCCGCGAACAGGGGGTGAGCTTCGGCAAAAGGCGCTTCTTCGCGCACGTCCACCAGAGCGACTTCTTCCTTATTCAGCAGTGCGTTGCGAATGTCGGCAAATGATCGGGTGTTTTGAGTCATTGGGCGTGGTTCTCTTTGGACAGGTCCCAGATGTTCGGGAGATAGGCATTCGAATAGCCGGAAATGAACAGTTTTTCGCTGCCGTCCGGTTGATAGACGGCACGCTTCACCGCGCCGATGTTGGCGCCGTAGACGTGAATGCTGATCGACACTTGATCGTCGAAGGCGTTGCTGACCTGATGAATGTCGTTGCTGCGCGGGGACAGCGCTTCGACGTGGCCGGGTTCAAGGCGAATGGCCGGGCCTTCCTGTTCCAGTCGGCCCTCGGCGCTGCGGGCGAAGCCTTGTGAGAACTCTGCGCCGCGCAACATGCCGATCAGGCCCCAGACGCGGTGGTCGTGAATGGGCGTGGTCTGACCCGGCCCCCAGACAAAACTGACGATGGAAAAGCGCTGGCGCGAGTCGGCGTGCAGCAGAAACTGTTGGTAGCGGGTCGGATCGGGAATCGCGTATTCGTCCGGCAACCAGTCGTCGTGACGCACCAGTTGGCCCAGCAATTTTCCGCCACGATGCAGCAGGTCGCCCTCGCGGGGATTGCTGTCGATCAGTTCGGCCAGAGCGCCAATGAATTCCCGCAGGCGTTCGGGGTGTCGGGGTTGAGTCATGTGCGCTCCACGGCAAGTTCGGTCAGCCAATATAAGCATAATGCGACTGTGTAATATGCTATTTATTGATGATTAGGTTATAACGAAAAAGCATTTGATAACCCCCGGGCAGGTTGTCGGGCTATCCATGTGTCGCGTTTGGAATTATGCTTTTTGCCTATCTTGTCCCTATTTTTCATGTGCGAACCGAATGAAAATTGATGATATCGATGCCTTCGTGGCGGTGATTCGCTGTCAGTCGATCAGCCACGCGGCTGAGTCGCTTGACCTGACGCAACCTGCGATCACGCGCCGGGTGCAGAATTTCGAGCAGGCGCTTGGGGTCGAGCTGTTTGACCGTAACACCAAGCCGCTTAAGCCGACGGCGATGGGTTTGCAGGTGTACCAGAAATGCCTGGCGATCCTGCGGGAAATGGACTCGTTGCGTGAACTCGTCGCCAGCGACACCCCGCCCAGCGGCCTGTTGCGGCTGGGTGTGCCGCAGACCATTGGCGATGTCGTCCTGCTCGATGCCCTCAAACACTTGCGCGGACAATTTCCCGATTTGCGCGCCCAGGTCGTCACCGGTTGGGGCAGTCATCTGATCGGCAAGATCGAAAAAGGTGAGCTGGATGCCGCCGCCGCGCTGTTCCCTGCCGGCAAGATTTTCCCGGAAGGCATCATCGGTGAATCCATCGGCAAGATGGAGCTGGTAGTAGTCTGCGCCAAGGAGCGTCAGCCGAAAAAGCCGATCAAGCTGGCCGACTGTTATGACCAGGGCTTTGTGCTCAATCCGGACGGTTGCGGTTTTCGTGCGGGGTTGCAGCGCACGCTGGCCGATCAGGGGTTGGGTCTCAAGGTCAATCTGGAAACGTTCGGCACTGAGCTGCAATTGGGGCTGGTGGCCGATGGCATGGGGTTGGGGCTGGTGCCGCGTCCTCTGTTCGAGCGCAGCGCGCACCACGATCAACTGGCGGTCGTGCCGCTCAAGGACTTCAAACCGGTGATGCACCTGTGGTTGATGTACCCGCGCTTCCTCGGGAATCTACAGGCACCGGTGGCCTCGTTCGGAAGTCTGGTGGCCGAAGCCTTGAAGGAGGCGCGTGAAGCGGCCTGAGCGCTTCGTGAAAAGAAATAAAAAAACTTGATAATTAGCTTAGAAGAAAATGTGCTTTTTAAACATTTTCCAACGCGCATAGGCTCCCTTGATACGTCTACTCGAGACCCACAGGGAGTCATGCATGAGCAATGTCAGTTCTTTGCCCGTTCCAGCCAGCGCCAGCGGCGTACGGGATCGGGTCAGTCCCGAAGAGTGGGAGGTGCGGGTCAAACTCGCAGCGGCCTATCGTATCGCGGCGCTCAAGCGCTGGACCGATCACATCTACACGCATTTCTCGGCACGGGTGCCAGGGCCTGACGAGCATTTCCTGATCAATCCCTTCGGCTTGCTGTTCGACGAAATCACCGCATCGAATCTGGTGAAAGTCGACATCGACGGCACCATCGTCGATGACCCAACAGGCCTCGGCATCAACCACGCAGGCTACGTGATCCACAGCGCCATTCACGCCGCTCGCCCGGACCTGCAAGCGGTGTTGCATACCCACACCCGTGACGGCATTGCGGTATCAGCGCAAAAGAATGGTCTACTGCTGATCTCTCAGCACGCCTTGTCGTTCTCCGGGCGCGTGGCGTATCACGGCTACGAGGGCATCGCTCAGGACCTGGGCGAGCGCGAGCGGCTGGTGGCGGATCTCGGCGACAAGAGCGTGATGATCCTGAGGAATCACGGCTTGCTTACAGCGGGTATCAGCGTCGAGCACGCGTTCAAGCAACTGCACAATCTGGAATACGCCTGCAATATTCAGATTGCCGCGCAGGCTGCGGGCAACGCCGAGCTGATTTTCCCGCCAGAAGAGGTGGTGAAGAAGGTCGAGGAGCAGGCCAGGGTATTCCAGGACGGGAACGGGCCCGGCGTGGCCCGGCACTGGAACGCGTTGATCCGCGAGCTGGATCGGCAAGGGACGGCGTATAAGGAGTAAGGCGCGCATTCTAATGAAGGTAGGCCGTCAGATCGCGATCTCGCTTCTGCCCGGAGGGCGTAGGAGCATGCTTGCTCGCGATCTGGCGCGCAGCGGCAGCAAATCCTGCGCATACGGTCTGCCTGACAGAACCGAGATGCCTGGTTTTGCTGCTGGTTCCCAGCAGATCGCGAGCAAGCATGCTCCTACGCCCTTCGGGCAGAATCAAAAGCAACGACGCGTCAGTTACGCCACCTTTTCCTGCTTCTCCCGCTCCCGCTTGGCCACCAGCGCCCGAGTCAGCGGGATGAGCTTCTTGCCGTAATCAATCGCGTCTTCCAGCGGATCAAACCCGCGAATCAGGAAGGTGGTAATCCCTAGGTCGTAATAATCGAGCAGCGCCTCGGCGACTTGTTCGGCGGTGCCCACCAGCGAGGTCGAGTTGCCCTTGGCGCCCAGCAGCCCGGCAATCCCGGTCCACAGGCGTTTGTCCAGTCGCGCCCCTTGCGCAGCCGCCGCCAATAAACGCTTAGAGCCTTCGTTAGCCGGTTCGCGGCGCTGAATGCCCGCCGCCTGAGCCTGTGCCTTCGCCCGTTCCAGAATGCTGTCCGCCCGCGCCCAGGCTTTTTCTTCAGTGTCAGCCAGAATCGGCCTCAGCGAGAGGCTGAAACGCACCGTCCGCCCGTGCTTCGCCGCCTCGGCTCGGACCTGTTTGACGATATCCCTGACCTGCTCATAGGTTTCTCCCCACAGCGCGTACACGTCGGCGTGCTTGCCCGCGACTTCGATCGCCGCCTTGGACGCGCCGCCGAAATACAGCGGGATGTGTGGCTGTTGTGGCGACTTGACCAGCGAATGCGCCCCCTCGAACTGGTAATACGTACCGTGATGGTCGAAGGGCTTTTCCGCTGTCCACTCCTGACGCACGACACTCAAATATTCGTCAGTGCGGGCGTAACGCTCATCCTTGCCAATGAAGCTGCCATCGGCGCGCAGCTCTTTATCGTCGCCACCCGTGATGATGTGTACCGCCGTGCGGCCACCGTTGAACACGTCCAGCGTCGCGAATTGTCGCGCTGCCACGGTGGGGGAGATAAAGCCTGGCCGGTGGGCGATGAGAAATTTCAGTTTGGTGGTCACGCTGGCTGCGTAGGACGCAATGAACGCGCTGTCCGGGCTGTTGGAGTGATAAGCCACCAGCGCTCGGTCAAACCCGGCGTCTTCATGGGCGCGCGCGACTTTTTCGACGTACTCCGGCTGAACGGTCTGACCGCTGCGTGGGTGAATTTCCGAGAACGGCTGGGTGGCGATGTAACCGATGAATTCGACGCTCATGGGCGATTCCTTATCCTTTAGAAAAGACGGGCGCGCGTGCAATCGCGCGAGGCCAGTCAGCAACATAGGGGGAGGCGTCAGCCCTGTGAAATTCGATTTGGCGCTAAGCTAATTATAAAAATAATGCATTACCCATTTTATAAAAATCAAAAAAGCTGAGCATTAGCTTATTGCCAATCGACATTTCACCCCGGTTTTTTATGCGCTTACGATGACCCTCATCGGGCGGACTCATTCAGTTCGCTTTCTTTTGAAGCTGGCGTGCAAGGATGTCGTTCAATGGGGTTTAACCGCTGGAATCTGGGCCGTCGAGGGCTCGCTTTACTGTTGTCCTGCGCCGTGCTGGCGGGGTGTGGTGACGAAGGCAACAAACCGGCAGCGGTGTCGGACGCGGTGGATTGGTCGAAGGTCAAACTGATTCTGGGGGATCAGGCCAAGGGGCTGCGCACGGTGGTCGAGGCGTCGAAGGCGTTTGACGGCGTTCCGTATCAAGTGGAATGGGCCAACTTCCAGGGCGCCGCGCCGCTGTTCGAAGCCTTGCGCGCCGGGGCCGTGGACCTCGCACCCGCGGGCGACACCCCCGTGCTGGCCGCTGCTACCGGGGGGACGCCACTGCGCATCGTCGCCGTGCGTCGAGGCCAATCGCGCAGCATCGGGATTCTGGTTCCGCCGGATTCGGACATCAAAACCGTGGCCGACCTGAAAGGCCGCAGCGTGTCGATTTCATCGGCGCGGGGCAGCATTTCTCAATACCTGCTGATTCGTGCCCTGGAAAACGCCGGGGTCAAGGAATCGGACGTCAACATTGGGTTCGTCATGCCCACCGATGCGTTGTCGGCGTTCCATGCGGGCAAGATCGACGCGTGGGGGACGTTCGGCATCTATCAGGCCTTCGCGGAAGAAAACGGTGCGCGGCTGTTGCTGAGCGGGGAGGGTATCAACACCGGACTGACGTTCATCACCGCCTCGGACAAGGCGCTGGCGGACAAGGTGAAGCGCCTGGCCCTGAATGACGTGCTCCAGCGACTGGCCAAGGCGTTCGAATGGGCCAAGTCGAATCCGCAACAGTACGCGCAGGTATTTTCAACGGCCAACAACGTGCCGTTGCCGGTGTCGCAGCGTTTGCAGAGTTGGGGCGTTGAGTCCTTGCAGCCGGTGGAAGCGTCGGATGTGACGGCGTTGCAGGGCGTCGATGATCTGTTCGTTGCGAAGAAGATCTTTCCGCAGGCGGTGCAAGTGTCAGGGCTAGTGGACCGGGAGGTGTTTCCGAATGCCCATGGGGTGTTGTTGAAGTAGGTGTTTGACGCTCAGCTCTGTAGGCGCGAATTCATTCGCGGATCGGTTTTCCAGACGATGCATTTCCATCGGATGTACCGGCCTCTCGCGAATGAATTCGCTCCCACAGTAAAGATCGGCGTTTCCTGAAAGAGCAGCGCCGACCGAACACTCAGATCAGTGCCGCGACCCTTCTTGCCCCATCGCCAGCAATTGCTTTTCCTGATCCCAGTCGAACGGTTCTTCGTTCTCCTCGGCTTCGAAGCGGCGTTCTTCCAGCGCGGTGTACAGGTCGATTTCGTCGTCGGGCATGAAGTGCAGGCAGTCGCCGCCGAAGTACCAGAGCAGGTCGCGTGGCACCAGATGGGCGATTTGCGGGTAGCGCTGGATCACCTGGCACAGCAGGTCCTGGCCCAGGTATTGGCTTTCGATCGGCTCAACCGGCAGCAGGCCGAGCAATTCGTCATAGCGTTCGATGAACAGTGCATGACTTTCTTCGGGCACCTGTTCGGCTTCACCGAGCGCGACCAGAATGCCGCGCAGGTGCGTCAGCAGGTTGAGAGTGCGGTCGAGATTGGCGTCGGCCATGATGAAGTCCTCAGAGACAAAAACAGGCGCGGGAGTATAGTTCCCCGAACCCGTGACCGATACCCCGGAGGACTGGTGATCAGTGGTCGACGCGTAAAGGTGGGTTACCTCAATGCCATAAACCGGCGAGATAGCGATGCCCGGCCTCGGTCAAGGCCAGATGGGCGTAGGTGTGATCAGGGCTGGGTTGGCGCGTGACGAAGCCGATGAGCAGAAGGGTTTGCAGGGTCTGGGTGGGTTTGCCGCTGTGAAGGTCCTCCCCCGAGGCGATTTCAGCAAGCAGGCAGCGATGAGTCATGCGATGGTCGATCATGATGCGTCCCCTTGGTGTTTTCTTGTTGTTACCGGGGAGTGTAGGACAGGGTTTGGAGATGTGCAGGCTAGAGCGGTGGATTCGTAGTACTGATGCTTTATCAATGAAGGAACGCAGACCCTGTGGGAGCGAATTCATTCGCGAGAGGGTGGTCCATCCGATGGATATCTGTCGGATGTGACACCGCATCGCGAATGAATTCGCTCCCACAGGGGAGAACCGTGGTTAGCGGACTTTCCCTTCGGAAGCCTTCAGTTCCTCCTTATCGAAATCATCCACATCGATGACCTTTCTGCGCGCCGCTTCCGCAGCCCGCAACTTCTCGGCCTCTGCCGGTTGCAACACGCCCGCGTTCAACGCCGCGTCGATCACATGTTCACCGCCCGCCGGTTTCACCTGACCGCTCTTGAGCCCGTGATGCAGTTTCCCATGCAGCGATTTCGCGTCAGTCAGCAGGTCAGCCGCATGTTGCAGCGCCCCCACTGGATCACTCTCCGAAGTCGGGCGATAACAACCGGCGAGCACCGATTCCAGCGCCGGATCGCCTTTGGCGCGCCCGATAATCTCCGCGACTTCCGCATCCAGCACGTCCGATGGGCCTTTGTGACGACGCCCGAACGGGAATACGATCACGCGCAATAATCCGCCCAGAATCCGGTTCGGGAAGTTGCTCAGCAGTTCGTCCAGCGCACGCTCCGATTCGCCCAACGCCTCTTCCATCGACCAGCGAAACAGGGGCGCCAGCGCTTCCGGGTAATCCAGATCGTGGTAGCGCTTGAGGGCCGCCGACGCCAAGTACAGGTGGCTGAGCACATCGCCGAGTCGCGCCGACAGCCGCTCCCGGCGTTTCAGTTCGCCCCCCAGCAGCATCATGCTCAGGTCGGCCAACATCGCGAACGCAGCCGCCTGGCGATTGAGGGCGCGGAAATAGCCCTGACTCAAGCGATCGCCCGGCATGCTTTCGAAATGGCCGAAACCCAGATTAAGCACCAGCGTGCTGGCCGCGTTGCGCACGGCGAAGCCGATGTGTTGCATCAACAGGCCGTCGAATTCCTTCACCGCCTGATCATGATCCTCACGTCCGGCGAGGGCCATTTCCTTCAACACGAACGGATGGCAGCGAATGGCGCCCTGGCCGAAGATCATCAGGTTGCGCGACAGAATGTTCGCGCCCTCCACGGTGATGAAGATCGGCGCGCCTTGCCACGACCGGCCCAGGTAATTATTCGGCCCCATGATGATGCCTTTGCCGCCGTGCACGTCCATGGCGTGAGTAATGCACTCGCGACCGCGTTCGGTCAGGTGGTATTTGAGGATCGCCGACAACACCGACGGTTTCTCGCCCAAGTCCACGGCGTTGGCCGTCAGCATGCGCGCGCTGTCCATCAGCCATGCGTTGCCGCCGATGCGCGCCAGGGCTTCCTGAATACCTTCAAAAGCGGCGAGGGGCACGTTGAACTGCTCGCGGATCTGCGTGTACTGGCCGGTGACCAGGCTGGTGTATTTCGCGGCACCGGTGCCGACCGCAGGCAGGGAAATCGAACGGCCCACGGACAGGCAATTCATCAGCATCATCCAGCCTTTGCCGAGCATGTCCTGACCGCCGATGAGGTATTGGAGCGGGATGAACACGTCCTTACCTGAATTGGGGCCGTTCATGAAGGCAGCGCCCAGCGGCAGGTGGCGACGACCGATATTTACGCCCGGTGTGTCAGTGGGAATCAACGCCAGGCTGATGCCCAGATCCTCTTCTTCGCCGAGCAGGTGTTCAGGGTCGAACGCCTTGAACGCCAAGCCGAGCAAGGTCGCGACGGGGCCGAGGGTGATGTAGCGTTTTTCCCAGTTCAGACGCAGGCCGATGACTTCTTCGCCCTGCCACTGGCCCTTGCAGATAATGCCGGTATCGGGCATCGCGCCCGCGTCGGAACCCGCCAGCGGGCCGGTCAGTGCGAAGCAGGGGATGTCATCGCCACGGGCCAGGCGCGGCAGGTAATGGTTGCGCTGTTCGTCGGTGCCGTAATGCAACAGCAATTCGGCCGGGCCGAGGGAGTTGGGGACCATGACGGTGGACGCCAGGTCGCCGCTGCGGGTCGCCAGTTTCATCGCGACTTGCGAATGGGCGTAGGCCGAAAAGCCTTTGCCGCCATATTCTTTGGGGATGATCAGCGCAAAGAAGCCGTGTTCTTTGATGTGGGCCCAGGCTTCAGGTGGCAGGTCCATGGCCTGACCGATTTCCCAGTCGCTGACCATGGCGCACAGTTCGTTAGTGGGGCCGTCGATGAACGCCTGCTCTTCTTCGGTCAGCTGGCTTTTCGGGTACGCCAGCAGCGTGTCCCAATTGGGACGGCCGCTGAACAATTCGCCGTCCCACCAGACTGTGCCCGCGTCGATGGCATCGCGTTCGGTTTCCGACATCGGTGGCAGCACTTTCTGAAACCAGGCGAACATCGGCGCGCTGAAGTATTGGCGGCGCAGGTCAGGCAGGGCCAACGGCACTGCGACGGCCAGCCACAGCAGCCATGGAATGATCATCCAGCCGTGGGCATGACTGAACGATCCCATCACCAGCAGATAAATCGCCACGATACCCAGGGCGGGGAAGGGGGCGACACGTCGATGGGCCAGCCAGGCCACGCCGATCACCAGCACCACGATCCACAACAACAGCATAAGAATCCCTCCGAGATGATGGCGAAATCGGGCGCCATCGACATCGCGGGCAGCCGCTCTGGCCCGCGCATCGATAGTGACCCCGCGCCGTCGGGGGAGTTCGAGCCATGGCCGATGCGCGTGAGGGTGTGGCTCGAATACCCCCTTGGCGGGGTCATTACCGGGGTCTGGATTTCAGGCGCTTTGCCTTGGGGTAAAGCCAAATCAACGTCCCACCCCGCCCGATGGTTTAAACTGGCGCCCGCAGGCATATGCCACTAACGTCAGCCATTTAGCACTCAGGAGAACAACAACCATGCTGAAAATCTGGGGCAGGAAGAACTCGTCCAACGTCCGCAAAGCCTTGTGGGCCGCAGAAGAACTGGGGCTGGCGTACGAGGCGATCAGTGCGGGCGGCGCGTTCGGCCTCAATGATCAGCCGGACTACCTGGCGAAGAACCCCAACGGCGTGGTGCCCATGATCGAAGACGGTGACTTTGTGTTGTGGGAATCCAACGCCATCGTTCGTTACCTGACCGCGCAATACGCCCCGGATTCAGCGCTGCACCCCAGCGATCCCAAGGCTCGCGCCCAAGCGGACAAATGGATGGATTGGACCACGTCGACATTCGCCGGGCCATTCCGCACCGTGTTCTGGGGCGTGTTGCGCACGCCCGCCGATCAGCAGGACTGGACGCAGATCAACCTTGCGAAAGGCACCGTCGAAGGCCTGCTGCGCATTGTCGATGAAACCCTCGCTCGCCAGCCCTGGCTGTCGGGCGACGCGTTTGGTATGGGCGATATTCCGCTGGGCAGCTTTATTTATGCCTGGTTCGAAATGCCGATTGAACGCGCAGGGCTGCCTCACCTCAAAGCCTGGTACGAGCGTTTACAGCAACGTCCCGCGTTTCGTAAGGCTGTGATGACAGCGCTGACGTGAGCGTTACCGCGTTAGATTAATAACGACTATCAATAGATCTCGCTGTACTTGCGCGGCGTGGGCAAGCAACATTGACGCTCGTTCCACTTTGCAACGGATTGTTTCGGCAACGCAGTATCAGCGGCCCGGAACGATCCGGCAGCCAGGTTTTTGTCATCATTTATTCCTTTTCTTTCCTTTTATTGGTGTGTTTTCAGTCATGAGTTCAGCTCTGTCCATCCGGCAGCTAACCAAGACCTACGGCAACGGTTTCCAGGCCCTCAAGGGCATCGATCTGGACGTCGCCGAGGGTGATTTCTTCGCATTGCTCGGCCCTAACGGTGCCGGCAAATCCACCACCATCGGAATCATCTCGACCCTGGTAAACAAGACCACGGGCACGGTGAACATCTTCGGCCACGACCTGGATCGCAACCCGGCGCAGCTCAAGCGCTCGATCGGTGTGGTGCCTCAGGAATTCAACTTCAACCAGTTCGAGAAGACTTTCGACATCGTCGTGACCCAGGCCGGTTACTACGGCATCCCGCCGAAGATCGCCAAGGAACGCGCCGAGCAGTACCTGACCCAGTTGGGGCTGTGGGACAAGCGCAACGTGCCGTCGCGGTCGCTGTCCGGCGGCATGAAGCGTCGTTTGATGATCGCCCGCGCGCTGATTCACGAACCGCGCCTGCTGATTCTCGACGAGCCGACGGCGGGCGTGGACATCGAGCTGCGCCGTTCGATGTGGACTTTTCTCACCGAGCTGAACGAGAAGGGCATCACCATCATCCTCACCACGCACTACCTGGAAGAGGCTGAGCAGCTGTGCCGCAACATCGGCATCATCGATCACGGCACCATCATCGAAAACACCGGGATGAAAACCCTGCTCAATACGTTGCACGCCGAGACGTTCCTGCTGGACCTCAAAGACCCGATGGCCGTAGCGCCGCAGCTTGCCGGCTACCCGTCGCGGCTGGTGGATGAACGCACGCTTGAAGTGCAGGTGGACAAAACCGTCGGCATCACTGCGCTGTTCGGTCAACTGGCGCTGCAAAACGTTCAGGTGCTGAGCCTGCGCAATAAAACCAACCGCCTTGAGGAGCTGTTCGTGGGCCTGGTCGAGAAAAATCTGTCGAAGGTGGCGGTATGAGTTCAGAGCTGCGCCCCAACCTGATCGCCATGAACACCATCGTCTATCGTGAGGTCCGTCGCTTCATGCGGATCTGGCCGCAGACCCTGCTGCCGCCAGCGATCACCATGGTTCTGTACTTCGTGATCTTCGGCAACCTGATCGGTCGGCAGATCGGCGACATGGGTGGCTTCACCTACATGCAATACATCGTGCCGGGCCTGATCATGATGTCGGTGATCACCAACTCGTACGGCAACGTGGTGTCGAGCTTCTTCGGCGCGAAATTCCAGCGCTCGGTGGAAGAACTGATGGTGTCGCCGGTCTCGCCGCACACCATTCTGATCGGCTACACCCTCGGCGGTATGTTGCGCGGGTTGATGGTGGGCGTGATCGTCACGATCCTCTCGATGTTCTTCACCGACCTGCAGGTGCATCATCTGGGTGTGACCATCATTGTGGTGGTGCTGACGGCGACGATCTTCTCGTTGTTGGGCTTCATTAACGCAGTGTTTGCGCGCAACTTCGATGACATCTCGATCATCCCGACGTTCGTGCTGACGCCGCTGACCTATCTGGGCGGGGTGTTCTACTCGATCAACCTGCTGCCGCCGTTCTGGCAGACTGTATCGCTCGCCAACCCTGTGCTGCACATGGTTAACGCCTTCCGTTTCGGGATTCTAGGCGTGTCAGACATCAAAATCAGCGTGGCGCTGGCGTTCATGGTCGTGGCGACCATCGTCCTGTACCTCGGCTGCGCACGCCTGCTGGTGAGCGGGCGCGGGATGCGGCAGTAACCCCTCGGAAATACCTGTGGGAGCGAATTCATTCGCGATGCGGCGGTACATTCGACACGGATGTATTGAATGTGTCGCCCTTTCGCGAATGAATTCGCTCCCACAGATTCGGCGCCGCCCGGACTATCCGCGCCTGGCCCCGCGCCGCTTCCACTGCCGTCCCACCCACCACCGCCAATACCCCATCGTCCCGAAATACCCCACCAGGCCCAGCACCACGCCCGCCACGAGCGATCCCAACAGAAACGGTTGCCACAGCGTCGTGAGCTGCCCGCTGATCCAGTCCCAGCTCATCTCGTCCGGAAAGTGCCTCGGCGGCAGCCCCAGCAACAGAGCGCCGATCTTGTACGTGACATAGAACACCGGCGGCATCGTCAGCGGGTTGGTCAGCCAGCACAGGCTCACTGCAATCGGCATGTTCGCGCGTAGCCAGATTGCCAAAAACGCCGCCAGCAGCATCTGCAACGGCATCGGCATCAACGCCGCAAACAAACCAATCCCCATCGCCCTCGCTACGGAATGCCGATTGAGGTGCCAGAGGTTGGGGTCGTGGAGAAGGGTGCCAAGAAAGCGTAAGGATTTATGTTCCCGGATGCTGTTCGGATCGGGCATGTACCGCTTGATCAGGTGGCGTGGCATACAGGAAATGCGGGGGCTTGGCCGAGAAATTCGGGCCAGTATGCATGGATAGTGACGTATGGAAATTCAGACATTGTGACAATTAATAAAAGCGCGCCTCCCCCTGTGCGCTAAGTCATGAAGGTGAATTTCATCGGTCGACAGGGGAAAGCCTCATGCGCACAGGGATGGTGGCGCTAGCACTGGGACTGTTGGTCCTGCGTTTTTTACCGGCATTACCGCCGGTCTGGTTGATGCTGGCGATGCCGGTGGTGGCGTTGATGCTGCTGCCATTTCGCACCTATCCGCTGGCTTTTTTCCTGTTCGGGCTGACGTGGGCCTCTGTCTCTGCTCAGTCTGCGTTGAACGACCGTTTGCCTGAACGGCTCGACGGCCAGACGTTGTGGCTCGAAGGCACTGTCGTCGGTTTGCCTCAGAGCGCCGACGGCGTGGTGCGATTTCAGCTGGAAGACCCTGTTTCGCGGCGCACTCGATTGCCGGATCGCATGCGCGTCGCGTGGTACGGCGGTCCAGAAGTGCGCAGCGGCGAGCGCTGGCGGTTGGCCGTCAAGCTCAAACGCCCCAGCGGTCTGGCCAACCCCGGCGCGTTCGACTACGAGGCCTGGCTGTTGGCCCAGCGTATCGGGGCGACGGGTACTGTGGTTGACGGCGAGTTGATCGCGGCCACGGCAGAACCCTGGCGGGATCGTATTCGCCAGCGCTTGCTGGCGGTCGATGCTCAAGGGCATGAGGGCGGTCTGGCGGCGTTGGTGTTGGGGGACGATTCGGGCCTCAGCGCGGCACAGTGGCAAGTGCTGCAAGACACCGGCACCGTGCACTTGCTGGTGATCTCGGGTACTCACATCGGACTTCTGGCGGGATTGCTTTACGGTCTGGTGGCGGGGCTCGCACGTTGGGGGCTGTGGCCACGGTTCATCCCTTGGTTGCCCTCAGCTTGTGCGCTTGCCTTGGGTGGTGCGTTGATTTACGGCTTTCTCGCCGGGTTCGATGTTCCGGTGCAGCGGGCCTGCATCATGCTCGGACTCGTCCTGCTCTGGCGCCTGCGGTTTCGGCATCTGGGCGTGGCCTGGCCAATGCTGATCGCGCTCAACGGCGTGTTGATCGCCGAGCCGCTGATCAGTCTGCGCCCCGGCTTCTGGCTGTCGTTCGCGGCGGTCGGAATTCTCCTCCTGATCTTCGGTGGACGCCTCGGCGCCTGGCACTGGCTGCACAGTTGGTCCCGCGCCCAGTGGCTGATCGCGCTCGGTCTGCTGCCGGTGCTGCTGGCGCTGAACCTGCCGGTCAGCCTGAGCGGGCCGCTGGTCAATCTGGTCGCGGTGCCGTGGGTCAGTGTTTTGATCCTGCCCTTGGCACTGTTCGGCACGTTTCTGCTGGTGATTCCGCCGATTGGCGAGCGCTTGCTCTGGCTGGCGGGCGGCGCGATGGAGGGGCTCTTCCGGGTGCTCAGCCCGATGGCCGACCTCATACCCGCGTGGACGGGGCCTGCCGTGCCGTTCTGGGTCTGGCCCTTCAGTCTGTTGGGTGCGTTACTGCTGTTGCTGCCCAATGGCGTGCCGTTGCGCCCGCTGGGCTGGCCGATGTTGCTGCTGTGCGTGTTCGCGCCGCAGAAAAGCGTCCCGTTGGGCGAAGTCGAAGTGACGCAGCTGGATGTCGGCCAAGGCCTGGCGATCCTGCTGCGCACGCAAAACCATGCACTGCTGTATGACGCCGGGCCGCGGTTTGGCGAGTTCGACATCGGTCAGCGTGTGGTCCTTCCGGCCATTCGACGTGCCGGGATCGCCGAGTTGGACCTGATGCTCCTCAGCCACGCCGACGCCGATCACGCGGGTGGGGCGCCCGCCATCCATCAAGCCATGCCAGTGTCGAGAGTGCTTGGCGGCGACATCGAACGCATGCCCCCCGAATTGTCTGTCGAGCGCTGTCAGAACGGCGAGAGCTGGACGTGGGACAACGTGACGTTCGCCACCTGGATCTGGGAGCAGGCCGGGGAGGGCAATCAGGGTTCCTGCGTCCTGAGCATTGAGGCGAACGGCGAGCGGCTGTTATTGACCGGTGACATCGACGTCTCTGCCGAGCGCGCCATGCTGGAGCACGGTTTCGACGTTCGCGCCGACTGGCTGCAAGCGCCTCATCATGGCAGCCGCACGTCTTCGTCGAAACGCTTTCTGCAGGCGGTTTCGCCTCGCGGTGTGCTGATTTCCCGAGGTCGCAATAATGCGTTTGGCCATCCCCATCCGTTGGTGATGTCGCGCTACCGCTGGCTGAAGATCGACACCCATGACAGTGCGGAGCGTGGGGCTCTCACGCTGCAATTGGGGACCTTCGGCGAGGTGGACTTCGAGCGGGCTGTCCGACGTTTCTGGCGAGAGTGATCAGCCGGTTATTCATCGGACAGGATCAGTCAGCGATGCGATGTGCCGACCGTATGTTAGAGTAGCGCCACTTTTTTTCAGGGGGTGGTCGCTGTGTGGGAGCTGGTCAAATCTGGTGGCTGGATGATGCTACCGATCATTTTGAGTTCCATTGCCGCCGTCGGAATCATCATCGAGCGTCTTTGGACCTTGCGCGCCAGCCGCATCACGCCGCCGCATCTGCTCGGTCAGGTATGGCGCTGGATTCAGGACAAACAGCTGAGCAGCGAAAAGCTCAAGGAACTGCGCGCCGATTCGCCGCTGGGTGAAATCCTCGCCGCAGGTCTGGCCAACTCCCGTCACGGTCGCGAGATCATGAAAGAGTGCATCGAGGAGGCCGCCGCTCGGGTCATTCACGAACTCGAACGTTATCTGGCGACCCTCGGCACCATCGCCGCCATGGCGCCGCTGCTGGGTCTGTTAGGCACCGTGCTCGGCATGATCGACATTTTCAGCTCGTTCACCAGCACCGGCATGACCGGCAACGCGGGCATGCTCGCGGGTGGTATCGCCAAGGCGTTGATCTGCACCGCGTCCGGCCTGACCGTCGCGATTCCGACGATCTTCTTCCACCGCTACCTGCAAAGCCGTGTGGACGAACTGGTGGTCGGCATGGAACAGGAAGCCATCAAATTGGTGGAAGTGGTGCAGGGCGACCGCGACGTTGACCTGACCGATGCCAAGCCTGACCTCAAGGCCGCCGCTCGTGGCGAGGGCCGCAAGAAGTGAAATTCCGTCGCCGCAAACCCCGGGAGACCATCGACATCAACCTGGTGTCGCTGATCGACGTGGTGTTCATCCTGTTGCTGTTCTTCGTGGTCACCACCACGTTTACCCGCGAGACCCAATTGCGCGTGGACCTGCCCCAAGCCGTCACCGGCGCCTCGGCGGACGATGTGGATAAAAAGCACGTGGACATCACCATCAACGCCGACGGCGTCTATTCGGTGAACAACACCCTGCTGGCCGACAGCAAACTGGACACGCTGATCGACGCGTTACAGAAGGAATCCGGTGGCGACACCAGCCTGCCGTTGTCCATCAGCGCCGATGGCAAAACCCCGCACCAGGCGGTCATCACGGCCATGGACGCGGCGGGCAAGCTGGGTTTCGCCCATTTGCGCATGACCACTGTCGAGGCCGCATCGGCGAACTGATGGCATTGACCGACCGCTTGCTTGATGCGTGGTACAAGGGCCATCCGGCCCTGACGCTACTGCGACCGCTGGAAGCCTTGTATCGGCGCGTGGTCAATGGCAAGCGTGCGCGGTTCGTGGCGGGCGAGGGTGACATCTACACGGCGCCAGTGCCTGTCATTGTCGTCGGCAACATCACTGTAGGTGGCACCGGCAAGACGCCGCTGATCCTGTGGATGATCGAACACTGTCGCCAGCGCGGGCTGCGCGTGGGCGTGGTCAGTCGCGGCTATGGCGCCAAGCCGCCGAGCTTTCCATGGCGGGTTCGCGCCGGGCAAGACGCTGCGCAGGCCGGTGACGAGCCGCTGCTGATCGTCAAACGCACCGGCGTGCCGTTGATGATCGACCCGAACCGCTCGCAGGCCGTGCGTGCATTGCTGGCGGACGAACCCCTCGACCTGATTCTGTCCGATGACGGCCTCCAACATTACCGCCTCGCTCGGAGCCTCGAACTGGTACTGATCGACGCCGCACGGGGCCTCGGCAATCGCAGGTGCCTGCCCGCGGGCCCGTTGCGTGAGCCGGTCGAGCGGCTGCAAAGCGTCGACGCGCTGCTGTACAACGGCGCGCTTGTAGACCGTGACGACGGCTACGCCTTTACCTTGAAGCCCACCGCTTTGGTCAACCTCAAGACCGGTGCCGCCCAGCCGGTCGATCATTTTGCCCCCGGCCAGGCCGTGCACGCCGTGGCGGGCATCGGCAACCCGCAACGTTTCTTCAACACCCTCGAAGGACTACACTGGCGGCCTGTTCCCCATGCATTCGCCGATCATGCCGAGTTCAGTGCAGAGGCCTTGGCATTCACGCCAGCCCTGCCACTGGTCATGACCGAGAAAGACGCCGTGAAGTGTGCTTCTTTCGCGGCGCCCGACTGGTGGTATCTGGCCGTGGAAGCCGTGCCTTCTCCGGCCTTCGTCAGTTGGTTCGATTCGCAGTTAACCCGGCTTTTGCCATGACTCGCTCAGGATTTCTTATGGACACCAAATTGCTCGACATCCTCGCTTGCCCGATCTGCAAGGGTCCGCTCAAGCTCAGCGCCGATAAAACCGAGCTGATCAGCAAGGGCGCCGGTCTGGCCTACCCGATCCGCGACGGCATCCCGGTGATGCTGGAAAGCGAAGCGCGCACCCTGACCACTGACGAGCGTCTGGACAAATGACTGCAGCGTTCACCGTTGTCATCCCTGCGCGTTACGGCTCCAGCCGTTTTCCTGGCAAGCCGCTGAAAACCATTGCGGGCAAGCCGATGATCCAGCACGTCTGGGAACAAGCGCGCAAAAGCAGTGCCCAGCGTGTCGTGGTGGCCACGGACGATCAGCGCATCGTCGAAGCCTGTGAAGCGTTTGGCGCTGAAGTGCTGATGACCCGCGATGATCACAATTCCGGTACCGACCGTCTGGCCGAGGTCGCCTCGCTGTTGGGGTTGGCCAATGACGCGATCGTGGTCAACGTGCAGGGCGACGAACCGATGATCCCCCCGGCGGTGATCGACCAGGTCGCGGACAATCTGGCGTCGCACCCCGAAGCGCGCATGTCGACGCTTGCAGAACCCATCGACGACGTGGCTGCTTTGTTCAACACCAACGTGGTCAAGGTCAGTTCGGACATCAATGGCCTGGCCCTGACGTTCAGCCGCGCACCGCTGCCCTGGGCCCGTGACGCACTGGCCAAAACCCGCGACGCGCTGCCCGAGGGCGTGCCGTTCCGCCGTCATATCGGCATCTACGCTTATCGCGCCGGTTTCCTTCACGACTTCGTGAGCTGGGGCCCGTGCTGGCTGGAAAACACCGAAAACCTCGAACAGCTGCGTGCCTTGTGGCACGGCGTGCGGATTCATGTGGCCGATGCGCTGGAAGCACCGCCAGCCGGCGTTGACACCGCCGAAGATCTGGAGCGCGTACGGCGCTTGCTGGAGGGTTGAGGGTGATGAGTCGCTGTCATCAGGAGCAGGTGCGTTCATGGGTTTGCTGATTCAATCCAACGTATCGCTCAAGCCGTTCAACACCTTCGGCGTTGACGTCAAGGCCCGGCTGTTCGTCGAGGCCCACTCCGACGCTGACATCCGTGAAGCGCTGGCGTACGCGAAAGAACACAAGATCGAACTGTTGGTGATCGGCGGCGGGAGCAACCTGCTGCTGACCGGTGACATCGATGCACTGGTCCTGCGCATGGCGACGCGGGGCATTCGCATCACCCATGAGAATTGCGACGGGGCGACGGTCGAGGCCGAAGCGGGGGAGCCTTGGCACCCCTTCGTGCAAGAGACCCTGGCCCAAGGGCTGGCGGGGCTGGAAAACCTCAGCCTGATCCCCGGCACTGTTGGCGCAGCCCCGATGCAGAACATCGGCGCCTACGGCGTTGAGCTCAAAGACGTCTTCGACAGCCTCGTGGCCATGGATCGCGAAACCGGCGAGACCCGCGAGTTTTCTTTGTCGGAATGCGCGTTTGGCTACCGCGACAGCGTTTTCAAGCATCAGGTCGGCCGGTGGCTGATCCTGCGGGTGCGCTTTCGCCTCAGCTTCGCCGCTCGCCTTCACCTGGAATACGGCCCGGTGCGCCAGCGCTTGCAAGAGCAGGGCATCGCCAACCCGACGCCGATTCACGTCAGCCGGGCCATCAGCGCGATTCGCAGCGAGAAGCTGCCGGACCCTGCAACCCTCGGCAACGCGGGCAGCTTCTTCAAGAACCCTTTGGTGTCCGCCGAGTTGGCGGCTCGCATTCGCGAAACGCATCCTGGTGTGGTGGCGTATCCACAGGCTGACGGTCAGGTCAAACTGGCGGCAGGGTGGCTGATTGAACAGGCCGGGTGGAAAGGGTTTCGCGAGGGCGACGCGGGCGTGCATGCCCTGCAATCGCTGGTGCTGGTCAATCATGGTGCGGCGACGGGTTTGGATATTCTGCACCTGGCGCAACGCATTCAAGCCGATATTCTTGAACGGTTTGGGGTGTCGCTGGAAATGGAACCCAACCTGTACTGAACCAACCGTTGTAAAAAGGGCTGGCCGTTCTGGCGTGGCCCTTGCACCCCGATAACAGAACCGTCCCTGATCAGAGGCTTAGCATGAGTGAAACCCTGTGCGCCATCGTTCTTGCCGCCGGCCAGGGGTCCCGCTATCGGGAGGTGGCGGGCGCCCATCGCAATAAGCTTCTGGCGCAGTGCATGGGACGCGAGGGGGTGGAGCGTTGCGTGATCGAGCATGTGCTCACAAATTTGAGCGGGGTGGTCGACAAGATCGTTCTGCTGACCCGTCCTCAATATTCCTGCGTGGCGGAGTTGGGTTTGCGCCACGGCGGCGAAGTCGTGGTGCTGGAATCGCCCGGCATGGGCGACAGCATCGCGGCTGCGGTGTCAGCGGAACCCGATCATCGCGGCTGGCTTATCGTGCTCGGTGACATGCCGTTCATCCATCCGGATACCCTCAAACGTGTGGCTGACTCGTTGCAACCCGACATGATCAGCGTGCCTGTCCATCAAGGGCAGTACGGGCACCCAGTGGGGTTCGGCCGCGGGTTTGCGTCATCGCTGATGGGATTGGCGGGGGAGAAGGGGGCGAAGCGGTTGTTCAAAGCCGCGAAGGTGAATGAGGTCGTGGTCACTGATCCCGGCGTGTTGTGGGATATCGACGTACCCTCTGCACTGGTTTTCAAAGGGTAATACCGCCCTGTGGCGGCACGGCTCGCCAGCGCGGACAAACGTGTTCCTGTCCATTACGCAGGCATGAAAAAGCCCCACCTGCTTTCACAGGTGGGGCTTTTTCGTTTCGTGAAGATTACGAGAGCGGTTTAGGCTCTTTGCTTTCTTCGGCTTCAGCGTGCTCGGTCACGGCTTCCTGAGTGGAGGCAACGTGCTCGACGGCCGGAGCAGCCGCTTCGACAGGTGCGGGCTCTGCGACTTGCGGGGCAGCAGCGGCGTCAGCCTCGGCTTCCTTTTGCAGACGCTCGGCTTCCAGACGACGACGGCGAACTTCGCGAGGATCGTTCGGCGCGCGCCCCGTGCTGGCTTGCGGCAGTGCTGGCTTTTCGGCTGCAACTGGCGCTGGCTCGGCAGCAACAGGAGCGGCAACGATTTCCGGCGCGGCCGTTTCGGCGGGTGCTTCGACAACCGGTGCTGGCGCGACAGGCGCCGCGGCTACGGGAGCCTCGACAGCGGGCGCTTCAACAGCAGGCTTCTCTACGACCGGCTCAACAGCTTTCGGCGTTTCAACCGGTGCCTGCACTTGTGCGACAGGCGCAGGAGCCGGCGCTTCATCGACCGCTGGCGCTTCGGCTACGACAGGTGGTTCGACCTGTTCGGCTGCCGCTTTGACCTGACGCTCGAATGGGCTGAGGGACGCATCGAACTGAGCCACTTCCACTTCCGGCATGATCGAACGCTTGGCGGTCGACGCCTGTGTTTCAACGGCGGGCGCTTCAACAGCAGGTGCTTCGACAACGTCGGCTTTCTCGACTGGAGCTGCTTCAACAGCCGGGGTTTCAACGGCAGCGGTTGCACGCTCAGCCTGGCGGTGTGCGTCGGCTTCGGCGTGGGCGCTGATCGCGGTTTCAGCGACGGCAGCAGTCACTGCCAGACCTGCAGCGATTTCTGCACGGTTACCTTCGCCACGAACGCCTTCGCTCGAGGTTTCGTCAGCGTTTTCTTCGCCTTCGTTGCCTTCCGAACCTTCGATCACATCGCCGTTGGCATCACGTTGGCGCTCACGACGGTTGCTGCGACGACGCTGGCCACGGGAGCGACGACGAGGACGATCGCCTTCGGCGTGTTCCTGGTTGTCGTCCTGCTGCTCTTCATTGTTCAGCAAGGTTTCGTCTTCGGCAGCAGCGGTCTGCTCTTCACGCGGCTTGCGTTCTTCACGCGGCGGGCGCGGCTGACGCTCTTCACGCGGTGCGCGCTCAGGACGCTCTTCGCGAGGCACGTTGACGGCCGGGGCAGCATCCAGAGGCTCGCGCAGTTCACGCACGCGCTCTTCACGAGGCTTGCGGTCTTCACGCGGGGCACGTGGCTGACGTTCTTCGCGCGGAGCACGCGGTGCGCGTTCTTCACGTGGAGCGCTGTCTTCACGGGCTTCGCGAGGTGCGCGTTCTTCACGCGGTGCACGCTCTTCACGTGGGGCACGTTCTTCGCGAGGCGCGCGTTCTTCGCGCTCGGCACGCGGAGCACGTTCTTCACGCGGCTTGCGTTCTTCGTCGCGGCGACCGTTGCGGCTGCGGCTCTGCTGACGACCGTTGCGACGCTCTTCGTTGCGGGCAGGGCGTTCGGCAGCGGGTTTTTCAACCACGGCGGCTGGGGCAACCGGCTCTTCCTTGGTCGCGAACAGGCTGACCAGGGATTTCACCAAACCTTTGAACAGGCTCGGCTCGTGAGCGACAGGTGCTGGCGCAACCGGTGCAGCGACTTCGGTCGGCACAGGCGCGTTGGCGCGAGCCGGTGCGGTCTTGACCGCAGCTTCCTGGCGAACCAGGGTGCGGGTCGCGGCGGTAGGCTGCACTTCTTCCACTTCGGCAGCGGCCGCGGCGATCTCGTAGCTGGACTGCAGGCTGTGGGCTTCCGGGCTGTCATCACGCAGGCGTTGCACTTCGAAGTGCGGCGTTTCGAGATGATCGTTCGGCAGAATGATGATGCGGGCGCGGGTGCGCAATTCGATCTTGGTGATCGAGTTGCGTTTTTCGTTGAGCAGGAATGCGGCGACCGGGATTGGCACCTGAGCGCGCACTTCGGCAGTGCGGTCTTTCAGGGCTTCTTCTTCGATCAGGCGCAGAATCGCCAGCGACAGGGATTCAACATCACGGATGATGCCGGTGCCGTTGCAGCGTGGGCAAACGATGCCGCTGCTTTCGCCCAGGGATGGACGCAGGCGCTGACGGGACATTTCCAGCAGGCCGAAGCGCGAGATACGGCCCACTTGAACGCGTGCGCGGTCGGCTTCAAGGCTTTCGCGGACTTTCTCTTCCACGGCGCGCTGGTTCTTGGCCGGGGTCATGTCGATGAAGTCGATGACGATCAGGCCACCGATGTCGCGCAGACGCAGTTGACGGGCGATTTCCTCAGCCGCTTCAAGGTTGGTCTGCAAGGCGGTTTCTTCGATGTCGCTGCCTTTGGTGGCGCGCGCCGAGTTGATGTCGATGGACACCAGGGCTTCGGTTGGATCGATGACGATGGAACCACCGGAAGGCAGTTCGACCACGCGCTGGAAAGCGGTCTCGATCTGGCTTTCGATCTGGAAACGGTTGAACAGCGGAACGCTGTCTTCGTACAGCTTGATCTTGCTGGCGTACTGCGGCATCACCTGGCGGATGAAGGTCAGGGCTTCTTCCTGGGCTTCGACGCTGTCGATCAGGACTTCACCGATGTCCTGGCGCAGGTAATCGCGGATGGCGCGGATGATGACGTTGCTTTCCTGATAGATCAGGAACGGCGCGGCGCGATCCAGGGACGCTTCCTTGATGGCGGTCCACAATTGCAGCAGGTAATCGAGGTCCCACTGCATTTCTTCGCTGCTGCGGCCCAGGCCGGCAGTACGAACGATCAGACCCATGTCGGCAGGAGCGACCAGGCCGTTCAGCGCTTCACGCAGTTCGTTGCGCTCTTCGCCTTCGATGCGGCGGGAGATGCCACCGGCGCGCGGGTTGTTCGGCATCAGCACCAGGTAGCGACCGGCCAGGCTGATGAAGGTGGTCAGGGCTGCGCCCTTGTTGCCACGCTCTTCTTTCTCGACCTGAACGATGACTTCCTGGCCTTCGCTCAGGACGTCCTTGATGTTGACGCGGCCTTCCGGGGACTTCTTGAAGTATTCGCGGGAGATTTCTTTCAGCGGCAGGAAGCCGTGACGCTCGGAGCCGAAGTCGACGAAGGCCGCTTCAAGGCTCGGTTCGATACGCGTGATCCGGCCTTTATAGATGTTGGCCTTCTTCTGTTCGCGGGCCCCGGATTCGATGTCCAGGTCGTATAGGCGCTGGCCGTCTACCAGCGCAACACGCAACTCTTCAGGTTGAGTCGCGTTAATCAGCATTCTTTTCATGTAGTACCGTCGGTTTCCGGGCTGCCGGAAACGGCGTTCGGCACACACGACTTCTCACGGTCGGTGTCAGGGCGCGTCAGGAGTGCTTGGACACTCCAGTGTCTAGCGATGTCCGGCCAAAGGGGCCATCGTCGCGACGACGTTTCCTGCTTGCTGTGGTGACAAATGACACCCTGTCAGCAAAAGCTTTGTCAGGAGGAGGAATCAACCATCGGTAGCGGACGATATGAAGCGTCTTTATAAAGCCTTTTGCTACACAGTCCGACGGTTGTGCGTCTCCACCCCACACGTATCCCTGATAATTCGGGTGCTGCCGCGCGCTGAATCCGCAGCGGGTTTGCATTTACGCGAACTTCGATGGGAAGTCCGCGCCTCATGGCTCAAATTAAGGCGTGGTTTCCGACACATTCGCCCGGAGCGATCGCCAGCGACTGCACTTTGTGAACTGGCCTTGAACGTGGGCCTCGATGGCGAGTGTTTCACTCTGCGATCCGGCTTGTTTCAGGCCTCATGTCACCTGCGCTCGTTACGCTCACTGATCTTCCGTTGTCACCGAAAGCCTCGTAGGACGGCCTCGCGCCCTCGTGAATTGCGTTGGTCAGGGCCGGTTGTCATACCGTTTGTCCGCTGTCCAGGCCGCTTTTGGCGGCGTTCGCGACTATAGCAGCAATCATTAAGTGCTTCAAATCCATAAAAAATTGTTATGATTTGCGCCATGACGAATATCACCCCCCCAACCCCCGGCGTCCAGCTGGTAGAGGTTGCGCCGGAATACGCCGGTCAACGCATCGACAATTTTCTGATCACGTACCTCAAGGGCGTTCCCAAGACCTTGATTTACCGCATATTGCGCAAAGGCGAAGTGCGCGTGAACAAGGGGCGGATCAAGCCCGAGTACAAGCTTCAGGCGGGCGACATTGTGCGCGTTCCACCCGTTCGGGTGCCTGAGCGCGACGAACCTGTGCCTGTGGCGCAGGGGCTGTTACAGCGCCTGGAAGCGGCCATCGTTTATGAAGACAAAGGCCTGATCGTCCTCAACAAGCCCGCTGGCATCGCGGTCCATGGCGGCAGTGGCCTGAGTTTTGGAGTCATCGAAGCCTTTCGTCAGTTGCGTCCCGATGCCAAGGAGCTGGAGCTGGTGCACCGCCTGGACCGTGACACGTCCGGTTTGCTGATGATCGCGAAGAAACGCAGCATGTTGCGGCATTTGCATGAGCAGTTGCGTGGCGATGGCGTGGATAAGCGCTATATGGCGCTGGTCCGTGGCAATTGGCCAACGGCCCAGAAGCAGGTGCGTGCACCGCTGCTTAAAAGCAACCTACGCTCCGGCGAGCGCATGGTCGAAGTGAACGAAGAGGGCAAAGAGGCCCTGACACTGTTCAAGGTGCTGCGCCGTTTCGGCGACTTTGCGACCATGGTCGAGGCGCGTCCGATCACCGGGCGTACCCACCAGATTCGTGTGCACACGCTGCACGCCGGACACAGCATCGCTGGGGACAGCAAGTACGGCGACGAGGACTTTACCCGCGAGATTCGCGACCTTGGCGGCAAGCGTCTGTTCTTGCATGCTTACGCGTTGGTCGTGCCGCTGCCCGATGGCGGCAAGCTGGAACTGCAAGCGCCCGTCGATGAAATGTGGGCCAAGACCGTGGAGCGATTGTTGAGTGCGCCGTGATTACGAACTGCTGATTTTTGACTGGGACGGCACGCTGTCCGACTCCGTTGGCCGTATCGTCGACGCCATGCGCGAAGCCGCATTGCGGGCAGGGCGCCCGGTGCGGGACGATCTGGCCATCAAAGGCATCATCGGCCTGGGCTTGCCGGAAGCGATTCGTACGTTGTACCCGGACATTTCCGGCAACGATCTGATCGATTTTCGTCAGCACTACGCTGACTGTTACATGGCCATGGACGTTGAGCCTTCGACGTTGTTCGAGGGTGTGCGTGAGTCCCTGGAGGCCTTCCGGGCCGAGGGCTACCGGATGGCAGTCGCGACCGGCAAGGCCCGACGCGGGCTGGATCGTGTGCTCAAGGCCCATGGCTGGCTCGACTACTTCGACGCCACCCGTGCGGCGGATGAAACGGCCAGCAAGCCAGACCCGCTGATGCTCAACGAAATCCTGCAACACTGTGGCGTCGCGCCCGAAAAAGCGCTGATGGTCGGCGATGCGTCGTTCGACCTGCAGATGGCCCGCAACGCCGGGATGGATTCGGTCGCCGTCGGGTATGGCGCCCAGGCGCTGGATACCCTGCTGCAATACGAGCCGCGACTGGCCATCAATCATTTTTCCGAGTTGCGTACCTGGCTGGGTGCGCGTGTTGTTGAGTCTTCGTTGGGGTAAAGCTGTATGTCGGATGAATGGAAATCACCGTCTTCGCAAGAGCGGGACGACGCAGGTGATGCAAAGAGCTGGAAACTGCTGGAAAAGACGCTGCTGGCGAACGTTCAAGAGCATCGGCGCACTCGTCGCTGGGGGATCTTCTTCAAATCCCTGACCTTTATTTATCTGTTCGTGGCGCTCGCCATGTTCTCGCCGCTGATGAACTTCGGCAAAAGCGCGTCGCGCAGTAGCAGTCACACGGCGCTGATCGAAGTGAAAGGCATGATCGCCGACACTGAAGCGGCCAGTGCTGACAACATTGTAGGCAGTCTGCGTGCGGCATTCGACGATGAGAAGACCAAGGGCGTGATCCTGCGCATCAACAGCCCGGGAGGCAGTCCGGTGCAATCGGGTTACATCTACGATGAAATCCGCCGCCTGCGCGCCAAGAAGCCAGACATCAAGGTGTACGCGGTGATCACTGACCTCGGCGCCTCGGGCGCTTACTACATCGCCAGTGCGGCGGATCAGATTTACGCGGACAAGGCCAGTCTCGTGGGCTCCATCGGTGTGACGGCGGCTGGTTTCGGTTTCGTAGGCACCATGGAGAAATTGGGTGTGGACCGCCGTACGTACACGTCGGGTGAGCACAAGGCGTTCCTTGACCCGTTCCAGGCGCCGAAGCCTGATGAAACGGCGTTCTGGCAGACCGTACTGGACACGACTCACAAGCAGTTCATTGCCAGCGTGAAAGCAGGGCGAGGTGATCGGTTGAAAGACAAAGACCATCCCGAGCTGTTTTCCGGCCTGGTGTGGACTGGCGAACAAGCGGTGGGTCTTGGGTTGGTCGATGGGCTAGGCAGTGCCAGCTCAGTCGCTCGCGACGTGATCGGCGAGAAAAACCTGGTGGATTACACCGTTCAGGAATCACCGTTTGACCGCTTCTCCAAGAAGCTGGGCTCCAGCGTTGCCGAGCAGATCGCAATGTGGGCAGGTTTCGCAGGCCCCTCGCTGCGCTGATTTCGCTGTGTGTGAAAAACCCGGCCATTGGTCGGGTTTTTTGTGGCATTCAAAAAAGAATTACGGGATTGCCACGCCCTCGGCCATCAACATGTCAACCAGCCTTATTAAAGGAAGGCCGATCAAGCTGGTGGCATCGGGGCCTTCGGTGCTGCGGAACAGGCTCACGCCCAGTCCTTCGGCCTTGAAGCTGCCCGCGCAATCGTAGGGTTGCTCGGCGTGGAGGTAGCGGCTGATGCGGTCGTGATCGAGGTCGCGCATGTGCACGGTGAACGGCACGCAATCGACCTGGCACTGGCCTGTCTGGCTGTTGTACAGCGCAAGGCCTGTCAGGAAGCTCACGCTTTTGCCGCTGCTGTCGCTGAGCTGCTGCAGGGCGCGTTCGAAGGTGTGAGGTTTGCCCAGTATCTGCTCGTCCAGCACGGCCACCTGGTCGGAGCCGATGATGAGGTGATCCGGATACTGTGCGGCCAAGGCCATGGCTTTTCCCGGGCCAGGCGCTTCACCAGTTCGGAGGCCGGCTCCAGCGGGCGGTGGCTTTCATCAATGTCTGGCGACGCCCAGACGAACGGCAGGCGCAGGCGTTCGAGCAATTCCCGACGATAAGGCGAGCTGGAGGCAAGGAGCAGAGGCAGCATGGGGTTCTCCGAAACGTGAAAGTCGAGTGTAATCAGCAGGTCAGGTTGCGAACAGCCCTGAATTTCCTTTGACAGTCGTCGGGGTCATCCCTAGAATGCTGCGCCTATGTTGAATGACCCGATTCCACCTCACGTTGACCCACGCAAATTAGCTGATCGTGGCACTACCCTTCAGGGCGAAGTGCTGCTGGCTGATTTGGAGAGACTCTGCGACCCGCTTGCTGACAATCTCGGTACAGTGCAGGCGAAATTCGTTTTTGAAAAAGACGAGCGACGCGCCGTGGTTATCCACAGCGAAATCGACGTTGAAGTCAAAATGGTTTGCCAGCGTTGTCTTGAGCTGGTCACCTTGCCGATCCACAGCGAATGCAGTTACGCCGTGGTGAAGGAGGGTGCAAACACCCAGTCGTTGCCGCAAGGCTATGACGTGCTGGAACTCGGCGAAGATCCATTGGATCTGAAGGCCTTGATCGAGGAGGAGCTTCTGCTCGCCTTGCCCATCGTGCCTCTTCATGATCCGAAAGAATGCCAGCAGCCGGCGGGCGCCGATGAGCCCGAACCGAGCGTGGACGAGGTAACGCGGTCCAACCCGTTCAGTGTATTGGCGCAGTTAAAGCGTGACCCAAACGTTTAGGAGTTAATCAATTATGGCTGTTCAGCAGAACAAAAAATCCCGCTCTGCCCGTGACATGCGCCGTTCGCACGACGCTCTCGAGGCTAGCACCCTGTCTGTAGAAAAAACCACCGGTGAAGTTCACCTGCGTCACCACGTATCGCCAGAAGGCGTATACCGTGGCCGTAAAGTGATCGACAAGGGCGCTGACGAGTAATTTCTTGTCCGCTCCGGTCATCGCGATCGACGCAATGGGCGGGGACTTCGGTCCCCGCAGCATTGTTCAGGCCAGTATTGCCTGCCTGCTCGCTACACCCTCGCTTCACCTGACCCTCGTCGGTCAAGAATCCCTTCTTGAAGAACTCATCGCCCGCCACTCTGGTGTCGATCGGTCTCGCCTGCTCGTCGTGAACGCCAGCGAAGTCATCACCATGGATGATCGTCCGTCTCTGGCGTTGCGGGGCAAGCCTGATTCTTCCATGCGTGTCGCATTGCGTCTGTTGGCCGAGGACAAGGTGCAGGCCTGCGTGAGCGCAGGCAACACTGGGGCCCTGATGGCGCTGTCGCGTTTTGTCCTCAAGACCCTGCCGGGCATTGATCGTCCCGCCATGGTCGCTGCCATTCCAACGCAGCGTGGTTACTGCCAGCTGCTCGATCTGGGCGCCAACGTCGATTGCAGCGCAGAGAACCTGTATCAGTTCGCCGTGATGGGCTCGGTGGCTGCTGAAGCGTTGGGCGTGGCGCGGCCAAAGGTCGCACTCCTCAATGTCGGCACAGAAGACATCAAGGGCAATCAGCAGGTCAAGCTGGCGTCGAGCCTGTTGCAGGCCGCGCCGGGCCTCAATTACATCGGCTTCATCGAGGGCGACGGCCTGTATCGCGGTGAGGCGGACGTGGTGGTCTGTGACGGGTTCGTCGGCAATATCCTGCTGAAATCCAGCGAGGGTCTGGCGACCATGATCGGTGAGCGAATTGAAACCTTGTTCCGACAGAATGTGCTGTCGAAGGCCGTGGGTGCGTTGGCGATGCCGTTGCTCAAGCGGCTCAAGGCTGATCTGGCACCGGCGCGGCACAACGGCGCCAGTTTTCTCGGCTTGCAGGGGATTGTAGTGAAGAGTCATGGCTCGGCAGGGGTTCAGGGCTTCCAGAGCGCCATTCAGCGGGCCTTGATCGAAATTCAGGAGAATTTACCGGAGCGTCTCCATGGGCGTCTGGAAGAATTGCTGTAGTAGAATGTGACCCTCGTGACTGGCGGGTCATCCTACTGGCCAGTCGTAACACTTTGAATTTTCTCGCGTTCGGCCAGGTCGAGCGTTTTTTTAGACGACAATAATCAGGGGCTTTTTAATGTCTGCTTCCGTCGCATTCGTCTTTCCGGGCCAGGGCTCGCAGTCCCTCGGCATGCTCGCCGAGCTGGGCGCGCAGTACCCGTTGGTGCTGGACACGTTCAAAGAAGCCTCCGACGCATTGGGCTATGACCTCTGGGCACTGACCCAACAAGGTCCGGAAGAAAGCCTCAATCAGACCGACAAAACCCAGCCTGCCATCCTGACCGCATCGATCGCCCTGTGGCGTCTGTGGCTGGCCGAAGGTGGCGTGCGTCCTGCGTTCGTCGCCGGTCACAGCTTGGGTGAATACAGCGCCTTGGTCGCTGCAGGCAGCCTGTCGTTGGCTGACGCGGTCAAGCTGGTGGAGCGTCGTGGTCAGTTGATGCAGGAAGCCGTGCCTGCGGGTCAGGGCGGCATGGCGGCCATTCTCGGTCTTGAAGACGCCGACGTCATCGCAGCCTGTGCCGAAGCGGCCCAGGGGGATGTGGTCAGCGCCGTGAATTTCAACTCGCCGGGCCAAGTGGTGATCGCTGGAGCCAAGGCTGCCGTTGATCGCGCCATTGACGTGTGCAAGGCCAAGGGCGCCAAGCGCGCACTGCCGTTGCCCGTCAGCGTGCCTTCGCACTGTGAGCTGATGCGTCCGGCGGCTGAGCGTTTCGCGGAGTCCATCGCCGCCATCGACTGGCAGGCGCCGCAGATCCCGCTGGTGCAAAACGTCAGCGCCAGCGTGGTTTCGGACCTTGAAACGCTGAAAACCGATTTGCTGCAACAGTTGTACAAGCCGGTTCGCTGGGTCGAGTCGATCCAGGCCCTGGCCGCCAATGGCGCGCTGCAACTGGTGGAATGCGGTCCGGGCAAAGTGCTGGCCGGTCTGAACAAGCGTTGCGCCGAGGGCGTCAACACTTCCAACCTCAATACCCCCGATGCTTTCGCCGCCACCCGTGCGGCGCTGGCCTGATAAGGAGAATTGCATGAGTCAGGGTAAAGTTGCACTGGTCACCGGCGCGAGCCGTGGCATTGGCCAGGCTATCGCTCTGGAACTGGGCCGTAATGGTGCCATCGTGGTTGGTACTGCGACGTCCGAAGCCGGTGCCGAGAAAATTACCGCCTACTTCAAGGAAAACGGTATCGAAGGTTTCGGCCTGGCACTGGACGTCGGTAGCGATGAGTCGGTCAGCGCCGTTCTCGCACAGATCACCGAGCGCGTTGGCGCACCGTTGATCCTGGTCAATAACGCCGGTATCACCCGTGACAACCTGATGATGCGGATGAAAGATGACGAGTGGCATGACGTCATCAACACCAACCTGACCAGCCTGTACCGCCTGACCAAGGGCGTCCTGCGTGGTATGACCAAGGCGCGTTGGGGGCGTATCATCAGCATTGGTTCGGTTGTAGGTGCCATGGGCAACGCCGGTCAAGTAAACTACGCCGCCGCGAAAGCGGGTCTGGAAGGTTTCAGCCGCGCATTGGCGCGTGAAGTTGGTTCGCGGGCAGTGACCGTGAACTCGGTAACGCCGGGTTTCATCGATACCGACATGACCCGTGAGTTGCCGGAAGCACAACGTGATTCCCTGACGACCCAGATTCCACTGGGTCGACTGGGGCAGGCCGAAGAGATCGCGCACGTGGTCGCTTTTCTTGCCTCGGAAGGTGCAGGCTACGTTACCGGGGCTACAATCCCCGTTAACGGCGGCATGTACATGTGACTTCCCGTATCGAAAAAATGTCATACGGGCTGTCTAAAATCCGTTATAAAGCTGAAATCTATTAATGGGCAGAGGGTCGATGGGCGTAGCGGGAATTGCGTTTAGCTTGAAATGCGCAAAACCTCTTCTATACACTTACCCACCGGCCAGCTGCCCGAATTTGTCCACTAGGAGTTAACACACGGTATGAGCACCATCGAAGAGCGCGTCAAGAAAATCGTTGCCGAACAACTTGGCGTCAAGGCAGAAGAAGTCACCAACACCGCTTCTTTCGTTGAAGACCTGGGTGCCGACTCCCTTGACACCGTTGAGCTGGTCATGGCTCTGGAAGAGGAATTCGAGACCGAAATCCCTGACGAAGAAGCCGAGAAGATCACCACTGTTCAAGCTGCTATCGATTACGTCACCAGCCATCAGGCTTAAGACTTTGTAATCGTTGCTCGCTGTCAGGGAAAAACCGCACTGCCTTTGGCGTGCGGTTTTTTCTTTAAACAGTGCAGCGTTTCGTCAATAGAAAAAAGGAGAGTCCTGTGTCGCGTAGACGCGTCGTGGTCACCGGTATGGGTATGCTGACGCCATTGGGCAACGATGTGCCCAGTACCTGGCAAGGCATTCTGGCTGGCCAGAGTGGCATTGGCCTTATCGAACACACGGACCTTTCGGCTTACACGACTCGCTTCGGCGGTTCGGTCAAAGGATTCAAGGTCGAGGATTACCTGTCGCCCAAAGAGGCGCGGCGTCTCGATCTCTTCATTCAATACGGTCTGGCGGCCAGCTTTCAGGCCGTGCGTAACGCGGGTATCGAAATCACCGACGCCAATCGCGAGCGTATCGGTGTGGCTATGGGCTCCGGTATCGGCGGTCTGACCAACATCGAGAACACCAGCCGTTTGCTGCACGATCAGGGGCCGGGCAAGATTTCCCCGTTCTTCGTGCCGGGCTCGATCATCAACATGATTTCCGGTTTCCTGTCGATCCATCTGGGTGCGCAGGGGCCGAACTACGCCATCGCCACGGCGTGCACCACCAGCACCCATTGCATCGGCATGGCGGCACGCAACATTGCGTACGACGAAGCCGACGTGATGATCGCTGGCGGCGCAGAAATGGCGGCCTGCGGTCTGGGCATGGGCGGCTTTGGCGCGTCCCGCGCGCTGTCGACCCGCAATGACGAACCAACCCGTGCCAGCCGTCCGTGGGACAAGGGCCGTGACGGTTTCGTGCTGTCCGACGGTGCCGGTGCATTGGTGCTCGAAGAGCTGGAGCACGCCAAGGCGCGTGGCGCGACCATCTACGCAGAGCTGATCGGTTTCGGTATGAGCGGCGACGCGTTTCACATGACGTCGCCCCCGGAAGACGGGGCTGGCGCGGCCCGCTGCATCGCCAATGCGTTGCGTGATGCGAAAATCGGCCGCGATCAGGTGCAGTACATCAACGCCCACGGCACCTCGACCCCGGCAGGTGATCTGGCTGAAGTTCGTGCGATCAAATCGGTTTTCGGCGAATACGCCCGTGAGCTGGCTGTCAGTTCGACCAAATCCATGACAGGTCACCTGTTGGGTGCAGCCGGTGCCATTGAAGCGATCTTCAGTGTGCTGGCGATCAATGGTCAGGTGGCCCCTCCGACCATCAACCTCGATGAGCCGGGCGAAGGTTGCGATCTGGACTTCGTGCCTCATGAGCCTCGCAGCATGCCGATCGATGTCGTGGTGTCCAACTCATTCGGGTTTGGCGGCACCAACGGCTCGCTGGTGTTCCGTCGGTTCGCGGAATGATCCCGAGCTGGATCGATGGTGTGCCGGCCGATGCCCTGTCCGTCAAGGATCGGGGCCTGGCCTACGGCGACGGCCTGTTCGAGACCATCCTGGTCAAGGCGGGCCAGCCACTGCTCTTCGAACGGCATCTGGAGCGTCTTGCGCGGGGTGGCAAACGCCTGGCCATGACGCTCGATCTTCCGCTGATCGAACGCGAGTGTCTGGCGTTTGCGGCGCAGATGAACGAAGGGGTCATGAAGCTGATGGTCACCCGTGGCGACGGTCTGCGTGGCTATGCGCCGACCTCAGGTGCCCAACCTCGGCGGCTGCTTCAATCCAGCGCGTTGCCTGCCTACCCTGCGGCTCACGCTGAACACGGCATTCGGTTGTTTCGCTGTCGCACGCGCCTCGCTGAGCAACCCCTGTTGGCGGGGCTCAAGCACCTCAATCGTCTGGAGCAGGTCCTGGCCCGCGCGGAGTGGAACGATGCCGAACACGCCGAAGGCCTGATGCGCGATACCTCCGGCCGTGTCGTCGAGGCTGTCTACAGCAACCTGTTCATGATCAAGGGCGGCGTGCTGTTGACGCCGGACCTGACCCGCTGCGGCGTGGCCGGAGTCATGCGAGCAGAGTTGCTGGCCTTGGCCGAGCAGAACAACCTCCCTGCGCGTGCCTTGGACCTGAGCCTTTCCGACCTGCAAAAAGCCGATGAGGTGTTCGTGTGCAACAGCGTGTACGGCATCTGGCCAGTGCGCGCCTTCGAGCAACTGAACTGGCCCGTTGGCCCTGTCACCCGTAAACTGCAAAACCTCGTCCGCGGGCTTCTGGATATCTGATTCGTGATCCGAAAATTTTTCGTCTTGCTGGAAACGGGTGTGGTTCTGGCAGGGCTGTTGTTGGGTCTGGCCTTCTGGCAGCAGAACAACGCGCTGCAACAACCGTTGAATTTGACGCAAGAGCGCCTGCTCGACGTGCCATCGGGTGCGTCGCCCACCGGCGTGCTCAACCGTCTGGAAAGCGAAGGCATTCTCAAGGACGCGCTCTGGCTGCGTCTTTACTGGCGCTTCAACCTCGCGGGCCAGTCGCTGCACAGCGGCGAATACCGCATGACCCCGGGCATGAACGCCAAGTCGCTGCTGGGGCTGTGGCAGAAGGGCGAAGTGGTGCAATACAGCCTGACGCTGGTCGAGGGCTGGAATTTCCGTCAGGTGCGCGCGGCATTGGCCAAGCAGCCCAAGCTGGAACAAACCCTCGTTAACCTGAGCGACAGCGAACTGATGACCAAGATCGGCCATCCGAACGTCTTCCCGGAAGGCCGGTTCTTTCCTGACACCTATCGCTACGTGCGCGGCATGACCGACGTCGAGTTGCTCAAGCAGGCATACAACCGTCTCGACGATGTGCTGCAAGAGGAATGGGACAAGCGCGCTGCCGACGTTCCTTATGTCGACCCTTATCAGGCGTTGATCATGGCGTCGTTGGTGGAAAAAGAAACGGGCGTGCCACAGGAACGCGGGCAGATCGCCGGGGTGTTCGTGCGTCGCTTGCAACAGGGCATGTTGTTGCAGACCGATCCTACGGTGATCTACGGCCTGGGCGAACGTTACAACGGCAAGATCACGCGGGCGTTCTTGAAAGAGGCTACGCCTTACAACACCTACGTGGTCTCGGGGCTGCCGCCGACGCCTATTTCGATGGTGGGGCGTGAAGCCATTCATGCCGCGATGAATCCGGTGGCCGGCAACAGCCTGTATTTCGTTGCGAAAGGGGATGGCAGTCACGTGTTCTCGGCTGATCTCGACGCCCATAATGCGGCGGTCAAGGAATACCAGATCAAACGTCGGGCGGACTATCGCTCCAGCCCGGCGCCTGCGTCGCCACCGGCTATTGTGCCAACGTCGGACGTCGATCCTGTGCCGACCACAGAAAAGCCTGCGGTGGAGTCGGTGCCGACACCGGTGCCCCAAGTGCCCGCTTCGGATGAGAAGCCACCAGAGCAGGGCGCTTCAAAGACTACGACGCCTGAGTCGTCGAGGGCTGAGCCTTCCACGACTGAACCGTCGAATGCTGAAAAACCGCAGCCGCTGACTGAGGCCAGTGACAAGGCCGATAAAGCCGAATCGCGCCCTCAATGACTCTGATTAAGGACTGCCTGTGACTGGTTTGTTTATTACGCTGGAAGGCCCGGAGGGTGCTGGCAAAAGCACCAACCGTGAACACCTCGCCGAACGCCTGCGCAGCCACGGTATCGACGTGGTGTTGACCCGTGAACCCGGCGGCACGCCGTTGGCCGAGCGTATTCGTGAATTGTTGCTGGCACCCAGCGACGAAACCATGGACGCCGACACTGAACTGCTGCTGGTCTTCGCGGCCCGTGCGCAGCACCTGGCAGGCGTGATTCGTCCGGCGCTGGCCCGGGGCGCGGTGGTCCTGTGTGATCGTTTCACCGATGCCACCTACGCCTATCAAGGTGGCGGCCGTGGCCTGTCGGTCGAGCGCATTGCCGTGCTGGAAGCGTTCGTTCAAGGGGCGTTGCGCCCGGACCTGACGCTGGTGTTCGACCTGCCCGTGGAAATCGGTCTGGCCCGCGCCACCGCCCGTGGTCGCCTGGATCGTTTCGAGCAGGAAGGCCGTGCGTTTTTCGACGCGGTGCGCAGCACCTACCTGAACCGTGCTGCCGCAGCGCCTGACCGTTATCGTCTGGTGAACGCCGCGCTGCCGCTGGATCAGGTGCAAGCGTCTCTCGACGAACTGGTGCCGGACCTGCTCAAGCGGCTGGCGGATCGTCAGCATGGCTGAAGCCTATCCTTGGCAACAAAACCTCTGGCAGCAACTGGCCGGACGCACTCAACATGCCCACGCCTATTTGCTGCATGGTCCGGCTGGTATTGGTAAGCGGGCGCTGGCTGAGCGCCTGATGCATCTGTTGATGTGTCAGCGTCCCTCCGGGCTTGAAGCGTGCGGGCAGTGTAAGTCCTGTTCGCTGCTCGCGGCCGGCAGCCATCCGGACAATTACGTATTGGAGCCGGAAGAAGCGGACAAGGCGATCAAGGTCGATCAGGTGCGCGATCTGGTCAGCTTCGTGGTGCAAACCGCGCAGATGGGCGGGCGCAAGGTGGTGCTGATCGAACCGGTCGAATCGATGAACATCAACGCCGCCAACGCGTTGCTGAAAAGCCTTGAAGAGCCGTCCGGCGATACCGTGCTGTTGCTCGTCAGTCATCAACCGAGCCGTCTGTTGCCGACGATCAAAAGCCGCTGCGTGCAACAGGCCTGTCCGTTGCCGAGCGAAGCGATGAGTGTCGCGTGGCTGGCTGATGCGTTGCCGGACTGCACCGACGAAGAACGGGTCGAACTGCTGACCCTGGCCGCAGGTTCGCCGCTGGCCGCCATCAGTCTTCAGGCCCAAGGCGTGCGTGAACAGCGTGCACTGGTGGTCGATGGGGTCAAGAAGCTTCTTAAAGGCCAGCAATCGCCGACGCAATTGGCTGAGGGCTGGAAAGACGTCCCGCTGTTGCTGCTTTTCGACTGGTTCTGCGACTGGTCGAACCTGATCCTGCGCTATCAGCTCACCGAAGACGAAACCGGGCTGGGACTGGCCGACATGCGCAAGGTGTTGCAGTACCTGGCGCAGAAGTCCCCACAGGGTAAAGTCCTCGCGATGCAGGACTGGGTGCTGCTTCAGCGCCAGAAAGTGTTGTCGAAAGCGAACCTCAATCGTGTTTTGTTGCTCGAAGCGTTATTGGTGCAGTGGGCATCTCTGACCGGACAGGGGTAGACTGGCCATCTGCATGACATCAGTACCCATGAGGAAGTTGAGATGAGCGTCCCCCTGAGCCCGGGTCCACGTAACGGCATCCTGTCCCTGACCATCAAGGACAAGTCTGTCCTGTACGCCGCCTACATGCCGTTCATCAAGAATGGCGGCCTGTTCATCCCCACCAGCAAGAGCTACAAGCTGGGAGATGAGGTGTTCATGCTGCTCAACCTGATGGACGAGCCTGAAAAAATCCCGGTCGCGGGCAAAGTTACCTGGATCACGCCCAAAGGCGCCCAGGGCAACCGCGCGGCGGGCGTTGGCGTGCAGTTCAACGACGGCGACAACACCGCCCGCAACATGATCGAAAACTACTTGGCCGGCGCCCTCAAATCCGACCGTCCCACTCACACGATGTAAATTGTTCCGGTTCCCATGCTCGTAGATTCCCATTGTCACCTTGATCGTCTCGATCTCACCCAACACGCAGGCTCTCTCGATAATGCGCTGGAAGCGGCGCGCGGACGGGGTGTCGGGCATTTTCTGTGTATCGGTGTCAGCGCCGACAACGCCAGCGACGTCAAAGCCCTGGCTGATCGTTATGACGACGTGGACTGTTCGGTGGGCATTCACCCGTTGGACGTTAAACCGGGCGAAGCCCTCGCGCTGGAGTGGCTGCTCGGCGAGTTGAATCACCCCCGGGTGGTGGCGATTGGCGAAACCGGCCTGGATTATCACTACGAGCCAGAAGCGGCCGAACTGCAGCAAGCGTCCTTCCGCTTGCACTTAGAGGCTGCGAACCGGACAGGCAAACCGGTGATCGTTCACACCCGTGGCGCTCGGTCTGACACGCTTGAACTGCTGCGTGAAGCCGCGTTGCCTCAGGCGGGCGTGCTGCATTGCTTCACCGAAGACTGGGACATGGCGAAGGCCGCGCTGGACCTCGGGTTCTACATTTCGCTGTCAGGCATCGTAACCTTCCGCAATGCCGATGCGCTGCGGGATGTGGCGAGCAAAGTCCCGGCCGATCGTCTGCTGGTGGAAACGGATTCGCCGTATCTGGCGCCGATTCCCTACCGTGGCAAGTCCAACCTGCCGCAATACGTGCGTGAAGTGGCCGAGTTTCTGGCGATGCTCAGAGGGGAGAGCTTCGAGCGTTTCGCCGAGCAGACCACTGACAATTTCAAGCGCCTGTTCCCGCTGGCCCGGGTGAGGTCGGCCTGAGGCGCGGTGTTAAATGACGGGCAAAAAAAACCCGGGTTCTGGGGGGTGAATCCGGGTTAAGACCATTAGGAGTAAACAAAGACACGCTATCCATTGGTGTCTTTACCGGTGCCAGCACTTGGGGGAGATGCCGCACCGACGTGTTAAGTATTGGTCATATTCCGCAGGCGTCCAGCGCATGGCTGTACGTTTTTTAAACAGTTTTGGAATACCCAGCCGTTTGTTGATACCGCAAAGCACGTCATCCAACGTTCGCAACGAGGACTGATGCGGCGTAGCCGGTCAAAAACGCAGCTGTTGCGGCTTAATCGGTCTTGAACATGAACATCGTCGGATGATCCGTGCAATTTGAAACCGATTAGGCATAATGTGCGGCTTCGATTTTGAACCGACAGTCTCTTCCTATGCAGAAAGAACCTCGTAAAGTCCGTGAGTTTCGCCGCCGTGAGCAGGAAATTCTCGACATCGCGTTAAAGCTGTTTCTTGAACAGGGTGAAGACAGCGTTACCGTCGAGATGATCGCGGATGCCGTGGGCATCGGCAAAGGCACCATCTACAAGCATTTCAAATCGAAGGCGGAAATTTACCTGCGCCTGATGCTCGACTACGAGCGCGATTTGAACGAACTGCTGCACTCCGCCGACGTCGACAAGGACAAGGAAGCATTGTCCCGCGCGTATTTCGAATTTCGCATGCGTGATCCGCAGCGCTATCGCCTGTTCGACCGTCTGGAAGAGAAAGTGGTCAAGGGCAATCAAGTGCCTGAGATGGTTGACCAACTGCACAAGATCCGTGCCTCGAACTTCGAACGTTTGACGCTGCTGATCAAAGGCCGCATTTCCGAAGGCAAGCTGGAAGACGTTCCGCCGTATTTCCATTACTGCGCCGCTTGGGCTTTGGTGCACGGCGCAGTGGCGCTGTATCACTCGCCGTTCTGGAGCAATGTGCTGGAAGATCAGGAAGGCTTCTTCCAGTTCCTGATGGACATTGGTGTGCGCATGGGCAACAAGCGCAAGCGTGACCCTGAAATCGGCCACGACCCCAAGCCGGAAGTCCCCGGCAACTGAGTGATGTTCCCTTGATGAAGCGGGTCAGAGGGCACCCTGCGGTTGCTCGCTCGCTTCATGACAGTCTCTGTCCGGAATGACGCTTGCTAAAAGCTGATTTATGAGTCAGCTTTTGCGCGCTGCCTAACCTCTCGGAGCTTTCATGATCGTTGATCGCCAAGGCCGACGTTTTCGCAATTTGCGAATCAGTCTGACGTCTGCGTGCAATTACGCCTGTACCTACTGCGTGCCCGACGGCAAGCGGTTGGTGGCTGCGCGCAATGAACTGTCTGCCGAGGCGATGATCCGGGGCGTGGAATACCTGATCGAAGCGGCGGGCATCGAGCGGTTGCGCATCACCGGGGGTGAGCCACTGGTGAGTCCTCGCTTCGAGCGTTTCATGAGCCAGGTGGGGCGCATGGGGCTGGCCGACATCAGCCTGACCACTAATGCGCAGTTGCTGTCCCGCAAACTGCCGATCCTGCTGGATGCGGGCATCCGCCGGATCAACGTGTCCCTCGATACGCTAGACCCGTCAGCGTTCAGAGCCATTGCCCGTGGCGGCGATCTGGCCACCGTGCTGGAGGGCATGGAGCAGGCGAGGGCGGCCGGGCTGCAGATCAAGGTCAACATGGTCCCTTTGCTCGACAGTAATCTGGATCAGGTCGTCCCGCTGCTCGATTACTGCCTTGAGCGCGGCTACGAGTTGCGCTTCATTGAGCTCATGCGCATGGGGCATCTGGCGAACGACGCCAACGGTTTCCATCGGCAATTCGTCAGCCTGGACCGGCTGCTGTCGCTGATAGGCGCGCATCACGAATACCAGCAGGCGGACGCGCCGGTGGATGCGACCGCCGTGCGCTACCGGATTCCGGGCAAGGGGTATTTTGGCGTGATTGCCAACGAAAGCGTGCCGTTCTGTCGGACGTGTTCGCGCTTGCGGCTCTCGTCCACGGGCTGGCTGCATGGCTGCTTGTCTTCCAGCAATCGGCACTACGTGGGTGATCTGCTGGACAAGCCGCGCCATCAAGCCTTGCCTGCGCTGCAACGTCTGTTGATCAAAGCGCTGGATGACAAGCAGGCCGTGGCGTTTTCGGGTGGCGCGACGGTGATGAAGATTATTGGCGGCTGACGGGCCCTTCCCCAATTGTTCGACATGGCGCAAAAGCTGCATTACCCGGCCATTCGCCGGTTTTCCGTCGTCGGACTTTGGAGGAAACAATGCGTAGTCTGGTTTTACTGCTGGCTGTCCTGGCCTTGAGTGGCTGCATGCACGTCAGCGATCTGGCACAGGGCGCCCATGACGAGCTCAGCGACGCGGGTCTGCTGGACCACAGCTCGACGCGGCGGATCAACAATTTCCGCCTGCAACCGGACTCCTTCATTTATATCGCTCAAGGTGCGTTCGCCCCGCCGGGTGGGGCGTACCCGCGCCCGAACGTCGTTGCCGAAGAGGCGTTCAACGGCTTCATCGAATACTTCCCGATGGTCCGCCGCGCTCGCGCACCTGAAGGACTGGACGACGCCATGAACGAAGCCCGCGCGGCAGGCGCGCATTATCTGCTCTACACCCGTTTCGCCAAGGCAGACGACCGTATCGGCAATTTTGACGAGTGGTCCGACCAGGAAGCCCTCGACCGTCTGGGCATCGACAGCGGCGTCATTCAACTGATGCTGATTGAAACCAACACCCGTTACCTGATCGACAGCGCCCGCATTCACAGCCGTGGCGGCCTGCTCACCCTGCACGACACCAAGCCCGAAGATTTGCTAGGCCCACCCATGGAGGATTACGCTCGCAGCTTATTGGGCGTCGAAGCCCGCTGAGGAGTCGCGTATGAGTGGTCCGGGAAAAGCCAACGACCTGTTGGCGCAATTGCCCAAGACCGGCAAAGGCTTGCCACCTGTACACCTGTGGAACCCGGATTTTTGCGGTGATATCGACATGCGTATCGCCCGCGATGGCACGTGGTTTTATCTGGGAACGCCCATCGGCCGCAAGCCGATGGTGAAGCTGTTTTCCACCATTATCCGGCGAGACGGCGATGATTACTTTCTGATCACGCCCGTAGAAAAAGTCGGTATCACCGTTGACGATGCGCCCTTCGTCGCTGTCCTGCTGGAAGTGGAAGGCGAGGGCGAGTCACAGATCTTGCGTTTCACCACCCAGGTCGATGACGTGATTGACGCCAGTGCCGAGCACCCGTTGCGGGTCAGCATCGACCCCGTCACTCAAGAACCTGCGCCTTATGTGCATGTGCGTAGCAATCTTGAGGCGCTGATCCATCGCAACGTCTTCTATCAACTGGTGGACCTGGCGGTTACCCGCGTCATTGACGGACAGCGCTGGTTGGGCGTCTGGAGCCATGGCGAGTTCTTCACGATAGGCCTGGAGCCCTGACGGTTCAGCGTTGTATTTGCCAGGCGAATTGCCTGGCGTCCCTCTCGCGGTTAAAGTGCCGCCCCCCGATTTTTCTGAGGTTTTTGCATGAGCCAGTCCTTTGATATCGCCGTGATCGGCGCCACCGGTACTGTCGGCGAAACCATCGTCCAGATTCTCGAAGAGCGTGACTTTCCTGTGGGCGATCTGCACTTGCTGGCCAGCGTCGAGTCGGCAGGCAGTTCGGTCGCGTATCGAGGCAAGAACGTGCGTGTACGCGAAGTCGACACGTTCGATTTCAGCAAAGTGAATCTTGTGTTTTTTGCGGCGGGCCCTGCGGTGACTCGCAGTTACGCTCCCCGGGCGACGGCGGCCGGTTGTTCGGTGATCGACCTGTCGGGCGGCCTGTCCGTCGATCAAGCACCGAATCTCATTCCCGAGGTGAACGGGGCGTTGCTGAGCGGGCTGGCCAAACCCTTTCAAGTGGCGTGTCCAAGCCCCGGCGCAACAGCGCTGGCGATGGTGCTCGGGCCGTTGCGGGACCTCCTGGACATCCGTCGGGTGAACGTGACGGCCTGCATGGCAGTGTCCAGTCTGGGGCGGGAAGGGGTGACCGAACTGGCCCGCCAGACCGCCGAGCTGCTCAACGTGCGTCCGCTGGAACCCCGCGTGTTTGACCGGCAAATGGCGTTCAACGTCCTCGCTCAGGTCGGCGTGCCGGATGCGCAAGGCCACGTCCCGCTGGAAAAACGTATGGTCGACGAGTTGCGTGAGCTGCTGTCGCTGCCTTTAATCAAGGTCGGCGCGAGCTGCATTCAAGTGCCGGTATTTTTTGGCGACAGCCTGAGCGTGTCGGTGCAGACCGCTTCAGCGTTCGATCTGGCTGCAGTCGGGTCTGCCCTGGATGCTGCGGACGGAATCGACCTCGTGGATGCGGGCGATTACCCGACGCCAGTGGGCGATGCGGTGGGACAGGACGCTGTCTATGTAGGACGTTTGCGGGCCGGTATCGACGATGCGTGCGAGTTGAGCTTCTGGGTTACATCCGACAATGTGCGCAAGGGGGCAGCGCTGAACGCTGTGCAGGTCGCTGAATTGTTGATAAAAGAGCTTGTGTAAAAGATACTTGCCAACAATTCAAAGAATCATTCTAGCTGTGGCGTTGTAGAAACGCCCTACGCCCTAGCAGGCTTTATCTTCTCGGTCGCCGGGGAAATTTTAAACAAGGGATGGGCTATGGTTCAGGTTCGTAAACTGGTTTTAGCAATCGCTGCAGCCTCGGCGTTGTCATCCGGAATGGCGCAGGCGCTGGGCCTTGGTGGTTTGACCGTGAAGTCGAGCCTGAACCAGCCACTGCTTGCCGAGATCGAACTCACGCAAGTGCAGGACCTCACTTCAGCGCAGGTGGTGCCCAGTCTGGCCAGCTCTGCCGAGTTCGCCCAGGCGGGGGTCGGTAAAACCGCAGTGCTCGATGACCTGACGTTCACTCCCGTCGTGACCCCGGGCGGCAAAAGCGTTCTGCGCATCACGTCCAGCAAGCCCATCCGCGACCCTTATGTGAAATTCCTGGTGCAAGTGCTCTGGCCGAATGGCCGGGCGCTGCGCGAGTACAGTTTGTTGCTCGATCCGCCGAAGGTCTCCCCGCAAGCGGCGGCCGCTGCCACGGCTCAACTGCCTTCAACTGCTCCGGCGACGGCTCCCGCTCAAGCCCCTGTTACCCAGACACCGCCTGCACCGGCGCCAGCGCCAACCCCGGCAGCGCCCCCAGAACCGAAATATACCCAATACACCACCGCCAACAACGACACGTTGTGGGAGATCGCCGAGCGCGTGCGCAATGGCGGCACCGTTCAACAGACCATGCTGGCGATTCAGGCGTTGAACCCCGATGCTTTCATCGCCGGTAACATCAACCGGCTGAAGAAAGGTCAGGTCTTGCGCCTGCCGTCGCCGCAGGAAGCCACCGCCACGCCGCAGCCGCGTGCCGTGGCCGAAGTCGCGGAACAGAACCGCGCCTGGCGCGAAGGCCGTCGTTTACCGACTGGCGCCCGCCAAGTGGATGCGACCCGTCGCGACCGCGCCGGTGCAGCCCCTGCGCAGATCGACGCCAAGGACAACCTCAGCCTGGTCTCGGGCAACAAATCGGGCGCCAAAGGGGCGGCAGGCGACGCCGAACTGAGCAATAAACTCGCGGTGACCCAGGAGAATCTGGACAGCACCCGTCGCGACAACGCCGAGCTGAAAAGCCGGATGGGTGATCTGCAAAGCCAGGTCGACAAGCTTCAGCGCTTGATCGAACTGAAAAACGATCAACTGGCCAAGATGCAGGCGGCGGGTGCTGCGGTGCCTCCGCCGCCACCGGCCAGCGATGCCAATGGCACCGTCAGCCCGAACAGCGTGACCAACCCGAACAACGCCGCGAACCCGGCCATGCCTGCGCAGATCGTGCCGCCACCGGCTGCTCCGGATTCTGCTGGCAAGCCGCCGAATGAAATCGCGCCGGAAGACGCGCTGCCGGTCGAAGGTGCCAAGGTCACTGGCGCAACCCCTGATCAGCCGTTGGTGGTGCCACCTGATGCCGTCAATCCCGACAACCAGAGTTCGCTGGACAAGATTCTCGCCAGTCCGATGCTGATGGGGTTGATCGGTGGTGCTGCCATTCTGGTCTTGTTGCTGCTGGTCCTGCTGCTGGTGCGTCGTCGTAACGCCATCCTTGAGGCTGAAAGACACCGTCAAATGGCGCGTGCGCTGGCCGAAGAGTCCGACTTTGCGTCCGACATGAACATGCCTGAAAGCAGTTTTGAGGGTCTGGAGGTGCCTCCGCCTGCGGTAAAGCCGGCACCTCTGTCGGCCGTCATCATCGAGCCGACCCGTGAGCGCCCGGCTGATGTGCTGGTCCAGGCGGAAATCCACATCGCTTATGGCCGTACGAACCAGGCCGCCGCACTGCTGGAAGAGGCGATAAAAGAAGACCCCCAGCGCAGCGAACTGCGTCTTAAACTGATGGAAATCTACGCTCAGCAGGACAATCAGGCCGGTTTCGTCGCTCAAGAGCGGCAGCTGGTGGCCACGGGAAAGAACCACGCTGAAGTCGAACAGCTCAAGACCCGCTATCCCGCCATGGCAGCGGCTGCCGCAGCGGCCGCAGGCGTTGCAGCAGCGGCGGCTTTGGCTGCGGAAATGGACGCCAGGTACGTCGAGGATTTGCTGACGGATAAGGCGGAAACTGAGCCTGCGCCTGAACCCACTCCGGCACCTGCCGTTGAGCCACCGGACGATTTCGACACGGCGTTCGACCTCAGCCTGGACGATCTGGAAGCCGCTTCTCCGGCCGAAGTGAAAGATTACAGCGCGCCTCATGCCGATAACGGGCTTGATGATCTGGACCTGGACGCACCGTTTGGTGGGGCGGCAGCGGACGATCTGGATTTCGACGCGATCCTGCGCGAACAGACTGAAGCGAAAGCGGCAGAACCGGATAACATGGCGGATTTCGACCTTAACCTGTCGGAAGACCAACCCGCCCTCAAAGCCGAAGATGATTATCTGTTGGGTCTCGACAACGAACTGAGCGACTTGCCGCCGTTCGAGGACACCGCCGATCTGGGCGCCAGCAAGCCGGGCCATGATGACGAACTCGAATTGCCCGCGGACTTCGACCTGTCGTTGGCGGACGAGATCGAAACCGATCAGGCTTCTGAAGCGTTTGCCTCCGAGATCGACGACGTCAACGCTGAACTTGAGCGTCTTTCCAGCAGTCTCGAACAGCCGCCAATCGCCAAGCCGTTCGACGATGCGCCGACCTTTACCGAGGATGACGCGCTGCTGGCGGACGACGAGCCGGAGTTCGACTTCCTGTCAGGCACCGATGAAGCGGCGACCAAGCTGGACCTGGCCCGCGCCTACATCGAAATGGGCGACGCCGATGGCGCCCGTGACATCCTCGATGAAGTCGTGGCTGAAGGTGACGACGGCCAGAAGACCGAAGCTCGCGAGATGCTGTCGCGATTGGTCTGACAACCTTCACGCTGCATCGACAACGACCGCTTCGGCGGTCGTTTTCGTTTATGGCAATAAAGGGGGGACAAACCTGTAGAAGCGAATTCATTCGCGAAAAATCTACCCGGCGATAGAGATGTGTCGACCAGACGGCCCGCTCGCGAATGAATTCGCTCCTACAACGACTGCGATTGCCCAGCCTTTGTCGGTCACCAATGGCGTCTTTTGCCTTCATCCGTATAATGGCCGCCCTTGCGCACATCGACAGGCTTTAAGCACTTGGCAACTACAGACACCGAGGCAGAAACAGCGGCCTCCGAAATGGCCGACGAAGGTTTCTCCAGAATCGCACTGGGCGTGGAATACAAAGGTTCGCGCTACAGCGGCTGGCAGCGCCAGTCCACCGGCGTGCTGACCGTTCAGGAAACCCTGGAAAACGCCTTGTCGAAAGTCGCTGATTCGCCAGTTTCCCTGATGTGCGCCGGACGTACCGACGCCGGAGTTCACGCCTGTGGCCAGGTTGTGCACTTCGACACCCAGGCGGTGCGCACGATGAAAGCCTGGACCATGGGCGCGAATATCAACCTGCCTCACGACATCAGCGTGACGTGGGCCAAGGAAATGCCTGCGCACTTTCACGCGCGCTTCAAAGCCATCGCCCGACGCTATCGCTACGTGATCTACAACGACCAGATTCGCCCCGCGCATCTGGGCCAGGAAATCACTTGGAACCACCGTCCGCTGGACGTCGAGCGCATGGCGCTGGCAGCGGAATACCTCGTGGGTACCCACGATTTCAGCGCGTTCCGTGCCGGCCAATGCCAGGCCAAATCACCGATCAAGCAACTCCACCACCTGCGCGTCACGCGTCACGGCAAGATGATTGTCATCGACATTCGGGCCAACGCGTTTTTGCACCACATGGTGCGCAATATCGCGGGCGTGCTGATGACTATCGGGGCAGGGGAACGGCCCATCGAGTGGGCGAAGGAAGTGCTGGAAAGTCGCATTCGGCGTACGGGTGGTGTCACGGCGCACCCATTCGGCCTCTATCTGGTTCAGGTCGAATACCGCGACGAGTTCCCGTTGCCGGAACGCTACATCGGGCCGCACTTTCTTACAGGCTTCTCGGAACTTGGCGGCTGACGCCCGGAACAGCATTTGCTACCATCCGTGACTTTCGCAAGGCTTGAGGTATTCACTACATGTCAGCCGTTCGCAGCAAGATCTGCGGGATTACCTGCATAGAAGATGCGCTGGCCGCTGTCGATGCGGGAGCCGATGCCATCGGCTTCGTGTTCTACCCCAAGAGTCCACGGGCCGTCACGGCAGAGCAGGCGCAGGCGATCATCGCCCAATTGCCACCATTCGTGAGTACCGTCGGGCTGGTCGTCAACGCCGAACGCGAGGCGCTCAAGGCCTTGCTCGACGTCGTGCCCCTGGACCTCATTCAATTCCACGGCGATGAAACCCCCGAACAATGCGAGGGCTACCACCGTCCGTGGATCAAGGCCCTGCGGGTCCAGGCTGGCGACGACATCGCCGCCAGTTGCGCGCTGTACGACAAGGCGAGCGGTATCCTCCTCGACACGTTTGTGGCTGGCGTGCCGGGTGGTACGGGCGAAACTTTCGACTGGGCATTGATTCCAAAACAGTTGAGCAAACCGATCATTCTGGCGGGTGGATTGACGTCGGCCAATGTGTCGCAGGCGATTGCTCAGGTTCGTCCCTACGCGGTAGACGTCAGCGGCGGGGTAGAAAAGTCCAAGGGGCTCAAGGATCACGACAAGATCCGGGCCTTCATGAGTGCGGTCCACGGGGCCTGAACGTTTTTTCCGGTGGTGATGGCCACCGATGTGACGGCAGGCAGGCGGTCGCCGTCCACTACCCTGCGACCACGGTTCGCGGGTCGCCAAAATTGAACGGGCGAAGACGTGCAAGCGTTTCGCTGTAAGCAGTTGAGGGCAGTGTCGACGAATGTGTCGTGGCAGCAGGTCAGGCGTTGGCGCCGATCGTTGCAGGACACTTCGCGGCACTGCACACGAATTTAGTTTAAAGGCATGCGCGTGGCTTCGATGCCACTGCGTTCTGGCCACCGGTACTGGAGAAAGAAAGCATGAGCAACTGGTTGGTAGACAAACTGATCCCTTCGATCATGCGTTCCGAGGTCAAGAAAAGCTCGGTACCTGAGGGCCTCTGGCACAAGTGTCCGTCTTGCGAGGCGGTGCTTTATCGTCCAGAGCTGGAAAAGACCCTTGACGTCTGTCCGAAGTGCAACCACCACATGCGTATCGACGCCCGCGCGCGCCTGAACATCTTCCTCGACGTCGAAGGCCGTCAGGAGATCGGTGCCGACCTGGAGCCGGTCGACCGCCTGAAGTTTCGCGACAGCAAGAAGTACAAAGACCGCCTGACCGCTGCACAAAAGCAGACCGGTGAAAAAGACGCGCTGATTTCCATGAGCGGCACCCTGTTGGGCATGCCGGTCGTGTGCAGTGCCTTCGAATTCTCATTCATGGGTGGCTCCATGGGCGCCATCGTCGGTGAGCGCTTCGTGCAGGCTGCCAACTACGCATTGGAAAAACGCTGCCCGATGATCTGCTTCGCGGCGTCCGGTGGTGCCCGCATGCAGGAAGCGCTGATCTCCCTGATGCAGATGGCCAAGACCTCTGCCGTGCTGGCCCGTCTGCGCGAAGAAGGCTTGCCGTTCATTTCCGTGCTGACCGACCCGGTCTACGGCGGCGTTTCCGCCAGTCTGGCGATGCTGGGCGACGTGATCGTGGCCGAGCCGAAAGCCCTGATCGGCTTTGCCGGTCCACGCGTCATTGAACAGACCGTGCGTGAAAAACTGCCGGAAGGCTTCCAGCGCAGCGAATTCCTTCTGGATCACGGTGCGATCGACATGATCGTTCACCGTCAGGAGCTGCGTCAGCGTCTGGGTAACTTGCTGGCGCAAATGATGGGTTTGCCGACGCCTAAATTCGTGGCGCCGAAACTTGAGCCGATCGTGGTGCCCCCTGCACCGGCCAACATATGACCGCACGCTCTCTGAGCGACTGGCTCAGCTACCTGGAGCAACTGCATCCGTCGGCCATCGACATGGGTCTGGATCGGTCGCGACAGGTGGCGCTGCACATCGGCCTGCGTCGTCCCGCTCCGCGTGTCATCACGGTGACGGGCACCAACGGCAAGGGATCGACGTGCGCGTTCGTGGCATCGTTGCTTCAGGCACAAGGCCTCAAGGTGGGCGTCTACAGCTCGCCACACCTGGTTCGTTACAACGAGCGGGTCCAGGTGCAGGGCGTCGAAGCCACTGACGAACAGCTGTGTGAAGCATTCGACGTCATCGAGAAGGCGCGGGGCGATATATCTCTGACCTACTTCGAGATGGGCACTCTCGCGGCGTTCTGGCTGTTTGAGCAGGCGGCGCTGGACGCCGTAGTGCTTGAAGTCGGTCTGGGTGGGCGTCTGGATGCCGTGAACCTGATCGACGCCGACATGGCGTTGGTGACCAGCATTGGCGTCGATCACGCCGAATGGCTCGGTAACACCCGTGAGTCAGTGGCGTTCGAAAAGGCCGGCATTTTCCGTGAAGGTCGTCCTGCGCTGTGCGGTGATATTGACCCGCCTAAGCCATTGCTGGATCAAGCCAGCGCCTTGAAATGCCCGCTGTCGCTGCGCGGCACTGATTTCGATCTGACCCTCGGTGCATCGAGCTGGCACTGGTTCGGCACGGGTGCCGATGGCCAGCGCGTTGAATTGCGCGATCTGCCGCTGCTCGATCTGCCGATGCAGAACGCGGCACTGGCGTTGCAGGCTTACCTGCTGCTGGGCTTGCCGTGGCACGACGCGTCGATTCGCCAAGCGTTGTCGAGTACGCGAGTGACGGGGCGTCTTGATCGCCGTTCGTTCGAATGGCAGGGCAAGCCGCTGCACGTCCTGCTCGATGTGGGTCACAACCCGCACGCAGCGGTGTTCCTCGCTCAGCGTTTGAATCAGCGTCCCGTCAAGGGCAAGCGTCTGGCGGTATTCGGCCTGCTCAGCGACAAGGACCTGGACGGTGTGTTGAGCGAGCTGACCGCCTGTTTCGACAGCTGGGCCGTGGCGCCATTGCCAACCCCGCGCAGTCGCTCGGCACAAGAGATTGCAGAGGCATTACAGAACCTTGGCGCAGTCGTGACGTCCTACCCCAGTGTCGCGCAGGCGCTGGAAGCGCAGTGCGCTCACGCCACGGCTGACGACGAAATCGTTCTGTTCGGGTCTTTTTATTGCGTAGCCGAGGCCCTGGAATGGCTTGCTGGCGCGTCACGGAGGAAGTGACACATGGCTTTGCTGGATAAGGCGTACAAGCAGCGGATGGTCGGTGCCTTGGTATTGATTGCCATTGCGGTGATTTTTCTGCCGATGCTGTTTTCGCGTCAGGATGAAGCACGCCATGTTCAGGTGGACGCCCCGTCGGCACCTCAAGCGCCTGCCGCTGCGCAGATCAAAGTTGACCCGGTGGCGGTGCCCGAGCAGCAGCCGCTGCCGCAGGAGCCTGTGCCAAGCGACGAAGAATTGGCTCAGCCCACGCAACCGGTCAATCCGCAGCCGCCTTCAATGCCGATTGCTCCTGCGCCAGCCAAGCCTGCGCCACAATCCAAGCCCGCACCTGCTGCCAAACAGGCTGCTCCGGCGCCCGCACCTGCGCCAGCCCCTGCAAAAGCAGCCGCTCCAGCACCCGCCGCGCCCCCTGCGCTGGCTCAGGACACGAACCGTGTCGATGCGAACGGTCTATCCATCACCTGGGCTGTCCAAGTGGCCAGCCTGTCGAACCGGGCGAACGCCGACGCGCTGCAGAAAACGTTGCGCACTCAAGGCTACAACGCGTACATCCGGACGTCGGATGGCGTGAATCGTGTCTTCGTCGGGCCGTTGATCGAGCGTGCCGAAGCTGACCGCTTGCGCGACCAGCTCGACAAGCAGCAAAAGCTCAAGGGCATCGTGGTGCGCTTCCAGCCTGAGCACAAATAGCATCAAGGTTCCGCTACGCGGTTTTACCGTTTGATATTCACCGGTAGCAGCATGGGTTGCCGCGGTGGCGTTCGTGCAAATGCTACCGTCGGCACGTCATGCCGCGACAGGGCGATTGTTGTGTTGCGCAGGTGGGCATCGCCGCGCTTCAAGCCAATCGTTTGTCTTAATTGCCCCCCACCCACAATCCCTGCTTACCGCCGGGCGAGCGCTCTGCTAAAATGCGCCGCCTCATCAGTCTGTAGGCTGCAACGTGTCATTTACTCCGGTTGACTGGGCGATCATTGCGATTGTCGCCATCTCCGCTTTGATCAGTCTCAAGCGCGGCTTCGTCAAAGAAGCACTGTCCTTGTTGACCTGGATCATCGCAGGTGCCGTAGCCTGGATGTTTGGCGGTTCGCTGGCCCAGTATCTGGTCAATTACATCGAAACACCTTCGGCGCGCGTGATTGCGGGCTGCACCATTCTTTTCGTCGCCACACTCTTGGTCGGCGCCATGGTCAACTTTCTTCTCGGGGAACTGATTCGCGTCACCGGCCTGTCCGGGACTGATCGTTTTCTGGGCATGGTCTTCGGCGCCGCGCGCGGAGGCCTGCTGGTTGTGGTTGCGGTCGGGCTGTTGAGCCTGGGCCCGGTGCAACAGGATCAATGGTGGCAGCAGTCTCGATTGCTGCCGCAGTTCGTAATGGTCGCTGACTGGTCGAAAAACCTGATTCTCGGGATGTCCAGCAAGTGGCTCGCCAGCGGGATCAGCGTACCTGTTGATATCCCGTTCAAGGATCAACTCCTGCCGTCGGTAACGCCGCAGGATGTGATCGGTAAATCCAGTTCCACTAAGTAGGGGTTGTGTCGCATGTGTGGCATCGTCGGTATCGTCGGCAAGTCGAACGTCAATCAGGCGCTGTATGACGCGCTCACCGTCCTCCAGCACCGCGGCCAGGACGCTGCCGGTATCGTGACCAGCCATGATGGCCGGTTGTTCCTGCGCAAGGACAACGGTCTGGTTCGTGATGTGTTCCATCAGCGCCATATGCAGCGCCTGGTCGGGCACATGGGCATCGGTCACGTACGTTATCCAACCGCGGGCAGCTCGACGTCGGCCGAAGCCCAGCCGTTCTACGTCAACTCGCCGTACGGCATCACCCTGGCGCACAACGGTAACCTGACCAACGTCGAGCAACTGGCCAAGGAGATTTACGAATCCGACCTGCGCCACGTGAACACCAACTCTGACTCGGAAGTGTTGCTCAACGTCTTCGCTCACGAGCTGGCCGTGCGCGGCAAGCTGCAGCCGACCGAAGAAGACATCTTCGCCGCCGTCACCGACGTGCATAACCGTTGCCGCGGTGGCTACGCGGTCGTGGCCATGATCACCGGTTACGGCATCGTCGGTTTCCGCGACCCGGACGCCATCCGCCCGATCGTGTTCGGCCAGCGTCACACCGACGAAGGCGTCGAGTACATGATCGCCTCGGAAAGCGTTGCGCTGGACGTACTGGGTTTCACCCTGATTCGTGACCTGGCTCCGGGCGAAGCGGTTTACATCACCGAAGACGGCAAGCTGCACACCCGTCAGTGCGCGACCAATCCGAAATACGCGCCGTGCATTTTCGAACATGTCTATCTCGCGCGTCCGGACTCGATCATCGACGGCATCTCGGTCTACAAGGCGCGTCTGCGCATGGGCGAGAAGCTGGCTGACAAGATCCTGCGCGAGCGCCCTGAGCACGACATCGACGTGGTCATCCCGATTCCGGACACCAGCCGCACCGCCGCGCTGGAGTTGGCGAACCACCTGGGCGTGAAATTCCGCGAAGGCTTCGTCAAGAACCGTTACATCGGCCGTACCTTCATCATGCCGGGCCAGGCGGCGCGGAAAAAATCCGTACGCCAGAAGCTCAACGCCATCGAGCTGGAGTTCCGTGGCAAGAACGTCATGCTGGTCGATGACTCGATCGTGCGCGGGACCACCTGCAAGCAGATCATCCAGATGGCCCGCGAAGCCGGTGCCAAGAATGTGTATTTCTGTTCCGCGGCCCCGGCCGTGCGCTTCCCTAACGTCTACGGCATCGACATGCCGAGTGCCCACGAGCTGATCGCTCACAACCGTTCCACCCAGGACGTGGCCGACCTCATCGGTGCCGACTGGCTGGTCTATCAGGACCTGACGGACCTGATCGAGGCCGTGAGTGGCAGCAAAAAGATCAAGATCGACAACTTCGATTGCTCGGTCTTCGACGGCAAGTACGTGACCGGTGACATTGACGAGCATTACCTGAACAAGATCGAACAGGCGCGTAATGACGCCTCGAAGGTCAAGACTCAGGCCGTGAGTGCGATCATCGATCTGTACAACAACTAATTCAGACAAGGAGTAGGCGGCATGACTCAGCAATGGGATGCCGGTCGACTGGACAGCGATCTGGAAGGCGTGGGTTTCGATACCCTCGCCGTACGCGCTGGTCAGCACCGTACGCCGGAGAGCGAACACAGCGATCCACTGTTTTTCACCTCCAGCTACGTGTTCCGCACGGCAGCCGATGCGGCCGCGACGTTTGCGGGCGAGCAGCCGGGTAACGTCTATTCGCGCTACACCAACCCGACGGTGCACTCCTTCGAAGAGCGCATCGCGGCGCTCGAAGGGGGGGAGCAGGCGGTGGCGACGTCCACTGGCATGTCGGCGATCCTCGCGACCGTAATGAGTCTGTGCAGCGCAGGCGATCACGTGCTGGTGTCGAAGAGCGTGTTCGGTTCGACCATCAGCCTGTTCGAGAAGTATTTCAAACGCTTTGGCGTGCAGGTCGATTACGTTCCGCTGGCCGAGTTGTCCGGCTGGGACGCGGCGATCAAGCCCAACACCAAATTGCTGTTCGTCGAGTCGCCGTCCAACCCGCTTGCCGAGCTGGTGGACATCGCGGCACTGGCTGAAATCGCGCATGCCAAAGGCGCGATGCTGGTGGTCGACAACTGCTTCTGCACCCCGGCCTTGCAGCAGCCGCTGCGCATGGGGGCTGACGTGGTGGTGCATTCGGCCACCAAATTCATCGACGGCCAGGGCCGTGCGATGGGGGGCGTGGTCGTCGGTCGCAGCGAGCAGATGAAAGAGGTCGTCGGCTTTCTGCGCACTGCCGGCCCGAGCCTGAGCCCGTTCAACGCTTGGCTGTTTCTCAAGGGCCTCGAAACCCTGAACATCCGGATGCGTGCACACTGCCAGAGCGCCCTTGAACTGGCGCAATGGCTGGAGCAGCAGGACGGTATCGAGAAGGTGCATTACGCCGGTCTCGAAAGCCATCCGCAGCATGACTTGGCCAAGCGTCAGCAGAAGGCGTTTGGCGCCGTGGTCAGCTTCGAAGTCAAAGGCGGCAAAGAGGGCGCCTGGCGCTTCATCGATGCCACGCGTCTGATTTCGATCACGGCCAACCTGGGCGACACCAAAACCACGATCACTCACCCGAGCACCACGTCCCACGGCCGTTTGTCGCCGGCGGAGCGTGAAGCGGCGGGCATTCGCGACAGCCTGATCCGCGTGGCGGTGGGTCTGGAAGATGTGGCCGACCTCAAAGCCGATCTGGCGCGTGGCCTGGCCGCGTTGTGAGTGATGCCTGTGAATGAGTTAGTTGTGGAAGCCGTCGGTGTGCACAACGGCCGCGTTGCCTTAGTGACCGGCGCCGCGCGGGGAATCGGGTTGGGCATCGCCGCCTGGCTGATCACTGAAGGTTGGCAGGTCGTGCTGACGGATGTCGATCGGCAGCGCGGCGACGCGGTGGCGGGTGTGCTGGGTGAAAACGCGTCGTTCATCGGCATGGATGTGTCCAGCGAAGATCAGGTCGCCAGTGGCGTCGCTGAAATACTGGGCATGTTTGGTCGCCTGGACGCGCTGGTCTGCAACGCGGCCGTGGCCGACCCTCGCAATACGGTGCTGGAAAGCCTCGATCTGGCCCACTGGAACCGTGTGCTGGCGGTGAACCTGACGGGCCCTATGCTGCTCGCCAAGCACTGTGCCCCGTACTTGCGCGCCCACGGTGGCAGCATCGTCAACCTCAGTTCAACGCGGGCGCGACAATCCCAGCCGGACACCGAGGCGTACGCCGCGAGCAAGGGCGGGCTGCTGGCGCTGACTCATGCGCTGGCGATGAGTCTTGGCCCACAGGTACGGGTCAATGCCGTGAGCCCCGGCTGGATCGACGCCCGTGACCCTTCCAGGCGCCGTGCCGAGCCGTTATCCGACGCCGATCATGCGCAGCATCCGGCTGGCAGGGTAGGGACGGTGGAAGACGTGGCCGCGACCGTGGCGTGGTTGTTGTCGAAGAACGCCGGTTTCGTGACAGGGCAGGAGTTCGTGGTCGACGGCGGCATGAGCAAGAAGATGATCTACGTTGAGTGATGCAGCTGCGAGCTTCAAGCTGCAAGCCTCAAGTGAAAAGCGGACCTCAGCGTTCGCTTTTTTGCTTTTAACTTGCCGCTTGAAGCTTGCAGCTCAAAACTGCTTATTTAAAAAAACTTCAATCAGGCTATTGACTTAGGTTCGGCACCTGCGTAAATTTCGCGGCCTCAGCGAAGCAAAGGGTGATTAGCTCAGCCGGGAGAGCATCTGCCTTACAAGCAGAGGGTCGGCGGTTCGATCCCGTCATCACCCACCATCGTTGAGAAGTTTTAAAGCACGCTGAAGGCTACTGAGATTCAGCAGGACGAAAGTCCACCACTGCGCAGCGGTAGTTCAGTCGGTTAGAATACCGGCCTGTCACGCCGGGGGTCGCGGGTTCGAGTCCCGTCCGCTGCGCCATATTTTCCAGATCAGACTTCCGAGTCTGGTTTGAGATCGAAAGCCAAGGCCTTCGATCAGTGTTATACGAAACAAGTACACGAGACTTGTTTCGAAAGTGTTAAACAGACGAAAGTCTGTGAAAAGAGTTAAACAGATGAAAGTCTGTGCGACACGCAGCGGTAGTTCAGTCGGTTAGAATACCGGCCTGTCACGCCGGGGGTCGCGGGTTCGAGTCCCGTCCGCTGCGCCATACATAGCTTCAAGGCCCTTGAACTCCTTGAAGCGACAAAGAAAGCGACCTCAGGGTCGCTTTTTTTGTGCCTGCGAAAAGCAGCCCGTTGTTTCAGCGCTTATCATCCCGCCCAGTCCATGGAGAGCGAATCATGCGGATTCTCGTCACAGGCGCCACCGGGTTCATTGGCACGCGGCTTTGCCAGGTGTTGATCGAACAAGGGCACACGGTCATCGGACTGTCCCGTCGAGGCAGTGGGACCGTTGCCGGTGTCGATTATCGTGCGAAGGATTTCATTGATACGCCTTCGCTGCAGGACTACGTTGATGGCATGGACTGCATCGTGCACCTGGCGGGCAGGGCGCATGTGATGGACCCACGCAATGACGCGCCGGAGCTGTACCGGGAGGTCAATCACGAAGCCACTGTTCGGCTTGCACGGCTGGCTCTGGAAGCCGGGGTCAAACGTTTCGTCTTCGTCAGCACGATCCGGGTCAATGGCAATGCCTCCGAGCAGCAGCGTTTTACCGAAGCGTCGGCGCCGCAACCGGTGGTGGCCTATGACCGCTCCAAGCTCGATGCCGAGAACGGTTTGCGTGCGCTGCTCGACGGAACGCCCACGGAGTGGGTGATCATTCGCCCGCCGCTGGTTTACGGGGCTGAAGCGCTGGGCAATTTTCGAACCCTGCTCAAAGTGGTCGACAAAGGCCTTCCCAGCCCGCTTGCGCAGGTGCGCAATGCCCGTAGCCTGATCTCGGTGGATAACCTCGCGAATCTGATCGCGCTCGCTATTCAGCATCCTGACGCCGCTGGCCAATTGTTCCTCGCCAGCGACGGCTCCGACGTTTCCACCCATCAGATCCTCGTCGCGCTGGCGCAGGGTATGCAAAAGCGGCTGTGGTCCATTCCCGTACCGCCCTCGCTCTTGGCGTTTCTGTTCAGGCTGATCGGCAAGGAAGACACCTACACGAAGCTGTGCGGTTCGCTGACGGTGGACTCCAGCAAAGCCCGCGATCTGTTGGGGTATCGGCCCCACAACGACACCATGGCCTCGCTGGCGCAGGTGGGGCGTGAGTACCGTGCCAACCGACAGAGCCCGCGCTAGCGGCAGACTTTTCCTGCAGCACTCGTGGCAAAGGGCTGCTGCAGATCCCCACGATAAATGCCATGATTGGCGGCTTGTTTAAAGCGGCGCTGATTTCGAATTTGGAGAGCTGGACCATGGGCATGAACCAAACCATCACTGTGATTCCACCCGGTGTACCGTTGACGGGACATGTCGCGCCCCCCGGCTCCAAGTCGATTACCAACCGTGCGTTGCTGCTGGCGGCCTTGGCCAAGGGCACCAGCCACCTGCGCGGCGCGCTCAAGAGCGATGACACCCGGCACATGTCCAACGCGTTGCGGCAGATGGGCGTGACCATCGACGAGCCAGACGACACCAGTTTTGTGGTCACCAGCAGTGGCCGTCTGAACGTTCCCGACGCTGCTCTGTTTCTTGGGAACGCAGGCACCGCCGTGCGCTTCCTGACAGCCGCCGTCGCGACCGTCAACGGGGTAGTCACCCTCGACGGCGACCATTACATGCAGAAGCGCCCGATCGGCCCTTTGCTGGAGTCGCTGCGCAAAGGCGGCCTGAGCGCCGAAAGTGCCACGGGCTGCCCACCTGTTGTGATCCACGGCACCGGCGCGATCAAGGCCACACGCTTCGAAATCGACGGTGGTTTGTCGAGCCAGTACGTCTCGGCCCTGCTGATGGTTGCGGCGTGCGGTGCGGCCCCTATTGAAGTGGCGCTGACCGGCAAGGAGATCGGCGCTCGTGGCTACATCGATCTGACCCTGGCCTGCATGCGCGCCTTCGGGGCTGAGGTCGAGGTGGTGGATGAAGTCCTGTGGCGCGTGTCGCCGACCGGCTACACCGCCTGCGATTACCACATTGAGCCTGACGCTTCGGCGGCGACTTACCTGTGGGCGGCCGAAGCGCTCACCAGCGGCAAGATCGATCTGGGCGTGGCGGCCGAGGCTTTCACTCAGCCAGACGCGAAGGCGATGGAAATGATCGCGCAATTCCCGAACATGCAGCCGGTGATCAACGGCTCGCAAATGCAGGACGCGATCCCGACGCTGGCGGTATTGGCGGCGTTCAACAATACCCCCGTGCGTTTTGTCGATCTGGCCAATCTTCGGGTCAAGGAATGCGACCGCGTTCAGGCGCTGTATGACGGCCTCAATCAAGTGCGTCCGGGGCTGGCGACGGTCGAAGGTGACGATTTGTTGGTGGCGTCCGATCCGGGTCTCGCGGGTACCAGCAGCACCGCGCTGATCAACACCCACTCCGACCACCGCATTGCCATGTGCTTTGCCTTGGCAGGGCTGAAAGTGTCCGGCGTGCGTATCCAGGACCCGGATTGCGTTGCAAAGACGTATCCGGGCTATTGGCGCGCGCTGGAGTTTCTCGGCGTGCGTCTGGAACACGGCGAGATTTGAGTCCGCGCTGAAGCGTTCGCTGGCTGGCGTATCAGGCCAGCCGTCGCTGCATCAAGCCTTCCAGAATTCGGAGTGGGGCCTGGCTCGGGGTGTGCATCGCGTCCACCGGCAGCATGAACGTCTGCTCCAGCGCGAATTGCCCGGCCATGGCGGCATGAGAGACGTGGTCGGTAAAGACCATCCAGCTGCTGCCGGACGGGAAAGAGACGTCCGTGTAGCCTGCGCGTTGTTGATAAGCGGTGTCAGCCTTCATCCGGTCATGCAGTTGCAGCATGTAGTGGTCGTATTCGCTGCGGCGGGTTTTCGTGATGCCCAGGGTTTGCAAGACGCGGCTTGAGCCGGGCAGCGGCGCTTTGAGCGTCTTGAGGTAATGCCGGGCCACCGATTCGAACGGTTCGCCCACCCGCCAGTGTCTCGGGTGGTTGCCAGGGTCGACATTGCTGAACACCCGAAGAATCCGCTGCGTGCCGCAGGGTGATGAGGGAAAGTTATCCACATGCAGGCGCGAGTCGTCCTTGCGCCAGGACGTCTGGCGACCAACGATTTCCACGGGGCGAAAGCTGGTACGTGCTTGCGTCAATTCCCCCGCATAGAGGCCGAGCAAGTGAGAGGTGAGGTCTGCTGTAGCGCGGGCGAAACGGGCCATCATGGCCTGGAGCACCTGCCGTTCGGAGCCGATGCTGTCGGTGCCCTTGAGTTCGCCTTTGGCGGGCAAGAAACTGATGTTTTTGCTGCGGCCCAGCAGGGCTGATTGAAAGAGGGTGCGTTCTTTTTCTTCGAGGACGAATTCGAGTTGTGGCAGAAACACCACATCACCGGATTCAAGTGCGTCGATGATGCTTGCCTGGCTTTCAGCGTCCAGCCGGGGAGCCCACTCTGACACGGCGAAGTTTACAACGTGCGACATAGTTCATGGTCCTCGGACGCCGCAGGGGCGTGCCTTTTGCTCGACTGGCAAGTTATTACCAAATGTTACAAAGACAATATGCCGGGTTCGACGCTTTCGCAAATGGACCGTCTGGTGAGGGTTTTAGGGCGGGTGAAATCAGCCGTCGGTCGATTGTCCTGACCGTCCAGCGAATTTAATGTGCAGGGTAATGGCGTCTGCGATTTGCCCCATAGCGCCGCGCGATGGGGCCGGGACGTCTGGATCACCGGTGAAAACCCGGTGTGTATCGACATCTATGCAAACTCTGCGTTGATCCTGCGCGGTGCTTGTTGCAGACTTACCCGCGTTTTCTCCGGTCCACTGTTCTGTCGACCTTTTTCCCCGGGATGTTTGATGTCTAAATTACTGAGCTTTCGTACTGCATGCTGGGCGCTCGCCCTGCTGGCCGCCGCAGGCTGCTCGTCCAAGAAACAGGCCATTTACGAGCACGAAAACTTCGATGACGCCGGGACGTTCTCACGCACCTATCCCGTTTCCGATGCCGCCACCTGCGAAGCGGGCCGCCGCGCCCTGTTGAGTCAGGGGTACATCATTACCAGCAGCGATCCGAAGATGATCGCCGGTCACAAGAGTTTTCAGCAGACCGGCGAAACCCACATGGAAATCAGCTTCAACGTGGTCTGTGCCGCTGACGGTGGCGCCGATGGCAAGGCCACGATGTTCGCCAACGCCTTGCAGGACCGCTATGCGCTGAAGAAGGTGAACAACTCGGCGAGCCTGGGTGTGGGCGTGTTGGGTTCGGTGTCGATGCCGATTGGCTCGACCGATGATTCGATGGTCAAGGTCGCCAGCGAAACGGTGGCGTCTTCCAAGTTTTACGACCGCTTCTTTGGGTTGGTGGAAAATTTCCTGCCGCCTGAGGTGAAGAAAGCGGCGCACATCGAAGAAAAGCCCAAGACCGATCTGGGCATGCCAGAGCCTGCACCTGCCAAGGCGGCTGCGTTGACCGAGCAGAAACCGGCCGAAGCCCCCGCCACGGCCCCGGCCCCGGCTGCCACCCCTGCGCCATTGGCCACGCCAACGACGCAACCGGCAGCCGCCGCCGAGCAAAGCAGCGAGCCGATGCCAGCCCCTGCCGAGCCTGAGCCGGTGAAAGCCGAACTTACGGCGCCAGCAGAGCCAGCCCCGGCACCTGCCGCAGAAGCCGCGCCGACAACCTCGCCAGAGGCCACGCCAGCGCAGTGAGTGTCTCACTGACGGCCTCGATGGCAGTTTTGTGTCTCGCACCGATCCGCTTCTGCCGAAGGCGTAGGAGCAAGCTTGCTCGCGATCGGCTGCGTAGCAGTCGTAAACCCGACGACGCGGTCTGCCTGACACAACCGAGGTGTCCGGTTTTACTGCCGCTTCGCGACAGATCGCAGGCAAGGTGGAGCGCCACCCCGGCACTCCTACGCCCTTCGGGCAGAATCAAGAGCGTGCGCCCTCACCGCGACCAACGATGTCAGCCGAGAAATAACCGATACGCCGGATTATTCGTCTCATCCCAATACGGGTAACCAATCTCCGCCAGTGCCTTCGGCACCAGATGCCGCTCATCCTCCGGCACCACCAACCCCGCCACGACCCGACCGTCCGCCGCGCCGTGATTACGGTAGTGAAACATCGAAATATTCCACTTCCCGCCCAGCTTATTCAGAAAATTGAACAATGCCCCCGGCCGTTCCGGGAATTCGAAGCGGAACACCACTTCATCACTGACCCGCTCCGAATGCCCGCCCACCATGTGCCGCAAGTGCAGCTTGGCGAGTTCGTTGTCGGTCAGGTCCAGCACCGGGAAGCCTTGCTCGGTAAGGCTCGCGATCAGCGCCTTGCGCGGGTCGTTCTCGGGGTGGGTCTGCACGCCGACGAAGATGTGCGCCTCGCGGTCGGTGTGGTAGCGGTAGTTGAATTCGGTGATTTGGCGCTTGCCCACGGCTTCGCAGAACGCCTTGAAACTGCCCGGCTGCTCGGGGATGGTCACGGCAATGATCGCTTCGCGGCCTTCGCCCAGTTCAGCGCGCTCGGCGACGTGGCGCAGGCGGTCGAAGTTGACGTTGGCGCCGGACTCGATGGCCACGAACGTCTGGCCCTTCACCTCGTATTGCTCGACGTATTTCTTGATCCCCGCTGCCCCTAAAGCGCCCGCGGGCTCGGTGATCGAGCGGGTGTCGTCGTAGATGTCCTTGATCGCCGCGCAAATTTCGTCGGTGCTGACGGTGATGACTTCATCGACGTAATCCTTGCAGATGTCGAAGGTGTGCTGGCCGATCTGCGCCACGGCCACGCCGTCCGCGAACAATCCGACCTGCTGCAACACCACGCGCTCGCCGTAGGCCATGGCCTGTTGCAGGCAGTTGGAGTCGTCCGGCTCGACGCCGATCACCTTGATCTCCGGCCGCAGGTATTTCACGTAGGCCGCGATGCCCGCGATCAGACCGCCGCCGCCCACGGGGACAAAGATCGCGTCCAGTCGCCCGGGGTGCTGACGGAGGATTTCCATCGCCACCGTGCCTTGCCCGGCGATGGTGTCAGGGTCGTCGTAGGGGTGAATGTAGACGTAGCCTTTTTCCTCAACCAACTTCAGGGAATACGCCAGCGCCTCGGGAAACGAGTCACCGTGCAGTACGACCTTTCCGCCGCGCGAACGCACGCCCTCGACTTTGATTTCCGGGGTGGTTTTCGGCATGACGATAGTGGCCGACACGCCCAAGGTTTTCGCCGCCAGCGCCAGGCCCTGTGCATGGTTGCCCGCCGATGCCGTGACCACGCCCCGCGCCAGTTCTTCCGCGCTCAGTTGCGCCAGCTTGTTGTAAGCGCCGCGAATCTTGAAGGAGAACACCGGTTGCAGGTCTTCGCGCTTGAGCAGAACCGTGTTGCCGAGCCGCTCGGACAGCTGACGAGCGCCGTGCAGCGGGGTTTCGATGGCGACGTCGTAGACGCGGGAGGTGAGGATTTTGCGGGCGTAGTGGTTCAGCAGGTCGCCGCTGACTGAGCTGTGCGCAAGCGTCGAGGTCATCGTGTCGTCCTCGTCGTGGGAACGGCGATGATCAGGCGTGCGGAATGAGCAGCGAGGGAAGGGCGGATGATGAGCATGTCTGACTCCTGGTTCGAGGTTCGGGGCCCAGAGAGACAGAAAGAAAAAACCCGCCTCCAAGGGCGGGTTCGGTGCAAACGTCGGCTAACCCGCCATGACTGTAATGGCGGTAATAATTCGTTGGCCGAGGCGTTGCTGAGTGAGGTTCATGGCCCGAAGACTATGGCGAGCCGGTTCTCGTCGTCAAGCGCAATCGGGTGCTCTGTAGCCGCAGGGATGATTAGCCGCCAGCGGCAGAGAATTTTTCCTGACCGCTTGCGCGGTTTTTTCCGCTGAGCTACAAATTCCGTTAGCTGGCTACGGACCCCGCCCCAGAGCGCTGACAAGGATGCGTCGGTCATTTGCACTGCATCCCCTTCGTCGATTGTTCAAAAAGCCTTCATGGTTCGTTCATGAGGGCACTTTAGGGTGAAGGACGTGGTCAGTGGAATCAGTCGCTGAAACGACGACAAAACGCCGAAACGCAAAGACCAGCCATGAGGGCATGAGTGATGGACGATTATCAGGAAGAGTTGTTGGAATATCAGGCTTACGAGCTTGACCCGCTGGAACCCGCAGACGACGCGACTGAGCTGTAAGCGAGTCTGTCAGGCCGAATGACGCTGGCTACGGCGGAACTCCCCGGGAGTCTGTCCGTTCCACCGTTTGAAGGCGCGTTGAAAGGCTTCGGCCGATGCAAACCCCAGTAAATAGGCGATTTCACCAAAGGCCAGCTCCGTGTCGCGGATGTAGGTCATCGCCAGATCCCGACGTGTGTCATTGAGCACGGCGCGAAAGCGCGTCCCTTCGTCCGCCAGCCGGCGACGCAGGGTCCAGGTCGGCAGCTTCAACCGGGCGGCCACTTCCTCCAGGTCCGGTTCCCTCCCACCATTGAGCAAAGGTCCCAGCAACTGAGTGATCCGTTCACGCAGGGTGCGGGTGCGTGTGCGTTGTTCCAGCTCGCGTTCACACAATTGCAGCAGGTGCCGCCAGGTGCTCGGCACATGGTCTGGATTGCGCAGCCCCAGGGTCCGCTGGCTCAGGCGCAGCTGATTGAGGCCCGCGCCGAACGCCACGGGTTGCTCGCTCAACACGGCATAGTCCGAGGTATAGCTTGGCGCATCGAATTCGATCTCGGCGCGCTCGGCGAGAATCGGCGTACCGGCCAGCGTCGACAGTTGGTGCAGCCACCCGCTGAGGATCGAGTCGACCACGAAGCGGTTGTAATCGTTGTACGGGCTGATGGAGTAAAACCGCAGCCACGCGCCTTCGCTGTCTTCGTGGAAACTCGACTGCCCCCGGTAATTGGAGGCGTAAAGCGCTTCGAAACGAATGAGGGTGCGCGCTGCTTCCCGCACCGTTGGCGCCTGAGCGGCCGTGACCCCAGCCAGCCCCGCCAGACTCAAACGGCTCAACTGCCCCATCCTCAGGCCCAGCCCCGGCATCCCGCTCAATTGAATGGCCGCGTGACCCAGACGCATGTAGCGCGGAATCGACAGGCGCGCATCGGCTTCGCCCAGTCGGGCGGCGTCCAGGCCGAATTGGTCGAGCAAGGGTTGCGGGTCATGACCGGTGCTGCGCACGGCATCGCCCAGGTTATGGACGAATCCGACTGACAAATCCCCCAGACGTACCCGCGGTGCGTTCATCAATTACAACCAGAGGTTGATCAGGCGCGCCCCGTGGCCCGGTTTGGCCCCTTTGGGCGCGGCGCTGATGGAGCGTTCGGCGACGCTTTGTCCGCCGCGTGTCGCAAAGCTGTGACCGGCGCTGCCCTGATCCCAGAACTGCCCGCGCATGAAGACACTGATACCCGCTTTGGCGGTGCTGATCGGCGTCAGGGACAAGCGTTGCCAGGCCTCGCCTTCGGTCAACGGCTTGGGGCCCAGGTCCAGTCGGCTCATCAGCGTGGGGTGTTTGTCGCTGCGCCACGGCTGGGACCAACTGCCATTGCCCGCGACGAACGCAGGCACGGCGATCAGCTCGGCCCCGCTCGCGTTCAGCCGCGCATAGTTGTCCGGGTACCAGCTGTCGCTGCCGATGAGTGTGGCCAGCCGACCCGCCGGGGTGTCGATGATGTTCAGCGGCGCGTCCTTGCCCGATCGGATGTAGCCGCGCTGATACCAAGAGGGGAACAGCTGCCGCTGGGGCTGGCCGATGGGCAGGCCGTCACGGCCGAACACCACGCTGCTGTTGTAGAGCGCGCCTTTGCCCGCCTGCAATTGGCCGTCGCGCACTTCTGGACCTGGCAGCACGATAGAACCCGCCACCAGCGTCACACCGAACTCCTTGGCCAGCCCGCCGAACACTGTCTGGTAGTCCTGCGCCATGCTGCGCGCTTTCATGCGCAGGTGCGCGTCGTCCACCCGGTTCTCTCCGCGGGCGTGCAACAGTGCATCGAAAAACAGCAGCGGATTGCTGAACGCCAGCCAGTTCATGGCTTCTTCGATGGTCATGGCCTGGTAGAACTGCGATTTCTCATCGACCGCGAACAGCCACGTGCCGATGTGCTCCGGCAGGACAACGATGGTCTTGTCGTTGATCAGACCGTGCTCCCGCGCCTGTTGCAGGTACGCCGCCAGCTTGCGATGCAGCCGCTTGACGCTGGAATAGTCCGAAGGAAACAGCTCGGGCTGAATGCCCAGCAGGTTGCCGCGATCACCGGGTTCACCGTCGTTGATCACCAGCTGAATGCGCAAATCGGTGAGGTAATGGCCGACATGGCGCTTATGTGTCCACAGGCCATAGCTGGTGAGAAGAATCGCCAGCACGATGGCGGCGAGGGTGCCAAGAACTTTGCGCATGGAGGGAAACGTGAGGGCCTCAGGAAGCAATTGCCGTGTGGGTGAATGGCCTCAAGGCTACGGGAAAACGGCGTCTGACCGAAGCGATTTAAGTGCGAGAGGGTCTTTTTCGTGAAGCCCTTTGCCGATGCAGCGCGTAGTGCTACTGCCGCAAACCTGCCTCAAAACACGCCGTCCTGAGGGCTAAAACGAGGAATGCAGAAAAACGGCGCGGTCAGCGGGATAACGCAGTAACACTGCGTCGGCGCGAAGGGTTTCGACGTTTTTGCGTCAGTAGGCGGCCCTAAGCTTTCGCACACAGACACAACGTTAGACGACTGCCATGACCGATATCGTTAAAGACGCACTGAACCGCCTCGCTCGAAAGGATTTGCTGGAGCTTCGAGCCTATATAAACGGAGAGTGGGTCGATGCCGACGCCAAACTTGCCGTAACCGACCCCGCCACGGGGGCGACCATCACGCATGTTGCCCACTGCGCGCCGATTTGGGCCGACCGCGCCGTCGAAGCCGCCAGCGCAGCGCTTCCCGCCTGGAGCCAGTTGCTGCCGGTTCAACGCGGGCTGATCTTGCGCAAGTGGGCGACGCTGATGCGCGAACACGCTCAGGACCTGGCAGTCATCATGACGGCCGAGCAGGGCAAGCCGCTGGCGGAGTCCGTGGGTGAAATCTCGTACGGCGCGGCGTTCCTCGACTGGTTCGCGGCAGAGGGCGAGCGTTGCTACGGCGAAACCATCCCGAGTCATTTGCCGGGCAGCCAGTTGCTGACCAAGTTGCAGCCCATCGGCGTGACGGTCGCAATCACTCCCTGGAACTTCCCGAGCGCGATGATCACCCGCAAGGCCGGTGCTGCATTGGCTGCCGGGTGCACGATGATCGTCAAGCCCGCGCCTGAAACACCGCTGTCGGCATTGGCCCTTGCGAAACTGGCGGAAGAGGCGGGGATGCCAGCGGGGGTGTTCCAGGTACTGACCGGCGATGCCGTCGCTCAATCCGCGCGCCTGCTTCAGTTCCCCGAGGTGCGCGCGTTCAGTTTCACTGGCTCGACCGAAGTCGGAAAAATCCTGCTCAAGACCTCCAGTGACACCGTGAAACGCGTGTCCCTCGAACTGGGTGGTCATGCGCCGTTCATCGTGTTCGAAGACGCGTCGGTCGAGGACGCGGTCGCCGCGTGCCTCAACGCGAAATTCGCCACCTCAGGCCAGGATTGCCTGGCGGCCAACCGCATCTACGTTCATCGCAGCCTTTACGCGTCATTCGTGAGCACGCTGGCAGCGGGGGTGAAAAAACTGAAGGTGGGTCATGGTCTGGAGCCGGGTGTGGACATTGGCCCGATGACCCGCAGATCCGTCGCGGTGAAATGCCAGGCACAGATCCTCAATGCCATGTCCTTGGGTGCGAAGTTGCTGGTGGGCGGGTCGGACATCGACGGCAATTTTGTGCAGCCGACGCTGCTGGCCGACGCCACTGATGACATGGACATTGCCCGCGATGAGACCTTCGGGCCGGTCGCCGCTGTGTTCGTGTTCGACACCGAAGAAGAAGTGCTGCAACGCGCCAACGATTCCGAATTCGCGCTGGCCGCCTATGTTTACACCAACGATTTGCGCCGTGCGCTGCGCCTGTCCGACCGCTTGCAATACGGCATGGTGGCGATCAATACGCCGAAGTTTACCGGTGCGCCCATTCCGTTCGGAGGCTGGAAACAGTCGGGGTTGGGCAGGGAAGGGTCGAAGCACGGCCTGGAAGAATACATGGAAATCAAATACGTCTGTTTTGGCAACCTGTGAGAGAGAAGGAGAACGACATGAATAAGACAGAGCACGATACCGTCGCTGCCCAGGACCGCAATTCCGTGCTGCACCCCTTCACCAACCTGAAGGATTTTGCCAGCGGCAAGCTGGGTGACCCGACCATTATCGAAACCGGTAAAGGCATTCGCATCACCGATTCGACCGGGCGCGAGTACATCGACGGGTTTGCCGGCCTGTACTGCATGAACATCGGCTATGGCCGTGACGAAGTGGCCGAGGCCATTTCCCGTCAGGCGCACAGGCTCGCGTATTACCACAGCTACGCCGCGCACACGACGGACGAACTGGCGAGCCTGTCTGATCGTTTGGTGAAGATGGCGCCAGGCAAGATGAGCAAGGTGTTCTACGGCACGTCCGGGTCCGACGCCAACGAAACCCAGGCCAAGCTGGTTTGGTATTACAACAACCTGCGCGGTCTGCCGAAGAAGAAAAAGATCATCACCCGTGATCGCGGTTACCACGGCTGCTCGGTGATGTCCGGCTCCCTGACCGGCATGAACTTCTACCACGATCACATGGACCTGCCGATCTCCGGCATCTTGCGCACGGGCGTCCCTCATCAGTATTGGGACGCTCAGCCGGGTGAAACCGAACTGCAGTTTTCGGCCCGTCGTGCCCGTGAACTCGAAGAACTGATCCTGCGCGAAGACCCGGACACCATCGGCGGTTTCATCGCCGAACCCGTGCTCGGCACTGGCGGTATCACGCCGCCACCGGCCGGTTATTGGGAAGCGATTCAGCCGATCCTGCAGAAGTACGACATTCTGCTGATCGCTGACGAGGTGATCACCGCGTTCGGCCGCACCGGCGCCATGTTCGGCTGCGAAAAATACGGCATCACGCCCGACCTGATCACCGTCGCCAAAGGCCTGACCTCGGCTTATATGCCGCTGTCCGCGGCCATTGTCGGCGAGAAGGTCTACAAGGTCATGGAAGAGGGCGCAGACCGCGTCGGCGCGTTCTCCCACGGCTACACCTATTCCGGCCACCCGATTGCGGTGGCAGCGGCGAACGCGGTGCTGGACATCGTCGAGCGTGAAGACATTCCGGGCAATGCGAACCGCGTGGGTGCGTACTTGCAAAGCAGCCTGCACGAAGTCTTCGACAACCTGCCGATCGTAGGTGAAGTGCGCGGTGTGGGCCTGATGGCTGCGATTGAGTTCGTCGCCGATCCGGCCACCAAAAAACGTTTCGACCCGGCCCTGAAAGTCGGCGCGCGGATCTCCAAGGCTGCTCGCGACCTGAACCTGATCGCGCGGGCAATGCCACATGGTGAAATCCTCGGCTTCGCACCGCCTCTGACCACCACCGAGAAGGAAGTGGATCAGATCGTCGACATCGCTCGCCAGGCGGTAAACAAAGTGATGGACGAGCTGGCGAAGGAAGGCGCATTGCGCTGATCGTCTCGCCCTGCTCATGAAGAAGGCCGGTTTCGTACCGGCCTTTTTTCTGTGGTCGCTTATTGGGTGCTGCCAGACAGGGTCATGCGTTGCTGGCGGTTGATCCGTGTGAGAGCATCCGACCCCGCTGCCATTCACTCTTCAGCGTCATCGTGTTGCACTAAGGAGAAAGCCAATGTTTGTTCTCGACCGGATAGACGTCAACATTCTGGGTGCAATGCAGAAGAACAACCGGATCACGTCCGAGGAATTGGGCAACCTGGTCGGGTTGTCCGCCACCGCGTGCCAGCGACGTTTGAAAACGCTGCGCAAGGAAGGGGTGATCGAAGGTGACGTGTCCATCGTGTCGCCTAAAGCCGTGGGGCGGAACGTGTTCATGCTGGTGCTGGTGACCCTGGAGAGGGAACGTTCCGACATCATCGACCGCTTCAAAAAATCCATCCGCAATACGCCGGAAGTGATGACCGGGTATTACGTCACGGGCGATTCGGACTTCGTCCTGGTGATCACCGCGAAGAACATGGAAGACTACGAACAGTTCACCCGCCGGTTCTTCTACGAGAACTCGGACATCAAGAGCTTCAAGACGCTGGTGGTCATGGACCGGGTGAAAGCCGGGTTCGAATTGCCCATTGATCTGGATTGATCCCTTCTTGACTCCCACAACGAATCGCGACGTCGGAAGGTTTTCTGATGTCCCGTTTTGCCGCTGATCTGAACCGCAGATAACGCAGTTTTTCCTCGTTTCTATCCGATTTTGTACGGATTTCATCTCTGGACGATTGTTTATCGTCGGATATGGTTTGGGGGAATCGCTATGATTTGTCTCACGTAAGGGGTTCACAGAGACGACGGCAAGTGGGGTGGGACGCATGAACAAGAAGAGCAAAGGTCGGCTGACCATCGATTGGGAACTGACGGGGCGTCAGTTCGGAAGTCTGAATTTCCCCTGGTCCCGAAACGAATCCGCATGGGGCAGCCTGCAGATTCCGGTGATCGTCATCCAGAACGGCGAGGGGCCGTTCGTGTTGTTGACCGGGGGCAATCATGGCGACGAATACGAAGGGCCTCTGGCGTTATCCAACCTGGCGCGAGCCATCGACGTGCAGCGGGTCACCGGCACGATCTGCATCGTTCCCGCCCTCAATTACCCCGCGCTGAAAGCCGGCACTCGCCTGTCACCCATCGACGGTTTGAACATGAACCGCGCGTTTCGCGGCAGGGCGGAAGGGACGATCACCGAACAGATCGCCCATTTCGTCGAGGCCGAGTTGATCAGCCGCGCCGACGCGGTGCTGGATATTCACGCAGGCGGCCGGACCATGTTTTTCCAGCCTTTCGCGGTCTCTCATCAGTTGCCCGATAAAGCGCAGACCTTGCGTGCCCGCGAGGCGCTCATCGCCTTCGGCGCACCCATCGGCCTGATTCTGGAAGAGCTGGACAACGAGGGCATGCTCGACACCGCCGTGGAAGAGAAGGGCAAGCTGTTTCTCTCCACCGAGTTGGGCGGCGGCGGTTCGACCACTGCTGCGACGGTCAAACTCGCACAGGACGGCGCCCATAACTTCCTTGTGCACACTGAGGTTTATGACACGACGCCAAAGCCCGCTGTCTCGCCGGTGGTCATCATGCAAAACGAGGCCGACGGTTACGTGAGCGCACAGAACAGCGGCTTCATCGAATTCACCCGCGACTTGGGCGAAGCAGTGGAAGCCGGTCAGGTGATCGCCCGCATTCATGACTTCGAACAGCTGGATAAGGAGCCGCTGGCCGTGACCGCACCCGTTACCGGCACGCTGCTGGGCCGTCATTTCGGTGGGTACATCGCCAAGGGCGATTTCCTGGCGATGTTCGCCAGCCCCGAAGCCTGACACGCGACGCCCTGCACCCAAAAAATTCAATAAGACGAGGTGGATCATGAGTGACCCGTTTTTCACAGACGCCGAATACGCGAGCCGTCTGCAAAAGGTGAAGCATCGAATGGCGGAGGCGTCCGTCGACCTGCTGTTGGTGGCGGATGCTAACAACATCTTCTGGCTGACCGGCGCGGCGGACTGGTCGTTCTACACGCCGCAGTTTGTGATCGTCAGTTTGCAGGACAGCAAGCCGGTCTGGATTGGCCGAGCCATGGACGCCCCCGGTGCCGCGTTGACCACCTGGATGGGCAACGACCACGTCATCGGTTACCCCGAAGATTACGTGATGCGCCGGGACATTCACCCCAGCGATTATATCGGTGAATTTGTCGCCAAACGCTGGCCGAGTGCGCGACGCATCGGTTACGAGTCCGACAGCTATTTCTTCTCGCCACGCTCGCTGAACAGCCTGATCGCCAAACTGCCGAACGGCGTGTTCGTGGACTGCGATCTGCTCGTCAACCGCGCACGGGTGGTGAAGAGCGAGACCGAGATTCAGTACCACCGCGAAGCGGCCACGATCGTTCAAGGCGCCATGCACGTCGCTCAGGACATGATCCAGCCGGGCGTACGCCAGTCCGACGTCATCGCGGAAATCTACAAAGCCCAGATCGCGCCCGACGCGCCGTTTGGCGGCGACATCACCGCCCTGTGCCCGATCATTCTGGCGGGCGAGAAAGCCTCTGCCGCGCACCCGGCCTGGACCGATGAGAAGTTCATCGACAACCAGACTGTGGCCATCGAACTGGCAGGCGCTCGCCGCCACTACACCACCGGTCTTGCGCGCACGCTGCACCTGGGATCGAACCCGCCTGACGAACTGACCCACACCGCTGCGGCGGTTGAGGAAGGCATGAGCGAAGTGCTGGCGATGGTCAAGACCGGGGTCAGTGGAGCAGACATTCACGCCAGTTGGCAGCAGGTGCTGAACCGCTACGGGCTGCGCAAGGACAGCCGCATCGGTTACTCGATCGGGATCGGCCTGCCACCGGATTGGGGCGAGCACGTCATCAGCCTGCGTCCGGGCGAGCACGAGCCGATCGAGACGAACACCACGCTGCACATCATCCTCGGCATGTGGATGAAGGGCTGGGGGATGGAAATGTCGGAAACCATTGTTGTTCAACCTCAGGGGTATGAGTGCCTGACGCAGTTTCCGCGCAGTGTGACTATCAAGCGTTGAAGAGGATGAGCGCCCTCGGGACGGCCGTGCGCTGATGAATTCGAAAAACGGCTGGCTGACCGGTATCCTCGTCAGCCGTTTTTCATAACAACGCCGGAAAGGACCACCGATGCAAACTGCCGTCAACCCGCGCAAAGGCTACCTGCTGGGCCTGAGCGCGTATTTCATGTGGGGCTTCATTCCGCTCTATTTCAAAGCGGTGCAAAGCGTGCCCGCTGTGGAAATCATCGTCCATCGCGTGCTGTGGTCGGCCCTGTTCGGCTCGGCGATGCTGCTGGTCTGGAAGCACCCCGGCTGGTGGCGCGAGTTGCTGCAAAATCCCCGGCGGCTGGGGATATTGGCAGTGAGCGGGTGCTTGATCGCGAGCAACTGGCTGGTCTATGTCTGGGCTGTAAACCATGGTCGGATGCTGGAAGCGAGCCTCGGTTATTACATCAATCCCTTGATCAACGTCTTGCTCGGCATGCTGCTGATGGGTGAGCGCCTGCGCCGATTGCAGTGGGTCGCGGTGGGCCTGGCGTCCATCGGCGTCGCGCAGCAGGTGTGGCAGGTGGGTAGCTTGCCGTGGGTGTCATTGGTTCTGGCGTTGACGTTTGGTTTCTATGGGCTGATACGCAAACGTGCCCCGGTGGCCGCGTTGCCGGGGCTGGTGGTCGAGACCTGGTTGCTGGTGCCGTTGGCTTTGGGATGGGTAGCGTTTCATGCGGACGCGGACAGTGTGCAGCCCGCGTTTCTGTTGAGTCACGAAGTCCTCTGGCTGGCAATGGCAGGGCTGATCACCTTGATTCCATTGCTGTGTTTCAACGCCGCCGCGCGGCATCTGCCGTATTCGACGCTGGGCTTTCTGCAATACCTCGCGCCAACGCTGGTGCTGATTCTGGCCGTGACGCTGTTCGGCGAGGTCCTGGCGCCCGCGACGCTGACGGCGTTCGTGTTCATCTGGCTGGGGCTGTTGGTGTACAGCGTGGATACGTGGAGGCAATTGCGTAAACGGTGAGCCTCTACTCCGTCACGCACTGACCTTCCAACTGCCTTCCGCCTCGCGCACAACGCCGCCGACCCAGTCCACGAACGCGCGGACGGTTGGCGACAGGTGGCGGTTCTTCGGGTAGAGCACCGAGAGCGGAACGGCGGGGGCAGGGCAGTTGGCCAAGACGTGTACCAGTCGTCCGCTGGCCAGGTGGTGACGCACCATGTAGCTCCCGGCCCGGATCAGCCCCAGCCCGCCCAAGGCACATTCGACATAGGCGTCGGTGTCGTTGACGATGAGGCGTTCCGGCATGCGGATGCAGCGCTCTTCGCCGTCCATCACGAAGTGCCACTCCAGCGACCGGGCCGTTCGGCTGGAGAGGTAACCCACGGCGTGATGGTCGGCCAGGTCTTCGAGCGTGTTTGGCGTGCCGTGCTCGGCGAGGTATTCCGGGGACGCGCAGACAATCCAGTCGAACGCGCCGATGCGCTTGGCCACCAGCGTCGGCGAGTCCTCGGGCGTGCCCGCCCGGATCACGCAATCGATCCCTTCCTGAATCAGTTCGACCGTGCGGTCCGCCATGGTCAGGGTGAGTTCGACGTCGGGAAAGCGCGCCTGGAAATCCTTGATCCGTGGCAGCACCACCAGCCGCGCCAGCGACAGCGTCATGTCCACCCGCAAGCGGCCTCGGGGCTTTCCGGCGGAACCGGGAAAGCTTGACTCGACCGCTTCGATGTCCGCCAGCAAGCGTCTGCATTGGTCGTAATACAGCGTGCCGTCCGGGGTCAGGCTGATGTGGCGAGTGGTCCTGCGCAACAGGCACACCCCGAGAAACGCCTCCAGTTCTTTCACTGAACGGGTGACCCGCGAAGGCGGCAGGGACAGGCTTTCGGCCGCGCGGGTGAAACTGTGCATTTCAACCACACGGGCGTAGATCTGCATCGATTGAATACGGTCCACACGCTCACTCCAGCTGGCAAAATTAATTGCAGTTGTAGCAATAAGCATGGCTTTTTTCGAGGATTAAAAAAGCTGATTCGCTTGATATCACTCGATTATCAGTGGTGGTTATTCCATTTAAGGCAATAAACATAGCCAAGTTTCGATCTAGATGGCTCTGAGGGACGGCCTCAGACTGCGGGTATTCAACTTTGGAATCACTCGCATGAATCCCCTCAAAAAACAGCACCTGTTGGCGGTAGCCGTGCTTGCAGCCATCGGCGCTGGCAGTGCTTTCTGGAAGCCCGGCGCGGAAGCTCAAGCCGAACCGGCCGCTCCATTGCCCGCCGTGAAATACAAATCCGCCCAATTGCGCTGGGTCTCGGATTCCCAGGACTTTACCGGGCGTCTGGAAGCCGTCGATGTGGTGGACGTGCGCCCGAAAGTGGCGGGCACGCTGCTGACGGTGCACTTCAAGGACGGCCAGTCGGTGCGCCAGAACGATTTGCTGTTCACCATCGACCCTGCGCCCTTCGAGACCCAAGTGCGCCAGGCCCAGGCCAATGTTGCAGGCGCCGAAGAGCGCCAGCGGCACGCGAACGTCGAGCAGGCGCGGGGCAAGCGTCTGCTGGAATCGAACGCCATCGCCCGCAGGGATTTCGACACGTTCGACAATGCGGCCCGTGAAGCGGCGGCGGCGCTGAAAGGCGCGCAGGCCGCCTTGGCACAGGCTCAACTGATGCTCAGTTACACCCAGGTCAGGTCGCCCATCGCAGGCCGTATTTCCCGCGCAGAAATCACCGTGGGCAACGTGGTCGCTGCGGGCGGCGACGCAGTGCCGCTGACCCGAATCGTCTCCGACGGCAAGCTCTACGCCTCCTTCAATGTGGACGAGCAGAGTTACCTGCGCCTTATCGCGCCGTCGTTGCGCGCGGGCACGCAACCGGTGGTCAAGGTCGGCCTGGCCAACGATGACGCGTTCCCGTATTCCGCCAGCATCGAATCCCTCGATAACCAGATGGACACCCGCTCGGGCACGGTGCGGGTGCGTGCGCGTCTGGAAAAAGTCAGCCCTGACATGCTCTCCGGTCTGCAAGCGCGGGTTCGGTTGCAAGGCGGTGCGCCGTACAAAGCGGTGATGGTCGATGAGACCGTCGTCGGCACCGATCAGGACCGCAAATACGTACTGGTGATCAATGCGCAGAACAAGGTCGAGCGACGCTTCGTGGAACTGGGCACCTTACAGGGGACCGACCGCGTGGTGCGCAGCGGCGTCGAGGCCAATGAGAAGGTGATCGTGGACGGCGCCTTCCGTGCCATGCCCGGTGCCGAAGTCTCGGCGGTCGCGGCGGACGCGAAGCCCGCCGCTCAGCCCGAATCGGCCAGCGCCGCCCTGGGAGGCCGGTCTTGAACGTCTCTAAGTTCTTCATCGACAGGCCGATCTTCGCCTGTGTGATCTCGGCGCTGATCCTGCTCGCGGGCATCGTCTCGGCGTTCAACATGCCCGTCTCGGAATACCCGCAAGTCATTCCGCCTTCGGTGGTGGTTCACGCGCAATACCCCGGTGCCAACGCCAAGACCATCGCCGAAACCGTCGCTGCGCCGCTGGAGCAATCCATCAACGGCGTGCAGGACATGCTGTACATGGATTCCAAGGCCAGCGGCGACGGCCATCTCTACCTGACCGTGACGTTCAAGCTGGGGACCGACCCGGACAAGGCGCAGCAGCTTGTGCAGACCCGCGTTTCCCAGGCTCAGGCGCGGTTGCCTGAAGACGTGCAGCGTCTGGGTGTCACGGCGATCAAGAACTCGCCGATCATCACCATCGCCGTGCACATGGTTTCGCCCAAGGGCACCTACGACAATAACTACGTCAGTAACTACGCCATCCTCCATGTGAAGGACCGTCTGGCGCGGATTGCCGGCGTGGGCGAAGTGTCGATCTGGGGCCCGGGCGGCTACGCCATGCGCGTGTGGCTGAACCCTGCGGCGCTCGCCGAGCGAGGGCTGAGCGCCAACGATGTGGCCGACGCCATTCGCCGCCAGAACATTCAGGCGGCGGTGGGCACCATTGGCAGCGCGCCGACGCCATCGACCACCGCGTACCAGCTCAACGTCAATGCGGACGGACGGCTCAAGACCCCCGACGAATTCAAAAGCATCGTCATCAAGTCCGATGCGCGCGGGGCGATCACCCGTCTGGGCGACGTCGCACGGGTCGAACTGGGGGCCGAGGACTACGGCATTCGCGCCACTCTGGACAACGCGCCTGCCGTGGCCGTGACCGTGCAGGAAGCGCCCGGCGCCAATTCGTTGCAGATTTCCCGCGACGTGCATCGGGCCATGCAGGAACTTGAAAAAGACTTCCCTCAGGACCTGATCTACCGCGTCGTTTACGAGCCGAGTCGCGCGGTGCAGAACGGCATCGATGCCGTGGTCGAGACGCTGTTGGAGTCGGTGGCTCTGGTGGTGCTGGTGGTGTTCCTGTTCCTGCAAACCTGGCGCGCGTCGATCATTCCGCTGCTCGCCGTGCCGATCTCGATTATCGGGACCTTCACCTTCCTGCTGTTGGCGGGTTACTCGATCAACACCCTGTCGCTGTTCGGCCTCGTGGTGGCCATCGGCATTGTGGTGGACGACGCCATCGTCGTGGTCGAAAACGTCGAGCGCAACATCGCCCGAGGGTTGAATCCCCGGGAGGCGACTTATCAGGCCATGCGTGAAGTCAGCGGACCGATCATCGCCATCGCCCTGACACTCTCTGCCGTGTTCCTGCCGCTGGCGTTTCTCAGTGGCTTGACCGGTGAGTTCTACAAGCAGTTTGCGGTCACCATCGCCATCTCGACGCTAATCTCGGCGGTGAACTCGCTGACCTTGTCGCCTGCGTTGTCGGCCATGCTTTTGAAGGGGCACGACGCCAAGCCGGATGCCGTGACCCGTGTGACCAATGCACTGTTCGGCCGGTTTTTCGGGCGCTTCAACCGTACCTTCGATCGCGCGTCGGAACGCTATGGCGGCGGCATCGGCGGGCTGGTGAAACACAAAGGCAGCTTGTTGGTGGTGTACGCCGCGTTGCTGGGCGCGACATGGTGGCTGACGGGCCACGTGCCGGGCGGTTTCGTGCCCGCTCAAGACAAGGAATACCTCGTCAGCCTGGCCCAATTGCCGGAAGGTTCGACGCTGGACCGCACCGAAGCGATCATGAACCGTATGAACGAAATGGCCCTCAAGCACCCGGCGGTCATGGGCACCTCGGCGTACAGCGGGTTGTCGATCAACGCCGTGACCAAAAGCTCCAGCACCGCGTTGAGTTTCGTTCTGCTCAAACCGTTCAAGGACCGCCAGGGCATCAGTGCCAATCAGGTGGCCGCCGACCTGGCCCGTGAGTTCAGCACCATCGGTAACGCGTTCACGGGAATTTTTCCGCCGCCACCGGTGTACGGACTGGGCACGCTGGGCGGTTTCAAATTGCAGATCGAAGACCGTGGCGACCTCGGTTACGAAGCGCTGTACACGGCCACGCAAGCGTTCATCAAAAAGGCTGCCGAAGCGCCGGAACTCGGCCCGTTGTTCAGCACCTACACCGTGAACGTGCCGCAGTTGAAGATCGACATCGACCGCGCCAAGGCCCAGCAACTTGGCGTGAGTACGCCGGTCCTGTTCGACACGCTGCAAGCGTTCCTGGGCTCGTATTACGTCAACGACTTCAACTTCCTGGGGCGCGTGTATCAGGTGCGGATGCAGGCGGACAGCCCGTTCCGTTCCAAGCCGGATGACATTGGCCAACTGCATGTGCGCAGCGATGGCGGGCAGATGATCCCCATCGCCTCGGTCGCCCGGATCAGCCAGACCTATGGCCCGGATCAGGTCGTGCGCTACAACGGTTTCACTGCGGCTGACGTGGGCGGCAGCCCGGCGCCAGGCTATTCCTCGGATCAGGCCATGGCCGCCATTCAACGCATTGCCGCCGAAACCCTCCCAGCGGGCATGAGCTACGAATGGACCGACCTGACCTACCAGCAAATCATCGCGGGCAACACGGCGATCTGGATTCTGCCGCTGTGCGTGTTGCTGGTGTTCTTCGTTCTGGCCGCGCAGTACGAGAGCCTGACCCTGCCGCTGGCGATCATTCTGATCATCCCGATGAGTCTTTTTTCGGCGCTGCTCGGCGTGTGGCTGACCCACGGTGACAACAACATCTTCACCCAGATCGGCCTGATCGTACTGGTCGGCCTGGCGTCAAAAAACGCCATCCTGATTGTCGAGTTTGCCCGTGAGCTGGAGATGGCTGGCAGGTCCACGGTCCAGGCCGTCATCGAGGCGTGCCGCTTGCGTCTGCGGCCGATTCTGATGACGTCGATGGCCTTCATCATGGGCGTGATTCCGTTGGTCATGTCGTCGGGCGCCGGTTCTGAAATGCGCCAGGCCATGGGCATCTCGGTGTTCTTCGGGATGATCGGCGTGACCTTCTTCGGGCTGTTCCTCACGCCGCTGTTCTACGTGGTGGTCCGCGCCCTCAGCGGTAACAAACCGTTGCACAGTGCGGCCCACCACGAAGCGCCCGCGCTCGTTTCCCATCATCACGATCAACCGCAGCCGGAGCGTCTGGCATGACTTATTCAATCCATGCAGGCGGGCGTTCGGCTCGTACGCCTCGGAATCTGCTCAGCCTGGCGATCGGGCTGGCGCTGCTGTCGGCCTGTTCGGTGACGCCTGTCGAGCAACGCCCTGACTTGCAGGTGCCTGCGCAGTTCGTCGAGGCCGGTCAGTCATCCGCCACGCCGCTGACGCCGTCGGAAACCCCCGGTCGCTGGCAACCCGCCGCGCCCGCGGATGCCCAAAAGCCGTCGCCCTGGTGGACCATCATGGGCGACCCTGTCCTTGAACGATTGGAAGCGCAGGCTCTGGCGGCCAACCCGGACGTCAGCATCGCGATGGCCCGACTCAAACAGGCGCGTGCGTTGACGGCGCGCAGTGAGTCGGCGCGTTTCCCTGACGTTGACGCAGGCTTCGGTCCCACCCGCCAGCGCACCTCGGGTGCTGCGGACGGGCGCGGCGATGGTGAACCGGGCACCGCGCAAACCCTTTGGCGCGCCCAGGCCACAGTGGCCTATGAGGTCGATCTGTTTGGCCGCGTTTCCGCCAGCATCGCAGCGGCTGAGGCGGACGCCTCCCGGCAACAGGCCTTGGCGGACCAGATGCTGTTGCTGATTCAGGCCGATGTCGCCCGCACCTATTTCAGCCTGCGCCAACTGGAGGGTGAACGCCTGTTGCTGGAGGAAACGGTGACGCTGCGCGACAACACCGCGAAGCTGCTGGTGCGACGGCTCGACAACGGCGCCGTGGCGAATTATGTGGTCGACCAGGCGCAAACCGAGCTGTATTCCGCCCGGGCCGAGCAACTGGCGGTCGAGCAGCAATACGCGTTGACGGCCCATGCGCTGGCCACCTTGCTGGGTCAGGCACCGTCAGCGTTTTCGGTGGAAGGGAAACCGCTGAACCCGATCACCGTTCAACTGCCGCCGGGCCTGCCTTCGACGTTGCTGGAGCGTCGCCCTGACATCGCCGCTGCCGAGCGCGCCATGGCCGCCGAGAACGCTCGGATCGGCGTGGCAAAAGCGGCTTTTTTCCCGTCGTTGTCGCTGACCGGCGCGCTGGGCTACGAGTCCACGGACCTCGGCAATCTGACGAATTGGTCGCAGCGCACCTTTCTGTTGGGGCCGCTGGTGGGCACGGCGTTGAACCTGCCGATCTTCGACGGCGGGCGGCGCAAGGCCGACATGGCCCGCGCCCGCGCGGTTTACGAGGAACGGGTGGGCGAGTACCGCAAGACCGTGTTGCAGGCGTTCCGCGAAGTCGAGGATGCCCTCGTTTCCATGCGCACGCTGGACGCGCGAATCGTTCATCAACAGGGTGCGCAAGAGGCCTCGTCCCGTGTAGCCCGTTCGGCCAAGTCCCGTTTCGACGAAGGTGACGTGGACTACCTGGTCGTGGTCGATGCCGAGCGAACGTTGCTGCGTAACCGGCAATTGTTGATCCAGTCCGAAGGGGCGCGGGCGCGAGCGACGGTGGACCTGGTGCGCGCCCTCGGCGGCGGCTGGCAGGCCGATGAGCGCCAGCAGGCGGGTGGGGTCGTCGATTCGCAGCAACAGGATCGTCGGGGTTGATTCAGCGTCAGCCCCGGTGGCTGACGCTCGTTCGAACGTTGTGTGATGGGAGATTGGTGTTATGTCCGTTTCAGATTTATTCAAACCGCTGGCGCTGCTTCACGGCCCGGCGATGCGCAACCGCTTCATGCTGGCGCCACTGACCAACCAGCAAAGCGAACACGACGGCACGGCCACTGAGTTCGATCAGCAGTGGATGGAACAGATCGGCCAAGGGGGTTACGGTCTGGTCCAGACCTGTGCCACCTACGTGGAAGCCAGCGGCATTGGTTTCGAACGGCAGTTGGGGATCAACTGCGACGCACAGCTGGAAGGCCTGACCAAAATGGCCCGCGCGATCCGCGAAGGCGGCGGGTTGTCGGCGGTGCAGCTGCACCACGCCGGGCATCGCGCCAATCCGCTGATTGGCGGCATTCCGGCGCCTGCGTCCAATTACACGGTGCCGGGAGTCCGGGCGTTGACCACCGAGCAAGTCGAGCGCATCCGCGACAGCTTCATCGCCGGTGCGGTGAGGGCAGAAACGGCCGGCTTCGACGGCGTGGCGATACACGGCGCCTTTGGCTGGATTCTGTCGGAGTTCATGTCGCCGCTGTACAACGACCGCACGGACCAATACGGCGGCAGCGTCGAGAACCGCGCCCGTCTGACGATTGAAGTCATGGAGGGCATTCGTCGAGCGTGCGGCCCCGATTTCCAGATTGGCTGGCGCCTGTCCGTCGAACGATACGGGCTGTTGCTGGATGAGCTGCGGGACATCACCGCCGACATCCTTCGCCGGGAACTGATCGACTACCTCGACCTGGCCCTGTGGGATTCCGCGCAGATCGTCCAGGAGGGCACGTTCAAGGGGCAGAACATGCTGAGCGTGTTCACGGAACTGCCCCGCGACGGGGTGCGAGTAGGGGCGGCGGGGAAAATCATGACAGCCCAACGCGCAGGGGAGTTGATGGATCAAGGCTGTGATTTCGTGTTGATCGGCTGCGCCAGCATTCTCCAGCGGGATTTTCCGCGTCAAGTCTGGGAAAACCCGGCCTATGAAAGCCCGAAACTGCCCGTGCCTGCGCAGTATTTGCGTGACGGCGGATTGAGCGAGCGTTTCATCAATCACATGCGCGGCTGGCAGAGCTTCGTCATCCGGGGAAGCCTGTGAGAGTGCAGAGGGCGCCCCATGCCGATTGACGGCCAGCACTTCCAGAAATTCGACCTCAATTCGCTGGTGACCTTCCTGATGGTGTATCAGGAAGGGGGCGTGTCGAAGGCGGCCCATGTCTTGAACGTGACGCAGCCAGCGGTCAGCAATGTGCTCAGCAAGTTGCGAAAGCGCTTTGACGATCCGCTGTTCGTGCCGTGCGGGCGTCACGTGCGGCCCACCACGAAGGCTGAGCGGATTGCGCAGACGCTCGCCCCGGCGCTGGTGATCGTGCAGACGATCATCGCCGAGAGTGCTGAGGAGGAACGGCCGTGATCAACAAATTGCTGACGATGGAAGTCTTCGTTCAGGTCGTGGACACCGGAGGATTCACCCGCGCCTCCGACACCCTGAAGTTGCCCAAGGCGACGGTGACAACCCTCATCCAGTCCCTGGAAACGTCGCTGTCGGTCAAGCTGCTCAACCGGACGACCCGCCACGTCAGCGTCACCGCCGAGGGCGCATCGTTCTACGAGCGCTGTTTGCGCATTCTGTCGGAGGTGCGTGACGCCGAAGACGCCGTTTCCCTTCACAGGCTCAGCCCCTCGGGGCGCTTGCGGGCCGACGTACCCACGGGCCTGGCCAGCGAAGTGATCATTCCGGCGCTGCCGGATTTTTTCGAACGCTACCCCGACATTCGCTTGGAGCTCGGGTGCAGCGACCGGCCTGTGGACCTTTTGGAGGAAGGCGTGGACTGCGCCATTCGTGGCGGTCGTCAGCTCGCGGATTCTCGCTTGATCGCCCGCAGTGTCGGCACGATGCATTACGCCACCTGCGCTTCGCCCGCGTACCTTGAGCGCCACGGACGTCCGCTGCACCCCAACGACCTGGCCCATCACCGCTGCGTCAATTATTTCTCCGCACGCACCGGCAAGACGTTCGACTGGTATTTCACGCGAGCGGAAGAGCGCGTGCAGGTGGCCCTGTCCAGCCACATCGCCTTGAGCGACAGCTATGCCTACACCGCCGCTGGCCTCTCAGGTCTGGGCATCGTGCAAATGGCCGATTTTTTGATGGCCCCTTGGGTGAGAGATGGGCGATTGGTGACGGTGCTGGATGACTGGGCCAACGAGCCGCTGCCGGTCTACGCGGTGTACCCCGAAAATCGCCATCTCTCGACCAAAGTGCGGGTGTTCGTCGACTGGATCGCCGAACTGTTCGCCAACACCGGCACCTTGCGTCGGGAGCCGTCAACGGTTGCAGGACATCGTACCCGCTGAAGCGCTTTGCCTATTTCAGCAAGGCATCGAAATCGGTGGTGTCGTGGCGCTCGCGCAGGGACGTTCCCGGCGCGCCGGACGTGCGATTGACGAGGCGGCCGCGGGCTACGGCAGGCCGTGCGGCAATGGCGTGATACCAGCGCATCAGGTGGGTGTATTCCTCGACCGCGAGAAAGGCGTGGGTGCCGTAGACCCCGAACAGACTGCCCGGATGCCAGGGCCACACGGCCATGTCGGCGATGGTGTATTGATCCCCCGCCAGGTATTCGTGGGAGGCGAGGTGGGTGTCCAGCACATGCAACTGACGCTTGGTTTCCATGGCGTAACGGTCGATGGCGTATTCGATCTTGATCGGCGCATAGGCATAGAAATGCCCCAGGCCGCCGCCCACGAATGGCGCCGTGCTCATCTGCCACATCAGCCAGTTGAAGGTCTCGGAACGTGCACGTGGCTCGGTCGGCAGAAAGGCGCCGAAGCGTTCTGCGAGGTACACCATGATGGAACCGCTTTCGAAGACCGGCAGGGCAGGGTTCATCGAGTGATCCACCAACGCCGGAATTTTCGAATTGGGGTTGATGCCGACGAAACCACTGCCGAACTGGTCGCCCTTGAAAATGTCGATCAGCCACGCGTCGTACTCGGCGCCTTCGTGTCCGAGGGCGAGCAATTCTTCCAGCAGAATCGTCACTTTCTGGCCGTTGGGCGTGCCTTGGGAATACAGCTGAAGCGGGTGCATGCCCACCGGCAGCGCTTGTTCGAAGCGTGCGCCCGAGTCGGCGCGGTTGATGCTTGCGAATTGGCCGCCGTACGCCGTTTTCGGCTGCCACACGGCGTCAGGCAGGTACCCGGCGGGCTGATTGTCTTGCGCGTTATCGGTCATGGTTCACTCCGTGAAATCCCGAAGGAAGGGAGGTCTGGAAAAAGGGAAAGCGAGGGCCGTTCAACAGGGCTGAGCGGCATGAGGAAACTCTATCGAGTCGGGAAAAACCCATATACGGGCAGAGGACGAAATGAGTGTTCAGGGGACTGAACAATCCCGTCGTTGCGACGGGATTGGCCGGGCTTGAGAGGGCAGGCGACTACCAGTGAACCATCGGCAAGCCCGCCACCGGGGATTTGAAATACGGAATGCGGTCGCCCCGCAGGGTGCCGATGTACACGGTGGACAGGTCGGCGCCGCCAAAGGTGATGCTGGTGAACCAGGGCGCGATGGTGCCGCCGCACGCCAACATCAAGTCTGCGGTGGCCTTGTCTTCTGCGAACGCGGCGAGCAGGGCCTTGCCTTCGGCACTGCCGTTGTCGTCGTCGAGGATGATCTTCATGTCACCCTGGGGCGTGATCGCGAACACCCGGTCCAGCATGATGTGCGTTCCCCACAGGTTGCCGAAGGCGTCGAAGGTGATGCCGTCGATGAAGCCGTTGTGGTTCGAGGGGCCGAACACTTCGCGATCCACCAGGGACCCGTCATCGAGCACGCGCAATCGGGTCACGCGCATGCCACAGGTTTCGGCGACGTACAGCCATTCCTCGTTGGCATCGAGCCTGATTTCGTTGGTGAAGTGAAACCCTTCGGCCACGACCCGCAGCACGCCGTGCTGGTACAGCGCAATGTAGCCGTCTGAAATGGTGGGGCTCATGGCCGTCATCCAGTTCACCGTTCGGGTGGAAATCGTCATCCAGATGCGGTCTTTGCTGTCCCGCAGCACGAAGTTGACCTTGCCGATAGGAAGGCCATCGATCGTGTCGGCCATGACGCTGAAATCCCCCTGACGGCTCATCAACTCCAACCGGTCCGTGCCAAAGTTGGAAATGATGATGTCGCCATTGCGGGCGAACGCCAGGCCGTTGGGCAAACTGCCGGTGGTCAGTCGAGAGGCCTCTTCGGAGGGGTTTGACACCGTGGCGCTCGTCGTTTGTTTGGGAAGAATCAACTGCTGGCTGCCGTCGGGCTGAATGTGCACCACGCCACCCCGTGCGTCCGCTGTCCATAAAGAACCGTCGCGCTCGGCCAGAATGCATTCCGGGCGCTGTAACTTATGACCGATGTAATGAAGATCGTCAGTGGTGACGATAAAAGAATCTATTGGATTGCCAGGCATCGAACAATACCCCTGTTTATTATCATTGTGAGTGATGAAAGTTGTCGGTAACCGACCGCCAGGATTGAAAAATCCCAGTGGGAAGGGTAGGCTTCCGACCGTGTATTGAGGAATGGATTAGATCAATACCACCCGTGGACCGTATAAATATAAGAACAGAGGAGAGGGGCGATGAGGTTTAACCGCTTGGACTTAAACCAGTTGGTCGCGCTCGACGCCTTGTTGCGGGAAAAAAGTGTATCGAAAGCGGCAGAGCGGATTTATCTGAGCCAGTCCGCCATGAGCAATTCGCTGACCCGACTCAGAGAGTATTTTCAAGACGAACTGTTGGTGCCTACGGGCAGAAAGATGGTCATTACATCACTCGGTGAACGCCTGGCGCCGGAAGTTAAGTCCATTCTAATCAGCATTCAAAAAGTCACGCAGATCCGGGAAACGTTCGATATTTCAGAGGTCGATGCCGAGGTGTCGATCATCGTGTCCGACTACGTCAGCAGCGTGTTCATGCCGGCCGTGGTGCGGGCTGTGGCGTTGGAAGCCCCCAACGTCAGGATTCGCATGTCGATCCTGAACGGCTCCTATCTGGACCGCCTCGACCGGGGCGAAGTGGATTTCGTCATTGCCCCGGAGAACTTTACCCATCCCGCCCATCCCACCGAGTTTCTGTTCCAGGACCGTTTTTGTTGCGTGGCGTGGGACCAGAACGCTGCCATCAAAGCAGGCGTGAAGTTCGAGGATTATCAAAAGCTGGGTCACGTGGTGACGCAAATCGAAGAGGGGCGTACGGCGTTGTTCGAAGACTGGTTCCTCGCCAAGTATGGAAAGGTCAGACGAATAGAAGTGATTTGTCTGTACTTCAGTTTATTGCCGAGTCTGGTCGTGGGCACGAACCGTATTGCCACGGTGCATCATGAGTTGGCGAAGTTGTATCAGTCGACATTTCCCATCGCGATACACGAACTTCCGGTCGAGATGCCCATCTTCAGAGAGTACATTCAATACCACAAATCCTTTGGCTCTGATCAGGTCTCCTTGTGGTTTCGCGACTTGTTGCATCGCGTCGCCGCGCAAATGAACAGTGGCGTCAAACAATAACTCAGCGATACCGATTCATCTGCGCCCGTCTTGTTGTTTATGCAAGACGGGCGATTCAAACGCCGTCAGTTACTTGCTCTTGACGGTGGGCACGCTGCCTTCCAGGTATTTGACGACCCATCCCGGTTCTTCTTTCAGGAACGGTGGGATGTTGTGCACGTAATGCGCGAAGCCGAACGTCGGTTCCTCCCAGTCGCGGGGTATCCAGTTATCGTCGACGTAATCGGCGTCTGCGCCATATTCGGCTTCTCCACCGGCCGGGCAGGGCACGTAATAAAACAGCCCGGAATCGATGCGGTGGCGACCCAACCCGAAATGGGATTTTTCCCAGCCCTTACGCTCCATGTAATTGGCGCCGACCATCAGTTCGTCAATGTCCTCGACGCCGAAGTTGGCGTGATGAAAACGCACTTCCCCGACATTGCCACCGAAGGGCAGATTGGCGTTCAGGAAGAAGATGTTGTGGTGGTTGTTGGCCCCGTCCGCGCGCGCATAAATGCCGAAAGTGCGTTGGTGGTCCGACAGCCTGAACCCCAGCCGTTCCTTCATGAAGGCGAATGTCTTTTCGTAGTCCTGAACCGCGAACACCACGTGCTGGATCACCTTGGGGCGTGCCCGCAGACGCCACTTGCGGTGCTGATTGAGCCGATTGATCCGGCCGGGCGAGTTCAGCGCATCGGGGGCCGTCAGTACGGTTTTCCGGGAGTAGACCCGAAGCGCCATCGCCAACCCGCAATCGGTCTGGAAATGCACAGTGCCGTCTGCATCGAACGTGAGGTCCCGGTCACGCCCCAACTGCTGCGCCAACGCCTCCAGCGACGCCTGTGAGTCCACGCCCCAAATGGTTTCGAGCACGCCGCTGCCAATCACACTGGACGCGGGCAGCGTCGGGTCGCCCAGCAGTCGAAGGACCACATGGGAACCTTCTTCCAGCCGGAAGAGGCTGGAGTCGGTGTCCTGATGAATGAGCGGCAGGCCGAAGTCTTCAAAGAAGCGGGTTGATTCGCTCAAATCCTCGACGCCATAGACCAGACTTTCTATTCCGATAATTGCCATTGAATCACCCTCTGAGTGTCGTTTTTATTGTGTTCGGGGCGGCCGGACGTTGAACCTGAACGTTCACGGAAACGGGTACTTGCCCGGCATTCGCGCTTGGCGGACGAACCTACGCTCAGGGCTAAACGATGAGGAGTGGATTGGATAAATACCTGCCATTCACCCGGCAAATAGCTGATGAAACGGCGGCCATTGATGACGCATCCACGGGACTGGCGAGAAGCGTGAAGAAACATTCACGGGGTCAATACGAAGCATTTATACAAGCCATTTATCAGGGGCCGGGCAGCCCGATAGATTGGGCTCACAAATACAAAAAACCGATGGGCCAATCATCACCGGCTTATCCTGACGTCGGAGCCAGACCTCATGTTTCTACACCCTGATTCGTTGCCCTCAGTTTCTGAAATGCCCCCTGAAATCGACCTTCACTGGCTGTCAGTGACTCTTCAGCCTGTTGTTGCCGATTAAAAGGATTCAGTCATGGGATGCGTTAATAAAGTTCTGATCGTGGGCGGTGGAATCGGTGGTCTCGCAGCGGCCATCGCGATGCGCCAAAAAGGCATCGAAGTGGACCTGGTCGAGATCAAGACCGAGTGGACCGTTTACGGCGTGGGGATCATCCAGCCGTCCAATGCCCTGCGTGCGTTGTCGAAAATCGGCCTGGCCCAGCGCTGCATCGACAACGGATGGCCGTTCGAAGGCTGGCAGCTCTTCACGCAAGAAGGTGAGTTGCTCCACTCTGTGCCGACACCCCGCGCTGAAGGCGCCGACTGCCCGCCGAACAACGGGATCACCCGGCCCATCCTCCACGACATGCTGTCGCAGACGGCCATCGAGCACGGTGTCCGCGTCGAGTTGGGGACTTCCGTGGAGGCGATCACGCAAACGGCGGATTCCGCCCACGTAACCTTCACCGATGGGCGCCAGGCTCACTACGACCTGGTGGTCGGCGCCGATGGCGTGTATTCGAAAGTTCGCGATCTGATGTTCGGTCGCACCGAGCTCAAGTTCGTCGGGCAGGCAGTGTGGCGCTTCATCACCGAACGTCCCAAGGACATGCGCTGGGGCGGGATTTATTACGGGCATCGCAACAAGGTCGGGCTGGTTCCTCTCAGCGAAGAGTTGATGTACCTGTTCCTGGTCACCGCCGAGCCGGGCAATCCGCGCAAGCCGCTGGATCAACTGCACACCCTGTTGGGCGAACACTTGGAGGATTATTCCGGCCTGATCGCTGAGCTGGCCCAGCGTGTGACCGATCCGGCCCAGGTCGTCTACAAGCCGATCGAAGAGCTGTTCGTCGAAGGCTCCTGGCATCGTGGTCGCGTCGTGTTGTTGGGTGACGCGGCCCACGCGTCCAGCCCGCACCTGGCAGCGGGCGCCGCGATGGCGCTGGAAGATGCGGTGTTATTGGGCGACCTGCTCGACGAACATCAAGGCCTTGAAAGCGCCTTGAGCGCTTACGACGTCCGGCGTCAGCCTCGTTGCCGCAACGTCACCGACGCGTGTGGAAAATTGATCGAAGCCGAACTTCGGCAATGGGCCGGTCAGGCGCCGACCCATGACGCAGGCCAAGTGTTCGGCGAAGCGCTGAGAGACCTCGCGCGCCCGTTTTAAGTTCGCATCAGGGGCACTGTGATCGTTGCACTTCCCGTGTCGCGTATTGATCGCGGCGCGCGGACCTGTGCGCATCCATGACCGTGCCCACTATTCAGATTGGCTGGAGTTGTCGACATGCTTGAATACTTTCCAACGAACTATGTATGGAACCTGGCGACCAATATTTCGTTAAACACCGGTGGCCATTTCGGTGAAGTGCACGCTATTTGTCAGTCGCTCATCGACGTGTCGAAACGGGGCGATGACGAAGGCAGCCTGGCGTTTTACGAAGCCTGGAGCGCTCGCGCCAACACGTTGATCGAGTTGGCACAAGAAGACGTGGCGGCGGGGCACTTATTGAGCGCGGGCACTAAATACGGTCGCGCCTCCAACTATTACCTCACGGCTGAACGCATGTTGTCGCAGGAATTCCCGCAGCGTGAGACCGCGTACAAAAAGAGCATTGAGTGTTTTGAAAAGTTCGTGCACTTGAGCCAGGAAAACTGCGAAATCATCGAAGTGCCCTATAACGGCAGTTACTTGCCCGCGCTGTTCGTCAAAGCGGAAGGTGTGAACGGCAAGCCTGCGCCGGTGATGGCGCTGTTCAACGGCCTCGACAGTTTCAAAGAGATGATTTACGGCTCGGGGCTCGCCCAGCAACTGGCTCGTCGCGGCATCTCCAGCATCATCGTGGACCAACCGGGAGCAGGGGGCGCCATTCGCCTGCACGGCCACACCGCTGTCATTGAAAGCGAGCTGTGGGCTGGCGCGGTCGTCGATTATCTCGAAACCCGCAGCGACATCGATCCAACCCTGATCGGCATCTCGGCCTGGTCCCTCGGCGGCTACTACGCCCCTCGTGCGGCAGCATTCGAAAAACGCTTCACGTTGTGCGTCGCCTGGGGCGCCAATCACAACTGGGGCGAAGTCCAGAAACAGCGTCAGGCCCGTGAAGGCGCGAACCCGGTGCCTCATTACTGGGAACACGTGCAATGGGTCTGGGGCGAAAACAGCATGGACGCGTTCATGGCCATGGCCCCTCGGGTGACCCTCAATGGCGTGGTGGACAAGATCACCGTGCCGTTCCTGGTGTTGCACGGCAGCAACGACCGCCAGATCAACGTGAAGTACGCCCACCAGTCCTACGAGCAAGCGGTCAACAGCCCACGGCGCGAACTGAAGATTTTCACCGAGCGCGAAGGCGGGGTAGAACATTGCGGTGCGGACAACATGTCCAACGCCCGGGATTACCTCGTGGACTGGGTCAGAGACGTGTTCAACGACCTGACGGCTCAGCGCACGCCAGCGCTTCAAGCGAAGGTCGGGTAATCGATGAAAAACATCAAAGGCAAAGTGGTCATCACCTGCGCCGTGACGGGCGGCGTCCACACGCCGAGCATGTCGCCGCATTTGCCGGTAACGGCGCAACAGATCGCAGACGCGGCGATCGGTGCCGTGCAGGCGGGCGCGTCCATCGTGCACTTGCATGCCCGTGATCCGTTGACCGGGCGCCCGAGTCAGGACCCGGCGCTGTTCCGCGAATTCGTCGGCACGATCAAGGCGCAATGCGATGGCATCATCAACATCACCACCGGCGGCGCGCCGACCATGGGTGTCGACGAACGTCTGCAACCCGCGTTGCAGCTGGCGCCGGAGCTGGCGTCGCTGAACATGGGCTCCATGAACTTCGCGCTGTTTCCGATGCTAAATCGCTACAAGGATTTCCAGCACGACTGGGAAGCGAAGTACCTGGAAAGCACGCGGGACACGGTGTTCCGCAACACCTTCAAGGACATCGAAAACATCCTGCGTGCCTGTTCGGACCAAGGCACGCGCTTCGAATTCGAGTGCTACGACACGTCCCATCTCTACAACCTGGCGCACTTCCTGGACCGCAAGCTGGTGACCCCGCCGCTGTTCGTGCAGACGGTATTCGGGATTCTCGGCGGCATCGGCCCGCATCCAGACGATGTGGCGCACATGAAGCGCACGGCGGATCGGCTGTTCGGTGACGACTTCGTGTGGTCGGTGCTGGGGGCTGGTCGTGCACAGATGCCCACCGCTGCCATTTCGGCGGCCAACGGCGGGAACGTCCGGGTCGGTCTCGAAGATTCGCTGTGGGACCGGCAGGGCCAATTGGCCCGGGAAAACGCGGACCAGGTGCGCCGGGTGCGCAAGATCATCGAAGGCCTGGCCCTCGACGTTGCCACCCCGGAGGAGGCCCGGCAGTTGCTCGCCCTCAAGGGTGCTAACCACGTGAATTTCTGACGCTCACGAACCGGAGCGTTTGAAGCGGCATTGAAACCCTGTAGTGCACCACGACGTAGTTCAGACAACTAAAATAAAAACGGTATCTGCCATGCACCTCATTTATAAGCGTCTTGCCCGTCCGACACAGATGACGTTGCTGTTCGGCACGTTCTCCATCATGGCCCCGTTTGCCTCGGGATTCGAATTCAAGTTCGAAGACACGGGCGTCAAAGGCTATTGGGACAACACCCTCAAGTACAGCACGGCGTACCGGCTGCACGACCAGGATCGCTCATTGACGTCCGATGCCAACGCCGATGACGGCGACCGCAACTTCGACAAGGGCATCACCTCCAACCGGGTCGACCTGTTCACCGAGTTGGGGATGAGCTATCAGGGCTTCGGATTTCGCACGACGGGCGCCGCCTGGTACGACAGCGTTTATAACGGGCGCAACGACAACTCATCCAATACCGTCAACCACCTGGGCAGAAATGACGGGTTTGACGACGAGACCGAAAAGCTCGCGGGTCGCAAGGCCGAGCTGCTCGACGCGTTTGTCTACGGCAGCACCGATATCGGCGGGCATAACACCTCGTTCCGGTTGGGCAAGCACACGTTGTTGTGGGGGCAGAGCTTGCTGTTCCCCACCAACGGCATCGCCTACGGCCAGGCGCCTATCGATGTGTCCAAAGCGTTGTCGGTGCCCAACACTCGGGCCGCTGAGCTGTTCATGCCGGTCAACCAGTTGTCGATGCAATTCCAGTTCAACGACAGCATGAGCATGGCGGCGTTTTACCAACTGGATTGGGAGCGCACACGCCTGGCGCCCTCGGGCAGTTTCTTCAGCACCGCCGACATCGTCGGCGACGGCAACAAGCGGATCATCGTGGGGCAAAACCCGGTGATCGGCGACGCGGACGGCAACATCTCGCTCTATCGCGGCAAAAGTCGCGACGCCAGCAAGTCCGGCCAGTTTGGCGTCGCGCTGAACTTCAACCCCGGTCAAGGCGCAACGGAGTACAGCCTGTTCGCCTTGCGCTTCAATAACCGTCTTCCGCAAATCTATGCCTATCAAGGCAAGAATTTCGGGGCCAACCCTGGCCAGGTGGGTGAGTTCGCCGAGGTGTATTCCGAAGGCGTGAAAATGCTCGGTGCCAGTTTCAGCACCAGCGTCGGTGAAGCGAACTTTGCCGGTGAAATGTCGACGCGCTACGACATGCCGCTGCGCAAGTTGGGGCCGGTGTTCGTCGACGTTGACGATGATAGCCGCGACCGGCATGCACTGGGTCGAACCGCCCATGCCCAGTTGTCGACCATCTACCTGGTGCCGCGCACGCCCCTGTGGGAGTCCGCCAGCCTGATCGGTGAAGTGGCGTGGCACCGGTTGCTGGCCGTGACCAAAAACCGCGAACAGTTCGATGCCAAGGACTTCACCGACAGTGCCACCGGCGTGCGCTTCGTTCTGGAGCCCAGCTATTACCAGGCGGCACCGGGACTGGATCTGTTCGTGCCTGTCGGCATGGGCTACACCCACGGCAAATCCCCGACCGACGCGGCCTTCAACAACTACAACGCCGACGGTGGCGGCGACATGAGCATCGGCCTGCGCGGCGTCTACGACGGCGTCTGGAACGGCCTGCTCAACTTCACCCATTACTACGGCAGCTCCAACAGTGCCGACAATGCCTACGGGGACCGGGACTTCATTTCGTTCTCCATTCAGCGGGCGTTCTAAATCCAGAATGATAAGAACCGAGGATTTTTCCATGAAACTGTGTTCAGCCTTTGCCATTGGCGTGTTGTGTTCAAGTGTCGGCCTGGCCCACGCCGCCGTCAGCCCTCAGGAAGCCGCTCAGTTGAATACGACGCTGACGCCGCTGGGCGGAGAGCGCGCCGCGAGTGCGGACGGCAAGATCCCGGCGTGGACCGGCGGGTACACCACGCTCGATCCGAATTACAAATCCGGCGGCAAGCGAGGCGACCCGTTCGCGGGGGAAAAACCGCTGTTCAGCATCACCGGCAAAAACGCGGCGGACTACAAGGCGAACCTGACCGAAGGCCAGTTGGCGATGCTTGCCAAATACCCGGACTATCGCATCGACGTGTACCCGACTCACCGCACCGCCGCTGCGCCGAAGTGGGTCTATGAAAACACCCTGCGCAATGCCACCGAGGCCAAGTTGGTCAAAGACGGTTTTGCGGTGGAAGGGGCCTATGGCGGCACGCCGTTTCCGATCCCGAAAAACGGCAACGAAGCCATGTGGAACCACATGCTGCGCTGGCAGGGCGAAAGCCTCACGTTCGAATTCAGCGCCTACAACGGCACGACCTCGGGCCGTACCGTGCTGACCTCGACGAACAATGCCTACTACCAGTTTCCTTACTACCAGAAGGACGGCCGGGACAGCTTCAACGGTATTTATCGTCAACTGAAACTGGTGCCGACTGCGCCGCCGTTGCAGGCCGGTCAATCGATTCTTGCCATCGACCCGCTGGACCAGATCGCCCAGGGCCGTCCGACCTGGCAGTACCTCACCGGCCAGCGTCGCACCCGCAAGCTGCCCAACGCCGCCTACGACACTCCGTCGTTCGTCACCTCCGGGCAGATGAACTTCGACGAGGTGTACATGTTTGAAGGCCCGATGGACCGCTACAAGTGGAAGCTCGTGGGCAAGCAGGAAGTCTTCGTGCCGTACAACAATAACAAGGCGCTGCAACCGGCCAAGGACGCTGACGTACTGGGCGAACATTTCCTCAACCCGGATCACGTGCGCTGGGAACTGCACCGCGCCTGGATCGTGGAAGCGGAACTCGCGCCCGGCATGCGCCACGTGATGCCCAAACGTCGCTTCTACCTCGACGAAGACACTTGGCAGGCCATGCTCGCCGACAGCTGGGACGCCAACGGCAAACTGTGGAAAACCGGCTACATGCAGAACGTCGTCCTGCCGGATTTGCCGGGCACCATCAACAGCAGTTTCGGCGTCTACGACTTGCTGAGCGGCGGCTGGTTCGCCAACAACATCCAGAACGGTTATCAGGACCAGATGACGGTTCATGCTCCCTGGCCCAACTCGTTTTTCACGGCGGACTCGCTGTCCAGTGAAGGCGTTCGCTGAGGTCCATCCGCGCCGCGCAAGCGGCGCGAATGACTGGAGTATCTGACATGTACCATCGCATTTTCGGTTGCCTGTTTCTCGGGCTGGTGAGCGTGTTGCCCGTGGCGGGAAACCTCGTTCACGCCGCCGCTCAAGACAGTGCCGCTAAGCCCCATTACCTGACCGCCGTCGAGCGCGCGGGCGAACGCCTGATCGCGGTGGGGGAGCGTGGCGTCATCCTGCTGTCCGACGACGATGGCGCCAACTGGCGACAGGTCGATAGCGGCAATGACGTCACCCTGACCGGCCTGACGGCCCTGGACCCGCAACACATTTGGGTCGTTGGCCATGAAGGCACGTTGTTGCGCAGCGACGACGGCGGCGAGCATTGGGCACCGGTGCTGCGAGGGGTGGCGGCCGCGCAATTGGCGCTGGCCGAAGTCCGGCACCTCAAGGCGTCCCCCGTTTCGGCGCAGGCGCAGCCCCTGATCGACGGTCTGGAGCGCAACGCCGAGCGCATGATCGAGACGGGTTCCAGCGAGCCGTTGTTCTCCATTCAGTTCACCGATTCGCAGCACGGTCTGGCGGTGGGCGCCTACGGGGTGGTCCTCCGCACACAGGACGGTGGCCGTACGTGGGCCGCCGTGCTGGGGCATGTCGACAACCCTCGTAACCTGCACCTTTACGCCCTTGCCAACGTTCAAGGGAGCCTTTACCTGGCCGGGGAGCAAGGTTTCCTGGCGCGCTCCTCCGATCAGGGTGAGCACTTTGCAAGACTGGACTCCGGCGCCTCCGCCAGTTTTTTCACCCTGACCGAAGACGCCCAGGGTGGGATTTACGCAGGGGGACTCGAAGGGGTTGCCTTGCGCTCTTCGGATCAGGGCGCCACCTGGCAGGCACTGACGGGCGGGCTGAAGCAGAGCTGGGTCGCCAGTCGACCCGGTCCTGATGACAGCGTGATATTCGCCAACGCCAACGGTGCGCTGTTTCACACCGCGAAGGACGCTGCGTTGATACCACTCGCCCGTTCGAACGGCGGGCCGCTGTCCGATTTCGTTGCCTCGCCCACAGGGGCCACGACCGTGGTGGGCCCGGGAGGCGTGACCCACGCTTTGAAGGCTGTCTCTGACAACGCCGTACTGGAAGCCCAGCAATGAACCCTAAAGACATGACCGGTGCCGCCGACAGTCAGCAGCCCATGACGCTGGATCAGTTCGATCCCCGCTCGGGTTCGTTCACCGAGCGCCTGATTTTCAATCACCGTTTCATCGTGATCCTGCTGTGCGTGCTCGCGACGTTTTTTCTCGGGTGGCAATTGCGCCATCTGCAACTGAACGCCAGTTTCGAAAAGACCGTACCGACCCAGCACCCGTACCTGATTCACTACGCCGACAACAAGGACGAACTGGCGGGGCAGGGCAACGCATTGCGCATTGCGGTGGAAAACCTTGGCGGTGACATCTACGACCCGGCGTACCTGGAGACGCTGAAGCAGATCAGCGATGAGGTGTTCCTGATTCCAGGCGTTGATCGGCCGTTCATGAAGTCGCTGTGCACCTCGTCCACGCGCTGGATGGCGATCACCGAAGAGGGGCTGGACGGCGGCCCGGTGATGCCGGACGACTACGACGGCTCCAAAGCCACCCTCGAAGCGCTGCACCACAACGTCGACAACTCCGGCGAGATCGGTCGGCTGGTCGGGCTCGATGGCAAGTCCAGCATCATTTACGTGGCGCTGCTAGCCCTCGACACGCAGACCGGCTTGCCGATCGATTACGCGCAATTGTCCGCGCGCCTTGAACAGATCCGGGACAAATATCGCTCCGACAAGGTCGGCATTCACATCATCGGCTTCGCCAAGGTCGTGGGTGATCTGATCGACGGGCTGGAGCAGATCCTGCTGTTTTTCCTGCTCGCGGTGATCATCACGGGCGGCGTGTTGTACGCCTACACCCGCTGCCTGAGAAGCACGGCGCTGGTGCTGTCCTGTTCGTTGGTGGCGATCATCTGGCAGTTGGGGATGTTGCCCCTGGTGGGGTTGCAGCTCGACCCGTATTCGGTGCTGGTGCCGTTCCTGGTGTTCGCCATCGGCATCAGCCACGGCGCGCAAAAGATGAACGGCATCATGCAGGACATTGGTAAGGGCACTCACCGTCTGGTCGCTGCGCGGTTCACGTTTCGCAGGCTGTTCCTGACTGGATTGACCGCGCTGCTGTGCGACGCCGTGGGGTTTGGCGTGCTGACGATCATTCAGATCCAGATCATCCAGGACCTGGCCATGGTCGCGAGCATTGGCGTCGCCACGCTGATCTTCACCAACCTGATTTTGTTGCCGGTCTTCCTTTCGTTCGTCGGCGTGAGTCCGGTTGCCGCGCGCAAAAGTTATGAACAGAGCGTGGCGGAAACGGACACGGCGGCCCGCAATCCGCTGTGGCAATTTCTCGACCGTTTCACCCAGCGTCGTTGGGCCACCGTGGCGCTCATCGTTGCCGCTGTGCTGGCGGGCGGCGGTTTCGTGATCGGGCGGGGCGTGCAGATCGGCGACCTCGACCGGGGCGCACCGGAACTGCGGGCCGACTCGCGGTACAACCAGGACAACGACTTCATCACCCGGCATTACGCGTCCACCAGTGACGTCCTGGTGGTGATGGTGAAAACCCCGACCAATCAATGCACAGCCTATTCGACGCTGAAAAAAGTCGACGCGCTGGAATGGCAATTGCGCAACCTGCCCGGCGTCGAGTCCACGGCGTCGCTGTCCAGCGTCAGTCGTCAAGCGCTGGTGGGCATGAACGAAGGCAACCCCAAATGGTACGACCTCAGCCATAACCAGGGCATGTTGAACGCCATCGCCACCAACACCCCGCGTTCGCTGTTCAATCAGGACTGCAACCTGTTGTCGCTCTTCGTGTACCTGAGCGATCACAAGGCCAACACGCTCAAGGCGGTCACGCAAACGGTCGAGGCCTATGCCCGGACCGCCGACGAACCCGAGGTCAAGTTCCTGTTGGCCGCGGGCAGCGCCGGGTTCGAAGCCGCCACCAATCAGGTGGTGGAGAAGGCCAACCACGAAATGCTGTTGTGGGTGTACGCCGCCGTCACCTTGCTGTGCCTGGCGACGTTCCGCTCCTGGCGCGCGACGGTGTGCGCCATCGTGCCGCTGGTCCTGACGTCGATCCTGTGTGAGGCGTTGATGGTCATGCTCGGAATGGGCATCAAAGTCGCGACCCTGCCGGTCATCGCGCTGGGCGTGGGCATCGGGGTCGATTACGCGCTGTACGTCATGAGCGTGCTGGTGGCGCACAAACGTCAGGGCCATTCGCTGTCGGCGTCCTATTACCAGTCGCTGGTGTTCACCGGAAAGGTTGTGATGTTGACTGGCGCGACCCTGGCCTGCGCGGTCTTTCTGTGGATCTTTTCACCGATCAAATTTCAGGCGGACATGGGCGTGCTGCTGGCCTTCATGTTCCTGCTGAACATGCTGGGCGCGCTGATTCTGTTGCCCGCGCTCGCGCATTTCATGCTGCCTGATGCGCCAGACAAAGCTGCCTCCCCGGAGGCTGAAAACGGACGGCACGACCGAATAGCGCCGCCCCCCGCTGCCGCAAAACGACAGGCGTTGGTGTGAAGACGCCGGTCGTTCAATAACAAGATGATCTGAGATGAGGAATCGATAATGGCCTTTCTGCGTAACGCCTGGTACCCGGCGGGTTGGGACTACGAAGTCGAGCAAGACAAACTTTTCAACCGCAAGCTGCTGAACGAGAACATCCTGTTTTTCCGCGACTCCCAAGGCGTCGCTCAAGCGGTGCACGACCGCTGCCCGCACCGGTTCGCGCCGCTGCACATGGGCACCCTGGACGGCGACTCCGTGCGTTGCGCGTACCACGGCCTCGAATTCAACGGCCGTGGTGAATGCGTGCACAACCCCCATGGCGACGGCAAGATTCCCAAGGCGGCGAAGGTCAAGGCCTACCCGCTGGTCGAGCGTTACGGCGTGCTGTGGATCTGGATGGGCGCCCCTGAACTGGCCACGCCGGACACCATTCCATTCTTCGAAGCCCTGGACCCGGACCTCTATTACATCGGTCGCGACTACCTGCACGCGCGGGCCAACTACGTGCTCGAAACCGACAACATCATGGACCTCAGCCACATCGAGTATCTGCACCCCAGCACCTTGGGCAGCAGCTCGGTGAGCCAGGCCACGACCGTAGTCGAACAGGACGGCGACACGGTCTGGTCCAAGCGCCTGATCCAGAATGAAATCATGCCGTCCTTTCTGTACGACATCTTCGATTTCCCGCCGGACACCCGGGTCGACCGCTGGCTCGACGTGCGCTGGGACGCCCCGGCGACGTTGCTGCTGAACACCGGCGCCACCCGCACCGGCAAGAGCCGCGAAGAAGGCAGCCCGGTCCCTACCGTGCATTTCTTCACCCCCGAAACGGAAACCACCACCCATTACTGGTTCGGGATCAGCTTCCCGAAACGTTTGGCCGAAGTCGGCGAGCAGAAAGCCAAGATGTACATTCAGGGCCTGCGCGTGCCGTTCGAAACCGAAGACCTGCCGATGCTCGAAGCGCAGCAGGCCTCCATGGGGGATGAGGACTTCTGGGACCTCAAGCCGATCCTGTTGATCGGTGACGCCGGGGCCATTCGTGCCCGCCGCATTCTCGACAGGTTGATCCTTGAGGAGCAGAACAGCCTGAACCCTTCGTCACGGAACGTGGAGAGTCCAGCATGATCGACGTGTGTGTGGTGTCGCGCCGGTCCGAGGCGATCGACATCGACAGCTTCGAACTGGAGCGTGTCGATGGCGCGCCGTTACCGCCGTTCACGGCCGGTGCGCACATCGACGTGCACCTGCGCAGCGGTCTGACGCGGCAGTACTCGCTGTGCAACGCGCCTCATGACACCCGTCGCTATCGCATCGGCGTGCTCAAAGACCCTGCATCACGGGGCGGTTCGCAGGCGATGCACGGGCTGCAGGTGGGCGACACGCTGTCCATCAGCGAGCCACGCAATCTGTTCCCGCTGGTGGCCGAGGCCAAGTATTCGATGCTGTTCGCAGGCGGGATCGGCATCACGCCGATCCTGTGCATGGCGCGAGAATTGTTCAACCGGGGTGCGCCGTTCGAGCTTCACTATTGCACGCGTTCAGTGGACCGCATGGCGTTCCTCAAGGAGCTGCGCGAGGCCGGTTTCGCCCACCGCGTGTTCTTCCATTTCGACGACACCCCTTCAAAACTGGACGCTGCGAAGGTGCTGGAACAGCCCATGATCGGGAGCCATCTTTACGTGTGTGGGCCGAACGGCTTCATGAACGCCGTCCTCGGCACGGCTGAACAATTGAACTGGCCAGCGGATCACCTGCACCGGGAGTATTTCGCCGCGCCGGTGGTGCAACGCAGTGCGGGCAGTTTCGACGTGGTCCTCAACAGCACCGGCGAGACCTATCACATCCCCGACGGCAAAAGCGTGGTCGAGGTGCTGGCCGACGCCGGTATCGAGATTCCGGTGTCCTGCGAACAAGGCATCTGCGGCACCTGCCTGACCAAGGTCCTCGACGGCACGCCGGACCACCGGGACATGTTCATGACCCAGGAAGAACATCAGCGCAACAACCAATTCACCCCGTGCTGCTCCCGCGCCAAAAGTCCACGGCTGGTCCTGGACCTCTGATCGTTCACCCCCCACGCCCAATCACCCATCAGGCCAATGTCATCCCATTGGCCCGATGCGGTTCGCCTGCTTTTATAGCTTGAAGCGGCCTACCAGATCGTTGAAGGAAATCGCGAGGCGCGACAAGTCCTGCGACGACGCCGTTGTCTGGTGCGCACCCGCTGCCGTCTGGGTCGACAGGTCCTGAATGTTGACCAGGTTGCGGTCGACTTCCCGGGCCACGTTCGCCTGTTGCTCACTGGCGCTGGCAATGACCAGATTCCGCTCGTTGATTTCTCCGATGCCCTGCGCGATGAGTTCCAGCGCGTCGCCGGTGGCCTGTGCGAACTGCTGCGTCTGGGTCACCAGTGATTTGCTGTTACCCATTGAAACCACCGCTTGGTCGGCGCTGGATTGAATCGACGAGATCATGCTTTCGATTTCGCCCGTGGAGGATTGGGTTCTGGCCGCCAGGGCCCTGACCTCGTCGGCAACCACCGCAAAACCGCGCCCCTGTTCGCCGGCGCGCGCGGCCTCGATGGCTGCGTTCAACGCCAGCAGATTGGTCTGCTCGGCGATGCCGCGAATCACTTCCAGCACTTTGCCGATGTCCCGCACGCCAACGGCGAGGTGTTCGACGATGCCGGTGGACGAGGTGATGTTGGCTGTCGCCTGATTGACGGCACCGACGGCCTCCTGCGCTTTCTCCAGACCGCTGCTCGCCTGAGCGCTGACCTGTTTTGACGCTTCGGACGTCGAGATGGCGTTGCGTGCGACTTCTTCAACTGCCGAAGTCATTTGCGTCACGGCGGTGGCGGCTTGCTGGATTTCGTCGTTCTGACGCAACAGCCCACGGCTGCCGTCTTCGGTCACGGCATTCAATTCCTCGGCGGCGGATGCGAGGTTGTTGGAAGCATCCGCAATCTGGTGAATCGTGCTGCGCAGGCCTTCTTGCATCTTGCCCAAGGCCGTCAATAACTGGCCGGTCTCATCAAGGGACGTGCTGTGGATGCGCTGCGTGAGATCGCCCTTTGCGATGCGTTCAGCCGTTTCCACGGCAGTCTTGATGGGACGACTGATGAGGCGCGCCAACATGAGCCCCAGCCCCAGTGCCGCGAGGAAGGCGGCCGCAACGCCCGTGAAGAGGATCGTCGCGGCGGTACTGGCCTGTTCGTGTGCGTCCCGCGCAGCCTCTGCAACCTGGCGATCATTGGACTCCGCAATAGCGTCGAATTCGCTCATGACCTGCTGGTAGCGGTCTTGCACTTGGTTGCCGACGATGGAGCGGGCAGAGGGCAAGTCGCCTGATGCCAATCCATCGAGCACGCGTTGTACCTGGGCCTGGTACAGCGGCCAGTCCTTCACCAATTTATCACCGGCGATACGTTCGTCTTCCACCATTGGCGTTTTGCGATAGGTCGCGAACGCGTCTTCGCTGGCTTTGCCGTTGGCTCTGATGCTGGTGAGGATTGCCTGTTTGTCGCTGTCAGGCTCGTTCGCCGCTGTCACAACAATCAGACTGTATACGTCACGAAGCTGTGCCACCGCTTTGGTTTGGGCATCATCAATGTTTGCCACGGAAACGAAGTTGTTGGAAAACACGTTTTCCAGACTCGCCGCCAGTTGGGTAGAACCTCGACTTCCCAATAAGCCGACGCCCAATGTAATGAATGCACATAGCCCGAACGCCATGATCAGTTTCGTGGCCAGTTTCAAATCGTGAATGAATTTCATGACGCATTGCTCCGTGTGTGCTGTTCTTATTTTGGTGGGTAATATGTCCAGCCTCCAAAGTGAACCGGACATGCTGAGGGTGAGGTCTGTGTGTCTGGCGTAAGCTGTACCCAGTGGGCGCGCAGGTACGTTTGCAACGGGCAAACATTCATCGGCATCGACGCCATAATACTGAGATACATACTTTGGAAGATGCAGTGAATCGTATTGATCGTATCAATAGCTGCTATATCTTTTTCGCGTGTCTTTCTGTTACGCAACATGCTTGATGATGTAAAGAGAGTATGTTTACGGCGCTCAGGGTTAACGCGTTTCATTGCACTGACGAACAACTTACTTGTCCGTTTCCTGTCAATGCGCCGCTGTTTTGACTGACGAACATCGTCCTACAAGAGATTTCTGTACAGAACCCGCTCGAATCTCAATTCATTGTTTCGCAGGCTGAAATGATGCAAAGAGATGCAACGGCGGACTGCCCATGTCGTCCTGCCTGCGGGCGCGTCACCTCAAGCCTTTTGCCTCGAACAGCTCGACCAGCCATTCGACGAACACCCGCACCCGCGCGCTGAGGTGGCGGTTGGGCGAGTACACGATGTAGATCGGATTGGGTTCGAGTGACCAGTCTTGCAGCACTTGAACCAGCGCGCCGGATTCAAGGTGCGGATCGGCCATGAACCGGGGTGTCTGCAACACGCCCATGCCAGCCAGCGCGGCAGCGAGCAGGGCGTTGGCATCGTTGACCGACACGAAATAAGGGCCATCGACCGAGACCCGCTCATCGCCCTGGACGAACGTTTCCAGCCTGCGTTGTTGGGTGGCGGCAAAAAAATACCGGACCATCTGGTGGTCCTTTTCCAGATCGCGGGGGTGCAGGGGCGTCCCGTGGGCCGCGAGATAACCGGGGGTGGCGCACGTCACGTATTCGAGGCTGCCCAATCGTCGGGCAATCAGCGACGGGTCGTTCAACGCGCCACCACGAATGACGCAGTCCACCCGGTCACCCAACAGGTCCACGGGGCGGTCGCTCACGCCGATGTCCAGCTGCAATAGCGGATAGCGTTTCTGAAAGTCGGGGAGTGCGGGCAGCACCAGCATGGACGCCACCGTCGCGCCCATGTCGATGCGCAATTTTCCATGGGGGCGTACCTGTGCGCTGGAGAGGTCCGATTCGGCTTCCAGCCATTGATCGATCACCCGGACCATGCGTTCGTAGTAAGCCGTGCCGTCATTGGTCAACGAGACGCGTCGCGTGGTGCGGTTGAGCAGCGTCACCCGCAGGTGGCTTTCCAGCGACTGAATGTGCTTGGTGACCGTGTTGCGCGGCAGGTTCAGGGCCTGCGCCGCCTTGACGAAACTGCCCGCTTCCACGACCTGAATGAAGGATTTCACAGCATTGAAATAGTCCACGCGGCCCGCTCGGGTGACAGTGAGTGCTCGCATTATTAGCCTGTTTATGGGAACAGTGGTGTTGTTTTCGATGGATTTATCCATCAATCACGTTCTCATACATTGATTTCACCCCATTACGCGATCCAGTCGGATGGCACTCAGAGGAGATCAATCAATGACTCAACACCTTCATGGCAAAGTGGCACTGGTGACTGGCGGCTCCCGTGGCATTGGCGCGGCCATCGCCCGACGCCTCGCCGCAGACGGCGCTCATGTGGCGTTCAGCTACGCGAAATCCCGTGAGCAAGCGCAACAGGTCGTCGCCGACATCGAACGTCAAGGCGTGCAGGCACTGGCGATCCAGGCTGATCAAGGCGATGCCGCCCAAGTCACCGCACTGGTCAAACGGGTCCATCAACACTTCGGCCGCCTCGACATCCTGGTCAACAGCGCAGGCGTGTTCGTCACCGGGCCTGTCGATGATCCGCAGGCGGATATCCCGGCGTTTGACCGCCAGCAGGCCGTGAACATCGGCGGCGTGGTGTCCGCTGTGCGCGCTGCGGCGGGCTTGATCAGTGACGGCGGTCGCATCATTTCCGTGGGCACCACTGGCGCCGATCGCATCCCGTTTCCGGGTGCTGCCGATTATGTGGCGACCAAGGCCGCTGTCGCGGCGTACACCCGTGGTTGGGCGCGGGACCTGGGCTCGCGGAACATCACCGTCAATACCGTTCAACCGGGCGCAATCAATACCGACATGAACCCTGAAACCGCCGATCACGCGTCGTTTCTCATTGGCCTGACGGCGCTCGGTCGTTACGGTCAACCGGAAGATATCGCCGCCGCCGTGGCCTTTCTTGCCAGCCCGGATGCGTCGTACATCACCGGCGCCACCCTCAACGTCGACGGCGGCCAATCCGCCTGATACGCCTGTGCTTGAAGGACGCCCTTCATACGGGCGTCCATTTTCCACGTCACGATTGAGCGAGCCTGCCATGACCCAACGCATCCGGATTTATCAACAAGGAGGGCCTTCGGTTCTCCACCCCGAAACGTTCACGCTGGAGACCCTCGGCAGTGATCAGGTGCTGTTGCGCCACGAAGCCATCGGCGTGAACTTCGTCGACACGATGTTCAGGGACGGCACCTTTAACGTGCCGTTGCCGTTCACACCCGGAGTGGAGGGCGCCGGTGTCATCGAAGCCGTTGGCGCGCAGGTCCGGCATTTGAAAGTGGGTGACCGGGTGGGCTATTTCTTCGCCTTGGGTGCCTACGCGGATCGCCGAGTGATCGACGCGAACACGCTGATCAAACTGCCCGACGACGTCTCCAGCGAGCAGGCCGCCGGGCTGTTGGCCAAAGGGCTGACGGCGTGGATGCTGGTCAGGCAGGTGCATGCCCTTCAGGCCGGTGAAACGGTTCTGGTTCAGGGCGCCTCCGGGGGTGTCGGCACGCTGCTCGCCCGGTGGGCCAAATCCATCGGTGCCACCGTCATCGCGACGGCGGGGTCCGCCGAGAAAGCGCGAATCGTCGAAGGCTGGGGACTCGATCACGTTTTGCGTTCAGACGAGCCCGGATTGGCCGAGCGAATCAAGGCCGCGAATGGCGGGGCGGGCGTTGACGTGGTGTACGAGCTCGTAGGGCACGCCACGCTGGCGGCTTCGGTCAGCGCATTGCGCGACGGCGGGCACTTGGTTCACGTCGGCAATGCGTCGGGCGCTGGCGTGGCAGACATGGCCGTGTTGGCCGCGCGCGGGATTCGCTACGGGAAACCCTCAACGCCGCAGTACGTCAACCCGCAGAATCAGGACAGCGCCGCCGCTGAACTGTTCGAGCGCTTCAGGGCAGGCGCATTGGGGCCGCTCCCACTGGCCCGGTATCGACTGGATGAGGCGGCCTTGGCCCATCAGGCCATCGCCGCGCGTAAACATTCGGGGTCGATTCTGCTGATTCCGTGAGCGGGGATAGCATTCAAGGGCCACGGGGTTACCTGATGAACAGGCGGCCCGGTGGTCCATTGAGTCGACGGGGAGGGGTGTGCAGACAGCGATCTATTGCGCTTTGAACGGCCGGATCGACAGGCAGATCGACAGAATTTCTGCCTCGCCCTCATCGCCGGACACAAAAGCATGGCGCATGGTGCTGTCGATGTACGAGCTGTCGCCCACGTTCAGGGTCAGCGGCGCGTAGTGTTCGGTGTGGAAAATCAGCACGCCCTTGAGCACGAAGATGAATTCCTCGCCGTCATGCAGGCTCCAGTCTTCTATCGGCGGCACGTCGTGGTTCCGGATGGTCATGCGCAGCGGCACCATGACCTTGGATTTCAATGCCGACGAGTGCACGCGGTAATCGTAGAAGGGTGTGCTGAACAGCTCGGCGTCCTCGGCCTTGGTCGAGATGAGGCGGGCCATGACGGCCTGGGGCTGGAGCCCCGACGCCCCGTCCATGATGTCGACGAAGTTCATTTGCAGGCAGCGGGCAATGCTCAGCAGCGTGTCGAAACTGGGGCGTGACTGACCTTTTTCGATTTTCGAGATTGCCGCGATCGACACCCCGCTGCGCTGGCTGAGCTCCTCCAGCGTCCAGCCGCGCGCATTGCGCTGAGCCTTGATCTCAACGCCTAGCAGGGGGTCAGCCTTGGGTTTGACAGGGATCTTGCTCAAACTGTGGTCTCCGGGGGTTCAGCCAAGGCAACGGGCCAGAACGTCCGCAATCAATGCTTCAACTCTGGGCTGGGCCTCTTCGACCCTCGCGGCGGCAGTATAAAGGAGTTCCTCGATGTCGACCTTGCGGTTGATCAGCGACTCGCGATTGATCTCGACCCAGCCGTTGATGATGCCCACGTCGACCTCGGGGTGAAACTGCATGCCCACGGTGTTGCCTTTCTGGAAGCCCTGGATCGACGTGCCTGCGCTCGCCAGCTTCTGTGCGCCTTTCGGCAGGTTGAAGTTGTCGCCGTGCCAACGGAACCACGGGCCTGCCCACAGCTCATCGATGGCGTCGTCGTTGATCAACCAGCCGGTGTCGCGATAACCCATTGGCTTGACTTCGGAGCCATGGGCGGCGGCAAGCATTTGCGCGCCGAAACAGATGCCCATGATGGGTTTTTCGAGGGCGATCAGTTTTTTAGTGAATTCAAGCTCTTCTGCGGTCCAGGGAATGTGCGTTTCATACACGCCGGTGGGCGAGCCGAGCAGCACGAAAATATCACCTGAATCGGGATCGATGTCGTCGAAAGACGCCGTTCGGGCATCGATCGTGTGCAGCTCGAACCCGTGTAGATCACGCAGGATAGGGCCGACCAGGCCAATCCCCGTGTCTGGAGAGTGCTGAATGACGATGGCTTTCATGTGGTGGCAGTCCAAAAAGGTGTTGAAGATTTATATTTTTTTATGCTGTTCGAACGCGTCGTGCTGGTGCAGCGTTTGCCGGCGCGAGGTATCGACCGAGACGCGAAAGACGTCCTGGCGGTGGTAATGACCGGTCGGGTCGAAGTTCTGGCGTTCTTCCCGGACACGGCCCACGTCGGCGTCGAACGAGATGATCTGTTCGCGACCGTCTTCGGCCTGCGCAACCACGCGGCCAGAAGGGTCGACGATGCAGGAACCGCCGGTGAAGATGACGTCCACGCCGTCATCCTTGAGCGGGTCATAGAAGGCGAAATCCTCGGGCACGTCCGACAGCGACAGAATGCCGCTGGAACTGATGACCCAGACCCGGCCCTCGGTGGCGATCATCTGGCCCGCGTTCTTGATCGCGGACGCATTGCCTGGCCACACGCTGACGTGGATGTCTTCGCCTTGTGCATAGAGGGCAAAGCGCGCCAGAGGCATCCAGTTCTCCCAGCAGTTCAGGCCGCCGACCTTGAATTCGCCGAAATCGTGGGCCTGCAAGCCGTTGCCGTCGCCCGGCGCCCAGCACAGGCGCTCGTCGTAGGTCGGAACCAGCTTTCGATGGACGCTGACGATGCCCCGCTCGGGGTGAATCGCCACCAGTGAGCAGTAGATCGAGCCACGGCCTTCCCGAATGCCGCGCTCGTTGATGCCCAGGTAAACGCCGACGCCATAATCACGACTGGCCTCGGCAATCAAATTCATCTCATGGCCGGGGACTTCGACGGCCGCTTCCAGAAACTGCGAGTACGCGCGTTTCTGCAGCGGGTCGTCGAAGGCCGATCCATTGGTGCGGCATATCCAGAACGGGTAGCCGCTCAGAAACGACTCCGAGAACACCAGGAGTTCAATACCCTGTTCGCTCGCTTCCTTGATCGCCTGAATGACGATCTGGGCGGTCCTGGCTCGGTCGAGCCAGGCTGGCCGCAACTGCGCTGCGCCGATTTTCATGTGTGACCTCCTGGTGTGCTGGAGTTTTTTGAGTAGGTTTCCGAGCGGCTATCGCTCAATCAATACATTTCGAAGTATTCGTTCTGTTCCCAATCGGTGACGGCGGACAGGAAGCGGTTGGCTTCGAATTCCTTGAGCAGCGTCAGGTAGTTGTGGAACACCGGGCCCAGTTCCTGCTTGAGCACGTCGCTCTGTTTGAACGAAACGATGGCTTCCATCAGGCTCATCGGCAGTTGCGGACGGTCGGCCAGGTAGGCTGCTTTTACCGCTTCACCCGGATTGATCTTGTTGGCGATGCCGTTGCGGCCTGCGATAATCTGCGACGCGATGTACAGGTACGGGTTGGCGGTCGGCTCACCCACACGGTTTTCGATACGGGATGCCTTGTCGTGATGGCCGCCGATCGAGCGCAGCATGGAGCCACGGTTTTCGTGTGCCCAGGAGGCTTTGTTCGGCGCGAAGCCATCCGGCCGGTGACGCTTGTAGCCGTTGACGGTTGGCGTGGTCAGCAGGGCAGTGCCTGCCGCGTTGGCCAGCAGACCGCCCATGTAGTTCATGCCCAGTGGCGACAAGGGACCCGCTTCGCCTTCCTCAGCCATGAAGACGTTGCGACCGTTGTTGTCCACGACAGACTGGTGCATGTGCCAGCCGCTCGGGAACACGTTGGCCACTTTCGGGATGGCCATGAAGCTGGCGTGCAGACCGTTGCGACGGCACAGCTGCTTGACCGCCGAACGGAACAGCAGCGCCGCATCGGCTGCTTCCATTGCAGGCAGCGGGTTGAAGGTCACTTCGCACTGGCCAGGGCCCCATTCGTCTTCGAGGGTCGCCAGTGGCAGGCCGAGCTTCTGCACGTTCTCGTGAATGAACGAGAGCAGGCCTTCGACTTCGTCGCCACGGGTTTCGGTGAGGTACTGGTAGCCGTGCTGAATCATCGAGACTTCAGGCGGCGTGGCCGGGTTGCCGCAGTTTTCCGGGGCCAGTTTCGGGTCCAGCAGCTTGAAAACGTAGAACTCGAACTCCAGGCCCACGACCATGTTCAGGCCGTCGCCTTTCAGTTTGGCGATTTGGTCACGAAGGATCTGGCGCGTCGAGAACGGGCAAGGCTTGCCATTGGAGAGGTACGCGTCGCTCAGGCACCAACCGGTGTCCTTGACCCATGGCAGCACGCGGAACGTGGTCGGGTCCGGGACCAGGATGCCGTCCGGCAAGCCGATCATTTCCGGCACACCCAGAGCGTTCTCGGCGCCAAATGGCGGGACGATCGGGTGGTTGGTCGGGTCGAAAATCGTCGTTACCAGCTGGAAATCCTTGCCGCTGTGCAGAGCGGTTTTGAATTCTTCTACGGTGATCGTTTTCCCGCGAACGATACCGTGCTGATCACCCCATCCCAGCCGAATAAAACGGAGTCCTTCCTTATCGATACGTTGGATGACGTCGTCCGCAGCGCGGGTCATCTCTTCGGTCCAAAGGTTGTGACGTTTGATGAAGTGAGCTCTTTCAGTAGACATATCTGGCCTCATTCTTTTTCTGATGATTTTGCTGGCTAGGACATATGCGCTTGTAACGGTAGCTGTCCCCTGAATCGCAGGGGGCAATTTCAAAGTACACCTGTTTTTTCTTTTGCGCGAGAAATTTATTGCTGTTATGTTTCTTTAGCGTCTGTTTTTCTCCTAAACGAAAAAAAGAAAAGAGGGTAAAACGTATGTCTCCAATACTCGCAACCGCAATTGGCGTGGGCATCCTGGGAGGGGTGGCGTCCTGGTTTTTTCTCAGTGTCGGCACGATTCTCTTATGGGCTGCTTTTGTCGCATGGGCGTCGTACTTCGCCGTTGGCGGTGACACTCGCGCCATCTGGCTCAACCTGACGTCGAACGCATTTGGCGTGCTGGTCGCGTGGATCGTTGCGCTGCTGGCATTGACCAGTCCTGCCGCCACGCTCGGCGCACCCCTGTGGGTCGGGTTGCTCGTCGCCGGCAGCGTCTTCCTCTACATCATGGCGTCGCGTTTTTCGGCATTCTCGTCGGTCCCGGCGGCCACGCTCGGTTACGCCACCACCTTCGCCTATATCAGCCAGACGCCCGGTGCGTTCGCGTACCCGGCATTGTTGTCGGCTGGCTTTCAGAACGTGCTGTTGCTGGTCATCGTCTCGATGTCCATCGGCACCGCGTTCGCGTTTGGGTCTGCCAGGCTGTCGGCCGCTTTGACCCGTTCGGCATAACCGCAGGAAAACGCCCTGGCGGGTTCCCGGACGCGCCACGGCACCTCATAAAAAACCTCTTCACCTGCTGGAGACCGTCATGACGAACACCTGGAAAACCGCACGCCGTTCCCTGTATTACGCAGGCGCCCCTGAGCCGGAAGATCCCGTGCTCGAAAAAGGCAAAGTCGCGCTGCTGGTCATCGATGTGCAGAACACCTATCTGGAGCGTCCCGATCCTGCCACCCTCGACGACGGGGAACGTGCCCGGTTCGATGCCTGGACGCCGTTTCATGAGCGGATGCATGCAACCGTCATTCCGAATCTGGAAAAACTGATCGGCGCGTTTCGCGGCGCAGACCTCGATGTCCTGTTCGCCCGCATTGCCTGCCTGACTCCCGAGGGCCGCGACCGCTCGCTAAGCCAGAAGAAACCGGGCTGGAACAACCTGCTGCTGCCCGCGAACGAGCACGCTTCCCAAGTCATCGACCGCCTTGCACCGGCCCCGGACGAAATCGTGGTGCTGAAGACCACCGACAGCGCCCTGACCGGCACCAACTTGCGGCTGATTCTGAACAATCTCGGCATCACCCACGTCGTGTGCGCGGGCCTGTTCACCGACCAGTGCGTGGCGTCCACCGTGCGCAGTCTCGCCGACGAAAGCTTCGACGTGATCGTGATCGACGACGCCAGTGCGGCAGGCAGCCTTGAGTTGCACAACCAGGAGCTGGCGATCATGAACATGATCTACTGCAACGTGATGAACACCGACGAGTTGTTGGGCTACCTTCCTCGGTCTTGAGCGGTAGTGACCCTTTGAGCGAGGCGCAGCATGCGAATCCACGTCACGTTCAACGACCGCGTCGGCATCACCCAGGAAGTCCTGGCCTTGCTCGGCGCGCGTCACCTCAATCTGGACGCGGTGGAGATGATTCCACCCAACGTTTATATCGATGCCCCCGACCTGTGCCAGACCGTGCTCGACGAACTCAACTACGCGCTGTTGCGCATCGAGGGCGTCAAGGCCGTGGAATTGGTGGACCTGCTGCCGGGGCAGCGTCGGCGTTTGCAGCTCGACGCGTTGCTGGCGGCGATGAGTGATCCGGTGCTGGCGGTCGATCCCGGCGGCTATGTGCTGCTGGCCAACCCCAAGCTGGTCAGTTTGTATGGCCGGGACCCGACGGGGGAACCGCTGTCGAACCTGTTTCCCGCGCCGGACCTGGCGAAGTCGCTGGTCGACAAGGGCTTTCGCCTGCCCATGTGCGAGGTCAGTTTCAACGGGCAGGATTTGCTGTTCGATGCCACGCCCATCACCGGCGCTGCGCAACGCGCGCGCTTTCTCGCGGGCGGCCTGTTGACCCTCTATCCCCCCAGTCGCATCGGCGAACGCCTGGCCTCCTTGCATCATGATCACGCAGAAGGGCTCGACGCGCTGCTGGGGAATTCTCCGGCGCTCGGGCAGCTCAAGACCCGCTTGCAGAAAGTCGCGGGCCTCGATGCCGCGTTGCTGATTCAAGGCGAAACCGGCACCGGTAAAGAGCTGGTCGCGCGTGCGTGTCATGCTTTGAGCACGCGTCGGGACGCGCCGTTTCTGGCGCTGAACTGCGCCGCGCTGCCAGAGAGCCTTGCCGAGAGCGAATTGTTCGGTTACGCCGCCGGGGCCTTCACCGGCGCGCAGCGGGGCGGCAAGCCGGGGCTGCTGGAGCTGTCGGATCGCGGCACGGTGTTCCTCGATGAGGTGGGGGAAATGTCGCCTTATTTGCAGGCCAAGCTGTTGCGCTTTCTCAACGACGGCTGCTTTCGGCGAGTGGGGGGCGACCGTGAAGTACACGTCAGCGTGCGTGTGGTGTGCGCCACTCACCGCAATCTGGAGCGGATGGTGGCCGAGGGTACCTTTCGCGAGGACCTTTATTACCGACTCAATGTGCTCAACCTCCTCGTTCCGGCGCTGCGCGAACGCGGCCTGGACATCCTGCTGCTGGCCGAGCATTTCCTGCGTCAGGCTTGCGAGCAGATTCAGCGTTCACCTTGCCGACTGGCGTCCTCGACCCATTCGGTGCTGATGGGCAATCGGTGGGCCGGCAACGTGCGGCAGTTGCAGAACGTCATCTTTCGCGCGGCGGCGATCTGTGAAGACGACGTGATCGACTGCGACGGGCTCGAACTGGCGGGCACCGAACTCGTCAGCCAAAAAGCCGATGCGGGCGGCGTGGTCAGCCTGGAAACCGCCGTCCAGGATTTCGAAAAGTCGCTGCTGGAAACCCTCTACCTCGCCTACCCGTCGACTCGCCAACTGGCCGTGCGGCTGCAAACGTCCCACACCGCGATTGGCCAACGGCTGCGCAAATACGGGATCGGCGGTCGCTAGTTTTTACGCCTTTCAGCGTGGCGGTTCGATAGCGTTCCACTGGACCGATTTCGCTCCACGCGCCTGCTCGTCGCGTGTGCCGTGGTGCTGGCGTGTCAGCGCGCACGTTTGCTCACCGGGCTGGAACGGTATCGATCCAGGGCGTCGAAAAGAACCTTCGCTAAATCTCGCAACTCATTGAAACTAATGGGAAATAGTCGATTGGCATTGCCCTTGCTCTAGTCCTCTGTGCCAGCCCCACCACCGGGGCACTCCATAACAAGAGGAATACCGATGAGCACGCTGCGTTTTACTGCCGAGCATGAATGGCTGCGCCTGGGAACTTCCGGCGAGCTCACGGTGGGTATCACCGCCTTTGCCCAAGAGGCGTTGGGCGATGTGGTGTTCGTGCAATTGCCGGAGCTGGGTAGATTCTCGGAAGGGGATGAGGTCGCCGTGCTGGAGTCGGTAAAAGCCGCGAGCAACATCAGCATGCCGCTGACCGGCGAGGTGGTGGCGGTCAACGAGGCGCTCTCCGACGAACCGGAGATCGTCAACGCATCGCCAATGGACGAGGGCTGGTTCTTCCGCATTCGCATCGACAACCTTGGCGCCTTCGAGGACTTGATGGACCAGGACGCCTACGCGCGTTTCCTGGCCGAAAACGCCTGAAGCGGGGATCGACATGAGCACGCCAAAGACACCGCTGAATACCGACAACGAATTCATTGCCCGCCACATCGGTCCTCGCGATCAGGACGTTGCGACGATGCTGGCGCTGACCGGTCATGACGCCCTCGACGCACTGATCGACAGCGTCATCCCGCCGAGCATCAAGGGCACCAGCGTGCTTGAGTTGTCAACGGGGCAGGGCGAAGCCGAAGCGTTGGCGGCGATCAAAGCCATCGCGGGCAAAAACAGGCTGCTGCGCAACCACATCGGCCAAGGCTACTACCCGTGCCTGACCCCGGCACCCATCTTGCGCAACCTGCTGGAAAACCCGGCCTGGTACACCGCGTACACCCCGTATCAGCCAGAGATTTCTCAGGGTCGGCTGGAAGCGCTGCTGAATTTTCAAACCCTGATCAGTGACCTGACCGGCATGGACATCGCCAACGCGTCGCTGCTCGATGAGGCGACCGCTGCCGCCGAAGCCATGACGTTTTGCAAGCGCCTCGCCAAAAACAAAGCCCCGGCGTTTTTCGTGTCGCACCACTGCCACCCACAGACCCTCGACGTGCTGCGCACCCGTGCCGAGCCGTTGAACATCGAAGTGGTCATCGGTGATGAGACCGAGCTGGAGCAGCAGGGGCTCGACGGCTATTTCGGCCTGCTGCTGCAATACCCGGCCAGCACCGGCGCCATCGTCGATCATCGCTCATTGGTGCAACGCGCCCATCAGGCCGGGGCATTGGTGGCCGTCGCCGCCGACCTGCTGGCGCTGACTTTACTGACCCCGCCCGGCGAATTCGATGCCGACGTGGCGCTGGGCAGCGCCCAACGGTTTGGCGTGCCGTTGGGGTTCGGTGGGCCCCATGCGGCGTACTTCGCCACCCGGGATGCCTTCAAGCGCGATATGCCGGGGCGGCTGGTGGGCATCTCCGTCGACCGGCACGGCAAACCGGCGCTGCGTCTGGCGATGCAAACCCGCGAGCAACACATTCGTCGCGAGAAAGCCACGAGCAACATCTGCACCGCCCAAGTGCTGCTGGCCAATATCGCGAGCATGTACGCCGTATACCACGGCCCGAAAGGCCTGACCGCCATTGCCCGACGGGTTCATCGTCTGACGTCGATTCTGGCCCAGGGCCTGACGCGGTTGGGGCATCGGGTCGAGCAGGTGCACTTCTTCGACACCCTCAGCGTGGTGCCGACCCTGCCGGTGGACACGGTGCACAAAACGGCGACAGCCGCCGGGATCAACCTCCGAATAGTCGACGCCATTCGGGTCGGCATTTCGCTGGACGAAACCTGTGAGCAGTCCAGTGTGGAAGCGCTGTGGGCCGTGTTCGCGACTCAAGGCCAATCGCTGCCGGATTTCGCCGCCCTGGCAACGACCACCGGGGATTGCCTGCCACTGCCGTTGCTGCGGGAGTCGCCGATCCTCAAGCACGAGGTGTTCAACCGCTATCACTCCGAAACCGAGCTGATGCGCTACCTGCGACGCCTGGCCGACAAAGACCTGGCGCTCGACCGCACGATGATCCCGCTGGGGTCGTGCACCATGAAGCTCAACGCCGCCAGCGAGATGATCCCGATCACCTGGCCGGAATTCGGTGCCGTGCACCCGTTTGCGCCCGCTGACCAGACGCAGGGTTATCAACAGCTGATCGAGGAGCTGGAGGCCCTGCTGTGCGCCGCCACGGGGTACGACGCCATGTCGTTGCAGCCCAACGCCGGTTCACAGGGTGAATATGCCGGGCTGCTCGCGATTCGTGCTTATCACGCCAGCCGTGGTGAGTCGAACCGCGACATCTGCCTGATCCCGTCATCGGCCCACGGCACCAATCCGGCGACCGCCAACATGGTCGGCATGCGCGTGATCGTCACGGCCTGCGACGCACGGGGCAACGTCGACATCGAAGACCTGCGCGCCAAGGCCATCGAGCACCGCGAGCGCCTCGCCGCGCTGATGGTGACGTATCCCTCGACCCACGGTGTGTTCGAGGAAGGCATCCGCGAGATCTGCGGCATCATTCATGACAACGGCGGCCAGGTGTACATCGACGGCGCCAACATGAACGCGATGGTCGGCCTCTGCGCACCGGGCAAATTTGGCGGCGACGTCTCTCACCTGAACCTGCACAAAACCTTCTGCATCCCCCACGGCGGTGGCGGGCCGGGCGTTGGTCCGATTGGGGTGAAGTCGCACTTGGCGCCGTTCCTGCCAGGGCACGAAACCCTCGGGCGCAAACAGGGCGCCGTCAGCGCGGCCCCGTTCGGCAGCGCGAGCATCCTGCCGATCACCTGGATGTACCTGCGCATGATGGGGGGCGAAGGGCTCAAGCGGGCGTCGCAACTGGCCATTCTCAGCGCCAACTACATCGCCCGGCGATTGGAGGCGCACTACCCGGTGGTGTACAGCGGCGAAAACGGGTTGGTCGCCCACGAATGCATCCTCGACCTGCGTCCGCTCAAGGAGTCCAGCGGCATCACGGTCGAGGACGTTGCCAAGCGCCTGATCGACTTCGGTTTCCACGCGCCGACCATGTCGTTTCCGGTGGCAGGGACCTTGATGGTCGAGCCCACCGAAAGCGAATCGCTGGAAGAGCTGGACCGGTTCTGCGAAGCCATGATCTGCATTCGTGAAGAAATCCGCGCCGTGGAAAACGGCGGGCTCGATCCACACGACAACCCGCTGAGAAACGCGCCGCACACCGCCGCTGAACTGATCCGCGAATGGCCCCATTGCTACAGCCGGGAATTGGCGGTGTACCCGCTCCAATCCCTGCGTGACAGCAAGTACTGGCCGCCGGTGGGTCGGGTCGACAACGTGTACGGCGACCGCAACCTGGCCTGCGCCTGTCCGCCGCTGTCTTCCTACCAGGATGCTTGAAAACGGTGCCCGGACCCGCTCCGGGCACCCATGAATTGCGCTGAGTCCACTCAAACAAAAAAGGAAACGCACCATGTTCCACAGAAGCCTGACCCTGTCCGATTTCGACCCCGCGCTCAGCGATGCCATTGATCGCGAAATCAAGCGCCAGGAAGACCACATCGAACTGATCGCCTCGGAGAACTACACCAGCCCGCAAGTGATGCAGGCCCAAGGCACCGAGCTGACCAACAAGTACGCCGAGGGTTACCCCGGCAAGCGCTACTACGGTGGCTGTGAGCACGTCGATGTGGTGGAGCAACTGGCGATTGACCGTGCCAAGCAACTGTTCGGCGCCGGTTATGCCAACGTTCAGCCGCACTCCGGTTCGTCCGCCAACAGCGCCGTTTACCTGGCCCTGTTGCAAGCCGGCGACACCCTTCTGGGCATGAGCCTGGCCCACGGCGGTCACCTGACCCACGGCGCAAAAGTGTCGTCCTCCGGCAAGCTTTACAACGCGGTTCAGTACGGCATCGACACCCGCACTGGCTTGATCGATTACGACGAAGTCGAGCGTCTGGCGGTTGAGCACAAACCGAAAATGATCGTTGCCGGGTTTTCCGCGTATTCGAAAACCCTCGACTTCCCGCGTTTCCGCGCCATTGCCGACAAGGTCGGCGCGTACCTGTTCGTCGACATGGCGCACGTGGCCGGTCTGGTCGCCGCAGGCCTTTATCCCAACCCGCTGCCTTATGCGGACGTTGTGACCACCACCACCCACAAGACCCTGCGCGGTCCCCGTGGCGGGCTGATCCTGGCCAAGTCCAACCCGGAACTGGAGAAAAAACTCAACTCGGCGGTGTTTCCGGGCGGGCAGGGCGGGCCGTTGATGCACGTGATCGCGGCCAAGGCCGTGTGCTTCAAGGAAGCGCTGGAGCCCGCCTTCCGCGACTATCAGGTGCAAGTCATCAAGAACGCCCAGGCCATGGCTGAGGTGTTCAAACAGCGGGGTTACGACGTTGTGTCGGACGGCACCGACAACCACCTGTTCCTCGTCAGCCTGATTCGTCAGGGCATCACCGGCAAAGACGCCGACGCTGCACTGGGCCGCGCTCACATTACGGTCAACAAAAACGCTGTGCCCAACGATCCTCAGTCGCCGTTCGTGACCTCCGGTTTGCGCATCGGCACGCCAGCGGTCACGACGCGAGGTTTTGAGGTCACGCAGTGCACGGCATTGGCCAACTGGATCTGCGACATCCTCAACAACCTGGGCGATGCCGACATGGAGGCCCACGTCGCCCGTCAGGTCAAAGGCCTGTGCGCGTTGTTTCCGGTGTACTCGGCCTGACGCAACGTCGGGTCAACGGCTGGCCATTGCGGCCGGCCGTTGCGCGCGTCGAATCCCGACAGCCGCCTCATTCATTCAAGGAGTCATTCATGCTGCCGGAGCCGTTGAAAGCCGGAGTCAAATTACGGGGCGCGGAGAAGGTGGCGCGCATCCCGGTGAAAATTCTTCCCACCGAAGACATTCCGCGCAAGCCGGACTGGATTCGCGTGCCCATCTCGACCTCGCCGGAAGTCGGCCGAATCAAGGCCCTGCTGCGCAAACACAAACTGCACAGCGTCTGCGAAGAAGCCTCGTGCCCGAACCTGGGCGAATGCTTCAGCGGCGGCACGGCGACGTTCATGATCATGGGTGACATCTGCACCCGACGCTGCCCGTTCTGCGACGTCGGGCACGGACGTCCGAAACCGCTGGACGCCGACGAACCCCTCAACCTGGCGACGGCTATCGCCGACTTGCGCCTCAAATACGTGGTGATCACCTCGGTGGACCGTGACGACCTGCGGGACGGCGGGGCGGGGCATTTCGTCGACTGCCTGCGCGCGATTCGAAAGCTGTCGCCCGGTGTTCAACTCGAAACCCTGGTCCCGGATTACCGCGGACGTATGGACGTCGCATTGGCGATCACCGAGCAGGAACCGCCCGATGTCTTCAACCACAACCTGGAAACCGTGCCGCGTCTCTATCGCGCCGCCCGACCCGGTTCGGATTTCGAGTGGTCGCTGGACCTGCTGGAAAACTTCAAAAAGCGTGTGCCTCATGTGCCTACCAAATCCGGGCTGATGCTCGGGTTGGGGGAAACGGACGACGAAGTCATCGAGGTCATGCAGCGCCTGCGCGAGCACGGCACCGACATGCTGACCCTGGGGCAATACCTGCAACCGTCGCGCAGCCACTTGCCGGTTCAACGGTTCGTGCACCCTGACACCTTTGCGTGGTTCGCTGAAGAAGGGCTGCGTTTGGGCTTCAAGAATGTCGCGTCCGGGCCGCTGGTGCGGTCTTCGTATCACGCGGATCAGCAGACGACCTGGATCGGCTAGCCTGTCGTTTGTCTGAATTCATCCCGTCGTTCCCGCGATGGATTGCGCTTTCAGGATGAAGTGTAAAAAATACGGCCTTTACCGGAAAAGGGACGACAAGATGCCGCGTATCGGGAAGGTGGTAGGGAATTGTGTGGTGTGGGGCGCGGTGCTGATGCTGTCTGGCTGTGAGCTCATGGCCAACGGCATTCCTACCGGGCCTGACCTGATCGCCAAGAACCAACTGGTCGGCGCGAACATCAACGAGGCCTACACCAAGCTCGGCAGGCCAACCTCCGTGTCGAAGCTGCCCAGCGGATTGTCGCTGGCCAAATGGGACGATGCCTATTCGAACACCACGACGACCGGCGTCAACGAACTCAGCGCCGGGCCGGGCGGCAGTACCATGGTGACGCCGACCACTTCGACCTCGACGTCCAATCACGAATGCATCCTTGAACTGACGTTCAACAATCAGAACATCGTGACCGATTTCAACACCTGGAAAAGCGACCGCCTCGCGTGTAACCGGCTGTACAGCGGTCGCCGATAACGGGACGGTCATGGGGCCGTTGCCTGTGGGTGTTTCGACCTGCGCTCGGGTCAGAGAATCGAGAGCGGGTACTGAATGATCAAGCGGTTCTCGTCGAAGCTGCTGTTCGTCCCGTAATTTCTGCGCAGCGTGGAGTTGCGCCAGCGGACGGCGAGGGATTTGAACGTCCCGCTTTGAATCACGTACGCCAGTTCCGACTCGCGGCCCCGGTCTTCGCCATCGTCGACGGTTGCGGTATGAACGTTGGTGCCTTTTATGAAGCGGTTCATCATCGTCAGCCCCGGCACGCCCCAGCCTGCGAAGTCGTAATCGTGGCGGAGCTGCCAGGAGCGTTCCTTTTCACCTTCGTAGCTCCAGTTGTAGCTGTCGTTAGCGAGGGTGGCGCCGCTGGTTCCGGCGATGCGCTGCCATGCCGCTTCGCCTGAAACGCGCTGCAGACCCAAGTAGAAAACGCTCGCGCCGGTCTTGACGGAGAACAGACCCGAAAAGGTCCTGTTGTTTTGCCCGCCTGCGAGTGCCGCTCCGTCTTCATCGCCGATGAAATACCCGAGGTTGGCCCCCACTGTCACATTCCCGATTGGCTGGGAATGAACGAGCTGGACGTAACGCTGCTGATAGATATCTTCCAGTTGGCCATACCAGGCACCGACCATCGTGCGTTTGTCATTGAACGTGTATTCCGCCCCGGCAAAGTTGAAGTGATCGGCAGTAATGGTGTTTTTCCCATGCACGACCGTGCCTGCGGTATTCAGCGAGAGCCTTTCCATGCTGGCGTCGTTGCGCTGACTGTTCCCGGTGAACTGCCCGGCATACAACGTGACATCCGTAATGTCTTTGGAGGTGATTTGCGCGCCCTCTAACGTTTGCGGCAAAGAGCGTCCATCGTCGGCACGAACAATGGGCAGGACGGGCATCCATTCGCCGACCTTCAATTCGGTCTGGGAGATTTTCAGCTTGCCGGCGACCGCCAGTCTTCCGAAGTCGTCTGCGGGTTTGTTGCCGTCGTGGGTCGGCAGCAGCTGGGTGCCGTAGGTGCCGCGTCCGCCATCCAGCTTGATCGAATAGAGGCCGAGTGCGTCCACGCCGAAACCGATCGGTCCGGGTGTAAAGCCCGACCGCACATCGAGGATGAAGCTTTGTGTCCATTCGTCCGCTTCGCCGTGTTTGGTCGGACCGGGCACCGCCTTGGCGGGACCGTTATCGACGAAGTTGCGGTTCATGTAGAAGTTGCGCAGTTTCAGGTTGGCCTGCGTGTCGTCAAAAAAGCCTTCGGCGAGCACCGGGCCGCTGGACGCTGTTGCGCTGATCGTGAGGGTTAATAGCCGGAGGGTGTAACGAGACGACTTGAGTTTCATTTTTATTGTTCCCAAGGTGAGGTAAGCGATCAGCGTTTGCCGCAGTCGCGGGGTGTTGTTTATTGTTTTAGCGGGCGCAGATAGGTGCTCCGATGAAGGGCGGATCGGCTCCTTGTCGAGTGGTTAATGACTGAGGTTCAGCAAACGGTTTGAAGTCGGTGCGCACACACCGACAGCACGTCATCGACGTCTTTTTTCCACCAGTTGTCCTTCGAAAAAATTTCCACTTCCACCGGGCCGACATAGCCCGCGGCTTCGACCTGCCCGCGCAGGCCCGGAAGGTCGATCACCCCATCGCCCATCATGCCGCGATCAAGCAGCACGTCCCGGGTGTCGTGAAGCCAGTCGCAGACGTGGTACGCCAGGATGCGTCGGGCCTGGCCCGCCGCTGCAATCTGCGGCCCGAGGTCCGGGTCCCACCAGCAGTGATAGGCGTCGATGGCCACGCCCAGAAAGCCCGTTCCATGGGGATCGAGTGCTTCACACCATTGCAGCGCTTGCCCCAGGCTGTTCAACACCGAACGGTTGGCGGCATACACCGGATGCAGCGGTTCCAGCGCGAGGGGCACACCGACGTCCTGAGCGACAGCGAGCAATTCGGCGACCCCGTCACGCACCTGTGCCCGGGCGCCTTCGAGGTCGCGGCTGCCGACGGGAATCCCGCCGACCACCATGACGAAGCAACGTGCACCCAGTACGGCCGCGTCCTGCAACGCCCGTTTGTTCGCCTCGATGTTCGCCCGGCGCTCTTCCGGGTCCAGCGCCGGCAGGTACGTGGACCGGCAATACCCGCTCACACTGAGGCCTGCGTCCCTGATCTGGCGGCTGAGCGCGTGTACGTCACCGGCTTCAACTTCGCTTCGCCACGGCGCGATGGCGCCGAACCCGGCTCGCGCGATCCGATCCACCGTGATGCGCAGCGGTTCGCGGTGACCGAGGGTCGCGGTGTTGATGGAGCAGCGTTTCAGCTGCCCATCCAGATTTCTCACGCTTGCGATGCTCATGGCCGTGACTCGCCGATGCCGTACCCGGCCATCACGCGCTGGGCGCGGCGGACGGCGTCATCCGGGTCTCGCAGGAGCCCGCTCTGATCAGCGAGCCGCAAGACGTCCGCGAGGTAGGCGGGTGGGCGCAGGCCATGATGGCCGCCGAGCATGAAGAAGTGATCCTGAAAGCCGTTGAGGTAGGCCAGAAATACGACCCCGGTTTTGTAGTACTGGGTCGGCGTCCTGAAAATGTGTCGGGACAGCGCGACGGTCGGGTCGAGCAGTGCGTGATAGCGCTCGGTATCGCCTTGGGTCAGCGCCGCCAACGCTTGGGAGGCGGCAGGGGCGATGGCGTCGAAAATACCCAGCAGCGCGTGAGAGAAACCCGCTTCGTCACCTTCGATAAGCGCGGGGTAGTTGAAGTCGTCACCGGTGTACATCTTCACCGACGCCGGAAGCCTGCGGCGGAACTCGATTTCCTTCTGTGCGTCCAGCAGCGAGATCTTGATCCCGTCCACTTTGGCGGCGTTGGCGCCAATGATGTCCAGACAGACCGCTGACGCCGCAGGATAGTCCGAAGCGCCCCAGTACCCGGCGAGTTCCGGGTCGAAGGCCTCGCCCAGCCAGTGCAGGATCACCGGTTGATCGCACAACGAAAGCACTTCGCGGTAGACACGCTCATAGTCGCTTGAGGAGGTGGCGACGTTGACCAGCGCACGGCTGGCCATGAGGATGATGCGGCTGCCGGTTTTCTGGATCGCTTCGATCTGCAGAGCGTAAGCCCGAATCACATCGTCGCAGGTTCGGGCCTCATTCGGCGCCAAGTGGTCGGTGCCGCAGCCGGAAGCGATCAATGCGCCGGGAATATCGGAGGTCTCCGTCATTGTGCGAGAGACCAATTCCAGCGCGTTCGGCCAGGACAACCCCATGCCGCGCTGGGCAGTGTCCATGGCCTCGGCGATGCCCAATCCTTGTTCCAGCAGATACCGGCGATAGTCCAGGGTGCGCTGCCAGTCGATGGCAGCGGGCTGGTTCAACTCGCCTGCCCTGAGAGGATTGGTGACCACGTGAGCCGCCGAATAGACGATGCGCGAGAACGGCCGGGTGGGTTTGACCAACGCGAGCGGCGTGCCTCGCAGCGTGTACTGTTCAAGGGCGCCATTGGGTGTCGGAAGCAAGATAGCGGGCATGATCGTTCTCAGTATTTGTTGACGAGCAGGCCGCCATCCACCCGGATGGCCTGGCCCACGCTGTAGGGAAAGGAACCGATGGCGAGGCTGCGGACGGCAATCGCCACATCCTCGGGGCGGCCCCAGCGCTGCATCGCCGTGAGACCACCCGCCATCAAGGCGTCGTAGCGAGCTTTTGAAGGCGCCGTCATCTCGGTCTCGATGAGGCCGGGTTGAACCTCATACACGCTGACGCCTTCCTCGGCCAAACGCAGCGAGAACAACGTGGTGGCCATCGACAGACCGGCTTTGGACACGCAGTACTCGCTGCGTTGGGGGGAGGCCGCCACCGCGTTCGACGAGGTGATGGTGATGATCGAACGCGGGTGAGGACTGGCTGAGGCCCCGCGCTTCAACGCGGATTTCGCGAAGGCCTGCATGAGAAAGAACGTGCCACGGGTGTTGACCTGCAGGCAGCGGTCGTAGCTTTCCGGGGTGACGTCTAGCAGGTCGCCCCGTGACATGACCGAGACCCCGGCATTGTTGACGAGGCAATCCACCGGACCCAAGGTCTCTTCGACCGCCGCGAGCCACTGTTCATGGCGGGTGATGTCGCTCAGGTCGGCGATCGAAGACATCGCCTGTGCCCCGAGGTCTTGCAGCATCGCCACCACACCGTCGAGCTCCGGAGAGGCCTGGACATCATTCACCGCGACGTCAAATCCAGCTTCGGCCAATGCCAGCGCGATGGCTTTGCCAATGCCCCTTCGAGCGCCGGTCACGAGTGCTACGGGACGGGCCATCTGATCCTCCTTTGGCGCTGCGCGGTTGGCCTTTGAAGGACAAGGCAGTGCCGATTATTGTTGTTAAGTAACGATATGGTTCGGTATTTAAAGAGACGATTCGAGTGTTGTCAATGGCCAAAAGCTGGACGGCAGCATGCGACGCGCAACCCGAACGGTTGCGCGTGAGAGAGAAAGGGGAGAGGGGTCAGACCGGGCGGAGGATGCCCATGATGGTCTCGATATTGAATTCGAGACGGGCTTTCAGCGCTTTTTTGCTGGTGAAATCGAAGCCAAAAATCACTTCGCCGGTGTATCGGTTGTTGAGGTAATAAAACCCGATGGCCGCAAGCGTCAGGTGCAGTTGACGAGGGTCGACGCCGGGGCGGAAGTCACCGGACGCCACACCTCGGTCGAGGATTTTTTGCAGCATGTCGATGAAGCCGACGTGCAGTTCCTTGAACAGATCGGACTCTTTGATGTGGCGCGCCTGGTGCAGGTTTTCGCTGTTCACCAGGGCAATGAACTCAGGGTTCTTCAGGTAGTAATCCCACGTAAACGTCAGCAGTGTCCGGATCGCTTCAACCGGTGGCAACGCATCGAGATTGAGTTTGGATTCAGCGGTGCGAATGTCCGTCCACGCGCCTTCGAGCACCCGGAGAAACAGCTGATCCTTGCTCTCGAAATACTGATAGATCATGCGTTTGTTGACGCCCGCTTCTTCAGCAATCGTCTCGATTCGCGAGCCGCCCAGCCCCAGGCGGGCGAACACTTGTTTCGCGGCCGCCAGAATCGTCGCCTGGGTTTTCTCGGGATTGCGCTGACGTTTCTGCGCGGGGATCAGTCCATCTACGGGGAGGGAATTCTTGGGTGTTGCAACATCAGACATCGCACGGTCCTCAGCGATCTTTCATCTCGTTCGAGCGCCCACTCTACACCACTGGTCCCTGATTGGGCCGCCTGTCATCGCCAGTTGCGCCCTCTTGCAAAGGGCCACGACATGTGAAAGCATCGCTGCTAAGTAACGAACCGGTTCGGTTTTACAAAAATAATGAGTGTAATCGGAGGTCCTGTGAACAAGTGGATCAATGTCGACCTGGCGGTCGCTGCCATTGAAGACGGCTCAACCCTCACCCTGACAGGCTCGGGCGGTGGGTTGCTGGAGCCGGATGAGCTGTTGCAAGCCCTCGAACGGCGGTTTCTCAAAACCGGCCACCCCCGCAATCTCACCGTCGTCCACGCACTGGGCATTGGCGATGGCAACGGCAGTGGCTTGGGCCGACTGGCGCATGCGGGCCTGGTCAAACGTGTCATCGGCGGCCACTGGGTCTGGTCGTCGGCGATGCAGCGGCTGGCGGAAACCGGAGAAATCGAGGCGTACAGCTTCCCCGGTGGTGTGATCGCCACGCTGTTGCGTGAGATTGGCGCAGGCCGTCCGGGCGTCATCACGCGGGTCGGGCTGGGCACCTTCGTCGATCCGCGTATCAGCGGGGGCAAGCTGAACAGCGTGTCCACCGAGGAGCTGGTGGAAGTCATGGTCATCGATGGGCAGGAGTATCTGCGCTTCAAACCGATCAAGATCGACTACGCCTTCGTACTGGCGTCAGAGGCGGACGCGCAGGGAAACCTGACGGTTCGGCACGAGCCCGCCGATCTTGATCTCTATGCCGTCTGCCTGGCCGCCCACAACAGCGGCGGTCGTGTCATTGCGCAGGTGAAGCGCAAGGCGAGCGAGCCGTTTCCTCCCCGTCAGGTCCGCGTGCCGGGCGTCATGGTCAATGCGACCGTGGAGGTGCCTCAGCAACGCCAATGCGCGATCAGTGCCTACGACCCGACCCTCAGTGGTGAGGCGCGCACCGACGTCAAACCGGAAGACACGCCCATCGACCCGATGCGGTTGATCGTCGCAAAACGCGCGGCTAAAGAGCTGGGCCTGCATCAATCGGTGAACTTCGGTTTCGGCTTTCCCGGTGCGATCCCGGCGCTGTTGGCGGCTCAAGGGCGGGGCCACGAATATTGGGGCTCTGTCGAGCAAGGTATCCACAACGGCGACATGCTGGACGGCGCGATGTTTGGCACCGCGCGCAATGCCAGCGCGATTCTCTCCAGCGTCGACCAGTTCGATTTCTACAGCGGCGGCGGGATCGACGTGACCTTTCTGGGCATGGGTGAGCTCGATCAAGACGGCAACGTCAACGTCTCCCAACTCGGCAGCCGTGTGGTCGGCCCCGGCGGTTTCATGGACATCACTCAAGGGGCGAAGAAGATCGTGTTCTGCGGGGCGTTCGAGGCAAAGGGTTTGCAGGTGGCGCAAAAAGGCGAGGGCATTGACATTGTGTCGCCCGGCTCGATTCCGAAGCTGGTGGAAAAAGTCCGCCACATCACCTTCAGCGGTCAACAGGCGCTGGCGGATGGAAAGGAAGTCTTCTACGTCACCGAGCGGGCGGTTTTCAAACTCACACCCCAAGGCGTCGCCTTGATTGAAGTGAGCCAGGGCGTCGATCTTCAACGGGATGTTTTGTCGCGGATGGGATTCGCTCCCGTCCTTTCCGAGTTGCCTGTTACCCATAAACCGGCGCGGGTCGCCTCCTGAATCAACCCCCCATACGCTGTTTCACTAACAACAATAAGGATCGCATCATGTATCGCGATGACGTTACCTTGCGCGTCGAAGACGGGGTCGCCACCTTGTCTTTAAACCGTGTCTCACGCCACAACGCGCTCACCACAGACATGCTGCGGACGATTGATCGGGCGCTCGAAGAAATTGAACACAGTCCATCCGTCAGGGTGTTGCTCGTGCGTTCGACCAGCCCCCGTTTTTTCTGCAGCGGGGCGGACATCAACGAGTGGGGTGAACTCGATCCCGAGCACATGGGCAGCCGCTGGATTCGCACCGGCAACCGTGTGTTCAGACGGCTGGCCGAGCTGGATATTCCGACCGTGGCGGTCTTGTCCGCATCGGCCCTGGGCGGCGGCCTGGAGCTGGCGCTGGCGTGCGATCTTCGCTATGCCGCAACGACTGCCACGCTGGGGTTTCCCGAGGCCGCCGTGGGGGCGATTCCCGGCTGGATGGGCTGCAAACGCCTGAATGATCTGATCGGGCCGACTCGTTCGCGCGAGCTGGTGCTGTTGGGCCAAGCGATCGATGCCGAGCGCGCTGAGCAGTGGGGACTGGTGAACGCCGCTGCGACACCCGAGGCGCTCGATGACCTCGTTCGCCAGGTCTGCGACACCCTGAAAACCCGTTCTCCCATGTCCCACTCCATCGGCAAGCGACTGCTGCGCATCGCCGAGGGGGACGACACGTCGCTCAGCCATGAGTTTGCGGCGTCTGTGTGCAAGGCCACCGCCGACGCGGTTGAAGGTGTGCGCGCCTTTCGCGAGAAGCGGCCCGCCCAGTTCAATGATCGGCGCTGATCAGTGTTCACTGATCGGTGAATGACTTTTAAATACCGTTAAAAATAATAAAAGAGGGTCAAGTCATGAATAGCATTCGCACCCACTATCGGTGGCGTATCTGTGCGCTTCTGTTCTTCGCAACCACCATCAACTACCTCGACCGCCAAGTGTTGGGCATCCTCAAGCCGTTGCTCAGTACCGAGTTTGGCTGGTCCGAAACCGACTACAGCTACATCGTGGTGGTGTTCACTTCGTGCTATGCCATCGGCATGCTGCTGTCTGGCCGTCTGGTCGACAAAGTGGGGGTGAAAATCGGCTACGGCTTGTGCGTCCTGGTCTGGAGCATCGCCGCTTGCGGGCACGCGTTGGTCAAGGGCGCCATGGGATTCGCGTTGATGCGGGCGCTGCTGGGCATCTCGGAATCCGGCAGTTTTCCCTGCGCGGTCAAAAGCGTTTCGGAGTGGTTCCCGCGCAAAGAGCAGGCGCTGGCGGTGGGCATCCTGACGGCAGGCACCAGCATCGGTGCCGTGGCGGCGCCCGCCGTGGTGCCCTGGCTTGCCGCAACCTATGGCTGGAAGTCCGCCTTTTTCGTCACGGGCCTGACCGGCTTCGTGTGGCTGATCTTCTGGTATCTGATGTACCAGGTGCCAGCCAAACACGCGAAGCTGTCTCAGGAGGAGCGCAATTACATCAACGAAGGACAAGCCGACGGGGCCTCTGACAAGGTGTCGGTGAGTTGGCTCTCGCTGCTCAAACTGCGCGCGACCTGGACGTTCTTCACCGGCAAGCTGCTGACCGACCCCATCTGGTGGTTCATGCTGTTTTGGCTGCCGTCCTATTTCAACTCGCGTTTCGGGCTGGACCTGAAAAGCCTCGGCCTGCCGCTGGTGATCGTCTACACCTCGACCTCGATTGGCAGCATCGGCGGCGGCTGGGTTTCGTCGAAGTTGATTGCCCGTGGCTGGGCGGTGTCCAAGGCGCGTCAGACGACGATGCTCGGCCTGGCGTTTCTGGTCGTGCCCATCGCGTTCGCGCCGTGGATCGATGACATGTGGATCATGGTGGGCTTGCTGAGCCTGGCGGCGGCTGCGCACCAGGGGTGGTCAGCGAACCTGTTCACCACGCCTTCCGACATGTTCCCCAAGCAATTGGTCGGGTCGGTGGTGGGCATCGGCGGTCTTGCCGGGGCACTGGGGGCGACGCTGTTTCCGCTGCTGGTGGGCGTGATTCTCGATCACTTCAAACTGCTCGGGAATATCAATGCGGGTTACAACATCCTGTTCGTGATGTGCGGCGCGGCGTATATCGTCGCATGGTGTGCCATGGCGCTGATTCGTGGCTCCCGGCCAGTCGCAAATATCGACGATGTTTCGAAACAGCAGGCGTCCCACAGCGCTCAGGCCTGAACGCGGTGCAGGGCGGCGCGGTGCACTCCATGGAAGGCCTCCCTGCACATTTCGATCAATAAATTGTCATATTCGGTCATTGAGCACGGCCGCGATGCTGTTTACTGTCGGCGTCATGAACGGGAACTACGCTGTAGTCCCTGAATACACGACGAGCGCCTTCAGAGCGCTCGCGTCTACGTGATGATGCTTGATGGAGTTTCATATGGCCGCCGCCCACTACCCGCATTTGCTGGCTCCCCTGGACTTGGGATTCACCACGCTGCGCAACCGCACGCTCATGGGTTCGATGCACACGGGGCTGGAAGAAAAGCCCGGTGGCTTCGAACGCATGGCGGCTTATTTCGCCGAGCGTGCCCGGGGTGGCGTAGGCCTGATGGTCACCGGCGGTGTTGCGCCGAACGTTGAAGGCGGCGTTTATGCCGGGTCGGCCAAGCTGACCACGCCGGAAGAGGCAGAGCACCACCGCATCGTCACCCGCGCCGTCCATGAGGCGGGCGGCAAGATTTGCATGCAGATACTGCACACCGGCCGTTATGCCTACAGCCCGAAGCAAGTGGCTCCGAGCGCCATTCAGGCGCCGATCAACCCGTTCAAGCCCAAGGAGCTGGACGAGGAAGGCATCGAGAAGCAGATTCAGGATTTCGTGACCTGCGCAACGCTGGCACAGATCGCCGAATACGACGGCGTGGAAATCATGGGGTCGGAAGGCTACCTGATTAACCAATTCCTCGCGGCGCACACCAACCACCGCACCGACCGTTGGGGCGGCAGCTACGAAAACCGCATGCGTCTGGCCGTGGAGATCGTGCGCCGGGTGCGTGAGGCCGTGGGCCGCAACTTCATCATCATTTATCGCCTGTCGATGCTCGATCTGGTCGAAGGCGGCAGCACCTGGGAAGAAGTGGTGCAACTGGCGAAGGCCATCGAGCAGGCGGGTGCGACGATCATCAACACCGGCATCGGCTGGCACGAAGCGCGGATTCCAACCATCGCCACCAAGGTGCCCCGTGCCGCGTTCGCCAAGGTCACGGCGAAAATGCGCGGTGAGGTGTCGATCCCGCTGATCACCACCAACCGCATCAACACCCCGGAAGTCGCCGAAGCGGTGTTGGCCGAAGGCGATGCCGACATGGTGTCCATGGCCCGTCCGTTCCTCGCAGACCCGGAGTTCGTCAACAAGGCAGCTGCTGGTCGTAGCGACGAGATCAACACCTGCATCGGTTGCAACCAGGCCTGCCTCGACCACATCTTCGACGGCAAGCTCACCAGCTGTCTGGTCAACCCTCGCGCCTGTCACGAAACCGAACTGAATTATTTGCCGGTCAAACAGATCAAGAAAATCGCCGTGATCGGTGCCGGACCTGCCGGGCTGGCGGCTGCGACCGTTGCCGCCGAGCGCGGGCATGAGGTAACGCTGTTTGATTCCGCCAGTGAAATCGGCGGCCAGTTCAACATCGCCAAGCGCGTTCCGGGCAAAGAAGAGTTCTTTGAAACGCTGCGCTATTTCGGCCGCAAATTGCAGACCACAGGCGTTGATGTGCGTCTGAACACCCGCGTCGCGGTCGACGATCTGGTGGGCAAGGGATACGACGAAGTGATTCTGGCCACCGGCATCGCGCCACGCATTCCGGCAATCCCCGGCGTCGATAACCCCAAGGTGCTGAACTACCTCGATGTGATTCTGGAACGCAAACCCGTGGGCCAGTCCGTGGCGGTGATCGGCGCGGGCGGGATCGGTTTTGACGTGTCGGAGTTTCTGGTGCACCAGGGTGTCGCCACCAGCCTGGACCGCGATGCGTTCTGGGAAGAGTGGGGCATCGATGGCGCGCTGGAAGCGCGGGGCGGCATCGCCGGGATCAAGCCACACGCCCACGCCCCCGCACGTCAGGTGTACCTGTTGCAGCGCAAGGCGTCCAAGGTCGGCGACGGCCTCGGCAAAACCACCGGCTGGATTCATCGCGCTGGGTTGAAGAACAAGCACGTCCAGATGCTCAACAGCGTCGAATACCTGAAGATCGACGACGCGGGACTGCACATCCGCATCGGCGCCGAGGGTGAAGAAAAGGTGCTGCCGGTGGACAACGTGGTGATCTGCGCGGGGCAAGACCCACTGCGTGAACTCTATGACGGCTTGCAAGCGGCGGGGCAGAACGTGCATTTGATCGGCGGCGCGGACGTTGCGGCAGAACTGGACGCCAAGCGCGCGATCAACCAGGGCTCGCGGTTGGCGGCGGAGTTGTAAGCAGCTCATTACGCCGTTTATGGCAGGAATGAAAAAGCTTCAACCGCACCGTGTACCTGCTTCTGCCGAAGGCGTGGGAGATTCTATGGTTGAAGGCAATGCTTTTTAGCCCTCTTTCCTGCGTCATATTCGTCTTCGTTCTGCATCAGGGAAAATGCGACGCGGGCGAGCTTGCGAGCCAGAATCACC